>NZ_JBIWLG010000004.1:507720-557354 GCF_044766085.1 Streptomyces sp. NPDC102360 | reverse complement strand
CAGTCGGAGGAATAATCCGACCGTTCACAGCGTCCTCGCTGTGCGCCTGCCCATCAAATGACCGGCAGGACTTTTCAAAGGAACCTCGTCCCAGCGAATGCTGGAGACGGGGTATCAACAAATTTTGGCGTTGATTTTTGGCACGCTGTTGAGTTCTCAAGGAACGGACGCTTCCTTTGTACTCACCCTCTCGGGCTTTCCTCCGGGCGCTTCCCTTCGGTCTTGCTGTTTTGCGTTTCCGACTCTATCAGATCGTTTTCCGATCCGTTTTCCTCGGTTCCGCTTCGCTTTCCGGCCTTTCGGCTTTCCGGCGAGTCCGACTCTATCAGATCCTTTCGGGCCTGATTCCCAGTCAGAGGGGCTTGTCTTCGCGGCTGTTGGGCCGTTCCGACGTTCCAAACTTTAGCGGATTCCCAGCCCCCGAGCTAATCGGGGGTTCGGAATTGAATTCGGGCATGCCGAACAGAATCCCGGTTGGGTGATCGTGCTGAGATTGGGTGCCGCTTGAGCGGCGGATGTACTGCCGAAGAACCGTTACGGCTCCGTGGCAACCCGAGGTACCTTACGGACCGGGGGAGGCCGTGTCAACCCTCCCCTTGCCCGGCTTCAGGCCAGGTCGTTGAGGCGGCCGCCGGCGTCCGGCTGGGCGTCCTCCACGCGGCGCAGAAGACGCGTGAGGACCTCGCCGAGGGCGCTGCGCTCCCCTGGGGTGAGGTCCTGGAGGAGGTCCTCCTCGAAGACCGAGGCGAGGCGCATCGCCTCCAGCCACTTTTCGCGGCCCTCCGTGGTCAGCTCCACGATGACCCGGACACGATTGTTCTCGTCGCGGTCGCGGGTGACCAGGCCCTCCTGGACCATGCGGTCGATGCGGTGGGTCATCGCGGCGGGGGTCAGACCGAGGCGCTTGGCGAGGTCGCCGGGGCCCAGGCGGTACGGATCGCCCGAGAGGACGAGTGCCTTGAGGACCTCCCAGTCGGTGTTGCTGATCCCGATCTCCGCGGTCTGGCGCCCGTACGCCACGTTCATGCGGCGGTTGAGTCTGCCGAGCGCCGAGACGATCTGCTCGACCTGGGGGTCGAGGGCATGGAACTCGCGCTGATACGTGGCGATCTGCTCTTCGAGCGTCGGCTCGGCAGCCGGTGCGCCTTGGGTGTCCGCCATGGCGCGAAGTATGGCACGGGAGTGATTGGCGTTGAAGTCCTTGCGTGTGTACTCTTTAGCTTCGAACTTTACCTTCTAAGTCTTCAGTACTAAGACCCGGACCAGTGCGCCGGGCCAGCGAAAGGGCAGGTGAACGTGGTCAGGGCGATGGGCGCCGCGATGCGCCGGATTCAGGTGGGCAGCGCGCTGAGCGCGTTCGGCGTCGGCTTCACGGTTCCGTTCCTCTATGTGTATGTGGCGGAGGTCCGGGAGCTCGGAGCCGGAGCGGCGGGGATCGTGCTGGCCGCCTTCGCCATGGCCGCCCTGGTCGTCCTGCCCTTCACCGGTCGCGCCATCGACCGGCGCGGCCCGCTGCCCGTGCTCGTCGCGGCCTCGGTCGTGGCGTCCGTGGGAGCGGTCGGTCTCGGGTTCGCCACGTACGAACCGGCTGCCATCGTGGCCGCCGCGGTGCTCGGTGCCGGGACGGCGGTGCTGCAGCCGGCCCTCGCGACCATGATCGTGTGGTGCTCGGCACCGGAGACCAGGACCCGGTCCTTCGCGACGCAGTTCTTCCTGCAGAACCTGGGCCTCGGCATCGGCGGGCTCATCGGCGGCCAGATCGTGGACGAGTCCAGGCCGGACAGCTTCCTGCTGCTCTTCTCCATCGAGGCCGTGATGTTCCTGGTGCTCGCCGGGATCGTGCTGACCGTGCGGATGCCGCATTCGCCGGCGCTCGGCGAGGCCGTGCCGAAGGGCGAGGGCCAGGGCGGCATGCGGGCGCTGCTCGGGCACCGGGCGATGATGCAGCTGTGCGTGCTCGGGTTCGTGTTGTTCTTCGCCTGCTACGGGCAGTTCGAGTCGGGGCTGAGTGCCTACGGGGTCGAGGCGGCCGGGATCTCGGCGTCCACGCTCGGGATCGCGCTCGCCGCCAACACGGCGATGATCGTGATCGCCCAGTTCGCCGTGCTCAAGCTCGTCGAGCGCCGGAAGCGGTCGCGGGTGATCGCCGCGGTGGGGCTCATCTGGACCGTCGCGTGGCTGGCGGCCGGGTATGCGGGGATCGGGCACGGCAGCCAGGCGATGGCGACCGCCGCGTTCATCTCCACGTACGCGCTGTTCGGTCTCGGTGAGGCGATGCTGTCGCCGACCGTGGCGCCGCTCGTCGCCGATCTCGCTCCGGCCGGCATGGTCGGCTCGTACAACTCGGCCTTCGCGCTGGTGAAGCAGCTCGCGCTGGCGGTCGGGCCTGCCGTGGGCGGGCCGATGGGCGCCGCGCTGCACGGGCCGTACATCGTGACGTTCGTGCTGTTCTCGCTGGCCATCACCGTGCTCGCGCTGCGGCTCGGCAAGCGGCTCACGCCGGTGCAGGACCAGCCGTCGCTGGCCGGCAGCCGTGTGGTGATGCAGAGCTCACCGGAGCCCGCCGCCGCCACGTCCGGCTGAGACGTCACGCCGGGGGCGCCCCCTGAGCCTTGCCCTGGGGAAGCACGAACTCGCACCACACCGCCTTGCCGCCGTCCGGCGTCCGCCGCGAGCCCCAGTTCGAGGCGATCGCGGCGACGATCGCGATGCCACGGCCCGCCTCGTCCGCCGCTTCAGCACGACGGCGGCGCGGCAGGTGGTCGTCGCCGTCGGTCACCTCGATGATCAGGCGGCGGTCCGTGCGGCGCAGGCGCAGGCGCATCGGCGGGGTGCCGTGCTGGAGGGAGTTGGCGACGAGTTCGCTGGCCGCGAGGACGCCCAGCTCGTGGAGTTCGTCGGCGAAGCGCCAGCTGGTGAGGACGCCGGACGCGAAGGCACGCGCGCGTGGGGCCGCCTCCACGCCGCCGAGCAGCTCGAGCGCCGCGTTGCGGAAGCGCTCGCCCTCGATGCCCTTGCGGGCCGGGTGCTGGACGACCAGGACCGCGACGTCGTCGTCGTGATCGGCCGTGACACCGGCCGCACGGATCAGGCGGTCGCAGACCACCTGGGGTGTGCCGGTCGCGCCCGCCAGCGCGTTCTCGAGCGCGGCCACCCCCTCGTCGATGTCCTCGTCGCGCCGCTCCACCAGGCCGTCGGTGTACATGACCGCCGTGGATCCGGCGCCGAGCGGCACGGAGCCCGAGGCGTGCAGCCAGCCGCCGGTGCCGAGCGGGGGTCCCGTGGGCTCGTCGCCGCGGTGGATCGTGCCGTTCTCGTCGCGTACGAGGATCGGCAGATGGCCCGCGGACGCGTAGACGAGGCGGCCCTCGTTCGGATCGTGGACTGCGTAGACGCAGGTGGCGATCTGGTGCGGGTCGATCTCCGTAGCGAGGCCGTCCAGTAGTTGGAGCACCTCGTGCGGGGGCAGGTCCAGGCGCGCGTAGGCGCGGACCGCGGTGCGGAGCTGGCCCATGACCGCGGCCGCCCGGACGCCGCGGCCCATGACGTCGCCGATCACCAGGGCAGTACGGCCGCCCCCGAGGGTGATCACGTCGTACCAGTCGCCGCCGACCGCGGCCTCGGTGCCGCCGGGCTGGTAGGTGGCCGCGATCCGCAGATCGTCCGGCTCCTCCAACTCCTGGGGCAGGAGCGAGCGTTGGAGTGTGACCGCCGTCTCGCGCTGTTCGCGCTCGCTGGTGCGCAGGCGCTCCGCCGCCTCGGCGTGGTCCGTGACGTCGGCCGCGAAGATCAGCACGCCGGGGCCCTCCGCGGTCTCCAGCGGGGTGCACGTGACGGTGTACGAGCGGCCGCCTGACGTCTTGCGGGACTTGACCGTGCGGGGCTTGCCGCTGCGCAGCACCTGGTCGAGGAACGGGAGCAGGCTGAGCTCGTCGAGCTCGGGCAGCGCCTCGTGGGCGGGCTCGCCCGCGGTGCGCTCGCCGAAGGCCGCGACGTAGGCGTCGTTGACGTACGCGATGCGGTGCTCGGGGCCGTGCACCACGGCGACGAGGGCGGGGATGCGGTCGAGGACCTCGCGTACGGGCAACTCGTCGACGCAGCCCTCCTCGACGGGGTCCTCTTCGGACACATGCTCGGCGCGGGCAGCGGGGACCGCGCCGTCGGCCCGCTGGGGTCCGCCGTGGTCGGCCCGCGCCGCCGCGCGGCGCTGCGTTCCGGGGAGCCGGGCGCTCCAGCGCGTGAAGTTCACAGGGGAAAAGCCTCGTGGGGTCGAGGGCGGGCGAGGGGCCCGCCCAGGGTCGTGGACCAGTCTGGCCGACCGTACTGACAAACGTCAGACGCCGGTCCGCGAGCGGGGGTTCCGCGCTCCGGTCACCAGTGCTCCGTCGGGGACGTCAACAACACGCTCAGGGCGACCCCTTCGGGTTCTCCGGGGGCCCTTGCGGGGTGTCGCGGGAGGGCCCTCCAGATGGGTCCGTAGGAGGGACCGCTCCGGCCGCGAGTTCGAACTCGGCGCGGGGCTGTTCCAGTGAGCCCAGCGAGACGATCTCTCGCTTGAACAGACCGGAGAGCGTCCATTCGGTCAGGACACGGGCCTTGCGGTTCACGGTGGGCACCCTGCTGAGGTGGTAGACGCGGTGCATGAACCAGGCAGGGTAGCCCTTCAGTTTGCGGCCGTAGACGTGCGCGACGCCCTTGTGGAGGCCGAGGGAGGCCACCGAACCCGCGTACGCGTGCTCGTAGTCGGTGAGCGGTTCGCCGCGCACGGAGGCCGCGATGTTGTCGCCGAGGGTGCGGGCCTGGCGCACCGCGTGCTGCGCGTTGGGCGCGCACTCCTTGCCGGGCTCGTCCGCGGTGATGTCCGGGACCGCCGCGGCGTCGCCCGCTCCCCACGCGTGCGGGGCGCCGTCGACGGCGAGCGTGGCGGTGCACTTGAGGCGGCCGCGTTCGTTGAGCGGCAGGTCCGTGGCGGCGAGCAGCGGACTCGGCTTGACGCCAGCCGTCCACACGACCGTACGTGTGGGGAAGCGCGAGCCGTCGCTGAGCACCGCTACGCGGTGCTCGCAGGATTCGAGCCGGGTCTCCAGGCGTACGTCGATGTTGCGGCCGCGCAGTTCGCGGATCGTGTACTGGCCCATTTCCGGGCCCACTTCGGGCAGGATCCGGCCGCTCGCCTCCACGAGGATCCACTTCAGGTCCTCGGCCTTGATGTTGTGGTAGTACTTCGCCGCGTATCGCGCCATGTCCTCCAGCTCGCCGAGCGCCTCCACTCCCGCGTAGCCACCTCCTACGAAGACGAAGGTGAGCGCCGCGTCGCGGATCGCCGGGTCGCGTGTGGAGGAGGCGATGTCGAGCTGTTCGATGACGTGGTTGCGCAGGCCGATGGCCTCCTCGACGGTCTTGAACCCGATGCCGAAGTCGGCGAGCCCGGGGACCGGGAGCGTGCGGGAGACCGAGCCCGGCGCCAGGACCAGTTCGTCGTAGGTGAGGGTGGCCGCGCCCGTCCCCTCCTCGTCGCTGGCCAGCGTGGTGTACGTGGCCGTGCGCTTGGCGTGGTCGATGGAGTGCGCCTCGCCGACGATCACCTGGCACAGGTCGAGCGCGCGGCGCAGCGGGACGACGACATGGCGCGGCGAGATCGATCCTGCGGCGGCCTCCGGCAGGAAAGGCTGATAGGTCATGTACGGGTCGGGGGTGATCACGACGATCTCCACGGCACCGCTCTTGAGCTCCGGTTTGAGCTTCTTCTGGAGTCGCAGAGCCGTGTACATCCCGACGTAACCGCCGCCGACTACAACAATGCGCGTACGCCTCGGGGGTACGGGGGTCGTCCCCCGGAAGATTGCAGTCCTCACCCTCCCATGACGCATCGGGCCCATCCGTTTGTCCACAGCCTCGACCATTTGTATGACGACCGGAAGTACCCCTCCTGGACGGGCGGGCGACCCGCGCGCGCGGGAGGTGCCCAGGTCAGCGTCCGGAGCGGGGCCCTGGGCCGGGGCGCGGAGCGGCGGGGCCGTCATGGCGAAATCCCGCGCGTCCTCCTTTCGAGGGGCACCCGGTGCGGAACCTGCCCCTTCTGAATTGCCCCCGGCTCAACTATGTTCGTCTCTTGTCGGGGTGTCTGGGGGGATACGCGGGCGATCGGGACGCGGTCCCGGAAATCGCTGTCTGTTCCGCTGGCTCCGACAGACAATGGCGGGGAGTGTCTCCGGGGGGAGACGTCATTACCGGGGGAACACATATGCACATTCAGGACTCTCATTGGACCTCAGCCTCTGCCGTCGCGCCCTCTGGCGCGGTCGCGGGGGCCAACGGGCGGGGTGCGGGCGACAGTTCGCGCTCCACGCCGCTTCGTGTGGACGCACAGCGCAATCTTGAGCATGTACTGCGCGCCGCCAGGGAGGTCTTCGGCGAGCTGGGGTACGGGGCGCCCATGGAGGACGTGGCGCGTCGCGCGCGCGTCGGGGTGGGCACGGTGTACCGGCGCTTTCCCAGCAAGGACGTACTGGTGCGGCGGATAGCCGAGGAGGAGACCGCGCGGCTGACCGACCAGGCGCGCACGGCGCTCGGCCAGGAGGAAGAGCCGTGGTCGGCGCTCTCGCGCTTCCTGCGGACCTCGGTCGCCTCGGGTGCGGGCCGGCTGCTGCCTCCGCAGGTACTGCGGGTGGGGGTCGCCGACTCCGACGAGGGCGGGCGGGACGAGCCGCGCGTGCCCGAGCAGCGTGTCGCGACACCCGAACTGCGGCTCGTCGAGCGGCAGCCGGCGGCCGGCGGCGAGAGCCTGCCCTCGTACGACACGGGGGCCGCGGCGCTCCTCGAGGTCGTGGGCCGGCTCGTGGACCGCGCCCGGGAGGCCGGTGAGCTGCGCACCGACGTGACCGTGTCGGACGTGCTGCTGGTCATCGCGACGGCGGCCCCGTCGCTCCCGGACGCCGTACAGCAGGAGGCGGCCTCCGCACGGCTGCTCGACATCCTGCTCGAAGGGCTGCGGTCGCGGCCGGCGTGACCGGTCGACGTGACGGGTCGGCGTGACCGGTCGGCGTGACCGGTCGGATCAACGGGCCCGATCAACGGGTCCGATCCTCACCGAACCGACGGAGTGACCGCGAGTCGACCACACAGTCACTCGCGGTCAACTCTCGTTTACGGCACGGTGGTTGATGCTTCCCCGAACGAGTGATCCTTAGGGGTCGAGCACGCGAAATCTCCACGGATGAGTGGTTGCGGTGCAGCAGCTACTTCGGGGGCCCGTGCGTGTGGCACTCTTTCCCGGTGATCGGGTCAGAGTGGGCGGTCGGGGGCATTCCGCAATGAGCGTTGACGGGCGGGACGAGCAGCGGCCCGAGGGCGGCGGGACGAGCGCGGAGAGTGCGCCGCCGCAGCAGGTGCCGAGCCAGGGCGGTCCGGGGCGCACGCCCACCGAGCAGCCGGACATCCAGACATCCGTGCCGCCTCAGCGCGAGGGCGGCTCACCCGGCGGCGTCGACGGCGAGGCGCCGTCCTCCGATGCCGACCTGATCGCCCGCATGCGCGCGGGCGACGACAGCGCCTACGAAGAGCTGTACCGCCGCCACTCCGTCGCCGTGCGCCGCTACGCCCGCACCTGCTGCCGCGACGGGCACACCGCCGACGACCTCACGGCCGAGGTCTTCGCCCGCACCCTGCAAGCGGTGCGCAGCGGCAGCGGTCCCGAGCACGCGGTGCGCGCCTATCTGCTGACCACGGTGCGCCGCGTGGCCGCGGGCTGGACGAAGTCGGCGAAGCGCGAGCACCTCGTCGACGACTTCGCCGTGTTCGCCACACAGGCCGCCCGCTCCTCCGAGACCCTGGACGACGACACGCTCGACCTGGGCGCCGACGTCCTCGCGATGCACGAGGCCGAGCAGTCGATGGCCATGCAGGCCTTCCGCTCGCTGCCCGAGCGCTGGCAGGCCGTGCTGTGGCACACGGAGGTCGAGGAGGAGTCGCCCAGCGAGGTCGCCACGCTCTTCGGGCTCGACGCCAACGGCACGCGCGTGCTCGCCAAGCGGGCCCGCGAGGGCTTGAAGGAGGCCTACCTCCAGGCCCATGTCTCGACCACGCTCACCCAGTCCGAGGAGTGCGCCCGCTACGCGGACCGGCTCGGCGCCTACGCGCGCGGCAGCCTGCGCACGCGGGCGGAGCGGGGCCTGCGCAAGCACATGGAGGAGTGCGCCAAGTGCCGGCTCGCCGCCGGCCAGATCAAGGAAGTCGCCAGCGGTATCCCCGGTGTCGTACCGATCGCGGTCATCGGCTGGTTCGGCGCCGCTGGGTACGCGAAGGCCGCGGCGTTCATCGGCGGTGGCGCCGCGAGTGCGGCGGGCGCGGCCGGGGCCGGTGCGGCCGCGGCGTCGGGCGGCGGCTCCACGAGCGGTGGCGCCGCCGGCGGCGCGGCCTCCGAAGGGCTCGGGGCGCCCGCGAAGGCGGGGATCGCGGCCGGTGTGGTGGCCGCCGGTACCGCCGTCGCGCTGGCGATGGCGCTCACCGGTGACCCGAAGCCGAAGCCGGAGGCGCGAGAGAAGGCGCCGCCGCCCGCCTCGCAGCCGATCGAGCCGAAGAAGCCGAAGCCCGAACCGAAGAAGCCGAAGCCGGAGCCGAAGCCCCCGGTGGCCAAGCCGACGCCGGTACCGCCGAAGCCCTCCCCCAAGCCGACGCCGAAGCCCACGCCCAAGCCGACGCCCCCGAAGCCGAAGCCGAAGCCGCCGGCTCCCAAGCCGACGCCGCCCAAGCCGACGCCGAAGCCGACGCCTCCGCCCGCCCCGGCCGTTTACCAGGTGAACAAGCTGCAGTACGACACCCTCGGGGACGATTCGAAGCCGGAGATCCGCCTCGGCGAGAGCAGCTGGGTGTGGCAGCGCTACGGCATGTCGATCGCCGACAAGCAGTACGCGAACGGGGTGTCGGTGCACTCCCGGTCCTCCGTCACCATCGACCTCAACCGAAGCTGCACGGCGTACGACGCCTATGCCGGTGTCGACGACATGACGCTCGGTCTCGGCGCCGTCCGGTTCTCCGTCTACGTCGACGGGGCGCGGGCCTGGAGCTCGTCCGTGGTCAAGGGCCGTGACCCCGCTGTGCCGGTTCATGTGAACGTGGCCGGGGCCAAGTCGATCCGGCTCGTGACCGAACCGGACAGCCCGGCCGACTCTGTGGCGGTCGCCGACTGGGCGGAGTCCCGCTTCACGTGTAGCTGATCACCCGGCGTCAGTCACCCGAATCGGTACCGGCGCCGGCCTCCAGCTCCGACAGGAGCTGCTCGTGCGTGAGCGTGCTGCCCGCCGCGTGCTCGGCCTCGTACCGTGCGTCGCCCAGTTCCACCCGCGCGCGGTCCTCCACCACCTCGTACTCCTCGCGCTCCGGCATCGACCTCGGCAGACCGGCGCGCATCACGTCGGCTGCCGCGAAGAGGCGCACCGCGCGTGCCATGTCGCCCACGCGCGCGTGAAGTGCGGCTCCGACGTCGACGAGGCCCGCGGTCACCAACTCGGCCGTCTGCCCCAGGACCTCGTCGCGCAGCAGGCGGACCACCTTCCGGAGGCCGGCCCCGGCCCCCGACTCCGCCGCCGTGACGCGCGCGTCGACCACGCCGAGGGCCGCGACGAACTGCGGTGGCGGGGTGCCGCCCTCGGCCACCGCGCGCGAGGCGTCGCAGTGCTCACGCGCGGCGGCCACGTCACCGTCCGACAGAGCGAGGTACGCCCGCAGCAGCCGGGCGAAAGCGGCGGTGTCCACCACCCCGTACCGCTCCGCCTCGTCGGTCGCCATGTCGAGCGTCTTCTGCGCGGCGTCCCGGTCGCCCGCGCGGAAGGAGATCTCCGCGAGGCGCGCCATGAGGAACGGCGACTCGGCGTACGCCCCCACTTCGTAGGCGAGCAGCAGCGCCTCCTCGTACTCTCCCTTCGCCTCCTCGAACCGGCCGCGCCCCATGGCGGCCTCGCCCGCCGCGCTGCACACCTGGGCCCGTATCCAGCGGTCGCCCACCCGGCGGCTCAGCCCCCGCAGCTCGGCGAGGTCGTCGTCGACGCCGCTCATGTTGCCCGGCATGTCGACCGCCATGTGCGCGCGGAACATCAGGGTGACGCCGAGCTCCCAGTCGCCGCCGTAGCGACGGCAGTTGGCGACGGCGGCGTCCAGGTCGGCGCGCACGTCACGGCCGTCGAGCAGGAACAGCGTGAACGGCCAGATGATGCCGGGGAAGCGGGCGCCCTCCGGGTTGGGCGGCGCGAAGACGGACTGCACGCGCAGCGCGTACGCGCGCCGTTCCGCACTGGCGACCGCGCTGTGCGGGTAGACCTCGGACAGCAGGAAAAGGGAGAGCAGCCGCAGATTCATCTGCGGCCAGTACATCGGGTCTTCGGTGTCCTCGGTGTCTTCGATGTCCTCGGTGTCTTCGGAGAGCGCATCGTCCGGCAGCATCTTCACGATGCGCTCGACCCAGTTCGAGCCCTCGTGGCGGTAGTTGCGCAGCCACCAGAACCAGCCCATGTGCAGCGCCAGGGCGATCGCCGACTCCAGATCGGCGGGTTCCGGCCCTGAGGTGACGCGGGTCAGCGCCGCGCGGATGTTGTCCAGCTCCGCCTCCAGGCGCTGGATCCACGGGAGTTGCTCGGCGGAGCGCAGCTTGGGGTCGGCCGCCTCGACCAGCGCGCGCAGGTGGGCGATGTGCCGCCGCTCGGCCCCTTCCCGGAGCTCGGGGTCCTGCGCGGCACGCTCCGTGGCGTACTCGTGGATGGTCTCCAGCATCCGGTAGCGCATGCCCGCGCCACGCTGCTCCTGGTGGGGTGCGGCGACGAGCAGGGACTTGTCCAGGAGGGAGCCGATGACGTCGGCGACCTCGCCGGTGGAGCACACGGCCTCCGCCGCTTCCAGGTCCCAGCCGCCGGCGAAGACGGAGAGCTCGCACAGGGTGCCGCGCTCCCCCTTGTCGAGCAGGTCCCACGACCAGTCGACGACCGCGCGGAGGGTCTGCTGGCGGGGCAGCACCGTGCGGCTGCCGCCGGTCAGCAGGCGGAAGCGGTCGTCGAGCCGGTCCGCGATCTGGCGGGGCGTGAGCAGTCTGAGGCGAGCCGCGGCCAGCTCGATGGCCAGCGGCAGCCCGTCGAGGCGGCGGCAGATCTCGGCGATGGCCGCCTGATCCTGGCTGGGGTCGAAGCCGGGGCGGACCGCTGCGGCCCGTTCGGCGAACAGGCGGTGGGCGGGGTCCGGAGGCAGCGGCTCGACGGGGCGCACGGACTCCCCCGGAACGCCGAGGGGTTCGCGGCTGGTGGCGAGGATCGTGAGGCCGGGGCAGCGCGTGAGGAGGGTCTCGGCGAGCTGGGCCGCGGCGCCGATGACATGTTCGCAGTTGTCAAGGATCAGGAGCAGGCTGCGGTGGGCGCAGTGCTCTACGAGGAGGCTGGTCGGATCGGTCTGCGGGCCCGACAACTCGTTCGTCATCAGGACCGTCTCACGCAGGTCCAGTGCGCTGACCACCGCGCCCGGCACCGCCAGCGGATCGTCGAGCGGCGCCAGCTCGACCAGCCAGGCCTGGGAGAGCGGTGCCGCGGCCTCCTCCGCCAGACGGGTCTTGCCGGAGCCCCCCGGACCCGTGAGGGTGACCAGACGTGCTCCTCGCAAGTGCGAACGGATGGCGGCGAGTTCGAGTTCCCGCCCAACGAACGAATTCAAGCGGGGGCGGAGATTCCCGGTTCGAGCCGGGGGCCGCTCAAGCCCCTGCGGCACGTCAAGCCCCCGCATTTCAAGCCCCGCCGTTGGACGAGAGCCAGCGGGGTCCGGGGCAGAGCCCCGCGACCGCAACCCCGGGTGGGCGGCAGAATCGGCAGGCGCCAGCAACTCCGCATGCAGCGCGGCAAGTTCGGGCCCGGGATCCGCCCCCAACCCCTCCACCAACACCCGCCGCGCATCCTCAAAGGCGGCCAGCGCATCCGCACTCCGGCCGGAGTCCCGCAGCGCCCGAATCAAAAGGGCCCGCATCGGCTCGTCGTACGGATGCGCGATGGTCAGCTCCCGCAGCTCCGGTACGAGGTCGAGGGCGCGGCCCAGGCGCAGATCCGCCTCCACGCGCGCGCGGATGGTGTCCTGGCGGCGGGCCTCGTGCCGGGTGGCGGCCGTGTGGTCGGGGAGGTCGACGAGGGCCGGGCCGCGCCACAGGGCGAGCGCGTCCCGCAGCGTCCGGGCGGCGGTCTCCGGGGCGTCCGCCGCGAGGTCCGCGGCGCCCTCGCGGGCCAGGCGCTCGAAGACGTACAGGTCGATGTCCTCGCGGCGCGCGGCGAGGCGGTAGCCGCCGGCCTCGGAGGTGACCGCCTCCCTGCCGAGTGCGCGGCGGAGCCTGCCGACCAGCGCCTGGAGGGCGGCCGGGGCGTCGGCGGGCGGGTCGCCGGCCCAGACGTCGCCGATGAGCGCGTCGGTCGGGGCGGTGTGCGGGGTGTGCAGGGCCAGGGACGTGAGCAGGGCGCGCAGCCGCGGGCCGCCCACGGGCACAGGTGTGCCCTGGTCGTCGTATGCCTGTGTGGTGCCCAGGATCTTGTACTGCACTGAGGCATTGTCGCCGCTCGGCGGCGGGAGGGCCCAGTTTTTTGCCCGCTGCGGGAGTTACCTGGGCCCCGCCCCCAGGGCGCGCTCCGGGACGACGCTCCCCGTCGGCACCGCACGCGCGCGTGCCGGGGTGCCGGTCCAGCAGGTGCCGCGACGGGAGAGGAGGCGGCGCAGCCACAGTTCGAGGGCGACCAGGTCCGCCAGACCGTCGAGCGGCAGCGGCTCGCCGTCGGCCGCGGCGCGCAGGGCCTTGCGGACCACGCGGGCCTCGATCAGGCCCGTCTGTGCGAGCAGCGGCGTGTCGAAGAGGCCGATCAGGTGGTCCGCCGCGAGGCGGAGCCCGGCGCGGGTCGCCGCGGACGACGAGGCGTGGGAGGGCGCGCCCCAGCCTGCCGGCAGTTCGCTGACGCCGGCGCCTTCGAGGACCCGGCGCAGGATGTCGGCGCGGGCTCCCGGCTGGACGCGCAGCGCCTCGGGCAGGGCGCGGCAGGCGCGGACGACCTGGTTGTCGAGGAACGGGGCGTGCAGGCGCTGGAAGCGGACCTCGGCGGCCTGTTCGAGGATGCGCAGGTCCGCGGCGTGCCGGGCGAGGACCGCGCGGGCGCGGAACTCTCCGGGGCGCTGGCCGGGACCCGGCCCCGGACGGGTCTTGCCGTCGTGCAGGCGAACCGATACTTCAGCGAGCGCCTCTCCGGTCAGCCAGCGCGCGGCGGGCCCCGGTCTCGCCCAGGCGAGGGCGGCGAGCGAGGCCCCGACGGCGCCGCCCGGCTCCTCGAAACTGCGCTGGAGGAGTCGGCTGGAGAGCCCTTCGAGGCCCGCTTTGTAGGGCGTACGGGCAAGTTTTCTGGCCGCTCCGTAGACGCGCGCGGGCACCGTGAAGGAGCCGTCCGCCTTGGTGAGTGCCGCCATGGGGCGCACCATGTGGCGTCGGCGCCGGTCCATCAGCAGGTCGGCCAGGCGTGCGGGGTGGGCGTCCAGGACCTGTCGGGCCCCGTACCCGGTGAAGTGGTCGGCGCTGCCGGAGACGAGGCGTGCGCGGTGCCGTGCGGCCGTGACGAGGGACGGGCTCGGCTCGTCGGTGAGCGGCCCGTCCAACTCGGCGTACGGGAGCGCCTCTTCACCTGCCGCCACCACTACGTGGTGGAGGCGTGGGTTGGCGGCGAGCACCCCGGCTCTCTCCAGCTCCGACTCGTGCTGGTCCGCCCGCGACGAGCGGTCGTTGAAGGTGACCGCCAGGAGGCGCTCGCCCGCGCCCGTGCCGTGCCCGAGGACGGTGCCGGGCATTCCGGGCAGACCCGCCGCGAGGAGGGCGAGGGTGCCGGACGCCGGCCCACCGGAGACGTCGGCGCCGATGCCGGGCACCGGCATCCCGCGGGCGGCCCGGCGCTCGGCGGGGCCCATGCCGGGCACGGGTCCGGGGTCCAGGTCGGTGCCGGGCACGTGCCGGGGCGCCGCGAGGCGGGTCCGCACGGCCTCGACGAGGGCGTCCCTGACGCCGTCCACGGCGCTCTCCGGGTCGACGGCGCCCGCACCCACCGCAAGGGACGCCACGGGCTCGTAGCCGGCGATCTCGCGGGCCCCGGCGCGCAGGATCAGCGCGTGGCCCGGCGGGATGCGGTGCACGCCCTGGTAGGGCGTCGAGTCGTGCAGCGCCTCCGGGACGTCGGGCGCCGCGAGGAGCGCGGCCAAGTGCCCTACATCCAGGTTGGCTTCGATCAGGTCGGCGAGCGGGAGCGCCGCCGTCGCGTACGCGGTGCCGCCCGCCCAGGGGGTGTGGAACACGGGGCGCGCGCCCGCGAGGTCGCCCACCACCGTGACGCGGCGGCCGACTTGGACCACGGCCGTGTAGCTGCCGGGCCAGGCCGTGAGGTGGCGCAGGGCGCCGCCGCGCGCCGCGAACAGGCCCACTCTCAGCTGCTCGTCGGAGGCACCGCACACACCGAGGACCGCGATCCTCGTCCGGTCGTCGGCCCGCACGATGCGTACTTCGTCGGGGCGCCAGTCACCGACCGCCCACAGCGGATCCGGGTCGCCCCACAGGAGTTGGGAGCCCACCGGGTGTACCGTTTCGCCTTCCGTTCCCGTGGCACCCGCGGAACCGAGGGCAACGGGCCCGGAGGTGGCACTGCTCCACCCCACCAACCAGCGCATCGCCGCCTCCACAGGCTGTGGACAACAAAGGGATCCCCATGCTGCCACGAAGGCGGCCCCAAAGAGGGGACACGGCGAAGGGAGGGAGCGGGCGGGAAGTGGCGTACGCTCCCCCTAATGCGCCCCTTTTGAGCCGTGGTTGAACCGTGGTACGACCCGGGCGAGTTCGGATTCCAGGGGCGAGATTCGGCCAAATCGGCCGTCGATGGCCGGAGCTGAACACCCCGCTTCGGCCACAGCGCGCAACGCACAGTCCGGGAGGCGGAGTTCGCCTCCCGGACCGGTCCGCCGCCCGCGGGGATGTAGGCGGCGGTGTCCCCCAGCCCACCGGATCCAGTACAGCGGGCCGACCCACGCAGGTCCCATGCAACCGCCGCCCTGTCGCCCGGGTAAGAGCGCACGCACAGGCGCACGGCACCACGCCCGGAGCACACGGTCACACGGCGTGGCCTGCGCCGTACTTCCGTACGGACAACAATCCCGCCATCCGGAATGCCGACCCTTAACGCTTGGGATGCGGCGAACTACGCTGTGTGTACGAATGCCGCGCGGTTATGCCAGGCCGAAACAGACGGTGTGGTGCCCGGCGCGGCAGCCGTCTGTGTCGAGGGGTGGCTCATGTCCAGGGAGCAACGCGGGCCGAACGAAAAGCTCGGTGCCGTCCTCGCCCTCGCGGGAATCAGCAACGCAGGACTCGCCCGCCGCGTCAACGACCTTGGTGCACAACGGGGATTGACGCTCCGCTACGACAAGACGTCGGTGGCGCGCTGGGTGTCGAAGGGCATGGTGCCGCAGGGCGCCGCCCCGCACCTCATCGCTGCCGCGATCGGCCAGAAGCTCGGCCGGCCCGTGCCGCTGCACGAGATCGGCCTGGCCGACGCGGATCCCGCGCCCGAGGTGGGCCTGGCCTTCCCGCGTGACGTACGGGCGGCGGTGAAGTCGGCGACGGAGCTGTACCGGCTCGACCTCGCCGGGCGGCGGGCGGGCGGCGGCATCTGGCAGTCGCTGGCCGGCTCGTTCGCCGTGAGCGCGTACGCGACGCCCGCGTCCCGCTGGCTGATAACCCCGGCCGACTCCTCCGTAGCGCGAGAGGCGCACCACGTAGAGGAGGGCTCACCCCAGAAGGTCGGCCACAGCGACGTGCAGAAGCTGCGCGAGGCCGCCGAGGACGCGCGGCGCTGGGACTCCAAGTACGGGGGCGGCGACTGGCGTTCGTCGATGGTGCCCGAGTGCCTGCGGGTGGAGGCGGCGCCGCTGCTGCTCGCCTCGTACTCGGACGAGGTGGGGCGCTCGCTGTTCGGGGCGGCGGCCGAACTGACGCGGCTGGCCGGGTGGATGGCGTTCGACACCGGGCAGCAGGAGGCGGCGCAGCGCTACTACATCCAGGCACTCAGGCTCGCGCGCGCGGCCGCGGACGTGCCGCTGGGCGGCTACGTACTCGCCTCCATGTCGTTGCAGGCCACCTACCGCGGGTTCGGTGACGAGGGCGTCGACCTCGCGCAGGCCGCCATCGAGCGCAACCGCGGCCTTGCGACGGCCCGGACCATGAGCTTCTTCCGGCTCATCGAGGCACGCGCGCACGCGCGCACCGGTGACGGGCACGCGGCCGGGGGCGCGCTGCGGGCCGCCGAAGGGTGGCTCGAGCGGGCCCGTGACGGTGACACCGACCCTTCGTGGCTCGGCTTCTACTCGTACGACCGGTTCGCGGCGGACGCGGCGGAGTGCTACCGCGATCTGAAGGCGCCCCGTCAGGTGCGGCGCTTCACGGAGCAGGCGCTGTCGAAGCCCACGGAGGAGTTCGTGCGCTCGCACGGCTTACGTCTCGTGGTGTCGGCGGTCGCCGAGCTGGAGTCGGGGAACCTGGACGCCGCGTGCGAGCAGGGGACCCGGGCACTCGAGGTGGCCGGGCGGATCTCGTCCGCGCGCACCACCGAGTACGTGAAGGACCTGCTGCACCGCCTGGAACCGTACGGCGACGAGCCACGGGTAGTGGAGCTGCGAGAGCGGGCACGCCCGCTGCTGATGGCTCCGGCGTAGGCGGATCAAGCCCCGCCGTTCGTACGAGAGCCAGCGGGGTGCGGGGCAGAGCCCCGAGGCGTGGGAGGACAACGGCCGCAACGCAAACCCAGCCGGTGCGGAGCCGATTGTCAGTGGGGTCGGGCAAGATGCTGAGTGTGTCGGGAGTGGAGGTGAGGCCCGTGGGGGCGGCTGCGTATGACGGGGACGTACTGGTGGTCGGCGGGGGAATCGTCGGACTCTCCACCGCGTACGCCGTGTCGCGGGCGGCGCCGGGTACCCGGGTCGTCGTCCTCGAGAAGGAGGAAGGCCCGGCCCGGCACCAGACGGGGCGGAACAGCGGGGTCATCCACAGCGGGATCTACTACCGGCCCGGCTCGCTCAAGGCCCGGTTCGCGGTGCGCGGCGCTGCCGAGATGGTCAAGTTCTGCGCGGAGTACGGGATCCCGCACGAGGTCACCGGGAAGCTGATCGTCGCCACGGAGCGGGAGGAGCTGCCCCGCCTGCACGCCCTCGTCCAGCGCGGCCGGGAGAACGGGATTCCGGTGCGCGAGCTCGGATCCTCGCAGATCCAGGAGTACGAGCCGGAGGTGCGCGGCCTCGCCGCGATCCACGTCGGGACGACGGGGATCGTCGACTACAGCGCGGTCGCCGAGCTGTTCGCCGAGGCCTCCGGGGCCGAGATCCGGTACGGGGCGGACGTCGTGCAGGTCGACCGGCGTGCGGACCGGGGCGTCGCCGTGCGGACGAGAGCCGGCGACGTGGTGCGCGGGCGGGTGCTCGTCAACTGCGCGGGGCTGCGCTGCGACGAGGTGGCGCGGTTGACCGGGGACGACCCGGAGATGCGCATCGTGCCGTTCCGGGGCGAGTACTTCGAGCTCGGGCGGCCCGACCTGGTGCGCGGGCTCGTCTACCCCGTGCCGGATCCGGCGTTCCCGTTCCTCGGGGTCCATCTGACGCGGGGGATCGACGGCGGCGTGCATGTGGGGCCCAACGCGGTGCCGGCGCTCGCGCGTGAGGGCTACGGGTGGGGGGTCGTACGGCCTCGCGAGGTCGGCGGGACGTTGGCGTGGCCGGGGTCGTGGCGGATGGCGCGGCGGCACTGGCGGTACGGGGCGGGGGAGGTCCACCGGTCGCTGTCGAAGTCGGCGTTCACGAAGGCCGTGCGGAGGCTGGTGCCCGGGGTCGTCGCGGAGGACATGGTGCCGGTGGCGGCGGGGGTGCGGGCGCAGGCGGTGTTGCGGGACGGGACGCTTGTGGATGACTTTTTGATACGTGAGGGTGATCGGGCGGTCCACGTGTTGAACGCGCCTTCGCCTGCGGCGACCGCGTCTTTGCCGATTGGGCGGGAGATCGCCGAGCGGGTCTTGCGGTTGGTGTGACCTCGGCCTGCGCCGGGGTTGACGTCGCGGGGTTCTGCCCCGGGCCCCGCGCCTCAAGCGCCGGCGGGGCTGGAAAGGCCACAGGGTCTTGGCGAGCCCGTAAAATCGACCCCACTGTGTCTGAGTCGTCTGAAACCCCCGTATCCGCCGCCCGCCCCAACGAGCCCCGGTTTCCCGAGGGGCCCCGGCCCGACCCGGCCGGGTCGCACCACGAGCACCGCATCCGGAGCTTTCAGCCCCGCCGCGGCCGGGTCACCGACGCGCAGGCGGATGCCTTGCAGCGGCTGTGGCCCAAGTGGGGCCTGGACATCGACGGGCGGCGCAGGCTCGACCTCGCGGAGATGTTCCCCGGTGTCGAGCGCGTCGTCCTGGAGATCGGCTTCGGTATGGGCGAGGCCACGGCGCAGATGGCGCAGGACGATCCGACGACCGGCATCCTCGCGGTCGACGTGCACACGCCCGGCCAGGGCAATCTGCTGAACCTGGCGGACCGCGCGGGAACCGACAACGTACGGGTGGCGAACGGCGATGCGATCGTGCTGCTGCGCGACATGCTCCCGGACGACTGCCTCGACGGGCTGCGCGTGTACTTCCCCGACCCCTGGCCCAAGAAGCGCCACAACAAGCGGCGGCTGATCCAGGCCGAATTCCTCTCGCTCGTGGGCGGGCCGCTCAAGCCGGGTGCGCTCGTGCACTGCGCGACCGACTGGGAGGACTATGCCGAGCAGATGCTTGAGGTGCTGACCGCCCATCCCGACTACGAGAACGCGGTCGAGGGCGGCGGTTATGCGCCCCGTCCCGAGTTCCGTCCGCTCACCCGCTTCGAGGGCAAGGGCCTGGACAAGAGCCACGTGGTCCACGACCTGCTGTTCCGGCGCCGATAGCCCCAAGGGCGGGTCCGGGCCGGATGTCCTCGGCCCCGTCGCGGTGGAGCGGATCCCTCGTTAGGGTCAATTGGTGGCCTCGTATCCCGTCTATCCGCATCCGCAGGACCACGTCCTCGGCGCGCACCCGAGCGGCGCGGTTCCGCATCCGCGCTGGTGGGAGCGGAAGGGCGTGCGGGCCACCGCGCTGGCGACGCTGCTCGCGGTCTCCGGGGCCGTGATCCTCGCCCTCGTCCGCGAGCAGACCGGCACCGAGGGGTTCCTGGTCGGGCTCGGGCTCGCCGTGCTGCCCGTCCCCCTCCTGATATCCGCGTTCCGCTGGCTGGACCGCGTACAGCCGGGACCCTGGCGGAACCTGATCTTCTCCTTCGCCTGGGGCGCGTGCGCGGCGGCGCTGATAGCGATCGTCGCCAACAGCTTCGCGACCCGCTGGATAGAGACCGCGACCGCCGACCCGTCGAGCGCCGACACCCTGGGCGCCACCGTGATAGCCCCGGTCGTCGAGGAGTCCGCGAAGGCAGCGGCCGTGCTGCTCGTCTTCCTGTTCCGCAGACGGGACTTCACCGGAATCGTCGACGGCGTCGTCATCGCCGGGGTCACCGCCACCGGCTTCGCGTTCACCGAGAACATCCTCTATCTCGGCAACGCCTTCGGCACCGACCAGCTCGCCGGCACCGGGCCAGGACTGACCTCGGTCACCGCCGCCACCTTTTTCGTGCGCGTCGTGATGTCCCCGTTCGCGCACCCCCTGTTCACGGTCCTCACCGGCATCGGCTTCGGCATCGCCGCCGCGATGGCGCCGGGCCGCGGCCGACTGCGCCGGATGCTGCTCCCGCTCGCCGGGCTGCTCGCCGCGATGGGCATGCACGCGTTCTGGAACGGCTCGTCGTCGTTCGGCGAGTACGGCTTCTTCGCGGTGTACGCCGCGTTCATGGTCCCGGTGTTCGGCGTGCTCACCTGGCTCGCGGTGTACGTACGCCAGCGCGAGCTGCGCACCATCCGCCAGGAGTTGCCCGCCTACGTCGCCGCGGGCTGGCTCGCCCCGCCGGATCCGTTCGCGCTCGGCTCGCTCAAGGCGCGGCGCCTGGCCCGCGACTTCGCCACGCACTACGGAGGCCGGGCGGCCGCGACGGCGGTCGCCGAGTACGAGGACCACGCGACGTCCCTCGCACTGCTGCGCCACCGCGGCCGCAAGGGCAGGGCCGGCGCGGACTACGTCGTACGGGAGCGGGAACTCCTTGAGGCGCTGTGGGCGCGGCGCCACTACGCGCGCCCGGCGCTCGCGTACGGCTCCCAGATCGCGACGCCGATGTGGCTGCCCCCGGTGTACGCGGTCCCACTGGCGCAGGGACCCGCGTACACCTACGACAACAACCCGTACCGCTACTGAGACGCCGCCGTGAGCCGGTCGAGCTCCGGCTGCGTCAGCTCCACGTCCGCCACCGCGAGCAGCGCCGGGAGCTGTTCGGTGTTCCGCGCGGACGCGATCGGCGCCGTCACCGTGGGCTGCGCGGCGAGCCAGGCGAGGGCGACCGTGGCGATCTCGGCGTCGTGCGTCTGCGCGATCTCGTCGAGCGCGGTGAGTACCCGCTGCCCGCGCTCGGTCTCCAGGTGCTTGCCGGCGCCGGCGGCCCGCGCGCTGTCGACCGTCACGCCCGGCCGGTACTTTCCGGTCAGGAAGCCGGACGCGAGCGCGTAGTAGGGAACGGCCCCGAGGCCGCCGCGCGCGGCGACGTCCTGCAGCTCACCCTCGTACGTGTCGCGCGAGACGAGGTTGTAGTGCGGCTGGAGCGCGACGTAACGGGCGAGGCCCTCGCGGTCGGAGAGGTCGAGGGAGTCCTGGAGGCGCTGCGCGGAGATGTTCGACGCGGCGATGTGGCGTACCTTGCCCGCCTTCACCAGCTCGTCGAGGGCGCCGATGATCTCCTCGACCGGGACCTCGGGCTTGTCGTAGTGCGTGTAGTACAGGTCGATGTGGTCGGTGCCCAGGCGCTTCAGGGAGGCGTCGGCCGCTGCCTTGATGTTGGCCGCGGACAGGCCCTGGAACTCGGGGTGCTGGCTGCCCTTGGTGGCGATGACGACGTCGTCGCGGCGGCCACGCGAGGCCAGCCACTTGCCGATGACGGTCTCCGACTCACCGCCCCGGTTGCCGTCCACCCACGCCGAGTACACGTCGGCGGTGTCGATGAAGTTGCCGCCCGCGGCGACGTACGCGTCGAGCACCTCGAAGGACGTGGCCTCGTCGGCGGTCCAGCCGAACACGTTGCCACCCAGGGACAGCGGGAAAACCTCGAGGTCGGAGGTGCCGAGCTTGCGCAGAGAAGGAGAGGAAGTCATGCCCCGACTCAACACCCGTACGGAATACGGTATTCCGCGATCACGCCGGAAATCGCCTCAAGAGACCCAAGCGGCCCAGTAATGGGCAAACCGGCAGCCCAGGCGTCGGGGGGTGAGCGCCAGGACTGCCGGAGTTCACCGGCTCAGAGCCCGCGAACAGGCTCTCAGGGAGAGGCTCTCAGGGAGAGGCTCTCAGGGGGTGAGGCCCTTTTCGCGCAGCCACGATGCCGGGTCGACGCCGGTGGACTGCCCGTCGGGGTGGACCTCCAGGTGGAGGTGCGGCCCGGTGACATTGCCCGTGGCGCCCACGCGGCCGATGACATCGCCGGTGCTGACCTTCTGGCCCGCGCTGACATTGAGCGAGGACTGGTGGCAGAACCACAGCTCCGTGCCGTCGTCGAGGGTGAGCACCGTGCGGTAGCCGTACGCGCCTGCCCAGCCGGCCTCCGTGACCGTGCCGGAGTGGATGGCGCGGATCGGCGTACCGGTGGAGGCGGCGAAGTCGAGGCCCGTGTGGTACCCGGAGGACCACATGGAGCCGGGCTGGCCGAAGGTGCCGGAGAGCGTGTACGAGGCGACCGGGAGCTTGAAGCTCTTGGCCAGCTTGGCGAGGCGCTCGGCCTCGGCCTTGCGGCGGGCCTCCGCCTCGGCCTTCTTCTTCTCGGCGAGCTCCTTGGCCTTGGCCGCGTCCTGCTTGGCCGCGGCCTCGGCGGCGGCCTGCTTCGCGGCGGCCTCCTCGGCGGCCTGCTTGGCGGTGGCGTCGGCCGCGTCCTGCTGCGTCTCGGCCTGCTGCATGATGCGGGCCCGCAGCGCCTCGCCGGCGCCGGTCTGCCCGTCGGCGGCCTCGGCCTGAGTGATACCGGCGCCGCTCAGCGGGGAGGCCGTGGCGCCGGAGTCCGCGTCGGAGTCCGAACCGTCGGACATCAACGAGCCCACGCCCGGCAGCGACTTGGCCTCGGGCAGCGAGTCCTTGACCGCCGACAGGTCGGGCATGGATATGTGGACGGCAGGCTTGCCGCCCTGTGCGGTGGCGATGCCGCCCGCGCCGACGGCGGCGACCACACCGACGCCGAGAACGGTGGAGCTGCGCGCGAATCCACCACGGCGGCGGGCTACGCGATGCCTGCCGCGGACGGAGGAGACGGACTCCTCGGTGGGATTCCACTCCTCCCAGGTCTCCTGCTCGACACCGAAGTCGTCTTCGGGTCCATAGAAGAAGTCTGGGGCAGGCCGGTTCGACGCCACGGGGGCGCTCTCCTTTCCTTCCTTCTCGCCTACCGGGTTAGCTGACGGGTTCGGAGCAGGAAGGTCTCCTACCGACATCGCGAGCTTCAACGATGTCCGATTCACCCCAAGTTGATGGTTCCCCGGTTCCCTTGCGGGATTAAGCGTGTGCGCACGGAGCCATCTCTTGTGACGGCTGGGACGACCGCGCTGCGTTATCGAACGTTAATAGACAGCAGACAGTAATTCCAAGCGCTTCCCACTGATCGTTCACGACTCTGGCCAGGACTTATCGGGACACCAGGGGGCGGATCGGGGCGAGTTGATCGCTCACCACAAACGTCCATCCAACTGATGGTGCGTCAATTGTTATGCGGAGCGACGCCGTTCGACTACGGTCGGCTACCACAGGTAACAACGATCAAGGAACTCAGCCCCGCCGCACGGCGAGCAGCGCCATGTCGTCCTTCGTCCCGTCGCCGGTGTGCGCGCGGACCTCCGCGGCGAGGGACGCGAGAAGTTCCTCGGGCCCCGGGAAGACACGTCCGGAGAGCCGGGCCGCCGGATCGTAGAAGCGGCCGCTCGCGTCGCGCGCCTCGGAGAGCCCGTCGGTGTAGAGCAGCAGCGTGGCCGCGGACGGGAACGCCGCCTCCACGGCCCGGTCCGGCCAGCTGCCGAGTTCGCTCATGCCGAGCGGCAGCGCCGCCTGGCACGGGTCGAGTGCGCGCACGGTGCCGTCGCCGAGCAGCAGCAGCGGGCTGGGGTGACCGCGGTTGAGGACGCGGACGAGCTCGACGCCGTGCGGGATCTCGACGAGCACCGCGGTGGTGAAGCCCTCGAAGTCGTCGATGCCGCTGCGCCGGGTGCCCTCGCGGGCCAGGGCCCGCTCCAGGCGCTGGGCGACCGCCTCCAGGGAGCCCTCCTGCTCGGCGGCCTCCCGGAACGCGCCGATGACGACGGCGACCGCGGCGACCGCCCCCATGCCCTTGCCGCGTACGTCGCCGACGATGATCCGGATGCCGTGCGGGGTGTCCTGGACCGCGTACAGATCACCGCCGATGAACGCGTCGGCCTGCGCCGCCTCGTAGCGCGCCGCGATCACGAAGCCGCCGAGCCGCTGGGCCGGCCGGGGCAGCACCGCGAGCTGCGCGGCCTGCGCGATCTCACGGGCGGAGGCCAGCTGCTCGTAGCCGCGGTACACGATCCGGTTGATCACACAGGCCAGGAGGCAGACGGTGGCCACGGTGACGATCTCGGTGACGAACACGGAGTCGAGGTTCCCCGTGTAGCGCAGGTGCACGGTGACGATCGCCCCGATCGACACGACGCCCGTCAGGATCGTCGCGCCGAGCGAGAAGAAAGGGGCGGCCACCAGAGGCGCCGCGCTGAACAGGGGGGCGCCGGGGAAGCCGCTGGGGGTGACGTACTCGTAGATCGCGCCGCCGATGACGAGCAGCAGGGGCAGCATCCGCAGGAAGAGACGGACGCTCACGGGGTCGGAGCCGTGCCGCCCCCGTCTCCCGCCGGTGCCTCCTGTTCGCTGCCCCACCACTCGTCTCCTGCCGTTCCCTGCCAGCTTCCGGCGTCTCACCAAGAGTTCCCGCACGGGGGCGCGGGGGCGAGCAGGGGTGGGCCGTACGGGTGGGGAAAGTGACGTGCGCAACACGGGTGACCGGGCGGGAACACACATGACAAGAGGCCGGAATCTCAGTGAGATTCCGGCCTCTTGTCTTCAGTAGCGGGGACAGGATTTGAACCTGCGACCTCTGGGTTATGAGCCCAGCGAGCTACCGAGCTGCTCCACCCCGCGCCGTTGTGTTCACAACTCTACGCCATCAGGGGGAGTGAACGCGAATCGCTTCCCGTGACCGCTCACGCGGCGACCGGCGCGGCGGCGTGGGTGAGGGTCTCCCACGCCACGAACAGATCGTCCGTCCCCTCCGGCCGCTGCTTGTGGGTGAGCTTCTCGGTCTGCGGAAGGTCCATCTTCAGCCGCCCCTGAAGGTGCTGGAGGCCCACCTCCGTGTCGGGCCCCATGTCCCGCTGCACCTTCCCGCCGCACAGCCAGGACGGGGCCTTGGCGCCCAGCTGGTACTTGGAGTGCAGTTCGAGCGCGGCGGCGAGCCGCTCCTTCACCTCTCCGTACAGGTCGACGCCCTGGTGCCAGGCGGTCTCCGCCATGTGGGAGGTGGCGGCGAGGGAGTAGCTGGCGTGCTTGAAGTTGCGGCAGGTCTCCTGGGCGAGCCCGTCCTTGAAGGTCCTCTGCCCGAACCAGTACGTGCGCAGTTCCTTCGGGGTGTCGATGCCGCTGCCCTTCGGCTTCACCGGCAGCTTCCCGTCGGACGACAGATAGAAGTACGCGGGAACGCGGGCACGGAAGCGCCCGACGGCCTGGTCGAAGGCCTTCTGGTCGTTCAGGTACACGGCCATGCTCATCGTCGCGTCGGCCATCACCAGGTCCCAGTTGCCGTTGAAGTCGGCGGATCCGCCCCGCACTTCGGGCAGGTAGGCCTCGCGCAGCATCCGCTGGAACTTCAGCTCCTGCCCGTCCGGCCAGTCCTCGTACGTGTACTGCATCAGCTCGGCGGCCTTCGCCCAGGACGTGCCGGCCCAGGCGGCCTGCAGCCCCGCGTTGTCCGCGGTGTGCCCGGTGACCTTGTCCGACCAGGCGTCCATGATCTCGACGGCCTTGGCGGCGTGCTTCTTGTCGCGTGTGACGTTCCACAGCAGCGCCTGCGTGTATGCCGCGATGGCATCCTCCCGCTCCTCGACGCAGCCCTGCCCGGCCTCGGCGTCGAAGGGGCACTCCACGGTCGCGTACGGCTTGGCCTTGTAGTCGAGGTCGGCGTACTTGCTGTCGCGCATCTCCTTGTACGCGGAGATCCACGGCTCCTGTTTACGGGCCACGTGGTCGCGGACGGCGGCCAGTTGGCCCTTGCCGACCAGGACGCCCGGGTGCGCGAAGGTACCGCCGGAGGGCCGGTGTTCGGGGTGCGCGCCCACGTCGGAGTCGGTCCGCGTGGACCCGCCGCACGCGGTCGCGGCCACCATCAGCAGGGGGACGAGGCCCCCCAGAAGAACACGTCGCGCCCGTGCGCCCGCTGCCATGCAACACCTCCGGTCGGATCATTGGCAGCCTGACGCGTCCTCAGCTGCGGCGCAGTATCTGTTGCGCCGGTCGGGAACGGGTCCGGAGGATCCGGGGGTGGGCTTGCGTCAGTGCCGACGGGCCACGAAGCTGCGGCCGCCTGGCGCTGGCACCGGAGGTGCTGGGGCGGGCCGGGATCCGCCGGGCGTACGCGCTCACGGACGTGGAGGCCAGTGACTCCCTTGGCGAGAGAGCCTGGGCCCGGATGATGCCACACCGGAGTTCGATGCTACGGAGCTGTTTCGGGTCGGAGACCGGGCGCCCGGCGTAGAGGCCCTCGCAACGTCCGACCGCTGCCCCGTCCGCGAACTTCAGCACCTGCATGTCCCCGTCCATTCCGGCGTGGTCCTCTCGACTGGTAGGCATCACCTGGATATCGACTGTGCGCAACTGGGCGAGTTCCAGCAGGTGTTCGAGCTGTCGCCTCAACACCAATCTGCCGCCGATCGGCCGCCGTAGCGTCACCTCTTCCTGGATGAAACTGAGCTCGGGTGCGGGGTCGCGGCCGAAGACCGACTTGCGGGCCGCGCGCGCAGCAACGGCTTGTTCGATCCGCGTCGACGACAGCGCGGGGCGACGCTCAGGACCCGCCCCGACGCCCTCCCCAAGTGTCAACAGCTCGCCCCTGACGGGGAGTCCGGCCGTGGCCTGATCCTCGTAGCCGCACTGGCGGACTGTTGGGGAGTGGCCCAGGGCCGACAGCCGCTCAAGACGGTCTAGGCGGAACTGCCCGCCCGCTGAACTGCACCGTCGCCCCTCGGCCGTCGCCCCTCGGCCGTCGTCCAGAATCCCGTACGCCGGTGCCGTGGTCGATCACCAACAAAGGACGACGGGGAAAAGCACCCGAACCAAGCCCCACCCTGCCTCCCGGCAGCCGGCGGGCCCGCCACCCGGTCGGGTGAATACCACCAACTCAGCTTGCGCAGCGCCGGGTTGCGCCCCATACGCTCACGCCCAACAACACCAGACATGTGACGGCCCCCGCCGGGACGGCAATCCCATTGGCGAGGGCCTGACCACCTAGGAAGAAGAGAGCTTCCTGATGGACACCACCGAGGAAGAAAAGAGCTTCCTGATGGACACCCAGCACACTAGCGCGCCGCCGCGCGCCCAGTCCCCCGTTGGGGGCAACCCCCACCCGCAAGGGTCGGGCATCATCCACGAGAACAGCCGGATCGCCGCCCGCTTCACGGTCATCGGCAATCACCTCGCCCAGCACCGCAAGCTGTCCCTCACGGCGATCGGCCTCTCGGTCCACATCCAGTCGCTGCCGACGGGCGCCCGCGTCGACATCCGTACGCTCGCGGCCCTCTTCCCGGAGGGGACGACGCGCATCTCCGCCGCTCTCAGGGAACTTGAGGCCCACGGATACCTGCGCCGCGAACGCCGCCGCACGTCCGAGGGCCGGGTCAGCACCCGCACGATCTCCTGCAACCACCCGGGCACCCACCCGACCCCCGCGGCGGCTGACCCCGCCCCCAGCCGCCCGAAGCGCCCGCCAACACCCCTCCACGTACCGCACCCGTCGACATCGGCCCCCGTCCTCCTCGACCGGGCCACGACCCTGCTCACCACCCTGCACCGAGCGGACCCCCGCCTCCTCCTCTCGGCGAAGGACACCGCCCGCCTGGCACCGGGCGTCGCGGCCTGGCTCGAACGGGAAGCCCCCGCGGACGCCGTACGCCACGCCCTGACCAGCGACATCCCCGATACGCTCCGCCACCCGGCAGCCCTGCTGGCCCACCGCCTCACGGCCCTGTTGCCACCCCTGCCACCACTCCGCCCACCCCACACACCACCACCGCCCACACCCCACCCCCTCCACAACTGCGACGGCTGCGACCGGGCTTTCCGGGGCCGGGAGCCGGGCCTGTGCCGGACTTGCACGCCGGACCCCGTGGCGGCGGCGCGGCCATGAGTGGCCCGGCAGGTTCCTCCGCCTCTTGGGCCCCCTCCGGCTGGCCTGGCCGAGTACGTTTTCGGCGCGGCAGCCGCCGCGCGCACCGCGCCCAAGGCGTTCCTCGACGCCGTCGAAGACGAGGCGGCCACACGACGGTCCCCGGCGGCATGTTCACGTACCAGGTGGTCGTCCGTAGCGAACGCGTCTACATCGTCCAGATCACCCACCTCGGCTTCTGACGCACGCGCCGTCAGCTGACATCAGTACGCTTCTCAAGCCGCGTGCCACGCCGGAGCGTGACCGACATGAGGTCACTTGGACCGTCGACTGTGCTCCGAGCAAAGTTGCGGCGAAGCATGGGGTGCCCTTCCTCGCTTGCTCGGTTAGGTTCCGCGCGTCTGTGTCCCCGGTGGTCTGGAGAGGGCATGTCCACACTGGTTGAGGCGGTCGATGTTCGGCCGCGCGTCTACTATCGGACCATCCAGATCGGTCCGCTCCTCTTCGATGACCAGCCCGCAGGAGATGACATCGTTGAGATCCCCGGTGACGGACTGACGCTGAATTCCAGTGACAACGACTTCTATCCGCTGGTACGCCTGGAGCTCTGGGAGGGGCCGGCGCTGGATCCGCATGGAACCTGGGAATATCGGCGCACCTTCGCCGCACGGTTGATGGATGAGCTGAGCGTGGTCGACATCAACGGCAACGTCCGAGGGACCCTTGATGTCAACGCTGGGAGTCATCACATCCGCGTCTTGTGCCGCGGCCGGGACCACGGTGAAGCATTGCTCATTCTGCAGCCCTTCCCGCCTCAGGCTCCGCACGAGGACCCTCTTGAGTTCTGGTTGATCCAGGCGTGGCCTGCTGGCTGACCTCAGGAGAGTCAGTGCCGAAATCTGCTGCTCCGGAGCAGTCCGTCCGGCCTCCGTCCGCCCCATCCGCTCACGCATCGCTCACGCAATGGCTCGCGAACGAAGAAGCGCCCGGGTCGACCGAAGCCGACCCGGGCGCCGCCCGTACTACCCGTGGACCGTGTCCACGTACACCGGTAGACCCTGTGGGACTCGAACCCACAACCAATGGATTAAAAGTGTCCGCGATCTTGTGGTGGGTGGTCGCGGGCACTGATCCGTGATCCGGAAACACCAGGTCAGACGGCTAGGGCCGTGGGGCCGGGTCCGCCGCGTGACGGGCTGTGGGGGCACGTCCGCTCACGCATCGCTCACGCATGACAGGGCGTTGACCAGCACTATCGACGCCGTGAGGATCTGCTTGTCGAGGGCGCCGCCATGGCAGCGCCCTCGACACCTGGGCAGGGGCGGCGGCGCCCCCTCAGTACCGGGCCCGGTACTGATGCTTCAGCTGCCGGGGCAACGGGATTTGAACTCACAGCCCCTTCGTCCCGAAGCGACTTGGGAGGCTCGCTGTCTATCGGACGGCCCGGCTCTGCCCCACTTCCCAGCCACTCTTCGGCGTGGTTCGCGACTTGAGTAGGAGCGCTCATGTGGAACTCGAGCCGGCGGAGCAAGCTGAGCGCGTGAGAGTGCCTTCTGCACATCAGCAAGCTGCGGTCACGGTGGTTCTCGTCATCGCCGATGTGTCGGTCGTCGCTTGGTTGTTCTGGGGCTACGCGTGGACCGGATGGGCGGACACCTGGGACCAGAACAATGCACCGGTGGCACCGAGGGTTGCGTGGCGCGCGGTGTGGATCTTGGCGGGGGTGGCGCTGGTGACAGGTATTGGCCTGCTCGCTCTGGGATGGCGCACCGCAGGAGTCATCCAATTGTCCGTGCTGGACTTCTGCGGAACGCTGTTCGCTTACTGGGCTATCCGTGGGTAAGCAGTGGAGCTGTGGCGCGCACGTCAGCGAGGCGCCGCCCTGAGCCCTGACTCGGCCCACCAACCAACCCAAGCTCTTGTCCCGTCTGCCGTCGACCCACACCTCTGTGGAGCGGGCGTGGTTCATGGCGTCCAGGTGGAGCGCGCCACTGTACGAACGACCTGGACGCCATGGGCCGCGTCTGCTCGGCTCTGCCTGGGTCAACGGTGGACGGGATGGGAGCTCCCCACGCTCACCACGATTCGGCCGGCACTCGCGAACGGCGCCCCCTCCATCCCGGAGTCGGAGTGCCCCCGCCGGAGGCATCGTCTTTGACCGTGGCCGATGCCCTTCGGGTGCTCGCCGTATGGCCTCCGGCCCTTTCCACATGTGGGCGGGCGTCGGCGCAGCGCGGGCCGAAGGGGCATGAGCGCGGAGGACAGCGGAACCGGGAAGTGCGCCCGGCGGAGCGGAGCGCAGCCGGGGCTTGATGAAGTAGGGAAAGTTCTATCGCGCTGGCGTCAGCCGGTTGCCGTCATGGCTTCACACATGCGGGCCTGCCTCGTCGAGGGCGTCCAGGAGCCGGATCGCATAGGCCTCGGAATGGCCTTGGGCGTCGGCGGTCTGTGGTCCGCAGTTCCCCGTCCAACCTGGCACGGGTCTGGCACGGATCCCCGAGGGCATCGAGCTGTCACATCTAACGTACGGACATGGACTGGCTCATATACCTCGCTATTGCCATCCCCTTCGTGGCGCTGGGGACAGCCATCGTCCGGGACTTTCGCGGGCTCCGGAGCAGCCACTACCAGCCGCAGTTGGGGCCACCATCCGAGGCGGCAGAGCAACGCTACGGAGGGGTCTTCCGGCTGGTCGGCTGGATCTTCATTGCGGTGTCGCTGTACCCGTTCGCCGCCGAGACGGTCCGGCTGGCCGGTTGGGGCTTCGTCCCGCTGTCGCTGCGACTGCTCGTCGCCGAGATAGTCCGACTCTTCCTGTAGGCATCTGAGCCACCTTGAAAACCGTCGCGGCGAGAGTCACCGTGGGTTCAAATCCCACACCCACCGCGCAGGTTGAAGGCTCCTGACCGGCAGGATCGGTCGGGGGTCTTCCTCGTTCCTCCTCGCTGTGAGCGACCGTAGTTCCCCGTGATTCCCCGCCTGATCGGGCACGGAAGGGGCACGCTCTTTACGTGCATGGGCATGGGCCGGCGGAGGGGTTGCATACTGGCGTCATGCTCTCGCCGCAGCGGTTTCGAGACGCCCGGCACACGAAATACCACTTCATCGATCATGTGCTCGTGCGTTGTCCGAAGTGCACTGGGATTGCACACGTTGCCCCGGTCGCGTCTGCGGCTGAGGGCGCGATTCCTTCGGTGTTTGCGCGCCGCCGTCTCGTCTGCAGGGCATGCGGCCTGTCGCGAGACGCTGCCGGGGGAGGGTTCCGCCTCTTCCGGGGGCGAGGCGAAGCGACAGACCCCCACTTCGGTCTGCCGTTGTGGTTGCAGGCAGAGACGCGACACGGCTGGCTGTGGGCTTACAACCCGGAGCATCTGGAGCTGATCCGCCAGTTCGTACAGGCGCCGTTGCGTGAACGAGCCCCGTGGGATGCGGAAGTAAAAAAGATGACGCTCGTCGCGCGGCTACCAACCTGGATCAAGAGTGCGAAGAACAGAGATGAGGTTCTGCGCGCCATCGGCCGGATCCGGTCATCCCTCGTCTGACCATCTCAACCACGGACCTACCCCAGCTCCCATCCCGTCTGCCGTTGACCCACACTCTGTGGAGCGGGCGTGGTTCATGGCGTCCAGGTGGAGCGCCCAACTGGACGAACGACCTGGACGCCAGAGGCATTCACGGCGTGGTTGCCAGGCTCACGGCCAGCGCACCGATCACGGCGCTCGACACCAGTGTGGTGATGAACCGCCCCCGTGAGCCGGTCAGCGCCCTGCCCAGTACGGCTCCACCCGTGGCCAGGAGCAGTTGCCAGCTCGCGGAGGCGGCGATGACGGCCGCGACGAACGCAGTGCGGGCCGACCCGTTGACGTCTCCGCCCGCAGGTCCGGCCAGTACGAGGGCCGAGAAGTAGATGATGGTCCAGGGGTTGAGCAGGGTCAGGCCGAGGAAGCCGAGATAGGCCCGCGTCGGCCGGCCCAGGGCGGACGGGACCGCGGCGTCCGGAGTACTACCCCGTTCCCGTACCGCCCTCAGCGCTGTACGGGCCGCCAACCCCAGCAGGACCGTGGCGGCAACCCAGCGCAGCGGGCCCGTGACGGGCTGGATGGTCCTGGAGAGTGCTGCCCCGCCGAGCACGGCGAGCACCGCATAGAGACCGTCGGCTGTGGCCACACCGAGTGCCGCTAAGACGCCCACCCGCAGGGAGGTTCGGGCAGTGAGGCTTACGAGGAGGACGGCGAGCGCGCCGACGGGCACAGCGAGGGCATATCCGGCCCACAGCCCCGGCAGGAACGCATCGGTGAAGAGTTCGGAGACGACCATGCAGGAAGTCTCCGGGGCTACAAGCGTACGTGTCTATCGAATGTTTCCACCTATAACCATGCGGCTTGACCGAATGATTGGATGGCCACATGATCGATCCCCGGCTCCAGACCCTGCGGGTCCTGCACAAGCAGGGCACGGTCATCGCAACCGCTCGCGCGCTGCACCTCTCCCCGTCCACCGTCTCCCAGCAACTGCGTCAACTCGCCGTCCAGGTGGGCGTCGAACTACTGGAACCGGACGGGCGGCGGGTCCGCCTCACGCCCGCCGCGCAAGCCCTGATCCGGCACGCCGATGCGTTGTTCGCACGCTGGGAACAGGCAAGCGCCGAGCTGGCGACCTACGGGGCAGACGAAGCGGGGCGGCTGCGGATAACCGGAGCGGCTACGGCCATCGCGGCAGTGATAGCGCCCGCCGCCCGGCGCCTCCTGGACGAGCATCCGCGGACCACAGTGGAGATCAGCGAGGATCACGCCGAGAACCGGTACGACCTGCTGCTCACCGAGCGTGCCGACATCGCGGTGGTGATCCCCGCTCCCGGCGGCCCGGCGCAGGACGATGCACGCTTCACCCAACTCCCCCTACTTGAGGAGCCCCTGGATGTACTCGTGCCAATCGGACATCGCCTCGCGGAACGCTCGGACGGCATCCACCTGGCGGAGGCCGCAGAGGAGACCTGGGTCAGGGCAGGGGACCCCCTCGATCAGGAGCAATTGCTCACGGCAGCCGGCGCAGCGGCCGGGTTCGTCCCGCGGACCGCGCACGCCGCAGTGGACTGGTACGCGGTAGCCGCACTGGTCGCACACGGCTTCGGGATCGCACTGGTACCGCGCCTGGCACCGGTTCCACAGCAGCCTGAGCTGGCGCGGGTGCCGCTGCGCGGCGCCGCTGCGCCGGTGCGGCGGTTCGTCGCCTGCGTGCGGCGCGGCAGCGAGGAACACCCCGTGATTGCCCGCGGACTGGCTGCGCTGCGTGTAGTCGCCGCCACTGATCAGGACCGACAGGCGAGCATCAACTCTTGTCAGGGCTAGTGAGATTGAACTCGTGGAGTCGTAGCTGCTGACAAGCCTTGATCCTCGCAATACGCCGTTTCTATGAGGTACGCACAGGGCGATGGGCTGACGGACGAGCGGCGGGCATTCGAGGGATCTACGGGTCAGCGTCCGGTCGGTGCAGCGATGGCGTCTGGCGTGGGCCAAGGGCGGCCCGCGAGCTTTGCGCTTGACGGGTTCGGCGTCGCCTCCGCGTCTGAGTGAGGACCAATTCGGCCTGCTGGAGGCGGAGTTGGGCAAGGGGACGATGGCGCACGGGTGGCCAGATCAGCCGTGGGCGTCGACCAGGGTCAAGACCGTGATCGGGCGACGCTTCCACCAGAGCTACACCATCCAGGGCGTACGCAAGTTGCTGATCCGGCACGGCTTCTCCTGCCGGATCCCGGCCAGCCGCGCCCTGGAGCGCGACGACGAGGCCATCACCGGCTGGGTGAAGGAGACCTGGACACAGGTGGAAGCACCGCGGCGGCGCTCGGCAGGCGGTCGCGGGCACGATGCCGCCGGTAGCTAGCGCCGAAAGCGTGCAGGAAGTCAGCCTCGTCGAGGATGCGCTCGATCGGGTGCGGCTGTGGTGCGGCTCCCCTCCGGAACGAGACCTCCCCAGCTCGCATCCCGCCCGCTGTCACTCGGCGGCTGTTCGGAGCCATCCCCCTCGACCGGCAGGTTCAACAGAATCGTACGGTGGCGTGTGCTTGCCCATTGATCCTGAACAGAGGAGCACCGTGTCAATCCCGTCCGCTGCAGGGCCTGTTGTTCTCCACCACCGTGCACATGGCCAGGGGGAGGGAGTGGTGATGGTCCATGGGGTGGCCGGCTCCCTCGCTACGAGCTGGGGCAGTCTGCCGGAACACCTTGCCGAGCATCATCACGTCATTACCGTCGATAACCCCGGCTCAGGTCTCAGCCCCCTGCCCGACAGTCCGCTCAACCTGGACAGCCTCGCTGACGACATCGCCATGACGGCCGAGAACGCCGGTCTTGAACGCTATTGCGTCGTGGGCTACTCGATGGGCAGCGCGATCGCAGTGCGGCACGCCATCCGTCACCCAGAGCGCACCGCCACACTGGCACTGGTCACCGGGTTCGCCAAGCCGGACGACCGGCTGCGTCTGGCGTTGCGTAATTGGCGCGACCTGATGGACGGGGATCCGCAGGTACTCGGCCGCTACCTCATGCATCTCTCTAGCGGACCGGCCGGCTTGGCTCAGCTGGATGGTGACGATATCGATCGGATTGCAAAAGAAGTCGGTGTTGGGCTCCAGCCGGGCACCCGACAGCACATCGACCTTGCTCTGGGAATCGACGTGCGTACCGACCTTCCGAACCTCGACGTGCCCACTCTCGTCATTTCCGCATCCCAGGACATACTCGTCGCGCCCAGCCACTCGGACGAACTGGCCGAAGGAATCCAGGAAAGCCGTCTCGTCCACGTACAGGCCGGCCATGACGCACCCTCCGAACAACCAGCAGCCATCGCCGCCCACATCCGTGCCCTCATCAACGGGGGCTCCTGAACCAGTTCGATGAGCGTCGGGGGAAGGCCTTGTGGGAGGGCGATGCCGTCCCGTATGTGATGGGGGACCGGGCCGCTCTGGCGAAGATGGCAAAGCGAGCAGTTGCATGACGCGGAACTGAACGGCTGCGAGACGAGGGACTGCGCACCAGTCCACCCACGAAGCGAACGCAGCCCTACCCCTGTAGCCCCAGGGGGACTCGAACCCACCGCCAATGGAATGGAAGTGTCCGCGATCTTGTGGTGGGTAGTCGCGGACACTGATCCGTTGTCCGGAAATAGCAGGTCAGACAGCTAGTGCTGGATAGCTGGGACCACTGCATGACGGGCCGTGGGGCTACGTCCGCTCACGCATGGAGTCCTCTACCTCGCCCCACTCGCCGCCGGGTGGCACGGGGTCCGATCACTCGAGGTGACCGCATCCCTGGTCGTCGCCAGGAACGCGATCAAATCCTCGGCATCTGGCAGATCGGGCGGGAAGGCTGGCTCACCCGTCAGTCAGATTCCAATCGCGGGTGCCCCTATTGCAGGATCGGAAGTGAACGACCGGCAGCCCCAGGCCGGAGCCCAGACACCTCAAGGCGCTCGCGAAAGACTGCCGGCCTCACCCAGCCAAAAGGGCCGGACCGTCATGGTAGAGCCGACAACCGAGGGCGAGACGCTGTCCGAGATCGCCGGCCGGTACGACCACGCGTGCAACACGATTCTGACCTTCATGCGGCTCGGGCCGTCGCCCGCGAAGAGATCGGACTGCCACATCCGGCCAAAACACAGGCCGGGCTCGTCGCGTCACGGGAACGTCACATCCCCCCTAAAGATCTCCTTCGTCCCAGATGATGCAGCTTCAACAGCTCATCCCAGGGGGGATAATGCACACCAGACGGGCCATTGGCCTGCTCTCAGCAGGGTTACTCATCACCACCTGCGCCGCCTGCAGCAGCACCAGCAGTCACGGCAGCGTCAGCAAGCCGGTCAAGTCTTCAAGCCGCTCCGACCAGACACCCGCCGGCAAGGCCAAGGCCGACGCCCCACTCAAGCTCGGCAGCGGAACCCACTGGCGCGACACCAACAACGACGGCGGCAAGGTCAGCGGCACCACGACCGCGCTCAGCTACATGCAACCCGCCGAAGTCGATCTGCCCAATGACGCTGCCGACTTCAAGAACCCCGTGTGGGCAGTCCTCGAAGTCAAAGCCTGCGCCGACACCAACAGCGCAACCTTCGGGGTATCCCAGGAACCATGGGCCCTCGGCTTCCCTGACGACACCCGCCTGCAAGCCCCGATCCTCTCGGGCTCCGGGGTCCCGAAGCCCGAGTACGCCAGTGACGGCGAGCTCATCAAGGCCGGCACCTGCCTCCGAGGAAAGATCACCTTCTCGATAGAGAAGGGCACCAGGCCCGACACAATCGTCTACAGCCCCGAGGGCAGAGACCCCATCGAGTGGTCCATCCCCAAGGCGTAGCGAGGACGGCGCCCGTGGCCTCAGACCCTCGCAACGGGCGCCCCTACCGTCGCCGCACCACCACCATCCGAAGCCAGAGCAACCCCGGCTGGATCTGCGAGCACAACATCGACCGCAACCTCGACCCCGCCAACACCTGCAGCGCACACCGCCGATGCAACCCCGCACGCCGTAACCACATGCCCGGCACACGGTCACAAAGAGCCTCACGCCGGTGGTAGTTGCGACGGCCACCCACTCTGACAACGAGCACACTGCGCATATGGCCCACTGCAACGACGACCATGCGTCGGTACTGGCCGACGGCACCGCATACGACGTGCACGCACGGCTCACGAGCCACACCACCCGGATCACTGCCCGGGCGTTCAACGACACCACCACAGAGGACGGCCTTACAGATTGGTACGGCACCATCGACATCACTGACGACACGGCAGTCTGGGCGATCAGCCAGGCCGACGAGCCAAAGCTGAGGCTGGCTAACGGCGAAGAACGCACCTTCTTCGTGGCCGACTCCACCCCGGACGGAACAGGGCTCAGCATCCGTGGCAACGGCAGCGTGCCCTTCGGAGACTGAGCAACAATTCAGCCACGGGCTAGAGGCTATGCAGCGGGCTCGACGTCATCTTCTGCGGTTCGGTGAAGAGCGTGAAAGCCGCCAGAGGCTATGCCCTCCTGTTCTCCGCCCTCGTCACTTCCAACCGTCGAGGGATACCTCCGGACCGCCCTCAAGTAACGATGCAGCGCGCTCGCGGTGGTATCAACGAACTCCTCAGGGATGGCATCGGCGTCGACCCACCGCACCTGCACATGCTTGCCAGGTTCGCGGTTTTCGGGCTCGCCGGACCATTCATGGGCAGCGAAGACGACGGTGAGGTACCCGTTCAGGTCCTCAACTCCCCACCCTCCGTGGATGATGTGGGCGACCTTCAGCCCCTCCGGCTTCACGACCAGGCCGGTCTCCTCGTACAGCTCCCGCACCGCGGTCTGCGTGATCGGCTCGCCGGGCTCACTCTTGCCGACCGGCAAGTCCCACATGCCCTGGGCCGACTTGGCGTTCTCGCTGTGCTGCAGCAGCACGACGCGGTTGGTTTCCTTGTCATGGACGATGACGCCGGCGACCATCAGAGTCATGGATTCGAGAGCGGGCTTGAGCTGGCCCCCCGATCCCGCAAGAAGGAGACGGTCACGGAATCAAATCCCGTCACACTCTGAGGAGAAGCACCGCAAGATTGCTGTCGTGGAAAACGAAAGCAATCCATCCATCACGCTCATCACGATGGACCGCGCGGCGTCGTGCACCATCTTCACCCGCTCGGATGGGAAGGAGGCCCGGTTTCCTCTGGATCCCTCCCCGTTCGAGGGCACGAGCGTCATAGCCAGACTGGATTTCAGCCCGGCTTTAGCAGCCCTCCTCGCTACCACCCTGAGCGGCGATCAGGTTCTCTTCGAAATGCCCTTGGAGGGGGTCACTGATCAGCTGGCAGAACGACTCGTCGTGTACCTCGACCAGAATCAGTGGAGCCTGCTGAGCAACGCTGTCCACGGCGCGCCGAAGAGCAGCGAGCCAGATCGAGCCGCTGCCCGAAGGCTCAGAGAGTGGGTGGACCAACGCCGGATCGTCCTGCCCGCTTCTGCCGGCCACTACTACGAGACCGGCAAACGGTTCAGCACCGACAAGCGCTACGACCTCGGGTTGACGGTTCTGCAGTACAGCCGGGGCTGGCAGATGCGTGATCCGTTGCAGGTCAGACGAAACGAGCTTCACGATGTCTTCTGCCACCGACTAGATCGGCCCGGCAGCGTACGCAACGCCCCGGTCTTCACCCTCGCCCCGGATGCTCTCTACTCCCCTACCCGCTGGGTTGGTGCTGAGTTGCCGTCGACGTTCCCGAACCACTTTGTTTTCAAACCCAATGCGCTGCTCGCTGCTTCCGTCTCCATCGATGCCATGCTCGACACTCAGAGGGTCGAGGAGGGACCGGACACCGGTTGGACTGCGGAAAGCCAGCGGTTCAGTGACTGGCTGGATGAGCTGGATCAAGACTCACAGCAGAAGCGCAGGGCCATCGACATCCATCTCGTGAAGGACCTGCAGCAGGACCTGGCCGAGGAGGCAGCTGCGGCAGATGTAACAGAAGAACTGTTCCGGCGGTGGGGCTTCAGGGGATGGGTGCGGGCCATTGGCGAGTCTCCGGCTGTCGGCCTCTTCCGGGAGATGCTTCACAGTCGGCACCTCAACAAGGGCACGACGTGGCGTCCTAATGACCTGACGGACATGATCTACCTGTCCTGCGCGGCCGGATACGCAGACGTCGTCGTCTGCGAGAAGCACATGCGCGATCCGTTGCAGCACGGCTTGAAGCGCATGGGACGTTCGGCGCCGGTCTACCGTCGGCTTACTGACGCCGTAGCGGCCATCGAAGAAGCCCTGGAAGCATCATCCGTCCCTGCCGACCCAGCGCAGTAGTAGCGCTGGATGCTGCTCCATCTCGCGGCGTCCGCTCACGCATCAGCTCGGCAACGGCTAAGCGCCCCTTCGACCAAAACCAGAAGGTGCGCTTAGTACCAGGTCAGAGGGGCTTTCCTGCCCCCTCTCCTCGTAGGCCCTGTGGGAGGCGACCTGCAACCAGGGGACCCGTTACGACGCGCTGCTGCAGCCTCACCTACGGCCCGCCGCCGTCGACCAAGCCGTCATCGAGCACTTCATACGGCCCGCCGCCGAACTCGAGCCTCGTCGTCGCTACACCGCCCGCGAGATAGAGCAGGCGACCGGCATCACGGCCGCGACGATCCGCACCGACTGCTCCAAGGACCGTTGGCTGGCGCCTGACGACACGACAGGGCGCGCACCGCTGGTACGGCGAGACCGTCATGACGGCCGTCACGCCCGCCGGAGCTACGGGCGCTCTTGAACTCGGCGTTGGTATGCGACGCCCTCAGCGAAGTGATCGGGCACATCCGTCTGGCGGCAGGACGGCCTATACGTCTCCCCCAACCGGCTTGGAAATCCGTAATGGAGAAGGCGTTCCCCGCGCTGTACCATCGACCTGACACTTAAAGTTGCCTGCCGACCGTAGGTAGCAGCAAAGATAAGTGTCGGAGGGCCCTCCCTGGCTCCATCCAGGTCAGGCCCTCCGCGCAGTAGTTCACGAGCCCGGCCGCGCTTCAGAAGGCCGGGCTCGCTGCGTGAGCGGCTCCGGTCCCGCCGGGTTCATGTGTGGACCTCGCTACCGCACGAGGTACTGGCCCACGAGGGCGGCAATCCCCAGCAGCAGCCCCGCGACATCGATCCCTATCTGCCACCACTCCGGGCGGGTCCAGGGCCTGCGCAGCTTCTGCTCGTTCTCGTCGTCCACCTGTGCTCCTCCAGCTCTTCCGACGGTGCCCTGACGGGCGGAACAACCCGCCACTTCCGGCGAACAGATCCATCACCGGGTGACGGGACCTGAGGGGAAGAACTGGTGGAACACGAATCATCATACGGGCGCCACACGGCCCCAATGCAGCATGCGGCTACTCCAACTAGCCGTAGCCACACGGCCGTTGATGCCGCACTTCTGTTCGAATTGCAACTCGCCTTACTGGAAAGTGAGTTATGTGATCATTCCGCTTGTGCCTTGAGTGTGAAGGTTCTGCTTGCCTGCATCCGTCCGCCCGGCATGGCTGAACCGCGTTCGTCTTCTGGTGCCCCTGCATCCCTTCAGGACACCACTCCTGGCCGCGCGGCGGCCTCCTTCGGGAGACCCATTCCATCGGTTCAGTGTCCGCATATCCGAGACACTGAACTCACTTATGCATGTGTGTAGTTAGATGCCCCCCAAGCACACACAACGCGCGCGATCCACGTGACGCAGCTTGCGTAGCCACCCGCCCCATGCCGCATTGGTCGCTAAGCGCGGCGTGCCTAGACACCACAGACACCTGCGCTGAGGGATGCGCTGGGAGAGCTCGTCCCGGCGTAGACGTATGCGGGCACAGTCGTCCGACTGGCTCCCTCGCTCAAGCTGTCCCTTCGACCAGCTCAGGCCGCCACTGTGGGATGTCACCATCGAACTTCCCGGCCCGTACGTCCTTCAGCGCCGCCGCGTACCCGATCTCGAGGGCCTGGTCGATCAACTGATGCAGTTCCGTGGGGATGTGCAGAAGCTCAGGACCGGCACCCGAACAGAGGTCTGCTGCGGCATTTTCCGCCCGGCGGGCGAAACTGCTGGAGACCGTCTCCTCATGCAGGATCGAGATGGCCTGGGCTGCACCCTCGAACTCTTCCTGTGAGCACAAAGTCATGCCACTCAGTATCTGCGGTTCGGTGAAGAGCGTGAAGACCGCCAAGGGCCGGACCAACCTGTGTCGACTCAGTCACTTCCAACCGTCGAGAGAAACCTCCGGGCCACTCTCCAGGTAGCGGTGCAACGCGCTGTCGGTCGTGTCGACGAACTCCTCAGGGATTGCATCGGCGTCGACCCACCGCACCTGTGCATGCTTCCGAGGCTCCCGGTTCTCCGGCTCACCTGACCACTCGTGCGCCGCAAACACGACGGTCAAGAATCCGTTCGGTGCCTCAACTCCCCACGCCCCGTGGATGATGTGGGCGACCTTCAGCGCCTCTGGCTTCACGACCAGGCCGGTCTCCTCATACAGCTCCCGCACCGCGGTCTGCGTGATCGGCTCCCCTGGCTCGCTCTTGCCGACGGGGAGGTCCCACATTCCCTGGGCGAACTTGGCGTTCTCGCTGCGTTGCAGCAGGACGACGCGGTTGGTGGCCTTGTCGTGGACGATGACGCCGGCGACCAGCAGGGTCATGGATTCAAGTGCGGGCTTGAGTGCTTTGGGCTGATCGTCGGTGGTCGGTTGAGCCACTGTGCGTCCCTTCATCGGCCGGTTGCTGGGCATGTTAGGCGAGTGCTTCGCGTGCGCGGTGGGCGAGTTCGGCGGCTCCAGGCACTTTGCGTCGCTGGTAGATCGCGAGGGTGGAGCGCAGCGACGTGATCGCCTTTCGAGTGCGGTCGGAGGTCATGCCCTCCATCAGCGTCAGGGCCTGAAACCAGGCGGCAACGGCCTCGTCGGCGCGGGCCTGGGCGGCGAGGCTGTCGCCGAGGTCGGCGTAGGTGAGGGCGTGGACGCGTTTGTACTGGACTGGATCCCAGCGGGTGAGTGCGGCTCGGTGCTGGACTTCCGTGCCGGGGTGGTCGGCGAGGTCGGTGAGGGTGCGGGCGGTGTGGCTGGCGACGGTGCCGGCGGCCGGGCCGCTGACGCGGGAGTAGCTGGGCTGCGGTCCGTCCTCGCGGAGGAGCGCGTCCTCGGCGGCGAGCAGGGCGCGGGCGGCGGCGGGCTTCTCGCCGGTGGCGGCGTACGCGCGGGCGTGGGTGATGTGGAGGAGGGCTTCGGTCTGGCCGTCGACGTGGCCGAGTCCGCGGGTGAGGGCGCCTTCGACGAGGTCGACGCAGTGGTGGGGTTGTTTGAGGCTGAGGGCCTGGTGGGCGAGGGCGCGCATCATCCAGGCGGCGTGGCCGTTCTGGTCCGCTTCGCAGGCGAGTTGGTAGCCGACCTGGTAGTAGCGCTGGGCGGCGCCCTCCTGGCCGAGGTCGTGGTGTTTCCAGCCGGCCAGGTAGGCGAGTTCGGCGACCGCGCCGAAGGCTGCCTGGCGTAGGGCTTCGTTCGGGAAGCGGGCGCGGAGCATGGGGGCGGCGGTGTCGGCGAGGTAGGCGGTGACGGTGGTCAGGCCGTGGCCGCCGCCGAGACGCTCATCGGCCGAGCTGAACGCGGTGGTGATCTGCCGTACGACCTCGACGTCCTCGGACCCGACCAGGACTCTTCCGACTCGGGCGCGGAGCATGCGGGACGTCGCCTCGTGGTCGTAGGCGAGCGGCATCGCGACCCCGGCGGTGGTGAAGGCAGCGATCCCCAGGAAGCGTCGTCGGTCGACGTCTGCGCGGCCCAACTCCGTAGCGGCGAGGACCGGGTCAGCGTCATCGGCCGGCGTCTCCGTCGGGCCGCGCAGGCCGATCTCGGAGAGCGTGACGGTCCGTGCGAGACGCCGAGAGAGCGCCTCGGCCAGGTACTGGCCCATCCGGCCGCTCGGCTCACGTGCACCGTTGACCCAGTGGGAGATCGCGGACTTGTTGGTCTGCAGGATCTCGCCGTTCTCGGCGGCGATCCGGCGCACGTCCTTCGCGAGGGCGTCGTAGGTGCACCGGCTGGTGGAGATCACGTCTCGTAGAGGCGAGTTGGGCTGGTTGGGCGCTGGCACGACCTCCCCCGATCAGGAGCTGTAAACCGCGTATACCGCTTCCACTGCCCTTCACCGTACCCACTGAGCGTGACGAGAGGTTCACTAATCATCAGCCACCCGGAACGGTTCCAGGTTCCGACCACCATCCAGGCTCCCCTCCTGGTCCGGGCGGTCCCAAGTTCCGTACGCCTGCTCCGGGTTCGGGCATTCCTGTGCCCGAACCCGGCCGAAGAAGAGACGGAGACACGGTGACCACCATCGACACCACCGCCATCACGGCCGTACTGCCCGAGGCGTTCGACGAGCGCTGGAGCCGCCTGCCCGGCATCCAGGTCGACGGCCGGCGCATCACCATCGACCCGGCCGAGTACTTCTTCCGCTTCGAGTCCAGCACCTGGCTCGTCGCCGACTGGGAGCTGGTCAAGGACAAGCTCCTGCACGTGGAGGAGACAACCGAGAGCGCGGTCGAACAGCTCGCCCTCGACTTCATCAGGGAGCACGCCCGCTCCACCCTGGACGCGGCACGCGTGCTGGCCACCGCGTACGAGGTGTACGCGTACCTGTTCCGCGAGGAGCACCTCGCCTCGCTCGGCCTGCCGCAGATCACCGCCGAGCACCTGCGGATGCTGCGCGAGGCGGCCACGCTGATGGCCCTGAACAAGGTCGAGCTCGACGGGCACATCTCCAACGTCGGCCCCTGCTGGTTCTTCCCCGCCGCCACCTCTGTCGTCTTCGACCTGGACGACGCCATGGGCGGCCTGCTCGACGAGGTCTACCACGGCGGCTGGTTCAACGAGCACCGCCGCATCGAGTCCATCAAGGCCCACGCCGCCCTCGGCGGACGCCTGGTCCACGGCTGCCAGTCCGTGCCGGACCAGTCCGGCGGCGTCGTCGCGCCCTACGGTGCCTCGATGGCCAACTTCCGCGGTGACCTTGCTCAGTTCAAGGCCGGATGGATGGAACAGGTCTACGCCCACCGCGTGACCGACCGCCCGGCCGCCTAGCCCCTCCGACAGGCTCCGGGGCGGGACGCGCTGCTGCTCCCGCCCCGGACGCCTCACCCCGTACAGGAACTACAGGAGCACTTCCCATGGACGAGTCCCTCACCGCCGACCTCCTCCACAACCTGTGCACCGCCACAGGCCGCCCGACCCCCGCCCGCGAGGAGGTGAGGGTGTGGTCGATGTCCGGTGTCGAACGCGCCACCTTCCCCGACCGCACCACCGCGATCTTCAAGTACGCCAAGCGCCCCTTCGACAGCGAGGACCAGGCCCTGCGCCTCGCACACACCCTCGGCATCCCCGTGCCCAAGGTGTACGTCTCCGCGGTGCGCGAAGGCCGGCTCGGCATGCTCCTCGAAGACCTCGGAACGGCGTTCCGGGAAGCCGACGACCTCGACGGCGCCTCGGCAGCGGTGGTCGTACACAGCGCCCGTACCGCCCCACCGCTCGCGCTTCTCGACGAAGAAGGGCTGCGCGCCCTCCCCGTCCGCGCCCTCGACCACCTCCGCGCCCTGCGCAAGGCCGACCGCTGGGCGGCTGAGGACACCGACGACATCGAGCAGGCCCTCGAACTCCTTGCCCGAGCCGCCCCGCACCGAGCCAGCGGTGCCACCCTCGCCCCGTTCGGCTGGGTGCACTCCGAGTTCCATCCCACCAGCCTGCACATCGGCCGCGGCAGCACCTGGCGCCTCCTCGACTTCGCCCGCGCCTTCACCGGCCCCGGCCTGCTCGACCTGGCCAGCTGGCACGGCACGATCGAGGACCCTGACCCGGCCCGTCTGCGCGCCTTCATGGAGCGATACGTCGCCGCGGGCGGCACCCCCGACGCCCTCGCCCCACGCGGCGAACTCCCCGCCGAGCAATGGGCCCTGGGATGGCAGCGCATCTGGAGCGTGGAGTGGTTCATGGAGCAGGCGGCGCGCTGGATCAACGACCCGGCCACCGACCCCGCGTACACCAAGGTCGTACGCCGCCACCTCACCGACGTCCTCCGCCTCCTGGAGGTCTAGATGCCCGCGGCACCAGCGCCCTCCCCGTGGCACGCGCACGCCCTGCAACGCACAGTGGCCGCATCCGCCGAGCCCCTGCCCGTCCCCGCCCGGATGGAATGGACCACCCGCCCGGGCCTCGGCCCCGGCGCGGAGATCCTCGGCCACGACCTCGCCCACCGCCGCGTCCTCGAACTCGGCTGCGGCCCCGGACACAACGCCGCCCACCTCGCCACCCGCCGCGGTGCCCGCGTCACCGGCGTCGACCTCGTCGGCCTCCAGATCCGCCGGGCCCGCGCCCACTACGGCCGCCTCTCCGGCCTCACCTTCGCCGCCGGCCACGCCCTCCACTACCTCCAGGCGTCCGACGAACAATTCGACGCCATCTACTCGGTCTTCGGCGCGATCGGCCTCGTTCCCCCGAACCTGCTCCTGCCGGCGATCACCGCACACCTCAAACCCGGCCGCACCCTCGCCTTCTCCGTCCCCCACCCCCAACGCGGCGGCCGACGCACCACCACCGACGACCGCCCCCGCCGCGACCACGTCACCCTCCCCGACCGCACCCGACTCCCCCTGGTGCGCTGGGAATTCGACGCCAAACGCTGGGAACTGCACCTCATCCGAGCCGGCCTCCGGATCACCTCCGCGCACGACTTCCACGACGGCCGCCACGGGCCCTGGCCCACCACCCTGCTGATCACCGCGCACAAGCTCTGACACCGCCCCCCACGAGCCGGAGGAACCAATGTGCCCGCCCTACCTCCTCATCGACATAGATGGGGTCCTCATCCCCTTCCCTGACGACGACCACGGCTCAACCCCCGCGACACACCTCCGCCACGACGTCGTCCCCACTGGCCGAAGTGCCGACAACCCAGTGACCGTCTGGCTCAACCCAGCTCACGGGGCCCTCCTCATGGACGTGATCCGCTCCGGCCTGACGACTCCGACCTGGTGCACCAGCTGGCGTCAGGACGCAGCCACTCTCATCGGACCGCTCCTCGGCCTGCCACCGCTGCCGTACATCGACCTCCCCCGGCCGGACATCACCACCAGCCACCCCAACGGCTACCTCTGGAAACGCGACCACGTCGACACCCTGCTCGGCGGCTCCTCAGCCGCATGGATCGACGACGACTTCACCGCACTCGACCACGAGTGGGCTGCCCAGCGCACTGCGGCAGGCGCGCCCACCTTGCTCGTGCAGCCCGGCGCCCACACCGGCCTGTTCCCCGAGCACCTCCTGACGGTGGTCACCTGGGCCGCGAGCCTCACGCAACAACCGCCAACGGCAGCAGCGGCATAGCAGGCAGGCCCCCTCGACGGCGGGCCCCGCCAACAACCAGATCAGCTGCACCCTCCGCGTACGTACACATTAATCAAGGCGCCGCGCACTTCTTTCGAACTGCAGCGTGTGTAAAAGTTCTTGAGGACTCTCCGTTTCGCCGCATCTTCCTGCTCCTCAGAGCGAATATCTGGGGTTTCCGGGTCCTCAAGCGTAACAATTCGGCGCGATGAGATGACTCGCTCTTGTACCTGCCCGGCAGCCACCTCTGCACCGTAGAGGGTATGAGAACCACTCGGACTTTGAGCGAGCGCCAAGTCCTTCAAATGGCCATACGCGTTCGGCGTCACTGCCGTCCACACGCGTCGACGGCCTGGGATGTACAGGATGCCATCGCCCGATCGGCTGACCTTTTCCACGACTTTCGTGACTGCCGATGCGTTGTCCACACGACTTTCTGGGCGACGCAAAGAAAGAGACTGCGGGATAAGAGCGAGCAGGCATAGCATGATAGCGAGAATCAGCCTGGTTCTCTGAGGTCCTGCGCAAAATTCCCACGCGCGCGTCAATAAGGCAGCACCCGCCAGAGAGAAACCGGCCATGCCATACAGGACGTAGCGGTCTACATACATCGGCTGATAGATACCAGCCATTAGTAGAAGTCCCGCTGGGACAGCCATCAAGCTTGCACTCAGCGAGTACAAACGGGTGGCGCGGGGCCCCGGGTCAGAGATTGTTCGAAGTTTGTGGATTGCCCACGTGCCAATCACGAAAATGATGAGACTGGCAGGCTCGGGCCACCCAATCCAGCCCACCTGCTCCGATTGCTGGAAACTGATAAAAGCTACGGGCACCACCGCGGCGAGGATAGGCAGTGAGATGAGTGTCCAGATGCGGAGAGTATCCCTACGGGTGCAACCACTCTCGCTCAAAAGTATCGATACCCCGTGCGCCGCTACGGCCAGGATTGCGAACTCATGGAGATTTACAGCGAAAACACCGAGTAGGCAATAGGTAACTTGTGACAGGCGTCCACTACATAACTCGGCACTAGTGAACACGTAGGTCATCCAAATTACCAGCGCACTTACGAGGGCATACGAACGTCCCTCCTGGGCGTACTGCTGAACCAGAGGGAGGAGCCCATATATCAGACCTGCAACGCACCCAAAAAGAGGCGTAGCCAGCCTACGCCCGAGGGCGACCACGCCCACAACTGCCGCCACCGTAGCGATGACCGATGGAACTCTTAACGCATAAACATTCGCACCGAATACGCCGAATACGAGGTGCATAAGAAAGTAGTACAGCCCATGCACCGCGTCGGAGTTGAGTATTGTGTCCCACAGTGAGCTCGGGGCCCGCTGCGCCATATTGAAGGTCACGGCTTCATCGCGCCAAATGGAGCCGTCGCGCGTAATCCGGAAGAGCCCGAAAAGCAGCGTCATAGCGACCGGCAAAGCCCAGCAAAGCGAATTCCTCACCCGGGAATGCTTGATTACGACTGGGCGGCCGACCATTGGTCGCGACGACAACAAGTGACTGGGAATGACTAGCACCTCGCGATCTAGTTCACACCATAAAAAACAGATTGTCGACCAACCTGGCACCTTTGTACAGCCAATCCGAAGTATTGCGTTTTTCGCCAGATGACCCAATAGCGCGATGGTCGCCAACTCAACTCCGCGAAGCAGGCCAACGATGCGGTGGCCACTGTCCGCAAGGCGGGACGCCGCGCGAACTGCTACGCCGAACATCACCTGCCCCACAAACCCGCAGCCGGGCGAGGCAGCGCCGATACCATCGCGCTCGCCGGCATGAACGTCCTCGTCCTGAGCGAACACACGGCCCGCCAGGACAAGGAGCGCGCGGAGTGGGGACCGGCCTGGCAGAACACGGGCAAGGTCTTCACCCAGGAAGACGGCTCCTGGCTGCACCCCGAGACGCTCTCCGCGTCCTTCCGCCGGATCCTCGCCACCACGGACCTGCCGCCCATCACCCTCCGGGACCTACGGCACGTGGCCGCGACGCTCACGCACGGCGGAGGCGGCGACATCCACACGGGCCTGCTGCCGGAACTCGACCGGGAGATCGCGGAGAAGGCGGCGGGCCTGATCCCCCGCGCCTCCCGTGTGCCGAAATCTGCTGCTCCGGAGCAGTCCGTCCGGGCGCCGGCCGACCCATCCGCTCACACATCGCTCACGCAATGGCTCGCGAACGAAGAAGCGCCCGAGCCGACCGAAGCCGACCCGGGCGCCGCCCGTACTACCCGTGGACCGTGTCCACGTACACCGGTAGACCCTGTGGGACTCGAACCCACAACCAATGGATTAAAAGTCCACTGCTCTGCCAATTGAGCTAAGGGTCCACACGCCGACCTGAGCCGACGCACCCCCGAGCATAGCCCGCCGAGACCGGGAGGCCGATCGGGTATCGGCATCCCGGGTTCCGCGCGCCGGACGGAGCGTCAGCGCAGGAACCAGTGCCGGGCCGATACCGCCCACCACGTGCCCGCGAATCCGAGGACCACGAGGACGGCGATCGGCGCGTAGTTGAAGGTCTCCCAGGTGACCGGGGAGACCTGCGGCAGCATGAACAGGATCGTGATGACGACGACCCAGGCCACCGCCACCACACCGATCACCGTCGACCAGCGGCCCAGATGCCACGGCCCCCGCTCGAACGCGTCGCCCTTGCGCAGCCGCAGGAACGTCGGGATGACGTACGCGATGTAGAGGCCGATGACGGCGATCGAGGTCACGGCCGCGTACGCGGTGACGTTGATCAGGTAGGGCAGGCCGAGGACCAGGGCGCTCGCCGCCGCGAGCCAGACCGCCGCGACCGGGGTGCGGGTGCGCGGGCTCACCGTGTGCCACACGCGGGAGAAGGGGAGCGCTCCGTCGCGCGAGAAGGCGTAGATCATGCGGGAGTTGGCCGTGACCGAGGCCATGCCGCAGAACAGCTGGGCACCGATCACCACCAGGAGCAGGAGCTTTCCGCTCGTCGCGCCCAGGGCGTCGAGCAGGATCTGGGCCGGCGGCGCCCCCGTGGGCGAGTTCAGCGCACCCTCGTACGACTGGATCGCGAAGGTGAAGCCGAGCAGGAGGACGAAGCCGGCGATCCAGGACGTCCAGATCGAGCGGACGATGCCCTTCGGGCCCGCCGTCGACGCGTCGTGCGTCTCCTCCGTCATGTGCGCCGACGCGTCGTAGCCGGTGAAGGTGTACTGCGCCATCAGCAGGCCGATCAGGACGACGTAGACGCTGCTGCCCCAGCCCGTGTTGTTCACGAACTCGCCGAAGACGAAGGACGCCGACTGGTGGCTGTCCGGCGCGAAGGCGAGCGCGCCGACGATCAGCGCGACACCCAGCACGTGCCACCACACGCTGACGCTGTTGAGGAACGCGACGATGCGTACGCCGAAGGTGTTGAGGAGTCCGTGGAGGACCAGGATCCCGGCGAAGAGGAGGATCGTGCGGCCCGGTGTCACCTCGAAGTCGAACTGGAGGTTCAAGTACGCCCCGAGGAAGGAAGCCGCGCCGAAGTCGATGCCGGCGGTCACGGCCACCTGACCAAGGACGTTGAACCAGCCGGTGAACCACGCCCACGCCGCCGCGCTGCGCTCCGGTGCGAGCCGGTGCGCCCAGAAGTACAGCCCCGCCGACGTCGGATACGCCGAGCAGATCTCGGCCATCGCCAGTCCCACGAAGAGGGTCATCAGGCCGACGGCGACCCAGCCCCAGGTGATGAGCACGGGGCCGCCCGTGTTCATGCCGAAGAGGTAGAGGGTGAGGCAGCCGGAGAGGACCGAGATGATCGTGAAGGAGACGGCGTAGTTCGAGAAGCCCGACATGCGGCGGGCGAGGACCTGCGTGTAGCCGAGTTGGGCGAGGCGCTCCTCGTCGGAGCCCGCCGCGACGGCTGACCGTTTCGCGTCAGTGGGTCTGCTGGCGTCACTTGTCATGCCACCAGCGTTTCCCGCACCGGGCACCCCGCATGCGGCCGATCAGGTCCCAACTCGCGTACGGGGGATGCCTGTTGCGCTCCGTACGAGAAAAGAGCCGTGGGGGCCCCCCCCCCCGGGGGGGGGGGGGGGGCGCCGGCCCCCGCGCCCCCCCCGCCGGGGCGGCCGCCCGGGGGGGGGGGGGGCGGGCGGGGGCGCGCCCCCCCCCCCGCCCGCGC
>NZ_JBIWLG010000004.1:0-507710 GCF_044766085.1 Streptomyces sp. NPDC102360 | reverse complement strand
CGGCCCCCCGGGTGGGCGCTCGCGGGGCACCGCGCGGGGGGCGTTTCGGGCCCCCCTGCGGGGGGGGGTGCTGGGTTTGCCCCCCCCCCCCCCCCCCGCGCGCGCCCCCCCCGGGGGGGGGGGCCCCCACGGCTCTTCAGAACCTAGGCGTCAGCCGTTGCGCTTCCAGCGCGGCTTGTCGTCACGGCGGCCGAAGGACGAGCCCGAGCCGGAGCCGGCGCGGTCGTCACGACGGCCGTAGGGGCGGTGGCCGCCGGTGGAGGGGCGGTCGCCCTGGCGGTCGCGGTTGAACGGACGGTCGCTGCCCCGGTGGCCGGCGGAGGGACGGTCGTCGCGGCGGAAGCCACCGCCACGGTTGTCGTCACGACGCTCGAAAGAACGGCCGCCACGGTCGTCGCGGTTGAAGCCGCCACGGTCGCCGCCCCGGTCGTCACGGCGGAAGCCGCCACGGTCGCCGCCTCGGTCGCCACCGCGGTCGTCACGACGCTCGAAGGAACGGCCGCCACGGTCGCCACCGCGGTCCCCGTCACGACGGTCGTCGCGGCGGAAGCCACCCTTGTCGCCGCCGCGGTCGTCACGGCGGAAGCCGCCACCACGGTTGTCGTCACGACGCTCGAAAGAACGGCCACCACGGTCGCCACCGCGGTCGTCGCGACGCTCGAAGGAGCGGCCGCCACGGTCGTTGTCCCGGCGGAAGCCACCCTTGTCGCCACCACGGTCGTCGCGACGGAAGCCGCCCTTGTCGCCACCGCGGTCGTCACGGCGGAAGCCGCCCTTGTCGCCACCACGGTTGTCACGACGCTCGAAGTTGCCCCGGTCGTCGCGGCGCTGACGCGGCTGGTCCGAGTACGAACGCTCCGCACGCTCGGCGCGCTGCGCCTCCTCGGCGGCGGCAGCCGCCTTGGCGACCTGCTCGGCGGCGGCCTCCTGCGCGGCGGTGACCGCGGCGGCCACGCCCTCCTCGTCCTCGCCACGGTCACGGGCGGCGCGGGCGGTGAGGCGGTCGGCCTGCTCGCGCAGCTCGGCGGCGCGACGGGTCGCGCGCTCCAGCTGCTTGGTCAGGTCGGTGACCTCGCGCTCGGCCTGCTGCGCGGCGTTGCCCGCGGACTCGGCCTCGACCTCGGTCATGGAGCGGGCGCCGGTGATCTCGGCGACCTCCGGGTCGAACGCGGCGCCGCCCTGGATGATGTGACGCCCGGCGTCGACGCCCGCGTCCTCCATGAGGCGGAAGATCTGGCGGCGCTGGTGCGGCAGCGACAGGGAGACGACCGTGCCGGTGCGGCCGGCACGCGCCGTGCGGCCCGCGCGGTGCAGGTAGTCCTTGTGGTCACCGGCCGGGTCCACGTTCAGGACCAGGTCGATGTCGTCGACGTGGATGCCGCGGGCGGCGACGTCGGTGGCGACGAGGGCGTTGACGTAGCCCTTCTTGAAGTCTTCGAGGACGCGGGTACGGGCGCCCTGCGTCATGCCGCCGTGCAGCGCGTCGGACTTCACACCGGCGTCGCGGAGCTGCTCGGCGATGCGGTCGGCGCCCAGCTGGGTGCGGACGAAGATGATCGTGCGGCCCTTGCGGGAGGCGATGGCCGCGGTGACCGGCGCCTTGTCCTTGGGCTTCACGACGAGGATGTGGTGCGACATCGTCGTGACGTTGCCCTGCGCGCTGTCGACCTCGTGCGAGACCGGGTCGCTCAGGTAGCGCTTGACCAGGGTCTTGATCTCGTTCTCCATGGTGGCGGAGAACAGCATCCGCTGGCCGCCGGCCGGGACCTGGTCGAGCAGCTCGGTGACCTCGGGCATGAAGCCCAGGTCGGACATCTGGTCGGCCTCGTCGAGGACGGCGACCTCGATGTTCTCCAGGGAGCAGGCGCCGCGGTTGATGATGTCGCGCAGGCGGCCCGGGGTGGCGACGAGGATGTCGACGCCGCGCTCCAGGGCGTAGATCTGGTTGCCCATCGACGTACCGCCGCAGACGACCTTCATCTTCAGGCCGACCTGGTCGCCGTACGGCTGCAGCGCGTCCGCGACCTGCATCGCGAGCTCACGGGTCGGGGTGAGGATGACGGCGCGCGGCTTGTGCTTCTCGCTGCGGGCGCCGGCCAGGCGGGCCATCGTCGGCAGACCGAAGGAGAGGGTCTTGCCGGAGCCGGTGCGGCCACGGCCGAGGATGTCCTTGCCGGCCAGGGCGTCCGGGATGGTCGCGGCCTGGATCGGGAACGGAGTGGTCACACCGTTCTGCGCGAGCTTGCGGACGACGGGCTCGGGGAGACCGAGGTCGGCGAAGGTGAGGGTGGGCTCGTCGTTCTCGATGATGTCGACCGTGTCGGTGTCGATGTCGACGGTGGTCTCGACGTCGACGGTGGTGGTGTCGATGTCGTTCTCGACGGCCTGGTCGACGGTGTTCTCAGTGGAAATTGACATGCGAAATGCGAAACCTTCCGGAGTCTCGGCACGCGCCCGCAACTCCGTGTATTCGCAGTTCAGCAAATCGACCGCCTCAATGCGGTCCAGCCACGGCAAGGGAGAGTACGCGCCACGCGGCGCTCTCTTTAACGGCGCCGGGCAAATGGGATCAAACGATCTACCACCATACGCACCCCCCACCCCCGGAGGCAAACCCGATCCTTGAGACCCCGCTCACACGACCCGCGCTCGACCAGCGGTGGAGGCCACCGCCCCGCTGCGCCACCGCCCCGCTACGCCGGGGACCCGGCCTGCGGGCGCGGTTCACTGGCCCGCTCCGACGCGGTCTCCTCGTGCGCCGACGAGGAGGGCTCGGCGGTCGGCGGTGACGACGAGGGCGCGGGGGACGACTTCGTGGGCGAAGGAGTGCTCGTCTCGCTGGGCGGGCTCGGCCGGTGCGAGGGCCGCTCCGACGTGCTGCGGGACGGCGAGGTGGGCGCCGAGGGCGGGGCGGAGGTCTTCGTGGGCGTGGGGGACGCGGACGCGCGCGTGGCCGGGGCATCGGGCGAGGCGGGCCGCCGCGAGGGCACCTCCGAGGCCTTCCCGACCCGCGCGCCCACGTCCGCCCCGCCGTCCGGGGCCTCGGCGCCGCCGTCGGGCGCGGCGCCGGAGCCGCGCTGCGGCGGGGAGTGGGTGGGCGCGCCGCCGCCGTCGGCGCCCACGCTCATGCAGCCGGCGGCCGCGGCGACGGCCACCGTGGTCGCGGCCAACCGGCCGAGGCGGAGCACACTGAGCGACAGGGCGCGTTGCGATACGGACAGCTGGCGCACGGGCGGGCACCTCCGGTGCACGAGACGGGGTCACCATGGGGGGTACCGTCCCCAACTCCTGTCTCCCGTACGAGGACACGCGCCGCGCGAGCACCGCACAAAGCCCCCACAATCAGCGCGGGGGCCTCACCCGCGTCCCACGCGCCTCAGCCGTATCCGAGCGCGTGCAGCCGCGCGTCGTCGATCCCGAAGTGGTGTGCGATCTCGTGCACCACGGTCACCTCGGTCTCCGCGATCACGTCCTCCCTGGACTCGCACATCCGCAGCGTCGGCCCCCGGTAGATGGTGATCCGGTCCGGCAGCACCCCCGCGTACCACTCGCCCCGGTCGGTCAGCGGGGTCCCTTCGTAGAGCCCGAGCAGCTCTGGGCCCTCGGCGGGCGGCTCGTCCTCCACGAACACGGCCACGTTGTCCATGAGTCGGGTCAGCTCGGGCGGGATCCGGTCGAGCGCCTCGGCGACCAGTTCCTCGAACGTCTCGCGCGTCATCTCCAGCACACGGCCATTGTCCGGTACAACCCGCATATCCACCCGTGCACTTGGGCATACGGGAGCAATGGCCCGCTCGCCAGCCGCCGCCATACGTGGAGTCCGCCGCCGCACGCGGGGCGTTCGCGCCGCCCCGTCGGCCCTGCTGCGCCACTACCGCGACCGGCACCCCCACCCGGTCATCGAGCTGGTCCACCCGCCGCACCCCTACGTACGCGCGCTCGGCCTGGTCGCCGTCGTGCTGCTCGGTGCCTGGCTCGGCCTGCTGATCGTCGGCAGCGTGCGGACGCCGGTGGGGCCGATGGACACGAAGATGACGCTGCGCCCCTCTCTCGTGGGCGGTACGAAGATCAACGTGTCGCCGCTCGGCGCCCTTGAGCTGCACTCCCACACGGCGCCGATCCGCCTCGACGTCGACGTGGACCGGCTCGACCCGGTCCGCTCCCAGGCCCTCGTCGACCACCCCGAGCGGTTCTCCGGGCTGCAGGACGAGGTGGCGCGCGACGTCGAGCACGGCACGGTCGACCTGGCCCTGCGCTCCTGCGTGGCGGTGGTCGCGGGCGCCACGACGCTCGGCCTCGTGGTCTACCGCCGCCCGCGCCGCGCCCTGGCCGCGGGCGGTCTGGCGCTCACCCTGCTCGCGGCCTCGGGCGGCACGGCGTACGCGACGTGGAACCCGGAGTCCGTCCTGGAGCCCAAGTTCTCCGGGCTGCTCTCCTCCGCGCCCTCCGTGGTCGGCAGCGCCCGCTCGATCGTGACCGAATTCGACGCGTACCAGAAGGAGTTGGCGCTCCTCGTCACGAACGTCACCAAGCTCTACGACGCGACGTCGACGCTCCCCACGTACCAGCCGGACCCCTCGACGATCCGGGTCCTGCACGTGTCGGACATCCACCTCAACCCGGCGTCGTGGAAGATCATCGCCTCGCTCGTGGAGCAGTACAGGATCTCCGCGATCGTCGACACCGGCGACACGATGGACCACGGCTCGAAGGCGGAGAACGCGTTCCTCGACCCGATCAAGGACCTGAAGGCGCCCTACGTCTGGATCCGCGGCAACCACGACTCGAAGAACGCGACGCAGAAGTACCTCTCCGACCGGAAGCGCTTCAAGAACGTCCGCGTCCTCGACGACGGGAAAGCCGTCACGGTCGCGGGCCTGCGCTTCGCCGGGATGGGCGACCCGCAGTACACCCCGGACCGCGCCGTGAAGGCGCAGGGCGATCCGGCCGAGCGCCTGTCGGGCGTCCGGCTCGCCTCGGCGCTGCGCGACCAGCGGGCGGCGGGCACCCCGGTCGACATCGCGCTCGCCCATGAGCCGGCCGCGGCCCGTGAGGTGGACGGCGAGGTGCCGCTCGTCCTGGCGGGCCACATCCACCACCAGGAGATGGAGCTGCTCCCGCTCGGCACCCGGCTGCGCGTCGAGGGCTCCACCGGCGGCAGCGGCCTGCGCGCGGTCGACAACGAGAACGGCCACCCCGATCCGGTGGAGGCGTCCGTCCTCTATCTGGACCGCACGAGCAAGCGTCTACAGGCCTGGGACGAGATCCGGCTGGGCGGTCTGGGCCTGACGAAGGCCGAGGTCAGCCGCCATCTGCCGCAGGAGAACCAGCCCGGCGCGACCCCCTCGCCGAGCCCTGGGGAGAGCTCCCCGTAAACCGTTTTGGCGATAGCTCCCTGCATCCCATATGCTTCTCACGTCCCCGACGCGCTGCAAGGCGCACAGGCGGGCCGATAGCCCTCATCGTCTAGCGGCCTAGGACGCCGCCCTTTCAAGGCGGTAGCACGGGTTCGAATCCCGTTGGGGGCACGTAAGTCCGTGTGCGACACTGTTGCACGCAACAGCATGGTCCTGTGGAGCAGTTTGGAGTGCTCGCCACCCTGTCAAGGTGGAGGCCGCGGGTTCAAATCCCGTCAGGACCGCTTGCAGTTCGCTTCGGTGAACTGCGTGGCTGGGTAGCTCAGTTGGTACGAGCGATCGCCTGAAAAGCGATAGGTCGCCGGTTCGATCCCGGCCCCAGCCACAGGAACTAGGCCCCGTCTTCGGACGGGGCCTATTGCGTTTCCCGGCTTGTGTCCTCCGTGTCCTCCCTGTTCAGCCCGGTCAGACCGGTGCCGCGTGCAGCGGCCCCGTCCCCCGGCCGCCCGGGTGGCGATGGCGCCAGAACCAGAAGAGGGCGCAGGAGACCAGGGACCAGCCGGCAAGTACCAGGATCGGGAAGGCGTGCTGGTTGCCCTGGAAGTAGACCGCCGTGTGCTGGGCGTTGTACGAGGCTCCCGGTGGCAGCCACTGGCCGAGGCGGCCGATGACCGTGGGGAGCAGCGGGGGCGCGACCGCGCCGCCGGACGCCGGGTTGCCGAGCAGGACCAGCAGGCCCCAGGTCGGGATCATCGCCCAGCGGTGGAAGAACGTGTTGAACATCGTGAAGACCATGCCGCAGGTGAACATCGTCAGCGCGAGGATCAGCCAGGACTCGACGAAGGGCAGATCCACCGCGCCGAGTCCCCAGTCCGCGACCGCCGCCACCGCGAACCCGCCGAGCAGTGCGTAGGCGATGGTGAAGGCGATCCGCTCGGCCGGGTTGAGGCCGCGCGCGTGCACGCTGAGCTGGATCGCGCCGACGAAGCCGATGATCACCGCGGCGAGCGTGATGTAGAAGATCGTGAGGCCGCGCGGGTCGCCGCCCTGCAGCGGGTTCTGGTCCTTCACCGTCACCGGGATGCCGGTCGCCTTGCTGACCGGGGCCGCCGCCTCGGTGAAGACCTGGGCGACGGTGACCCCGGAGGCGCCGGAGACGTCGAGGTGGACGCGCGAGCCGCCGCCCCGTACGTCGAGGACGGCGTAGATCTTCTGGGCGTCGAGGGCGTCGCGGGCCGCTGCCCGGGAGGCGTAGGGCTTCAGGTCCAGCTGCGCGTCGAGCGCCTTCTCCATCGCGCCGAGGAACTTCCGGCCCTGGGCCTGGTCGTACGCGCCGGTGACCCCGGTGGGGATGTTGTGCGGCGTCGGGTTCGCCATGGAGTAGGTGTACGAGCCGGCGAACAGGGCCGCCGCCGCGGACAGGATCAGCACGAGCACGCACGCCGGGAAGAAGGGCGAGCCCTTGAACCCGGCCCAGCGCTCGGACCCGCTCAGCGGGCGCCCGTGCTCGCCGTGCGGCGGGTGTGCCTTCTCCTGCGCCTTCTCCGGTTCCGGCTCTTGGGGCAAGTGCGACATATCCGCACGTTAAGCCACGCGTCGGCGCTCTACATCCGGACGCGGGCCCCCGCCGCCCCGGCGCACCGCCCGCAAAACCGGTCGCCACGCATTTCCCCGAGGTGAGATCCTTGGGGTCGTATGTCTACGCAGCCTGCCCCCGCCGCCGATCAGTTCGCCGCCGTAGCGCGGCGGATCTCCGAGCTGTCCCTGCGCGATGCGCACCGTCTCGGGCGCAGGCTCGAAGGCGCCCGCAAGATCCGTAAGCCGGAGGCCCGCGCCGCCGTCGTCACGGAGATCGACGCGGAGGCCGAGAAGGCCGCCGCCCGCACGGACACCCGTCGCGAGCGCCGCGCGGCCCTCGACGTCACGTATCCCGAGCAGCTCCCGGTCAGCCAGAAGAAGGACGAGATCGCCGAGGCGATCCGCGACCACCAGGTCGTGATCGTCGCCGGTGAGACCGGATCGGGAAAGACCACCCAGATCCCCAAGATCTGTCTCGAACTCGGCCGTGGTGTGCGCGGCATGATCGGGCACACCCAGCCGCGCCGCATCGCCGCCCGCACGGTCGCCGAGCGCGTCGCCGACGAACTGCACACACCGCTGGGCGAGGCCGTCGGCTGGAAGGTCCGGTTCACGGACCAGGTCGACCAGGACGGCACGTTCGTCAAGCTGATGACGGACGGCATCCTGCTCGCCGAGATCCAGACGGACCGCGAGCTGCGCGCGTACGACACGATCATCATCGACGAGGCCCACGAGCGGTCCCTGAACATCGACTTCCTCCTTGGCTACCTGGCGCAGCTGTTGCCGAAGCGCCCGGACCTCAAGGTCGTCATCACCTCCGCGACCATCGACCCCGAGCGCTTCTCGCGGCACTTCGGGGACGCCCCGATCGTCGAGGTCAGCGGCCGTACGTACCCGGTGGAGGTGCGGTACCGCCCGCTCCTCGAAGAGGCCGGCGACGATGCCGACCGCGACCAGATCACCGCGATCACGGACGCCGTCGACGAGCTGCGGAAGGAAGGGCCGGGCGACGTTCTGGTCTTCCTCTCCGGAGAGCGCGAGATCCGTGACACGGCGGACGCGCTGGAGAAGAAGTACGCCCGCGCCGGGGGCGCCGTCGTCCACAACACCGAGGTGCTGCCGCTGTACGCGCGGCTCTCGCACGCCGAGCAGAACCGCGTGTTCCAGCGCCATACGGGCCGCCGCATCGTCCTCGCCACGAACGTCGCGGAGACCTCGCTGACGGTCCCCGGCATCAAGTACGTGATCGACCCGGGCACGGCCCGCATCTCGCGCTATTCGCACCGTACGAAGGTGCAGCGGCTGCCCATCGAGCCGGTCAGCCAGGCCAGCGCCAACCAGCGCAAGGGCCGCTGCGGCCGTACGTCCGACGGCATCTGCATCCGGCTCTACTCCGAGGACGACTTCCTCTCCCGACCCGAGTTCACGGACGCGGAGATCCTCCGTACGAACCTGGCCTCGGTCATCCTCCAGATGACGGCGGCGGGGCTCGGCGACATCGAGAAGTTCCCGTTCATCGACCCGCCGGACCACCGCAACATCCGCGACGGCGTCCAACTCCTCCAGGAACTGGGCGCGTTGAACGCGGCGGAGAAGGACGCCCGCAAGCGGCTCACGGACCAGGGCCGCAAGCTCGCCCAGCTCCCCGTCGACCCGCGTCTCGCCCGCATGGTCCTGGAGGCCGACAAGAACGGCTGCGTGCGCGAGGTCATGGTGATCGCCGCGGCACTCTCCATCCAGGACCCGCGCGAGCGCCCCTCCGACAAGCAGGCGCAGGCCGACCAGCAGCACGCCCGCTTCAAGGACGAGACGAGCGACTTCCTCGCCTTCCTCAACCTCTGGCGTTACGTACGGGAACAACAGAAGGAACTCGGCTCCTCCGCCTTCCGCCGGATGTGCAAGCGCGAGTTCCTGAACTTCCTGCGCATCCGCGAGTGGCAGGACATCTACACACAGCTGCGTACGGTCGCGAAGCAGATGGGCATCCATCTGGGCGACGCCGACACCCCCGCCGCAGACGACTCCATTCACCTCTCCCTCCTGTCCGGTTTGCTCTCGCACATCGGCATGAAGGACGTGAAAGAGACCAAGGAGTCCACGCAGAAGGACCCCAAGCAGGCGGGCCGCGACCGCGGGCGCAATGAGTACATCGGCGCCCGCAACGCGAAGTTCGCGATCTTCCCCGGCTCGGCCCTGTTCAAGAAGCCCCCGCGGTTCGTGATGTCGGCGGAGCTCGTCGAGACCAGCCGCCTCTGGGCCCGCGTCAACGCGAAGATCGAACCCGAGTGGGTCGAGCCGCTCGCCGAGCACCTCCTCAAGCGCACGTACAGCGAGCCGCACTGGGAGAAGGACCAGGCGGCCGTGATGGCGTACGAGAAGGTCACGCTGTACGGCGTCCCGCTCGTCGCCCAGCGCAAGGTGAACTACGGGCGGATCGACGCCGAGGTCAGCCGCGAGCTGTTCATCCGCAACGCGCTGGTCGAGGGCGACTGGCGCACGCACCACAAGTTCTTCGCCGACAACCGCCGACTCCTCACCGAGGTCGAGGAGTTGGAGCACCGGGCGCGCCGCCGCGACATCGTCGTGGACGACGACACCCTCTTCGACTTCTACGAGCAGCGGGTTCCGGAACACGTCGTGTCCGGCGCCCACTTCGACTCCTGGTGGAAGCAGAAGCAGCGTGAGGAGCCCGAACTCCTCGACTTCGAGCGCTCGATGCTGATCCGCGAGTCGGCGGAGGCGGTCACCAAGGACGACTACCCGGACAGCTGGCGCCAGGGCGGGCTCAAGTTCCGGGTGACGTACCAGTTCGAGCCGGGGGCGGACGCGGACGGCGTGACCGTCCACATCCCGCTCCAGGTGCTCAACCAGGTCACCGACGAGGGCTTCGACTGGCAGATCCCCGGTCTGCGCCAGGACGTGGTCGTCGAGCTGATCCGCTCGCTGCCGAAGCCGATCCGCCGGAACTACGTTCCGGCGCCGAACTTCGCGAAGGAGTTCCTGGACCGGGCGGTGCCCCTCCAGGAGCCGCTGCCGACGACGCTCGCCCGCGAACTCCAGCGGATGGTCGGCGTCCCGGTCAGCGCGGACGACTTCGATCTGACCCGCGTACCGGACCACCTGAAGATCACCTTCCGGATCGTCGACGAGCGGCGCCGCAAGCTCGCCGAGGACAAGGACCTGGAGGCGCTCAAGCTCAAGCTGAAGCCGAAGGCCCGGCAGGCGATCTCGCAGGCGGCCAAGGCCACCGCCGAGCGCTCCGGCGGCCCGTCCGTGGAGCAGAAGGGCCTCACCGACTGGAGCGTCGGCACGCTCTCGAAGGTGTTCGAGACCCGCCGAGCCGGCCAGCCGGTGAAGGCGTTCCCGGCCCTGGTCGACGACGGCGACACCGTTTCGGTCCGCCTCTTCGACAGCGAGGCCGAGCAGACACAGGCGATGTGGAAGGGCACGCGCCGACTGATCCTGCGCAACATCCCGGTGAACCCGGGCAAGTTCGCCTCGGACAAGCTGAGCAACGCGCAGAAGCTCGCCCTGTCCGCGAACCCGCACGGCTCCGTCCAGGCGCTCTTCGACGACTGCGCGATGGCGGCGGCGGACAAGCTCATCGGCGACTTCGGCGGCCCCGCCTGGGACGAGGAGTCGTACCGCAAGCTCTACGACAAGGTCCGCGCGGAGATCGTCGACACCACGGTGAAGGCGGTCGGCCAGGTGCAGCAGGTGCTGACGGCCTGGCAGGCCTGCGAGCGCCGCCTGAAGTCCACGAAGAGCGTGGTGCTGCTGCCCAACCTCCAGGACGTGCGCGCCCAGTTGGACGCCCTGGTGAAGCCGGGCTTCGTCACGGCCACGGGTCTGCGGCGGCTGTCCGACCTGATGCGCTATCTCGTCGCGGCCGACCGCCGGCTCCAGCAGATGCCGACCAACGTCCAGCGGGACACCACCCGCATGGAGAAGGTCCACGAGATGCGGGACGAGTACCTGTGGCTGCTCGAACAGATGCCGCAGGGACGGCCCGTGCCGCAGGAGGTGCTCGACATCCGCTGGATGATCGAGGAGCTGCGGGTCAGCTATTTCGCCCACGCGCTGGGCACGGCGTACCCCGTCTCGGACAAGCGGATCGTGAAGGCGATCGACGCGCAGGTGCCGTAACCGGCCGACCGCGCACGGTGAGTTCGACCGCACGGCCTGGGCTGCTGTAGAGTCCTGTCTCGCAGCGCAACGCAGACGAAGTCGATATGCGACTCCGCCGCGTGAGCGCAGCGAAGCAAGGTCCTGTGGAGCAGTTTGGAGTGCTCGCCACCCTGTCAAGGTGGAGGCCGCGGGTTCAAATCCCGTCAGGACCGCAGTAAGAGAGAACCCCCGCACCGTTCGGTGCGGGGGTTCTTTCGTTGCGGTTGCGGGGCTCCGCCCCGGACCCCGCGGGCTCACGTCGAAAGTGCGGGGCTCGAGTGCCTACAGAGTGGCGCCAGGAAGGCTCCTATAGCGCCACAGGAGCGTCCGTGAGGGCGATGGGGCCGAAAGGCCCTCGAAGGGGTGACCAAAGACGGCCCTGCACACCCTCAACTGGTGGCAGCCTGGGGAGAGTCGACGACGCGGGGCAGGAGCGCACACCGACGCCGGAGCCCATTAGCGCAAGGGCGTCACCTGCAACAAGCGACGGGGCGTGTGACGGGTGTCACCGAACTTGTTTTGGAAACACCGTTTCTTACCCCCTTCCTACAACGGCTCAATTTAATATGTGCAATTGCACCACCCCGACAGGTGGCCACAGAGGCACACACGAACCCCCACCGGGGGCCGGCCCGCGCGCACAAAAAAGATCGCGCTGGACCCGGCGGAGTCCAGCGCGATCGAACGACGCATGCATGAGGCTGTTGAGATGACGCCTCGGCGCTCTTCATAAGAAGGAGTCCTGTTGGGGCAGGACCCGCGTCGGGTGGAGCTATGGGGTGGAGCTAGGGGTGGGCATCCAGCGGGTTGGGGGACCCGGAACACCCGGTTTTGCTGCGTTGTGCGGTGCCTCAGGCCTCGCTGCGCTGCTGCGGGATACCCGCAAGCAGTGCGCGGACCTCGGCCTCGCGGTAGCGGCGGTGTCCGCCGAGCGTGCGGATCGACGTGAGCTTGCCAGCCTTCGCCCAGCGCGTGACCGTCTTGGGGTCGACGCGGAACATAGTGGCGACCTCAGCCGGGGTCAGCAGCGGCTCGGCATCAGGGGTGCGAGCGGTCATGAGCGGCCTCCTCGGAGAACCGATCGTTCTCGGTTCATTCCTCTAAATTCTGCACCTTGACCCGCGTTGCCCGAAATGGCGGACGCGAGTCGAGTCGGTTATAGGACGAACGGCTTGTCCTCGGCACTACAACTACACCATCCGTCCAGCCACGTCGGCCAAACCGATGGAATTGCCCTCCCAGGTGTTCATCAGCGACGGAAGCCGATGGACCATGCCATAGCGGACAGTCACGCCACAGTGACGATCAGTCACAGAGCGATCAGGAGCCATCAGATCCCCCACCGGCAGTGCAATGCCGAGTAATCCGTCCATGGTTGGACTTAGTTGGACGGAAGGAGCCCTCCCCGGACTCCTTGTCCTATTTTGGCACGAGGAGGGGTGATGGGCGCAAGGTCCCCGTAAGTGCTATCCATCACGCTTGAGGCAAAAGCCCGGATCGGGACGTAGGTCCCGAAGGCCGGTGTGAGCGGCCTCACTTGGGGACTCAGTTCGCGAACTCCCGGTCCCGCGCCGACCTCCAGCGTTCCACAAGCCTCGCGTACGCCTCTCCCGCGCCGTCCTCATCACCGACGCGCAGCGCCTCGATGCCCTCGGCCACATCCGCCGCCGAGTGGTCCTCCTCCAGGAAGTCCTGAGGCAGGGCGTGCACGAGCCCGCCGTAGTCGAGCTCGACGTGCGAACGGGGGTGGAACTCCTCGAGCCAGCGCCCCACATCTACCAGGCCGTCGATCAAGGGACCTTCCTCGATCGAGTCCTTCAGCGCCTTCAGGCCCCGCGCGACCCGGCGCCTGGCCTGCACCATCGGCGTGCGGTAGCGCAGCCGCGGAACGCCGACGCCCTCCGACCCGTCCTCGTCGCTCTTCTGCTCGTACTCGCGCTCGTCGTCCGACACGAGCACGAACCAGTTGATCGGCACCTGCCACGTGGACGTACGGATCCAGGGCCGGGCGTCGGGGTTGCGCTCCAGCCAGCGGTCGTAATCGGCGGCCGACTGCCGGCGCACCACCGGGGGGATCGCCGCGTCCAGGACCGGGGCCGGCAGCTCGCCCGGCAACTCGTCCAGGGCCTGCCAGCCGCGCAGCCTGGTGCGCCAGGGGCAGACGCACACCACCCCGTCGACCACGATCACGAACGCGTCGTCGCTCTCGTGCACCGGCACGGGCACCGGCGGCGTGGGCAACAGATCAGCCAAAGAACGGCGCAATTCATCCTGATAGGAGGGGAGACTCTCGCGTTTCGCGTAGCGCTCCCAATGACCGCGCTCGGGCTGCGGGAACGCTGCGAGGGGCTCGTACACGCGCAGATACGCCGCATACGGGACGGACACCGAGGACACCTTGGGCACGGCTGCTCCCTCCCCCACCCACCGGCTGGAAAACACTGCCCATCGTCCCACTCGGTCACCGGACGGTGACGCGGCGCGAGAGGGTGATCCTCCGCACTGCGGTGATGCCGGGCACATCCACGCTCTAATCTCTTGCTCACACACCACGTCGGACGCCCGCCACCCGCACGGGAATCCACTCAACCGCCGCTATGTACTTGGGAGTCACCACAGTGACCGATCCGACCGGCGATGTCCTGCACACCCTCTTCCACTCGGAGCAAGGGGGGCACGAGCAGGTCGTGCTCTGCCAGGACCGCGCCAGCGGCCTCAAGGCCGTCATCGCCCTCCACAGCACCGCCCTGGGCCCGGCCCTCGGCGGCACGCGCTTCTATCCGTACGCCTCCGAGGAGGAAGCGGTCGCCGACGCGCTGAACCTCGCGCGCGGCATGTCCTACAAGAACGCCATGGCCGGGCTCGACCACGGCGGCGGCAAGGCCGTGATCATCGGCGACCCGCACACGGTGAAGAGCGAGCAGCTGCTGCTCGCCTACGGCCGCTTCGTGGCCTCGCTCGGCGGCCGGTACGTGACCGCGTGCGACGTCGGCACGTACGTCGCCGACATGGACGTCGTGGCGCGCGAGTGCCGCTGGACCACCGGTCGCTCGCCCGAGAACGGCGGCGCGGGCGACTCCTCCGTGCTCACCGCCTTCGGTGTCTTCCAGGGCATGCGGGCAAGCGCCCAGCACCTGTGGGGCGATCCCACGCTGCGCGGCCGCAGGGTCGGCATCGCCGGTGTGGGCAAGGTGGGGCACCACCTCGTCGAGCACCTCCTGGAGGACGGCGCCGAGGTCGTGGTGACCGACGTCCGCGCGGAGTCCGTGCGGCAGATCACCGACCGGCACCCCGAGGTCGCGGTCGCCGCCGACACCGAGGCCCTGATCCGGGTGGAGGGGCTCGACATCTACGCGCCCTGCGCCCTGGGCGGCGCGCTGAACGACGACTCCGTGCCGGTACTGACCGCGAAGGTGGTGTGCGGCGCGGCCAACAACCAGCTCGCGCACCCGGGCGTCGAGAAGGACCTCGCGGACCGCGGGATCCTCTACGCGCCGGACTACGTGGTGAACGCGGGCGGCGTCATCCAGGTCGCCGACGAGCTGCACGGCTTCGACTTCGACCGGTGCAGGGCGAAGGCCGCGAAGATCTTCGACACGACGCTTTCCATCTTTGCTCGCGCGAAGACGGATGGGATTCCGCCGGCCGCGGCGGCCGACCGGATCGCCGAGCAGCGGATGGCCGAGGCCCGCGGACGGGGCTGATGGGAGCCCATGGGTAACGAGCATCACGCCCCTCGGCGGGTCGCTCGTCAGGAAGAGGTTAAAATCGCAGCTGACCAGCGCGGAAGGGGCTCCTGGCTGGTCCTGCGCGCAGGCGCGTCCTGCGGGCGACGTACCGTATGGGCGTGGGCTCAGGTACCGTGGAAGCCCTACGGACCGGTCTCCCTGCGGGGAGTCCGTTCCAGATCATGTACGCGTGTCAAGACTCTGGGGCCATGAAGCCCCATCACCGAGGGGGTCGAGCCATGGGGCGCGGCCGGGCCAAGGCCAAGCAGACGAAGGTCGCCCGCCAGCTGAAGTACAACAGCGGCGGGACCGACCTGTCGCGTCTGGCCAACGAGCTAGGCGCATCCACGTCGGATCCAGTATCGAATCAGCCGCCGAACGGCGAGCCTTTCGAGGATGACGACGAGGAAGACGACCCGTACGCCCGCTACGCGGATACGTACGACGAGGACGAGGACGGGGACGGCGAGTCCGGTCCTTCGTCACAGCGCCGCGGCGCTTGACCTCGTAACACGTCAGCGGCGTCGCAGTCGCTGCACTTCACCCGGTCCGGGGTGGTCACCACGCCGGACCGGGTTTTGTGCTGTCCGTACAAAGGGCGAGGGCGACGAGGGTGCCCCCACGGGGACTACTTCGCGTAGTCCCCGGTGAGCTCGGCGCCCGTGGTGTGCTCGCCGCGCTCGACGATCTCGCCGGCCACCCAGGAGTCCACGCCACGGTCCGCCAGGGTCGCCAGGGCGACCTCCACGGACTCCTGCGGCACGATCGCCATCATGCCGACGCCCATGTTCAGCGTCTTCTCCAGCTCCAGGCGCTCGACCTGACCCTTCTTTCCGACCAGGTCGAAGATCGGGTCCGGGGTCCACGTGGAGCGGTCCACGGTGGCGTGCAGGCCGTCCGGGATCACGCGGGCCAGGTTCGCCGCGAGGCCGCCGCCCGTGATGTGGCTGAAGGCGTGAACCCGCGTGGTGCTGATGAGCGACAGGCAGTCCAGGGAGTAGATCTTCGTCGGCTCCAGGAGCTCCTCGCCGAGCGTGCGGCCGAGTTCCTCGACGTGCTCGCCCAGGTCCATCGCCGCGCGCTCCAGGAGGACGTGGCGGACCAGCGAGTACCCGTTCGAGTGAAGACCGGAGGACGCCATGGCGATCACCGCGTCACCCGTACGGATGCGATCCGGACCCAGCAGGTTGTCGCGCTCCACGACGCCCGTGCCGGCGCCCGCGACGTCGAAGTCGTCCGGGCCGAGCAGACCGGGGTGCTCCGCGGTCTCGCCGCCGACGAGGGCGCAGCCCGCGAGGACACAGCCCTCGGCGATGCCCTTCACGATGCCGGCGACCCGCTCGGGGTGCACCTTGCCCACGCAGATGTAGTCGGTCATGAAGAGCGGCTCGGCGCCGCACACCACGATGTCGTCCATGACCATCGCGACGAGGTCATGGCCGATCGTGTCGTAGACGCCCAGCTGACGGGCGATGTCGACCTTCGTGCCGACGCCGTCGGTGGCCGAGGCGAGCAGCGGTCGCTCGTACTTCTTCAGGGCGGAGGCGTCGAAGAGGCCGGCGAAGCCGCCGAGGCCGCCGAGGACCTCGGGGCGCTGCGTCTTCTTCACCCACTCCTTCATCAGCTCTACGGCGCGGTCGCCGGCTTCGATGTCGACGCCCGCGGAGGCATAGGAAGCTCCGGACGACTGGGTCTCAGACATTGCCTGGGATCTTTCGCTTGGTGAACAGGAGAACGAGGAGGCCTACGGACGACGGATCGCGTCGGACGCGGCCGTGGACGCAGGACCTGCGGCCAGTTCCGTCTCCAGGAGCTGCTTGCCGAGGAGCTCCGGGTCGGGGAGGTCCATCGGGTACTCGCCGTCGAAGCAGGCACGGCAGAGGTTCGGCTTGGCGATGGTGGTCGCCTCGATCATGCCGTCGATGGAGATGTACGAGAGCGAGTCGACCCCGAGCGAGGTGCCGATCTCCTCGACCGTCATGCCGTTGGCGATCAGCTCCGCGCGGGTCGCGAAGTCGATGCCGAAGAAGCAGGGCCACTTGATGGGCGGCGAGGAGATCCGCACGTGGATCTCGGCCGCGCCGGCCTCGCGGAGCATGCGGACCAGGGCGCGCTGGGTGTTGCCGCGCACGATCGAGTCGTCGACGACGACCAGCCGCTTGCCCTTGATGACTTCCTTGAGCGGGTTCAGCTTCAGACGGATGCCGAGCTGGCGGATCGTCTGGGAGGGCTGGATGAACGTGCGCCCGACATAGGCGTTCTTCACCAGACCGTTGCCGAACGGGATGCCGGATGCCTCGGCGTAGCCGACCGCGGCCGGAGTCCCGGATTCCGGGGTGGCTATGACGAGGTCGGCGTCCGCGGGGGCTTCCTTGGCGAGCTTGCGGCCCATCTCCACACGGGAGAGGTACACGTTCCGGCCCGCGATGTCCGTGTCCGGACGGGCCAGGTACACGTACTCGAAGACACAGCCCTTGGGCTTTGCCTCGGCGAATCGGGACGTTCGCAGGCCGTTCTCGTCGATGGCGACGAACTCGCCCGGCTCGATCTCGCGGACGAAGCTGGCGCCGCAGATGTCGAGCGCGGCGCTCTCCGACGCGACGACCCAGCCGCGCTCCAGGCGGCCGAGGACCAGCGGGCGGATGCCCTGCGGGTCACGTCCCGCGTACAGAGTGTTCTCGTCCATGAAGACGAGCGAGAAGGCGCCCTTGACCTGAGGCAGCACCTTGGCGGCGGCCTCTTCCACGGTCAGCGGCTTGCCGTCCTCGTCGACCTGCCCCGCGAGCAGGGCCGTCACCAGGTCGGTGTCGTTGGTGGCCGCGACCTGACTCGCGCGGCCGTTCTCCTTGGGGAGCTCGGCGACCAGCTCGGCGAGGTGCGCCGTGTTGACCAGGTTGCCGTTGTGCCCGAGGGCGATCGAACCGTGCGCGGTGGCGCGGAACGTCGGCTGGGCGTTCTCCCATACGGAGGCCCCGGTGGTCGAGTAGCGGGCGTGACCGACCGCGATATGACCTTGGAGCGAGCCTAGAGAGGTCTCGTCGAAGACCTGGGAGACAAGTCCCATGTCCTTGAAGACGAGGATCTGGGAGCCGTTGCTGACCGCGATTCCCGCGGATTCCTGACCCCGGTGTTGGAGGGCGTAGAGCCCGAAGTAAGTGAGCTTTGCGACCTCTTCACCCGGAGCCCAGACACCGAAGACGCCACAAGCGTCCTGGGGGCCTTTCTCGCCGGGGAGCAGGTCGTGATTGAGTCGACCGTCACCACGTGGCACGTCTTCGAGTGTAGTCGTGATCCCCCGGTGGTCCGAATTGGGGACTGGGGCTACGCGGGTTGACCGGGGTGGATGTGACTCAACTCATCACGCTGTCCGAAGTACGGACCAGTAGTTGACATGTGTACGTCGATCTCGGCAGAGTCGCGGACCATGCAGCCACTCCGTGACCGTGCGGTCACCCTTGTGGAGCGCCGCCACGTCGACCTGGTCCGTGTCGCGAGCGCGATCTGTCTCTGTGCGTGAACTTCCTTCGCCGCTGACGTCCGTCTGACGTCGCTTCTTCATGCATCCGCGCCCTGTTGAGGCGCGTGCTTCGCATGCCGCCTCGGCGGCCATCACCTCGGAGACCCCATGCCTTCGCATGCCTCTCGCCTGTCCCGTCGCGCCCTCGGCGGGGCGGCCGTCGCCACCGTCGCCGCAGCAGGAGTCGGGTCCACGGCCCGGGCCGCCCATGCGGCCGAACCCCGTGAGACGCCCTTCCTGGCTGCCGCCGACCGCAGGTCACGACGGCCCAACATCCTGTTCATCCTGGGTGACGACCTCGGCTGGGCGGACCTCTCCTCGTACGGCGCCCCGCACATCAAGACCCCGAACCTCGACCGCCTGGCCCGCCAGGGCGTCCGGTTCACCGACGCGTACAGCGGCTCCGCCACCTGCTCGCCGACTCGGTTCAGCCTCTACACCGGCCGCTATCCGGGCCGTACGAAGGGCGGGCTCGCGGAGCCGATCGCCGACCGGTCCGTGGGGCTCGACCCGAACCACCCCACGCTCGCCTCGCTGCTGCGCGGCGCCGGCTACGCGACCGCGCTGATCGGCAAGTGGCACTGCGGCTATCTGCCGGATTACTCGCCGACGAAGTCCGGCTGGGACGAGTTCTTCGGGAACTTCGGCGGGGCCCTGGAGTACTACTCGAAGCTGGGCCTCGGCGGCGAGTACGACCTCTACGAGGGCGAGGTGAAGGAGGGCGACGCCGAGTACAAGGACCTGCGGTACTACACACGGATCCTGACCGAGCGGGCGAGCGAGTACGTGCGGCGGGACCACGGTGACCAACCGTGGCTGCTCAACCTCAACTTCACGACCCCGCACTGGCCGTGGATAGCCGACGGGGACGAGGAGGCGAGCGCCGAGGTCGTACGGAAGATCAAGGCGGGCGACAAGCGGGCCCTCTTCCACGACGACGGCGGATCGGTCGAGAAGTACACGGAGATGGTGCAGGACCTGGACCGGTCGATCGGACAGGTCCTGGCGGCCCTGAAGGAGTCCGGGCAGGAGCAGGACACGCTCGTCTTCTTCGCCTCGGACAACGGCGGTGAGCGCTTCTCCTACAACTGGCCGCTGTCCGGCAACAAGTCGTCCCTCCAGGAGGGCGGCATCCGCGTCCCCACCATCGTGCGCTGGCCGGCCCGGATCGGCGGCGGGCAGGTCAGCCACGAGCCGGTGTTCACCCCCGACTGGACGGCGACGCTGTTGGAGATCGGTGGGGCCCGCGCCGACAGGTCGTACCCCCTGGACGGCACCAGCCTCGCGGGCTACCTGCTGCGCGGCGAGGAGTTGACGGAGCGCGAGCTGTTCTGGCGGGTGCGCGGGGAGCGGGCCGTGCGGCGCGGCGACTGGAAGTACTACCGGGGTACCGGCGGCACCGACCAGTTGTTCAACCTGGCGGCCGACCGGCGCGAGCAGGCGGACCGGTCGGCCGACGAGCCGAAGCTGCTGGCCGAGTTGAAGGCGGTGTGGGAGAAGACGGACGGGGAGCTGCTCCCGTATCCGTCCTGAGGTCGTGGGGTCGTGGGGTCGTGAGGCCCTGAGGTCCTGTCACCCGCCGGCGGCGGTGAGTCCGATGCCGCTGCCGTTCGGCTTCTTCAGGGTGAGGGCGTCGCCCTGGATGTCGTAGGCCGCCTTGTTCTTCAGGACGTCGAGCATCGTCTTCTCGACCTCGGCGGCCGCTCCGATGCAGCCCATACGGGTGCCGGCCAGCGGTCCGAAGCTGACGTGTCCGTTGTCGACGGTGGCCTTGGCGCGGCCGCTGTTGCAGCCGAGGCGGGCGCTGACGTGGCCGTCCTTGTCGAAGACGAGCTCGGCCCTGCCCTGCGCGGCCTTCGGCAGGGAGCGGGTGGTGTCGTCGGCGCTCAGGCTGGTGACGTTCCACTTGGTGCCGACCAGTTCGGCGTCACGCTGTTCGGCGAGGGTGACGGTGTCACCGTTGGCCCGGGTGAGGGTCAGCCGGTCGTTCCCGTCGCCGACGGACTTGATCGTGTTCTTCGTGGCGAGGGCGCCGGCCAGGGTCTTCTCGAAGGAGCGGACGTCGTCGCCCTCGCAGAGCATCATGGTCCGCTTCGCCTTGCCGAGGTCGACGCTGTCCCCGGTGACCTCCGCCTCGGCGTCGAAGTGGTTGCAGCCGTAGTTGCCGCGCACCCGCTCGTCCGAGACGAATTCGAGGTACGCGCTGCCCGGGGCCTTCGTCGTCTTCCCGCCCACTGTCACGCTCTGGACGCTCCAGTGGACGCCGGTTATCGGGGCTGCCCCGGCCGACTCGGCACCGGCGGACTGCTGGTCGCCGCAGCCGGTCACGGTGGCCAGCACGGCGAGCGGCAGGACGGCGGTGCTGATCAGGGCACGTGTACGGGATGTACGTAGCGTGAGCATGGCAATGGGACGTGGCGGTCCGCCTTCCGGTTCCGGCCCGCCGCGCGTCCCGTGCGCATCACGCCATGACCGGCAGCAGTCCCGCCAGGTCGGCCCGCTCGCCGCTCGCGCTCACCAGCGCGTCCTCGACCGCCGCGGGCCAGGTCGTGCGCCCCGTGGCAAGCCGGATCCAGGTGAGCGGGTCGGTCTCCACGACGTTCGGCGGGGTGCCGCGGGTGTGCCGGGGGCCCTCGACGCACTGGACGACGGCGTACGGCGGGATCCGGACCTCGGTGGAGGCGCCGGGGGCCTTGGTGGCGAGGGCGTCCGCGAGGATCCGGGTGCAGGCGGCGAGGGCCTGGCGGTCGTACGGGATGTCGAGGCCCGGCACGGCGTCGTTCAGGTCGTCGGTGTGGACGATCAGCTCGACGGTGCGGGTGACCAGGTAGTCGGAGAGGGTCATGGCACCGGTGCGGGTCGCGATGATCCGGCCGCCGGGGTGCTGCGCGAGGGCCTGTTCAAGGCTGTGCTCGGCGTCGTCGTAGAGCGTCGCGAGGTCGTTGTCCGCCGCGAGCCCGGTCACGTACGCGGCGATGTCCTGCGCGTACGGCGCCGAGGTCACCGGCCAGTCCTGCGGCAGGAGTTGGGCCTTGCCCGGCTCGGCTGCGGCGAGTCCGCGGGCGACGGCGCTCGTCGCCATCGTGATGTGTGCGGCGAGCTCCCGCACGGTCCAGTCCCCGAGCCGCGTCGGCCCGGCGAGCTGCTCCGGCGTGAGCGCCCCGACGGCCTTCCGTACGTTGCCGAACTGGGCCAGCACGGCGGTGCGGGTCTTGTCGGCGTTGTAAACGCGGGGCTTCCTCTTGGCCGTTGGCATGAAGCGAGCCTACGGCTACGCCTCACTCGCCGGGCCCAGGACAGCCCCCACCCCGCCCCTTCCCGAAAGTCCTGCCGGACGGGCCGCCTCAATCGCCGGCGGGGCTTGATAATTCAAGCCCCGCCGGCGATTGAGGCGCGGGGTCCGGGGCGGAGCCCCGCTACGCGAGCAGCGCCGGGATCGTGCCCTCGTGGGCCGTCCGCAGCTCGTCCAGGGAGAGCTCGAACTCGCCCTGCACGTCGACGGAGTCACCGTCCACGACACCGATGCGGGTGACGGGCAGCCCCCGCGCCCCGCACATGTCGTTGAAGCGGAGCTCCTCACTGCGCGGGATCGCCACGACCGCACGGCCCGCCGACTCCGAGAAGAGGAACGTGAACGCGTCCAGGCCCTCCGGGACGACCAGACGCGCGCCCTTCCCGCCGAGCAGCGCCGACTCGGCCACGGCCTGGATCAGACCGCCGTCCGACAGGTCGTGCGCGGCGTCGATCATGCCGTCGCGGGAGGCCGAGATGAGGATCTCGCCGAGCAGCCGCTCGCGCTCCAGGTCGACCTGCGGCGGCAGCCCGCCGAGGTGCTCGTGGACGACCTGCGACCAGGCCGAACCGCCGAACTCCTCCTTGGTGTCGCCCAACAGGTAGAGGAGCTGGCCCTCTTCCTGGAAGGCGACCGGGGTGCGGCGGGCGACGTCGTCGATGACACCCAGAACCGCCACGACCGGCGTCGGGTGGATCGCCGCCTCGCCCGTCTGGTTGTAGAGCGAGACGTTGCCGCCGGTCACCGGGGTGCCGAGCTGCAGACAGCCGTCGGCGAGACCGCGGATGGCCTCGGCGAACTGCCACATGACAGCCGGGTCCTCGGGCGAACCGAAGTTCAGGCAGTCGGAGACGGCGAGCGGCTTGGCGCCGGTCGTCGCGACATTCCGGTACGCCTCCGCCAGCGCGAGCTGCGCGCCCGTGTACGGGTCGAGCTTCGCGAAGCGGCCGTTGCCGTCGGTCGCGATGGCGACACCGAGCCCGGTCTCCTCGTCGATGCGGATCATGCCCGAGTCCTCGGGCTGCGCGAGCACGGTGTTGCCCTGCACGAAGTGGTCGTACTGCTGGGTGACCCACTTCTTCGACGCCTGGTTGGGCGAGGAGACGAGCTTGAGGACCTGGTCCTTCAGCTCCGCGCCGTTCGCCGGACGCGGCAGCTTGCCCGCGTCGTCGGCCTGCAGCGCGTCCTGCCAGTCGGGGCGGGCGAGCGGGCGCTCGTAGACCGGGCCGTCGTGCGCGACCGTGCGCGGGTCGACGTCGACGATCTTCTCGCCGTGCCAGAAGATCTCCAGGCGGTCGCCGTCGGTCACCTCACCGATGACGGTGGCGATGACGTCCCACTTCTCGCAGATCTCCAGGAAGCGGTCGACCTTCCCGGGCTCGACCACGGCGCACATGCGCTCCTGCGACTCGCTCATGAGGATCTCCTCGGGCGAGAGCGTCGAGTCGCGCAGCGGTACGTCGTCCAGCTCGACGCGCATACCGCCCGAGCCGTTGGACGCCAGCTCGGAGGTGGCGCAGGAGATGCCGGCGGCGCCGAGGTCCTGGATGCCGACGACGAGCTTCTCGGCGAAGGCCTCCAGGGTGCACTCGATGAGGAGCTTCTCCTGGAAGGGGTCGCCGACCTGCACGGCGGGACGCTTCGACGGCTTCGCGTCATCGAAGGTCTCGGAGGCCAGGATCGAGGCGCCGCCGATGCCGTCGCCGCCCGTGCGGGCGCCGTACATGATGACCTTGTTGCCCGCGCCCGAGGCCTTCGCGAGGTGGATGTCCTCGTGCCGCATGACGCCGATGGCACCGGCGTTGACCAGCGGGTTGCCCTGGTAGCAGGCGTCGAAGACGAGCTCGCCGCCGATGTTCGGCAGGCCCAGGCAGTTGCCGTAGCCGCCGATGCCGGCGACGACGCCGGGCAGCACGCGCTTGGTGTCGGGGTGGTCGGCGGCGCCCATGCGCAGCGGGTCCACGACCGCGACCGGGCGGGCGCCCATCGCGATGATGTCGCGGACGATGCCGCCGACGCCGGTGGCCGCGCCCTGGTAGGGCTCGACGTACGACGGGTGGTTGTGCGACTCGACCTTGAAGGTGACGGCGTAGCCGTTGCCGACGTCGACGACGCCGGCGTTCTCGCCGATGCCGACGAGCAGCGCGTCGGTCTGCGGCGCCTTCTCGCCGAACTGGCGCAGGTGGACCTTGGAGGACTTGTACGAGCAGTGCTCGGACCACATGACCGAGTACATGGCGAGCTCGGCGCCGGTGGGACGGCGGCCGAGGATCTCCACGACCCGCTCGTACTCGTCCTTCTTCAGGCCGAGTTCGGCCCAGGGCAGCTCGACGTCGGGAGTCTTCGCGGCGTTGTCTGTGGTGTCGAGGCTCATGAGGCGGCGACCAGCTTCTTGAGGATCGAGGTGAAGAACGGGAGGCCGTCGGTGCGGCCGCTCCCGATGAGGGGCTCGACGGCGTGCTCCGGGTGCGGCATCAGACCGACGACGTTGCCCGCCGCGTTCGTGATGCCGGCGATGTCACGGAGCGAACCGTTCGGGTTCATGTCGAGGTACCGGAAGGCCACCCGTCCCTCCGCCTCCAGCATGTCGAGCGTGCGCTCGTCGGCCACGTAGCGGCCGTCCATGTTCTTCAGCGGGATGTGGATCTCCTGCCCGGCGTCGTAGTCGACGGTCCAGGCGGTGTCCGCGTTCTCCACCCGCAGCTTCTGATCGCGGCAGATGAAGTGCAGGTGGTCGTTGCCGAGCATGGCGCCGGGGAGCAGGTGGGCCTCGGTGAGGACCTGGAATCCGTTGCAGATACCGAGGACCGGGAGGCCCGCCTTCGCCTGCTCGATCAGCGTCTCCATGACGGGCGAGAAACGCGAAATGGCGCCCGCGCGCAGGTAATCGCCGTAGGAGAAACCACCGGGCAGGACGACCGCGTCGACCTGCTTCAGGTCCTTGTCCTTGTGCCAGAGCGCGACCGGCTCCGCACCGGCAAGCCGGATCGCGCGCCGGGTGTCGCGATCATCGAGGGAACCGGGAAAGGTGACGACGCCAATACGAGCGGTCACTTTTCGGCCCCCACCGCGGGCTCTTCCACCTTGACGGTGAAGTTTTCGATCACGGTGTTGGCGAGGAAGGTTTCCGCCAGCTCATGGATACGGGCAAGGGCGGCGTCATCCACCGGCCCGTCCACTTCGAGCTCGAAACGCTTTCCCTGGCGGACGTCGGAGATGCCCTCGAAACCGAGGCGCGGCAGCGCACGCTGCACGGCCTGGCCCTGAGGGTCGAGGATCTCCGGCTTGAGCATGACGTCGACTACGACGCGTGCCACTGGCACTCCCGGTGTGTGGTGCTGAGCTGGTCCGTTCAGCCTACCTGCCCAAATTTTCTACTCGCGTAGACCGTAGGAAGCTACGAGATGCGGATCACGTTATGGCAACGACATGAGATCCCCACGGAAAATTAAGGGAAAGACTCCGGATAACCACCACGCGAGACACACCGAGACTTTTAACTGGTCTTCCCACTGCATTGCCGGACAGGGTAAAAAGGAAATGGCAGATACAGGCACTCGGCCTGAACTCGGGGCACCGCATTGCCCGGGCATTGCCTGACAACAGCTGGACGGTCTGCATCACCGCACGTCAAAGCGGGGTGCTGGACGAAGGGACCGATATTCGTGGCGCAGCGTGTCGTGGTCACCCTCTTTGACGACATCGACGGCGGGGAAGCGGCGGAAACGGTCGCATTCGGTCTCGACGGCTCGTCGTACGAGATCGACCTCAATAAGACCAACGCCCACCAGCTCCGCGAGGCCCTCGCCCCCTACCTGGAGGCGGGCCGCAAGCGGTCGGGGAAGACGGGCAAGGCGTACAAGCGCACCGACCTGAGCCCGGACCCGGCGGCCGTCCGCGCCTGGGCTCGCTCGAACCACTTCGACGTGCCGCCGCGCGGCCGCATCCCGAAGCGGGTCTACGAGGCCTTCGCCGAGGCCAACTGAGCGCGCGCACCCGCCGACCGAAGCCCCTCGGCGACCGGACTTGCGCTGCACCCCCGAGGGTCGGCTAAAGTCTGGAGCACGCCGAGGGGCGAGGCCGCAGGGCCGGACCTCACGGAGTACATGCGGGTGTAGTTCAGTAGCAGAACATCCCCCTTCCAGGGGGAAGGCGCAGTGTGCAATTCCTGTCACCCGCTCCGCATCGCGTACCGAGCACTTCGGTGGGTACGGTAGGCTGATGCAAGCAGTGCGAACGTAGCTCAGTTGGTAGAGCGCAACCTTGCCAAGGTTGAGGTCGCGAGTTCGAACCTCGTCGTTCGCTCAGAGAACGAAGGCCCGGTCCTCATGGACCGGGCCTTCGTCGTGTCCGCCGGCCTTCTGACATTTGTCATGCGGGCCGATGACAGCGCGCACTGCCGACCGCCCCCGCCGGGCGGAAGGCTTGAGACATGACCAGCAACGAGCGCGTGATCGATGTCACTGATCTGCGCCGCGTGTACGGGGACGGCACCAAGAGTTCCTTCGAGGCGGTGCGCGGAGTCAGCTTCTCCGTGGGCCGCGGCGAGCTCTTCGCACTCCTCGGCACGAACGGCGCAGGAAAGACCTCCACCGTCGAGCTCATCGAGGGACTCGCGGCCCCGGCCGGTGGCCGGGTGCGGGTGCTCGGGCACGACCCGTACAGCGAACGGGACCGGGTGCGGCCGCGGATCGGGGTGATGCTGCAGGACGGCGGATTCCCCAGCGAGCTGACCGTCACCGAGACCGTACGGATGTGGGCGGGCTGCACGAGCGGGGCCCGGCCGATCGGCGAGGCGCTGGAGGCGGTGGGGCTCGGCAGGCGCGGGGCGGTCCGGGTCAAGCAGCTGTCCGGCGGCGAGAAGCGGCGGCTCGACCTCGCGCTCGCGCTGCTCGGGCGGCCCGAGGTGCTCTTCCTCGACGAGCCGACCACCGGCCTCGACGCCGAAGGGCGCCGCGACACCTGGGAGTTGGTGCGCCGGCTGAGCGCCGAGGGCACCACCGTGCTGCTGACCACGCACTACCTCGAAGAGGCCGAGGAGCTCGCCGACCGGCTCGCGATCCTGCACGAGGGCCGGATCGCCGCCGAGGGCCGCGTCGACGAGGTCGTCGCCGCGCAGCCCTCGCACATCTCCTTCGAGCTGCCCGACGGGTACTTCGTGGGCGATCTGCCGCCGCTGGGCTGGCTCGGCGTCGACACGCACGACATCGAGGGCCGGCTGATCCGGCTGCGCACCGAGGATCTGCAGCGGGCCGCCACGGGACTCCTCGTGTGGGCCAGGGACGCCGGCGTCGAACTGCGGCGGCTCGATGTGCGGGGCGCCTCGCTGGAGGAGGCGTTCCTGCGGATCGCGCAGGACGCGAAGGGTCCCGCGGGGAAGCCGGACCGGGAGAAGGAGATGGCGGTATGAGTACGACGACGGTGCCCAAGACCACGAACTCGGCCGCGACCACGGCGACGACCACCTCCGCGGGACGACTGCGCGCCCTCGCGCGGGCCGAGTTCACGCTCATCGGGCGGAGCAAGGGCGTGCTGTTCACGGCGGTGTTCGTGCCGCTCGTGCTGCCGTTCAGCGTCGCCCAGTACGTGGACCGGGACGGGCTGCGGGACGCGGGCCTGAACATCGGCTCCACCATGCTCACCGCCGCCGTCGCGTTCTCGCTGCTGTTCGCCGTGTACAGCTCGCTGGTGAGCGTGTACGCGGCACGGCGCGAGGAACTGGTCCTCAAGCGGCTGCGCACCGGAGAGCTGCGCGACCCCGAGATCCTCGCGGGCGCCGCGGTGCCGTCCGTCGTGATCGGGCTCGTGCAGTGCGTCGTGATGGCCGTCGCCTGCTCTACGGTGCTGGACGCCGGGGCCCCCGAGGCGCCTCAACTGGCGGTGCTCGGCCTGCTGTTGGGGATCCCGCTGTGCGTGGCGCTCGCCGCCTTCACCACGGCTTTCAGCCGCAGCGTGGAGAGCGCGCAGGTCGCGGCGATGCCGATGCTGCTCATCTCGATGATCGGGTCCGGCGCCACCGTTCCGCTGGAGATCCTGCCGGACAAGGTGGCGTCCGTGTGCGAGCTGCTGCCGCTCACCTCGGCGCTCACCCTGGTGCGGGGCGGCTGGAGCGGGAACCTGTCCGGCGGGGAGACCGTGCAGGCGATCGCCATCGCGGTGGCCTGGATTGTGGTCGCGGTGTTTGCTGTGCAGAAGCGGTTCCGGTGGGAACCGCGGCATTGAGAGGGGCTGGCGTGCGGGTTCGTTGGCGGGACCGGAGCAAGGTCGAGCGGGTCGAGTGGCAGACACGGTTCACGCTGCGCACGGTCAACTGGTTGTTCTTCGTGGCCTGGTCGATTTCCGGCCTCGCAGGCAGCCTGGTGCGCGACACCGTCCCGTACGCCCTCGGTGGCGCCCTTGTCGTCGTGAACCTGGTGCAGTGCGTGGTCGGCGACCGGCACGCGCTGGCCGCCCTCGACCAGTATCTGGGGCGGGGCCGCGTGCCCCGGGCCCTGACGGGAGTCAGCGCGGCACTGGCCGTCATCGCGTTCGGGTTGATCGTCGCGCTGACCGTCACCGACAGCGTGCGGGACGGCCTGATCGCCATGCCGCTGGTGTTCGCCCCCATGCCGTTCGCCTGCGCCTACGCACTGACGGTGCCCGTACGCTCCTTCGCGCGGCGGGCCGCCGTGGCCATCGTGGTCTGTGTCGCGGCCGCCGCGGTCATCGGTACCTCGCCCGGCGGCCTCGTGGTCGTGGCCCTGTTGATGATCCTGACAGCCGCTCTCGCCCTGCTGACCTTCCGGTGCTCCGCCTGGTCCCTCTCCGTGATGTGGGACTCCGAGCGCTCCCGCGAGACCAAGGCCCTGCTCGCCGTCGCCGAGGAGCGGTTGCGGTTCGGGCGGGATCTGCACGATGTGATGGGGCGCAACCTGTCCGTCGTCGCGCTGAAGAGCGAGCTCGCCGTGCAGCTCGCCCGGCGCGGGCGGACCGAGGACGCGGTGGCGCAGATGATCGAGGTGCAGCGCATCGCGCGCGAGTCGCAGAAGGAGGTGCGCGATGTCGTACGGGGCTACCGCGAGGCCGACCTCGGGGCCGAACTCGCCGGTGCGCAAGGCGTGTTGGACGCCGCTGGGATCGACTGCACCGTGACCGGGTCCGCCGCCGGACTGCCCAGCGAGGTGCAGTCCGTGCTCGGCTGGGTGGTGCGCGAGACCACGACGAACGTACTGCGGCACGGCGATGCGAAGGCCTGCCGTGTGGAGCTGGAGGTGGCTGCGGGTGGTGTGGTGTTGAGCGTGGAGAGCGACGGGGTCGGCGGCGCGCCATCGGCCTCCGGTACGGGGTCGGGGCTCGCGGGGCTGCGGGAGCGGCTGGCCGCGGTGGGCGGGGAGCTGGAGGCGGGAGTGGTGCGGAACGGAACGTTGCGCGGCGAGGTGTTCCGCGTGAAGGCCTCCGTGCCGTTGACGCCTCCGGCACAGGCGCCGGGGGCTGTGCCCACCGCTTCCACCGTGCCCGACGCACAGCAGGAGCAGGAGGCCCGCCGATGACGCTGCGCGTGCTGCTCGCCGACGACGAGCATCTGATCCGCGGCGCGCTCGCCGCACTGCTCGCCCTGGAGGACGATCTGGTCGTCGTCGCCGAGGCCGCCAGTGGGCCCGAGGCACTCGCCATGGCGCGGGCGCACAAGCCGGACGTCGCCGTGCTCGACCTGCAGATGCCGGGCGCCGACGGTGTGAGCGTGGCCACATCGATCCGGGACGAACTGCCCGGCTGCCGCACCATGATCGTGACCAGCCACGGCCGCCCGGGGCACCTGAAGCGGGCCCTCGCCGCAGGTGTGCGCGGGTTCGTACCGAAGACGGTGAGCGCGCAGCGGCTCGCCGAGATCATCCGCACGGTGCACGCGGGAAACCGTTATGTGGACCCGGAGTTGGCGGCCGACGCGATCTCCTCCGGAGACTCGCCGCTGACCGCGCGCGAGGCCGAGGTGCTCGAACTCGCGGCCGACGGCGCTCCCGTCGCGGAGATCGCCGAGCGGGCCGCGCTGTCCCAGGGGACGGTCCGCAACTATCTGTCGTCGGCCGTCTCGAAGCTCGGTGCGGAGAACCGGCACGCGGCGGTACGTCTCGCGCGCGAACGAGGTTGGGTATAGTTGGCGTCGCGCTTCGGCGCAGCGGCACCGCGCAAGCGGCGCTTGCGAACGTAGCTCAGTTGGTAGAGCGCAACCTTGCCAAGGTTGAGGTCGCGAGTTCGAACCTCGTCGTTCGCTCCACGAAGAAAGGCCCCGGTCCGAGGACCGGGGCCTTTCTCGTCGTTCCTGTCGCTACGCGTTCCAGCTCTGGCCGGTCAGCAGCTCGTACGCCTCGATGTACTTGGCGCGGGTCGCCGTCACGACCTCGTCCGGGAGCGCGGGCGGCGGCTGCTCGCTCTTGCGGTCCCAGCCGGAGGCCGGCGAGGTCAGCCAGTCCCGCACGAACTGCTTGTCGTAGCTCGGCTGGGCGCGGCCCGGCTGCCACTGGTCGGCGGGCCAGAAGCGGGAGGAGTCCGGGGTCAACACCTCGTCGGCGAGGATCAGCGCGCCGTCCTTGTCGAAGCCGAACTCGAACTTGGTGTCGGCCAGGATGATGCCGCGCTCGCGCGCGATGTCCCGCGCCCGGCTGTAGACGGCGAGGGTGGACTGGCGCAGCTGGGCGGCCGTCTCGGCGCCGACCTGGCGGGCCACCTCCTCGTAGCTCACGTTCTCGTCGTGCTCGCCGACCTCGGCCTTCGTGGCGGGCGTGAAGATCGGGGCGGGCAGCTCGGAGCCGTCCTCCAGGCCCTCGGGCAGGGCGAGGCCGCAGACCGTACGCGACTCGTTGTACTCGACCAGGCCCGAGCCGGTGAGGTAGCCGCGGGCCACGGCCTCGACCGGGACCATGTCGAGGCTCTCGCAGACGAGGGTGCGGCCCGCCCAGTCGGCGGGGGCGCCCTCGGGCAGCTCCTGCGAGATGACGTGGTTCGGGATCAGATCCTGGAGCTGGTCGAACCACCACAGCGACAGCTGCGTGAGGACCTTGCCCTTGTCCGGGATCGGGCTGGGCAGCACCCAGTCGTAGGCCGACATGCGGTCGGTGGCGACCATGACGAGGTCGCCCGCCTCGTTCCGGTACAGGTCCCGCACCTTGCCGGTGTGGAGATGCACCAGGCCCGGCACCTGTACTGGCTCGGGCTTTTCGACGAATCCGGACATGGTTCCTCCCCGTGGGTATGTACGAGTACCCCGATTCTCCCGTACGTGGGGACGAGTTTTGGCCACGGGTCCTGTGACGGGGCGTGTGCTCAGTCTCGTTTGCAGATGCGGTCGAGGAGATTCGCCGTCGCCCGCTGGATCCGCGGGTCCACGTGGCCGGGGCGGTCCAGGGCCGGGGACCAGGCGAACGTCCCGGACGCGAAGACCAGCGCTCCGGACGGCGACCGGTACAACGATGTCTCCTGGTGCCTGCGGGCCTTGTCGCTGTCGCGGTACGGGGAGTGCGCGAGCAGGATGCGGTCCTGGTGCTCGGGCAGGGACGTCCGCGGGAAGTAGCGGTCGGCCTCACCGGCCACCAGGTCCGCTATCTCGTCCCCCTCGTGCGCCCCGGTCGCCTCCCACAGCCAGTGGTCCGCGTTCCGCACGATCAGGGGGTGCGGCTCGGGGACCCGGCCCGCGTACTGGATGCCCATCAGCTGCTGCTCCGGCTTGTCGATCTCCCGCCACAGCGTCGGCCTTCCGGGGCCCCTGCGCTTGCGGCAGGTGAGCAGCCGGTCCGGTACGCCGGACGGGGCCGCGCCCAACTCCACCTGCCAGTACATGGTGTTGGCGGAGAGGAAGACGAGCGATGTCCCGTTCTCCCGGGCCAGCTCGGTCGTGCGGCGCATGTTCGCCGACCAGTACTCGTCGTGACCGGGGAAGACCAGGCCCCGGTAGCGGGTCGGGTCGATGCGGCCCGCGTGCAGATCGCGGGCGTCGGCGTACGCGAGGTCGTACCCGTACCGCTCGGCCCAGCGGATGAAGTCGTAGGCGTGCCCCACGTGCAGGGGCAGGCCCGCGCCCGCGTACGGACGGTCGAAGGAGACCGTGATCGCGGCCTCGCTCTCGCCGAGCAGCCGCCCTTCCTCGTCCCACGCGTGGTACAGGCTCGCGCCCGTGCGCCCGTCCTCCGGGTAGAGGTTGTACGCCTGCCAGGTGATGTCCGGGAGCAGGAGCAGCAGGTCGGCGGGCTCGGAGTCGCGGACCGTGAAGGGGATGTGCGAGCGATAGCCGTCGAGCGTCGTGAGGACGGCGACGTACGCGCCCGCGTTCCAGTACGACGGGATCTGCAGCCGCCACGACAGCCACCAGTGGTGGCAGGAGACCGTGCGGTCCGCGGTCAGCGGGGCCGGCTGGACGATGCCGGACAGGCGCGGGCTCGTGGTGATCTTGCGGGCGCCGTCTCCGCCGTAGTGCCCGATGCGGTAGATGTCCACGGTGAACTGCTGGGGCGGGTCCACCGTGATGTGGAAGTCGATCGCCTCGCCGGGAGCGGCGGCGCCGGTCGAGGTGAAGCCCTTGATCTGGCGGTGCACGTCGTCGGCGGTGCGGGGGCCGCTGGTGCGGGGGGCCGGGATGTCGTGCGCGCCGGGCCGCGGCACATGGTCGGCGTACCAGGGCACGACATGTCCGGTGTCGTCGAAATAGTGCTCACTTCCGCGCAGCCAGGGGAGCGGTCCCTGTCCGAACGGGTCCGTGACCGCGTGCGCCAGTGCGCCTGATTCCCAGCGGGGCGTACGCGCGCGGGGCGGGGGCATGTCCTTGCTCGCCAGGTCTTTCGGGCGCCCCTCCCTGTCCGGCCCCATGCCGCTCCCCTCCCTCGCTCCCCCGAGCCCACACCCGCGGCCTCATGTCCGCGACCGGTCCCCAGCACATCACATTACGCACGCACTCCGTCACCGTTCGTCGCGAATTGGCGAGAGTGGAACGATTCCCTCCGGGTTTCCGGGAGTTGCGGGGGTCACAGGCGGGACGGCGCCTCACACGAGGCGCACCGGCTTCTCCGCGCGGATGCCACGACGGGTCAGCCAGTCCTTGAGCGGCTCCACGTCGCCGTCCTCCACCAGACTCAGCACACGGGGCGTCAGGTCGGCCGTGCGCTCCCCGTCGACCAGGAGCGACGGGCCGTCCAGCCAGTCCAGGCCCGGCGCCGCGCCCGCCGTGTCCACAGCGGCGCAGCAGACCATCGCGGTGACGTGGTCGGCCAGCAACTCCCGCCCTGTGCGCGGCGGTTGCAGCGGGAACAGCGGCAACGCGCCCTCGTCCCACAACGCCCCGTCCGGACTCCCCTGCCCGGCGGGCGGCCCCGAGGACACGGGCCGCGCACTCTCCTCCCGGGCCACCTCGGCGGCGAGGGTGGCGGAGAGAACGTCGAGGACGGTCCCGTCCGGCTCGGCGGGCATTTCAAGCCCACCAGCGCCGGGTGCGGCCAATTCAAGCCCCTGCGGCGATTGAGCAGGCATTTCAAGCCCCTGCGGCGATTGAGCAGCGGGGTCCGGGGCGGAGCCCCGAGACGTGTGCGCGGACGACCCGCCCGGCACCACCGAAAGGTGATCCAGAACCCGGGCCAACGTCGGCCCCTCCGCACCCCCGGAGGGAACCCGTACGCCCAGCCCATCCATAACCCGGTGGAGCCGAGCCGCATCCATCCGCCACTTCCGGTCCACGACCTCGTCCGGATACTCCTGCCAGTCCACCGGCGCCCAGTCCGGCCCCCGCTCGGCGGGCCCCCCGTGGAAGAGACGCGCGGCGAGCAGCGACGCCGCCTCGTCGACCGTTCCGGGCTCTTCGAGCAGATCGCACGCGGGACGCTCCCCGAGCCGCGAGGCAAAGCTCCCGTTCTGCGCCGCGAGGCGATCGCGCCGGGACAGCTCGGTCAGCGCCGCGACCACGCCCGCGTCAAGCCGGGCGGGCCAGCGGCCCATCCGCCAGGCCGGCAGCGCGACGCGCGTGAGCAGCCGGTCCCAGCCCGCGTACGCGAGCCCGACCTGCTCCTGGGCGACGATCCGCAGGCCGTAGTCCACCGCCTGGGCGCGCTCGGCCGCGGCCGCGGCGACGCCGCGCTCCATCTCGGCGGCGTGCACCCGGCAACCGGTCAGCAGCAGCCGCGCGACCCGGCCGACACCGCCGAGCACGACACGAGCCACCGGCCCGCGGCCGCCTGCGGAGGAGACCGCCACCGCCGCGTCGAGGCCACGGATGAAGCGCCGGGCCGCCGCTATGTCGGGGTGCGCCGAGGGTCCCGTACCGGCGACGACCGGGGCCAGGAGCGCACGCAGCTCGCCCACCCGCATCCACCACAGGAAGGGCGAGCCGATGACGAGGACGGGCGCGGCGGGGGCCTTGGGGTCCCCGCTCCCGTCCGCCGCGCTCCGCCCGGGGGCGGGGCTCTGGCCGCGGCGCGTGGGCGGGCCGTGGGCAGGATGCGTACGGTCCTCGAGCCAGCTGTCGACGTCCGGGGTGAGCGCTATCGCCGAGGGGGCCGGAACATCGAGCCGGTCGGCCAGGTCGCGCACCATCCGGTACAGATCGGGGGCGGTGTTCTCGGCGATCGGGATCGTCGGACTGACGGCCGGGCGGGCGCGCGCCACCACGAGGGCGACGGCGGCGGCCGCGAGCAGGACGACGAGGGCGATCGCGCTCACGATGCCGCGCGCGACGTCCCAGCCCCCGCCCGTCAGATGGCCGGTGGTGCCTCCCGCGAGCAGCACCACGGAAACGGCTGCGGGAAGCAGCGCGATGGCCGTCGCCCTGCTGCGGATGCGCAGCACGGCGAGGGCTCGGGAGCGCGCACTCTGCGCACCCATCTCCACACCCGTACCGGACACGACCGATGTCACCCCCTGCTGCCCTTGCCTGTTGCCCAGCCAGGGGCCGAGGCCCGCAGCAGAGCTCTGGTGGCGTTGCTCACTCCCCCACAATGGCACCCGCCACTGACATCGCAATGCCGGTGGTCCGTCTGGTTCTGCGCGGCTCGCACGGGTGCCGTAACTCCGTGCGCCGCACCCTAGTTGGGGGTTCCGGCCTCGTCAGCCGGTTGGGCCAGCGGTCACTCGATGGAATGGCTTTGGGTAGAGGTGGGTGACATCGGGCGCCGGGCAGGCGAGGGTGCGGCCCGCCCGGAACCGGTGGCTGTCAGTGGCCGGAAGCGGCCTTCGCGGCGATGTCCGTGCGGTGCTGCGAGCCGTCGAGGCCGATGCGTTCCACGGCGGCGTACGCGCGCTCGCGGGCCTGCGTCAGGTCGCCGCCGACCGCGGTGACGGACAGCACGCGGCCGCCCGCGCTGACGACCGCGCCGCTCCCGCCGTCGCGCTTGGTGCCGGCGTGCAGCACGTACGCGTTCGGGGCGTCCTGCGCGGCCACCTCGTCGAGCCCGGTGATCGGGTCACCGGTGCGCGGGGTGTCGGGGTAGTTGTGCGAGGCGAGGACGACGGTGACGGCCGCGTCCTCGCTCCAGCGCAGCGGCTCGAGGTCGGCGAGCGTGCCATGGGCCGACGCCAGCAGGACACCGGCCAGCGGCGTCTTGAGGCGGGCCAGGACGACCTGGGTCTCGGGGTCGCCGAAGCGGGCGTTGAACTCGATGACGCGGACGCCGCGGCCGGTGATCGCGAGACCGGCGTAGAGCAGGCCCGAGAACGGGGTGCCGCGCCGCGCCATCTCGTCGACCGTCGGCTGCAGCACCGTGTCGAGGACCTCCCCGACCAGCTTCGGGTCGGCCCACGGGAGCGGCGAATAGGCGCCCATTCCACCGGTGTTGGGGCCCTCGTCGTTGTCGAGCGCGCGCTTGAAGTCCTGAGCGGGCTGCAGCGGGACAACGGTGGTGCCGTCGGTGATCGCGAAGAGCGAGACCTCGGGGCCGTCGAGGAACTCCTCGATGACGACGCGCTCACAGGCCTTCGCGTGGGCGCGGGCCTCCTCGATGTCGTCGGTCACGACGACGCCCTTGCCCGCGGCGAGACCGTCGTCCTTCACGACGTACGGGGCGCCGAACGCGTCGAGCGCCTCGTCGATCTCCGTGGCGTTGGTGCACACGTACGAGCGTGCGGTGGGCACACCCGCGCCGGCCATGACGTCCTTGGCGAACGCCTTGGAGCCCTCCAGCTGGGCGGCCTCGCCGGACGGGCCGAAGACGGGGATGCCGGCGGCGCGGACCGCGTCGGCGACACCGGCGACCAGGGGCGCCTCGGGGCCGACGACGACGAGCTCCGCCTCCAGCTCCTGGGCGAGAGCGGTGACCGCCGCGCCGTCGAGGGCGTCGACCGCGTGCAGCTCGGCGACCTCGGCGATGCCTGCGTTGCCGGGAGCACAGTGCAGGGCGGTGACGTCGGGGTCGAGGGACATTGAGCGGCACAGGGCGTGTTCGCGGGCGCCGCTGCCGATGACGAGGACCTTCACGCCGGTCAGCCTATCCGTACGACCGGGGTGGTCTTGTACGGGCTACCCAAGGCGGGAGGATCGGGGGTTTGTGGGTTCCTCCAGGCCCCTCCATGGGCACGGGTCCATGGGCACGGGTCCACGGGCACAGGTCCACGGGCAGGGGCTCCGCGCTATTCGTTCGTGAACTCCTCGACCACCGTCGCGCCCAGCTCACGCATGATCAGGTCGTGGCCCGACAGTGACTTCTCGTCCAGGTCCGGGTCGTCGTCCTCCGGGATGTCGTCCTCCACCGACACCGAGCGGCGGGGCGGTTCCTGGGGAGCGGGGGCCGGGGCGGGCTCCGCACTGGGCGGAGCGGGCTGGGCGGCGGACGGCTGGGACCGCTCCGGGGGTGCGGGAGCCGGCGCCGGTGCCGGGGCGGGCGCGGGGGCGTAGCCGCCTCCGCCGTAACCACCGCCACCGCCACCGCCACCGCCGTATCCGCCGCCGGGGCCGGGCGCCGGGGGTGCGCCGCCTCCGCCCGAGGTGTCGACGACGGCGTCGATCTTCCAGTTCGCCCCGAACTGCTCGGACAGTGCCGCCTTCAGTACGTCCTCGCTGCCACTGCTCACGAAGTTGTCACGGGCGCCCGCGTTCACGAAACCGAGCTGGAGCGTGGCACCGTCGAAGCCTGTGACCTGCGCGTTCTGACTGAGCAGGATCCAGGTGAAGCGGCGCTTGTTCTTGACCGCCTCCAGGATGTTCGGCCAGAGCGTACGGGGGTCCGGGCCGCCGACCGGGGCCGGTGCGGAGGGTGCGGGCGCGGGGGCCGGTGCCGGGGCCGACTGCTGCGGGGTCGGGTCGGGGGCCGGGGTCTGTGGTGCGGCCGGAGCGGGCGGCTGGCCGGAACCCGCGGCTGCGGCCGTGGGCCATCCGCCGGGCCTGCGGCCTCCACCGGCACCGCCTCCGCCGCCCGCCGGGGCGGCGGTGGGCCAGGAGCCGGGGGCGGCAGGGGCGGGCTGAGCGGTCTGGGCCTCCGCGGGCGGGGCGGGAGCCGGAGTGGGGCTCGGCGCGGGGGCCGGTGCGGGGGCCGGTGCGGGGGCCGGTGCGGGCGCCTGAGCCTGCGGAGCCATGGGCGCCGCCGGAGCCGGAGTCGGGGCCTGAGCCGCGCCGGGGCCGCCGCCCGGCCCGCCTCCTCGCACCGCCGCCCGAGCCGCCGCGGGCCCGCCACCCGGCTCGACGGACGGCACAGGCGCCTGCGCCTGCGCCGGGGCACCGGCCTGCATAGGAGCATGGGCATCGGGCCCGGGAACGTACGCCATGGAAGGCGCGGGCCCCTGCCCGCCCGGCGTGAAGACTCCGCCGCGCTCGATGCGGTCCAGGCGGGCCATGAGCGAACGCTCGTCGTTGTACGCGGCGGGCAGCAGCACGCGCGCGCAGATCAGCTCGAGCTGGAGCCGCGGAGCGTTGGCGCCGCGCAACTCGGTCAGGCCCTCGTTGACGAGATCGGCGGCCCTGCTGAGCTCGGCGGCGCCGAACGTGCCCGCCTGCGCCTGCATCCGCTCCACCACATCGGCCGGGGCGTCGATGAGCCCCTTCTCCGCGGCGTCGGGAACGGCGGCCAGGATCACGAGATCCCGCAGCCGCTCGAGCAGGTCGGCCACGAAGCGCCGCGGATCGTTGCCACCCTCGATGACCCGGTCCACGACCTCGAAGGCGGCGGCGCCGTCACCGGTGGCGAAGGCCTCGACGACGGAGTCGAGCAACGAACCGTCCGTATATCCGAGCAGACCGGTCGCCATGGCATACGTCACACCGTCTTCGCCCGCGCCGGCGAGCAGCTGGTCCATGACGGACATGGAGTCACGCACGGACCCCGCGCCTGCCCGGACGACGAGCGGCAGCACGCCCTCCGCGACAGCCATGTCCTCCTTGCCGCACACCTCACCCAGGTAGTCGCGCAGCGTCCCCGGCGGCACGAGCCGGAACGGGTAGTGGTGCGTCCTGGACCGGATCGTCCCGATGACCTTCTCGGGCTCGGTGGTCGCGAAGATGAACTTGAGGTGCTCCGGCGGCTCCTCGACCACCTTCAGCAGCGCGTTGAAGCCCGCGGACGTGACCATGTGGGCCTCGTCGATGATGTAGATCTTGTACCGGCTGCTCGCCGGGCCGAAGAAGGCCTTCTCCCGCAGGTCACGGGCGTCGTCCACACCACCGTGCGAAGCGGCGTCGATCTCGATGACGTCGATCGACCCCGGTCCGTTGCGCGCGAGGTCCTGGCAGGACTGGCACTCTCCGCACGGATTCGGGGTGGGGCCCTGCTCACAGTTGAGACAGCGGGCCAGAATGCGCGCGCTGGTCGTCTTGCCGCAGCCGCGCGGGCCCGAGAACAGGTACGCGTGATTGACCCGGTTGTTCCGCAGCGCCTGCTGCAGCGGGTCGGTTACATGTTCCTGCCCGATGACCTCGGCGAACGACTCCGGGCGGTAGCGGCGATAGAGCGCGAGAGACGACACGCATACGAGGTTATAGGCGCCCACTGACAACCGGACCCGCCCACGGGTATCGCGTGCCCCCGGAAACGTAAACGCCCCCCACGCACCCGCCAGAGCCGACTTACCCTTGCTGCCTTCCGGCCCTGGGGGAGTTCAGTCAGATAGCGCCACGTGAGGGGCTGACGCCCACAGTACCCGATCCCCCACCGTGGAAAGAACCCGGAGGTCCGACCCCTCGATCCGTCGATGACCTTGATCGTCAACGTGGTCGCGAGCACTCCTCGGCGTCTTGTATTGTTTGCGGCGGAGGATTCGCCTAGTGGCCTAGGGCGCACGCTTGGAAAGCGTGTTGGGGGCAACCCCTCACGAGTTCGAATCTCGTATCCTCCGCAGGTCAGAGGGCCCGCACCGTTCACACGGTGCGGGCCCTCTGCGTTTCTCAGCTCCCGTTGTCCTGGTCTTTGTCCACAGGGGCTGTTTCCGGCGCTCCCCAGATTGCCGTACCGATCTTCTGGGCCACCTCCTTGAGTAGGTGATCCGGCACGTGGAGGTACCGCGCACGCACCCTCGCGGCGCCGCCCGGCTCCCACCCCATGATCTGGTCGATGCCCGGTCCGGGACGCCCAGTTCCTGGCCTGCGGCGCCCTCGGCCTGGGTGCGAACACCCACGGTCAACGCGTACGCGTTGGCTTGACGTCGAGGTGTTCCGCCTCTGGCACGGGATCGTGCAGCCACAAGAACGGCGGAGCGCCGTGCGAGACGTCTGGATCGGGCCCGGCGGGTGCACGGGCACCCCTTCGCTGGACCACGCACCACACCACATTGAACCTCGCGAGATATACTCGATGGCACCGATGATATCCATGGAGGTGCAGGGATGAGCCGAACCGTGATCGATCTCGATGACCAACTGGTGACCGACGTCGCCAAGGCACTCGGCACAGGCACCAAGAAGGAAACCGTCAACACCGCCCTGCGCGAGGTGCTGGAGAACCGCCGTCGCGCGCTCGCCCTGACCCGGCTGCGCACAGCCGCCGGTGACGGCGCCTTCGACCTGGACCTCTTCGAGGACAAGGGAAACTACCGTCGGTGAACGCGGCCCAGTTCCTGATCGACACGAGCGCACTCGCTCGATTCATGCGCGGTGATGCGGAGCAGTACGGCTGGGACCGAGCCGCCGCGGCCGGGCTCATCGCCACCTGTCCCATCACCGAGCTGGAGTTCTTCTACAGTGCCCGTTCCGCCGAAGACCGGGCACGGGGTATCGAAGACATGCGGATGCTTTTCGGCTGGGTACCGGTCGATGAGCGCGCCTACACACGCGCCTGGCAAGTACAGGAAGCCCTGACCAAGCAGGGGCAACACCGCAGCGCAGGAGCCGTTGACCTGGTCGTGGCCGCCACGGCGGAACTGCAGGGGCTGACGTTGCTGCACCGCGACCGGGATTTCGACTGCGTGGCCGCTGTCACCGGGCAGGCGCTCCAGTGGTACGGGCCCGCGCCAGGCAAGTAGACCCACGTCTGGTTGCGGTTCTGGTTGCATTCACCGCCGTACAGCACCGTTCACCAGCCGTGGCTACCCGCGCTCCGCCGCAGGTCATAACGGACTCCCACCCCGCAGAACCCAAGGACGAATCAGTTGCTGGACAGCGTGTTGGGGGCAACCCCTCACGAGTTCGAATCTCGTATCCTCCGCAGGCAGAAGGCCCGGACCGAGCAATCGGTCCGGGCCTTCGTCTTTCTCCGTCTCGGTTGACCCCGGAGCGATGGAAGGGCGGCCACCCACGCCTCATGCGGGGGCCGCCCTTTCGCGGAGACATGTTCGGCTCTCGTGGGCCTACTCGGCCGCGCCCGCGAGCCAGGTCCGGGTGCTCCGCAGATTGACCAGGACCACTATCGCGCCAGCGATGAGCGCCCCTGCGACGGCCCAGGGCGAGACCGCCGCGTTCTTGACGATCAGGCCAACGACCCACAAGGCCGAGGTCACGGTGAGCGTGATGCGCAGCGCCTCACGCCCTGGCTTCAGGAAGAAGACATGGGCCGCGGTGAGCGCGATGGGCAGCAACGAGAGCACCATGACGTACACGGGATAGTCCATCGGTTCCACGATGAGTCCCACGACGACGAACACCGCGAGGGCCAGGCTGAACCAGAGCAGGATGCGCAGCGCCTTCACCGCGCCCGGAGTCGCCGGGGTGCGCGGGATCCGGTCGGCGGCGGGGACCGACTCCAGGGCGGTGCCCACGATGGCGCGCGGGTCGCCGAGTTCGGCCAGGATCACCTGCTCCTGTCCGGGGCGTTCGGCGAGCGCGACCTTGATGTGCTCGCCGAGGTCGGACAGGAGTTCCCGCTTTCTGTCCACGGGGAGCACCGCGGCTTCGCGTTCGACGGACCGGAGGAAGGAGTCGATCGAGGGGGACTGGTCGAATTCGGTCTTCATGAGTTCCGTCCGGAGTCGGTGGGGGGTGGTGAAGCGGGCTGGAGCAGTCCGTCGACGGTGTCGCGGAATACGGGCCAGATGCGGCTGAACTCCTCCAGCGCGGCGAGTCCGGACTCGGTCAGCCGGTAGTAACGGCGTGGGGGACCGGAGGCGGACTCGCGCCAGGTGGTGGCGACCAGATCGTCCCGCCGCAGCCGGGACAGCAGGGGGTAGATGGTGCCCTGCCCGGCCGCGAGTGCTCCGCTCGCGGCCAGCGCCTGCACCAGTTCCACGCCGTAGCGGGGTTCGTCCCGCATCAGCGCGAGTACGCAGTACTCCAGCACGCCCTTGCGCAGTTGGCTCTCGGCCTTGCCGGGAACGCGATCACTTGTGTCGCCCTGTTCCATGCATTGCACAGTACCCAGGAGTACTGTGTTGTGCAAGGTAGCTGGCACACGCCACTACCTGGTCGGCTTGGGTACGCCGCCGGACCTGGGGACAACCCCGGACCTGGGGTAAACCCCACCCCCAAGACACCCCGCAGCCCCATGTCGCCCGCGCCGTCGATTCGCGAGGCTTGGGGCATGACCTCGACCACGCTGTCCTACGCGAGCACCACCCCGACCGCACCGCGGACCACGGCCCGGCCGGGGTTCTGGCGCGCTCCGTTCGCCGGTGCCACCTACCGCGAGATCGGCCACACGCTCACGTCGCTCCCCGTCGCGATCGCCGGGTTCGTCTTCGCCGTGACGATGTTCGCCCTGGGGGTGAGCACGCTCGTCGTGTGGATCGGGCTGCCGGTCCTCGCGGCGGCGCTGGGCGGGGCGCGCGGGCTCGGTGCGGCGGAGCGGGGCAGGGCGCGTGCGCTGCTCGGTCTGGACGTGGCGGCGCCCGCGCCCGCCGCGCCCGGACTGCGGGGGCGGCTCGCCGACGGCGCCGGGTGGAAAGCGTTGCTCTTCCACGTGGTGATGTTCCCGTGGCGGGTGCTGACTTTCGTGGTGTCCGTGACGTTCTTCGTCACGGGCTGGGTGGTCGCGCTCTTCCCGGCCTACTCCTGGGTCTTCCACCGCTACCTGGACTGGCCCGGCTACCGGATCTACGACTTCACGACCGACGCCGGCGTGCACCACGCGTACTACGTGGAGTCGCCCGCCCAGATCGCCGCGGTCTCGGCCATCGGGTTCGTCCTTGTGTTCCTGACGCCGCAGCTGGTGCGCGGCCTGACGAACCTCGACCGCGTCGCGATCCGCTCACTGCTCGGCGGCGCCCGCTGACCCGCGCGTGAGGACCGGTCGCAGCGCGTCCAGGACCGCTACGTCATCGACCGTCGACGGCACTGGTTCGTCCAGGCCGTCGGCGATTCCGCGCATGGTCCTGCGCAGGATCTTCCCCGAGCGGGTCTTGGGCAGGGCGGCCACCACGGCGACCTCCTTCAGGGACGCGACGGCGCCGATCCGGTCCCGTACGAGCTGGACGAGTTCCGCCTCGACCACCGCGGGGTCGGACGAGACGCCCGCCTTCAGGACCACGAACCCTCGCGGGACCTGGCCCTTGAGTGAGTCCGCCACCCCGATGACCGCGCACTCGGCCACATCCGGGTGCGAGGCGAGGACCTCCTCCATCCCGCCCGTGGACAGACGGTGCCCTGCGACGTTGATGACGTCGTCGGTGCGGCCCATCACGAACACGTAGCCGTCCTCGTCCACATGCCCGCCGTCGCCGGTCAGGTAGTAGCCGTCGAAGGCGGACAGGTACGAGGAGACGAAGCGTTCGTCGTCGTTCCAGAGGGTGGGGAGGGAGCCGGGCGGCATGGGGAGGCGGACGACGATGGCGCCGTCCTCACCGGGCGGCATCGGTTTGCCGTCCCCGTCCACGACCCGTACGTCCCAGCCCGGCAGCGGGAACGTCGGGGAGCCCGCCTTGACCGGCGCGGCCTCGATGCCCACCGGGTTCGCGACGATCGGCCAGCCCGTCTCGGTCTGCCACCAGTGGTCAATCACCGGGATGCCGAGCAGCTCGCTCGCCCAGTGGTACGTCTCCGGGTCGAGCCGCTCCCCGGCCAGGAACAGGTACTTCAGGGCACTGAGGTCGTACGCACGCGTGAACCGGCCTTCCGGGTCGACCTTCTTGATCGCCCGGAAGGCGGTGGGCGCGGTGAACAGCGTCTTCACGCCGTACTCCTGCGCCACCCGCCAGAACTGGCCCGCGTCCGGGGTGCCGACCGGCTTCCCCTCGTAGAGGACGGTCGTGGCGCCGGCGAGGAGCGGGGCGTACACGATGTACGAGTGGCCGACGACCCATCCCACGTCGGACGCGGTGAACATGGTCTCGCCGGGACCCACGTCGTACACGGCCTCCATGGACCAGCGCAGCGCCACCGCGTAGCCGCCGCAGTCGCGGACGACTCCCTTGGGTTTTCCGGTCGTTCCGGACGTGTAGAGGATGTACAGGGGGTCCGTCGCCGCCATCGGCACGCAGGGCGCGGGGTGCGCGTCGCTCATCGCCTCCGCCCAGTCGACGTCCCTGCCGGGCGTCAACTCGCCCGGACCCTGCGGGCGTTGGAGGATCACGCAGGCGTCCGGCTTGTGCGTCGACAGGTCCACCGCCTCGTCGAGGAGCGGCTTGTACGGGACGACCCGTGCCCCCTCGACCCCGCAGGACGCCGACACGACGACCTTCGGTGCCGCGTCGTCGATCCGCACCGCCAGCTCGTTCGCCGCGAAGCCACCGAAGACGACCGAGTGCACGGCCCCGATCCGCGCGCACGCGAGCATCGCGACGACGGCCTCCGGGACCATCGGCATATAGAGGACGACCCGGTCACCGCGGGTCACCCCGCGGCCGGTCAGCACTCCCGCGAAGCCGGCGACCTGGTCGGTCAGCTCTTCGTAGGTGTACGTGCGTTTGGTGTCCGTCACCGGGGAGTCGTACACGAGTGCGGCCTTGCCACCGCGGCCCGCCGCGACATGGCGGTCGAGCGCGTTGTGGCAGACGTTCAGCACGCCGTCGGGGAACCAGCGGTGGAAGGGGGCCCGCGAGGAGTCGAGGGCCCTGGTCGGGGGCGTGTCCCAGTCGATCGCGCCGGCCGCCGTGAGCCAGAAGCCCTCCGGGTCCCCGGTGCTCGCTCGGAAGACTTCCTCGTACGACGGCATGCCCGCACTCCTTTGCGCAGAACCCGACCAGCGGAGCCCCGTCAACGGGGCTCCCGTAGCGACGGGAACACGATCAGGTCAGGCGGTGACCGCCGTCAACAGCACGGCAGCGTCCGTGAGCGCGACGAGACCGTGCCTCTCCTGGGGGATCGCGTGCAGCTGACCCTGCGTGAGGGTGACGTCACCGGAGACCGCGGTGAGGCGGACGCGGCCGCGCAGCACCTGGAGGGTGGCCGCGGGCGGGGCGTTGTGCTCCTCCAGGTTGCTGCCCTCGGTCAGGGCGATGACGCTCTGCCGGAGCAACGGGTCCTCTTTGATGAGGAGTTCGGCGCTGCGGCCGTGCTCGGCCTTGCGGGCCGCGGTCAGCTGGTCGTCGGCGAGGGCCGCGAGATCGTACGGGCCGTGCGTCGTGGAAGTCATGACGTCAGGGTTACCGCGGACGGCGCCGCCATGCGATGCGATGTCGCCCGGTCGTGGTCGCGGTCGTGGCCGCATGGTGCCGCGCCGGGGCGGGACCCCGGCGTGGCACCACGGACGGCGCGGCGCGATCATCGACGTATGAGCCGTATGGACGTCACCCTCCACCTCGCCCAGGAGCCCGCCGCCGACGAACTCCTCGGCCGCAGTCCGCTCGCCGCGCTCGTCGGGATGCTGCTCGACCAGCAGGTACCCATGGAGTGGGCGTTCGCGGGCCCGCGAACCATCGCCGACCGTTTGGGCGTCGACGACCTCGACGCCTACGAGATCGCCGCCCGGGACCCCGAGGCCTTCGCCGCGCTGCTCTCCGAGAAGCCGGCCGTGCACCGCTATCCCGGCTCCATGGCCAAGCGCGTACAGCAGCTGTGCCAGTACCTCGTCGACCACTACGACGGGGACGCGGCCGCCGTGTGGGAGGGCGCCGACACCGGCAAGGAGGTACTGCGGCGGCTGAACGAGCTGCCCGGCTTCGGTAAGCAGAAGGCCCAGATCTTCCTGGCTCTGCTGGGCAAGCAGCTCGGGGTGCGGCCGACGGGGTGGCGTGAGGCGGCCGGTGCGTACGGCGAACCGAAGGCGTTCCGCTCGGTCGCGGACATCACGGGGCCCGAGTCCCTCACGAAGGTGCGTGCGCACAAGCAGGAGATGAAGGCGGCGGCGAAGGCCGCCAAGTAGGGGTGCGGGTGGGCGGGCCTCGGGGGAGCCGGGATTGACGTCGCGGGGCTCTGCCCCGGACCCCGCGCCTCAAGCGCCGGCGGGGCTTGATTAATCCGTGAGGGCGGATTTGCGGCGCCATGGATCACGTCGTGGCCGGGGGTGGGCAGATGACGGGGGATGAGTGCCGTCGCGTCCGCCGCTGCCCCGGGCCACCGTGTCCCGGGCCTGGTACGCGCGCTCGTGATGGTGCTCGCCCTGCTGTTCGCGCCGCTCGCCGCCGCGCCCGCCGGGGCCTCGGCGCCGCCGCCCGCCGCCTCCTCCTGCGAACCGGGCGAGGGGACCAGGGACGGCTCCGAAGAGGCCCTCCGGCTGCCGACCGGGCACCCTGTCCGGCTCCTTACGACCCCGCCCGCGTACGCCCCGCCGCGCCCCTTCGTCGCCACGCGCCCCGACACCACGGCGCACCCCGCACCACCGTCCCGCCGCGCCCTGCGCACCGTCGTCCTGCGCTGCTGACGGGCCCCGCCCGGACCCGTCAGCACTCACGCACGACTTCGAACAGGACGGCAACACCTCATGCCCAAGGACCCCTACGCGCTCCTGCGCGCCCTGATGCGCGCGGAGGCCGCACGCGGCGAACGCGAACGCGCCGCTACGGAGAAGACGACCCCGCCCGCCTCGCGGGACCGCCGGACGCCGGGCCGGAAGAACGACCGCTGAAGCCGGTTCCCCGCGCCCCCGCACGGGACGCGGGGAACCACCCGTCAACGAAGAGCGCGCGACTACCCCGGAAGAGCCACGAACACGCCTGCCTTTCACCAACTCACCCACGGCGCCACTCATTTCAGGCCCCTGTGGGAGGCTCGACCGGTCCCGGTTGGAGCCGGTTAAGGCCGGTATTTACCGGCTGTGTACCGCGTCCCCATGGCTGCGCCCGGCAAGCCTCGCCCGGTAGGCTTTCCGTGTGATCTTCAAGCGCATCGGAAACGGCCGGCCGTACCCCGACCACGGCCGGGAAAGCACCCGGCAGTGGGCGGACGTCGCGCCGCGCCCGGTCCGCCTCGATCAGTTGGTGACGACCAAGGGCCAGCTCGATCTGGAGACCCTGCTCGCCGAGGACTCGACGTTCTACGGCGACCTCTTCGCGCACGTCGTGAAGTGGCAGGGCGATCTCTACCTGGAGGACGGCCTGCACCGCGCCGTGCGCGCCGCGCTCCAGCAGCGCCAGGTGCTGCACGCGCGCGTGCTCGAGCTCGGCTGACCACGCTTCAGGGCTGACGGCGCTTCAGGACCGTATTGGCCCTTTTGGGTTGGACTGAGCGACTGACCGTGATCATTTAATAGGCATCGTCGCCGCACAGGATTACGCTGCGCCCATGAGCATGCTCACTCCACCCGGCATGGGCGGCAAGTACCGCATCACAGGGGACAAATACCCCCGCATGCGGCGCGGGCGCCCGCGCAACAGGATCGTGCTCGCGGTCGTCGCGTCCGTCGCCGCGATCGGGCTGATCGGCTGGGGCTCGTTCCAGCTGGTCGACGTCTTCACGGGGGGTGACAAGGCCAGCGCCGCGGGGGCGAAGTCCGGCGCGTGCGAGAAGAAGCCGAGCGCGTCTCCCTCTCCCGGCACGGCGGCCCAGAAGCTGCCGAAGCCCTCCCAGATCACCGTGAACGTACTGAACGCCACGGCGCGCGGCGGCCTGGCCAAGGACACCGCGGACGAGCTGAAGAAGCGCGGCTTCAAGATCGGTGACGTCGGCAACGCCACGAAGGCGTACGACAAGAAGGTCAAGGGCCCCGGCACACTGCTCGGCGCCTCGGCGGCCACGGAAGCGGCGCTCCCGGTCCTCGGCACGCAGCTGACCGGCGCCGAACTGAAGGCCGACAAGCGCGCGAAGCCGACCGAGGTCGACCTGATCATCGGTTCCGGCTTCAAGAAGCTCACGAAGAAGCCCGCCGCGGACAAGGCGCTCTCGGCGCTGAGCCACCCGAAGCCGAAGCCGAGCGCTTCCGCCCCGGGCTGCTGACCCCGGGCACGAGCGCCGAGCGCCGAGCACCGAGCACCGAGCACCGGCAGCAGAAAGCCGAAAAGCCGCGGACGGACGTCCGCGGCTTCTTCCGTTCCCGTACGGCGTCGGGAGTCGTTACTCGGCGACCCCGTACATCCGGTCCCCGGCGTCGCCGAGGCCCGGAACGATGTACCCGTGCTCGTTGAGCCGCTCGTCGACCGAGGCCGTCACGACGGTGACCGGCGTGCCGGCCAGCTCGCGCTCCATGATCTCGACGCCCTCGGGGGCGGCGAGCAGCACCACGGCCGTGACGTCGTCGGCGCCGCGCTTGATCAGTTCCTGGATCGCCGCGACGAGCGTGCCGCCCGTGGCCAGCATCGGGTCCAGGACGTACACCTGGCGCCCGGAGAGGTCGTCCGGCATCCGCGTCGCGTACGTCGCGGGCTGCAGCGTCTCCTCGTTGCGGACCATGCCGAGGAAGCCCACCTCGGCGGTCGGCAGGAGGCGCACCATGCCGTCGAGCATGCCGAGGCCCGCGCGCAGGATCGGCACCACCAGCGGGCGCGGGTACGACAGCTTGACGCCGGTCGTCCGCGAGACGGGGGTGTCGATGTCGACCTGCTCGGTGCGCACGTCCCGGGTCGCCTCATAGGCGAGCAGGGTGACCAGCTCGTCGGCCAGGCGCCGGAAGGTCGGGGAGTCGGTGCGCTGGTCGCGCAGCGTAGTGAGCTTGTGCGCCACCAGAGGGTGGTCGACGACGTGGATCCGCATGTCCTCAACAGTAACCGGGCCACAGGGCCGCGGCTGCCCCGCGCGGTGGCATCAATGGCCGGTGCGGAGGGAAGGTGGAAGGGACTCGCCGACTGGCGCCGACTGCGCCGACCGGGCGGACTGGGGTGGTGTGGCCGATGGCGGACGGGAAGCGTCGGGAGCGGCTCGAGCGGGAGTCGGGCGGGAGCGGGGCCGGGCCCGAGCCGGAGACGGGGCCGGAGACGGACGCCGCGCGCAGGCGCAGGCGGGCCTTGTTCCTGCGGGAACTGACCGAGGCGCGGGAGCTGCGCGCCAGGGTCCAGCCGCGCCGCGCCCGGGCCGCGCGGATGCGACAGCAGATGCGGATGCGCACGTTTCGCTGGTGACGGGGCCCACTGATCGGCCCCGGATCCCCGTCTCGCGGGACCCCGTGGAGGACGCGCCACAAACACAGCGCGCGGAAGACCTCTCTTGGAGCCGGACTTTCTGCCACGATTCCGAGTGGGCGGGGCTTGAACTGCACTCCCCGCTTCCACAACCTCGCCGGGGGGATTCCCGACCGGCACACCTGAGACAAGTGGGAGAGTCACGGTGTACTTCGCCGCACTGCTCGCGCGCACCGAAGACGGGTGGGAAGCGAGCGACACAGAGCTCGACGACGTGGAGACCCTGTCGGACCTGTCCGACCTGGCCCGCGAGGCGTTGGCCGAGGCCGGCGCGGAGGACGACACGATCCTCGTCTTCATCGAACAGGAGGACGCCTGGTTCGGCGTCGTCCGCATCGACGGCGAGGAGGACCCTCGCATCTACGTCTCCGACGCGGCCGCTGCCGCCCGCAGCAGCTACGGCGAGATCCTGCTCACCGACGAACTGCTCGGCAAGGCTCCGGACGGTTCGGACGCAGCCGCCGTCGACGAACTGGACGCCCTGGACCTGGACGGGACGGAGGACGGCGAACCGGACGGCGAGGAGGCGTCCGGGGACGAGGCCGAGGACACCGGAGCCGAGACGGTGCCGCCCGGCCCGCTCGGCGACAGCGGCGTCCTGGCCGACCTGGGCGTCCCCGAGAAGGATCTGCTCACCCTCGACGGGGCGGACGCGCTGAGCGAGATCGCCGACGCCCTGGGGGCATCGGAGGTCCTCGAGACGGTGCGCTGACCGCCGCGGGGATAGATTCCTCGCCGTGACCCCCTCCGACGCCGCTCACGTACCCGGTCCCGAACCCGATCCCGTACGAGACCCCGTACCGGATCCCGTACGAGACCCCGTGCGAGACCCCTGGAAGCCGCCGATGCGGCAGGCCCTGGCCGAGGCCGGGCTCGCCGCGGCGGGCGGTGATGTTCCCGTCGGCGCCGTCGTGCTGGCGCCGGACGGGACCACCGTGCTCGCGCGGGCGCACAACGAGCGGGAGCTGACGGGGGACCCGACCGCGCACGCCGAGGTACTGGCGCTGCGGCGGGCCGCACAAGAGGTGGGAGAGTGGCGGCTGACCGGCTGCACGCTCGTCGTCACCCTGGAGCCGTGCACCATGTGCGCGGGCGCGCTCGTGCAGTCCCGCGTCGACCGGGTCGTCTACGGGGCCCGCGACGACAAGGCGGGGGCGGCCGGTTCGCTGTGGGACGTGATCCGCGACCGGCGGCTCAACCACAGGCCCGAAGTGATCTCCGAAGTACTCGCCGCGGAATGTGCGGTCCAGCTCACCCGTTTCTTCAGGGATACGGATTTCGGACCACGGCCCACCATGGGCTAGAGTTCCTCTCGGTAGCGTGTCCGAGCGGCCGAAGGAGCTCGCCTCGAAAGCGAGTGTGGGGAAACTCACCGTGGGTTCAAATCCCACCGCTACCGCTCTCACACCCTCCTGACCTGCGGAAACGTGGTCAGGAGGGTGTTTTGAAGCAACCACCAAGTTGCACCCTCCTGCTCCGGCCTCAGCGCGAGCACCCCACGGCTCACGGTCACGGGAGTCCAGCTGACGGCAGCGTGCACCTGCCCCGCCTCAGGGACCACGAGGACCGAGCCAGGCGCACTCGACAGATCCGAAACATCAGTGGTGTCGATATACGGCAGTGGACTACGCAGTACGTCAACAGGTGCTACCCACTCATCGCCCCCCTGAAGGCACCGACGGCCGTGGGACTGTCCCTGTCCAGGCGTCGCGGACGACATCCTTGAACCTTCTTTCCGGCCAGCCCTTTCTGTCCGCCGCAAGCACAGCGAAGTGCGCGTCCGCGAGCGCGACCGCGGTGTGCGCAAGCACGATGAGTAGATCACCGGGGCGCAGCCGCGTCTTCGGGTGGGCTTCTGCAACTTCGCGCCGCACGCACACCGTGTCCGTGGTCTGAATGCGCCCGTCGCCGATGTCTCCGGCCCGGAGCATGGGCACGCCGTCCAGAGCGGGGCGGCCAGGGCGGTTGATGCCGTACCCGACCACTTCCACGCCGGGCAGGTCGGCGAGCGCCGCCCACTGTGGACGTTCGTTCACAGCTCCCCCAAGACAGCGCGGAGTTCACGCTCCGTGCGCGCGGCTTCCGCGAAGTGTCCATAGAGTTCTTCGGTCAGCTCACGCACCCGCCGCGCATCGTCGCCGGGTTCACATCCCTCCGCCACCGCCGTCCGAAGGGGCGGATCCGACGAGGATCCGCATCTTCGCTTTTGTCCGGCTCGCTCGCCCGGCGGCGCTCAGCCGGCCTGCGGGGGCTGACCGCCTCCGAGCCGGACCTCGGACAGCGCCTTCTTCACGGGGACCTTGGCCAGGTACCCGGAGCCGAAGCAGATGTTCTGCAGCACGTACCAGAACTTCTCGGCACTGGTCATCTCGCAGAGCCCGTACTCACTCAGAGCCTTCTTCGAAGGAATCTTCGCGAAGTAGGCAGCTCCGAACGAGATGCACCCGAGGATGTACCAGAAGCTCTCCGCGCCCGTGGTGACTCCCCTTCCGAGGGCCTGGGTCTGGTTGGCCATGGGATGTACCTCCCTGCGCTAGTCCTGTGGGCGACCCCATGGTCCTCTCCCGGCACGGTGGGTGAAGGGACGGACACGGAAAAGCCCCGACACCTGTCGAAAGGTGCCGGGGCCTTCACGTCCCGTTCGGGTCGGGGGGAGCGGCATCGGGGGGACAAGCCACTCCCCCCGATGAGGACGCTCTCCCGTAGCCCGCGCCGCTTCCGGGGGGAAGCTGCGGCGCGGACCCCGCAGTCGGGGTCACGTCCCTGCCCATCGGATTCCTGCCAGACCCTCCGGGCTCGTCACCAATACTGCCCCTTTGTGGGGGTGCGCGGCGTCGGCAAAGGACCCATAACCGGAGGCCGTTGGTCCTTAAAGGTCGCGTCGGTGATCGTCCGCGTTAGACTCGCCGCCGTTCGACAGGGGTCGGACGGGGTCCAGACACGGGTACGGGGAGGCAACGTGGTGCAGTCGAAGAAAGTCGCGCTCTTCGTCGGGGTGGTCTTCGTGCTCTACGTGATCATCACCGACCCCTCCAAGGCCGCCGATTACGTCCAGATAGGGTTCGAAGGCGTATCGTCCGCCGCTCAGTCCATAGGTGACTTCATGACCTGGGTCGTCAACGGCGGGAAGTAACGGCAGGACGGCAGTCGGCCGCAAGCACCTCAGGGAGCCACCCGTGATCCGCCATCTGGTCCTTTTCAAGCTCAACGACGGCGTGAGCCGTGACGAACCGCGCGTGGCCGAGGGCGTCGAGGCCTTCCGCGCGCTGGGTGCGAAGATCCCCGAGCTGACGTTCTGGGAGTGCGGCTGGAACATCACCGACCGGCCGATCGCCCACGACTTCGCGATCAACTCGGCCGTCGAGGACACCGAGGCGCTGAAGCGGTACCTCGAACACCCCGCCCACCAGGAGGGCGTCGCGATGTGGCGAGAGTTCGCCACGTGGGTGATCGCGGACTACGAGTTCTGAGGCGCGCGCTCCGGCCCTTCACACGTTCGAGAAGCCTCTCACCGGAACGGTGAGGGGCTTTCGTGCGTCCTGGGCCCCCGCCGATGCCCCAACTGGGCCTTCAACACGGAGTTATGCGGTGCTTGCACACAGTGCACATGTCTTGTGATGCTATGACCGCTTTTGACCGATGAGTTGACGGAAACAGAGGTGGAGTTGACCGTGCCGGCCAGTACTGCGCCTCAAGAAGCACCGCCCGCGCCCGAGGCGCCGCCCACGCCCGAAGCACCGCCCGCGCCCGCGAAGAGCCGGGGCGCCGATGCCCGCGCGCTGACCCAGGTCCTCTTCGCGCAGATCAAGGACCTCCCGCCGGGCAGCCCCGAGCACTCCCGGGTGCGCGGCGCCCTGATCGAGGCGAACCTGCCGCTGGTGCGGTACGCGGCGGCCCGCTTCCGCAGCCGCAACGAGCCGATGGAGGACGTCGTCCAGGTCGGCACCATCGGCCTGATCAACGCCATCGACCGCTTCGACCCGGAGCGCGGCGTCCAGTTCCCGACCTTCGCGATGCCCACGGTCGTCGGCGAGATCAAGCGGTACTTCCGCGACAACGTCCGTACCGTGCACGTGCCGCGCCGCCTCCACGAACTGTGGGTGCAGGTCAACGGCGCCACCGAGGACCTGACGACGGCCTTCGGGCGCTCCCCGACCACCGCCGAGATCGCCGACCGGCTGCGGATCGGCGAGGACGAGGTGCTCGCCTGCATCGAGGCGGGCCGCTCGTACCACGCGACGTCCCTGGAGGCGGCCCAGGAGGGCGACGGGATGCCGGGCCTGCTCGACCGGCTCGGCTACGAGGACCCCGAGCTGGACGGCGTCGAGCACCGCGATCTCGTACGGCACCTCCTCGTACAGCTGCCCGAACGGGAGCAGCGGATCCTTTTGCTTCGCTACTACAGCAATCTGACGCAATCTCAGATCAGCGCGGAGCTGGGTGTCTCGCAGATGCACGTGTCAAGGCTCCTCGCCCGCAGCTTCGCTCGACTTCGGTCCGCAAACAGGATCGATGCCTAACTCGAACGGGTAGAGAAGGCCCGCGGGGCATTTCCCGCGGGAATCCGCGCCAACTCCCGCCACACCCCCTGCTTCCTGCACCGATCCATCCCATACATGTCGACATGTCACTACAGCGTGTTGCCGACATGTGACATTCTGCTGGAACGGCGTTTGGCGCAGCCCCTCGTCCGGTATTCAGGTGGAGGCTGCGCTCTTACCTGACGGGAGCGTCCGCCGCGACCGTCCGCGACCTCAAGGGGGTGGCATGTCCGCAGACCAGGGCAGCTCGAAGGTGCTCACGCTCACGCCCGGCGCACCCGCCGCGACCGATGACCTGAGCGAGCAGACGCCTGCCGCGCTGATCGACGCTCCTGTTCCCGCTTCGGTTCCGGCCCAGGCCGCCGAGAGCCCCGTGGTGTCCGTGACACCTCCGGCAAGCGGGTCCATCGACACCCGTACGTTGTCCCGTTCCCTGTTCCTGCGTCTTGCCACGCTCGATGAGCACAGCCCGGAGCGGGCGTACGTCCGCGACACCCTGATCGAGCTCAATCTGCCGCTGGTGCGGTACGCGGCGGCCCGCTTCCGCAGTCGCAACGAGCCGATGGAGGACATCGTCCAGGTCGGCACGATCGGTCTGATCAAGGCGATCGACCGTTTCGACTGCGAACGGGGCGTGGAATTCCCGACGTTCGCGATGCCGACGGTCGTCGGTGAGATCAAGCGCTTCTTCCGGGACACCTCGTGGTCGGTGCGCGTGCCGCGCCGCCTCCAGGAGCTGCGGCTCGCCCTGACCAAGGCCAGCGACGAGCTCGCGCAGAAGCTGGACCGCTCGCCGACCGTCCCCGAGCTCGCCGTGGTCCTCGGCGTCTCCGAGGAGGACGTGGTCGACGGCCTCGCGGTGGGCAACGCGTACACGGCGTCCTCCCTGGACTCGCCCGCACCCGAGGACGACGGCGGCGAGGGTTCCCTCGCGGACCGGCTCGGCTACGAGGACACGGCGCTTGAGGGCGTCGAGTACCGCGAGTCGCTCAAGCCCCTGCTCGCCAAGCTGCCGCCGCGGGAGCGCCAGATCATCATGCTCCGGTTCTTCGCGAACATGACGCAGTCGCAGATCGGCGAGGAGGTCGGCATCTCGCAGATGCACGTGTCCCGGCTGCTCACGCGGACGCTGTCGCAGCTGCGGGAAGGCCTGATCGCCGACTGAGCGAAGGCGTTCCGCGGGGCGGGTCCGGAGTCCGGGCCCGCCCCGCCGCATGTGTGGCCACCCATCACAACCGCCCCACGGGGTTCCTAATTGACGGGTCGTCAGACACACTGGCGCGATGCTGCGGACTTGGTTGCTCGGTCACAGGAAGGTCGCCGTCGGGGCCGCTTCGGTCGCCGCGGTGTGTGTGAGCGCGGGCGCCGTCGTCGCCCTCGACGGTGACGGCGGGCCCGATGCGTACGTGGCCGTGGGCGCGGCGGGAGCGGCGGCCACGAAGCCGGGCGACCGGGTCGCGCCGCACGGCAAGGTGAAGCTCGTACCGCTGGACCCACCGGAGACGGACGCCCCTGGCACCCCCGGCTCCTCGGGGAAGGGCGAGACGGGCGAGGCCGCGGAAGACGGCCCTGACGCGGGCGGCGCCCCTCCGGTCGGCGAGGTCCCCGGCGCGTCCCCCGGTTCATCTCCCGGTTCATCTCCCGGCGACAGCGGCACACCGCCCGTCACCGAGAAGCCTTCCGGGAACTCCGGCTCCGGGAGCGCCGAGGGGTCCGGCGCCGCCCCCGACCGTGGCGACACCTCCTCCTCGCCCCCCTCGGGCCCCGCCGCGCTCAAGGTCGGCGACCCGGAGTTCAAGAAGGCCGACAAACGCTGGTGCCAGGACGTGACGCTGGCGCTGCACAACTCCGGGGGCAGTGCGGTGCGTTCGGGCACGGTGACCTTCGAGACGCACGTGCTGGGCGCGCTGGGCATCGACTGGGCGACCATCGACGTCAAGAAGAAGCTCCCCGTGCCCCTCGGGGCCGGGGAGAAGAAGCGGAAGACGTGGACGGTGTGCGTCGACGAGTGGCGCGTCCCGCTCGGCATGCGGCTCGAGACCAAGGACGTCGACGTCGACTGGAAGTGAACTGCCTCGCCGGCCGGACGGGAACCGCCTCGCCGGCCGGCGGTGAACTGCCTCCGGGTACCGGCTACTTGAGCGCCAGCCAGGCCACGCCCGCCACCACGACGACCGCGAGCACGATGCCGATGATCAGGCCGACGCTCGGCCCTGACTTCGCGGCGGCCTGCGGTCGGCCGGGTCCTGCGGGAGGCTGCTCGTCGACGAAGGCGCGGAACATCTGGGTGTTGCCCGCGGGGTCGTTAGTGCCCTGGGGGCCGGGGCCTTGGGGGTTGTTAGCCATGGGGCAGGACCCTAGCGAATTGCCGTGAAGGACGCCACAGTCCGCGCGCAGGGCACCTGAGCTGGGACTTTACTGATTTGCACTCGATCTTTGCCGCGATTTTATCCGCGATCACTCTCTTTCGTTTGCCTGTGGCAACCAACTGCTTCTATGGTTGCCCTAAGCAACAAATAAAGATCTTTTGGTCAGGAGGTGCCGTGGCCGCACAACGTCATTACGACGAGCTGGCGCGACAGATGAGTGCCTTCGGAGCCGTCAAGAGGGACATGGCGCGGATCCTTCCGCACGACTGCCCGACCGGTTCGGCCGCGGTTCTCACGCTGCTCAAGCGCTACGGCGACATGCGGATGAGCCGCATGGCCGAGCTGCTCGCCGTGGACGTGTCCGTGGCCAGCCGGCACGTGGCACACGTCGCGGACCGCGGTTGGATCGAGCGCCATCCAGACCCCGCTGACAAGCGTTCGCGCATCCTCAGCCTCACCGAAAAAGGCTCGAAGCAGATGGAGGTGCTCAATGAACGGAGCACCCAACTGCTCGCCGACCGGCTGAGCGACTGGTCCGACGACGAGGTCGATCAGTTGATCGTCCTCATGACGCGACTGCGCGAGAGCTTCGGTGACTGCCGCACGACGGGGTCCCGAACGACGGTTCCGCAGGCCGCCACTGAGCCGACCACCGAGTCGACCGCTCAGACCATTACCCGTACACCCGCGTAACACGTAAGAAAAGGAATCCCATGGCAACAACCACACCGTCCGGTGTGCGGGGCAGCCATCCCAAGCATTCAGGGGCCGCCCCCGAAGCGGGCGCCCCGATGTCGCACCGGCAGGTCATGGAGGCACTGTCCGGGCTGCTGCTCGGCATGTTCGCCGCCATCGTCTCGTCGACGATCGTCACCAACGCTCTGCCCCGGATCATCGGCGATCTGGGCGGTGGCCAGTCCGCGTACACCTGGGTCGTCACCGCCTCGCTGCTGGCGATGACCGCCACCACGCCCCTGTGGGGCAAGATGGCGGACCTCTTCAGCAAGAAGGCCCTGGTCCAGATAGCCCTGGTCGTCTACGTGGTGGGCTCGGTCGTCGCCGGCCTCGCGCAGAACCCGGGCATGCTCATCACCGCCCGTGCCATCCAGGGCATCGGCGCCGGTGGTCTGTCCGCCCTGGCGCAGATCATCATGGCCGCCATGATCGCCCCGCGTGAGCGCGGTCGTTACTCCGGTTACCTCGGTGCCACGTTCGCCGTCGCCACCGTCGGCGGCCCGCTGCTCGGCGGCGTCATCACCGACACCGACTGGCTCGGCTGGCGCTACTGCCTCTTCGTCGGTGTGCCCTTCGCGCTGATCGCGCTGATCGTGCTGCAGAAGACGCTGCACCTGCCGGTGCTGAAGCGGAAGGTCAAGGTCGACTGGGCCGGCGCCTTCTTCATCACCGCCGCGGTCTGCCTGCTCCTCGTCTGGGTCACCTTCGCCGACGACAAGTACGACTGGCTGTCGTGGCAGACGTACACGATGGTCGGCGGCGCGATCGTGCTGGCGCTGATCTTCACGCTCGTCGAGTCCAAGGCCAGCGAGCCGATCATCCCGCTGCGCCTCTTCAAGAACCGCACCATCACGCTGGCCTCGCTCGCCTCGCTGTTCGTCGGTGTCGCGATGTTCGCGGGCACCGTGTACTTCTCGCAGTACTTCCAGCTGGCGCGCGGCAAGACGCCCACGATGTCGGGTGTCATGACGATCCCGATGATCGGTGGACTGTTCATCTCCTCCACCGTCTCCGGCCAGATCATCACCCGGACCGGCAAGTGGAAGGCCTGGCTCGTCGCCGGCGGTCTGTTCCTGACCGCGGGTCTGGGGCTGCTCGGCACCATCGAGTACGACACCCCGTACTGGCGCGTCGCGATCTGGATGGCGCTGCTCGGTCTCGGCGTCGGCATGATGATGCAGAACCTCGTGCTGAGCACGCAGAACCAGGTCGCCCCCCAGGACCTCGGTTCCGCCTCCTCGATGGTGACCTTCTTCCGGTCCCTCGGCGGCACGATCGGCGTCTCGGCGCTCGGCTCCGTGATGACCACCCGCATCAGCCACCACGCCACCGACACCATCGGTTCCCTCAGCCCGGAGCAGCAGCAGGCGGCAGGCAAGGCGATGGCCGGCGGTTCGCTGCCGGACATGTCCGTGCTGCCCGGCCCGATCCGCAACTGGCTGGAGGCCGCGTACGGAAGCGGCATCGCCGACATCTTCCTGTACGCCGCGCCGGTCGCGTTCCTGGCATTCATCTTCACGATCTTCATCAAGGAGGTTCCCCTGCGTACCACCGGAGCCCTCGAACAGGCCGCACAGGGCGATGCGACGCCCTCCGCCACTCCGGCCCAGGCCGCTGCTCCCGCCCCCGCGCCGGAGCAGGTGCCGAGCCTCGTCGGTGCGGGTGAGCCCGCGGCCGACACCCAGACCCAGCGGCTCGCCGCCGTGGCCTCCGCCGGTGGCGCCGCCCCGGTGGGCGGCGGCACCCCGGTCCGCGGCTTCGTCCGCGGCGCCGAGTCCGCCCCGGTGCCCCGCGCCGCGGTCACGCTGATCTCCCTCGGCGGCCGTCAGCTGGGCCGCGCCGTGGCCCAGGGCGACGGTTCGTACGCCGTCGACGCCCCCGGCGCCGGCAGCTACGTCCTGATCGCCTCGGCCGACGGCTACCAGCCGCAGGCGTCCACCGTCCTGGTGGGCGAGGACCCGGTCACGTACGACATCCTGCTCAGCGGGACCAGCGGCCTCACCGGTGTGGTGCGGGCCAGCGAGACCAAGGCGCCGGTCGCCGGGGCGATGGTCATCGTCACCGACGTCCGCGGCGATGTGCTCGCCACCGGTCAGTCCGGTCCTGCCGGCGAGTTCACCTTCGCCGAGCTGGTCCCCGGCCCGGTCACCGTGGCCGTGAACGCGCCGGGCCACCGGCCCACCGCGCTCCCGGTCGAGGTCAACGGCACGGGCGTCACCCGCGTCGAGATCGACCTGCACTCCGGCTCCCAGGTCCAGGGCACCGTCCGGGCCGCGGGCCGCGCGCTGAACGACGCGCGGGTCACGCTGGTGGACGCCGCGGGCAACGTGGTCGCCACCGCCACCACCGGTGACGACGGCGCGTACGCCTTCACCGACCTGGACGGCGGCGAGTACACGGTCATCGCGACCGGTTACCCGCCGGTGGCCACGGGCCTCAGCGTGAACGGCAGTGGCATCGACGGCCACGACATCGAACTCGCGCACCCCGGCGAGTAGGGCTTCGCCGACGGGCCGGGCTGGATGCGGGAGACCGCATCCAGCCGACTCCGACAAGACCTGTCAGCAAAGCCCCCACTGAACCCCGGGCCACCTGAATGTGTGGTTCGCGCTTTGAGCGGACGTGAAGCACACAGGCCCGGTTGTGAGAATGGGCCCCGGACCCGGCGGCGTCGCCATATCGGCAGGGGACGGCCGAGACGCATGCCGACCGGGGCCCGTCCACGTAGGGGCGGCTATGACCAGCCACCCTGCGTACGTAAGAACTTGAGCTAGGAGAGCAAAAGCATGGGACTGAGCGCGCGGATCCGCACGCGGGACGGGTGGGCCCTGCCGCACGCCGTCGTCACGGTGACCGACATGACCGGATCGCAGGTGCTGCGGGCAGAGGCCAACGACGAGGGCGCCGTGCACGACCCGGCCGCGCTCACGCCCGGTCCCTACACGGTGATCGTGACCGCCGTCGGCTACGCCCCCGCCGCCTCCACCGCGATGGTGACGGCGAGCGGCCGGGCCGACGTGGGCAGCATCGTGCTGCACCGGCAGGGCGGGGCCGAGCTGCCGCCGCCCGGGCCGTGGATGGTCGACCCGGCGCACTCCTCGGTCGCCGCGACGGCGCAGCACCTCGGGATCACCTCGGTGCACGGGCGGTTCACCGACTTCACGGCGCGCATCGACATAGCGCAGGACGTCGAGAAGTCGCGGGTCGAGGCCGTCATCAAGTCGGCGTCCATCGACACCGGCAACGGCATGCGCGACGGCCACCTGAAGTCCCCGGACTTCCTGGACGTCGAGACGTACCCGGAGATCACCTACCGGTCGACCGGCATCGAGCCCGCGGGCACCGACCGCTGGACCGTGCACGGCCAGCTGAGCCTGCACGGCGTGGCGCGCGAGGTCGACCTCGACCTCAGCTACCTCGGCACGGGCGCCGACCCGTGGGGCGGCACGCGCGCGGCGTTCAAGGCGACGGCCGAGCTGAAGCGCGAGGACTTCGCGATGAACTACAACCAGGTCGTGCAGGCCGGCATCGCGGCGATCGGCGCGACGCTGAAGGTCGAGCTCGACATCCAGGCCGTACAGGGCGACGCGCTGCCGCAGATGTGACCCCGGTCGATGTCAGTGGCCGGGGTTAAGGTGCGGGAATGGCTCCGAACATCGCGACCAACACCCGTGTCTCCATCGACGAGTTGCTCGACTTCGTAAGGCCCAGGCACCGCGCCCTCCTCATCACCGCCCGCGCCGACGGCACCCCGCAGGCCTCACCTCTGACCTGCGGGGTCGACGGCGACGGGCGGATTGTTGTTTCCACGTACCCGGAGCGCGCCAAGACGCGGAACGCGAAGCGGGATCCGCGGGTCAGCCTCGTCGTGCTCAGCGACGAGTGGAACGGGCCGTGGGTGCAGATCGACGGGGCGGCGGAGGTGATCGACTCGCCCGATTCCGTCGAGGCGCTCGTCGAGTACTTCCGGTGCATTTCGGGTGAGCATCCGGACTGGGACGAGTATCGCGAGGCGATGGTCAAGCAGGGGAAGTCGATCATCCGGGTCACGCCGGAGAAGTGGGGTCCCGTGGCCACGGGTGGGTTCCCGGCGAGGTTGGCCTAGGCGGCACCGGCGTTACGGCCTCGGGGCTCTGCCCCGGACCCCGCGCCTCAATCGCCGGCGGGGCTTGATAATTCAAGCCCCGCTCTTGGACGAGAGCCAGCGGGGTCCGGGGGCGGAGCCCCGTGGCGTCAAGTGCGGCGGGCCACCAGGGACTCGATGCCCGCGATCTGGAGGTCCAGGGCGACCTGGAAGTCCATGTCGCGCATCGCGTCCACGTCCCCACCCTCCTCCACCGCCTGCATCATCCGCTCAGCGTGCCGAAAGTCGTCCGCCATCTCCTCCGGAACGGCGAACGAGGCCATCGCCTTGTGGAAGTACTCGTCCTGCGTGAGCCCCACCTCGGCGCAGCGCTGACGGAAGTGGCCCTCGATGGTGCCGTATCCGTACACGAACTGGAAGACGGACGAGACGGCGCCGCGCTGCTCCGCCAGCGTGAGGCCGGTACGGGCCATGACCCGCTGCACCGCCCGCGAGAACAGCAGCGACTTGGGGCCGACGTTGAGGTAGTTGCCGACGAGCGGCGAGATCCACGGGTGCCGGACGAGCAAGGTCCGGTAGGTGGCGGCCAGTTCGCGCAGCTGCGTCTGCCAGTCCGGCAGCTCCTCCGCGTCCGTGTCCGGGATCTCCAGCTCGCCGAAGGCCTGGTCGAGGGCGAGTTCGAGGAGATCGTCCTTGGTGTCGACGTACCAGTAGACGGACATCGCGGTGACGCCCAGTTCGCCCGCCAGGCGCCGCATCGAGAACTTGGCGAGCCCCTCCGCGTCCAGCAGCCCCACCGTCGCCCGGGTGATCCGCTCCCGGTCGAGCCCACTGGGCTGCTCGGCCCGCCGGCCGCGCGACGCTCTGGGCCTCGGCTCCACGGCGCCATCCGTGTCCTCGAGCCAGACGCTCATCCGCGCTGCCTTCGCCATGGCGTTCCTTCCCAGGGGTTCCTCGTACGCGGGCGGGACGGTCCTGCGCACAGGACCGCTCCCCGCCCGCACCGATGCTAAGCGGAAGTCACCGCCGCTGATTCTGCCCGTTCCGCTCTGCGCAGCAACGCCGCCGCGAGCAGTCCGCCCGCGAGGACGGCGACCGCGCCGACGAGTTGGCTGGTCTCCAGACCGGAGGAGAAGGCCTCGCTGATACGGGCCCGCTCCCCGGCCGAGTCCGCCGCCGCCAGCGCCGCGGGGAACGAGGCCGCGGAGACCGATACGAGCGCGGCGAAACGGGCGTTCAGGACCGCGCCGAGCACCGCCACCCCCAGCCCGTTGCCGAACTCCGCGAGGGTGCCGTTGACCCCGGCGCCCACGCCCGCCTTCTCCGGCGGGATCGCGCTCATGATGGCGTTGGCCATGGCCGGCATCGCGAGCGCCATGCCCGCACCCATGACGACCAGGCCGAGCAGCATGCCGCCGTACCCGTCCCCGCCGAGCAGCGAGATGGCCGCGAGCCCCGCCGCCATGCACGTCATGCCGGAGGCGATGGTGACGGGCGTGCCGAGCTTGCCCAGCAGCCGGGCGCCGACCCCTGTGAGGTTGAGCGCGACGACGGTGAGTGCCATCGGCGCGGTCCGCAGCCCCGCCTCCAACGGACCGTATCCGAGCAGGAATTGGAGGTGCTGGGTGAGCAGGAACAGCGAGCCGCCCATACCGAAGGCGACGAGGATCGCGCCGGTCACCGCGCCCGTGAACTTCCGGTTCCGGAAGAAGTGCATGTCGAGCATCGGATACGGGATCCGCAGCTCCCACGTCACGAAGGCGGCCATGAACACGATGCCGGTCACGGCCGAGACCAGGACGGGCGCGGAGGTGAATCCGTCGCCGGGGCCCGAGATGATCGCGTAGACGATGCCGGTCATGCCGATGGTGGAGAGCAGCGCCCCGAGCAGGTCCGGGCGGTCGCCGAACGGATTCTTCGACTCGGGGACCAGGGCGATCACGGCGACGAGGCCGACGAGCGCGACGGGGATGTTGACGAGGAAGATCGAGCCCCACCAGAAGTGGTCGAGCAGCACGCCGCCGACCAGCGGGCCGACGGCGAAGCCGATCGTGCTGACCGTGGACCAGAGGGCGATCGCCCTGACGCGCTCGGCCTCGCTGAAGATCTGTACGACGACCGCGAGCGTCGACGTCATCATCAGCGCACCGCCGACGCCCATCCCCGCGCGGGCCGCGATCAGCTGTCCGGTGGAGCCCGCGAACGCGGCGGTCAGCGAGCCGACGCCGAAGATCGCGAGGCCCGCCGCGAGCATCTTCTTGCGGCCGTAGCGGTCGGAGGCGCTGCCCGCGGTGAGCAGCAGGCCGGACTGGACGAGCGAGTAGGCGCTGATCATCCACTGGATGTCGGACGTCGAGGCTTCCAGCTCCCTGGTGAGGGAGGGGATCGCGACATTCAGGACGGTGTTGTCGAGCAGCACGGTCAGCTGGGCGAGGCAGATGACGCCGAGGATGAGCCAGCGCTGGGGGTGACCCGCGGTGACCTGGGGTGTCTGGGTGGCCGGGTCGGCCGTGGGGGCCATGGACACTCCTCTACGGTGCATGGGCTGACGTCTCCCATACACCGTAGAGGATGTGTTGTACGCCGTACAAGCGGGCAGCGGGAAGCGGGTTGTTCGGTGGGAAGTGGGCGGTCGCGGTCCTACTTGGCCTGTGTCAGGTCGTAGAACGTGCTGCTGCCGACCGTCACCTTCTTGAAGTTGGCCTCGACCCACTTCGTGATCTTCGACGCCGAGCCGGAGCTGGAGCCGCCCATGCCGCCGCCGCTGGAGCCACTGGAGCCGCTGCCGATGAAGTAGTGGATCTTCCCGTCCTCGACGTACTGCTTGAACTGGGCGAGGGTCGGGGACGGGTCGGTGCCGTTGAAGCCGCCGATCGCCATCACCGGGTCGCCGGTGGCCAGTTGATAGCTCGACTGGTTCTGGGAGCCGATGGTGGCGGCGGCCCAGGTGTAGTCACCGGCGTTCGTCTGGAGCAGCTTCTTGGCCTTGCTGCTGACCTCGGCGCCGTTGAGGAGGCCGCCCATGCCGCCGCCTCCGCCGGGCATGCCGCCGGTCTTGCCGCCGCCCGGCATGCCGCCTTGCTTGGAGCCCTGCTTCTGGCTGCTCTTGCCGTTGCCGGTGCCCTGGTTCTGGTTCTGGTTCTGGTTCTGGCCGGGTGTGGCGCCGCCGGGGAAGCCCTTGCCGCCGGTCGGGGGCCGGCCCTGTGCCATGCCTCCCCCGCCCTTGCCGCCCTGCTTGCCCGGCATTTGGCCGCCGGGACCGCCGCCCTTGCCGCCACCAGGCCCACCACCGGGGCCGCCCATCATGCTCGCCCCGGAGGGACCCGCCGTCACGATCGACCCGGTGTGCCCGGTGTTCAGCGTGGAGATGGTGTACGCGGTGGGGGCGGCCAGCGAGGCCACCAGGCCCAACCCGGCCACGCCCAGCGCCAGTCGACGGTTCAGCCGGCCCGCGAGGACGAGGCCGAGGCCCGCCACAAGGCCACCGATCAGCACGAACCAGCGCAGCCACGGCAGGTAGTCCGTCGTCCGGCCGAGGAGGACGTAACCCCACACCGCCGTGGCCGCCACGGACACGCCCAGCGTCGCCGACGCCGTGATCCGCGCCCGCTCCTCCCACAGCACCGTGGCGCCCATGCCGATGACCGCCGCGAGATACGGGGCCAGGGCCACCGTGTAGTACTGGTGGAAGATGCCGGCCATGAAGCTGAAGACCAGGCCGGTCATCAGCAGGGAACCGCCCCACGCGAGGAACGCGGCGCGCGCCGTGTCGGTGCGCTTGGCCTTCCAGGTGAGGACGACACCCGCGACGAAGAGGATCAGCGCGGCCGGGATCAGCCACGAGATCTGGCTGCCGATCTCGGAGTTGAACATCCGGGTGAGGCCGGTCTCGCCCCACTGGCCGGTGCCGCCGCCCATGCCGCCACCACCGCCGCCGACCGAGCCGGCCTCGTCGCCGCTGATGCGGCCGAGTCCGTTGTAGCCGAAGGTCAGTTCAAGGAACGAGTTGTTCTGGGAGCCGCCGATGTACGGTCGCGAGGAGGCGGGCCACAGCTCGACGATCGCCACCCACCAGCCGCCGGAGACGACCATCGCGACGGCGGACAGGGCGAGTTGGCCGAACCGCTTGCGCACCCGTACCGGCGCGAACACCGCGTAGAGGATCGCCAGCGGCGGCAGGATCAGGAAGGCCTGCAGCGTCTTGGTGAGGAAGGCGAAGCCGACGGCGACGCCCGCCCAGACCAGCCACTTGGTGCGGCCGTGCTCCATGGCGCGCAGGACGCAGTACACCGTGACGGTCATCAGGAGCGCGAGCAGCGCGTCCGGGTTGTTGAAGCGGAACATCAGCGCGGCGACCGGGGTCGTCGCGAGGACCACCATGGCGATCAGGCCCGCGGCGGCGCTGAACCGGCGGCGTACCGCCCCGTACAGCACGCCCGCCGTGGCCAGGGCCATCAGGACCTGCGGGGCGAGGATCGCCCACGAGTTGAGGCCGAAGAGCCGCACCGACAGGCCCATCGGCCACAGCGCGGCCGGCGGCTTGTCGACGGTGATGGCGTTCGCCGCGTCGGACGAGCCGAAGAAGAACGCCTTCCAGCTCTCGCTGCCCGCCTGGGCGGCCGCCGAGTAGAAGGAGTTGGCGTAGCCGGACGCGGACAGGTTCCAGAAGTAGGCGGCCGCGATCACGAGCAGCATGCCGAGGAAGGCCGGGCGGGCCCAGCGCGGGTCCTCGGGCCTGCCGCACCACACGCGCGTGAGGAACGCGGCCCGGGGAGGGGGAGGGGACTCGGCGGGCGCCTCGGGAGGCGCCTCGTACGAGGGGCGGATGTCTGTGGTCATCGCTGGGTCGTCCTTGCCTGCGGAACCTCGGAGTTCGAGTCCCGTACGGGGATGGGGGCGGGGTCGGGGGTGGAGAACGGCTCGGAGGTGGTGCGGTCGGTCGTCCGGTCCGAGAACACCCACGCCCGGAAGAGCAGGAAGCGCAGGATCGTCGCCGCGAGGTTGGCCGCGATCAGCACGATCAGCTCGGTGGAGTGCGCCGGGGCGCCGGAGGCCGTCTGGAGCGCGGCGAGCGAGCCGGCGGTAAGGGCCCAGCCGATGCCGAAGACGACGATGCCCTGGGCCTGGTGGCGTACGGCCTTGTCCCGGCCGCGTACACCGAACGTCAGGCGCCGGTTGGCTGCCGTGTTCGCGATGGCCGAGACGAACAGGGCGAGAGCATTGGCGAGTTGCGCCCCCGAGAACGAACGGAAGCCGGAGTACAGCAGCAGATACAGCAGCGTCGACAGGCCGCCGACGACGCAGAAGCCGAGCAGCTGGCGGGCCAGCCCCTTGGGCACATCGGTGAGTTGACGGTCCCGCGGGTCGTCGCCGAAGGGGCGGGCGAGACGGTCGAGGGAGAGCGAGCCGGTGGCGAGCGCCTTGCCGACGCGCCACACGCCCTTGAGGTCCTCGGTCGCCGTCTTGACGATGTGCACGGTCGAGTTCGGGTCGTCGACCCAGTCGACGGGCACCTCGTGGATCCGGAGCCCGGCGCGCTCCGCGAGCACGAGCATCTCGGTGTCGAAGAACCAGCCGGTGTCCTCCACCAGGGGCATCAGCACCTGCGCGACATCGCGCCGGATCGCCTTGAACCCGCACTGGGCGTCGGAGAAACGGGCCTGCAGGGAGCCGCGCAGGATGAGGTTGTAGGCGCGGCTGATGAACTCGCGCTTCGTGCCGCGCACGACCCGGCTCGCGCGGGCGAGCCGGGAGCCGATCGCGAGGTCGGAGTGCCCGGAGATCAGCGGCGCCACCAGCGGAAGGAGCGCGTTCAGGTCGGTGGACAGATCCACGTCCATGTACGCGAGGACCGGCGCGTCCGAGGCCGACCAGACGGTGCGCAGGGCGCGCCCGCGGCCCTTCTGCTCGAGACGGAAGTACGTGGCCTCCGGCAGTTCGGCAGCCAGTTCGTGCGCCACCTCGGGCGTGCTGTCGGTGGAGGCGTTGTCCGCGACGGTGATACGGAAGGGGTAGGGGAAGGTGCGGACCAGGTGGGCGCGCAGCCTGCGCACGCACTCACCGAGGTCCTTCTCCTCGTTGTAGACGGGGATGACAACGTCCAGGACCGGCACATCGCCGCGGCCGGCAGGGAGGTGCTCCCGCGCCGGCAGCGCCCCGAACCTCGCGGAGGCGGAGGTGGGGTCGATGCCCGGAGAAGATTCGGTTCGCATGACATCGACATTCGCCAACTGCCCTGTTAGGGCTGTGTGGTGAGGCTTTGTCCTGGCTGTGAGTACACCTCAAGCCCCGCCGGCGCTTCACACTCAAGCCCCGCCGGCGCGCTTCACACTCAAGCCCCGCCGGCGCGCTTCACACTCAAGCCCCGCCGGCGATTGAGGCGCGGGGTCCGGGGCGGAGCCCCGCGTCGTCAACCCCGGTGCCCTCCACGAGCCCGGCCGCGTACACCGGCAGATGCACCGTAAACACGGTCCGGCCAGGCACACTGTCCACCGTCACCGACCCCCCGTGCGCCGCCGCAACCGCCTGCACGATGGCGAGCCCCAGCCCGGTGGACCCCGCCTTACGGGACCGCGACGTGTCACCCCGCGCAAACCGTTCAAACACACGCGGCAGCAACTCCGCCGGGATACCCGGCCCGTCGTCCTCGACGTCGAGACAGACCCACGGCCCATGCCGATGCACGCGCGCGGTCACGGTCGTCCCGGCCGGCGTATGCGTACGCGCATTGGCCAGCAGATTGACGAGGACCTGGTGCAGCCGCGCGGAATCGGCGAGCACGGCGGCCGGCTCGTCCGGCAGCTCCAGGCGCCAGTAATGCCCCTGATCCGCGGCGCGGGCGTCGCTGAGCGCGTCGACGACCAGCGGCGACAGGTCCGTCGGCTCGTACGACAGCGGTCTCCCGGCGTCGAGCCGGGCGAGCAGCAGCAGGTCCTCGACGAGCCCCGTCATCCGGTCCGCCTCGGACTCGATGCGGCCGAGCGCATGCCGGGTGTCGGGGCCCGTCTCCTCGCGGCCGCGCCTGGTCAGCTCCGCGTAGCCGCGGATGGAGGCCAATGGCGTACGCAGTTCATGGCTGGCGTCGGCGACGAACTGGCGCACCCGCATCTCGCTCTGCTGGCGCGATTCGAGGGCGCCGTGCACGTGGTCGAGCATGCGGTTGAGCGCGGCGCCGACCTGGCCGACCTCGTTCCTGGGGTCGGCCAGGGACTCCGGGACGCGTTCGTAGAGGGTCACCTCGCCGCTGTGCAGCGGGAGTTCGGAGACCCGGGTCGCGGTCGCGGCGACGCGGCGCAGCGGCCGCAGATTGACGCCGACCATGATCGCCCCGGCGGCGCCGGCCGCGACGAGGGCCGCGGCGGCGACGAGCAGCTCGGTGACGATGAGCTTGTTGACCGTGGAGTCGACCTGGGCGGTGGGGCGGCCCACGTAGTAGTCGCCGTTGGAACCGGAGACGTACTGGACGCGGTAGCTGCCGAGGCCGGGCAGGTCGACGGTGTGCTTGTCGTCTGTCCGGGGGACGTCCTCCAGGGCGTCGAGCACGGCCTGGGAGAGGCCGTCGGTCTGGATCTGCCCGCCGCCCGCGGTGTTCGTTCCCTCGACACTGACCTTGCCGTCGGTGGCCTGCCCGTCGCTGACCTCTGCCCCGAGGGTCCCCGCGGGGGAGCCCATGGTCACGAACGCCAGGTCGCCGAAGTCCTGTTGGCTGTGGGGACCGGCCCCGTCGGGAAAGTCGCCCTTCGGCCCGCCCGCCCGCATCGCTATGCCGTGCACCTGCTTGTCTAGCTCGTCGTACAGGTACGAGTGCAGCGAGACGGCGGACACGACACCGATCACGGACGCCACGACGGCCATCAGCGCGACGGCCGTGACGACGAGCCGGGTCCGGAGCGTCTGGGGCCGGCCCCTGCGCTTCACGACGTCGTGGTGGCGGCCATCGCCGGCTTGATCAGATAGCCGGCGCCACGCCGGGTGTGGATCATCGGCTCACGCCCGGCGTCGATCTTCCGACGCAGATACGAGATGTAGAGCTCGACGACGTTCGCCTGCCCGCCGAAGTCGTACGACCACACGCGATCGAGGATCTGCGCCTTGCTGAGCACGCGCCGCGGATTGCGCATGAGGAAGCGCAGCAACTCGAACTCGGTGGCGGTGAGGTGGATGTTCTCCCCACCCCTGGACACCTCATGACTGTCCTCATCCAGCATCAGATCGCCGACGGCGAGCACGGACTCGCTGCGCCGGTCGGCGGCGCCGGTCCTGCGAATGAGCCCACGCAGCCGCGCGACGACCTCTTCCAAGCTGAACGGCTTGGTGACGTAGTCGTCGCCGCCCGCCGTGAGCCCCGCGATCCGGTCCTCGACGGCGTCCTTGGCGGTCAGGAAGAGCACGGGCACTTCCGGCAGCTCGCGGCGCATCCGGCCGAGCACGCTGAGCCCGTCCATGTCCGGCAGCATCATGTCGAGCACGACGGCGTCGGGCCGGAACTCGCGGGCCGTCTGCATGGCCCCCGTCCCGTCCCCCGCGGTGCGGATCTGCCAGCCCTCGTAGCGCAGGGCCATGGACAACAGCTCGGTGATGGACTGCTCGTCGTCCACGACAAGCACCCGGACGGGGCTTCCGTCCGGCCTCAGCAGTTCGGTGCGCCCCTGGGGCGAGATCGCGGTCATGGCGCAAGCTTGCGGCGCGCCTCTGAGAAGCACCTTCGCTAAATCTGTGAATCGGCTGAGAATTCGTCCTGCTCTCGCTGAGCACGATTCGGCACCTTCAAAGCAGGAAGCGAACGTGCATCCGACAGGTCACCGGTCTGGGTGATTGGAAGTACGACGCCCGCAGGGTGTCCATCTGGACCGTGGACGGGCGCATGAAGGATGTCAAGTACACCGGGTCCGCCGACCAGCATCGCGAACCTCGCCACAACCAGCGATGCCGTCAACGATCAGGGACGCGGGCTGCTGCGCTACCGCAGTTGGTCTGCCCGCAAGCGGACCCAGTTGCAGGGAAAGAACACCCGATCGGCCAATCGGCGCCCTGCCCGGCGGGCCGAGAAGGAGCACAGACATGCGACTCACGTGAATCACCGCATCAGCAAGGAGATCGTGGCTGTCGCCCAACGCACCGGTCGCGGTATCGCCGTCGAACAGCTCGATGGCGTCCGAGAACGGGTACGGCTTCGTGGCGACCAGCGAGCCACTCTCTCCTCCTGGCCCTTCCACCAACTCGGTGCACACCTCGCGTACAAGGCACGGCAAGCCGGGGTGCCGTTCATCAAGGTGGATCCGGCCTTTACCTCGCAGCGCTGCCCGCGCTGCGGGCGCACCGAGCGGGCCAACCGGCCCACTCGGGATCATTTCCGTTGTCGTCGATGCGGTCTCGCTGGACTCTCCTCGTCGTCGCTGGGGTCAACGTGAGATCCACGTTTGACCTCTGCCCGATTCCCTCCGTTCTATGAGACCTGCTCACGCAAGCTCGAACAGCGCGACGGCGTTCTCCCTGCACACGGCCCGCACCCAGTCGTCCCCGAGCCCGAGCCGCTCGATGGCCTCCAGCTGGTGCAGGTACGGATACGGGATGTTCGGGAAGTCGCTGCCGAGCAGCACCCGGTCCCCGAGATCGGCGAGCCGGCCCAACTCGTCCCTGGGGAACGGGGTGTGCCGCTCGACGAAGTCGGTGAACGCCATGGTCGTATCGAGCCGCACCCGCGCATACCGCTCGGCGAGCGCGAGGAAGTCGGTGTACTCGGGCATCCCCATGTGCGCGACGACCAGCGGCAACCGCGGGTGCCGGGCGAGCAGCCGCGCGATCGGCTCGGGCCCGGTGTGCTTTCCGGGCGCGGGCCCGGACCCGCAGTGCGCCACGATCGGCACCCCCGCCTCGGCGAGCAGCCCCCACACGGGGTCGAGCAACGGGTCGTTCGGGTCATAGGCCCCCACCTGCACATGCGCCTTGAACACCCGCGCCCCCGCGTCCAGCGCCTCGCGCACATACGCCTCGACGCCCGGCTCGGGGAAGAACGTGGCGGTGTGCAGACAGTCGGGCGTGCGGGCGGCGAAGTCGGCCGCCCACTCGTTCAGCCAGCGCGCCATGCCCGCCTTGTGCGGGTACAGCATCGACGTAAAGGCCTCGACGCGGAACTCCCGCAGCCGGGCCAGCCGCTCGCTCTCCTCCTCGCGGTACGTGATCGGCCACTCGGTGCCGACCAGCGGCCCGGCGGAATCGAAGTACGCCCAGACCTTGCGCAGCACACGCTCGGGCATGAAGTGCGTGTGCACATCGACGAGTCCTGGCAGCCGGTACCGGTCGAGGAACGCGGCGACCTGCTGGGCCTCGGTCCCGCTCTCCACGCTACTCACGCTCGAACTCCTGACTGCGCTCGACCTTGGCGACGTGCACGGTGTACCGCTCGTACCACTCGGCGCGGCCCTGCTTCTGCACGGCTCGATGCTCACCGACGGACCGCCACTGCTCATGGCGGCGGAGTCGCGGAAGTACGAGACGGTGATCCCGAGCCCACCGGGATTGCGCGCGGACTCGTGCCCCAGGTACCCCGGTATCTCCTTGACCAGCTCGTCCATCCGGTCGGCGGCCTCCCCGTAGCCACGGTCGCCCGGGGTCCGCACGGAGCTGAACACCACGACGTAATAGGGCGGTTCGAAGGCGGGCAGCGGCCGGACCGCCGGCCCGTCAGTCGCATCGACGTGATCACTCATGTCCATACGATCCCTCGTTCCGCTGCATGGGAGAAGAGCACGGGTCGACCGACTAGAAGAGCCCACCCTGCACCCCCGGAACCTCCCGCACCGCGAGCCTCGCCTCCCCGGCCCCGCCCGTGCCCTCCGGCACCCGCTCCAACGGCCATCCGGCGAGCACCCGCGTATCGACGACGAGCCGCCGCTCACCGCCGGCCTCCACGAGATGCAGATCGGGCCCGGCGGCAGCGGCCACCCGCCCCGCGACGACGGCCCCTTCACCGAGCCCGCTCACGACGGCGTCGACCCGATCGATCCCGCCGAGCCCGAAGACCTCCCCGTGATCCACCACCTGGCACGGCAGCCGCTCCAACGACTCGGGCCACTGATCGAGCCCCGCCGCGACGCCATGCGCCCGCACCAACTCGGCGCCCCGCTCCTCGATCCCCGGCAGCCCGCCCCGCACCGCGCGCTTGCGCTCGTACGGAATCCGGTCCGGCACCCCGAGCGCCACCCGCAGCAGCTCCTCGGCCCGCCGGGCCGCCATCAAGGGCCCCCGCCCCAGCCACGTAAAGGCAACGGCCCCCTGCTCAAGCAGCCGGTCGGGCCCCCTCCGAGTGCCCGTGATCCCCACCTTCACGAGCCCGTCCCCGAACCACGCCAAATACACGTGGTACGGCCGCGGGTCATCGGCGATGGTGTCCGCGGCCACGGACCGCGACCGGTCGATCGCCGCACACTCCGCGCACTGCGCCCGCGTCCCCCGCACCGGCACGGCGTCCCGCCCGGGACAGACGGTCCACCGCCCCGACCGCCACACCCCGAGACACCGCCGCTCCCCACCGACCCGAAACGCGACGCTCTCCCCGAACCGCACCCCGCTCTCCCGCTCGCTCCCGCCGTCCCCCACCCACCCGAAGACCGGCCCGCCCCCACGCCACCGCATTCCGGTGCACCACCACGTCATACGAGCCAGGATGACGCACACCACTGACAACGCCCGGAAACGCAAGAGGCCCCGGACTATTCGTCCGGGGCCTCTTACCTGTGTGCACTCGGCAGGATTCGAACCTGCAACCTTCTGATCCGTAGTCAGATGCTCTATCCGTTAAGCTACGAGTGCTTGATTTTTCTTTTTTTGTTGTCTCCGTTCCCGGCCTTTCGGCCCGTCCCGGCGACAAGAAGAACATTACATGACTGCCGCCGCCATGTGAAATCCGATTGCCCCACCCGGCCTGACCTGCGAAAACGCGCTGCGAGGCAGTCGGCGACCACAGCCGGAAAGCACCGAAGCCCCGGTCCTGAGGACCGGGGCTTCGGATCTTGCTGCGGAGGCGGAGGGATTTGAACCCTCGATGGGGGGGGTAAACCCCAAACCGCATTAGCAGTGTGTTGCCCCTCGTCGAACGACGACGGGGGGTGACTCCTCTGGGTGCGTCATCGCAGGTCATTCAAAGGGGCTGCCCCACCTCGGTGGCTCGCGACCAAGGGTGGCTGTGCCAGTTGGTGCCATCACGAAGCACGTCACCATCGACGGTCCGGCCCGTTCAGACGGAGTGCCGTAGCGCGTTACCTCTCCTCCGCAACTAGGGGCAGCCAGCGTCTGAACGGTCGGCGGCCCCCGCATCGCTGACGTTCTCGTTTCCCCGCTTGCGAACCAGAAGGTCAGTGTGCCCAGCGCTCTCGCACCCGGCCTCCCGAGCCGCACGCTGACCTAGCCCAAACGATGTGAAACCCGTAACGAACCCCCATGATCCATTTCCGTAGGCCCTGACCTGCCGCCTAGCGTCCCCCGGGCACACCGACAGCCGGGGGGCTTACGAAGCGGAGCAACATGTACCGGCCCAGTGCAGCCGACGGGCGGCTCGTGGGAGACCCTCGTCATCGCGGTGGCCGCCTTGATCGCCATCGTCGCCTGGTATCGCTTCCGGGGGCGCAAGTGATCGCCCTGGCGGACGGCATCCCCTGGTGGGCCACCATGCCGCACGACGAAGGGATGGTCGTCGCGATCATCGCGTCCGCCATCACGGTCGGCTTCGCCGTCTACCTCTTCAGGGGGCGCAAGTGATGCCGCGCTTGGACAAGTGGGTGGACGTCTTTGCTTGGGGCGGGCTGACCGTCATCACCGTCTCCGCCGCGACGGAGCCGGGCTACTCGGTTTGGAGCCGCGCATGGCGGCTGGCTTTCGGCGCCTTCCTCTTCGGCACCCTGGTCTGGAAGCTGTGCGAGAAGCGCCGCAAACGCCTCGCCCGGCGCCAGGCCGAGCTGGAGCGCCTCGACCTGCTCGTGCAGCGCGAGATACGGAGGCGGCGATGATGAAGCGGCTGAAGAGGCTCGGGGCTATACCCGCCGCCGGTGGCAGCGCCGCAGCGGGCGGGGTCGGCGGCGGCCTGGGCGGCAGCGACGTCGGCTGGACCGTGCCGGTGTGGATATGCGCCGTCGTGGGCGCCGTGTGCGCCGTCTTTCTCGTGCTCATCATCAACGACATCCGAGAGGCCGTTCGCCTCTACCGCTCGGGACGGCGGCGGCGATGAATAGGACTGTGCGGAACCTCGTGGAGTACGCCGCCGCCTCTGTGGTCGTCTTCGGCGCTCTCGGCCTCATCGGCGGCGACTGGGCCAGGGCCCTCGTCTACGGGGTGACGATCACCGCCTTCCACACTGTGCGCGACTGGTGGAAGGCCCACCGGGCCGACAAGCAGAAGGAGAACGACGATGAGTAGCCCCATGGGGCCGATAGGGCCAATCAGGCTCTCCTCGACGGAAGACCGTGAGGAAGCCCGTGCGGAAGCCCTGGGCTGCGTGAGCGGCTGCTTCATCTACGTCTTCGCCGTCGTCCTCGCGGTCGCCGTCGGGGCCGCCGTACAGGCTCTGTGGCACACGAACTGGCTGACGCTCGCGGTCGGGGCGCTCGTGCTGGCCGGTGGGTGCTGGCTCGGCTCCCGGCTCTGGCCGCGCGTAGAGCGCTTCGTGCCCGAGCCGTACCCCGAGGACGACGATGATCATTAGCGTTCTGGTCCGGATCATGTACGCGGGCGTCTTCGGCGGCATGGTCGCCTGGGTCGCGCAGGGCCTCTTCCGCGACGGCTGGGTGTCGGCCGCCTTCGGCGCCGTTACGGTCGCCGTCTGCGGGGCCTGGAACCTGCGGCGGGCCACGGTGTCCCGCGACAAGCGGCTCGGCCGCACCGGCACACGGGTCAGCCGGTTCATGGTCACCCGTACCGGCCTGGTGGTCGTGCTCGTCGTGCTGGCTCTGTGCGGGGGGCTCGTCATCGCGATCGGCGACGACGACTGTCCCTCGATGGACTCCGGCGGGAAGTGCACCCTGCCCCGCCACATGAACTGGTAGCCGGGCAGGCCTACCGCTTCTACACGAACCGGCAGGACGGCGGTCCGGCTCAGACCGGGGCTGAGTGTGATCACCTGCGGATGGCCCGGACGATCAAGGTTCCGATGTAGCCCTGCTGCGGGGCGTCGAGCACGCTGGCCTGTGCCTCGGTGAATCCGGCGGCCCGAAGCAGTTCCTCCCAGGTCTCTGGGGTGTGGCTGTACCGGTACGTGAACAGGGCCGGCCCGGCGAAGCCGCCCTTGTACATGCCCTGTGGTCCGTACGCGCCGGGGATCGCGGGAGGCTGCGAGAACACGAACGCCCCGCCGGGGTTGAGGCGTTGCGCGACGAGGGGAAAGAGGCGGGCGGGGTCGGTGAACCAGGCCGCGCCGAAGATGGAGTACACGGCGTCGTACGTGTCGGTTGTCTCTGCGAGGTAGTCGAGGACCTCGGCGCATTCGATCCGGGCGCCGCTTGCCTGCCAGCGTTCACGAGCCTTGTCGACCATGACCGGGGACAGGTCCACGCCGGTGGCCTTCACGCCTTGTTCGGCGAGATGGGCGAGGGCGCGGCCGGTGCCGCACCCGATCTCCAGGACAGTGGCCGGAGTGCCGAGGAGTTCGGGGCCGGGCCCGTGGCCGGCGTACTGGGTCCAGCAGAAGACCGGTTCGGCGTCGGGCTTGAAGGCGCTCTCGGCGTAGGTGTCCCAGAGTTCGCGTTCGGCGGCGATGTTGTGGTGTGCAGGCAACGAGGACTTCCTTGGTGACGTGGCGGGGTGGGGTGGGTCCCACCTTGCGGAGGCCGGTGCCTCGGTCGAGTTGAGGGCTCGGCGAGGGGTTCGCGGCCTCCGCGAAGCGGGTCAAGGCGATCAGTGGGAGTCGGGAACCTTGTCGTCACAGGGCGAGCAGTTGGCGCCGTCCACGGCCCACAGCTCCTCGTCGGGGGTGAAGCCGTTGTCGCGCAGCATGTCGGCGGTGCGCAGCACGATGCCGTCGCGGCGGCGTTGGATGAATGGCGCGTGGTGCTTGAACTCGCCGTCGTTGTAGGCGTTGAAGAAGGCGAAGAGAACCGGGGTGTCCAGATAGATCTGGTGGACGCCCTTGTCGACGAGCTTGCCGACGCCGAGGTGCCAGTCGGGACGCTCGATCGCTGTGATCATGTACATCACGGCGTTGCCGAGGATGCGCTCGGCCATGTCGCGCACCATCTCGTTGTCGCGGAGCAGCAGGGCGATCTCGCGGTCCCAGAGCGTCATGCCGTTGTCGAAGACGTTGATGGGCAGGTGCTTCACGTGCTGCTGTACCGCGTTGAGGAGTTCACGCGGGTCTCGGGTGCGCGAGGGTGTGGTGCGGGGTTCAAGGGCTGTGGTCACGTCGTGCGGTCCCTTCTCCTGCTGGAGGACGCTGCGGCGGAGGCCTTGCAGCGGTGGCACCGGCAGATCGGCAGCATGCTCGACGTCAACGGTGGGCCGCCCTCGCCCGTGTACAAGGTGCGCGGCGCGGTGCGGGTGCCGTCGGCGTGGATCGTGTAGACGCTGATGCTGATCGCCATATCCATGACGCTAGAAGTGGCCGGGAAGGGCGCACCACGTTGTTGCACGGTCTTGCATGCGGATTACCCGAAGGTGTTGATCGCGTCCGTGATCAGGGTGCGGGCGCGGGCCCCATAAGTGGCGTTCTTGCTCATCTCGGCGAACGCCTTGGCGTAGGTGGTGACCTCGCCGGGCGCGGTGACGTTCACGGCGGCCGTCAGCAGCTCTGAACTCACCTGGCGGTCGTCGAAGATGTAGAAGGCTTCCAACGGCCACATGCGGCGTTCGGCGTCAAACGGGATGACGCCGAGGCTGACGTTCGGCAGCGCCATGACGGCCAGGAGATAGCCCAGCTGGGAGGCCATCGTGTCCGGCGATCCGATGCGGTAGCGGAGCACCGTCTCTTCGAGGAGGAACGCGAACTGGTGGTCTCCCTCGTGCAGGACGCCGGAGCGCTCGATGCGGGAGGCGGCGGCCTCCGAGGCGTCGTCCGGCGTCCCTTGGAAGCGGGCGATCGTCGACAGCAGCGCGGTCGCGTAGGCCTCGGTCTGGAGGATGCCCGGCACCACGTTGGAGCAGTAGATCCGGAAGCGTCGGGTGCCGGCGTACAGGGGAAGTACCTCGTCCTGCGCACGACGCATGCCGTGCAGGTGCAGCTTCTTCCAGTGCACGTACATCTGGTCGGCCTGGCGGTTGGCGGCGACCAGGTCCGCGGCCTGGTCCTCGGCGCCGCACGCCGTGCACCAGTCCCGTACGTCCGCGTCCGAGGGCGGGGTCTTGGCGTTCTCGATCCGGGATCGCTTCGACGGGCTCCACCCGCACCGAAGAGCCAGCTCCCCACCTGACAGACCGGCATCCCTGCGGATGTCCCGCAGCCGTACCGCGAGGCGTTCACGGGCGGCCTGAGCTGCGGATGAAGGGGAGGCGGTCATAGGTGGCTGGCTCTTCGGTCGCGCTGGTCAGATCGTGTACTTCTCGTGCGGGATGCCGCGCTCCCACACCGCCTCGAAGGCGCTCGCGGCCAATTGAACGACGGCCGGCTCGGTGCGCACCTCCCACTTCGGCTCGGCCCAGTTCCCGTCGCCGGAGAAGTGGTTGAACAGCACCGCGGTGCGGTCGAAGAGCCAGAAGTCATTGCCCGGCAGGGAGATGTCCGAGGCGAGCCTCCGGGGCAGCCACCGCACGTCTTCACCGGCATGGATGTTGACCGTCGCTCCGGCGTGCTCGTAGCCGATGTAGTCGGTGACGGGCTCGGAGACGATGCGGGCCCGGCGCATGGCTACTCCGCGTGCGACCGTGCAGCTGACCAGGTCGACCCATGGTGTCCAGTACGCCGAGGTGGGGTCCGTGTCGCGCTCGCCGGTGCGCTTCCAGTGCTCGAAGTCGGCCGTCTCGTCGCCCACCCCGTACACGTCGCGCATCTCCAGGTGGCATGCGGAGCGGTGGGCGCCGGCGAGCAGTTCCTCAAAGCCCGGCTCGTCGCTCTGCGACATCGCACGCCTCCCTGATCATCGACACCATGCGGGCCGGGACCCGTACGACGGCCTCATGGTCCGGAATCCCTTTGGCGTGGCCGGGAACTTCGGTCGCCGCGCACTCGGCCTCCAGCTCGATGCTGGGCTTCCAGCCCTGGAACACCAGCTCTGCGCTTTCCTCGTCGACCCACACCGTTGGCGAACCCTGCTGGCCGGTTTCTGGATCAATCCCGATGAACCGTAATGCCATGACCGCCTCCGGAGTCCAGCCGATTGCATCGCGTTGCACGACGATTGCCCAGCGGGGCGAGGACGGTCAAGGGCATGCGGAGTGGCACAGGTCAGATCCAGCCACACCAAGCTCGCGGCGGATGGAGGTGCCTCAACGGTCCCCCGCCTTCAACGCCGCCAAGAGCTTCACAGCCTCGACGCGGAAGAGGTCGTCGCACGCGCCGCAGTCGTCTCCCCATATGGGAGAGCATTCGCCGCAAGGATCGGTGAGAAGGATCAGCTCGCCGAGTTCGTTGAGCCGGTTCCGGATCTTGATCGAGCGGTACGGGAACATCCGCGTTCGGGCGGCGGAAGGGTGGTCCGCCGGACGGATAGCCAGGAAGTACCGCACGACCGAGGACGCTGTGCGCGTGGCAGTACGGGCGCCGTTGCCACCCGTCCGCTTCCACGATCTGCGCCACGGCGCGGCGACGATGCTCATCGCGGCCGGGGTCGACGACAAGTTCGTTTCCGAGGTACTCGGTCACACCTCCGTGGCATTCACGAAGGACGTGTACGCGGTCGTCGCCGAAGAAATGGCACAGGACGCGGCACGGAAAATCTCGGCGTTCATTCCCCGGATGGGACGCTCCGGAGCCGTTGGTGCCATCAGCGTGCCATCTGGGCTGTGAATTCGCTCCGGAAACGACTCAGGGAGCCCATGCCGTATGACATGAACTCCCTGGTCAGAGGGCGGAGGCGGAGGGATTTGAACCCTCGATGGGGGGTAAACCCCAAACCGCATTAGCAGTGCGGCGCCATAGACCGGACTAGGCGACGCCTCCAGCGCAGCTCCCTCTCGCGGATGCGCGAGTGGGTGCGTGCAGATGATGACACAGCTGAGCGCCGCGTCACCAATCGCCCCCCACGGTACTAGGAGGGCAGGCCACAGGGCAAAGCCTGGGTGTCGGGCCGCAACGTCGGGGTGGGTACGGGCGTTGAGCACGGCATGTTCATGCGCATCTCTTCCCGGCTCCTCGGCTCCGTCGCGACCGTCGTCGGCCCGCTCGCCCTCCTCGCGGCCAGCCCCGTCGCCGCACACGCGGACGCGGGCAGCGGGCTCGGGCCCGACCACCTGACCGTCACCGTCGCCGACTCGGACAACGGCAGCGACGGGACGTACGAGCTGGAGTGCTCGCCCGTGGGCGGGACGCACTCGGACCCCGCCGCGGCCTGCGGTCGGCTCGACGAGCTGGAGGCGCAGGGCGTGGACCCGTTCGTTCCGGTCGCCTCCGACGCGCGCTGCACCATGCAGTACGGGGGCGATGCCACCGCCCGCGTCACGGGGAACTGGCACGGGCGCGCCGTCGACTCCTCCTATGCGTTGAGCAACGGATGCGAGATCACGCGTTGGCAGCAGCTCGAGCCCGTGCTGCCTGCGACCGGGCCGTGACCCTCGGTCCCACGGTCACAGGGTCGTGACTCGGCCCGCCCCGGATCCCCACATCCTCTACGTGGGCTCCGTCGCATCCGGCGCCTCGAGTTCAACCTCTGCCCGTAGACTCCCTCCCGTGATACGCCGTGGACCACGCAGCAGAGTGGTCTACGCGGTCGGCAAGTCGCAGTAATCAGGGAGGAACCGTCGTCGTGAGCAGCAGGCCATCCCGAGGCGCTGCTCGCCTCGCAGCCATACTTGACGCGCTTCCGGACGGGTTGTTGCTCGTCAACACCAACGGAACCGTGGTCAATGCCAACTCCATTGCCCTGGAGTCCTTCGAGGCCCCGGGCACGGCACTTGTGGGGCGCGGCCTGCTCGACCTCCTGCCCGAGTTCGACTCACGGCTGATCCCCGGCTCCATGCGCCGGCCCGACACCGTGACCGACGAACGCGGGCGGACCAAGCCGACGCGGATGACCGCGCGGCGGACCGACGCCGTCGAGTTCCCCGTCGAGGTGACCTCCGCCAATCTCGCCGACGGCGCGCGGGAAGCGGTGGATCCGTACGGCACCGGTGGCGGCCAGAGCTACAGCGGCTCCGAGCTGCTCATGCTCGTCGTACGGGACCTGTCGGGGGCCGTCGACACCGAGGCCGAACTGGCCCGGTCGCAGCGGCAGACCGAGATGATCCTGCGCGCCGCGTCCGAGGGTGTCGTGGGCACCGACACCGACGGGCGGATCGTGCTCGTCAACCCTGCCGCCGCGCAGATCCTGGGCTTCCGGGCCAGCGATCTGGGCGGGCAGGAGCTGCATCCGCTCATCCTGCACTCGCGTCCGGACGGTGAACCGTTCCCGTACGAGGAGTCCCCGCTCGCGGACACGCTGCGCTCCGGTCGCAAGCACCGGGTGCGCGGACAGGTGCTGTGGGCCAAGAACGGCGCGAAGGTGCCCGTCGACATGACGACGGCTCCGGTGCGCGACGGGGACCAACTGGTCGGCGCCGTCATGACGTTCGCCGACCGCCGTTCTGCCGAGAAGCAGGCCGTCGAGCACGCCGAGGAGATCGCCCGGCGCGACGAGGCCGCCGAGCGGGAGCGCGAGGAGCACGCCGCCGAGCTGCGGCGGGTCGGTGAAGAGGGCGCGGCCGAGCTGGCGCGGGTGCGCGAGGAGCTGGGCTCCGAGCTGACGTCCGTACGCGAGGAGCTGGGCTCCGAGCTCACGTCCGTGCGCGAGGCGCTGACCGGTGAACTCGCCGCGCTTCGCGAGCAGCACGCCGAGGAGCTGTCCGCCGAGAAGGAGCGGGGCGCCGCGCTCGCGGAGCGCGAGAAGGACCGTTACGAGGCCCTGGCCGCCCGGCACACGCAGCTGCTCGCCGTGCTCGGGCAATCGCTGCGCGGGCCGTTGGACGAGCTGCGCCGCGAGCTGAGCCAGCTCGCTGCCGACGACGCCGGCCAACTGTGGCCCGAGGCCAACCAGGTGCTGCACCACCTGGCCGCCGGGTACTCGCGCATGACGACGCTCGTCGACAACGTGCTGGCCTATCAGACCTTGGACGAGGGCGGTTCCCTGCTCTCGCGTACGAACGTCATGTTCGACGCCGTCGTGGCCGCCGGTGTCGACGGGGCCGTCGAGCTGATCGGGCCGGGCCGGGTGCAGTTCGCCGTGCACGCGCCGCCGATCGAGGCCGAGGTGGACGCGGGTCGGCTCGCGACCGCGCTCGCGCATCTGATCGCCGACGTCGCCGGGATCGACGCGACCGGCAATGCCCGGGTGCCCGCCGCTTCCGGGTACGTCGACTCGACCGTCGTCGTGGCCGCCGCGCAGCGGGGCGCGAATGTACGCATCGAGGTGCGCGGTCCCTACTCGGGCGGTGACCCGGTGCACGAGCCGATCGTGCACGGCATCGTGCGGGCTCATGGCGGTGTGCTGCAGACGCACGAGATGCCAGGGATGAGCGGCAGCGCGTACGTCCTCGAAGTACCGATCGGGACGGGGGCCGGGGTCGTCCCCGAGGGCGGAGTCGTCCCCGAGGCCGGGGTCGTACCCGAGGGCGGGGTCGTACCCAAGGGCGGGGTCGCTCCCGGTGCCGGAGGCGCTCACGGTCTCGGCGGTGTTCTCGATCAGGAGGCGGGGCCCGATGAGGCTCCCGGCGGTGTGCCCGCCAATGTCTCCGTCGAGGGTTCCGAAGCCACCGATTCGCAGGACGCCTCCGCCGAGGCGAACCCGAACCTTCCCGCGCAGGCCACCGGTGGTGGCAGCAGGCGCCGCAGGGCGCGGCGGGCCGCCGGGCCCTCGACGGACGCGTTCCTGGAGAGCAGCGTCTCCGGTGGCGGGGAGCCGGCATCGACTCCCTCCAGCGGTACGGGCCGCAGGCGCGGACGACCGGCCCCGGAAGAGGCTGCTGCCCAGGGCGCCGTGGTGACCTCGGCCGAACACGAGACGGCCTCCCCGGCGTTGGGTGAAACGGTGCCGCCGCAGGGCGTGCCCTCGCCGACCGGGCGCAGGGCCCGGCGTGGCGGGCATCAGGAGCAGGCCGCTCTGCCCGCACTGCCCTCCGGGTCCACCCCCGACGACGAGCAGGGTGCCGAACCGGCTCAGGGCGAGCTGGAGTTGGCCGGTGCCGGTGCTGGTGCCGCACAGCCGTCCGGGCGGCGGGCCCGGCGTGCGCTCGGCAGCGCGCAGCCGGCACAGGACGCGCAGGGCGCTCCCGCACGTGGGCAGCAGACGAAGGAGCAGCAGGCGGGTCCGCGCGAGGTGTTCGCGCTGCCGCCCGCCGAGGCCGACCGCACGCCGGAATTCCGGGCGGAGGCCAAGGCGGAGGCCGAGGCGCGGGCCGAGGCGCAGCCCGGTGGGCAGCCCGCCCCCAGTGACGTACCGCAGGAAAGCGGCGCGCAGCCGCAGCCCCGTCCGTTGCCGGACGAGGCGCACCAGCACGACACCGCCGAGGCGCACCCGGCCGAGGGCCACACGCCACCGCAGCCGCATCCGGCCCAGCCCACTCCCGCCCTGGGCACGCCCACGGCGGGTGGCGCGGGCGCCGCGCTGCCGCCGGAGAGCATGCCGGTCAGCGAGCCGGTTAGCGAGCCGGTCAGCGTGCCGGAGGAACTGGCGGTGGGCCAGGACCAGGGCCAGGCCCAGAACCAGGACCAGGCTCAAGCTCAGGCCCCGGTCCAGGCCGCGAAGCAGGCAGGGCCCCAGCCGACTGCGCAGCCCGAACCCCAGCCGGAACCCGAATCGGCTGCACAGCCGGGGGCGCAGTCGGCCGCACAGCCGCAAACCGCCCCTGCCGACGAACCGGAAAGCGCCCCGACGGCCCCGGCCGAAAGCGCCCCGGCCGCCGCCGCAGCAGCCCAGCCACTGCCCGCCGAGGCCCCGAAGCCCCAGGCTCAGGCTCAGGACCAGGCCCCTTCCGGTGACACGAACTCGACGCAGGGGCGGGCGTTCAGCGTGCGGACGCTGGGGCAGGGCGTGCCGTTCGGGCGCCAGGTCGCCTCGCAGCAGCGTCGTCCGCAGCCGCCGGTCCAGCCGCTGCCTCCGCAGGCCCCGCCGCGGCCGAACGCCGCGCCGCAGCAGAGCCCTGCGCAGGGCCAGACGCAGGGTGGTTCGGGGACGCTCGGCGGCTCCGGCACCCTCGGCGGTTCCGGACGGCGTCGCAAGCTGTCCAACCGTCAGGAGAACCGCCAGGAGAACCGGCAGGAGAACCGGCAGGAGAACCGCCAGGACGCCCGCAAGGAGCAGCCGGACACCGGCAGCACCCCGCAGCCCCCGGTGCAGAACAACCAGGGCGCCCCGCCCCAGGGCACCGCTCCCGGCACGCCCCCGCAGGGCACGCAGGCCCGGCCGCATCCGCAGCCGCTGCTGTCGCCGAACGCCTCCGAAGGCAGTGGCCGCGCGTACGCGATCGGCGCACCCGACCAGGACGGCGTCGAGGGCCCGGAGCCGCTGGACGGCCCCGGCGGCGCCGTGGAGGTCGCGAACCGGCCGCAGCCGATGCCGATGGACGACGAGTTGCCGCCCGAGCCGCTCGACAATCCGCGCCGGCTCCTCGTCTGGCCCGCGCCGGACGTGGCGACGCAGCAGGCGCTCAGCGAGCGCGGCTACCGCCCGGTGACCGTGCACTCCCGTGAGGAGGTCGACGCGCAGATCGCGGCGTTCCCCGCCGCGCTGTTCGTGGACCCGCTGACCGGGCCGATCACGCGGACCGCGTTGCAGTCGCTGCGCCAGGCGGCGGTCGCGGCCGAGGTTCCGGTCCTGGTGACCGCGGGCCTCGGACAGGCGACGCGCGAGGCCGCGTACGGCGCCGACCCCGCCGTGCTGCTCAAGGCGCTCGCCCCTCGGGACAGCGAGCAGCACCCGCCGCGAGTGCTGCTGATCGAGGAGCACGAGGAGATCGCGCTCGCCCTGACCGCGACCCTGGAACGGCGCGGGATGCAGGTCGAGCGGGCCGCGAACGACGCCGACGCGGTGGCCATCGCGTCCGAGCTGCGGCCGAACCTCGTGGTCATGGATCTGCTGCAGGTACGTCGTCGGCAGGCCGGCATCATCGACTGGCTGCGCGCGAACGGGCAGTTGAACCGTACTCCGCTGGTCGTCTACACGGCCGCCGTGGAACCCGCCGAACTGCCGCGGCTCGCGGCGGGGGAGACAGTGCTGTTCCTGGCGGAGCGTTCGACGAGCACCGAGGTGCAGGGCCGGATCGTGGACGTACTGGCGAAGATCGGCACGAACTGATCCAGCCTCTGAGCCTCGACCCCTGAGCCTCAACACGCGTACGGGGGCGGCCCTTTCGGGCCGCCCCCGTTTCACGTGAAACAGGCCGTCACAGCCTGGTGACGTCCAGGTCCCCCTCGGCGTACTGCTTGCGCAGCACCTTCTTGTCGAACTTGCCGACGCTGGTCTTCGGGACCGCGGGGACGATCGTCCAGCGCTCCGGCAGCTGCCACTTGGCGACCTTCTCGGCGAGGAACGAACGCAGCGTCTCGAAGTCGGCGCTCGCTCCCTCCTTCAACACCACCGTGGCGAGCGGTCGTTCGCCCCACTTGTCGTCGGGAACGGCGACGACCGCGGCCTCGGCGACGTCCGGGTGGGACATCAGCGCGTTCTCCAGGTCGACGCTGGAGATCCACTCACCGCCGGACTTGATGACGTCCTTGGCGCGGTCGGTGAGCGTGAGGAATCCGTCGGGGCTGATGGTGCCGACGTCGCCGGTCTTCAGCCAGCCGTCCTCGCTGAACTTGTCCTCAGGGCGCATCGGTTCATTGCCCGCGCCCGCGTAGTACGCGCCCGCGATCCAGGGACCGCGCACCTCCAGCTCGCCCGCGGACTCGCCGTCCCAGGGCAGCTCCTCGCCGCCGGGGCCGGTGAGCCGCCCCTCGACGCCGGCCGGGAAGCGGCCCTGCGTGAGCCGGTACGCGAACTCCTCCTCGCTGCCCGGCGCGGCGCTGGCCGGGGGACGGGCGACCGTGCCGAGCGGGGACGTCTCCGTCATGCCCCAGGCGTGACAGACCCGCATGCCCAGGTCGTCGAACGCCTTCATCAGCGAGGGCGGACAGGCCGCCCCGCCGATGGTGACCTGCGTGAGCGTGGAGACGTCGCGCGGCTTGGCGGTGAGCTCGGCGAGCAGGCCCTGCCAGATGGTGGGGACGGCGGCGGCGTGCGTGGGGCGCTCGGACTCGATCATCTCGGCGAGCGGCGCGGGCTGCAGGAAGCGGTCCGGCATCAGCATGTTCACGCCGGTCATGAACGTGGCATGCGGCAGGCCCCAGGCGTTGACGTGGAACTGGGGGACGACGACGAGCGAGGTGTCCGCGTCCGTGAGGCCCATCGACTGCGTCATGTTGACCTGCATGGAGTGCAGGTAGATGGAGCGGTGCGAGTAGACGACGCCCTTGGGGTCGCCCGTGGTGCCCGAGGTGTAGCACATGGCGGCGGCCCGGCGTTCGTCGAGCTCGGGCCAGTCGTACGTGGTCGGGCGGTCCGCGATCAGCTCCTCGTACTCGTGCACCTGCGCGGAGGCACCGTCGAGTACGGAGCGGTCGCCGGGCCCGGACACCACGATGTGCTCGACCGTCGGAAGCTTCGAGAGCAGCGGGGCGATCATCGGGAGCAGCGAGCCGTTGACGAGGACGACCTTGTCGGCGGCGTGGTTCACGATCCACGCCAACTGCTGGGCGGGCAACCGCAGGTTGAGCGTGTGCAGGACCGCGCCCATGCACGGCACGGCGAAGTACGCCTCGACGTGCTCCGCGTTGTTCCACATCAACGTCGCGACCCGGTCGTCCTCGCGCACGCCGAGCTCGTCGCGCAGCGCGTTCGCGAGCCGGCCCGCGCGCTCGGCGGCTTCGCGGAAGCTGCGGCGGTGCGGCTCCGCCTCGCCGGTCCACGTGGTGATCTGGGACGAACCATGCACCCGCGCGCCGTGGTGAAGAATGCGGGTCACGGTCAGCGGTACGTCCTGCATCGTGCTCAGCACGGCGTCCTCCCGGTGGGCGCTACGGAGCAGTAAGGGTCCGCTGATTCTCACTGCATACCAGGCGGTATGTCACTACTTCCCGGGATGATCGATCAGCGAATCACCCAGGATTCACCGCTGGTCACGCCGTGTGCCGCAGTTCCGGGTCCTCGCGGAGCTTGCCGAGCGCGCGCGACACCGCGCTCTTCACGGTGCCGATGGAGACGCCGAGGACCTGGGCCGTCTGGGCCTCGCTCAGGTCCTCGTAGTAGCGCAGGACGACCATCGCCCGCTGCCGCGCGGGAAGTTTCGTGATGGCGCGCCACATCGCGTCGTGCAGCGCCTGCTGCTCGGCGGGGTCCCCGGTCGGCGTCTCCCGGTGCTCCGGCAGCTCGTCGCAGACGAACTCGTCGACCTTGCGCTTGCGCCACTGCGAGGTCCGGGTGTTCAGCAGGGCCCTGCGCACATAGCCGTCGAGCGCCCGGTGGTCCTCGATCCGGTCCCACGCGACGTACGTCTTCGCGAGCGCGGTCTGCAGCAGGTCCTCGGCGTCGCACGGGTTCGACGTCAACGACCGGGCAGTGCGCAGCAGCACCGGCTGGCGCGCCCTGACGTACGACGCGAACGACGGATACGCCGAGTACGCGGTGGTTGCCGGGCGCGGCCCCGCGTGGGTGCGCGGAGCGGCCTCGGAAGCGCTGGAGCGGACAGGCACCAGGGTTGCGGTCATGGCTCCACGCTATGAGCGCCCCCTACTTCCGGGGATCGGCCGGAGGTCCCGAAGCGGCGTCCGCCTCAGGTTGTACGAGGGGTGCTGGCCCCACCTCCTGAAGGTGGAGTCGGGGGTGACGTCCCCTGGGGGACGGCCCTGACTCCCCTGCGCGCGGGCGGGCCCGGCGCCTCCCGAGCGTACGGGTCGGCGCACCCGGTTCAGCCGTCCGACCCCAGGATCAGACCCGAGGTGGGGACCCCGGTGCCGGCCGTGACCAGGGCGGTGGCCGCGCCGGATATCTGGTTCACGGCCGTGCCGCGCACCTGCCGCACGCCTTCCGCTATGCCGTTCATCCCGTGCAGATACGCCTCGCCCAGCTGTCCCCCATGGGTGTTGAGCGGCAGCCGCTCCTCCGCGACGAATCCGGCCGCCTCGCCCGGCGCGCAGAAGCCGAACTCCTCCAGCTGCATGAGCACGAACGGCGTGAAGTGGTCGTAGAGGATACCCACGTCGATCCCGTCGGGACCGAGCCCGGCCGTGCGCCACAACTGCCGCGCCACGACGCTCATCTCGGGCAGGCCCGTCAGCTCGTCCCGGTAGAAGCTCGTCATCTGCTCCTGCGCACGGCCCGCGCCCTGCGCCGCCGCCCGGATCACCGCGGGCGGGTTCGGCAGATCGCGGGCCCGCTCCACGCTGGTGACGACGATCGCCTGCCCACCGTCCGTCTCCTGGCAGCAGTCGAGCAGCCGCAGCGGATCGACGATCCAGCGCGACTCCGCGTGGTCGGCGAGCGTGATCGGCTTCTCGTAGAAGTACGCCGCCGGGTTCGTCGCCGCGTACTTGCGGTCGGTGACCGCGACATGGCCGAAGGCCTCGGGCGTCAGCCCGTACGTGTGCAGATAGCGCTGCGCCGCCATCGCCACCCAGGACGCCGGGGTGAGCAGCCCGAAGGGGAGGTTCCAGCCGAGCGCGGCACCCTCCGCCGACGGCTCCCTGTGCTGCACGCCCGAGCCGAAACGCCTGCCCGAGCGCTCGTTGAACGCCCGGTAGCAGACCACCACGTCGGCCACACCGCTCGCCACCGCGAGGGCCGCCTGCTGCACGGTGCCGCAGGCCGCGCCGCCTCCGTAGTGCACCCGGGAGAAGAAGGACAGCTCCCCCATGCCCGCGGCCTGCGCCACGGTGATCTCCGGGCTGGTGTCCATGGTGAAGGTGACCAGGCCGTCGACATCGGACGGGGACAGGCCTGCGTCGTCGAGCGCCGCGTGCACGGCCTCCACCGCGAGCTTCAGCTCGCTGCGGCCGGAGTCCTTGGAGAATTCCGTGGCACCGATGCCGACGATCGCGGCCTTCCCGCCGAGCCGGTCCTTTCCGCGCACGCTCATGCGGCGCTCCCTTCGGGAACGACGACCGTGACGGTGCCGGTGACGTGACTGCCGATGCCGTTCCTGCCGACTACCTTCACCTGCGCCGTGTCGCCCTCCACCTCGGCGATCGTGCCGCTCAACACCATGGTGTCGCCCGGATAGTTGGGCGCCCCGAGCCGTATCGCGACCTTACGTAGGACGGCGTCAGGGCCGAAGTGGTCGGTGATGTACCGCCCCACCAGGCCGTTCGTCGTGAGGATGTTCATGAAGATGTCGGGGGAGCCCTTCTGGTGCGCCAACTCCGCGTCGTGGTGCACGTCTTGGTAGTCACGGGACGCGATGGCCCCGGAGACGATCAGCGTCCGGGTGATCGGGATCGTCAAGGGCTCCAGCTCGTCCCCGGCTTTCATGCCGCTGTCGGCCTTCATGCGGCCTCCCCTCCGTCGGCCGCGCCCGCTCCCGACGCGATCACTTCGCCCAGCTCCTCCAGGAGTTCGGCGCCGCTCCCCAGATATCCGTCCAGCTGCCGGCCCCACAGGAAGTGCCGGTGCACCGGGTGGTCCAGGTCGGCGCCCATGCCGCCGTGCAGGTGCTGGCCCGTGTGCACGACCCGCTTGCCCGCCTCCGAGGCCCACCAGGCAGCGGTCAGCGCATGGCTCTCGTAGTCGAGCCCGGCGTCGCGCCGCCAGGCCGCCTCGTACGCGGTGACACGGATCGCCTCGCTGTCCATGTACGCCTCCGCGGCGCGAAGTTGGACGCCTTGCTTGGCGGCGAGCGGCCTGCCGAACTGCTCCCGCTCGTTCGTGTACGCAACGGCCCGGGCCAGCGATCCCGCGCAGACCCCCGCCTGAAGCCCGGCGAAGGCGGTCCGCGCGGCCGCGAGCACGTCTGCGTAGGCCTCGGGACCGCCGATCCGCTCGGCCTCCACGCCGTCGAGCACGAGCCGCCCCGCGGACCAGGGCGCGGTCAGCTCGACCGGCTCGCAGCCTGCGTCCTCCGCCCGGACTGTCCACAGGCTGTGGACAGAGCTTCCGCTTTCACCCCGCACCGCCACCAGTACGTGCGTCGCGTCCCGCAGCCACGGCACCCACGGCACGGCTCCGCTCAGCCGCGCCCGCCCACCCTGAAGCGGATCCACCACGATCCCACCGCGCGCGGGAAACGCCCCCGCCGCCACGGCCGAACCGTCCCGGAGGCCAGGAAGCAGCCGCTCCCGCTGCTCGTCCGTACCGTGCGCCGCCACCGCCAGGAGGCCGTACACACAGCTCGCAGCGAACGGCACCTGCGCCGTGGTCCTGCCCTGCTCCTCCAGCATCAGGACGAGCCCGAGCAGCCCGGTCTCCTCCACCGCGCCCGCTAGGCCTGCCACGCCCAGCTCCTTCCAGAGCTCGCCGTCCGTACCGCCGCCGAGGCCCGCGAGCCGCTCCGGCGTGGACAGATCCCCGAAGATCCGCGCGGCGAGATCCCGCGCCGCCTCCTGCTCCGGGGTAGGGGTGAAGTCCATGTCAGACCTCACCTCCCTGAGCGGCGTCGACGACACGGAAGACGGGCAACTCCAACTCGTCGTCCACAGCGAGGAATTCGAGCCGCACGGGCATCCCGATCCGCACCTTCTCGCTCGGCACCCCCACGACGTTGCTCACCATGCGCACGCCCTCCGCCAGCTCGATGAGGCCGACCGCGTACGGGGGATCGAAAGCGGGGAAGGGCGGGTGGTGCATGACCACGTAGCTGTAGACCGTGCCCTCGCCGCTCGCCTCGACGGTGTCCCACTCCTGCCCGCCGCACGTGTTGCACCCCGGCAGCCAGGGGAAGCGCAGCGTCTCGCACGCGCGGCAGCGCTGGATGAGCAGCCGGTGGTCGGCGACGCCCTCCCAGAAGCCCGCGTTGTCCCTGTTGACGACGGGCCTCGGCCGCCGGGTCCCGTCCTTCTTCGCGGCCCTGTCGCCCGAAATCCTCTTGGCAGGCGTGTACTTCAGGATGCGGAACCGGTGCGTCCCCGCGATCTCCTCGCCCACCCGGACGTTCATCCGGGTCGTGATGAAGTGCCCCGTGCCCAGCTTCGTCGTCTTCAACGGCGAGATCGACTCGATCACCGAGTCGTACGTGATCGCGTCACCGGGCCGCAGCGGCCGCAGATACTCCTGCTCGCAGTCGGTGGCGACGACCGAGGTGTACCCCGCGCCGTCGAGCAGCGCGAACAGCTCGTCGTGGGCAGGCGAGCGCCCTTCGTAGCTGGTCAGACCCGCCATCGTCCAGGCCTGCAGCATGGTCGGCGGCGCGATCGCGTCCGGCCCCTCGTAGGCGGGGTTCGTATCGCCCATGGCCTCGCACCAGTGCCGGATCATCGGCGCGTTCACCGGGTCCAGGCCCTCGGCCTCGGTGGCCGCGACCCGCCCCTCGAAGGTCTTCAACTTCTCGTACGCCAAGGGCTCGTGCCCCATGGACTCCTGACCCGCAACGCCCACCCGTCTCCCACCACCGCCCTCAACCGAGATCCCTACGGGACCGCTCCTCTCGTCTGCGCTCACCGCTTCCCCCTCCGCATCCCGAGCCGCATCGTCGCCACGATCTCGCGCTGCACCTCGCTCACCCCGCCGCCGAAGGTGTTGATCTGCGCCGCGCGGTTCATCCGCTCCAACTCGCCCTCACCCACGCCCGCTTCACCGCCCCCCGCCTCGCCGAACGTGCCGGGCGATCCGGTCCGCACCCATCCGGCGTCGCCCGCGATCTGCTGACATATTCGATACGTCTCGACCGCGGATTCCGTTCCCGCGAACTTCACGCCGCTGGCGTCTCCGGGGGCCAGCCGGCCCGCCCCGACATCCCCCACCAAACGCCAGTTGAGCAGGCGCGTTGCCGCCAGCCGGGCATGCGCTTCGGCCAGTTGAGATCGGACCCAGGGCGCGTCAACGCGGCGCTCGCCGGTCACCGGATCGGGGGTACGGGCGGCCTCGGCCACCCGCTCGTAGAAGTCCTCGGCCTGCATCCCGATCGCGGCGAGGGCGACCCGCTCGTGGTTGAGCTGGTTGGTGATCAGCCCCCAGCCCTCGTTCTCCTCGCCGACGAGATTCGAACCGGGAACCCGGATCCCGTCGTAGTACGTCGCCGTCGTGGTCAGGCCGCCGACGGTGTCGATCGGGGTCCACGAGAAACCGGGCGCGTCGGTCGGCACGAGGATGATCGAGATGCCCTTGTGCTTGGGCGCCTCGGGGTCGGTCCGGCACGCGAGCCAGATCCAGTCGGCGTTCTGCGCGTTCGACGTGAACACCTTCTGCCCGTCGATCACCCAGTCGCCACTTGCCTCGTCGCGCACCGCGCGCGTGCGCAGGGACGCGAGGTCCGTACCGGCCGACGGTTCGCTGTAGCCGATCGCGAAGACGAGGTCGCCCTTGAGGATCCGGGGCAGGAAGTAGGCCTTCTGCTCCTCGGTCCCGTACTTCATGAGCGTCGGGCCGACCGTGTTGAGCGTGACCATGGAGACGGGCGCGCCGGCCCGGTACGCCTCGTCGAAGAACACGAACTGCTCGTCCGCACCGCGCCCCTGCCCGCCGTACTCGACGGGCCAGCCGAGGCCCAGGAGGCCCTCGTCACCGATGCGACGCAGCAGTCGGCGCTGACCACTGGGGTCGTCGGCCGCCGGTGGTCCGCCCGGCATCAACGTACGGAATCTCTCTCGCAGTTGAGCGCGCAGCTCGCGCTGGCGCTCGGTGGGGGCGAGGTGCACGGCGGCTGCCCTCCAGGACTGGCCTCGTACCGACAAGGGTTTCTGACTGTCCGTCAGATACCGATGGGTGTCAAGAGATCGACCCGGCACCCGCACGCGCGCGTAGTCACGAAAGACGCCCGCGCGCGTAGTCACGAAAAACGCCTGCGCGGCGGCGCCGAAGCACCGCCGCGCAGACTGTCACGCACCCCACGGAAGACCCCCGCCGCGCAGGAGCCGGCGGGTTACCAGAGCTCGGTGAAGTTCACGTTGACGTTCGACTGGTCGATCGCCGTGAACCCGGAGCCGTTCACCTGAGCCTCGTTGTTCTGGTTCGAGGCGCCGTTGCCGACGGCCTGCTGCTGCGTGGTGGACGAGTTGCCGAAGTTGTCGTCGCCGACCCCGCTGCCGCTGACCGTCGCCACCCCCGCGTTCGATCCGCTGTCCGCGAAGGAGCCGTTGTCGGCCATCGCCACCCCGGAGAAGAGTGCTGCCGCAAGGGGCAGTGCGGCGACGGCGGCGATGGCGCGGGCGGTACGGATGGAAGCCATGTCTATTCCTCCAGGACAGGAAGTACGCTCCGGGCGCTCCGGACGAGGTCCGGCCACCCGTTAAGTACGGGATGTACCAGGGCAGTTGGCCGACCGCCCCGGCGATGTTCACGACGTCGCGAGATCAGAATTGCCCACCGAATCCCCGGCGAACCACCCCGGAAGCCGCGATTCGCTCGCAAGCGTGAGGACATGTCGATAAACCCTCTTCACGCCCGGAAAACCCCAGCTCAGGCCGGAGTGCGCCGCCTCGGGACCATTCCGGCCCAAGCGGCCCAAACGGCGAAGCGTTTCAGCACATTTTTGGTAAATGCTTCCCTCGGATGACCGGCCCCGCTTCCCTTCTTCGAACGTGTGTACGAACATGGAGTCATGGCCACCATGGACCGGCACCCGCCCCACTGCCCACCACACCCGTCTCTCGCGACCCTGGCCCTCGCGCACGCCCTGTCCGCCGCCGAACGCGGGCTCGCCGTCATCCCCCTGGCCAGGACCAAGCTCCCCGCACTGCCCTCGCCGCACCGCGGCGACCCGCCCACGGCCCCGCGCTGCCACGGGGAATGCGGCCTCCCTGGGCACGGTGTGTACGACGCCTCGACCGATCCGCGCCGCATCCGCGCGCTCTTCGCGGCCGCCCCCAGGGCGACGGGCTACGGCATCGCGTGCGGCTTGGCCCCGCACCACCTCATCGGCGTCGACCTGGACACCAAGTCCGGTACGGATGCCTCCGCATCCCTGCGTGAGCTGGCCTTACGGCATCTGTTCACGATCCCCGACACGGTGGTCGTGGCCACGCCGAGCGGCGGCCGGCACCTGTGGCTCTCCGGGCCGCCGGACGCCGTGGTGCCCAATTCCGCGGGCCGCCTCGCCCCCGGCATCGACATCCGGGGCGCAGGCGGCTACCTCGTGGGGCCCGGCTCCCGCACCGAGCACGGCGTCTACGGCACGGTCCCCGGCACCGGCCACCTGCCGCCCGCACCCTGCCCACCGGCGCTTCTGCGCCTGCTCACGCCCCCGCCGCGCGCGCACCACCCCATGACGGGGCGTCCGGGTCAACACGGTCTGGGCCTTGTGCAGTTCGTTCTCAGCGCCCACGAGGGCCAGCGCAACACGCGCCTCTTCTGGGCGGCCTGCCGCGCGTACGAGAACGGCGTCGGCGACACCCTCTCGGACGCCCTGACGGACGCGGCGGTGCACACCGGCCTGACGGAACGCGAGGCCCGCTCCACGATCGCCTCGGCGGAGCGCCTCACGGCGGGGCCGTAGCCCTCCCGGTATGCCTGTCGAACAAGGACGAGAGCCCTCCCGAACGCGGGCGAGCCCCCGACCCTGATCCCGGGTCGGGGGCTCGCTCAACTGCGCGGTGGGTGTGGGATTTGAACCCACGGAAGCTTGCGCCTCGACGGTTTTCAAGACCGTTCCCTTAGGCCGCTCGGGCAACCCACCCCGCGCCGCGACGGTCTTGAAAACCGTCGAGGCGCGGGACAAGCGTAACGGGTCGGTGCACGAGCCCGGTCAGCTGTCGCCCTTGCGCTCGCCCAGGGTCACGTCGGCCGTGTGCTCTTTGCCGTCGCGCGTGTAGGTGAGCTTCACGGAGTCGCCCGGCTTGTGCGTCCAGATCTGGCCGATCAGGGTCGGTCCCGAGTCGATGGGCTGGTCGTCGAGCTTCGTGATGACGTCGCCGGGCTTGAGGCCCGCCTTGTCCGCCGGACCGTTCGACGTGACGGCCGCGGAGCCGCCCGCGCCCTGCTGGGTGATCTTCGCGCCGCCGGTGCCCTCCTCCAGGGAGACGGAGGCCCCGATCACCGGATAGACCGGCTCGCCGGTCTTGATGAGCTGCTGGGCGACCATGTTGGCCTGGTTGATCGGAATGGCGAAGCCGAGACCGATCGAGCCGGACTGGCCCGAACCGCCGCCCATGCCGCCGCTGGAGGCGGACTGGATGGCGGAGTTGATGCCGATCACGTTCCCGTTGCCGTCGAGCAGCGGGCCGCCGGAGTTGCCCGGGTTGATCGACGCGTCCGTCTGCAGGGCGCTCATGTACGAGGCCTTGCTGGTGCCGGAGCCGTCGCTGGAGGCCACCGGGCGGTCCTTGGCGGAGACGATGCCCGTGGTCACCGTGTTCGACAGGCCGAAGGGAGCGCCGATCGCGATGGTCGAGTCGCCGACCGCGACCTTGTCGGAGTTGCCGAGCGTGAGTGGCTTCAGGTCGTCCGGCGCGTTCTTGAGCTTGATGACCGCGACGTCGTAACCCTGCGCGTGGCCGATCACCTCGGCGTCGTACTTCTTGCCGTTCGAGAACGTCGCCGACAGCTTGCCGCCGTCCGCGGCCTCCGCCACCACGTGGTTGTTGGTGAGGATGTGGCCCTGCTTGTCGTACACGAAACCTGTGCCGGTGCCGCCCTCGCCGTTGTTGCCCTCGGCCTCGATGGTGACCGTGCTGGGCAGCGCCTTGGCGGCGATGCCCGCGACGGTGCCCTTGTCGCGCTTGAGGTCGGCCGGGTTGGAGGCGGAGACGGTGGTCGAGCCGGTGCTCGAACCGTCGCCCCGCTCGGCCGCCCAGTAGCCCACACCGCCACCGACCGCGCCCGCGACCAGCGCCGCCGCGATGATCCCGGCGACCAGGCCACCGCGCCGGCCGCCCGGCTTGGGCTGCGGCGGCTCGTACGAGGCGCCCCAGCCGCCGCCACCGCCGCCCGACCCGTAGGCCGGCATGGCGGGCGGCGGGGGCGGCCAGTCGCCGCCGTGGGCCGGTCCTGCCGCACCCGGCGCGGCGCCCCCGGAGGGTGCCGCGGACGCGGCGGGCGCTCCGGGGCCCCCGTGACCGGCGGGCCTCGGCTCCTGGCTCGCAGGGTCAGGTCCGGCCCCCTGGGGAGCCGGCGCGGGAGCAGCGGGAGCGTCCACCGGCACGGGAGGTGCGGACGGGGCCGGGGGAACCTCAGTGCCCTCGTTCTCGGTGCTCACAGCTTTCTCTCCTCGATCCACGGCTGTCGTCGCCGGTCCGTCCTGTCTGGATGCTCAGGGAAGGCGACTGCCGCTCGTGCCGTCGCCGTCCCGGCATGGTCCTGTCACGGTCCACTTGTGCTGTTGTACGTCGTCAGCCTTTCCCACGGGACGTCAGGCCACCGTAAGGCGAGCCTGTGCGTCCCCCTGCCATCCTTTACGTCCGGCAAAACGGACGCATCCGCTGGGCCGAACTTTTCCTGGTCGCCTGCCGCGTGGTGGCACCATGACGCGGTGACCCTCGCACAACAGCAGCGCATTCAGGTCGTCGCCCACCGCGGTGCCTCTCAGGACGCCCCCGAGCACACATTGGCCGCCTACAAGAAGGCGATCGAGGACGGCGCGGACGCCCTCGAATGCGATGTGCGGCTGACGGCGGACGGGCATCTCGTATGCGTGCACGACCGTCGCGTCAACCGTACGTCGAACGGCCGTGGGGCCGTCTCCGCACTGGAGCTATCGGACCTCACCGCCCTGGACTTCGGCTCCTGGAAGGGCCACGACGAGGTCCCCGACTGGACGGGCAGCGCTTCCGACACCTCCGACACCTCCGTCCTGACGCTGGAGCGCCTGCTGGAGCTGGTCACCGACGCGGGACGCCGGGTGGAGCTGGCGATCGAGACCAAGCACCCCACACGATGGGCGGGACAGGTGGAGGAGCGGCTACTGCTCCTGCTCAAGCGGTTCGGCCTGGACGCCCCGGCCGCGGGCGATGCCTCGCGCGTGCGCGTGATGAGCTTTTCCGCGCGCTCCTTGTCGCGTGTCCAGGAGGCCTCTCCGACGCTGCCGACGGTCTACCTGATGCAGTTCGTCTCACCCCGCCACCGCGAAGGACGCCTCCCCAAGGGCGTGCACATCGCGGCCCCCAGCATCCGGATCGTGCGCAATCACCCCGCGTACATCGAGAAACTCGCGCGCGCGGGTCACCAGATCCATGTGTGGACCGTGGACGAGCCCGAGGACGTCGACCTCTGCGCGAGCCTGGACGTCGACGCGATCATCACCAACCGTCCCGCGGCGGTGCTGCGCCGACTCGGCAGGTCCTGAAACAGGTCCTGAAGCCGCTCTTGAAGGAAGAAGGGCAGCAGCAGGGACTGAATCCGGCCACCTTTCCCCAACGCCGTCACAGGGTGTGCACCGGCGCGTTCGGACCGTATTCGATCGTCACGAGTGCGTCACCGGAAGCGGGGTGGCCGGTTTCCGGTCCAGTCCATTGGGGCATTCACACCGTGGCGTGGGGCAAAGGAGGTCTCGGGGGTGGCGTTGGTGGTGGCACAGGAGGTGCCCGCGTCGTCGAGCATGGCCGTACCCCATGGCCCTGCGGGCGTGGGCGCGGCAAGACGTCGGATGCGTGATCAGCTGCGCATCAGTGGCGTACCGGAAACGGTGATCGACGATGCGGTTCTCATCCTTTCCGAACTGCTCAGCAATGCGTGCCGGCACGGCCGGCCGCTCGGCGACGATCTGGCCGGCGACGGTGACGTACGCGCCGCATGGCGGGTCGACGACCGTGGCTGTCTCGCGGTCGAGGTGACGGACGGCGGCGGGCCCACCCGCCCGATTCCGGCCACTCCCTCGATCACGGCGCACGGCGGCCGCGGGCTCAACATCATCACGGCGCTCGCCGACGACTGGGGCGTACGTGACGGCATGCGCGGCGAGGTCACCGTCTGGGTGACCGTCCACAAGGACGTCCACGCGGAGGCCATGGCCGAGCGCCGGGACGACTTCGTCTCCCGGGTGGCCGCGCCGCCCGTGGCGGACCTGGCCGACCTGGGCTTCCCGGACGCTTTCGACGATCTGGGCTGAAAGCCGGTCGGGCGCGGCCAGTTGGGCGCATCCCCCTCTTGTCAGTACGAGCGGCTAGGCTCGCGCCGTACGTACGAGAGCCGTATCCGGGAGACACCCAAGATGGCCAAGAAGCGCCCGCAGACCAAGGGCAAGCAGCACGTCACCGATGGTGCCCGCGCCGGAGGCGCCGACGGGGACCTCCCGGTCGTCGGCGCCCGCGAACCCTGCCCCTGCGGCAGCGGTCGCCGCTACAAGGCGTGCCACGGCCGGGTGGCCGCGCACGCCGTGACCGAGCTGGTGCAGCGTCCCTTCGAAGGCCTGCCGGGCGAGGGGGACTGGGTCGCGCTGCGCGAGCTGGTGCCCGCCGCGACGGCCGGGCTGACCCTGAAGGACGGCCTCCCCGAGGGCGTCCCGTCGGTGACCCTCGCGACCGTGCTGCCCATGGCCTGGCCGGCCCTGCGCCGCGACGACGGCTCGGTCCTGCTCGGCCTGCAGAACGACACGCCTTCCGGGGACATCAGCCGCGACCTGGCCGACACACTGCTGCGCGCGCTGGCCGCCGAGCCGGGCAACCCGGTGCAGACCCGCCGCGCACCGGCCGACGGGCCGCGCCTTCAGGACGTACTCGCCCCCGAGGGCGGTTTCGAGCCCATCGTCCACACGGGTTTCGAATTCTGGGTGCCGGACTCGGAGAACGCGACGGGCGAGGTCGCCGCATCCCTGGAGCGGGCCAACGCCGCGGCGATCCCCACGGTGAAGCTCTCCGGCGTGGACAGCGCCTACTGGTGCGAGACCCCGGAGAAGAACCACCTCCGGTGGGTCATGCCGCACGCCGAGGAGAAGCTGCTCGACGCGCTGGCGCGGCTGCACGCGGCGGGCACGTCGTCGCTCGGTGAGGGCACCCGCCTGGTGGGCTCCTTCAGGGCGCACGGCCTGACCGTTCCGGTCTGGGACCTGCCCAGCTCGATGCAGGCGCAGGACGTCGAGAAGCCGGCCGCGGAGTTCGCCGAGCGACTCGCCGGCGCGCTCGCCACGGACGCACCGCTGACCCCGGACGAGCGCCGGGCACGCGGGGGGCTCACCAACCGACAGGTGACGCTCAGCTGATCCACAGCTTCGGATGGGGATGGGCTGACCGACCAGTCAGCCCATCGGGACGGGACGCCTGACGGACCCGCCTCGCCGAACCGCAAGGTGAGCCGGGTCACAACTCCCGGTAGTTGCAGGTAAATCCATGTCCGAATAGAAGAGATCGAATTTGCTAACCAGCGATCTCTTGTTACCGTTCAAGTAGCCCGGTTGCTGGTGCATCCCCCGTCGCCAGCAACCGGGCGCTTCCATGTGCGCCCAGTGCCGCCGGGTCTCAACCCCCGTGCGACGGCGCCGAGTTGCTTCCGGAGCGCAGCAACAGCGGGCCTTCCCCGCCCCGCGCGTACTCCGCCACCGCCGTGTACTGATCCGGCTCTCCCCGCGTACGTCCCCGCGGTGTCTCGCACATTCCCGGCTCGTCCTCCGCACCCACGGAACAATGCAGCTGCACCGTGCGTCCGCCGGGCGCCATCAGGGTCAGTACGGCGGTCAGACCCGACCCCGTCGCGTTGCGGTAATAGGTACGCGCCCAGGTGTCGTCCCCCTGGACGAGCACGCAGGTCTGCGCCTCGATGCCGTCCGGGGCGGACAGTTGGGGGCCGCAATGGGCCTCGGTGGTCAGGCCGAGACCGGTCAGCAGAGAGGGCTTGCCGGTCTTCTGCTCGGCCGGCGTGCCGTCGCCGCTGTCGTTCGCCTTGCCGTCCCCGTTGTCGTCCGCCCTGATGTTCGCCCTGGTGGCGTCATCAGGCGCGTCCGCATCGGTGGTGGCGTGGGCCTCGGTGGCCGTATGCCGCGTGGGTCCGTCGTCCACCGGCCCCGCGGACGCACCCGCCAGCGGCAGCGCCGCCGTGAGGACCACCACGGCGAGCAGACCGAAAAGCCGGAGTCGCGCGTGCGGTCGTTCCCGCCCGGTCTCGTCCGGGAGCTGCTCGTCCGGGAGCTGAGGGAGGCGTGGCGCGGGAGGCATGCGCCGAAGATATCGGCGCACGCCTGGCTCACCGGCCCGCCGCGCGCCGGATTCCGCTACAACTCGGGCGCGCTCACACCCGTACGGGTGAGGGCGTCGACCAATGTGCCGACCACGGCCTCCACATCCGGTGTCCACGGAGCCGCCGAGCCGGGCAGCGGCGCGCGCTCCCAACGCACCTGCCCCGCGCCCGAGACCGACGGCGGCAGGGCGAGATATCCGCCCTCACCGTGGAACCGCAGCGAGCCGGGCACGAAGTCCTGCGCGTACAGGAGTTCGCCGAGCTGCTCCATCGAGTACGGCGCCACGAGGATCGCGATCCGCTCCGGCGTCGCGATCACCGGGCCGAGCCGCACGTCCCTGCGGTCGAGCGCGGCGAGCGCGCGGGCGCCCGCGACGGCCGGGAGGCTCACGGCACAGGGCGCGTGCCCCCCTGCGCCCCCGGACGGGGCACCGGTGGCGAGCACGATCGGCGCGTCGGGGCGGTTGGTCCACCACCAACGGACCATGCGCTCATCGGTCGTCGCCGCGAGCAGCCCCGGGTCGAAGGGGTGCGCGCCCGGCACCGTGCACTCCGGGTCGGGGCAGGCGCAGCGGACGCCGTCACGACGGCCTCCCGCTTCGAGCCCTATGCCCGGCAGGACCGGCCACTGCCACGCTGTCGCGAACGTGAGGGCCGCGCTGATCAGGTCAGACTTCCCGTTGTCACGCCTGGACAGGAGCCTGCGTCGCCTTCCGAGGATCTCGCGCATGAGCGCTCGTTCCTTTCCGTAGACCGAAGAGAACGCTATGGGCCACATCACACCATGTGTCGATCAGTCACTGCGCGTACGTGTTGGAGCGCCACACCCCAGCCTGAACCGCCGGCCTGAGGCAGGGGTAACCCCTATAGTCCGAGCGCCTGCTGTGTGCTTGAAAAGCCTGGCGTGGGGTGGCGGCGCCTGGCGTTTGCCGTCCCGCGTATTTCTCGCCGCCTCCGCCACGGGAGGATGGGACACGGTCGCCGATGGTTATGACGCTCGGTTCCGTCACCAGGTTCCGGGCGGATCCCAACTGCCCCTGGTCTTCACCGACTACGTACCCATCGCGGCCGCTATGACGCTCTGTCGACCACAGCTGAACAATGCCAGTCGACCGCAATAAGCGCTTCCCCCAGGCGGTTTTTGGCCATCTTCGAACGATCGGGATCGGCTTGGGATCAAGGTCGGATCACATATGAGAACCGAGATCGTTTTACTGCCGATGCCGCTTGACCACGGCAGACACCGGTAATCCCAACGGGACAATGCTGGACATCCCCCAACGAGTCCGTGTACATGTGGAGGCATTGCTGGCGGCGCAGAATGACATGGGGGTTTGCGATGCTAATGAGCAATATGCACCGGTCGGAAAGCCGGAAGCCATGACAACCCCACGCCTGCCGAAAGTGGCTGGAATCGATTCCCCTCCTGGACAGGTTCCCCCTCCCGCCCCCAGCGTCACGCCCGCTTCCCCCGTGTCGCAGATCACTCCCCCCGCGGTGGCACCCGGGGCCGTGATCCAGGACCGGCTCGCGGGCTGGGTCTCCGATCTCACGACGCTGCACGAACTCACGGAACGCCTGGCCCGCACGGCCGCACTCGAGGACGCACTGCACGAACTGCTGCGCGCCGGAGCCGCCTTGGTGGGCGCCCGGCGCGGTCTCGTCGTCCTGGAACCGGGCGACGGGCACGGCCCCGACACCACCATCGGCCTCGGCCTGTCCAGGCCCGACCTCGGACACATCGAGACCGTGCCGCGCGGTGCGACCTCGTACGGACGGATCCTCGACGGGCTGTCCGCCGAGCCCGAGTCGCGCGCCGATCTGCTCGCCGAGGACGGGCTCGACCCGCGCCACCGCGAAGTCGCCGCGCGCCTGGGCTACGCCGCGAGTTACACGATGCCGCTCGCCACCGAGGCGGCCGGCCGGCTCGGCGCCGCGGTCTGGCTCTACGACGAGCCGGCCGAGCCCGTCGAGCGGCAGCGCCACCTCATCGGCCTCTACGCGCGCTACGCCACCGAGCACCTCGCCCGCCTCCTGGAACTGGAGCGCACGCGCGCGTGGTCACGCACCGTCGCCGACGAGCTGCTGCCACCGCGCCTGCCCCGGGTCGCCGGGGTGCAGCTCGCCGCCCGGCACCGCACGGGGCCGCGCGGTGGCGGCGACTGGTACGACGCGCTGCCGCTGCCCGAGGGGGCGCTCGGGCTCGCGGTCGGCTCCGTCAGCGGCTCCGGCGCGAGCGCGGTCGCCGCGATGGGCCGGCTGCGTGCCTCTCTGCGGGCGTACGCCGTCATGGAGGGGGAGGACCCGGTGGCGGTCCTGTCCGACCTGGAGCTTCTGTTGCGCCTGACCGAGCCGGCGCGCAGCGCGACCGCCCTGTTCGCCTACTGCGAGCCCGCGCAGCGCAAGATCGTCCTCGCCGGAGCAGGGCACAGCCCGCCCCTGGTGATCGGCGAACGGCGCACCGAGTACGCCGAGACGACGCTGTCCGCGCCGCTCGGGATGCTCGCCTGCTGGGAGGCGCCGAGCGTGGAGATCACGCCGGCGCCGGGCGAGACCGTGCTGCTCTACACGGACGGTCTGCTGCGCCGCACCGGCGATCCCATGGACCGCGCGTTCGCCCGGCTGCACGCGGCCGCCGCCGGCGTGCCCAAGGGCATCCGTGACGACCCCGGAGCGATCGCCGACCACGTGCTGCGGTCGGTGCTCCCGGACGGCCTCGACACGGCCGAGAGCGAGGAGGACGTGGTGCTGCTCGCGGCGCGCTTCGAGTGACCTCCGAAGCGCTGTGCGTAACAGGCCCTCCGGCCCTGGACCCCCTTCCGTACGCTCGTACGATGGAGGGGGTCCATTGCCGTATCCAGGGCATTTCACCGGACCGCCGCGTCAAGGAGGAACCGTGTCGGAGGAGCTCAACCCGGAGGCCGCCGAGGCCGAAGAGCCCATCAAGCAGCGCAAGAACGGCCTCTACCCGGGCGTGTCCGACGAGCTCGCCGAGAACATGAAGTCCGGCTGGGCCGACACCGAGCTGCACGACCTGCAGCCGGTCCCGCAGGCCGCCGAGACCGCCGCCCGCCGCGCCGCCCTGTCCGCCCGTTTCCCGGGCGAGCGCCTCGTGGTGCCCGCGGGCAACCTCAAGACCCGCTCGAACGACACGGAGTACGCCTTCCGCGCCTCCGTCGAGTACGCGTACCTGACGGGCAACCAGACCGAGGACGGCGTCCTCGTCATGGAGCCCAAGGGCGAGGGCCACGACGCCACGCTCTACCTGCTGCCGCGCTCCAACCGCGAGAACGGCGAGTTCTGGCTCGACGGCCAGGGCGAGCTGTGGGTGGGCCGCCGCCACTCCCTGACCGAGGCCGAGAAGCACTACGGCATCCCCGCCTCCGACGTGCGCGAGCTCGCCGACAAGCTGGCCGAGGCCACGGGCCCGGTGCGCGTCGTGCGCAACTACGACGCAGGCGTCGAGGCCGCCCTGGCCGACAAGGTCACCGCCGAGCGCGACGACGAGCTGAAGGTCTTCCTCTCCGAGGCGCGCGTCGTGAAGGACGCGTTTGAAATCGGCGAGCTGCAGAAGGCGGTCGATTCGACCGTGCGCGGTTTCGAGGACGTCGTGAAGGTGCTCGACAAGGCCGAGGCCACCTCCGAGCGCTACATCGAGGGCACGTTCTTCCTTCGCGCACGCGTGGAGGGCAACGACATCGGCTACGGCTCCATCTGCGCCGCGGGCCCGCACGCCTGCACGCTGCACTGGGTCCGCAACGACGGCGCGGTCCGCTCCGGCGACCTGCTGCTGCTCGACGCCGGCGTGGAGACGCACACGTACTACACCGCCGACGTCACGCGCACGCTGCCGATCAACGGCACGTACAGCGAGCTCCAGCGCAAGATCTACGATGCCGTGTACGAGGCCCAGGAGGCCGGTATCGCGGCCGTCAAGCCGGGCGGCAAGTTCCGGGACTTCCACGACGCCGCGCAGCGTGTGCTCGCCGCGAAGCTCGTCGAGTGGGGCCTGGTCGAGGGCCCGGTCGAGCGCGTCCTGGAGCTCGGCCTGCAGCGCCGCTGGACCCTGCACGGCACCGGTCACATGCTCGGCATGGACGTCCACGACTGCGCGGTCGCGCGGACCGAGTCGTACGTGAACGGCACGCTGGAGCCCGGCATGGTGCTCACGGTCGAGCCCGGTCTGTACTTCCAGGCCGACGACCTGACCGTGCCGGAGGAGTACCGCGGCATCGGCGTCCGTATCGAGGACGACATCCTCGTCACTGAGGACGGCAACAAGAACCTGTCGGCCGGGCTGCCCCGCAAGGCCGACGAGGTCGAGGCGTGGATGGCCCGCCTGAAGGGCTGAGGCTGAGCCAAGCAAAAACGCGACATAGAAGGGCCGCACTTCACAGTGCGGCCCTTCTATGTCGCGTAAAACCAGGTCGCGTAAAAGCGGCTCACACCGCCATCAGCGGCGCGTCCTCCCGCCACTTGAGGATCTTGTCGAAGCTGACCACGGCGCCACCCTTGCCCGGTCTGTTCACGAAGTGCACGTGGTCGGCGAGCTCCTGGATCAGACACAGGCCACGGCCGTGCTCCGCGTAGTCGGGTGCCGGGCGGACGGACACGGCCGCGCGGCCCCCCGTGGCGGCGAAGCCGGGGCCGGTGTCGGCCACTTCGATGCGGCACATCTCGCCGTCCAGGTACGCGGTGACCCTGAACGCGTCCGTCGCCTCGCTCGTCGCCGCTCCGCCGTGCTCCACGGCGTTCGCACACGCCTCGCTGAGCGCGACCGACAGATCGTAGGAGACGTCGGGGTCGACGCCCGCGGTCTCCATGGTGCCCATGAGGAGGCGCCGGGCGAGCGGCACGCTCGCGGCATCACGCCGTAGCTGGAGGGACCACCAGATGCTCATGCTCCCGCCTCCCGGCCGCGACTCGACATACCGATACGTATTGCCACCACCGGCCCGGCGCAATCGTGCAGTTGACGTGATGACGCCCATACGGCCGACGCGCATACGGGCGTCGGCGGTGTACAGGAGATTCCGGACCTTGCGGACCTGCTGTATGGAGCGTGTGAAGCCAGTGCGATGATGAGGCCGCCATGTCTGCCCCCCACGAGCGCCAGGCGCGCAGCGCGGCCGATCTCCGGCTGCTCAGGGCCGCGGTGTTCGCCGCGGTCTGCGTCATGCTGTCCGCGGCGGGGCACGTCCTCGGTTCGACGGCCACCGTGCCGCTGTGGACGCTGTCGCTCGGCTTCCTCGCCGTCTTCTGTGTGGCCCTGCCACTGGCGGGACGCGAGCGGTCGCTGCCGGGCATCGCCGCCACGCTGGGGGCCGGACAGATCGCGCTGCACAGCCTCTTCGGCCTCGGTCAGCAGCACTCCATGACCATGACCGCCGCGTCGGGTGAACCCTCGGCGGTCGAGCGGGCCGCGCGGCTCATGTGCGGGGCGGGTGCGTCGACGCTCAGCCCGGCGCAGGCCCAGCGGATCCTCGACAACGCGCGCGTGCCGTCCGGCGACGCACACCACATGGCGGGCACGGCCGGCTCGGCGATGTCGCTGCTGCCGTCCCTGCCGATGCTCCTCGGGCACCTGCTCGCCGCGGCCGGCGCGGGCTGGCTGCTGCGCCACGGCGACCTCGCCCTGAGCCGCATCGTGCGGCTCTACGCGTACGCCGTCATGGACCTGGCGCCCCTCCGCTCGCTGCGGACCGTCCTCGGCCTCGTACGCGCCCTCAGGGCCGGGTTCCGGGGTGCGCCCGCCCTGCCGTGTGCCGCTCGTGCCGGGTTCGCCGAACCAGCGGCCCTGCGGGCGGCGGTACTTCAGCACTCGGTGAGCCGGCGCGGGCCACCCGCGGTCGACACGCTTCTTCTCGCTGCCTGAACGGCACGCGTGCTCCACCGCGTACTGCGTGGGGTGAGACGTGCCGCGGGCACGCGCGCGTACCCGCTTTTTCGCCGCCTACGTAGTGCGGTGTTTCGCGGTCGCGCCCTTTCACCTGTCGCTGGATCCCGCTGAACGTGGAGTTCTCCCTGTCATGAAGAAGATGTCCCGCGCCGCTCTCGTCGGTGCCGCCGCCGTCTCCTCCGTCGTCCTCGTGTCCGCCCCCGCCTTCGCGCACGTGAGCGTGCAGCCGGAGGGCGAGGCCGCCAAGGGCGACTACGCCGTCGTCGACTTCAAGGTGCCCAACGAGCGCGACGACGCCGCGACCACCAAGGTCGAGGTCAACTTCCCCACCGAGCACCCGCTCGCCTCGGTGATGCCCGAGCCCGTGCCCGGCTGGAAGGCCGACGTCACCAAGAAGAAGCTCGACAAGCCGATGGAGATGCACGGCGAGAAGATCACCGAGGCCGTCTCCAAGGTCACCTGGACCGCGACCGGTTCCGGCAAGGAGAAGGGCGTGCAGCCCGGCTACTTCCAGAAGTTCCCGGTCTCCATCGGCCAGCTGCCGACCGACTCCGACCAGCTCGTCTTCAAGGCGATCCAGACGTACGACAACAAGGAGGTCGTGCGCTGGATCGAGCCGCAGCAGAAGGGCCAGGAGGAGCCGGAGAACCCGGCGCCCACGCTTGAGCTCTCGGCCGCCTCGGACGACGGGCACGGTGCCTCGGGCGCCTCCGACGACGGTGCCAAGAAGGAAGCCGCCGCCGCGAGCACGGACTCCGGCGGTTCCGGCAGCGACACCACCGCCCGCACCCTCGGCATCGTCGGCATCGTCGTCGGCGCCGCCGGTGTGGCGTTCGGCGTCACGGCGGGCCGTCGGCGTACCAACAGCTGAGCCACCCTCGGTGGGTGCCGGGGTCGCGGTGGGCGACCCCGGCATCCGCCGGCCACCTCACATCTGGGACATTTTTCTATGCGCAACCCCCGCAAGTATTCGAAGTTCAACAGGAAGAGCCTGCTGGCCGCGGTCGGGCTCGTCACCGTCGCGACCTTCGCCCTGTCCGCCTGCGGCAGCGGCGACGACAGCGGCAAGCCCGTCGCCGAGGTGTCCTCCGACAGCGGTGCGAAGAAGGCCGCGACGGTCCTCGACAAGCCGTTCAAGAAGCCGGATCTGGTCCTCACCGACACCCACGGCAAGAAGTTCGACCTGCGCGAGCGGACCAAGAACAAGCCGACGCTGATCTACTTCGGCTACACGCACTGCCCCGACGTCTGCCCGCTGACGATGAGCAACATCGCCGTCGCCAAGAAGTCGCTGCCCAAGGCCGAGCAGGACAAGCTCCAGGTCGTCTTCGTCACCACCGACCCGGACCGTGACACCCCGTCCGTGCTCGGCAAGTGGCTCAAGGCGCAGGACAAGGACTTCATCGGCCTGACCGGTGACTTCGCCACCATCCAGGGCAGCGCCCGCACGCTCGGCATCTCCATCGAGCCGACGCGGAAGGACAAGAACGGCAAGACCGTGTCGATGCACGGCACACAGGTCATCGCCTTCTCGCCGAAGAACGACGCCGGTTATGTGCTGTACGGCGAGGACGCCACCGTCGACGACTACTCCAAGGACCTGCCCAAGATCGTCAAGGGGGAGAAGCCGTGAGGCGCACGCCCCTCGCCCTCGGGGCCCTCACGCTCGCGGCGGGGCTCGCCCTGACCGCCTGCGGTTCCGGCTCCGAGGCCGCCGACAAGCCCGATGTGAAGGTCGAGGGCGCGTTCATCCCCGCGCCCGCCTCCGGCGACATGGCGGCCGGGTTCTTCACCGTCCAGAACAAGGGTGCCGCCGACACCCTCACGTCCGTGAGCAGCGGTATTTCCCAGAAGGTGACCCTGCACAGCACCAAGGGCGGTGTGATGAAGGAGCAGAAGTCCTTCGCAGTGCCCGCGAACGGCGAGCTCGACTTCGAACGCGGCGGCAACCACCTCATGTTCGAGAACCTGAAGCGCAAGCCTGCTGAGGGCGACAAGGTGTCGGTGCAGCTGCACTTCGCCAAGTCCGGGACCGTCAAGGTCTCCTTCCCGGTGAAGGTCGCCACCTACAACCCGTCGCACGCTTCGCACTGAAGGGGCTGACCTGTACGTGAAGACCATCGCTCCCCGCACCTGGCAGCTGGTGCTGCTCTTCCTCGCCGTCAGCGGCGCACTCCTGGCCGGCGCCGTTCCCGCGTCCGCGCACGCCGCGCTGACCGGAAGCGACCCCAAGCAGGGAGCGGTGGTCGCCACGGCACCGGAGAAGGTGTCGCTCACCTTCTCCGAGAGCGTCGCGATCTCCGACGGCGCGGTCCGTGTCCTCGACCCCGCGGGCAAGCGTGTCGACGACGGAAAGGTCGCCCATCCCGGCGGCACGACCTACGCGGTGGGGCTGCACTCCGGCCTGCCCGACGGCACGTTCACCGTCAGCTACCAGGTCGTCTCCGCCGACAGCCACCCGGTCGCCGGCGCCTACACCTTCTCCATCGGAGCGCCGTCCAAGACGACCGCGGTGGTGGCCGACCAGAACGCGGGCGGCGGAGTCGTCGGCGGGATCTACGGGGTCGCGCGCTACGTCTCGTACGCGGGCTTCGCACTGCTGGTGGGAGGCGCCGCGTTCGTGCTCGGATGCTGGCGGCGCGGTGCGGGCAGCAAGCCGGTGCAGCGCGTCGTGGTCGGCGCCTGGACCACGCTCACCGCCGCCACCCTGGCCATGCTGCTGATGCGCGGCTCGTACACCGGGTCCGGGAAGCTCGGCGACGTCTTCGACATGTCGCTGCTCGGCCAGGTCCTGCAGACGAAGACCGGCGCCGCGCTCACGTCCCGGCTGCTGCTGCTCGCGGCGGCGGCCCTCTTCATCGCGGTGCTCTTCGGCGCCTACGCGAAGAAGAACGAAGCCATCGCCGAGGAAGACAGCGACAAGGAGGGGGAGAAGGAGCGCAACGACCTCACCTTCGGGCTCTCCCTTGGCGGCGCCGTCGTCGCGGCCGGGCTCGCCGCCACCTGGGCCATGGCCGAGCACGCCTCGACCGGCCTCCAGGCGGGCCTCGCGATGCCCGTCGACGTACTGCACCTGCTGGCCGTCGCCGCCTGGTTCGGCGGGCTGACCACGCTGCTCGTCGCCCTGTACCGGGTGCCGACGATCGAGGGATCGGCCGTGCGCCGCTTCTCCCGGGTCGCCTTCTGCAGCGTCCTCGTCCTCGTCGCGACCGGGCTCTACCAGTCGTGGCGCCAGGTCGGTTCCTGGTCGGCACTGACCGGGACGGCGTACGGGCAGCTGCTGATGGTGAAGGTCGGGCTCGTCGTCGTACTCGTCGGCGTCGCCTGGATCTCCCGGAAGTGGACGGCTCGGCTCACCGAGACCGCGGCCGCCGCCCCGGCTGCGGAGGGACAGGTGTCCGAGGTCTCCGAAGAGAAGGAGCCGGTCTCCGTGACCGCCGGAGGGAAGGGCGCGAGCCCTGAGCGCGCCGCCCAACTCGCCCGGCAGCGCGCCGCGATGGCGAACGCCCGTGAGAAGCGGGTGCGCGACGCCGATCCGCACCGCTTCGGGCTGCGCCGCTCGGTGCTCGTCGAGGCGGGCATCGCGGTCGTCCTGCTCGCCGTCACCACCGTGCTGACGTCCACCGAGCCGGGCCGCACCGAGGAGGAGGCCAAGTCCGCCACCTCGGCAGCGCAGGCGCAGACCGGGCCGCTCTCCCTGAAGCTTCCGTTCGACACCGGCGGCTCGGACGGCAAGGGCACCGCCCTCCTGGAGATGGACCCCGGGCGCACCGGCAACAACGAAATGCACCTCTACATAGAGCGGCCGAACGGCAAGGCCTTCGACGTTCCCGAGGTGAAGCTCGCCCTCACCCAAGAGGCGAAGAAGATCGGGCCGCTGCCCGTCGTGCCCGACCACATCGCCACAGGGCACTGGACGGCGAGCGGCGTACAGATCCCCGTGGCGGGCGACTGGAAGGTCGCGCTGACCGTGCGTACCTCGGACATCGACCAGATCACCATCAACAAGAACGCGAAGATCGGCTGAACCGCCCCATGGCTGACACGTCTGACACGTCTAACCCGGCCGACATCGCTGACACGGCCGACACGGCTGATACCAAGAGCGGCACCGGGTCCTCCCCGCAGGCCGCAGGCATCTCGCGGCGCCGACTGATCGGGACGGCGGGTGCCACCGGCGTCGCCCTCGGCGCCGTCGGTGCGAGTGCGGGGTACGCCGTGGCGTCCTCGAACTCCCCCGAGCAGCAGGCCACGTTGACGTCGATCGGGGCGGACGAGGTGATGTTTCACGGGAAACATCAGCCCGGCATCACCACCGCGATGCAGTCCCGCGGCCATGTCGTCGCATTCGACCTGGCGGCGGGCGCGGGGCGCAAGGAGGCCGCGGCCCTGCTGCGCCGCTGGTCGGCGACGGCCGAGCGGTTGATGGCGGGCGAGCCCTCGGCCTCGGACGATACGGATGTGGCCCGGGACGCGGGCCCCTCCTCGCTGACGGTCACCTTCGGCTTCGGCCACAGCTTCTTCTCCCGTACGGGACTCGAGAAGCAGCGCCCCGCCGCCCTCGACCCGCTGCCGGACTTCTACTCCGACCACCTCGACAAGGCGCGCAGCAACGGCGATCTGTGGGTGCAGATCGGCGCCAACGACTCGCTCGTCGCGTTCCACGCGCTGCGCGCGATCCAGAAGGACGCGGGATCCACGGCCAAGCTGCGCTGGCAGATGAACGGCTTCAACCGCTCGCCGGGGGCCACCACCCACCCGATGACGGTCCGCAATCTGATGGGCCAGGTCGACGGCACGGGCAATCCCAAGCCCGGCGAGGCCGACTTCAACAAGCGGATCTTCGTGCCGGGTTCGGGCTCCGCGCAATCCCCCGCCTGGATGGGAGGCGGCTCGTACGTCGTCGTACGCCGGATCCGGATGCTCCTCGACGACTGGGAGAAGCTCTCCACGGCGGCACAGGAGCACGTCATCGGGCGCAAGAAGTCGAGCGGCGCCCCGCTGACCGGCGGCAAGGAGACCACCGAGCCGGACCTGGAGAAGACCGACGCGAACGGTGACCTCGTCATCCCGCTCAACGCGCACGCCCGTATCACCCGGCCCGACCAGAACGGCGGATCCGCGCTGCTGCGCCGCCCGTTCTCGTACCACGACGGCTACGACGAGGACGGTGCCCCGGACGCCGGCCTGCTCTTCATCTGCTGGCAGGCGGACCCGCTGCGGGGCTTCGTGCCGGTGCAGCGCAAGCTCGACCGCGGCGACGCCCTGTCGAAGTTCATCCGGCACGAGGCGAGCGGGCTCTTCGCGGTGCCGGGCGGTGCGGAGAAGGGCGGCTATGTGGGGCAGCCGTTGCTGGAGGGATAGGCGGGGCCGGGAGGTGCCGTCGCAGGGCGGCCAGACGGGCCTTCGCCGCGTGGAGTGGCTCCTGAGGTATCCGTGAGCCCGGCCTCGTACGGCGCATTAGGGTGAGCCCATGCCAGCCAGTTACGCGTATCTCGGCCCCGAGGGCACCTTCACCGAAGTCGCCCTGCGCACGCTCCCGGAGACGGCCACCCGGGAACTCGTCCCCGTGGTGTCCGTGCCCGCGGCGCTCGACGCCGTCCGCGGCGGCGAGGCCGAGGCCGCGTTCGTGCCGATCGAGAACTCCGTCGAGGGCGGCATCACCACGACCCTCGACGAGCTGGTCGCCGGCGAGCCGCTGATGATCTACCGCGAGGTGCTGCTCGACATCACCTTCGCGCTGCTGGTGCGCCCCGGCACCGCGATCGCCGACATCAAGACGGTCACCGCCCACCCGGCCGCCCAGCCGCAGGTGCGCAACTGGATGAAGGACAACCTGGCAGCGGACGTGACCTGGGAGTCCGCAGCGTCGAACGCCGACGGCGCGCGCCTCGTCCAGGAGGGGCGCTACGACGCCGCGTTCGCCGGCGAGTTCGCGGCCGAGAAGTACGGGCTCGTGCCGCTGGTCACCGAGATCCACGACGCGGAGAACGCGCAGACCCGCTTCGTCCTGGTCGGCAGGCCGGCCCGGCCCGCGGCGCCCACCGGCGCGGACAAGACCTCGGTCGTCATCTGGCAGCGCGAGGACCACCCCGGTGGGCTGATGGAGCTGCTCCAGGAGTTCGCCATCCGCGGGGTCAACCTGGTGCTGCTGCAGTCCCGGCCCACCGGTACGGGCATCGGTGACTACTGCTTCGCGATCGACGCGGAGGGGCACATCGCGGACCGCCGGGTGGCGGAGGCGCTGATGGGGCTGAAGCGGGTGTGCCCGGAGGTGCGTTTCCTCGGCTCTTACCCGCGGGCCGGGGTCGCCGTCGAGGATGTGCGCGCACCGCGCTCGGGAACCTCGGACGGCGAGTTCGTGGCGGCGTCCGACTGGCTGGCGCGCTGCCAGGACGGCCGGTTCTAGGGCCTCGCCCGACGCTTCCTGCCGGATCCGGGTTTTCCACCGCCGGGTCCGGCTCCTTTTTGTCTGCACAGCCGGTCCTACCAGCGGATTTTCTTCATCCACAGAAGTTATCCACAGGGCGCCTTCTCGACCTGGGGACAAGTCGACAGGAAGGTGCCGGTTGGTCGACAAATCGGCCTACAGGCCCCAGATGCGTCCACAGCCCGGCAGGTCACCCTTCGTCCATGCATTTCCCTTGATCAACTCTTTGGAGTGAAGCATTTCCACCCGAAAGTGAGCTTGCAAGTGGTTTGAGTGGGGAATTCTTCGTTACGCATGCGGCTTTCGGAATGATCTCCTCCGGCATCCACAGATCATTTTCACAGCCTGTGGATAACTTTCCGGACGTGCGCGTCACTGTGGACAGCGGGCCCTCAAGTCCCGCCCATGACAAGGGGATCGGGTCAAGGCGAAGCGCCTCATCTGCCCCTTTCAAGGGAAGGTGTCGGGTTTCCTTGACACGCCTTTCGAGCCCCGAGTGGATCTTTTCCGGCCGCACTCCATCCTTAATTCACATTCCGGCAAATAGGGCATAAGGGAGTGCAACGGATATCGGGTCGTGGGCCGGAAGCGGGCAACGGTAACCTTGAGGGGTGATTGACCTTCGCCTGCTCCGTGAGGACCCCGACCGTGTTCGCGCCTCCCAGCGCGCCCGTGGAGAGGACGTCGCGCTTGTCGACTCCGTCCTGTCCGCCGATGAGCGGCGCAGGTCGTCCGGGCTCCGCTTCGACGAACTCCGTTCCGAGCAGAAGTCGCTCGGCAAGCTGATCCCCAAGGCCTCTCCCGAGGAGCGCCAGGAGCTGCTGAAGAAGACGGGCGAGCTCTCCGCCGCGGTCAAGGCCGCAGAGGCCGAGCAGCGCGAGGCCGAGGAAGAGACGCAGCGCCTCGCCCTCCAGCTCGGGAACATCGTGCACTCCGACGTCCCGCAGGGCGGCGAGGAGGACTTCGTCGTCCTGGAGACGCACGGCACGATCCGCGACTTCGGCGCCGAGGGCTTCGAGCCCAAGGACCACCTGGAGCTCGGCGAGGCGCTCGGCGCCATCGACGTCGAGCGCGGCGCGAAGGTCTCCGGCTCTCGCTTCTACTACTTGACCGGTGTCGGCGCGCTCCTGGAGCTCGCGCTCGTCAACGCGGCGATCGCGCAGGCCACCGAGGCCGGCTTCACGCCGATGCTGACCCCGGCCCTGGTGCGCCCGCGCGCCATGGAGGGCACGGGCTTCCTCGGCCAGGCCGCCGACAACGTGTACCACCTGGAGAAGGACGACTACTACCTGGTCGGCACCTCCGAGGTCGCGCTCGCCGGCTACCACATGGACGAGATCCTCGAGGCGGACCAGCTGCCGCTGCGCTACGCCGGCTTCTCGCCGTGCTTCCGCCGCGAGGCCGGCACGTACGGCAAGGACACTCGCGGCATCTTCCGCGTGCACCAGTTCGACAAGGTCGAGATGTTCTCGTACGTCGACCCGGCGGACGCGGAGAACGAGCACCAGCGCCTCCTCGAATGGGAGAAGCAGTGGCTGACCGGCCTCGAACTGCCCTTCCAGGTGATCGACGTCGCCACCGGTGACCTCGGCTCCTCGGCCTCGCGCAAGTTCGACTGCGAGGCGTGGATCCCGACGCAGGGCAAGTACCGCGAGCTGACCTCGGCCTCGAACTGCGACGGGTTCCAGGCGCGCCGTCTGTCGATCCGGATGCGCGACGGCAAGAAGACGCAGCCGCTGGCGACGTTGAACGGCACGCTGTGCGCCGTCCCGCGCACCATCGTGGCGATCCTGGAGAATCACCAGCAGGCCGACGGCTCGGTGCGGGTTCCGGAGATGCTGCGGCCCTACCTTGGGGGACGCACCACCCTGGACCCCAAGTAATCGCAGCCTGAACGGCCTGCGCGGCCGTGCTGCCTGTATCTCCTGGAGCCGAACGCCAAGTGAGCCACCCCGCTCCCCTCGCCCCTGCCTTTCCGTACAAGCTCGTGGCGACCGATCTCGACGGAACGTTGCTGCGTTCCGACGACACGGTCTCCGGGCGCACGCGTGACGCGCTCACCGCGGCCACCGCGGTGGGCGCCGCGCACATCATCGTGACCGGCAGGGCCGTGCCCTGGACTCGGCACATCCTCGACGACCTCGGCTACGAGGGCCTCGCGGTGTGCGGCCAGGGCGCGCAGGTCTACCACGCGGGGGAGCACCGGCTGCTCACCTCGGTGACGCTCGACCGGCAGCTGGCGGGCCTCGCGCTCGCCAAGATCGAGGCCGAGCTCGGCCCGCTGGCGCTCGCCGCGAGCCGCGACGGCATCGAGGGCGAGGTCATCGTCGGGCCCGGCTACGAGGTGCAGGAGGGCCCGCTCCCGGTCGTCCCGTTCACGGAGCTCGCGGAGCTGTGGGCGCAGCCGCTCAACAAGGTGTACGTCCAGCATCCGGGCCTGACCGACGACCAGCTGGCGGAGGTCGCGCGCACCGTCGCCGGCGGCCTGGTGGGGGTCACGATGGCGGGCGAGGGCATCGTGGAGCTGCTCCCGCTCGGCCTCTCCAAGGCCACGGGGCTCTCCCTGGCGGCCCGCCGCCTGGGCGCGAAGGCCGTCGACACGATCGCCTTCGGCGACATGCCCAACGACATCCCGATGTTCGGATGGGCGTCCTACGGCGTGGCCATGTCGAATGCCCATGAGGAGCTCAAGACGGTGGCCAGCGAGGTGACGTCGTCGAACGAGGAGGACGGCATCGCGGTGGTCCTGGAGCGGATGCTCGGCTGAGCCGTGAGGTGGCGGTCGGCCGCTCCCACGACACGGGGCTCCGCCCCGGACCCCGCGGGCTCACGTCACGAGAGCGGGGCTTGATCGTGTCCGGACCTCGCGGGTTCTCGTCCAAGAGCAGGGCTTAAAAGTACCTGCGTCGAGGGCCGGTCCCGGCACAACCGGGGCCGGCCCTCGATGCAAAGGGTGGGCGGCCCGCGTGCCACGGAAGAAGGACACGCGCTCGAAGCGGCCGCCCCGGGCAACAACCCCTGGGCGGGACTCGACGGAGTGCAATGGCTACTCCGGAGCCTGCCTCGGGCCGCCCTGCCGGGAGCTCGACGGACAACTGAATGACATCGCCGCGCTCCTCTCCCGGTCCTCGGACGCCACGGTCGGCGTGCTGACACATCTACTGTGCCGCGCGGCGAGGGCCCGACGCCACCGAATTACCGGCGGCGCCACCTGCGCCGCCGCGCCTTGCTGAAGAACCACCCCGCGGGCGGCTCGTCCGAACGCCACGGCTGGGGCTCGGGCTTGCCCGCCCGCCACCGCTCGGCGAGCATCCGGGCCCGCGCGGAGGGTTCGGTCGCCTCTGCTGCGCGTATGAAGTCGGTGTCCAGGACCACGTCGTCCCAGGCGTCCCCCTCGCGGTTCGGTTCCGATGCCATCGCGGTCCTCCGGGTCTTTCGGCAGGGCGGCCCGAAGAACGGCGCACCCTCCCACCAGTGTCCAGGTGAGAGGGTGAAATCGGCGTCAAGAACCGATGTGCCTACTCTTCGCCGGCCAGCTTCAGGGTCCGCAGCTTCTGCCCGGCGTACCAGGTCGCCAGGACCGTCACCACCACCAGGAGCACCGTCGCGAGCGGCAGCCCCACGTCCGAGGTGACGAGGTCGCCGCCGGCCACCTTCTGGGCGACCGCGAGCGACCACTGCTGCACGCTGAGCGTGCGCGCCCCGGAGACCAGGGACCCGAACAGGGCCTCCCATACGAGGGCGTAGACGAGGCCGAAGACGACCGCGTGCCGGGTGACCGTGCCGAGCAGCAGGAAGATCGCCGCGTAGGCGATCGAGGCCACCAGGGCGGCGATCGTGTAGGCGACGGCGATCTGCTGCCCGTTGCCGTTCAGGATGAAGCCCGCGATGAGCGTCGGGACGGCGGAGAACACCATGGTCACGCCGATCGCCACGATCAGCTTGGTGAAGATGATCGTGGGCCGCTTGAGCGGCTTCGACAACAGATAGACCACGGAGCCGTCATCGATCTCCGGGCCGATGGCCCCGGTCCCCGCGATGACACCGATCAGCGGCACCATCGTGGCGAGCGCGAAACCGCCGAGCAGGTCGGACGCGGTCTGGTCGTCGGCCCCCGTGAGCCCGCGCACGAGCGCGGAGATCACGACCAGGAGCACGGGCAGCGCGAAGAGGATGAGGGCCCGGCGCCTGCCGAGCAGGGCCCGGTAGGTGAGTCGGGCGACAGTGGGGTCGTACATCAGGGCCTCCTACGCCGCGACCAGATACGAGAAGACGGACTCGAGGGACTCGTCGGACGGCGAGACCGTGAGCAGCCGGATGCCGTGCGCCTGCGCGACCTTCGGGAGCAGCGTCGTGAAGCGCCCGAAGTCGACGGCCTGGACATGCAGCGCGCCCTCCTTCAGGTCGACCTCGATGCCCGCCGTCGACGGGTCCGCGATCAGTACGGCGGCCAGCGCCCGGTCGTCACTGGAGCGGATCAGGTAGCGGTGCGGGCGGTCGGTCATCAGGCGGCGGATCTTGCGGAAGTCGCCGCTCGCGGCGTGCCGGCCCGCGACGACCACCTCGATGTGGGAGGCCAGTTGCTCGACCTCTTCGAGGATGTGCGAGGAGAACAGGACCGTGCGGCCCTCGTCCCCCATGCGCCGCAGCAGCTCCATGAGCTGCATGCGCTGGCGCGGGTCCATGCCGTTGAACGGCTCGTCGAGCAGCAGCACCGACGGCGTGTGGACGAGCGCGGAGGCCATCTTCACGCGCTGCCGCATGCCCTTGGAGTACGTCGAGATCTTGCGGTCCTGCGCGTACTCCATCTCGACCGTGGCCAGCGCCTCCCCGGCCGCCTTCTTGCCGAGGCCGTGCAACTCGGCGTTGGCGACGACGAATTCGCGGCCCGTGAGGAAGTCGTACATCCCCTCGCGCTCGGGGACGATGCCGATATGCCGGTAGATCTGTTCGTTGCGCCAGATCGGCTGTCCGTCGAGGGTCACCGAGCCGTTCGAAGGGGCGAGGAAGCCGCCCATCATGTTGATGAGCGTGGACTTCCCCGCACCGTTCGGACCCAGCAGGCCGGTGACGCCGGGGCCGATGTTCATGGTGACGTCGTTGACGGCGACCACGTTGCCGAACCAGCGTGAGACGTGGTCGATGTTGATCGTGGTCACAGTCCGACCTTCCGGTAGCGGCGCATCAGCAGCCCGTAGGAGCCGGCGATGAGCCCGAGGACGACGAGCAGATAGACGAGGCCCTGGCCGGCCGAGGGTCCGTGTGCCCCGGGGAAGGACGAGCTCGCTCCGAGGAACGCGGTCTGCACTCCGTCGATGAGCGTGATCGGTGAGAAGAGACCGAGCCAGGTCACCGCCCCGCCGTTGTCCTGGGCGTCGGCGATCGCCTGGACCGTGGACACCGCGCCGTAGGAGATGGTCAGGACGGCGATGACGGCGGCGATGCCGAACCCGCGACGCGGGGTGACGGCGGAGACGACGAGACCGATCCCGGCGAAGAGCAGCGACAACAGCGCCACGGATACCAGTCCTTGGGCGAATCCCTTGGTCTGCTCCGTGAAGTCCAGCTTGGCGAGCAGAGAGCCTACGTAGAGCACGACCAGCGGCGCGGCCGTGAGGACGAACAGGGCCGATGTCATGGCGGCGAATTTCGCGACCACGTAGTCGACGCGCTCGATGGGGCGGGAGAAGTAGAGCGGGATCGACTTGAAGCGCAGGTCGAGGGAGACCGCGTTCGGCGCGGCGGACGCCACGTAGAGGCCGATCACCGCCTGGAGGATGACCGCGTAGCGCGTGTAGTCGACGGGCAGGTCCTTCGCCTTCGTGGCGACGGCCACCGCGACCATGATCAGCGCCGGTACGCACATCACGATGAAGAGCAGCATCGGCAGCACCTTGGACTTGGCCGAGCGGCCGAGTCCGTAGGCAGCGCGCAGGCTCTGCGAGAAGAGCGAGCGGCGGGCGTACGCGCGGCCCAGACGCTGGCCGTCGTAGTGGCGGTAGCCGATGTTGTGGATCTGGGTGGACACGTGGTCCACAGGGCTGGGCTCGGTGGTCATCGCGCCGCGCCTCCCGTCTGCTGCGATGCGGCGGTGGCCGCCCAGGCGGCGGCGCGCTCGGAGTCCTGCTCCGGCTGCTGCTCGGCCTCGGGGCGGAAGACCTCCGCGATCTGGTGCCTGCGCTGCTCCATGCGGACCAGGCCGAGGCCGAGGTCCGCGACGACGTCGCGCACGATGTCGTACGTCTCCTCGCCCTGCGCCGTGAGGAGGACGGTGTGCCCGGCACCTGGCAGCTCACCGCCGGCACTGGTCTCGATGCCGCGCTGCGCGAACGCCTCACGGAGCGCCTTTGTCCCGTCCGGGTGTTCGTCGCTGTCGGTGACCTCGATCGCCAGCACCGCCGTGGCCTGCGTGAAGTCCGTGGTGGAGCTGGAGCGCAGCAGCTTGCCGCCGTCGATGACGACGACGTGGTCGCACGTGCGCTCGAGCTCGCCCAGCAGGTGCGAGGTGACGAGGACCGAGATGCCGAAGTCGGTGTGCACGCGCCGGATCAGGCCGAGCATGTCGTCACGGCCGACCGGGTCCAGGCCGTTCGTCGGCTCGTCCAGGAACACCAGCTGCGGGTCGTGCACGAGCGCCTGGGCCAGCTTCACGCGCTGCTTCATGCCCGTCGAGTAGCCGCCGATGGGGCGGTAGCGCTCCTCGTACAGGCCCACGTGCCGCAGCGTGTCGGCGGTGCGCTCGCGGGCTGCCGTGGGCGGCAGGCCCGACATGCGCGCCATGTGGACGACGAACTCGGTCGCCGAGACGTCCGGCGGCAGGCAGTCGTGCTCCGGCATGTAGCCGACGCGCTCACGGATCTTGGGACCCGATGAGGGGTCCGCGACATCGAGCCCGAGCACTTCGGCTCGGCCCTCCGTCGCGGGGGACAGACCAAGCAGAATCTTGATCATGGTGGACTTGCCGGCTCCATTGGATCCGACGAGTCCGGTCACACCGGGCCCGATGTCCATGGTCAGCCGGTCAAGCGCGGTCACCTTGGGGAACCGCTTGCTCAGGCTTTCGGTCGCGATCACAGTCACGGTTCGACCGTAGTGGCGCAGGCCACACCAATTCGTCAGACCGTGGGGTCGACCTCGTCTAAGACCTGAGTATTACGGATCCCTAGGGGTCCACCCTGAGTAGACCGTGCAGGCATCAGTAGACCGTGCAGGCCTCTTGACGCCGCCGCCAAGCATTGTCACATTCATCAGTGTCAAGTTACGAACGCGTACGGCGACGACCCGGTCACGAACCGGGGCGGCCGCGACCGGGACGGACGGTGGCATGACCTCAGCGGTGGTACGTGAACTCTCGGCGGAACTGCGGGGGTTCAGAGAAGTACAGAGGCTCGCGTACGCCTGCGCGGAATCGGTCGCGGCGCAGCTCAAGCCGGGCGTGACCGAGCGCGACGCGGCGCGGATGCAGCGGGAGTGGCTGCGCGAGCGCGGGGTGCGGGACTGGTTCCATCTGCCCTTCGCCTGGTTCGGGGACCGCACCGCGTTCGTGAACTTCCGCGTACCGCTGCAGTTCTTCCCGACGAACCGGAAGCTGGAGGCGGGGATGCCCTTCATCCTCGACATGGCGCCGGTCCACCAGGGATACACCGCGGACATCGGCTACTCGGGCTGCCTCGGCCTCAACCCCGTGCACGACAAGCTGCTTTCGGACCTCCAGGCGCACCGCGAGCTGCTCCTGCGCGAGGTGCGCGAGCGGCGCTCCCTGCGGGAGATCTACGAGGACGTGGAGCGGTTGATGGTCCGCCAGGGCTATGCGAACCGGCACCGGGCGTATCCCTTCGGTGTGATCGCGCACAAGGTCGACCGGGTCAAGGAGCGGCGGATCAACCCCACGCTGTTCGGCTTCGGCACCCAGTCCCTGAAGGGCCTGGCGAGCGACGCGCTGCACGGGCACCGGGACGGCTGGTCGCCGCTGTGGTCGCCGTACAAGTTCTCCGACCACCCGCCGCAGCCCGGGCTGTGGGCGGTCGAACCCCACCTCGGGTTCCGGGGCACGGGCGCCAAGTTCGAGGAGCTTCTCGTGGTCACGGACTCCAAGGACCCGCAGGAGAGCGCCTTTTGGCTGGACGACGATCTGCCGCACGTGCGGCGCTGGGCGGAGGGCATCTGATGACGGACCTGATGAAGATCGACGGCGCGCGCGAGCGCCGGGTGCGCACGGGCGGTATCGACCTGTGCGTCGTCGAGCTGGGCGAACCCGGCGGGGCCGAGCGGCCGACGGTGGTGCTCGTGCACGGCTACCCGGACTCCAAGGAGGTGTGGTCGGAGGTCGCCGCGCGCCTCGCGGACCACTTCCACGTGGTGCTCTACGACGTACGCGGACACGGCAGGTCGACGGCGCCGCAGCCGCTGCGCGGCGGCTTCACCCTGGAGAAGCTGACCGACGACTTCCTGGCGGTCGTCGACGCGGTGAGCCCGGACCGGCCCGTGCACCTGGTGGGGCACGACTGGGGTTCGGTGCAGTCGTGGGAATTCGTCACGGTCAAGCGCACGCAGGGCCGCATCGCGTCCTTCACCTCGATGTCGGGCCCGTCCCTCGACCACTTCGGGCACTGGATCAAGCAGCGCATGAAGAAGCCCACGCCTGCCAAGGTGGGCCAGCTGCTCGGCCAGGGCGCCAAGTCCTGGTACGTGTACATGCTGCACACGCCCGTGCTGCCCGAGCTCGCCTGGCGCGGTCCGCTCGGCAAGCGCTGGCCGAAGATCCTGGAGCGCGTCGAGCGGGTCCCCGCGGGCGACTACCCGACGTCGTCGCTGCCCTCGGACGCCGCCCGCGGGGCCTGGCTGTACCGGGACAACGTGAGGGCGCGACTGCGCCGCCCGCGCGAGGACGCGTACGCGCACGCGCCCGTACAGCTCATCACGCCGCTCGGGGACGCCTTCCTGTCGCCGAGGCTGTACGACCAGCTGGAGCTGTGGGCGCCCCAGCTGACGCGGCGCGTGCTGCCCGCCAAGCACTGGGTTCCGCGCACCCGTCCCGACCAACTCGCGGCCTGGATCACCGAGTTCGTCACCGCGCACGAGGGGCAGGAGGCGGGGGTACCCGCGCAGCGCCCCGCGGCCGACGGGAAGCACGCGGACCGGTTCGCCGGTCAGCTGGTCCTGGTGACCGGTGCGGGCAGCGGCATCGGCCGGGCCACCGCGTTCGCCTTCGCGGAGGCCGGCGCGCGGGTGGTCGCCGTCGACCGGGACGCCGAGAGCGCCGCGCGGACCGCCGAGCTCGCCCAGCTCATAGGTGCCCCGCAGGCATGGGGCGAGACCGTGGACGTCACCGACGAGCAGGCCATGGAGAAGCTCGCCGAGAAGGTCGCCGCCGAGTACGGCGTGGTCGACGTCCTGGTGAACAACGCGGGGATCGGCCTGTCCGGCTCGTTCTTCGACACCACCCCGGAGGACTGGAAGAAGGTCCTCGACGTCAATCTGTGGGGCGTCATCCACGGTTGCCGCCTGTTCGGCAAGCAGATGGCCGAGCGCGGGCAGGGCGGCCACATCGTGAACACCGCGTCCGCGGCGGCGTACCAGCCCTCGAAGGCGCTCCCCGCGTACTCGACCTCCAAGGCCGCCGTCCTGATGCTCAGCGAGTGCCTGCGCGCCGAGCTGTCCGACCAGGGGATCGGGGTCTCCGCGATCTGCCCGGGACTGGTGAACACGAACATCACAGCGACGGCCCGCTTCGCCGGGGTGGACGCCGAGGAGGAGAAGCGCCGCCAGAAGAAGTCCTCGCGCCTGTACGGCCTGCGCAACTACCCGCCGGAGAAGGTCGCCGCGGCGATCCTGGAGGCCGTCGTGCACGACAAGGCGGTCGTCCCGGTCACCCCGGAGGCCCGCGGCGCCCACCTCATGTCCCGCTTCACACCCAAGGCCCTGCGCGCGGTCGCCCGGATGGAGCCGCCACTGTGAGCGTCGACGGCACGGATCAGCCGGTCGCCGAGTACCGGATCGAGGACCTGGCCCACCACAGCGGTGCCACGGTCCGCACGATCCGCGCCTATCAGGACCGCGGGCTGCTGCCGCGGCCCGAGCGCCGCGGTCGGGCCAACGTGTACACGGACACGCACCTGTCCAGGCTGCGCCAGATCGCCGACCTGCTGGACCGCGGTTACACCCTGGCGTCCATCAAGGAGCTGCTGGAGGCCTGGGACGCGGGGCGCGGCCTGGGCGGCGTGCTCGGTCTGGTCGCGGAGGTGGACGGCCCGTGGACGGACGAGCTGGCGGAGCGCATCACGCGCGCGGAGCTGGACGAGCGGTTCGGCGGCGTACCCGACGAGGCCGCCGTGCGGGACGCACTCGAACTCGGCGTACTGGAGCGTGCGCCCGGGGAGAACGACGAGTTCCTCGTTCCGAGCCCCCAAGAACTGGCGGTGGCCGTCGAGTTGCACGCTGCGGGTGTCCCGCTGTCCGCAATTTCCGGTCATCTGAGGGAGTTGAGGGGTCAGGTCGAACATATAGCGGCGCGTTTCCTGGAGTTCACCACCGAGCATGTCTTCGCGCGCTATCTCGGCCCGGAGCCGCCGACGGACGCGGAAGCGGCCGAAGCGGCCTCGCTCGTGCGGCGGCTCCGGCCGCTCGCGCAGCAGTCCGTGGACGCCGAACTGGCCCGCGCGATGCGGCTGTTCGCCACCCGGCACCTCCGTCACCACCTCACCGAAGGACCGGCGGCCGAGGCAGTGGATGAGCAGCAATCCATCGCGATACCCGTGGAGACAATGCGGGCTGTGCGCAGGCTTGTTGGTCCTGAGCAGGTCTCGGCGTTCATCACGGCCGCAGCCGAACGTGAGGTACAGACAAGGACATTGGACTCATTGACCTCAAACCCCAGCAATACGCCCACTGTTGGCGAAAAGGGTTCTGTCGCTTGAGAGTTGTCCACAGAATCGCCAACTGGCCTGTGGATAACTGGACTTGGCTGTGGATCAAACATGCGGGCCAAAATTTCTGGATTGAATGCAAGAGAATTCGAGGGGCCCCGAGGGGGACTCGGGAGAGCTCCGGGCGAGATGTGAGGGAAATCCGCATACGCTCGCAGGCATGAACGAGAACGCTCCCGCCACATCCGCTCGTCCGCTGCGCCTGAGCACCGTGATCCTGCCCTACCGCCGCTGGCACGAGGGCGCCCGCGAGGCATGGCTGCGCGCGGAGGAGCTGGGCTTCCACACCGCGTACACGTACGACCACCTGTCCTGGCGCGTGCCGTTCCGGGACGGACCGTGGTTCGGGGCGGTCCCGACGCTGACGGCCGCGGCCACCGCCACCGAGCGGATTCGCCTGGGCACCCTCGTGACCTCGCCGAACTTCCGGCACCCCGTCACCCTCGCCAAGGAACTGCTCTCGCTCGACGACATCTCCAGTGGCCGGATCACGCTCGGTATCGGCGCGGGCGGCACGGGCTTCGACGCGAGCGCCCTCGCGCACAGCGGGCAGGAGCCGTGGACGCCGCGGGAGCGCGCCGACCGTTTCGCGGAGTTCGTCCCGCTGCTCGACCGGCTGCTCACCGAGGACACGGTCTCGTACGACGGGACCTTCTACTCGGCAGGCGGCGACGTCGGCGCCCAGAACATTCCGGGCTGTGTGCAGCGCCCCCGGCTGCCGTTCGCCGTGGCCGCGACGGGCCCGCGCGGCCTGAAGCTCGCCGCGCGGCACGGGCAGGCGTGGGTGACCACCGGCGATCCGAAGCTGTACGCGACAGGCACCCCGGAGGAATCGATTCAGGCCATTCGCGGGCAGGTCTCGAAGCTGGCCTCCGCGTGCGAGGCCATCGGCCGCGACGCGGACGAACTCGACAAGGTCCTGCTCACCGGATTCACCCCGGACCGGACCCGCCCCCTCACCTCCGTCGACGCCTTCGTGGACTTCGCGGGCAGGCACCGGGAGCTGGGCTTCACCGAGCTCGTCCTGCACTGGCCGATCCCGGACACCGACTTCGCGGCCGACCAGGAGACCTTCGAAGCGATCGCCACGGAGGCCCTGGCCCAACTCGACTGAATCGGACTCCGTCACGCCGGGATCCGGGCGGGGCGCATGAGCCAGGTGCGTACTCATCTGTGCGCCCCGCAGCACGCCCGTGCACGCATATGCGCGACCATGGGTCGGTGACCTCACCGACTCCCGGGCCCCGGACTCCGGCCCCCTCCGCCCCCACGCCCCGGCTGATCGCCACCGACCTCGACGGAACGTTGCTGCACGACGACAAGACCGTTTCGCCGCGTACGGTCGCCGCGCTCGCCGCCGCGGAGGAGGCCGGCATCGAGGTCTTTTTCGTGACGGGCCGCCCGGCCCGCTGGATGGATGTCGTCAGCGACCATGTGCACGGCCACGGCCTGGCGATCTGCGGGAACGGCGCCGCCGTCGTGGACCTGCACGGCGGCGATGGCGGTCACCGCTTCGTCAAGATCCGCGAGCTGACGGTCCCGGACGCGCTCGACGTCGTCCGCATCCTGCGGGCGACCGCTCCCGGCACCACCTTCGCCGTCGAGCGCACCGGCGGCCTGCACCACGAGCCGGGGTACCCGCCGCTGCACCTGGACCCCGGCGAGTGCGTGGCCCCCGCCGAGAAACTCCTCGCCCCGGATTTCGACGTCGCGGACCAGCCGGTGCTCAAGCTCCTCGCGTACCACCCCGAGCTCGACCCCGACACCTTCCTGTCGCTGGCCCGCGCGGGGGTGGGTGACCGGGCGGCCATCACACGGTCGAGCCCCAGCGCGCTCCTGGAGATCAGCGGTCCCGGCGTCTCCAAGGCGAGCACGCTCGCAATGTGCTGCGCGGAGCGCGGCATCACGCCCACCGAGGTGGTCGCCGTCGGGGACATGCCCAACGACATGGAGATGCTCGCCTGGGCGGGCACGTCCTACGCGATGGGGAACGCGCACCCCGAGGTCCTGGCCTCGGCGACCGCACGTACGGCGACCAACAACGAGGACGGCGTGGCCCGCGTCATCGAGGACATCCTGGCCGCGCACGTCCCTGCCCGGTAGCTCCACGACGCCTACAGCTTCACGTGGCGCTCGGCGAACCACTTCACCGGGTCCACCCCGGAGCCCAGATACGGCGTGAGCCGCACCTCGAAGTGGAGGTGCGGCCCCGTCGAATTGCCGGTGGTGCCCGACTGGCCGACCCACTGTCCCGCGCGGAGCTTCTGCCCCTGGTCGACGGTGACCGCGGCGAGGTGCGCGTACTGCGTGTAATAGCCGCCGGGGTGCCGCACGACGACCTCGATGCCGAAGGCGCCGCCGCAGGACACGCTCACCACGCGGCCCGCGCCCACCGCCCGCACCGGCGTCCCGATGTCGACCGCGAAGTCCTGCCCGGTGTGCCGGTGCGACCAGCGCTCGCCCGCGCTGTCGAAGCCCGCGGACAGCTGGTACTTCTCCACAGGAGGCAGCCACGCGCGCGTAGTTGAGATTTTCGGCTCCTTGAGACGGACGGCGCCCCGGCACTTCCCCGCGGCGACCGACGTGTCCGCCTGTCCCTGGAGCTGCCAACGTGCCGCTTCGAGCTTACTTTCGATGCCCTTCTTAAGGATGGCGAGCCGTGCGTTGCGCTCCTTCAGTGAGCGCCACGCGTCCGCCGCCCTGCGCTGTCCTTCCGCGAGCCCGCGCTCGGCGCGCCGGCTCTTGTCCACGGCGTTGTTGAGGGCCAGATCGGCCTGCCAGACGGCCCGTTGACCGTGCATCAGCTTCTCGGGGTTCCCGGCCAGCAGCATCTGCGCCGTGATGGGGATGTCGCCGCCGCTGCGGTACTGGGCGCGGGCGATCCGGCCGAGGTCGTCGTGGAGCACGGAGATCTGCCGCCGCTCGCGCACGAGCAGCCGCTCCATCGTGTGTACCTCCGCCCTCTGTACGGAGGCGGCTTTACGGCCCGCTTCGTAGCGCTGCGTCGCCGTGGACGCCTCCTCGAAGAGGCGCGCGACGTCCGCGCTCGCCTCGGGGCCCTCCGCGCCCTGGGACACCGTGGGCGGTCCACCGAGGGCCACGAGGGCGCACAGCAGTACCGGGAGGACGAGCGATGTGCTGGTTCGGCGCGGTCCATGACGCATGCATCGGATCGTCGGCCGCCGCACGCCGGGCTTCCTGTGGGGCTGGTACGGCCGAGGGAACGGGTGCCCCGTACGGCGCAGGAACGTACCGCCAAACCGGGTCGGGCGGGCCTCAGTGGGGCGCCTCGGTGAGGCACCTCAGCGGGGCACCTCACTGAGACGCCTCAGTGAGGCGCCTCCCACACCACCGTCGTGCCGTCCCCGTCGAGCCCCGGCCCGTGCCAACTGGCGCCGCCGAGCGATTCGGCCCGCTTCTGGAGGTTCTTCAGGCCGCTGCGGCGCCCGCCCTCCTTGATGCCCACGCCGTCGTCCGCGACCGTCAGACGGACGCCCTGCCGCCCGTCGGGAAGGAGCACGGTGGCGTCCACGACGACGTCGATACGGTCGGCCTCCGCGTGCCGGAACGCGTTCGAAAGGGCCTCGCGCAGCGCCGCGATGAGGTGCTTGCCGGTGAGCTCGCCGACGACCGTGTCGACGGGCCCGAGGAAGCGGTGCGAGGGCTTGAACCCGAGCGGCACGGCGGCCGTGTTGATCTCGCGGAGCACCTTGGTGCGCAGGCTGGACGGCGCCTCCGCCGGGCCTTGCTGGAGCGCGAAGATCGCGGTGCGGATCTCCTGGATGGTGGTGTCGAGCTCGTCGACCGCCTTGCCGACACCGGTCTGCACCTCGGGCACCACGGAGCGGCGCTGGGCGGTCTCCAGCATCATCCCGGTGGCGAAGAGGCGCTGGATGACGAGATCGTGCAGGTCGCGCGCGATCCGGTCGCGGTCCTCCAGGACGGCGAGGCGCTCCCGGTCGCGCTGCGCGTCGGCCAAGACCAGGGCGAGCGCGGCCTGCGACGCGAACTGGGTGGCCAGAGTGCGCTCCGCCTCGGTGAAAGGACGTCCCCCACGCGCGCGGGTCATCACCAACGTCCCCAGGACCCGCCCGCCGCTCTGGAGGGGCAGCATCATGGACGGCCCGTAGTCCTGCGCGAGGCCGGTCAGCATGCGGGGGTCGGTGGCCGCGTCGTCGACGAACACGGCCTGTCCTTCGAGCAGTTCGGAGATGATCTCGCTCTCCGGCGGCACGATCGCGCCGAGCGCGGTGGAGGGCACGTCCGAGTCGACGGCGACGATCTCCATGCCGCCTTCCTCCGCGGGCAGCAGCACTATGCCGGCCGCCGAGTCCGAGAGGTGCCGTGACTGTTCGGCGACCACCTGGAGCGCGTCGTCGGCGTCGCCGCCCGAAAGGAGCGCGGTGGTCACCGCCACCGAGCCGTCGATCCACCGCTCGCGCTGCTTGGCCGCTTCGTAGAGGCGCGCGTTGCCGATGGCGATGCCCGCCTCCGTGGCGAGCACCCGGACCATGTTCAGGTCGTCGTCGTTGAACTCGCCGCCGCCCTCCTTCTCCGTGAGGTACAGGTTTCCGAAGATCTCGCCCTGTACGCGGATGGGGAGGCCGAGAAACGTGTGCATCGGCGGATGGTGCGCGGGAAAACCGCAGGAGCGCGGGTCGTCCGCGAGGTTCGGCAGGCGCACCGTCACGGGGTCGTGGATGAGCGCGCCGAGCAGCCCCTTGTGTCCGTCGGGCAGCCGCCCGATGCGCCGCGCGGTCTCCTCGTCGACTCCGGAGTAGACGAAGTCCGAGAGCCCGTCGCCGTCCTCGTCGACGACGCCGATCGCGGCGTACTTGGCGTCGGTCAGTTCGGCGGCCGTCTCACAGATCCGGTCGAGCGTGGTGTGCAGCTCGAGGCCTGTGCCCACGGAACGCATCGCTTCCAGGAGCTGCGGCAGCCGGGCGGTCAGCTCGGCCGACAGACCGTGAAGGCTGCGTGTCGCCTGAGTCGCCGCCTCCAGGGAAGCCGCGGCGGGCTCTGCGGGAGACGGGGCGCCGGGCTCCGTGGGTGCTGCCATGCGACGAGCCTAATTAGTACCAATTCACGAGGAAAGTCGGGCCCGGGTGGGTGGAGGGGTCCAGGCGGTTCCTCAGCTCCCCGCGCCGGCCAGCGCCTCCGCCGCGCCCTCCCGGCGCCGCAGCTCCCGGAGCGGGCCGTCGACCGCAACGAGCTCGGCGTACGGACCGCGCTGGGCGACCCGGCCCCCGTCGAGCACGAGCACCTCGTCCACGGCCTCCAGACCCGCGAGCCGGTGCGTGATCAGCACCGTCGTCCGCCCCTGCGTAGCGTCCAGAAGGTCCGCGGTGAGCGCGTCCGCCGTCTCCAGGTCGAGGTGTTCGGCGGGCTCATCCAGTACGAGGACGGGGAAGTCGGCGAGCAGCGCGCGGGTGAGCGCGAGCCGCTGCCGCTGGCCGCCCGAGAGACGTGCGGCGTGCTCACCCACCAGGGTGTCGAGCCCGTCCGGCAGCGCCTGCGCCCACTCCCGAAGACGTACGCGGCCGAGCACCGCCCACAGCTCGTCCTCGGTGGCGCCCTTCTTGGCGAGCAGCAGGTTCTCGCGGAGGCTGCTGTCGAAGAGGTGCGCGTCCTGGGCGCACAGCCCGACGATTCGCCGGACCGCGTCGCCGTCGAGGGCCGACGCGTCGACACCGCCGAGCGTGTACGTCCCGGCGTCCGCGTCGAGGAAGCGCAGCAACACCTGGGCGAGGGTCGTCTTGCCGGACCCCGACGGGCCGACGACGGCGACGCGGCGGCCGCGCTCCAGCGTCAGATCGAGGCCGGCGAGCGCGTCCCGCTCCTGGCCCTCGTAGCGGGCGGTGAGTCCGCGCACGGCAAGCGGGAAGGGGTCCTGCGGCGCCTGTGCGGGCCGCTCGGGCTCCCGTACGGGTTCCGGCGCGTCCAGGACCTCGTAGACCCGCTCGGCGCTCTTGTGGACGCGCTGGCGGTGCTGCACGGCGAGCGGCAGGCCGAGCACCGCCTCGAACGCGGCGAGCGGCGTCAGGACCACGACCGCGAGCGACACCCCGTGGAGCTGCCCGGTGCGCACGCCCTGGATGCCGACGAGCGCGGCCGCCGCCACGGTCAGGCCGGTGATCAGCGCGGTCAGACCGTCGCCGAGCGCGGTCGCGGTGGCGGCACGCGAGGCGATCCGTGTCAGTACGGAGTCGGCCTCCGCGGCCTCCTTCGTACGTCGCGGCAGTGCGCCCGCGACCGTCAGTTCGGCGGTGCCGGTGAGCAGTTCGGCCGCCTTGGTGGCAAGCACCCCGCGCGCGGGGGCCAGCCTGCGCTCCGCGCGCCGGGACACCGCGCCCGACAGCAGCGGCACCCCGACACCGGCGAGCAGCAGCCCCACGGCGAGTACGGCACCCGCGGTGGGCAGCAGCCACGCGGTGAACGCGACCGACCCCACGCCCACGAGCGCGGCGGCCGACGCGGGCAACAGCCAGCGCAGCCAGTAGTCCTGCAGAGCGTCCACATCGGCGACGAGCCGGGAGAGCAGGTCGCCGCGCCGCGTCGTGCGCAGCCCCGCCGGGGCGAGCCGCTCCAGGCGCCGGTACACGGCGACCCGGGTGTCGGCCAGCATCCGCAGCACCGCGTCGTGCGACACGAGCCGCTCCAGGTACCGGAAGATCGCCCGGCCGATACCGAACGCGCGCGTGGCCGTGACCGCGACCATCAGGTACAGGACCGGCGGCATCTGCGAGGCCCGCGAGATCAGCCACCCGGACGTCGCCATCAGGCCGACCGCGCTGCCGAGCGCGAGCGCGCCGAGCAGCAGGGCGAGGGTGAGCCGGGAGCGGCGCGGCCTGGCGGCGGCGCGCAGCCGTGCGAGCACATGGCGCCGGTCCACCGGCGCCTCGCCGCGCACCTCCACCGGAGCCGCTTCGACGGCATCGGCGAAGGCCTGCGCGGACGGGCTCCCCTGCGCGGCACCACGCATCTGCGCCGGCACCGCGCCCAGTGCCTCGATCCGTACGACCCGGTCCGCGACGGCGAGCAGGGCGGGACGGTGCACGACGAGCAGGACGGTCCGCCCCACGGCGAGCCTGCGCACCGCGTCGACGATGCCCGCCTCGGTCTCCCCGTCGAGCGCGGCCGTGGGTTCGTCGAGCAGCACGACCGGCCGGTCCGCGAGGAAGGCCCGTGCGAGCGCGAGCCGCTGGCGCTGCCCGGCGGAGAGCCCGGCACCGTCCTCCCCGAGCACGCTCGCCACACCTTCGGGCAGCGCCTCGACGAACTCCAGGGCCCCGGCCTCCCGCAGCGCGGCGAGCACCGCGGCGTCATCGGCGTCCGGTCGCGCGAGCCGTACGTTGTCCGCGATCGAACCGGCGTACAGCTGCGGCCGCTGTGGAACCCACGCCACGCGCGCGTGCCACGCCTCACGCGAGATCTCGGCGAGGTCGACACCGCCGACGGAGACCCGCCCACTACAAGGGCGTACAAAACCCAACAGGGCACTGACCAGCGTCGACTTACCCGCTCCACTCGGCCCTACAAGGGCCACCGTCTCGCCCTCGGCCACCTTGAAGGAGACATCCGAGACGGCGTCCGAGGACCGCCCTTCGTAGCGAACAGAAACGCTTTCACACCCGATTCCGCCGGCCGAGGGGACGTCCCGCGTACCGTCCTCGGGCAGCGGCGACTCCAGAACCGCGAAGATCTCCTCCGCCGCGGCGAGCCCCTCGGCCGCCGCGTGGTATTGCGCGCCCACCTGCCGCAGCGGCAGATACGCCTCGGGCGCGAGCACCAGAATCACGAGTCCGATGTACAGATCCATCTCGCCGTGCACGAGCCGCATGCCGATGGTCACGGCGACGAGCGCGACCGACAGCGTGGCCAGCAGCTCCAGCGCGAACGACGAGAGGAAGGCGATCCGCAGGGTGCGCATCGTCGCCCTGCGGTACTCGCCGGTGATCTTGCGGATGGACTCGGCCTGCGCCTTGGCGCGGCCGAACACCTTCAGGGTCGGCAGTCCCGCGACGACGTCCAGGAAGTGGCCCGAAAGACGGGAGAGCAGCCGCCACTGGCGGTCCATCCGGGACTGGGTCGCCCAGCCGATCAGCATCATGAAGATCGGGATGAGCGGCAGCGTGCCGACGATGATCGCCGCCGACACCCAGTCCTCGGTGACGACGCGGGCGAGCACCGCCACCGGGACCACCACCGCAAGCCCCAACTGCGGCAGATAACGGGAGAAGTAGTCGTCGAGGGCATCCACGCCGCGCGTCGCGAGCGCCACGAGAGACCCGGTGCGCTGCCCGCTCAACCACCCGGGACCGAGCAGCGTGGCCCGCTCCAAAAGCCGCCTGCGCAGCTCCGACTTGACCGCCGCACTCGCCCGGTGCGCGGCCAGTTCGGTCAGCCAGGCCACGAGCCCGCGTCCGGCCGCGACCGCCGCCAACAGCAACAGCGGCGACCGCAGTTCTGCCACGCCGAGGCCGTGCTGGAACGCGCCCACCACGGCCTCGGCGATGAGCATCGCCTGCGCGATGACCAGGCCCGCCCCGGCGGCGCCGAGCACCACCACCGCGATCAGGAAGAAGCGCGAGGCCCGGCCGTACCGGAACAGACGCTGGTCGATCGGTTTCACGTGAAACACACCCTCACGTAGACGAACGCAGACGGGGCGAAGCCGGAGCCAAGGCGCTCAGTGCGCCCCGGCAGGAATGCTCTTCGTGCTGAGCCGCTTGCGGAACACCCAGTAGGTCCAGCCCTGGTAGAGCAGGACCAGCGGCGTCATGATCCCGGCGACCCAGGTCATCACCTTCAGCGTGTACGGACCCGAGGACGTGTTGTCGATCGTCAGGTTCCACGCCTCGTTGAGCGAGGAGGGCATGACGTTCGGCACCAGGGCCAGGAAGATCGCCGCCACCACGGCCGCGATCGCGACCCCGTTGAAAGAGAACGCCCAGCCTTCGCGTCCCTTGGCGTTCATGACGAGCGTCCCGAGCAGCCCGACGACCGCCACGGCGAACGCCACCGCGGTCCACGCCGTCCCGCGCTCGACCTGGATCCAGGCGAGGAACCCGCCGCCCAGGAGCACGGTGGCCACACCCGACTTCGTCGCGAGCGCACGCGCCCGCACCCGGATGTCGCCGTCCGTCTTCAGCGCGGTGAACACCGCCCCGTGCAGCGTGCACACGGCCGTGAAGGCGAGCCCGCCGAGCAGCCCCCACCAGGTCAGCAGGTCACCGAACGAACCGGCGAAGTCCTGCTTGGAGTTGATCGGAACGCCGTGCACCATGTTCGCGAACATCACGCCCCACAGGAACGGCAGCAGCAGCGAGCTGACGAAGAGCACCAGCTCCCAGTTGCGCTGCCAGCTCTCCTCGGGCCGCTGGTGCCGGTACTCGAAGGACAGCACGCGCACGATCAGCAGCAACAGCGCGATCACGAGCAGCAGATAGAAGGCGCTGAAGAACGTCGCGTACCAGATGGGGAACGCTGCGAACATCGCGCCGGCCGCGGTGAGCAGCCAGACCTCGTTGCCGTCCCACACCGGTCCGATGATGTTGATCAGCACGCGCCGCTCGGTCCTGTCGCGCGCGAGCAGCCGCGTCAGGATGCCCACCCCGAAGTCGAAGCCTTCGAGGAAGAAGTAGCCGGTCCACAGAACGGCGATCAGAAGGAACCAGAAGTCGTTGAGGCCCATGACGTTTCTCCTCTCAGTACGCGAAGGTCAGTGGCTTGTCGGCGTCGTCGTCATCGGAGTCGTCCCCCGAAGGACCACGCAGCTTCGGGTCCTTGGTCGGCGGTTCCTCATCCGTGTCGGGGCCCTTGATGGCGTACTTCTTCATCAGCCGTACGTTGATCCAGAACAGCACCGCGTACAGCAGGGTCAGCGCGGTCAGCGAGATCGCCATCTCGGTCTGGCTGACACCGGGGGAGACCGAGTCAGCGGTCCGGAACAGTCCGAAGACGGCCCAGGGCTGACGGCCCATCTCGGTGAAGATCCAGCCGATGGAGTTGGCGATGAAGGGGAAGATCAGCGAGGCCATGCCGACCCGCCAGCCCCACTTCGTGACGGTCGGGCCGAGTTCCTTCTTGTTGGTGAGCATCAGCTTGGGGATTTCGTCCTCACCCCTTCGATGCTCGGGCAACAGCCATCGCCGCTTCCTGGTCAGCCAGAATCCGGCGCCCGCGGCGACGGCGGCGGTGAGCCCGATGCCGATCATCAAGCGGAAGCCCCAGAAGGTGACGAAGATGTTGGGGACGTAGTCCTCGGGCTGACCGCCGTACTTCTCGGCCTCGGCCTTGGCGGTCTCGTGGATGCCTGGGACACAGCTGGAGAAGTTGTCGTCGGCCAGGAAGGAGAGCAGGCCCGGAAGCTCTATCTCGACGGAGTTGTGGCCCTTGCTCACGTCGCCGACGGCGAAGATGGAGAACGGTGCGGGACATTCGGTGTCCCACAGGGCCTCGGCCGCCGCCATCTTCATCGGCTGCTGCTTGAACATCACCTTGGCCAGCTGGTCACCGGAGAGGGCGACCAGGACGCCCGCGATCATCGCGGTGACCAGACCGAGCCGGAGCGAGCTGCGCAGCGTGATGGTCCGCTTACGGTCCACCTGCTCGCCGGCTTCCTTCTGCTTCTTGATCTTCCAGAGCAGGAAGCTGGAGACGCCGATCATGAAGGCTCCGCCGGTCAGGAAGGCGGAGGAGATGGTGTGCGCGAACTGGACGACCGCGGTGTTCTGGAAGAGGACGTGCCAGATGTCGTTGAGCCGGGCCACGCCGGTCTGCTTGTCGATCTCGTAGCCGACGGGGTGCTGCATCCAGGAGTTGGCCGCCAGGATGAAGTAGGCCGAGGCCAGCGTGCCGATCGACACCAACCACATGCAGGCGCAGTGGAGCTTCTTCGGCAGCTTGTCCCAGCCGAAGATCCACAGTCCGATGAAGGTGGACTCGAAGAAGAAGGCGATCAGCGCCTCCATCGCGAGCGGGGCGCCGAAGACGTCACCGACGAACTTCGAGTAGTCCGACCAGTTCATGCCGAACTGGAACTCTTGCACGAGACCGGTGGCCACACCGATCGCGATATTGATCAGGAAAAGCTTCCCCCAGAACTTCGTGGCGTGGAAGTACTTCTCCTTGCCCGTGCGCACCCACGCCGTCTCCAGGCCCGCCGTGAGCGCAGCCAGGGAGATCGTCAGTGGGACGAACAGGAAGTGGTAGACGGTGGTGATGCCGAACTGCCATCGCGCCAGGGTCTCCGGCGCGAGGGCGACCGTTGTCGGGTCCACTGCGTCTTCTCCTTACATCGCCGTGGTCACAGCGGCAGTTTGCCCCTTTAATCCCACAAATCCTGGGAGGAACCAGGACACGCTTGTGAACGCGTTCACATTCACAAGCATTATGTCGTACTGGTTGTCGGCATACGAAGGGGGGTCCCCCGTTATTTCGGGAGACCCCCATCACTACGATCCAGGCGCCAACGCGCGGCGCTCTACAGCTCCTTGCGGAACTCCTCGGCCGTCCGCAGGAAGATGTCGTTGGCCTCGGTCTCCGCGATCGTGGTGCGCACGCCCTCGCCCGCGAACGGCCGCACGACCACGCCCGCCTGCTCACAGGCCGCAGCGAAGTCCGTCGTCTTCTCCCCCAGGCGCAGCCACACGAAGTTGGCCTGCGTCTCGGGCACCGTCCAGCCCTGCGCCCGCAGCCCCTCGACGACCCGCGTGCGCTCTGCCACCAACGAGCCGACTCGGCCGAGCAGCTCGTCCTCGGCGCGCAGCGAGGCGACCGCCGCGTCCTGTGCGAGCTGGCTCACGCCGAAGGGCACCGCCGTCTTGCGCAGCGCCGCGGCGACCGGCTCGTGCGCGATGGCGAAGCCCACGCGGAGCCCCGCGAGCCCGTATGCCTTCGAAAAGGTTCGCAGCACCGCCACGTTCGGCCGGTCCCGGTAGATCTCGACGCCGTCCGGCACCTCGGTATCGCGGATGAACTCGCGGTACGCCTCGTCGAGGACCACCAGGACATCGGAGGGCACCCGGTCGAGGAACCGTTCCAGCTCGGCCCGGCGGATGGCATTGCCCGTGGGGTTGTTGGGGTTGCAGACGAAGATGAGACGCGTGCGGTCGGTGATCGCGTCGACCATGGCGTCGAGGTCGTGGTCCTCGCTCGCCGTGAGCGGCACCTGCACCGACTTCGCGCCGCTGATCTGCGTGATGATCGGGTACGCCTCGAAGGACCGCCACGGGTAGATGACCTCGTCGCCCGGCCCCGAGGTCGCCTGGAGCAGCTGCTGCGCGACGCCGACCGAGCCGGTCCCCGTGGCCAGATGCGTGACGGGCACACCGAAACGGTCGGAGAGCTCGTTCATCAGGCCGGTGCACGCCATGTCCGGGTAGCGGTTGAAGGTCCCGGCGGCCGCGATCGCCTGCTCCATCACCCCGGGCAGCGGAGGATAGGGATTCTCGTTGGAGGACAGCTTGTAAGCCACTGGCCCCCCGGCAGCGGCCGGCTTGCCGGGCTTGTAGGCAGGGATCCCCGCCAGCTCCGCACGCAGCTTGGGGTTGATCTCGCTCACCGCAGTCCTCCTTGTGGGCACCGTTCCAATACTGCTCACCTTAAGAGGATTCGCCGCGCTCCCCAACGGCCCGGGTCCCGCCCCCTCTCCAAGGCGCGCGGAGAGGGGGGAGCGCTCCTCGCCCTGGCGCGCGCCGGTGGCTCGCGCCGTGGCGCGCATCACCCGTGAAGGTGAGTTGAGACCTACTCGCAACATCGCCGACTTGGCAGGCCCATGCGTGACGACAAGCAAAGTGCCATAGTTCTACCCATCAACTCCCTTTTATTTAAAGGTTGATGATGGGTCGTCACCTTGCAGAAACGTGCCTGTCAACGCCTGCATATGCGTCCCCACCATGCAGCCGAATGAGCCCTACTATCGGCTCGCCATGACAGCAGCAGGGAAGCACCAGGTGAGCCGGGCAGAGACGACCCGCAGGGGCACCCGGCCGAGCCGGGCAGGCATCAGAGACGTTGCCGCAGCCGCCGGGGTCTCGATCACGACTGTGTCCGATGCGCTCAACGGTAAGGGCAGGCTCCCGGACGCCACCCGAAGCCACGTCCGCGAGGTCGCCGACCGGTTGGGCTATCGCCCCTCCGCGGCCGCTCGCACGCTCCGTACCGGGAAATCGGGCCTCATCGGCCTGACCGTGACGACGTACGGGGATGAACCTTTCACCTTCACAGAATTCGCGTACTTCGCCGAGATGGCGCGCGCCGCCACCTCCGCCGCGCTCGCCCGCGGGTACGCCCTCGTCATCCTGCCCGCCACCTCACGCCATGACGTGTGGTCGAACGTCGCACTCGACGGCACCGTCGTCATCGACCCCTCCGACCATGATCCGGTCGTCACCGAGCTGGTCCGCCAGGGCCTGCCCGTCGTCTCCGACGGACGTCCCGCGGGCACCCTGCCCGTGACCGCCTGGGTCGACAACGACCACGAGGCCGCCGTGCTCGGCATCCTCGACCACCTCGCCGAGTCCGGCGCACGCCGCATCGGCCTGCTGACCGGAACCACCACCGACACGTACACACACCTCTCCACCTCGGCGTATCTGCGCTGGTGCGAGCGGATCGGACAGGAACCGGTCTACGAGTCGTACCCCGCGCACGACCCGTGCGCGGGCGCCGTCGCCGCCGACCGGCTGCTCGCCCGGCCCGACCGCCCCGACGCGGTCTACGGCCTCTTCGATCCCAACGGGACCGATCTGCTCGCCGCCGCGCGCCGCTACGGGCTGCGCGTCCCGGACGATCTGCTGCTGGTGTGCTGCAGCGAGTCGACCGTCTACGCGACCACGGAACCGCCCATCACCACCCTCTCGCTCAAACCGCGGCGGATCGGGACATCCGTCGTGCAGCTCCTCATCGACGCCATCGAAGGGGTCGAGTCCGACCAACCGGTCGAGCAAGTGATGCCGACGGAACTCATCGTGCGGACCTCGTCCCAGCGGCGCCCGCACCGCACCACGGTCAGCCCTCCCCGCTCTCCGGGACAGGGCTGACCGCCCCCGACCGCCCCCCTCCACCGACTCCGCCGACCTCCACCGAAGAGAAAAGTCCACACCAATTCGGGAGAAATGCACGGCGATCAGCCGCCCGTCACCGATTCACCACCCCTGGTGCATCACACAGCGCGAGCCGCATTCCTATGATGGGCGCACGACACCGCGGGCCACTGCGACCAGGCAGTCCGATACGGTGCACAGGCGGCGCAATGGTGGTGGAGGGGTCGATGACTCAGGGGGCCGGTCTGGGATCCGCAGCGGACACGGAGACGCTGCGCGACTTCCGTGTTCCCGCGTACGTCCATGACGTACCGGCGAACGTGCAGCCGACGGACCCCGACGTCGCCACGCCAGGCGCCGAGAATCCCGAGGCCTATCCCGCCGATTACACGCCGACCGAGCGCGACCTGCCGGTCATCGACCAGGGCGACACCGTCCAGATCGAGGCGGCGCAGCCCGCCCCCACGGGGGACGAGGGCCTCGGCCCGCTGTACGTCGTCGGCGATGTGCACGGCTACCTCGACGAGCTGCTCGCCGCGCTCCGCGAGCAGGGCCTGATCGACGCGGAGGGCAACTGGGCGGCGGGCACCGCGCGTCTGTGGTTCCTCGGCGACTTCACCGACCGCGGGCCCGACGGGATCGGCGTCATCGACCTCGTCATGCGCCTGTCCGCCGAGGCGGCGGCCGCCGGCGGCTACTGCAAGGCGCTCATGGGCAACCACGAGCTGCTGCTGCTCGGCGCGAAGCGGTTCGGCGACACGCCCGTGAACTCCGGTGCGGGCACAGCCACGTTCCAGGCGGCCTGGTTGCTCAACGGCGGGCAGAAGGCCGACATGGACCGCCTTCAGGACGTGCACCTGCAGTGGATGTCCCGGCTCGACGCGATCGAGATCGAGGACGACCACCTGCTCACGCACTCGGACACCACCGCGTATCTCGACTACGGCGATTCCATCGAGGCCGTCAACGACACGGTGCGTGAGACCCTCACGCGCAATGACGCGGACGAGTGCTGGGACCTGTTCCGCAAATTCACCAAGCGGTTCGCGTTCAAGGACGAGGAGTCGGGGCCCAGCGCCGCGCGGCAGCTCCTCGACGCCTACGGCGGCTCGCGCATCGTGCACGGCCACAGCCCGATCCCGTACCTGCTCGGCGAGGTCGGTGGGGAGGACGGGGACAGCGAGGACAGCAGGCCCCCCGTCGAGGGACCGCATGTGTACGCGAACGGCCTGGCCATCGCCATGGACGGCGGCGTGACCATGGCTGGAAAACTCCTCGTCCAGCAACTGCCCATGGATATCTGAGACTTCGCGGGGCAGACGCGAAAGCGGAGGATCCGACCGGCCGTCTGGCCAATTTCCGGAAACCCCCTGTCACCGCGTGCCGTGACAGCTCTACCATCGGCTTATCCGTAGCAGGCTCCCCTCCGTTTCTGCCCGACGGCTCGCACCCATGCGGGCCACCAAGCCCTACGGAGCATCGGGGGATGCACATGAACAGCGCTCCGCATTTGCTGAACGAGGACCGTCCCGAGTTCGAGCGGCTCCTCGATGACGCGCTGCGTACCGCACCGAATCGGCCTGAACTCGCCGCCGTGGGCCAGCGGCTCAACCCCGAACAGCTGCGCACCATGGCGCTCGGCGCCGCCGCGCTGATCAACACGGCGGCCGCCGACGAGTACCAGCGCTACGTCAAGGTCCGCGAGGAACTGCGCTCCACGCCGCGGCTCCTGCGTCCGCTACGCGAAGGAGGCAACTCCAGCGGGGAGAGCACGGGGCCGGGCGTCGCCGCGGTCGCCGTCGTGCTCGTCCCGGTCCTGGCCGGGACCGCAGCCCTGATCTTCCTGATCGTCGGCTACGTCCTGAGCATGCTCAACCCGGTGCCGGGGTTCGCCAGGACCCTGCGCACCTTCGGCTGGGTCTTCGGCGCGATCACCGCGGCGAGCATTCTCGTCGCGGCCGTCTGCCTGCTGATCGCGGCGTTGCGCAATGGGTCGACGTCGCTCCAGGCGAGCGCGCACGGCGAGGCGAGCGAGGAAGTGAAGCAGGCCAGGGAAGCCTGGCGCGTCGCGCTCCTGGACCGGGGCATCCTGCCGTTCCTGCGGGACGCCCTGGCGGATCCCTCGGCGGGCGGCGGCTCGCACCTCGGGGGCCGCGGTGGCTCCGGCGGGCGCATGCCGCAACTCGGCTACAACAGGCCGGGGTTCAGCAGCCCCGACGGCGGCGGCACGGCCACGGGCCAGCGCGCCGGCTATTCCAGCCCGGACTTCTCCAGCCCGGACTTCGGCGGCCCGGACCACCAGCCGGACTGACCCTCCGGCGGCCACCGGGCCGACGTTGGGGCCCCCACGCGCAAGAGGGGCCCCACCGTCATGCCGTCAGTCGGCGATCGGCAGATACACGCGATTGCCGGCCTGCGCGAACTCCTTCGACTTCTGCTCCATGCCCTCCTCGATCTCCGAGGACGTGGTGCCGTGTTCGCGCCGGATGTCCTGCGAGATCTTCATCGAGCAGAACTTCGGCCCGCACATCGAGCAGAAGTGCGCCGTCTTCGCGGGCTCCGCCGGCAGCGTCTCGTCGTGGAACTCCCGCGCCGTGTCCGGGTCGAGCGCCAGATTGAACTGGTCCTCCCAGCGAAACTCGAAGCGCGCGTCGGAGAGCGCGTCGTCCCAGGCCTGCGCGTCCGGGTGGCCCTTGGCGAGGTCCGCCGCATGCGCCGCGATCTTGTACGTGATGACACCGGTCTTCACGTCGTCGCGGTTGGGCAGGCCCAGGTGCTCCTTCGGCGTGACATAGCAGAGCATCGCCGTGCCCCACCAGGCGATCATCGCGGCGCCGATCCCGGACGTGATGTGGTCGTACGCCGGGGCGATGTCGGTGGTCAGCGGGCCGAGCGTGTAGAACGGCGCCTCCTCGCAGATCTCCTGCTGGAGGTCGATGTTCTCCTTGATCTTGTGCATCGGGACGTGCCCCGGGCCCTCGATCATCGTCTGCACGTTGTGACGCTTGGCGATGGAGTTCAGCTCGCCGAGCGTCCGCAGCTCCGCGAACTGCGCCTCGTCATTGGCGTCCGCGATGGAGCCGGGACGCAGGCCGTCACCGAGCGAGTATGTGACGTCGTACGCCGCGAGGATCTCGCAGAGCTCCTCGAAGTGCTCGTAGAGGAAGCTCTCCTTGTGGTGCGCGAGGCACCACGCGGCCATGATCGAGCCGCCGCGGGAGACGATGCCGGTCTTGCGGTCGGCGGTCATCGGGACGAACGGGAGACGGACGCCCGCGTGGACCGTCATGTAGTCCACGCCCTGCTCGGCCTGCTCGATGATGGTGTCCTTGTAGACCTCCCAGGACAATTCCTCGGCCTTGCCGTCGACCTTTTCGAGTGCCTGGTAGAGCGGCACGGTGCCGATCGGGACGGGGGAGTTGCGCAGCAACCACTCGCGCGTGGTGTGGATGTTGCGGCCGGTGGAGAGGTCCATGACCGTGTCGGCGCCCCACTTGGTCGCCCAGGTCATCTTGTCCACCTCCTCCTCGATGGAGCTCGTCACGGCCGAGTTGCCAATATTGGCGTTGACCTTCACCAGGAAACGCTTGCCGATGATCATCGGCTCGATCTCCGGGTGGTTGACGTTCGCGGGCAGCACGGCCCGGCCCGCCGCGATCTCCTCGCGCACGACCTCCGGCGCGACGTTCTCCCGGATGGCCACGTACTCCATCTCCGGGGTGATCTCCCCCCGGCGCGCGTACGCGAGTTGGGTCACGGCCCGGCCGTCCCGGCCGCGGCGCGGCTGGCGCGGGCGGCCGGGGAAGACCGCATCGAGGTTGCGCAGGCCGCCGCGCGGCGACGTGTGCTTGATGCCGTCGTCCTCGGGACGGGCGGGGCGACCCGCGTACTCCTCGGTGTCGCCGCGGGCGATGATCCAGTTCTCCCGCAGCGGCGCGAGACCGCGGCGGACATCGGTGTCGACAGTCGGGTCGGTGTACGGACCTGAGGTGTCGTACAGCGTCACCGACTGCCCATTGGTGAGGTGCACTTGACGGACCGGCACCTGGAGGTCGGGGCGCGAGCCCCTGATGTACCCCTTGTGCCAGCCGATGGACTGGCCGGCCTCCGCGGTCGAGCTGGAGGCAGGCGTGTGCGCGTCCGTTGTGGTCATGAGACCTACTCCCTACGCCGGCATTACCCGGTAACAGGTTCAGCGGTCGACGCAGCGATATCCGCCCCCTGGTCACGCAACTCCACGCTGTTTCACGTGAAACGCGCTGGGACGAAGGTCAGCGCCCTCTCAGCCCGGTGCTCCGAGCTCCCGCGATGGCAAAAGCGCCTCCACGCTAACGTGACGTACGCCGCGTTGACCAGAGGGCCCCCTCCGTTCTTGCGATGATCGGGCGGTGACCACCAGCCAGCAGCCCTCAGCTCCGCCGTCCCACCCGCCGCATGGGCACTCCCACAGCCATGGCCCAGCGGCGCCTGTCTCGCGGCACCTGCGCAAAGTGATCGCGGCCGTCCTGATCCCGTTCTCGCTCGCGGTCGTCGTGGGCCTCGCGGTGCTCTGGCCGGGCGGCGCCCCGCCGCACGAGCGCAGCGGTGTCGGCTTCGACCGGCAGACGCAGCAGGCCACGGTCACCCGGGTCGAGAAGGTCGACTGCTCGTCCGTGCACGCCCAGGGGCAGAGCCCCACCGGGGACCCCACGGCGCAACAGGGCACCACGGGCGAGCAGAAGACCGGTGGCACCTGTGAGAACGCGACGATCCGGATCGACAGCGGCAAGGACGAGGGCCGTACGTTCACCGAGGTCGTCCAGCCGGATTCACCGCGGCAGTTGCACGAGGGCCAGAAGGTGATCGCCGCCTACGCGCCCGACGCACCGAAGGAGCTGCAGTACTCGGTCACCGATGTGAACCGCAAGGTTCCGATGGTGCTGCTGGCCGGAATCTTCGCCCTGGCCGTGGTCGTGGTGGGCCGGATGCGCGGCGTCATGGCTCTCGTCGCGCTCGCGATCAGCTTTATGGTGCTGACGTTCTTCATCCTGCCCGCGATTCTGCAGGGGTCGAACCCCTTGGTCGTCGCGGTGGTCGGAGCCAGCGCGATCATGCTGATCGCGCTCTACATGTGTCACGGCCTGACGGCCAGAACCTCCGTCGCCGTGCTCGGCACCCTCGTCTCCCTGCTGCTGATCGGCCTGTTGGGCTCGCTGTTCATCGGCTGGGCGGCCCTGACGGGCAACACCGACGACAACACGGGGCTGATCCACGGCCTGTACCCGGACATCGACATGAGCGGTCTGCTGCTCGCCGGCGTCATCATCGGCTCGCTCGGTGTGCTCGACGACGTGACGGTCACGCAGACCTCTGCCGTGTGGGAGCTGCACGAGGCGAACCCGACGCTGGGCCGGCGCGCCCTGTACCGGGCGGCGATCCGCATCGGGCGCGACCACATCGCATCCGTCGTCAACACACTCGTCCTGGCTTACGCGGGTGCCGCGCTGCCGCTGCTGCTGCTCTTCTCGATCGCGCAGAGCAGCGTCGCCGACGTGGCCAACAGTGAGCTGGTGGCCGAGGAGATCGTGCGTACGCTGGTCGGCTCGATCGGCCTCGTCGCCTCGGTGCCGGTGACCACCGCGCTGGCCGCGCTCGTGGTCTCCGCCGACCGCCCGGAGACGCGGGAGCCCGCGATGGACGCTCCCGCTCCTGGGCGCGCAGGCCGAGGCCGGCGGCGTAAACGCTGAAAGGCGCGGAACTGCTCGGGTGCACCGTGCTGCTGAAGCGTTACGTCTGGCCCCTATGCATATGGCCCGGATACATCTGTGCGAGCCGATGGGGAGTCAGCCCGCGCTCTGCTCCTCGGCGAGAATCCGGTCGAGGGCCTCGTCGAGGTCGGACTCGAAGTCCACGCCCGTCTCCTCCTGGCCCAGCGGGACGAGCTTGTCCGTCCGGTCGAGGAACGCGATGAGCGGTGCGACCCCGGCCCTGAACAGGGCCTGATCCGCACCGACCTGGAGCCTGATGTGCACCTCTCCCGGCATCTCGCCGACGGCGCCACCCACCCGCTCCACCGGTGTGACCTGTACGTCCCCTTCGCCACTCGCCCCGTTGACCCCGTCGACGAGGAGCTCCCGGCCGAACGCCCAGGTCACGGGCGCGTCTCCGGGGAGATGGAAGGTCAGCCGCACGGCGTAGGGATCGGTGGACTCGTACCGGAGCTCCACCGGAATGCGGAACGAGAGCTCCTCGGAGACGAGGAAGCTCATCATGACCTCTGCTTGGACTGCTTGTACCGACTCGCGCATCGCCTACCCCGTCAACTTGCCGTCGATTGGCCAGGAAACTACCTCCCTGACACTGCTGGCATCTTGCTCAACGTACACACAGGATCACAAGGAGTGAGTTTTCAAATGCTGATAGAGAAGGCGAGTGTTCCTACAAGCTTGCCGATCTCGTGCTGCAACTGCCGTGCTGTGGGCAGCAGTTTCTCCGCCTGATGGGAAGGGAGAGAAATGGCCAAAGTTGCCGCGGCCGACCCGATCGTCAGCGGAAACGCGGCGCAGGCCGTACCCAGCGCGTACTCCTGACGCTCGATGATCGGTTCCATGCGGCCCACTCGGCTCAACTTCCGTAGCAGCGCACGGTCGTCACGGACCGAATACGGGGTGATGGACTGCGCGGGGTAGCGGTCGAGATGGTCCTTGCGGGCCCTCTCGTCGAGCTGGGAGAGCAGACACTGGCCGATGGCGTGGGCATGGCCGGTCTCCCGGAAGTCGGCCCACTCCTCGACGGCCGGATTGGCCGGAGTGTCGGCGACGGCGACGAGCTCGATCTCGCCGTCCCGGTAGACCGCGAAATAGACCGGGACGCCGATGGTGTCGCGCCAGTGCCGCAGCGCGTCGGTGATCATGCTGCGACGATTCTGCTGTGCTCCGCTGCTGCTCAAACGCTCGGCGGCATCACCGAAAACGAAGACGCCGTTCTCCCGGCGGAGATATCCCTCATGAGCCAGCGTGCGCAGCAGGTGGTACGCGGTGGGAAGGGCGAGGCCGGCTTCCCGCGCGAGCTGCTTGGCCGGCGCCCCGTCGTCATGGGAAGCGACCGCCTCGAGCAGTCGCATGGCCCGCTGTACGGAGCCGATGAGTGTCTGCGGGGCGGCGGGTGCGGTATCGACCGTGGCCAAGGTTCACTCCCGATGCGCGTGGGGAACCCCCGCGTGTTCGAGGCTCGCAGGGGCTAAAGCCATCGAATTCCGGACTCTAACCCTTGGCCACCGATTGGCGCCCGCCGCGCAAGCAAACTTCCCCCGGTCGTGCGAAAGGTCGCGCGACGCAACGATCGGGATCCGCACACAAGTGCGTACGGCCTCGGCGCGGCCTCACCAGTCGCGGCTCCGCGACGACGAACCGACCATGAACTTCCGCACTACGTAGATGAGTCCACCCACCAGAGCGGCGAACACGAGCACCTTGAACAGCAGGCCGATCACAAAGCCGACGACGCTCGCGATCAGACCGCCGAACACGACGATGGCGATGACCGGCACCGCGACCCACTTCACCCACCACGGCATGTCCGCGAATATCTCTCGCACTGCCATCGCTCCTTCGTTGTCTCTTCGATGCTTCTGATTCGACGCTGCTGCATCGAGCTTCTGATTCGACGCTGCTGCATCGAGCTTCTGATTCGATGCTGGCACGTCGAAGGCCCGTTTGGGCCCTTCCGATCCCTTGTCCTCCCCTGACCCGACCCTTAGGGAACCCCGAGGTGGGGCCGCCCGCGAGGCCGACCCCCGTCACCCCTCCGGAGGCGAGAAGACGACGAGGACGCGCAGGTCCTCGCTGATGTGATGGAACTTGTGCGCGACACCGGCCGGCACGTACACCACGCTGCCCCGGGCGACCTGGGTGGTCTCCATGCCGACCGAGATCGACCCGCGCCCGCTGACCACCAGATAGACCTCGTCCTGGTTGTGCGGCTGCTGCGGGTCCTGCGTGCCCGCGTCGAGCGCGTACAGCCCGACCGACATATTGCGCTCCCGCAGGAACTGCAGATACGCCCCGTCGTTGGCGGCTCTCTCCGCCTCGAGCTCATCCAACCGGAACGACTTCATCGCCCTCTCCACCCCTGTCACCAGTCATGTCTGCAACGATCAGACACATGAAGAATTTCCTCGTCAAGACGCTCGCCAACGCGGGGGCCCTGGCCGTCGCGGTCTGGGTGCTCGACAAGATCACCCTCACCGGCGACAGCACCGGCAAGAAGATCGGCACACTGGTCCTCGTCGCCCTCATCTTCGGCCTGGTCAACGTGATCGTGAAGCCGATCGTAAAACTCCTGACCTTCCCGCTGTTCATCCTCACGCTCGGCCTGATCACGCTGATCGTGAACGCCCTGATGCTGCTGCTGACCTCGTGGCTGGCCGACCAGGTGGACCTGAGCTTCCACGTCGACGGCCTCTGGACCGCGATCCTCGGTGGCCTGATCGTGTCGATCGTCTCCTGGGCGCTGAACGTCGTACTGCCCGACGGCAAGGACTGAGAGCGGCCGAGGATGACCTACCGCGTCTGTTTCGTCTGCACCGGCAACATCTGCCGCTCTCCCATGGCCGAGCACGTCTTCCGCGCCCGCGTCGAGGAGGCGGGGCTCGACGGCCTCGTCGAGGTCGACAGCGCGGGCACGGACGGCTGGCACGAGGGCGACGGCGCCGACCCGCGCACCGTCCGCGTCCTCACCGAGAACGGCTACGGCTCCGAGCACACGGCCCGCCGGTTCCATCGCGACTGGTTCGCCCGACTCGACCTGGTCGTCGCCCTCGACCACGGCCACCTGCGCACCCTGCGCCGCCTGGCGTCGACGCCCGAGGACGCCGAGAAGGTGCGTCTGCTGCGTTCCTACGATGCCGGGGCCGACGCCTCCGACCTGGAAGTCCCCGATCCGTACTACGGCGATCTGGGAGGCTTCGAGGAGTGCCTGAAGCTGGTCGAGTCGGCCTCCGAGGGCCTTCTCGTATCCGTACGCGAAGCAGTGGAGGGACGGGGCGCATGACGGAGCCCTCGGCACGGGAGCCGGGAGACGGCACGCGGGCGGTCCGGGCGGGTCTGCCCGAACCGGTCAAGAACGAACCGACCCTGCCGGGGCCCGTGTTCGCCGCACACTTCCATCTGCCCGGCGATGTGTCGGGGCCCTATGCGTACGGACGCGACGAGAACCCGACGTGGACGCATCTAGAGCGCGCCATCAGCGAGTTGGAGGCTCCGGGCCGCCCCGGCGTGGAGACGCTTGCCTTCGCCTCCGGCATGGCGGCGATCTCCGCGGTCCTCTTCTCGCAGCTGCGCGCCGGCGACGCGGTGGTCCTGCCGGCCGATGGCTACCAGGTCTTCCCGCTCGTCCGCGAGCAGCTCACGTCGTACGGGATCGAGGTGCGCACCGCGCCGACCGGCGATGACGCGCAGCTCGACGTGCTCGACGGGGCGCGCCTGCTGTGGCTGGAGACGCCGTCCAACCCCGGCCTCGACGTCTGCGACATCCGGCGCCTCGCCGATGCCGCCCACGCGCGCGGGGCGCTCGTCGCCGTGGACAACACGCTCGCGACGCCGCTCGGGCAGCGCCCGCTGGAGCTCGGCGCGGACTTCGCGGTGGCCAGCGGCACCAAGCAGCTCACGGGCCACGGCGACGTCCTGCTCGGCTACGTCGCGTGCGCCGACGCCGAGTTGATCGCCTCGGTGAAGCGCTGGCGCAAGATCGTCGGGGCGATTCCGGGGCCGATGGAGGCCTGGCTCGCGCACCGATCCCTCGCCACGCTCGAGCTGCGCGCCGAGCGGCAGAGCGCCAACGCGCTGGCCGTGGCGCGCGCCCTGCTGGAACGCGGGGACGTCGCCGGGGTGCGTCATCCCGGCCTGCCCGGCGATCCGTCCCACCGCGTCGCCGCAGGTCAGATGCGGCGGTTCGGCTGTGTGGTCTCCTTCGAGCTGCCCTCGCGCGCCCGGGCCGGGCGGTTCCTGGACGCCCTGACCCTGGTGGACGACGCGACGAGCTTCGGCGGCGTACGGTCCACTGCCGAGCGGCGCGGGCGCTGGGGCGGGGATGCCGTCACCGAGGGCTTCATCCGCTTCTCAGCGGGCGCCGAGAACACCGAGGACCTGGTGGCGGACGTACTGCGAGCGCTGGACGAGGCCCACGACCGGTGAGGTCGCGGGGCAGACCGAAGTCCTGAGAACAGGCCCTAGTACCGCGCTACGTACAACGGACGGTCCGAGCCTCCCCCCTCGTGGCTCGGACCGTCCCGGTTCTTACGCGCGAAGAACCGCGCGAACAAGGCTAGTTGACTCTGTGTCAGTGTCCAATCACCGTAGCGACAGAGACCTATCGACTTATTTATAGTTGGGCGCGGCCGGGGCTTCGGGAGGGAGGCGTGCCGCGATGGATCTCGCGTTGCTGCGCACCTTTGTGACGGTGCACCGCGCCGGCTCGTTCACCCGTGCCGCCGCGCTGCTCGGCCTGTCCCAGCCGGCGGTCACCTCCCAGATCCGCACGCTGGAGCGGCAGCTGGGGCGCCCGCTCTTCCTGCGCCAGGCGCGTGGTGTGACGGCCACGACGATCGGCGACGAGCTGGCCCACAAGGCGGCTCCGCATCTCGACGCTCTCGTGGAGATCGCCGAGGCCGGTCTCGGCGAGGAGTCCGCCGGGCGCACCCTGCACCTGGCCGGGCCCCCGGAATTCACCGCGGAGCGCGCCCTGCCCGCGCTGACGGCTCTGACCCGGGACAACGGGCAGAACATCGCGTTACGGGCGAGCTTCGGCACGGCCGAGGAAACCCTGGAGGGGCTGGCCGCGGGACATCACGATCTGGCCATCGCGACGGCCCGTCCGCGCGGCGCCCTGCTCACGGCGACTCCGCTCTGCGACGAGGAACACGTGCTGGCCGCCGCCCCGCGTTTGGCCGCCCGGATCGGCCCCGGCATGCTGCACCGCGACGCGGCGCCGTCACTGGAGAAGTTCCCAGTGGTCGAGGTGCACGAGTCGTTGCCCCTGGTCAGCCGCTACTGGGCGGCCGTCTTCGACTCCCGGCCCGCCGTGTCCGCCACGGTCGTCGTGCCCGATCTGCGCGCTGTGCTGGCCTGTGTGATCGCGGGCGCCGGCCTCGCCGTCCTGCCGCGCTATCTGTGCGAGGAAAACCTGGAGCGCGGGGAGATCATCGCCCTGCTCGACCCGCCCGTGCCGCCGCTGCGTACGTATTTCCTGGTGGTGCGCACCGGCACACTCGCCATGCCGCATATCGCGCGGGCGCACGAGTGGCTGCTGCGTGCTGCCGTCGACTGGTCGTGAGCGGGCGCCGAGCGATGCGGGATGTTTCACGTGGAACCAGCCGGGCCACATTTCTCCCATGACCGTCCGACCCGTGGTCAAGCGCACCGCACGCGCCGTCCTGCTGGATGGCGACGACCTGATCCTGATCAAGCGGACCAAGCCCGGCGTCGATCCGTACTGGGTAACTCCCGGTGGCGGGGTCGAGCCGGAGGACACGACCGTCGTGGACGCCCTCCATCGCGAGGTGCACGAGGAACTCGGCGCCAAGATCATCGACGTGGTGCCCTGCTTCGTGGACACCGTCGAGCACATCGGCGAGGACGGCGGCGCGACCGGCGTAAAGGTCCAGCACTTCTTCGTCTGCCGACTGGAGTCGATGGACACCGACGAGCGGCACGGGCCCGAGATCGAGGACCCGTGCGGCAGCTACGAGATCGTGCGGGTGCCGTTCACCCGCGTAGGCATCGCTTCGGTCCATCTGGTGCCGCTCTCACTGCGTCACTACCTGGACGGCAACATCGAGGGGGTTCGTGCGATGCACGCACCCGATCTGGGCTGACGCCTCGCTGTACGAGGTGTGGGGCCGGCGCCGCGCTTCGAGGCTCAGTCCGCCGCCGCGACCAGGTCCTCGACCGAATCGTGCCGGATGCGGCTGCCGGGGATGCCGATGCGCCGCAAGGTGTCGATGCTGCTGCGGATCATGCCGGGCGGCCCGGAGAGATACGCGTCGTACTCGTTCCAGGGGCCGTACTCCCGTACCGCGTCCGGCAGCTGGAGGTGGGCCTGCTGGTCGACGATGGGACGCACCGAGAGCCACGCGTGGCTCTGCGAGAGGCGCAGCATCGTGTCGATGTCGTACAGATCGTGGTTGGTGCGGGCGCCGTAGAACACCTCGACCGAGCGCTGGTGCCCGTGCTCGGCCACGTCCTCGACGAGCGCCTTGATGGGCGCGATACCGGTGCCGCCGCCCAGGCAGAGCAACCCGCTGTCGGTGGTGTGGTCGACGGTCATGGAGCCGGCGGGAGGGCCGAGCCGCAGCACGTCGCCGGGCCGGGCGCGGTGCACCAGGGCGTTGGAGACCCAGCCCGCCGGGACCGCCTTCACGTGGAACGAGAGCAGCCCGTCCGAGCGGGGCGCGGACGCGAACGAGTAGTGCCGCCAGATCCGCGGCCACCAAGGCGTCTCCAGTGTCGTGTACTGGCCGGCCAGGAACGGATAGGGCTGATCGGGCCGCACGGTCACCACGGCGACATCGGGGGTCCGCAGATCGTGCGACACGACCTCGGCCATCCACCAGGCCGGTGCTTTCAGCTCGTCCTCGGCCGCCGCGTCGATCATGACCTGGGAGATCGTCGTGTACGTGCGGACCCAGGCGGCCTCGGTCTCCGCGTTCCACGTGGTGGTGGCGTACTGGGTGAGCGCGGCGATCAGACACTCGCCGACGGCCGGGTAGTGGTCGGCCTGCGTGCCGTACTTGCGGTGACCGCGCCCCAGGTTCTTCAGGTACGCCACCAGGACGTCCTTGTTGTCGATGTGCTCGGCGGCGGTCAGCAGCGCCTTGAGGAGCCGGTCGCGCTGGGTGTCCATCGCCGCGGGAAAGAGTGGGCGCAGTTCGGGGTGACGCACGAAGAGCAGCGCGTAGAAGTACGAGGTGACCCGGTCCGCGACGGGGCCGATCTCCTCCATCGTGCGGCGGATGAGGATCGCGTCGGGGGAGGCATGGGGCGTGGGGCGCGGGGAGGCGGCCACGGGGCCGGACGTCTCGGCGGCCCGCGGCGGGGCGGGCGCTTGCGCTTGCTGCGCGGCCGGTGCCTGACGCGGCTCCGGTATTCGGTGCTCCTCCTGCGTCGCCTCCGGGCCGGAACCGGTGGTGGGAGGTTGCGGGGCCGGGGCCGTGCGCGGCGTGAACCAGCCCCCGCCGTCCGAACCGGAATCGGCCGACGGCGTAGTGGTCGGAGCGTCCATGCTGTGCCTCGCCTCGAACATATTTCGGTCGGTCAACGTACTCCCGAGCTGTTCCGCGCCCGGAAACTGTGGGCTTTCCCCCGCGTGCTTCGACAACAATGCAGTCCACATTGAACACTGCATTCCGGACGGCTACTGACAAGTAAGGCAAGAGTGTGACATTGTCCGCAGTCCTCTCACCGCAGCCTGCCACCCGGTGTCATTGCCCAGAACGCAAAGCGGAAAGTGCAGGTCTTCGATCTCTCCGTCCCGTTAGGCTGCGTGGGCCTGCGCGCACCACGGGCTTCCCCTCGGCCCTCTTCGGCCACCCGGCGCGATCCGGACCCGACGATACCGGCCGCCGCGAAGTCGACAACCCCCTACCGGCATAACTGCGGATTAAGCGAACCCCGGGCCACTTCGTAAATTCCTCAATTACCGGTCTCGGGGCGCCAATTCGCGCGTCCGGCACAGCCGGGCGCGAGCGAGAGCCGCCCCCGGCGCCATGTTTCACGTGAAACTCCCAGCGCGGCCGAAAGCGCCGGGCACTCTCCACAAAGCGGTGGACGCCACGGGGTGAAGTCCGACAGCCTGACCTGCGTGTCGACACCTTCCCTCTCCGGCCTGCCCATCCGTAGCCTCACCCCGCGCGATGTCCCCGCGTGCGCCGACCTGTCCGAGAACCGGGGCTGGCCCCGTGAGGAACACAAGTGGCGGCTATTGCTTTCCGCCGGTACCGGCTACGGCATCGACGACCCCGCCGGCGGTCTCGTCAGCGCGTGCGTAGTGACCGACTACGGACCCCACGAGCGGCCCGAACTCAGCGCGATCGGCATGGTCCTGGTCGCCGAGCAACACGCACGACAAGGCATCGGCAGGCGCCTGATGCGCCACATCCTCGAGCGAGCGGGCACGACGCCGCTCACACTCCACGCAACGCCGTACGGGCGGCCGCTCTATGAGGAGTTGGGCTTCAAGGTCACAGGGCGGGCCGAGATGGTGCGCGGCCGCTTCGCCGCGGGCGGGTCCTTGCCCGAGGTCTCCACCCGCGCTGCCACGGCGGATGACCTCTCGGCCATCCTCCGCCTGGACGCGGAGGTCTTCGGCCCGGACCGTACGCATGTCATCACGCGGCTTCCGGCCTTCGCAGACCAGTTGCGGGTGGCTGTGGACGGTGGGGCCGGTGGCGGGCTCATCGGCTTCGCGGCCGCCTGGCCCAACGAGGACACCCACGTCGTGGGTCCGCTCATCGCCCGCGACACCGCGACGGCAAAGGCCCTCGTGGCCTCGCTCGCGGCGGGCACGGACCGGCCGCTGCGCACCGACATCGACGTGCGCCACGAGGAGCTGCTGGCGTGGCTCAAGGAGCGCGGGCTCAAGGCCGTCGGCCTCAACGCAGTGATGAACTACGGGACTTCAGATCTGCCCGGCGACTGGACCCGCCGCTTCGCACCTCTGACCGTAGCCGCGGGCTGAGCACACGTCCGCCCCAAGTGCCGCTGTACTGCGGTGACTCGGGGCGGATGCGGGACATACGCCCAGCTGTTACGCGAGGGCCTCCACGGCCGCGGTGGCAAAGCCGTGGTCCTGCTCGGGGGCACCGCCACCGACACCGATGGCGCCGATGAGCCGCCCGTCGCGGTGGACCGGCAGGCCGCCGGCGATGAACAGCAGCGGCCGGTCCAGCGCGGTGGGCAGGGTGTGGAAGGGGCCCTCGGGCTTGACCAGGTCGACGAGGTCGGCGGTCGGGGCGTTCAGCTGGAGCGCGGTGCACGCCTTGCGCGTGCTGGTCTCGCCGGAGATGAGGACAGCGCGGTCGTCGCGACGGAAGGCCAGCAGGTGCCCACCCGCGTCGAGGACGGTGACACTGACGGTGACTCCGGCCGCCTCGGCCGCGAGGCGAGCGGCAGTGACCAGGGTCTCGGCGTCCTGCGTGCTGAGCGGAGTGATGGCGGTGGTGCTCATGAGGGGATGCTCCTTGCGGGATGGTACTGAGGGGTGCTGTGCGGCGGGGTCTACGTCGCCCCCACCGGCCGGGGTGCGGATCAGTGGTGGGCAGGCTCGGTACGCGGCTGCTCGGCGGCCGCGACGATCAGGCCCGGAGCGGACGAGCGGCGCTCGAGGGCCGCGGACAGCACGGCCAGGACGAGGGCTGCCGCGGCCAGCACGGCACCGACCCAGTTCGGGGAGGTGTAGCCGAGGCCGGCGGCGATCACCATGCCGCCGAGCCAGGCGGAGAGGGCGTTGCCGAGGTTGAAGGCACCGATGTTGACGGCCGAGGCGAGCGTCGGGGCGCCGGACGCCTGGTCGAGGACGCGCTTTTGCAGCGGCGGCACCGTCGCAAAGCCGAACGCGCCGATCAACATGATGGAGATCGCGGACAGCACCTGGTTGTGCGCGGTGACCGTGAACAGAGCCAGCACGAGGGCGAGCGCGCCCAGGGACACGTACAGCATGGGCATCAGGGCCCGGTCGGCGAACTTTCCGCCGATGAGGTTGCCGGCGACCATGCCGAGGCCGAAGAGGACCATGAGCCAGGTGACGGAGCCGTCCGCGAAGCCCGCGACGTGCGTCATCATCGGCGCGATGTAGGTGATGGCCGCGAAGACGCCGCCGAAGCCGAGCACGGTCATCGCCATGGCGAGCACGACCTGCACGTTCTTGAACGCGGCCAGCTCGTGACGCAGGCGCACGCCTTGCGGCTTGGGCAGGTCGGGCACGAGCTTGGCGATGCCGACGAGGCCGATGACGCCGAGTGCGGCGACGACCGTGAACGTCACGCGCCAGCCGACCGACTGGCCGATGAACGTGCCGAGCGGGACACCGACGACGTTGGCGACGGTCAGGCCCGTGAACATCATGGCGATCGCTCCGGCCTTCTTCTCCGGGGCCACCAGTTCGGCCGCGACGACCGAACCGATGCCGAAGAACGCGCCGTGGGCGAGCGAGGCGACCACACGGCCGATCAGCATGACGGCGAAGACCGGCGCGACGGCGGAGAGCAGGTTGCCGACGATGAAGAAGCCGAGCAACAGCATCAGCATCCGCTTACGCGGGATGCGCGTTCCCAGGGCGGTCATCAGCGGGGCGCCGAACATCACACCGAGCGCGTAGCCGGTCACCAGAAAGCCGGCCGTGGGGATGGAGACGCCGAAGTCACCCGCGACCTCTGGGAGCAATCCCATGATCACGAATTCCGTGGTTCCGATCCCGAAGGCCCCGATCGCGAGGGCGAGAAGCGCGAGAGGCATGGAGGGACCCCTTCCAGACTGTTGCGGGTGCGCTTTACGAGACCTGACAATAATTGCAGACGCTGGTTAATTGCAAACGCGGGCAACCCCGCTCATCGACTACCCTGGGCTGAGCCACTCCGGGACGGAGGAACCACGAACCATGACCGCCACAGACCCCGCACTGACCGCCCTCTCTCAGGGCTGGTGCGCGCTTTCGCTGTTGCACGGGAAGATCGAGTCCCACATCGAGCGCGCACTGCAGGCCCACCACGGGCTGAGCGTGCGCGAGTATTCGCTGCTTGACGTCCTCGGCCGTCAGCACGACGGGGAGGGCGGCCACCTCCAGATGAAGCAGGTGGCCGACGCCGTCGTCCTGAGCCAGAGCGCGACCACGCGCCTGGTCACGCGGCTCGAGGAACGCGGCCTGCTCTCCCGCTACCTGTGCCCGACCGACCGTCGGGGCATCTACACGAACGTCTCCGAAGCCGGGTTCAAGCTCCTCGAAGAGGCCCGCCCCACGAACTCCACGGCGCTGCGGGAGGCCCTCGACGCCGCGACCGAGAATCCGGACCTCGCCCCTCTGGTCAAGGCGGTCGAGGGGCTGCACGCCGCCGCCTGACCGGGCCGAGCACAGCCGGTGGGAGACCCCGCATAGGCTGCGCCCCATGGGAGATCTTGAGATCAGGTCGGCCGCGGCCGAGGATATTCCGGAGATTGTCGCCATGCTGGCCGACGACCCGCTGGGCGCCCAGCGGGAGTCACCGGAGGACCTCACGCCGTATCTCACCGCGCATGCCCGCCTGACGGCCGACCCGAATCAGCACCTCGTCGTCGCCGTGCGCGGGGGCCGCGTCGTCGGCACGCTGCAACTCAGCATCATCCCCGGGCTCTCCCGGAAGGGCTCCACCCGCTCGATCATCGAGGCCGTCCGCATCCACGCGGACGAGCGTGGCAGCGGCCTCGGCACACAGCTCATCGAGTGGGCCGTCGACGAGTCCCGGCGCCAGGACTGCCAGTTGGTACAGCTGACCTCCGATGTCACGCGTACCGATGCCCACCGCTTCTACGAGCGGCTCGGCTTCGTGGGCTCGCACCTGGGCTTCAAGCTGTAATTGTGACCGGGGAGTCGCTCGGCCGGCGTTTCACGGTCGGCTGTTTCACGTGAAACAGCCGACCGCCAGAGCTGCGCATCAGCGCGGAATGCCCCGCCACCCCACCGGGTCCACTCCACCGGGAACAGGCCCGTCCGCCGGGTACGGCTCCCGTGTGAAGACGAAGGAACCGAGGTCAAGGTGGCTCACCGCCCCGTCGTCCCGCCGGACGGCGCGGAGCAGCTCTCCCGCGTAGTAGCCGTCGAGCCCGGTCCAGGTGCCGTCGCCGTTCGACCGGAACCTGGAGCGTCGTCCGCTCCCGGTCGCCGGGCCCAGCTCCACTCCGCCATCGGCCGCCAGGCGCAGCACCACGGCCTGCGTCCCCCAGTACCAGGGCCCCACCGGCTCCAGTTCGGACGCATTCACTTCGGAGAGCGGCCGCCACGGCTCGGGCAACCGCGGCTCGGCCTCGGCGACGATCGCCAACAGCTCGGCGGCCAGCGTCCCTACGGGCACCCCCGTCGTGCAGTTGGCGAGAGCGACCGCCACGAGGCCCTCCTCCTCGCACAGCCACAGCCCTGCCACGAACCCCGGCAGCGAGCCCGTGTGTCCGGCCAGGGTGAAGCCGCCGCCCCGCACCACCTGCATGCCGAGCCCGTACGAGGCCTCCCAGTCGCCCGGCACCGTCGGCGCGGCGGGGGTCCACAGCTCCCGGACGGAATCCGTACTCAGCACCCGGTCGTCTCCACCCATGAGGAAGGAGGCAAAGACGGCCAAGTCCCGTGTGGTGGACCACAGTTGACCTGCGGGGGCCATCAGGCCCAGGTCCTCGCTCGGCTCCGGAAGCAACACATCTGCGTACGGGTGCACGGCCCAGCCCCCGGCGTGCGGCTGCTGCGGCTGGACGCTGGTGCGGGTCAGACCCAGCGGTTCGAGAATCTCGTCGCGCAGGGCCTTCTCCCAGGACACCCCGCGTACCGCCTCGATCAGGGCACCCAGGAGCGTATAGCCGGGGTTGGAGTAGTGGTGGCGACGGCCGACGGGGTGCCGGAAGGGCTGCTCGCCGAGGACGTCCGAGAGGGTCGGGCGCAGGCTCGCGGGGCTCCGCTCCCACCATTCCCCCGGCGTCTCGGCCGCCAATCCGCCGGTGTGGGCGAGCAGTTCGGCGATGGTGACCGTGCCGGCACCGGTGTCGGGCAGATGCTTCTCCAGCGGGTCCGCGAGGTCGAGCAGCCCTTCGTCCCGCAGTCGCAGCACCAGCACAGCCGTGAACGTCTTGGTGATCGAACCGATCCGGTACTGCACGTTCTCGTCCGGCCCGTGCCCGTCCACCGAGGTACGCGACCCGGTCCACACCAGCTCACCGTCCCGCGCGACCGCGGCCACGAGTGAGGGCGCCCGTCCTTCGCTCTGGGCCACGGCGATGCGGTGCAGGAGGGCGCGACGCGTGGTGGGCAACAACTCTTCCGGGGATGTCGTCATGGGCCCAGTCCATCCCGGCCGACGACCGGCGTCGAGCGGTTTTCACCGGAGGCTGATCTGCGCCGCCGGTCATCTCCCGATCAGGTCTGCGCCATGTCCACGAAGCGCGAGTAGTGGCCCTGGAAGGCGACGGTGATCGTGGCCGTCGGACCGTTACGGTGCTTGCCGACGATGATGTCCGCCTCGCCCGCGCGCGGCGACTCCTTCTCGTACGCGTCCTCACGGTGCAGAAGGATGACCATGTCGGCATCCTGCTCGATGGAGCCGGACTCGCGCAGGTCGGAGACCTGCGGCTTCTTGTCCGTGCGCTGCTCGGGGCCACGGTTCAGCTGGGAGAGCGCGATCACCGGCAGCTCCAGCTCCTTGGCCAGCAGCTTCAGGTTTCGGGACATGTCCGAGACCTCCTGCTGACGGCTCTCGGAGCGCTTCGAGCCACCGGCCTGCATCAGCTGCAGATAGTCGATGATCACGAGCTTGATGTCGTTGCGCTGCTTGAGCCGGCGGCACTTCGCGCGGATCTCCATCATCGACAGGTTCGGGGAGTCGTCGATGTACAGCGGCGCGGCCGAGACCTCGGGCATCCGGCGTGCGAGCCTCGTCCAGTCCTCGTCCGTCATCGTGCCGGAGCGCATGTGGTGCAGGGCCACTCGCGCCTCGGCCGACAGCAGGCGCATCGCGATCTCGTTGCGCCCCATTTCGAGAGAGAAGATGACGCTCGGCAGGTTGTTCTTGATCGACGCGGCGCGTGCGAAGTCCAGCGCCAGCGTGGACTTACCCATGGCGGGGCGGGCCGCGATGACGATCATCTGGCCGGGGTGCAGACCGTTGGTGAGCGAGTCGAAGTCGGTGAAGCCGGTCGGCACACCAGTCATCTCGCCGCTGCGCGAGCCGATCGCCTCGATCTCGTCGAGCGCGCCCTCCATGATGTCGCCGAGCGGGAGGTAGTCCTCGCTGGTCCGCTGCTCGGTGACCGCGTAGACCTCGGCCTGCGCCCTGTTGACGATCTCGTCGACGTCGTCGTCGCCCGCGTATCCCATCTGCGTGATCCGCGTGCCCGCCTCGACGAGACGGCGCAGCACGGCGCGCTCATGGACGATCTCCGCGTAGTACTCGGCGTTCGCCGCCGTCGGAACCGTCTGCACAAGGGTGTGCAGATACGATGCGCCACCGACCTTGTTGATCTCGCCGCGCTTGGTCAGCTCCGCCGCGATGGTGATCGGGTCGGCGGGCTCGCCCTTGGCATAGACGTCGAGGATCGCCTGAAAGATCGTTTCGTGGGCCGGCTTGTAGAAGTCGGCCCCCTTGATGACCTCCACGACGTCGGCGATCGCGTCCTTCGACAGGAGCATGCCACCGAGCACCGACTGCTCGGCGTCCAGATCCTGCGGCGGAACGCGCTCGAAGGTCGCAGGGCCCTCGTCCCAGCCGCCACCACCCTCGCTGCCCCGCTCGTGCTGATCGCCCTGGCCGCCTCGGCCGCCACCCCGGAACGGCCGGGAAGCGGGCAGGCGATCGCTGGGGCCGTCATCGGCCCAGGGGTCGTCCAATGGCTCGGAGATGCTCACCGGGCCGCCTCCTCCTGTCCGCCGAGCGGACCTCGCCGTACCCCTCATTCCTACGGCACGACACTGACAAATAAGAGGCCCAACTCCGCTTCTGACGCGTCGGATTTGTGAGGTTTCCGAGGACGCGGGACACAGTGGGCGCCGCCCCACGTTAGGCCTGTCGGCACCGTCAGCCAATCTGGTTATCCACAGGCCGTGTGGATGACGGGCCCCTCGCTGTGGAGAACCAGGGAAAACCTGTGCACGACACGGTGGACAGGCCTGTGAACAAGCCCTCAGGCTATTCCATACACATGCTCTGACCTGCTGTTTTCCCATCCACTGGCTGTGCAGAAGAAAAACTTTCCCAGTCGGCCCAAGATCTCCGTCGACCCCGCCGCGCGACACGCGGAAGACCATCACCAGTAAGGGTCATTAGCGGATTGCATCTCTTACCTGTGGAAGATTAGATTGGTGCCCATGACACAGGCTCCCGCGACGCCCAAGGCCGCCCGACGCCGGCACGACCGGGAGATCGTCGCTCTCGCCGTTCCCGCCTTCGGCGCACTCGTCGCTGAGCCTCTTTTCCTCATGGCCGACAGCGCCATCGTCGGCCATCTCGGCACCTCACAGCTCGCGGGACTTGCCGTCGCCTCGGCCCTGCTTCAGACCGCCGTCAGCATCTTCGTCTTCCTCGCCTACGCGACCACGGCGGCGGTTGCGCGACGCGTCGGCTCCGGCGATCTGAAGTCCGCCATCCAGCAGGGCATGGACGGCATCTGGCTCGCCCTGTTCCTCGGGGCCGTGGTCGTCGCGGTCGCCCTGCCCACGGCCCCGGCACTGGTCGAACTCTTCGGCGCCTCCGACACCGCGACGCCCTACGCGATCACCTACCTGCGCATTTCCTCACTCGGCATTCCCCCGATGCTCATCGTCCTCGCCGCCACCGGTGTGCTGCGCGGGCTGCAGAACACCAGGACTCCTCTGTACGTGGCGGTCGCCGGCTTCATCGCCAACGCGGGACTGAACGTCGCGCTCGTCTACGGTGCAGGCCTGGGCATCGCGGGTTCGGCCTGGGGCACCGTCATCGCCCAGGTCGGCATGGCCGCCGTCTACCTCGTCGTCGTGATTCGCGGCGCCCGCCGCCACGGAGCCTCGCTGCGTCCGGACGCGGCCGGCATCAGGGCCTGCGCCCAGGCGGGCGCTCCACTTCTCGTCCGTACGATCTCGCTCCGGGCGATCCTGATGATCGCGACGGCCGTGGCTGCCCGGCTCGGCGATGCCGATGTGGCCGCGCACCAGATCATTCTGTCCCTGTGGAGCCTGACGGCCTTCGCCCTCGATGCCATCGCCATCGCCGGTCAAGCAATCATCGGCCGCTATCTCGGAGCGGATGATGCTCCCGGCGCGCGGGCAGTCTGCCGCCGGATGGTGGAGTGGGGGATCGCCGCAGGAGTCGCCCTGGGCGTACTGATCCTCCTTGCCAGGCCACTGTTCGTCCCGATGTTCACGAGCGATCAGCTCGTACAGGACGCCGCCCTGCCCGCGCTCATCGTCGTCGCGCTGTCCCAACCCATCTGCGGAATCGTCTACGTCCTCGACGGCGTCCTCATGGGCGCGGGTGACGGGCCCTATCTGGCCTGGGCCATGCTGGTCACGTTCGCCGTCTTCACGCCGGTGGCGCTCCTGGTCCCCGTGTTCGGCGGCGGCCTCACGGCGGTGTGGGGAGCGATGGCGCTGATGATGACAGTGCGCATGATCACGCTCTGGATCCGCTACCGCTCGGGCCGCTGGGCCGTGACGGGCGCGACGCGCTGACTCCAAGCGGGCCGTTTCACGTGAAACCGTGTAAGCGAAAGCGTGTCGGCGAATCCGTTTCACGTGAAACGCCGATGGCAAGCATGTGGGGCCGCACCCCGAAGGGTGCGGCCCCACATTCGCTTCAGCGCTGCTCAATGCAGAGCTCAGGCAGAGACAACCTCGATGTTGACCTTGGCGGCAACCTCGGGGTGCAGGCGCACGGAGGCCTCGTGGCCACCGAGCGACTTGATCGGCGAGCCCAGCTCGACACGACGCTTGTCGACCTTCGGGCCACCGGCAGCCTCGATCGCCGAAGCGACGTCAGCCGGGGTGACGGAACCGAAGAGACGGCCGGCGTCGCCGGAGCGGACGGCCAGACGGACCGAGGTGCCCTCGAGCTTGGCCTTGATCTCGTTGGCCTGCTCGATGGTGGCGATCTCGTGGATCTTGCGGGCGCGGCGGATCTGCGCCACGTCCTGCTCGCCACCCTTGGTCCAGCGGATCGCAAACTTCCGCGGGATCAGGTAGTTACGGGCGTACCCGTCCTTGACGTCGACGACCTCGCCGGCGGTACCGAGGCCAGAGACCTCGTGGGTCAGGATGATCTTCATGTTTCGGTCACCCTTTCCTTATCGCGCGGTGGACGTGTAGGGCAGCAGCGCCATCTCACGGCTGTTCTTGACGGCCGTGGCGACGTCACGCTGGTGCTGCGTGCAGTTGCCGGTCACGCGGCGGGCACGGATCTTGCCGCGGTCGGAAATGAACTTCCGCAGCATGTTCGTGTCCTTGTAGTCCACGTACGTGACCTTGTCCTTGCAGAATGCGCAGACCTTCTTCTTAGGCTTGCGCACAGGCGGCTTCGCCATGGTGTTTCTCCTGTGTGATCAAGAAGTGTGGGGTGCGAACCCAGCCCTGTCAGGGAGTGATCCCTAGAAGGGGGGCTCGTCCGAGTAGCCGCCGCCGGAGCCGCCGGAGCTTCCGCCCCAGCCGCCACCGCCGCCGCCCTGCTGGCCGCCGCCGGCCGGCGCACCGGTCGCCCAGGGGTCGTTGGCCGGGGCTCCGCCCTGGCCACCTCCCTGACCGCCCTGCTGACCGCCAGGGCCGCCGCCCCAGCCGCCACCGCCGCCGCCCTGCTGGCCGCCGCCGAATCCGCCGCCGCCACCCTGGCCGCCACGACCGGGGGTCTTGGTGACCTTGGCGGTGGCGTAGCGCAGCGAGGGGCCGATCTCGTCGACCTCGAGCTCCACGACCGTCCGCTTCTCGCCCTGCTGGGTCTCGTACGAACGCTGCCGCAGGCGTCCCTGAGCGACGACGCGCATGCCGCGCGTCAGCGACTCGGCGACGTTCTCCGCGGCCTGACGCCAGATCGACGCGCGGAGGAACAGCGCATCGCCGTCCTTCCACTCATTGGTCTGGCGGTCGAACGTCCGGGGCGTCGACGCGATCGTGAAGTTCGCGACGGCCGCACCGGACGGGGTGAAGCGCAGCTCGGGGTCGTCGGTCAGGTTTCCGACGACGGTGATAACGGTCTCGCCTGCCATGGGGGAACCTCTCGGCGGGTTTGCTGCTGGCTGCTTGCTGCTACTCGGATCCCGAGTACCGCTGAACTAGGAAGTTCAGTGGGTCTCGGGACGGAGGACCTTGGTCCGGAGGACCGACTCGTTCAGGTTCATCTGGCGGTCGAGCTCCTTGACGACCGCAGGCTCGGCCTGCAGGTCGATGACCGAGTAGATGCCCTCGGGCTTCTTCTTGATCTCGTACGAGAGCCGACGACGGCCCCAGGTGTCGACCTTCTCCACCTTGCCGTCGCCCTCACGGACAACAGACATGAAGTTCTCGATCAGGGGGGCGACAGCGCGCTCCTCCAGATCGGGGTCGAGGATGACCATCACCTCGTAGTGACGCATGTGGAACCCACCTCCTTTGGACTCAGCGGCCACGGTCGTTCCGTGGCAGGAGGGTTGTTATGCGTGAGCAACGGTATCGGCCACCACTGACAATCGGGTCCGACAGGCGGATCCGAGCTGATCAGTGGGGTGAGCCCCTGGTCGGGGGCGTGAACAGACACCGGTGCAGACCGTACAGACTACCCGCACCTCTGCTTCCGGTTGAAATCCGGCAGTCGATGACCGCAATCTGTACACATCGGGTGTGTACGGCGCTACAGTGCGCCGCTTCCGCAGGAGGTGCCCCATGGCACAAGTAATGCGTCCGAACAGCACCGCTTCCTCATCCCTTTTCGCCACGGACGGCAAGCCCCACCCGCTGCCGGACACCCTGCTCGGGGTGACCGTGGTACTCGGAGCGATCGCGATCATCACGTCGATCTGGCCCGGGCTTCATCTCCTCAGCTCCTGGGCGGGGATCGTCGGCATCCTGGCCGGGGCCTACGGCCAGTTCGTCTCCGAGACGACCCGTGAACGCTTCGGGCTGATCCTGGGCCTGGGGGCGTCGGCCGTCGGCTTCTTCATCGGCATGGCCCACGGCGGCCTCTTCGGCGGGGTCCTCGGCTGAGGAGGACCCCAGCGGCCCCCTCGGAAGCTGCCGCAGGGCCGCCTTCACCACCGACCTCCCATACGGCCGGTCGGGGCGCTCACAGGGCGCAGTAGGCTTCGGCGCGAGAGCCGGAGCCCCTGTACCCATGGGGACACACCAGCCCGAGGAGCGCCCCGAATGAGCCTGACCCTGAGGACCATCAGCCGAGAGCAGCATCTGGCGTACATCCAGAGCCTGCCGTCGGCCAGCCACATGCAGGTCCCCGCATGGGCAGACGTGAAGGCGGAGTGGCGCTCCGAGCACCTGGGCTGGTTCGACGAGCGCACCGGCGAGATGGTCGGTGCGGGCCTGGTGCTGTACCGCCAGCTCCCCAAGATCAAGCGTTACCTCGCGTACCTGCCCGAGGGCCCGGTCATCAACTGGTACGCCCCGAACCTCGAAGAGTGGCTGCGCCCGATGCTCGCGCATCTGAAGCAGCAGGGCGCCTTCTCCGTGAAGATGGGCCCGCCCGTCATCATTCGCCGCTGGGACGCGCCCTCCATCAAGAAGGGCATCCAGGACGCCGATGTGAAGCGCCTGCGCGACATCGAGGCGGACCACATCGAGCCGCGCGCCTTCGAGGTCGCCGACAAGCTCCGCCGCATGGGCTGGCAGCAGGGCGAGGACGGCGGCGCCGGGTTCGGCGACGTACAGCCGCGCTATGTCTTCCAGGTGCCGCTCGCGAACCGCTCCCTCGAAGAGGTCCACAAGCAGTTCAACCAGCTGTGGCGGCGCAACATCAAGAAGGCCGAGAAGGCCGGCGTCGAGGTCGTCCAGGGCGGCTACCAGGACCTCGCCGAGTGGCAGCGCCTGTACGAGATCACGGCCACCCGCGACCACTTCCGGCCGCGCCCGCTGTCGTATTTCCAGCGCATGTGGACGGCCCTCAACACCGAGGACCCCAACCGGATGCGGCTCTACTTCGCGCGGCACAACGGCGTGAACCTCGCAGCGGCCACGATGCTCGTCGTGGGCGGGCACGTCTGGTACTCCTACGGCGCCTCCGACAACATCGGCCGCGAGGTGCGCCCGTCCAATGCCATGCAGTGGCGGATGCTGCGCGACTCCTACGCGCTCGGCGCCACCGTCTACGACCTGCGCGGCATCTCCGACTCGCTGGACGAGACCGATCACCTCTTCGGCCTGATCCAGTTCAAGGTCGGTACGGGCGGACAGGCCGCCGAATACCTGGGCGAGTGGGACTTCCCGCTCAACAAGCTGCTGCACAAGGCGCTCGACATCTACATGTCGCGGCGCTGAGCGCCCGGCACAATTCACGTAGCTACGTACTCCCCACGGAAAGGTTCCGGGACCGGCCATGGCGCTCACGCTCTACGTCGACACCGCGCGCTGGCGGGCACACCACAAGCAGGTGCTCGAGCAGTTCCCGGGTCTCGTCCCCGTCTGCAAGGGCAACGGTTACGGCTTCGGCCACGAACGGCTGGCGGAGGAGGCGACGCGTTTCGGTACCGACGTCCTTGCCGTCGGCACCACGTACGAGGCCGCCCGGATCAAGGACTGGTTCAGCGCCGACCTGCTGGTCCTGACGCCGTTCCGGCGCGGCGAGGAGCCTGTTCCGCTGCCCGACCGCGTCATCCGCTCCGTCTCCTCCGTCGACGGCGTGCACGGCCTCGTCGGCGCCCGCGTCGTCATCGAGGTCATGTCCTCGATGAAGCGGCACGGCGTCACCGAGCAGGACCTGCCGCAGCTCGCGCACGCCATACAGGACGTGCGCCTCGAGGGCTTCGCGATCCACCTGCCGCTCGACCGCACCGACGGCACGGACGCCGTCGAGGAGGTCATCGGCTGGATGGACCGGCTGCGCGCGGCCCGCCTTCCGCTGCACACCATGTTCGTCAGCCACTTGAAGGCCGACGAACTTGCGCGTCTGCAGCAGCAGTTCCCTCAGACGCAATTCCGCGCGCGCATCGGTACGCGGCTGTGGCTGGGCGACCACGAGGCGACCGAGTACCGCGGCGCCGTCCTGGACGTCACGCGCGTGACGAAGGGCGACCGGTTCGGGTACCGCCAGCAGAAGGCCCCCTCCGACGGCTGGCTGGTGGTCGTGGCGGGCGGTACGTCGCACGGTGTGGGCCTGGAGGCCCCGAAGGCCGTGCACGGCGTCATGCCGCGCGCCAAGGGCGTCGCGCGGGCCGGTCTGGCGACGGTGAACCGGAACCTGGCGCCGTTCGTCTGGGCGGGCAAGCAGCGCTGGTTCGCCGAACCGCCGCATATGCAGGTGTCGATCCTGTTCGTGCCGTCCGACGCCCCCGAGCCGCAGGTCGGCGAGGAACTGGTGGCCCATCTTCGGCACACCACCACGCAGTTCGACCGGCTCGTGGACCGCTGATCACTGGGCACGCCTCTCTGTAGGGCGTGCCGGGTCTGCGTAGGACATACGAAAGCGGGTCGGGCGCCCATGAGGTGCCCGACCCGCTTTTCGTTGCCTCTCACGAGGGCGTTCGCTCAGAGCGAACCCCCCGGTGCCCGGCCCCAGTCGACCGCCGCCGGCTCTTCCGCGGTACGGGCGGCGTGCCGGTGGCGCCGCGGACGAGCCGCCTGCCCCAGCACGAAGACGTCCTTGGCGCCGTCCAGCACACCGCCCGTGGGGTCGTCCTCACCGGAGCGGCGCACCACGTCCCGCTCGGGCAGCCAGATGTCCCGCACAATGACCGCGCAGAGGTAGAGCGTGCCCAACAGATGTGCCGCGACGACCAGTTGGTAGCCGTCCTCGGGCAGCCCCTGATGCTTGTCCCCGCTCGTCGTGTACGCGAGGTACAGCCAGATCCCCAGGAAGTACGCCACCTCGCACGCCTGCCAGACCAGGAAGTCCCGCCACTTGGGGCGCGCGAGCGCGGCGAGCGGGATCAGCCACAGGACGTACTGCGGCGAGTAGACCTTGTTGGTGAGGATGAAGGCCGCGACCACCAGGAACGCGAGCTGTGAGAAGCGCGGCCGCCGGGGTGCGGTGAGCGTCAGCGCCGCGACGCCCAGGCAGGCGAGCACCATCAGCGTCGTGGCCAGGGTGTTGACGACGTTGGTGTCGAGTGGTGTGTCCCGGTGCTGGGAGATGATCAGCCAGAAGGAGCCGAAGTCGACTCCGCGCTCCTGGCTGAACGTGTAGAACTTCGACCAGCCCTCGGGTGCCAGCATCATCACCGGCAGGTTCACGGCCAGCCACGCGACGGCGGCGCCAAGGGTCGCCCTGCCGAACTCCCGCCACCGGCCGGCCCGCCAGCACAGCACGAAGAGCGGCCCGAGCAGCAGCACCGGGTACAGCTTGGCGGCCGTCGCAAGGCCGAGCAGCACACCGAAGGCGAACGCCCTGCCCCGCGACCACATCAGCATCGCGGCCGCCGTGAGCGCCACCGCGAAGAGGTCCCAGTTGATGGTGGCTGTCAGTGCGAAGGCGGGCGCCAGGGCGACCAGCAGGGCGTCCCAGGGGCGCCTGCGATGGGTGCGGGTGACGCACACGGCGATCACCGCAGCGCAGATCATCAGTATCCCGGCGTTGACCATCCAGTACACCTGCTCCTGGTGCTGGATGGAGCCGCTGCCCGGCGTCAGCCACGCGGCGACCTCCATGAACACACCGGTGAGCACCGGGTATTCGAGGTAGTCCATGTCGCCGGAGAGCTTGTCGAAGTACGGCACGAGGCCATCGGCGAATCCGCGCCCCTGGTACAGGTGCGGGATGTCCGAGTAACAGGCGTGCGTGTACTGGGAGCTGGTGCCGTAGAACCAGGCGCCGTCGTAGCAGGGGAACTTCTGGACCATGCCGAGCGCGAACATGCCGAGCATGACGAGTGCGATCACCCGTGCGGGCGTCCACCACGAGATCCCGAGCAGCGCCCGTCGCCCCATGGGTCCGCCGATGAACCCACTGCCGACGGCCGCGACCTCGTCCTCTCTGGTCGGCCGTACCTGCTCCGGTTCCGGATCCCGTTCCGGCTGCTGCGGATTCGCGCTCGTCGTCTCTGCACTGGGCATGCGGCACATCCTGCCGTACGAGGCTGAGAACGGGGCGAGGGCCGCCACACCCGATGGGTGTGACGGCCCTCGCTTGCCGTGGAGCACGCAGCGTTTCACGTGAAACACGGTGCGTTGGTGCCGGGTCGGCTATTGGTCGGGGCCTCCGAAGATGCCGCCGCCGTTTCCATTGCCCGGGCCTCCGGTGTCGTCGGTACTCCCGTCGCTCGGCGACGACGATGCACCGCCGTCGGTCGCGCCTCCGGTGTCCGTGCCTCCAGTGCCCCCGTTGTTGTTCTTACAGGCCCAGTCCCAGTCGCTGCACGTCTCCGAAGGCGACGGGGACGGCGACGTGCTCTCGCTGGTCGACGGGGACGGCGAGGCAGTCTCCGACGGGGTCGCCGTGGCCGACGGGGTCGGTGTGGGACTCGGGGTCGCGCCCACGAGCTCTCCGATGGGCTCCGGCGCCGGGAACGGCTCGTTCGGCTGGCCCTTCAGAGCCTGCACCATGTAGTCGTGCCAGATCTCGGACGGGAACGACGCACCGTGGATCTTCTCCTGACCACCGGTTCCGTACATCTCGAGGAACTTGCGGTTCTGGGACTTCTCGTTGTCGTCCATCCGGTACATCGTGATCGCGGTGGACAGCTGCTTGGTGTAGCCCACGAACCAGGCCGACTTGTTGCCGTCGGTGGTACCGGTCTTGCCGGCCACGTCGCGGCCCGGAATCCGCGCCGCCGTACCCGTGCCCTTGTCGACGACGGTCTTGAGGACGTCGGTCACGTTGTCGGCGACCTTCATGTCGAAAGCGCGCTTCGGCTTGGCCTCGTGCCGGTAGACGTTCTCACCCTCACGGTCGACGGACGTCACCGAGTACGGGTCGTTCTGCTGCCCACTGGTCGCGAAGGTGCCATAGGCGCCCGCCATGCGGATCGCGCTCGGGTCGGACGTACCGAGGGAGAACGAGGGGTAGTTGGAATCGGCGAAGCTGTCGTCCAGGATGCCGGCCCGCTTCGCGGCGCCGCGCACCTTGTCCAGACCCACATCCATGCCCAGCTGCACGTAGGCCGAGTTCACGGACTCGCGCATGGCCTCGCGCAGATCGATCTGGTAGCTCGGCTTGTTGTACGACTGCTTACCGTCGTTGGTCTGGTTCCACTGCTTGCCCTTCTCGTTCGTCCAGATGTCCCCCTTCCAGTCCTTGATCTTGAGCCCGTTCTTGCCGCTGTACAGGCTCTTGGGGGAGACGATCGTGCGCTGGCTCGCGTCCTGGACCTCGGGCCCCTGCGGGTCCCTGACTCCGTCCTTGAAGGCAGCCGCGAGAACGAAGGGCTTGAAGGTCGAGCCGACCTGGGCGCCGGTGACATCGGCGTTGTTGGTGAAGTGCTTGGTGGCGTCCTCACCGCCGTAGATGGCCTCGATCGCACCTGACTTGGGGCTGACGGAGGCACCACCGAACTGGACGTGCCGGTCCACGTACTTCCCGTTGACCTTGCGGTTCTTCTGAAGGTTCTCCTTGCGAACCTTCTTCACGGCGTTCTCGAGCTTCTTCACCTTGTTCTTGTTGAACGTGGTGTGGATCTCGTAGCCGCCCTTCTGCAGGTCGTCCTCGGTGATCCTGCCGTTGCTGTTCTTGACGGCGTTCGACTTGGCGAGGTCGACGAGATAGCCGGTCTGGCCGCCGAGCTGCGCGTTGGCGCGCGGGCTCGCCAACTTGGGGAAGCTCTTGAACTGGGCTCGCCGGCTCTGGCTCAGCCGCCCGTCCTTGACCTCTTCGCCGAGGATCCACGACCACCGTTTCGTGGCGCGCTCACGGTTCTTCTCCGGCGTCGCGTTGACCGGGTCGATGCCGGGTGAGCCCGCCGGGTCGTAGTACGTCGAGCCCTTGAGCACAGACGCGAGGAACGCGGTCTGGCTCGCGTTGAGCTTCGTCGCGTCCTCACCGAAGTAGGTGCGGGCCGCGGCCTGGATGCCGTAGGCACCACGCCCGTAGTACGCCGAGTTCAGATAGCCGGCCATGACGTCGTCCTTGTCGACGGTCCGACCGACCTTTATGGAGACGAACAGCTCCTTGAACTTACGGGTCACTGTCTGGGACTGGTCGTCCAGCATCGCGTTCTTCACGTACTGCTGGGTGATGGTCGAGCCGCCCTGCGTCTCGCCGCCCTTGGCCATGTTGAACACGGCACGGGCGATACCCATCGGGTCGACGCCCTTGTCCGTCTCGAACGTCTTGTTCTCCGCCGACATGACGGCGTAGCGCATGGACTTCGGGATGTCCTCGTACTTGATGATCTGCCGGTTGGTCTCGCCACCGGTGGCGACCATCTGCGATCCGTCGGACCAGTAGTAGACGTTGTTCTGCGCCGTCGCCGTCTTGGCCGGGTCGGGCACACCCACCAGCGCGTACGCGATGCCGGCCGCGACCATCATGCTGCCGAACAGGCCGACGCACATGCCGGTCACCAGGCGCCAGGAGGGCACCCAGCGGCGCCAGCCGTGCTTGTAGGCGCGCGGGTAATCGACGAACCTCTTCTTCTCCGGGCCGCCGTGCCCGGCGCCGTACGGGCCGCCAGGACCGCCACCACCGGGGCCGCCGCCACCGCGGCGGCCACCGCCTCCGGCGCCATCGGCTGACCTGCGCCGACCGCCGCGCTGGGCCGCCCTTCGTGCTTCGGCGCGTCCGCCCCAGGGGCGTTCCTCCTCCGGGCTCCCGTACGGGCCCGTGGAACTCGGGGGGTCATGGGAAGCGGCGGGCGAGGCGGAACCTCCACGCGGTGCCGCGCGGCGGCCCGATGGTGCTCCGGATGCTCCGCGACGGGCCGCGGCGCGCCCACCGCCCTGCGGCTGCGGCGGTTTGCGACGATGCTCGCTCATCGAACGACTACTCCTCGGGCAGGCGCGAGGTCGCGCGCCTGGAAACGGCGTCGGGTTTCCGGTCCCCCCGGAGTACGGATGCGCCCCTCTCGGCACTCACCCGCACTACACCAGGGACGACGACGCTCACATGCGTCACTCGGTTCCCGGTGGTCTGCATGGCGGACAGACTACGCACCGTCAAAACCCTCCTAGGGCCGAACTTCACCCCAAATCAGGCAACTCGATTCCTACGAATCGGTGATGTGACGCCGTTCACCGTGATCGCACTTGCCGCAGCCGAAGAGCAGTTCTATCGTCGGGATGTATCGAGTCGATACATCAGCTCGGCATAAAGAGTCGAGACAGGGCCCGCGGCAGAGAGGAGGCGACGATGAGCCGACGCTCCGGCATCCTCGAGTTCGCCGTACTCGGTCTGCTCCGCGAGTCCCCGATGCACGGCTACGAGCTGCGCAAGCGACTCAACACTTCACTCGGAATCTTCCGAGCCTTCAGCTACGGGACGCTGTACCCCTGCCTCAAGACGCTGGTCGCCAACGGCTGGTTGATCGAGGAGTCGGGTTCAGGACCCGACGACACCCCCGCGGCTCCACTCGCAGGGCGTCGCGCCAAGATCGTCTATCGGTTGACGGCAGAAGGTAAGGAGCACTTCGAGGACCTGCTCTCACAGACCGGCCCCGATGCATACGAGGACGAGCACTTCGCCGCGCGCTTCGCCTTTTTCGGGCAGACGTCGCGGGACGTGCGCATGCGCGTCCTCGAGGGCCGTCGCAGCCGTCTGGAGGAGCGCCTCGAGAAGATGCGCATCTCCTTCGCCCGCACCCGCGAGCGCTTGGACGACTACACGCTCGAGCTGCAGCGGCACGGCATGGAGTCCGTGGAGCGCGAAGTGCGCTGGCTGAACGAGCTCATCGAGAGCGAGCGCGCGGGCCGTGACCAACGAGGCTCCGGCCCGGGGGAAGCGGCTCAGCAGGACACATCTGGAGAGACGGGCGGCCTGCCCCGGCATCGGGACAGCACCCGGCCGGATCCGTCCGACGACACCGCCACGTGAAGCCCGGTCAGGGCTTCACCGAGTACACACAGGGAGCAACCGGAATGGGTTCGGTTCGCGTAGCCATCGTCGGCGTGGGCAACTGCGCCGCCTCGCTGGTGCAGGGCGTCGAGTTCTACAAGGACGCCGACCCGGAGACCAAGGTCCCGGGCCTGATGCACGTACAGTTCGGCGACTACCACGTCGGTGACGTCGAGTTCGTCGCCGCGTTCGACGTCGACGCGAAGAAGGTCGGCCTGGACCTCTCGGACGCCATCGGCGCCTCCGAGAACAACACCATCAAGATCGCCGACGTGCCGAACAAGGGCATCGAGGTCCAGCGTGGCCACACGCTCGACGGCCTGGGCCGCTACTACCGCGAGACGATCGAGGAGTCCCCCGAGGCCCCGGTCGACATCGTCCAGATCCTCAAGGACAAGCAGGTCGACGTTCTCGTCTGCTACCTGCCCGTCGGCTCCGACGACGCGGCGAAGTTCTACGCCCAGTGCGCCATCGACGCCAAGGTCGCGTTCGTCAACGCCCTCCCGGTTTTCATCGCCGGCACCAAGGAGTGGGCGGACAAGTTCACCGAGGCCGGTGTCCCGATCGTCGGTGACGACATCAAGTCGCAGGTCGGCGCGACCATCACGCACCGCGTGATGGCGAAGCTCTTCGAAGACCGCGGTGTCCGCCTCGAGCGCACGATGCAGCTCAACGTCGGTGGCAACATGGACTTCAAGAACATGCTGGAGCGCGACCGCCTCGAGTCGAAGAAGATCTCGAAGACGCAGGCCGTCACCTCTCAGATCCGCGACCGCGAGCTGGGCGAGAACAACGTCCACATCGGCCCGTCCGACTACGTCGCGTGGCTCGACGACCGCAAGTGGGCGTACGTCCGTCTCGAGGGCCGTGCCTTCGGTGAGGTCCCGCTGAACCTGGAGTACAAGCTCGAGGTCTGGGACTCCCCGAACTCCGCGGGCGTCATCATCGACGCCCTGCGCGCCGCGAAGATCGCCAAGGACCGCGGCATCGGCGGCCCGATCCTCTCCGCGTCTTCGTACTTCATGAAGTCCCCGCCGGTGCAGTACTTCGACGACGAGGCCTACGACAACGTCGAGAAGTTCATCAAGGGTGAGGTCGAGCGCTGACCTTGTCCTGAAGGACGGCCTGGGTGTTCCACGTGAAACACCCACCGCCTGAAGGCTGTTGAGGCCTCCGGATCGCACATATCGTGCGCGCCGGGGGCCCGCCTCATATGTGAGGCTGTGCCCCATGTCTGTCGTCCGTGACCTGCGCGTACTTCTGCGCCTGCGCGATTTTCGGCGTCTGTTGACGTTGCGGCTGCTCTCCCAGGGCGCAGACGGCGTGTATCAGGTGGCACTCGCCACCTACGTGGTGTTCTCGCCGGAGAAGCAGACCTCGCCCGCCGCGATCGCGTCGGCCATGGCCGTACTGCTGCTCCCGTACTCCCTTGTAGGACCGTTCGCGGGCGTCCTCCTTGACCGTTGGCGGCGCCGTCAGGTTTTCCTCTACGGCAACCTGCTGCGGGTACTGCTCGCCTCCGTGACGGCCACCTTCATGCTGAGCCACACCCCGGACTGGCTCTTCTACGCGTCCGCCCTGTGCGTCACCGCGGTCAACCGCTTCGTTCTGTCCGGGCTCTCGGCCGCACTGCCCCGTGTCGTGGACGCGGATCGCCTCGTCATGGCCAACTCCCTCTCGCCCACCGCGGGGACGCTCGCGGCAACGCTGGGCGGAGGCCTCGCCTTCGGCGTGCGCCTGATCGCTGACGACTCGGATGCCGCGGTGGTGCTCATCGGGGCACTGCTCTACCTGTGCGCCGCGCTCGCTTCACTGCGCATGGACGCACAACTCCTCGGCCCCGACCCGGAGTTGGTCCAGCCACGCCTGGGAGCCGCGGTGACCGGCACCGCCCGGGATCTCGCCGCCGGTGTCCGGCACCTTGTATCGCGTCCGCCCGCCGCGCGTGCCCTCGCCGCGATGACGGTGATGCGGTTCTGCTACGGCGCCCTGCTCGTCATGGTGCTCATGCTGTGCCGGTACGCGTGGTCGTCCACGGAGTCCGAGGGCCTGGCCCTGCTCGGCCTCGCCATGGGCGTCTCGGGGGCCGGCTTCTTCGTCGCGGCGGTCATCACCCCGGCAGCCGTGGGTCGGTTCGGCGCAGCCGGGTGGATCGTTCTCTGCGCCGGCACCGCATCCGTACTGGAACTCGCCCTGGGCCTCACGTTCAGACCCGCGCCGATTGTGGTGGCTGCGTTCGTCCTGGGCCTGACCACGCAAGGCGCGAAGATCGCCACCGACACGGTCGTGCAGTCCTCCATCGAGGACGGTTTCCGCGGCCGGATCTTCTCCATCTACGACGTGCTGGTCAACGTCTCCTTCGTCGGCGCGGCCGCAGTGGCGGCGCTGATGCTGCCGCCGGACGGCCGCTCGGTCCCCCTCGTGGTCCTGGTGTCGGTCCTCTACGGAGCGACCGCTCTGACGCTGCGCGGGCGGCGGCGTTTCACGTGAAACATCGCCCCTCCAGATACGGGTCGGGCTCTGTTTCACGTGAAACAGAGCCCGACCCGTTCCGCACATCTCAGTCCTGAGAACGGTCGGCCCACCACTCCTTGAGCGCCGACACCGCCGCGTCGTCATCCATCGGCCCGTTCTCGAGGCGCAGCTCCAGCAGGAACTTGTATGCCTGCCCGATCACCGGGCCCGGGCTGACGCCGAGGATCTCCATGATCTGGTTACCGTCGAGATCCGGCCGGATCGAGTCCAGCTCCTCCTGCTCCTGAAGCCGCTCGATGCGCTCCTCCAAGCCGTCGTACGCACGCGAAAGCGCGTTGGCCTTCCGCTTGTTGCGCGTCGTGCAGTCGGAACGGGTCAGCTTGTGCAGCCGGCCGAGGAGCGGCCCCGCATCCCGTACATACCGACGTACAGCGGAATCCGTCCACTCGCCGGTGCCGTAGCCGTGGAAGCGCAGGTGCAGCTCGACGAGGCGCGAGACGTCCTTCACCAGTTCATTGGAGTACTTGAGCGCGGTCATACGCTTCTTGGTCATCTTGGCGCCGACCACCTCGTGGTGGTGGAACGAGACGCGACCGTCCTTCTCGAAGCGACGAGTGCGCGGCTTCCCGATGTCGTGGAGCAGCGCGGCGAGGCGCAGCGTCAGATCGGGGCCTTCGGTCTCCAACGCCATCGCCTGCTCGAGCACGATCAACGTGTGGTCGTAGACGTCCTTGTGCTTGTGGTGCTCATCACGCTCCAGACGCAAAGCGGGCAGCTCGGGCAGTACGGAATCAGCCAGGCCCGTCTCGACGAGCAGCGTCAGGCCCTTGCGCGGGTGCGCGGAGAGGATCAGCTTGTTGAGCTCGTCACGCACTCGCTCCGCTGAGACGATCTCGATGCGGCCCGCCATGGCCTTCATGGCCGCGACGACCTCAGGAGCGACTTCGAAGTCGAGCTGAGCCGCGAAGCGGGCGGCCCGCATCATCCGCAGCGGGTCGTCGGAGAAGGAGTCCTCCGGGGTGCCGGGCGTGTGCAGCACCCACTCGGACAGGTCCCTGATCCCGCCGTGCGGATCGATGAACTCCTTCTCGGGAAGCGCCACAGCCATCGCGTTGACGGTGAAGTCCCGGCGGACCAGGTCCTCTTCAATGGAGTCGCCGTACGACACCTCGGGCTTGCGGGAGGTGCGGTCGTACGCCTCCGAGCGGTAGGTCGTGACCTCGACCAGGTAACCGTCCTTCTGGCAACCGACGGTGCCGAACGCGATCCCGACCTCCCACACCGCGTCGGCCCATGGACGAACGATCTTCAATACGTCCTCGGGGCGGGCATCAGTGGTGAAGTCCAGGTCGTTGCCGAGCCGGCCGAGCAGTGCGTCCCGCACCGAACCACCGACCAGGGCAAGAGAGAACCCGGCCTCCTGGAAACGGCGGGCGAGGTCGTCTGCGACAGGCGAGACCCGCAGCAGCTCGCTGACCGCGCGGTGCTGCACCTGGCTCAGGGTGCTGGGGGTGTCTTCATTGGCGTTCGGCACAACAGGACAGGGTACGTGGCCGGAACGGCACGGGCCGAAACCGTTTGCCGGGCCCGCGACAGGAGCACACCGGCGGCCCCCTACTCTTGCCCCCACGATCATGCCGGGCAGACCGTGGCACTCAGCCACAGCGCTCCTCGTTACCATGCGTGGACACATCTGCGACCACCGACGAGGACGAGGGACGGACGACCACGTGGCCGAGGCGGCAGACTTCCCAACGGTGAGTCCCTCACCTGCACGGCGACTGCTGCGGCGCACCGGGGCCCTGCTCGCGGCCGCGCCGCTCCTGGCGTCGCTGCCGCTGTTGCCTGCCGCGGCCCCGGCCGGCGCCGCCACCCCGGCCACCGCTGCCTCGAGCGCGACAGGGACCAGCACGGTCGAGGTGGCCGTGAACTCCCTCTCGCCCAGCGCACCGACGGACGGCGACACCGTGACAGTCGGCGGCACAGTGACGAACAAGGGCAAGCAGGCGGTCACAGGCGCCCACGTGGGCCTGCGGGTCGGCACGTCCTACAGCGGCCGCACCGCCGTCGACGAGGCCGCCAAGAACGGCACGGGCGGCGCCGCGGACGGCAGCGAGATCTCCCGCAAGTACGGCAAGAAGTTCTCCAAGCTGGCGCCCGGCGTCGCGCAGGACTTCACGCTGTCCGTCCCCGTCAAGGAGCTGCACCTCGGCGCCGACGGCGTCTACCAGCTCAGCGTCGCCCTGATGGGACAGACCGCTGCGCAGCCGTACCAGCAGACGCTCGGCATCCAGCGGACCTTCCTGCCCTGGCAGCCGAGCGACGCGGACACGAGCACGAGGACGACGGCCCTGTGGCCGCTGATCTCTGATTCCCATCTCACTGCCGAGACGGGCGCGAACGAACAGCAGACGCCGGTCTTCGACGACAACGACCTGGCGAAGCAGATCGGTCCGGGCGGCCGCCTCCAGCAGATGCTGGCCCTCGGCAGCGAGCTCGACGTGACATGGGTGATCGACCCCGACCTGCTGGCGTCGGTCGACGCCATGACGGAGCCGTACAAGGTCAAGGGCCCCGACGGAAAGCTCAGGGCGGGCAGGAACCAGGCGGACGCCAAGCAGTGGCTGAGCGACCTGGAGACCGCCGTACAGGGCCAGAAGGTGGTCACGCTTCCGTTCGCCGACCCCGACCTCGCGTCGCTCGCCCACACCGGCACGAAGGTCACCGGCTCCCTGGCCCACCTCAAGGACGCCACGGACGCCGCCACCCTGACCGTGCAGACGATCCTGCACACCAAGCCGGACACGTCGTACGCATGGCCCGCGGAAGGCGCCGTCGACCGGGACATCGTCAAGGTCGCCACGTCCGCGGGAGCCGACAAGATCATCGCGCGCAGCGACCACTTCCCGGAGACGTCAGGGCTGGCATACACGCCGTCCGCCGCCCGTCCGATCGGCGGCGGCGCCTCGGCCGTGGTCGCCGACGGTCGGCTTTCGACCGCTTTCCAGGGCGACATGACGGGCGCAGAGAACTCCACGCTCGCGGTGCAGAAGTTCCTCGCTCAGTCCCTGATGCTGAACATGCAGACGCACAAGCAGCGCAGCGTCGTCGTGGCCCCGCAGCGCATGCCCACCGCGAGCCAGGCCCAGACCATGGCCAAGGCGCTGCACGCGCTGCAGGACGGCACCTGGTCGCAGCCCCAGACCTTGTCGGCCGCCGCGAAGGCGAAGCCCGACCCCGCCGCCACCACGCGTGTCCCGCACGCGTACCCCTCGTCGCTGCGCAAGCAGGAACTGCCGCAGTCGGCCTTCGACCAGATCCAGGCGACTCAGCGCGATCTCGAGAACTTCAGGGTCGTCCTCACCGATCAGTCCCGCGTGGTGACGCCTTTCGGCCGCGCGATGGACCGGGAGATGTCCACGTCGTGGCGTGCGGACTCGGGAACTTCGGGGAACTTCCGCGATGGCATCTCCTCGTACTTGTCGGGCCTCACCGAACAGGTGGCGCTGATCGACAAGTCCGAGGTGAAGCTGTCCGGGCGCAGCGCGACGATCCCGGTGTCGGTGCAGAACAACCTGTGGCAGGACGTCGATCATCTGACGCTGCGCCTCACCTCGGGCAACGGCACCCGCCTCAAGATCGGCGGCGACAACTTCCAGAACCAGGAAGTCAAGATCGCCAGCGGGCACAGCCAGTCCGTGAAGTTCACGACCACGGCCAAGGCAACGGGCCCGATCTGGGTGCACGCCCAGCTGTACACCCAGGACGGTGAGCCCTACGGCGAACCGCTCGCCTTCAAGGTCGACGTCACCGAGGTCACTCCGACCGTGATGCTCGTCATCGCCGGCGGTGTCCTGCTGCTCGTCCTCGCCGGATACCGGATGTACCAGCAGCGCAAGCGTGCCGTCGCCGCGCAGCCCGACGAGGACGCCCCTGAGGGCGACACCGCGGCCGCCGACGACGACAAGGACGACGAGCCGGACGGCGACCAGGCCGACGACGCCCGGGCAGACGTTCCGCAGCAGCCGAGTGACCCGACGGCTGACACCGCTTCGGAAAGCACGGCCCCGTCGGGCACGGGTGAGAGAGTGGACCGTTGAGCGATGTCGGGGCCGCTGGGCCGGGGACGATGAGGTGGGGTAACCATGAACGCGCCGTACGACGGTGAGCGTGGCCACGGCTCGGGCGGCTCTGCCTCGGGCGATGGCCGGCCGTACGCCGGTTCACCGCAGCCCGAGGGGCAGGTGCCGCCGCCGCAGCCTGCTCCCGACGCGTATCCGCAGGACGCGTACCTTCAGGACGCGTACGAACAGGATCCGTACCGGGCGCACGACCTGACCGCCCAGGACCCGGTGACCGAGGCGCTGTACGACCGCGCCGCACACCCTCCGCCGCCTCCGGGCACCCAGCAGGCACAGCAGCCGTTGTACGCGCCGCCGTCCGCGCAGCAGTACCAGCCCGACCCCCGCGTGTGGGCGCAGACGCCCGCGCCGGAGCCGGCGGGCCCCACACAGCATCTGCCGTACGGCGACGACGCCCGTACGACGCAGTTCGTGGGCGTCGACGACCTGGTGACGCACTCCGCGGAGGAGAGCCACGAACCGGACGCCTTCGCGCACCTGTACCGCGACCAGCAGCCCGGCCACAGCGGGGGCCGCCCGCCGGCCGAGCCCGTCGACAACCCGACCACGCAGCTCGGTCCTCCGCAGCCCCCGCCGCCACCGGCCGCCACCCCCGCACCGGCGCCCGCGGCGAAGAAGGGCGGCCGCGCCTCCAACATCATGAAGTCGAGCGCGGTGATGGCGGCGGGCACGCTCGTCTCCCGCCTCACCGGCTTCGTACGCACCATGGTGATCACCGCGGCGCTGGGCGCCGGACTGCTCGGTGACACCTGGACCGTCGCGTACACACTGCCGACGATGATCTACATCCTCACCGTCGGCGGCGGCCTGAACTCGGTGTTCGTACCGCAACTCGTGCGCGCCATGAAGGACGACGAGGACGGCGGCGAGGCCTTCGCCAACCGCCTCCTCACGCTGGTCATGGTGGCGCTCGCCGCCATCACGGCGCTCGTCGTCCTCGCGGCGCCACTACTGATCCACCTGATGTCGAACCCGGTGGCCAACGACCCGGACGCGAACAGCGTCGGTGTCGCTCTCGCCCGCTACTGCCTGCCCACGATCTTCTTCATGGGCATCCACGTGGTGATGGGCCAGATCCTGAACGCCCGCGGGAAGTTCGGCGCGATGATGTGGACCCCGGTCCTCAACAACATCGTCATGATCTGCACGTTCGGCCTGTTCATCTGGGTCTACGGGACCGCGGCCGAATCGCAGATGGGCGTCACGACCATCCCGGACGAGGGCATCCGCCTCCTCGGTATCGGGACCCTGCTCGGCCTCGTCGTGCAGTCCCTCGCGATGATCCCGTACCTGCGCGAGACCGGCTTCAGCTTCCGCCTGCGCTTCGACTGGAAGGGCCACGGCCTCGGCAAGGCCGTGAAGCTCGCCAAGTGGACCGTCCTGTTCGTCCTCGCCAACCAGGCGGGCGTCGTGGTCGTCACCCAGCTCGCCACCGCGGCAGGCAAGGCGTCCGGGGTCGACGGCACCGGCATCATGGGCTACTCGAACGCCCAGCTGATCTGGGGCATGCCGCAGGCGATCATCACCGTCTCCGTCATGGCCGCCCTGCTGCCGCGCATCTCGCGCTCCGCCCACGACGGCGACCCGGGCGCGGTTCGCGACGACATCTCCTCCGGCCTGCGCACCTCGGCCGTGGCGATCGTCCCGATCTCGTTCATGTTCGTGGCGCTCGGCGTCCCGATGTGCACCCTGCTCTTCGGCTCCAGCGGCACCGAGGCCGCCCAGTCCATGGGCTACATCCTCATGGCGTTCGGCATCGGCCTCATTCCGTACTCCGTGCAGTACGTCGTGCTGCGCGGTTTCTACGCGTACGAGGACACCCGCACGCCCTTCTACAACACGGTCATCGTCGCCGCGGTCAACGCCGCCGCAGCGGGCATCTGCTACCTGATCCTGCCCGCTCAGTGGGCCGTCGTCGGCATGGCGCTCTCCTACGGCATCGCGTACGCGATCGGCGTCGGTGTGGCCTGGCGGCGGCTGCGCAACCGGCTCGGCGGCGACCTGGACGGCGCGCACGTCGTCCGTACCTACGCCCGGCTCTGCCTCGCGGCACTTCCGGCGACGGTCGTCGGCGGTGGGATCGGGTACGCGGTCACGCAAGCACTGGGCCACGGTGTACTCGGCTCGATCGCGGCGCTGGTCGTGGGCAGTGTGGCGCTGCTCGGAGTCTTCTATGTGGCAGCCCGCAAGATGAGGATCGAAGAACTGAATTCGCTGGTCGGCATGGTCCGCGGTCGTCTTGGCCGCTGAGTCGGCCGGAAGTGTGTGCAACCATCGGCGGCCATCGCGTGTCGTGCATAGCGCCGGACTGTGGGCACAATTGGCTTTGGCGTCGGAGTGAGTGCAACGGATGGGGAGGCAGGAACGACGGTGGCGGAACGGAGCACGGCTGCCGTCGACGTGGCCGACAACAGCGGTGATGAACCGCTGACCGCCAAGGCGGACAAGGCGGAGCAGGCCACGGCCGACGGGGTGGCCGATACCGGAGAGCAGGTCGCGCTGGAGCGCGAGGAGGTCGTGGACACCGCGGAGACGGGGACTCATCTGAGCCCCGGCGCCGCGTCGCCACCCGAGTTGCACAGTGGCCACAAGCTCGCCAGACGCTACCGGCTCGAGGAGTGCGTCACCCGTCTGGACGGTTTCAGCAGCTGGCGTGCGATGGACGAGAAACTGCGGCGTGCCGTCGGCGTGCACATCCTCCCCGCCGATCACCCCCGAGGCCGTTCGGTGCTCGCCGCCGCCCGTTCCTCGGCTCTCCTGGGCGACCCCCGCTTCGTACAGGTGCTGGACGCGGTCGAGGAGAACGATCTCGTCTACGTCGTCCACGAGTGGCTGCCCGACGCGACGGAACTGACCGCCCTGCTCGCCCTCGCCCCCCTCGAGGCGCACGACGCGTACCAGATGGCCAGCCAGGTCTCCCATGCCATGGCGGCCGCGCACCGTGAGGGCCTCGCCCACCTGCGCCTCACGCCGAGCGCCGTGCTGCGCACCTCCACGGGGCAGTGGCGCATCCGCGGCCTCGCCGTGAACGCGGCACTGCGCGGCATCACCTGCGACACCCCGCAGCGCGCCGACACCGAGGCGATCGGCGCGCTCCTGTACGCCTCCCTGACCCAGCGCTGGCCGTACGAGGACGACGCCTACGGCCTCTCCGGGCTGCCCAAGGGCGTCGGCCTCATCGCCCCCGACCAAGTGCGCGCCGGCGTCCACCGCGGTCTGGCGGAGCTCTCCATGCGGGCGCTCGCGAACGACGGGGCGACCGCGTCCCGCCAGGAGCCGCCGTGCACCACGCCGGAGGACCTGGTGAAGGCCATCGGCGAGATGCCCAGGATTCGGCCACCGGAGCCCGCCTTCACGGCGCCCCCGGAGTATCAACGGACCACGTACCAGCAGGGGAGCTACGGCCGTCCCGCCCCACGTGCCACCCAGCCCGTCCCCACGCCGCCGCCCCCGCTGCACAGCCGTACCGGCAAGGCCCTCAAGTGGGGCGTCTCCGCTCTGCTGATCGCGGCCCTCGGGCTGGGCAGCTGGCAGCTCGCCGACGCCCTCATGGACCGTGGCAACACGGGCAGCTCCGGGTCCACGGACACCTCGGACGACAGCGGCAAGGGCGGTAAGCAGGACGCGAAGCCGATCTCCATCGAGAGCGCCAAGGAGTTCGTCGCCGAAGGCGACGCCCAGGCTCCGGGCGAGGTCGACAAGACGTACGACGACAGCTCGTCGACGTACTGGCGGACCAAGTCCTTCGTCGACGGCCCGAAGATGGTCATCAAGCCCGGAGTCGGCATCGTGTACGACCTCGGCTCCGCCAAGGACGTGTCGGCCGCCTCGATAGGGCTCCGATACGGCGGCGACCACACCACGGTCTCCCTGTACGCCTCGCCGTCCCTCAATCCGGGTTCGGTGTCCGGCCTGAAGCAGATCGGGTCCAAGACGGATTCGAAAACCACCTCCGCCAAGATCACGGCCGATGACCCGGTCAAGACCCGCTATCTGCTCGTCTGGCTGACCGCCCTGCCCCGCGCAGGCCAGGATGGCTACAGCAGCGCAGGCTTCAAGCAGGGCATCACCGATGTGGAGTTCACCGGCTGACGGGCACGGCTCACCACGGGGAGGGGGTTCGACAGTGGACGACGCCTATGGCGAAGCAAACGATCAGGACCTCCTCGCCCGTCATGTCGCCGGTGACAAGGACGCCTTTGGTGAACTCGTCCGACGCCACCGAGACCGCCTCTGGGCCGTTGCCCTGCGGACCCTGGGGGACCGGGAGGAAGCCGCGGACGCGGTGCAGGACGCGCTGGTCTCGGCCTACCGCGCCGCCCACACCTTTCGCGGCCAGTCCGCGGTGACGACCTGGCTGCACCGCATCACCGTCAACGCGTGCCTGGACCGGGCCCGCAAGATGGCCTCGCGCAAGACCGCGCCCGTGGACGACGCCGACCGCCTGGACCAGCTCCTGGAACCGCACGAGTCCGCGGACGCCCCCGTCGAGCGGAGCGACCTGCACCGTCAGCTCATCGAGGCGCTCTCGGTCCTGCCCAGCGATCAGCGCGCGGCCCTCGTCCTCGTCGACATGCAGGGGTATCCGGTCGCCGAGGCCGCGCGGATCCTCGATGTGCCCACCGGCACGGTCAAGAGCCGCTGCGCGCGCGGCCGAGCCAAACTGCTTCCGCTGCTGACGCATCTCCGCACAGAGGGCGGGAGCCAGGAGGGTGGCGCGAACCCGCCCCCTGAAAGGAACCGGGCGCAGGGGACATCCGTCCCACCCGCAGCGGGGCCTCGTGACGAGACAGGACCTGCCGATTCGGCTGCGGTGAAGGGCGGAGGTGGGCGAGCGTGACATCCACGACCGACACGGCAGAGCACCCGGAGGTCACCGAGATCTCCGAACTCGCCGAGGGCCTGCTGCCTCCCACCCGTACAGCCGACGTCCAGCAGCACCTCGACGGCTGCGCGCTCTGCGCCGATGTCCTCGCGTCCTTGGAAGAGATCCGGGGCACGCTCGGTGCCGTATCGGCCCCGCCGCCGCGGATGCCGGAGGAGATCGCGAGCCGGATCGATGCCGCCCTGGCTTTCGAAGGAGGCCGTGAAACGGGGCCCGTTTCACGTGAAACGTCGACCCCGACCGACCGTCCTGCCGGACACCCGCATGGGACAACCGGCCCGGGACGCAAGGCACGCGGCAACCGGAGGCGCACGGGTGCCGTGCTCGGGGCCGTCCTGACGGTCACAGCGATCGGTGTGGGGGTCCTGCTCATCCAGAATGATGAGGACGGCTCACCTGTCGCCCGGAAGAGTCACAGCGCGTCGACCTTCGCCAAGGACACGCTGGAGACGAAGGTCACGACGCTGCTCGGCTCCTCGACGCTCAGCACTGAAGAAGAGGGGCCCAGCGCACAGGGGACGAAGGCACCGATGCAGAAACGGGCCATCTCGGTGCCCCAGTGCATCCAGCTCGGGACCCACCGGAACGAGGACCCCCTCGCCGCGGAGACAGGCACGTACGACGGGAAGAAGGCATACCTCGTCGTTCTGCCCCACAAGACAGACCCGGCCCATCGGGTCACGGCCTTCGTCGTCGATTCCTCCTGTGTCGGCACGTCCTCCTCGTCAGCCGGCACGCTGCTGTACAAGCACGATTACGACCACGGCTCCGGGATGCCCAAGAACACTCGCTAGGTGTGGCCGGGCACGTCGGGAATGCATGCCCCGTAGGATCCGTTGGGTGGGGTGAGAGTCCTCCGAATGGCCTCCCCTGGCAGAACGCAGCAGTCCCGCAGAGACGAGGAATCAAGCCGTGAGCGACGTCCGTAACGTGATCATCATCGGCTCCGGGCCCGCCGGCTACACGGCGGCGCTCTACACCGCGCGCGCGTCGCTGAAGCCGCTCGTGTTCGAGGGTGCCGTCACCGCTGGTGGCGCGCTGATGAACACGACCGAGGTGGAGAACTTCCCCGGGTTCGAGGACGGCATCATGGGCCCCGAGCTCATGGACAACATGCGCGGCCAGGCCGAGCGCTTCGGCGCCGAGCTCGTGCCCGACGACATCGTGGCCGTCGACCTGAGCGGCGAGATCAAGACCGTGACGGACACCGCGGGCACCGTGCACCGCGCGAAGGCCGTCATCGTCACCACCGGCTCCCAGCACCGCAAGCTCGGCCTCCCGAACGAGGACGCGCTCTCCGGTCGCGGCGTCTCCTGGTGCGCGACCTGTGACGGCTTCTTCTTCAAGGACCAGGACATCGCCGTGATCGGCGGCGGCGACACCGCGATGGAGGAGGCCACCTTCCTTTCGCGCTTCGCCAAGTCCGTGACGATCGTGCACCGTCGCGACACCCTGCGCGCCTCGAAGGCGATGCAGGAGCGTGCCTTCGCCGACCCGAAGATCAAGTTCGTCTGGGACAGCGAGATCGCCGAGGTCAAGGGGGAGCAGAAGCTCTCCGGCCTGACGTTGCGCAACCTCAAGACGGGCGAGACGTCCGAGCTGCCGGTCACCGGTCTGTTCATCGCGATCGGCCACGACCCGCGCACGGAGCTGTTCAAGGGCCAGCTCGAGCTCGACGACGAGGGCTACCTGAAGGTCGAGGCGCCCTCGACGCGCACGAACCTCACCGGTGTCTTCGGCGCCGGCGACGTCGTGGACCACACCTACCGGCAGGCGATCACGGCGGCCGGCACCGGCTGCTCCGCCGCCCTCGACGCCGAGCGCTTCCTGGCCTCCCTCGCCGACGGCGAGGCCGCCGAGCCCGAGAAGACCCAGACCGCCGGCGTCTGACCCGAACTTTCACTCACGTAATCCCCCAAGAAATGAGGAGCCTGCTGTGGCCGGCAACCTGAAGAACGTCACGGACGCCACCTTCGACGAGGACGTCCTGAAGAGCGACAAGCCCGTCCTGGTCGACTTCTGGGCCGCTTGGTGCGGCCCGTGCCGCCAGATCGCGCCGTCGCTCGAGGCCATCGCCGCCGAGCACGGTGACAAGATCGAGGTCGTCAAGCTCAACATCGACGAGAACCCGGGCACGGCCGCCAAGTACGGTGTCATGTCGATCCCGACCCTGAACGTGTACCAGGGTGGCGAGGTCGCGAAGACCATCGTCGGTGCCAAGCCCAAGGCCGCCATCGTGCGCGACCTCGAGGACTTCATCGCCGAGTAATCAGGCGACGCCGATTCACCGGCGGTCGTTGTTTCACGTGAAACACGAACGGGCCGACCCTTCCAGGGTCGGCCCGTTTCCGTTGTGAGGGCCCCGTCGGCCGTCACAACGGGCGGAGTGCCGGTTCCTTCTGTACGGCCCCCAGAAGCCTGTCCAGGGCCATCTCGACGTCTTCCTTCCAGGACAGCGTCGTCCGCAGTTCCAGGCGCAGCCGCGGATACGAGGGGTGGGGTCGCACAGTTTTGAACCCGACCGCCAACAGATGATCCGCGGGGAGCAGACAGGCGGGTCCCTTCCACTGGGCGTCCCCGAAGGCCTCGATCGCCTTGAAGCCCCGGCGCAGCAGATCCTTCGCGACGGTCTGCACGATGACCCGGCCGAGCCCCTGCCCCTGGTAGTCGGGAGAGATCCAGGCCGTCATGAGCTGAACGGCGTCGGGGGAGACTGGACTTGTCGGGAAGGCGGTGGCCCGTGGGACGTACGCGGGGGGTGCATAGAGCACGAAGCCGACCGGAGCGTCATCCACGTAGACGACGCGTCCACAGGAGCCCCACTCCAGCAGGACAGCGGAAATCCACGCTTCCTTCTCCAGTTCGGGCGTGCCCGCCTTTACCGCGGCCTGGCCGCTGACCGGGTCCAGCTCCCAGAAGACACACGAACGGCAACGCTTGGGGAGGTCCGGGAGGTTGTCCAGCGTGAGCGGTACGAGCCGACGCCCCATGAAGGCAGTTCCTCGCTTCCTTCGCCCGCCGCTGCGCGGGCGGCCGTCAGAGCGCTCCGTTCCCTGAGCAGACTGCCGACGAATCCGCCGACCGCTCCAAGACCCAGGACTGCGGTCATCAGTCCGGTGCGACTCACCGATCGCATGACCCGCCTCCTGTATGAGGTGCCGCCGGGTGGATGCGCTCTTCCCGTCGCATCGTAACCACGATGGGATTCGCTCGATACCGTAGACAAGCAAAGAGCGGGTCGTCTTCCGGTACATGCCGGAAAACGACCCGCTCTCGCGTCGTAACAGGGCGGCGATCAGTCCTGCTCGTCGCCGTCGCTCTCCTCCGGGAGACCGTTCTGGAGCACCGGCCCCTCGCCGGGAGCGAGAGAGCCGAGGATGCGCGACAGGTCGTCCATCGAGGCGAACTCGACGACGATCTTGCCCTTCTTCTGCCCCAGATCGACCTTCACCCGCGTCTCGAAGCGGTCTGAAAGCCGTGTGGCGAGATCGGTCAGCGCCGGGGAGACCCGGGCGCCGGCCCTCGGCCCCTTGGCCCGTGCGTTGCTCTTGGGCCCCGACCCCATGAGGGTCACGATCTCCTCGACGGCCCGCACTGAGAGGCCTTCGGCAACGATGCGGTGGGCCAGCCGGTCCTGCTCCTCGGAGTCCTCGACGGAGAGCAGTGCACGCGCGTGCCCCGCCGACAGCACACCCGCGGCCACCCGGCGCTGGACAGCCGGCGAGAGCTTCAGCAGCCGCAGCGTGTTGGACACCTGCGGGCGGGACCGCCCGATCCGGTCAGCCAGCTGATCGTGTGTGCAGTTGAAGTCCTTGAGCAACTGGTCGTAGGCGGCGGCCTCTTCCAGCGGGTTCAACTGCGCACGGTGCAGGTTCTCAAGCAGCGCGTCGAGGAGGAGCTTCTCGTCGTCCGTGGCACGGACGATGGCCGGGATGCGCTCAAGTCCCGCCTCTCGGCAGGCCCTCCAGCGCCGCTCGCCCATGATGAGCTCATAGTTGCCGGCTTCTACCTGTCGTACGACGACAGGCTGCAGCAGGCCGACTTCTTTGATGGACGTGACGAGCTCGGCGAGAGCGTCCTCGTCGAACACCTCACGCGGCTGGCGCGGGTTGGGCGTGATGGTGTCGATCGGCAGCTCGGCGAAATGCGCTCCCGCAGGACGCTCGAAGGCGTCACCTGACGTGGTCGCCGGCTCCTCGGTTTCCCGTGAAACAGGCGGCTGCGGCAGCGCAGCCACCTTCGCGGCCGCCACTCCGCGCTCGGTCGTCAGCACCGGTACCGAGGCGGGAGAGGTCGACGCTCCTCCCGCCTGTGTGGCCGGGCCCGTCCTCTCGGGTGTGGGGGCAGCCGGGATCAGCGCGCCGAGTCCTCGGCCAAGTCCCCTCCGTCGATCGCTCACTGGATCCCCTCCGACGTACTCTGCTGGTCAAGTTGAGTGCCCGTGTGGGCGTTCTGGGCCTCGTAGTGAATCCCGACTCCGCGCAGCGCCATCTCACGTGCCGCTTCGAGGTAGGAGAGTGCCCCGCTCGACGCTGGATCGTAGGTCAACACGGTCTGCCCATAACTCGGGGCCTCCGAAATACGCACCGAGCGCGGAATGCTCGTGCGCAGGACCTCGCCGGCGAAGTGGTTACGGACTTCGTCTGCGACCTGGGACGCCAGCCGAGTCCGGCCGTCGTACATCGTGAGCAGAATCGTGGAAACGTGCAGGGCAGGGTTGAGGTGCCCACGCACGAGATCCACGTTCCGTAGAAGCTGGCCGAGCCCCTCCAGCGCGTAGTACTCGCACTGGATCGGGATCAGCACCTCCGCCCCGGCGACCATGGCGTTGATCGTCAGGAGCCCGAGCGACGGTGGACAGTCGATGAGGATGTAGTCCAGCGGCTGCTCGTACGCCTGAATGGCGCGCTGCAGTCGGCTCTCCCGCGCGACCAGAGAGACCAGCTCGATCTCCGCACCGGCGAGATCGATGGTGGCCGGGGCACAGAACAGGCCTTCCACGTCAGGGACGGGCTGGACGACCTCGGAGAGCGGCCTACTGTCGACCAACACGTCGTAGACGGAGGGCACTTCGGAATGATGGTCGACGCCCAGAGCCGTGGAGGCGTTTCCCTGTGGGTCCAGGTCCACCACCAAGACGCGTGCGCCGTGCAGCGCAAGCGAGGCGGCAAGATTGACCGTTGTCGTGGTCTTACCGACCCCGCCCTTCTGGTTGGCCACCACCATGACGCGGGTCTGCTCGGGACGTGGCAGGCCCTCGCCCGCACGACCGAGAGCCTCTACTGCCAGTTGGGCAGCGCGACCGATGGGTGTGTCGTCCATCGGGGGCGGTGTTTCACGTGAAACATCCTCCCCCGCCGACTCGGTACGGGGACCGGGGACCGGATCGGTCATCGGTCCCGCGATGTTGGCGTCGGACCGCAAGGATTCACTCTCCTCGACTTCAGGCTCGCAATGAACAGAGCCTCCCATGCCTTCGGGGTCAAGAACCAGCGAGGCCCGTGCTTCTGTGGACGAATCCCCCTCTGTGGACAACTCCGTGCCCGTATCGAGGGATCCGAGAGGTTGTTGGTCGCGGGGGGCGGCCGCCGCGCGGCCGCGACTAATGATGCCCTGCAGCAGTGAGCGACGTTTCACGTGAAACACGATGCACCGCAGCGGGATGCACTCCCGTACGACACCCCGAGATGCGTACGTTTGACAGCTTTTGTGGAGTACTGCTGGTCGTCAGCGCCTGCGCCGGGCACGCCCCGTGCGCGCTGCCTTGGCACGCTTCGCCGCGAAACGCACGCCGCCGGGGCTCTCCCCGACCTCGACGCGCACAACAGTGGACAGAGGATCCACGGCGCCCTCGCCGACATGCAGAACCGACGTCTCCACCGCGCCGAGCTTGCTCAGGGCAGTGGCCGCGCTCTTAAGCTCTTCCTCGGCCGTGTCACCCTTGAGCGCCAGCATTTCCCCGTACGGCCGGAGCAACGGGACGCCCCACGCGGCCAGCCGGTCCAGCGGGGCCACGGCACGAGCGGTGACGACATGGACGGGTGGCAACTTGCCGAGGACCTCCTCGGCCCGCCCCCGTACCACGGTCACATGATCGAGCCCGAGCAGTTCGACGACCTCGGTCAGAAAGGTCGTACGACGGAGCAAGGGCTCCAGCAGTGTGATCTTGAGGTCCGGGCGGACCAGGGCGAGCGGAATACCCGGCAGGCCCGCACCCGAACCGACATCGCACACCGTGACGCCCTCGGGAACCACCTCGGAGAGTACGGCGCAGTTCAGGATGTGCCGCTCCCACAGACGCGGCACCTCGCGAGGGCCGATGAGGCCGCGCTGCACTCCCGCGTCAGCGAGAAGCTCCGCGTACCGGACCGCGTCCGGGAAGCGCTCGCCGAATACCGCCCGGGCCTGCTCCGGGGCCGGGGGGAGTTCTGCTGCCTCCGTCACGGGAACCGTCCTTCCGTACCGCTTTACCGCAGTAAGTGGCTGACTAACAGGCTGACAAAGATCGGCCCCGCCTGCGAAACAGACGGGGCCGGAAGGCGACGTGCTGCCGTCAGGCAGGAAGCACGACGACGAAGCGCTGCGGCTCCTCGCCCTCGGACTCACTGCGCAGGCCGGCCGCCTTGATCGCGTCGTGCACAACCTTGCGCTCGAAGGGCGTCATCGGGTTCATCTTGACCGGCTCGCCGGTGTTCTTCACCTCGGCCGCGGCCTTGGCGCCCTGCTCGGTGAGCTCGGCACGCTTCTTTGCGCGGTAGCCGCCGATGTCCAGCATCAGGCGGCTGCGGTCCCCGGTCTCCCGGTGCACCGCGAGGCGGGTCAGCTCCTGGAGTGCCTCGAGGACCTCTCCGTCGCGACCGACCAGCTTCTGCAGATCACGGCTGCTCACATCGCTGCTGACGATGGACACGGCGGCCCGATCGGCCTCGACGTCCATGTCGATGTCACCGTCGAGGTCGGCGATGTCCAGCAGACCCTCGAGGTAATCCGCGGCGATCTCACCCTCCTGCTCGAGGCGGGTCAGGGTGTCGCCACCCTCAGCAGTGGCGGTGGTGCCTTCCGTCACGGGATGGACTCCTTCTTGCGTCAAGGCTTGCGCCAACGTCTTACGACGCGTAGGTCAAGGGATTACTTCTTGGAAGGGGACTTCGGCCGCTGCGGGCCGCCCTTGCGCTGCCCGGACTTGGCCTTGCTGCGCTGCTGCGAGCCGCCCGCGGGCTTGGCGCCGCCGGACTGCTTGGCCTTGGACTGCGGCTTCGCGTCCTGCGGCTCGTCCTCCTTCTCCAGCGAGGTCTTCTCGGAGGAGGGGGAGTCGTCCTTGGCCGTCGAGGCACCGGACTGACGCTGCGACTTGGACTGGCGCTTGGGCTGCTGGCGCTTCGCGGCGCCCTTCGGCATGCCGTCCTCGTCCAGCTCCTCCGCGGCCGCCGAACCCTTGGCCACGGTGCCGTCGGCCTGAGCCGCGAGGCCGGCCTTGCTCAGCCCGTTGATGAACTTGCGCTCGTACTCGTTGCGATCGCGGCCCTTGGCGACGATCCCCTTGACGATGTTCCGCTCGCGCTTGCTCTTCGTAGCACTGTGCTCGACGACGTGCTTCTGCAGGCCCTCGAGCATCTTGGCCTGGGCCTTGGAGCCCGGAGTGGGGTTCCGGCTGATCACGTACATCTGCTGGCCCATGGTCCACACGTTGGTGGTCAGCCAGTAGACGAGGACACCGACGGGGAAGTTGATACCCATGAAGAGGAAGATCAGCGGGAAGACGTACATCAGCATCTTCTGCTGCTGCATGAACGGCGTCTTCACCGTCAGGTCGACGTTCTTCGTCATCAGCTGGCGCTGCGTGTAGAACTGCGACGCCGACATCACGATGATCATGATCGCGGTGACCACGCGGACGTCGGTCAGCGAGGCGCCCATGGCCTGGACCTCGGCGGCGCTGTCCGTGAACTTGGCGGCCAGCGGGGCACCGAAGATGTGCGCCTTCTGGGCGCTGTCCAGAAGGCTCTGGTTGATGACGCCCTTCGTCTGGCCCTCGGCGATGGCCGCGAGCACGTGGTACAGGGCGAAGAAGAACGGCGACTGCACGAGGATCGGAAGGCACGAGGAGAGCGGGTTGGTACCCGTCTCCTTGTACAGCTTCATCATCTCTTCGGACTGACGCTGCTTGTCGTTCTTGTAGCGCTCCTGGATCGCCTTCATCTGAGGCTGGAGCAGCTGCATGTTCCGGGTCGACTTGATCTGCTTCACGAAGAGCGGGATCAGGCAGATCCGGATCAGGACCACCAGGGACACGATCGACAGGCCCCAGGCCCAGCCGGTATCAGGGCCGAAGATCGCCCCGTAGACCGTGTGGAACTGGACGATGACCCACGACACCGGGGTCGTGAGGAACGCGAAAACGCCTGATACAGCGTTGACGATATCGGAAATCATGTCCCTGATCAGGCTCCTTGGGCGTTGGGCGAAGTCGCTCCGGACTTATTGTCCTGTGCAGAGGGGCTGTCGCCCTCAACGGCGGGGGCCGTTTTTTTGTCCCCGCGCCATGCCTCGCGCAGCATCTCGTGCCAGCGCGGACGCTTGCGTGGCGGAACATAGTCGACGCCGCCCAGAGACCACGGATTGCACCGAAGGATCCGCCAGGCGGTGAGTGCTGTTCCCTTGACTGCCCCGTGCCGGTCGATGGCCGTGAAGCCATAGTGGGAGCACGACGGGTAGTACTTGCACACCGGACCCAGCAATGGACTGATGGTCCACTGATAGATCTTGATCAAGGCGAGCAGTGGGTACTTCATCGCGCGCCCCCTCCCAGCAGCCGCTGCAGAGCGGCATCCAGGTCTCGGGCCAGCTGTGCGTGGGTAGCGTCGCCCGCTCCGGGCAACGCGCGTACGACTACCAGGCTACCTGGGGGCAACTGAGCCACCCGGTCGCGCATGAGGTGCCGAAGCCTGCGCTTCACCACGTTCCGTACGACGGCGCCACCCACGGCCTTGCTCACGACGAAACCCGCACGCGGCGGGGAGAGAGTCTCCCTGGGCGCGTGCGGGTCCGTTGAACCGCTATGTAGATGAACGACGAGAAGCGGGCGTCCGGCCCGACGTCCCCGGCGTACCGCGGTCGCGAAGTCTTCGCGCCGCCTCAGCCGATACTCGGTAGGCAGCACGTCATGACCTGATTACGAGATCAGGCGGACAGGCTGGCGCGACCCTTGCCACGACGGTTGGCGAGAATCGCACGACCGGCGCGGGTCCGCATGCGAAGGCGGAAGCCGTGGGTCTTGGCACGACGACGGTTGTTCGGCTGGAAGGTGCGCTTGCTCACTCGGGGGCTCCTGAAAAACGTGTGGTGGCGGGACATCGCCTGGCTGTCACCGTGCGCCCACGAGTAGCTCGCGAATACGCCCGAGTGCACCGCTACACGGTCCGCAAGAACTGTGGATCGTGACCTTGCCCATCGGAGGCAGGCGGCAGCAGCCATCGACAACTCGACCTGGTCACGGTACGCGCGGCTACGCCATCCGGTCAAACCGACGTCATGCGAGGGACACTGTCCACAGGCTGGGGACAACAACTTGAACCGCAGCGGTCGCGCTGACTACCGTGGCTGAACTCCGATTCGTTCCCTTCTCACCGCCCCACCCGATTTTCTTCCCGATCCGTCCCAGGAATCACACGTTCGTGGGACCAGCGAGAGAGCGTGCCCTGTGGCTGACGTACCTGCCGATCTTGCCGCAGTGTGGCCACGAGTTCTGGAGCAACTCCTCGGGGAAGACCGCGGGCAGGGCGTCGAGACGAAGGACGAGCACTGGATCCGGCGCTGTCAGCCGTTGGCGCTCGTCGCCGACACCGCGCTGCTCGCCGTTCCGAACGAATTCGCCAAGGGCGTACTCGAGGGCCGGCTGGCCCCGGTCGTCAGCGAGACCCTCAGCCGCGAGTGCGGCCGCCCCATCCGGATCGCGATCACCGTCGACGACTCCGTGGGCGAGCCGCCCGCCCCCACACCCCCGCCGGCCCCGCAGCACCGCTACGAGGCCCCCGAGCCCCAGCCGTCTCCCGGCCAACCGCGTGACGCGTTCGACAACCGGGAGACGTACGAGCAGCGGGAGACCTACGAGGGCTACGAGCGCCGCGGCGCCGACGAGCACGGCCAGGGCCCGCGAGCAGAGCAGCCCACGGCGCCCCGGCCCGACCAGCTCCCGACCGCCCGCCCCGCCTACCCGGACTACCAGCGCCCCGAGCCGGGCGCCTGGCCGCGTCCGCAGCAGGACGAGTACAACTGGCAGCAGCCCCGGCTCGGTTTCCCGGAGCGGGACCCGTACGCGACTCCCACACAGCAGCCGCAGCACGACTACCGGCAGCAGGATCGATCGCCCTACGAGCAACAGCAGCCGTACGAGCAGGAGCGCGGTCGCTACGAGCAGCAGGAGCGCCCCCCGTACGAGCAGAAGGGGAACGGTCGCCCGTCTTATGAGGACCGTTCCTCCTTTGAGGACCGCTCCTCCTACGAAGAGCGACCTTACGAAGACCGTTCCTACGAGGACCGCTCTTCTTATGAAGAGCGGTCGTCCTATGAGGAGCGCGGTTCCTACGAGCCTTCGCGCGAGCGGCCACAGCGCCGTGAGCCCGGTAAGCCCGCTATGGGCGGCCGTCCGAACCATGACGGCGGCGGGCACGGCCCCGGCAATCGTGGCGTGCCCAGTGGCGCGCCCGGCCCCTTGGCGGCCCAGCCCGCGCCGGCGACCGGCCCCGGTGAGCCGACGGCGCGCCTGAACCCCAAGTACCTCTTCGACACGTTCGTCATCGGCGCGTCGAACCGCTTCGCGCACGCGGCCGCGGTCGCCGTGGCAGAAGCACCGGCCAAGGCGTACAACCCCCTGTTCATCTATGGGGAGTCGGGCCTCGGCAAGACACACCTGCTGCACGCCATCGGGCACTACGCGCGCAGCCTCTATCCGGGCACGCGTGTGCGGTACGTGAGCTCCGAGGAGTTCACCAACGAGTTCATCAACTCGATCCGTGACGGCAAGGGCGACTCCTTCCGTAAGCGGTACCGCGAGATGGACATCCTTCTGGTCGACGACATCCAGTTCCTCGCGGACAAGGAGTCGACGCAGGAGGAGTTCTTCCACACCTTCAACACGCTCCACAACGCGAACAAGCAGATCGTGCTGTCCAGTGACCGGCCGCCCAAGCAGCTGGTGACCCTGGAGGACCGGCTGCGCAACCGGTTCGAGTGGGGTCTGATCACGGACGTCCAGCCGCCGGAGCTGGAGACCCGTATCGCCATCCTTCGTAAGAAGGCGGTGCAGGAGCAGCTCAACGCGCCTCCGGAGGTGCTCGAGTTCATCGCATCCCGCATCTCGCGCAACATCCGTGAACTGGAAGGGGCGTTGATCCGCGTCACGGCGTTCGCGTCGCTCAATCGACAGCCTGTGGACCTGGGACTTACGGAGATCGTCCTCAAGGATCTGATCCCCGGTGGCGAGGACGCGGCTCCCGAGATCACGGCCTCGGCCATCATGGCGGCGACCGCGGACTACTTCGGGCTCACCGTGGAGGATCTCTGCGGATCCTCACGCAGCCGCGTCCTGGTGACGGCCCGGCAGATCGCGATGTACCTGTGCCGTGAGCTGACCGACCTCTCGCTGCCGAAGATCGGCGCTCAGTTCGGCGGCCGCGACCACACGACCGTGATGCACGCGGACCGCAAGATCCGCGCGCTGATGGCCGAGCGGCGCTCCATCTACAACCAGGTCACCGAGCTCACCAACCGCATCAAGAACGGCTGACAGCAGCCCGGTTACGACCCGCAGGGCGCTTCGGGAACGACTCCCGGAGCGCCCTTTTCGTGTCTGCGGAGCGGTCCGCCGTCGTGTCGGCCACCGGTTCACGGACACCGCACGCCCGGCCGGTGTTCGATTCCCAGCCGCGTTACGGGTGTTCTCCACAGATCTGCAGGGTTTTTGCGATCCACACCCTGGGGACTGGGAAGTTGTCCAGATCGTGTCCACAGCACGACCCGGTGACTGGGCATCAGGCCAGGTCAGAAGGCTGTGGATTCGTGGAAAAGTGATCTCCACAGACTGTGGACAGATTTTTTCTCCACAGGCTGTGCATGATGTTGTCCACCGGCAACCCACAGGCTCGCGGTCGTTGTGCACAGCGAGCAACAACTTCTCCACACGGCTGTCCACTGTTCGGCAACGCGACGCGCCATCTCACCTCCGCGAGTGAAAGGCGTCACACCAAGGGGGTCGGTTGGGCTGGGGAGAACCGGGGTAAAGCTGGGGACGGCGCTGGGGAGAAGTGGCCCAAGGCTGTGCATCGAGTGTGCAGAACTTTTCGCCGTCCACAGCAAAGGCCGGTTGTCCACCGCCTCGGCCCACAGGCACGGTGGACAAAAAACCGCCTCTGACCTGCGCTTTAGAGGTTATCCACGCTTTCCACAGCCCCTACTACTACGTCCAACTAGTAAGAGCTGGGAATCCGTTTCGAAGCGGGGGCTGTGCACAAGTCGCTCTCGCCGCCTCGACCGCCGCTCGGCACGACTTGACCGAGGCAGGCAACGACTGTCAGTGCCGTGCGTCAGACTGGTCCCCGGTGTTCTCCCCAGCAGTGGACCGAGCGACACCACGTCTGCCGATGCAGACGGCAGACCGAAGACCAAGCAGGGCGAGAGCAGCCAGCAACTGCAGGAGGCGGCTTAAGTGAAGATCCGGGTGGAACGCGACGTACTCGCGGAGGCGGTGGCCTGGGCGGCGCGCAGCCTTCCGGCACGACCGCCTGCGCCCGTCCTCGCCGGCCTTCTGCTGAAGGCCGAGGAGGGCGCACTCAGCCTGTCGAGCTTCGACTACGAGGTCTCGGCACGCGTCTCGGTGGACGCGGAGATCGACGAGGAGGGCACGGTGCTCGTCTCCGGTCGCCTGCTCGCCGACATCTGCCGCGCTCTGCCCAACCGTCCGGTGGAGATCTCCACAGACGGTGTACGAGCGACCGTGGTCTGCGGCTCCTCGCGATTCACACTCCACACGCTTCCTGTGGAGGAGTACCCGGCGCTGCCGCAGATGCCGACCGCCACGGGCACCGTCCCGGGTGAGGTCTTCGCCGCTGCCGCTTCCCAGGTGGCCATCGCGGCAGGCCGTGACGACACGTTGCCCGTCCTCACCGGTGTGCGCATCGAAATCGAGGGCGACACGGTGACGCTGGCGTCCACCGACCGCTACCGCTTCGCCGTCCGCGAGTTCCTGTGGAAGCCGGAGGACCCCGAGGCCTCCGCGGTCGCCCTGGTGCCCGCCAAGACGCTCCTGGACACCGCCAAGGCGCTCACGAGCGGTGACACGGTCACGCTGGCGCTCGCCGGTTCCGGTGCGGGCGAGGGCCTCATCGGCTTCGAGGGCGCGGGCCGCCGCACCACCACCCGTCTTCTCGAGGGCGACCTGCCGAAGTACCGCACGCTGTTCCCGACGGAGTTCAACTCCGTGGCCGTCATCGAGACCGCCCCCTTCGTGGAGGCCGTCAAGCGTGTGGCCCTCGTCGCCGAGCGCAACACTCCGGTTCGGCTCAGCTTCGAGCAGGGCGTGCTCATCCTGGAGGCCGGCTCCAGCGACGACGCACAGGCTGTGGAGAGGGTCGACGCCAACCTTGAGGGCGATGACATCTCGATCGCCTTCAACCCGACCTTCCTGCTCGACGGCCTGAGTGCGATCGACTCCCCGGTCGCCCAGCTGTCGTTCACGACGTCCACCAAGCCCGCGCTGCTCTCCGGCAAGCCGGCCGTGGACGCCGAGGCGGACGACGCGTACAAGTACCTGATCATGCCGGTGCGGCTCTCTGGCTGAGGAGCTTGAGGGGCAGGCCGCCCGGGTTCGCCCGAGCGGCTATGCCCACAGGTGTGCGGGAGCGTCCGGGTTTAGGCTCGGACGCAGGTACGAGGCGCCACGCGCGCGTGCTCTCGTATCGCTCCCGCACCACCTCACGCCTCGTCGCAACGTAAGGAACCACTGATGGAGCTCGGTCTCGTCGGCCTCGGCAAGATGGGCGGCAATATGCGCGAGCGCATCCGCCGCGCGGGCCACACCGTCTTCGGTTACGACCGCAACCCGGACCTCGCGGACGTCCACAGCCTCGAGGAGCTTGTGGGCAAGCTCAAGGGCCCGCGCGTGGTGTGGGTGATGGTCCCGGCCGGCGCCGCGACCCAGTCCACGGTCGACGAGCTCGGCCGGCTGCTCGAGCCCGGCGACGTCGTCGTCGACGGCGGCAATTCGCGCTGGACGGACGACGAGAGGCACGCCGAGGAGCTCGCGGCCAAGGGCATCGGCTTCGTCGACTGCGGCGTCTCAGGCGGCGTCTGGGGCCTGGAGAACGGCTATGCGCTGATGTACGGCGGCGCCCCCGACAACGTGGCGAAGGTTCAGCCCGTCTTCGACGCTCTGAAGCCGGAGGGCGACTTCGGCTCCGTGCACGCGGGCAAGGTCGGCGCCGGCCACTTCGCGAAGATGGTCCACAACGGCATCGAGTACGCCATGATGCAGGCCTATGCCGAGGGCTGGGAGCTCCTGGAGAAGGTCGACTCCGTGGACAACGTCCGCGAGGTCTTCCGCTCCTGGCAAGAGGGCACGGTCATCCGCTCCTGGCTGCTCGACCTCGCCGTCAACGCCCTCGACGACGACCAGCACCTGGACAAACTGCGCGGCTACGCACAGGACTCCGGCGAGGGCCGCTGGACTGTGGAAGCCGCCATCGACAACTCGGTGCCGCTGCCGGCGATCACCGCGTCGCTCTTCGCGCGCTTCGCCTCGCGACAGGAGGACTCGCCGCAGATGAAGATGATCGCGGCGCTGCGCAACCAGTTCGGCGGCCACGCCGTCGAGAAGAAGTAATCCACACCTGTAGAAAACCGCTGTTCAGAACTCTGGGGGAGGTCGGCCCACGACCATGCACGTCACGCATCTGTCGCTGGCCGACTTCCGCTCGTACGCCCGGGCCGAGGTCTCTCTCGACCCGGGCGTCACCGCGTTCGTGGGCCCGAACGGGCAGGGCAAGACGAACATCGTCGAGGCCGTCGGCTACCTCGCCACGCTCGGCAGCCACCGTGTCTCCTCGGACGCTCCGCTGGTGCGCATGGGCGCCGAGCGCGCCGTGATCCGGGCGCAGGTACGGCAGGGCGAGCGCCAGCAGCTCGTCGAGCTGGAGCTGAACCCGGGCAAGGCGAACCGCGCCAGGATCAACAGGTCCTCGCAGGTCAAGCCGCGGGACGTGCTCGGGATCGTACGGACGGTGCTGTTCGCGCCCGAGGACCTGGCCCTGGTGAAGGGCGACCCCGGCGAGCGCCGGCGCTTCCTGGACGAGCTGGTCACCGCGCGCTCGCCCCGGATGGCGGGTGTGCGCTCCGATTACGACCGCGTCCTGAAGCAGCGCAACACGCTCCTGAAGACCGCGGCGCTCGCGCGGCGGCACGGCGGGCGCTCCATGGACCTGTCCACGCTCGACGTGTGGGACCAGCACATCGCGCGCGCGGGCGCGGAGCTGCTCGCGCAGCGGCTCGACCTGGTCGCGACGCTGCAGCCGCTGGCCGACAAGGCGTACGAGCAACTGGCGCCAGGCGGCGGGCCGATCGCCCTGGAGTACAAGCCTTCGTCCCCCGAAATCGTCGGGCACGCGCGCGAAGAGCTCTACGAGCAACTACTCGCCGCTCTCGAAGCGGCGCGCAAGCAGGAGATCGAGCGGGGCGTCACGCTGGTCGGCCCGCACCGCGACGAACTGGTCCTCAAGCTCGGCCAGTTGCCCGCCAAGGGGTACGCGAGCCACGGCGAGTCCTGGTCGTACGCGCTGGCGCTGCGCCTGGCCTCGTACGACCTGCTGCGGGCCGAGGGGAACGAGCCGGTACTCGTCCTCGACGATGTCTTCGCCGAGCTGGACGCGCGCCGCAGGGAGCGCCTGGCGGAGCTCGTGGCACCCGGTGAGCAGGTCCTCGTCACGGCAGCCGTCGACGACGACGTACCGGGCGTGCTGGCGGGCACCCGTTACGCGGTGTCGGACGGAACGGTGGAGCGACTGTGAGCGCCGGCGAATCCCCCGAAGGTGCGAAGGGTCCGCGGGAACCAAAAGGCGATCCCGAGCCTTCTGGTGTCGACCTGGCCCGCGTCGCCCTACGTGCGGCGAAAGAGGCGGCACGCGCGCGTGGTGACTCCGCGCAGCAGAAGAAACAGGCGCGGCGCGGCGGCGGACTGAGGTCCGGTGCGCGCTCCGACGGGCGGGATCCGATGGGGCTCGGCCCCGCCATCAACCGGCTGATCACCGAGCGCGGCTGGGAGACACCGGCCGCGGTCGGCGGCGTCATGGGGCGCTGGCCGCAGATCGTCGGTGAGGACCTCGCCAAACACTGTGTTCCGCAGAAGTACGACGAGGACGAGCGGGTCCTGGTGGTGCAGTGCGATTCGACAGCCTGGGCGACGCAGGTGCGGATGCTGGCTCCGCAGCTGGTCAGAAGGTTGAACGAGGATCTCGGGCACGGCGCCGTGCGGCGCATCGACATCAAGAATCCCGGCGGCGGTCCGCGCCGCTACGGCCCCTTGCGAGCCCCCGGAAGCACCGGTCCCGGTGACACCTACGGGTGAGCGAAGGGCCACCGTAGCTGGTGGTTCACACCCCGAAGCGCTGAGTGCCGCTGTGAGCCTCCTGGAGGCCCGCTCCACATAGGGGGAGTCGGGCGAGACCGGTTGAGGGCGGCACATGAGGACTCAGGCGCCGCCAAACCCCCATCTATGTCCGAGCTACCGGTACACTGGGAGACAATCCCGCCCCACTTGTGGGACGCACCGAGCAACGCTGATCAGGGCTTACCGAACAAACACGCCGCAGCCGCTCCGGCCACCAACCGGGAGCTTGGCTTGTGCTGTGCCAGAAAGGGCGCTTCGTGGCCGATTCCGGCAACCCCAACGAGAACATCCCGTCCACCGACGCCGCAGTGCACGGCGGGGCCACAGAGGCCTCGTACGACGCCAGTGCGATCACCGTCCTCGAAGGGCTGGACGCGGTCCGCAAGCGACCCGGCATGTACATCGGCTCGACCGGTGAGCGTGGCCTTCACCACATGGTGCAGGAGGTCGTGGACAACTCCGTCGACGAGGCCCTGGCGGGTCACGCGGACACGATCGACGTCACGATCCTGCCCGACGGCGGCGTCCGCGTCGTCGACAACGGCCGTGGCATCCCCGTCGGCATGGTCGCCTCCGAGGGCAAGCCCGCCGTCGAGGTCGTCCTCACCGTCCTGCACGCGGGCGGCAAGTTCGGAGGCGGCGGATACGCCGTCTCCGGTGGTCTGCACGGTGTGGGCGTCTCCGTCGTGAACGCGCTGTCCACGAAGGTCTCCGTCGAGATCAGGACCGAGGGCTTCCGCTGGACGCAGGAGTACAAGGCCGGCGTGCCGACGGCGCCGCTGGCCAAGCACGAGGCCACCGAGGAGACCGGTACCTCGGTCACCTTCTGGGCCGACGGCGACATCTTCGAGACCACCGAGTACTCCTTCGAGACGCTGTCGCGGCGCTTCCAGGAGATGGCCTTCCTCAACAAGGGCCTGCGGATCAACCTCACGGACGAGCGCGACATCGCGAAGGCCACGGCCGGAGCGGACACGAACGAGGCGGGCGACGACACCGCCTTCGAGCCGCGTTCGGTGTCGTACCACTACGAAGGCGGCATCGTCGACTTCGTGAAGTACCTCAACTCCCGCAAGGGAGAGGTCGTTCACCCCTCCGTGATCGACATCGAGGCCGAGGACAAGGAGAAGCTCCTTTCCATCGAGGTCGCGATGCAGTGGAACACCAGCTACAGCGAGGGCGTCTACTCCTTCGCCAACGTGATCCACACGCACGAGGGCGGTACCCACGAGGAGGGCTTCCGCGCCGCGATGACCGGTCTCATCAACCGGTACGCGCGCGACAAGAAGCTGCTGCGCGAGAAGGACGACAACCTCACGGGCGACGACATCCGCGAGGGTCTGACCGCGATCATCTCGATCAAGCTGAGCGAGCCGCAGTTCGAGGGCCAGACCAAGACCAAGCTCGGCAACACCGAGGCGAAGACCTTCGTCCAGAAGGTCGTCTACGAGCACCTCCAGGACTGGCTCGACCGGAACCCCGTCGAGGCCACGGACATCATCCGCAAGGCCATCCAGGCGGCCACCGCGCGCGTGGCGGCCCGCAAGGCCCGCGACCTGACCCGTCGCAAGGGCCTCCTGGAGACCGCGTCCCTGCCGGGCAAGCTCTCCGACTGCCAGTCGAACGACCCCACCAAGTGCGAGATCTTCATCGTCGAGGGTGACTCCGCCGGCGGCTCGGCCAAGTCCGGCCGTGACCCGATGTACCAGGCCATCCTGCCGATCCGAGGCAAGATCCTGAACGTCGAGAAGGCGCGCATCGACAAGATCCTGCACAACCAGGAGATCCAGGCGCTGATCTCGGCCTTCGGTACCGGAGTCCACGAGGACTTCGACATCGAGAAGCTCCGCTATCACAAGATCATTCTGATGGCGGACGCCGACGTCGACGGCCAGCACATCAACACGCTGCTGCTGACGTTCCTGTTCCGCTTCATGCGGCCGCTCGTCGAAGCCGGTCACGTGTTCCTGTCGCGCCCGCCGCTCTACAAGATCAAGTGGGGCCGTGACGACTTCGAGTACGCGTACTCGGACCGTGAGCGCGACGCCCTGACCGAGATGGGCCGGCAGGCGGGCAAGCGCGTCCGCGAGGACTCGATCCAGCGCTTCAAGGGCCTCGGTGAGATGAACGCCGAGGAGCTGCGCATCACGACCATGGACCAGGAGCACCGCGTCCTCGGTCAGGTCACCCTGGACGACGCCGCCCAGGCCGACGACCTGTTCTCGGTCCTCATGGGCGAGGACGTCGAGGCCCGGCGCTCGTTCATCCAGCGCAACGCCAAGGACGTCCGCTTCCTCGACATCTGAGTCGGTCTCAGCTGACCGCGCAGAAAGGATCTTGACCAGCAATGGCCGACGAGAACACCCCCACGCCGCCGCCCGAAGAGAACGTGGACGGCAGCGCCATCGCGATGCGCATCGAGCCCGTCGGGCTCGAGACGGAGATGCAGCGCTCCTATCTGGACTACGCGATGTCCGTCATCGTGTCCCGCGCGCTGCCCGACGTACGCGACGGCCTGAAGCCCGTCCACCGCCGCGTCCTGTACGCCATGTACGACGGCGGCTACCGGCCCGAGAAGGGCTTCTACAAGTGCGCCCGCGTCGTCGGTGACGTCATGGGTAACTACCACCCGCACGGCGACTCCTCGATCTACGACGCCCTGGTCCGCCTGGCCCAGCCGTGGTCGATGCGCATGCCGCTGGTGGACTCCAACGGAAACTTCGGCTCTCCGGGCAACGACCCCGCGGCCGCCATGCGCTACACCGAGTGCAAGATGGCGCCGCTGTCCATGGAGATGGTCCGTGACATCGACGAGGACACCGTCGACTTCACGGACAACTACGACGGCCGCTCCCAGGAGCCGACCGTCCTGCCGGCCCGCTTCCCGAACCTGCTGGTCAACGGTTCGGCGGGCATCGCTGTCGGCATGGCGACCAACATCCCGCCGCACAACCTGCGCGAGGTGGCGGCCGGCGCCCAGTGGGCCCTGGAGAACCCGGAGGCCTCGCACGAGGAGCTCCTGGACGCCCTCATCGAGCGCATCAAGGGCCCCGACTTCCCGAGCGGCGCCCTTGTAGTGGGCCGTAAGGGCATCGAGGAGGCGTACCGCACCGGGCGTGGCTCCATCACGATGCGCGCGGTCGTCGCGGTCGAGGAGATCCAGAACCGCCAGTGCCTGGTCGTCACGGAGCTGCCCTACCAGGTCAACCCGGACAACCTCGCCCAGAAGATCGCCGACCTCGTGAAGGACGGCAAGGTCGGCGGCATCGCGGACGTCCGCGACGAGACCTCGTCCCGTACGGGCCAGCGCCTGGTCATCGTCCTGAAGCGGGACGCGGTCGCCAAGGTCGTCCTGAACAACCTGTACAAGCACACCGACCTGCAGACGAACTTCGGCGCCAACATGCTGGCGCTGGTCGACGGCGTCCCGCGCACGCTGTCGCTCGATGCGTTCATCCGGCACTGGGTGGCGCACCAGATCGAGGTCATCGTCCGCCGGACGAAGTTCCGCCTTCGTAAGGCCGAGGAGCGCGCCCACATCCTGCGTGGCCTCCTGAAGGCCCTGGACGCCATCGACGAGGTCATCGCGCTCATCCGGCGCAGTGACACCGTCGACGTCGCGCGCGGGGGCCTCATGGAGCTCCTGGAGATCGACGAGATCCAGGCGAACGCCATCCTCGAGATGCAGCTGCGCCGGCTGGCCGCCCTGGAGCGCCAGAAGATCGTCCAGGAGCACGACGAACTCCAGCAGAAGATCAACGAGTACAACGCGATCCTGGCCTCGCCCGAGCGGCAGCGCCAGATCGTCAGCTCGGAGCTGCAGCAGATCGTCGACAAGTTCGGCGACGACCGCCGCACCAAGCTGGTGCCCTTCGAAGGCGACATGTCCGTCGAGGACCTCATCGCCGAAGAGGACATCGTCGTCACCATTTCGCGTGGCGGTTACGTCAAGCGCACCAAGACCGACGACTACCGCTCCCAGAAGCGCGGCGGCAAGGGCGTGCGCGGCACGAAGCTCAAGGAAGACGACATCGTCGACCACTTCTTCGTGTCGACGACGCACCACTGGTTGCTCTTCTTCACCAACAAGGGGCGCGTCTACCGCGCGAAGGCGTACGAACTCCCGGACGCCGGGCGGGACGCGCGCGGCCAGCACGTCGCGAACCTGCTCGCCTTCCAGCCGGACGAGTCGATCGCCGAGATCCTCGCGATCCGCGACTACGAAGCGGTGCCCTACCTGGTCCTCGCCACAAAGGCGGGCCTCGTCAAGAAGACGCCTTTGAAGGACTACGACTCGCCGCGTTCCGGCGGCGTCATCGCCATCAACCTCCGCGAGGCGGCCGATGGTTCGGACGACGAGCTGATCGGTGCCGAGCTGGTCTCCGCCGAGGACGATCTGCTGCTCATCAGTAAGAAGGCGCAGTCCATCCGGTTCACCGCCACGGACGACGCGCTGCGTCCCATGGGGCGGGCCACGTCCGGCGTCAAGGGCATGAGCTTCCGCGAGGGAGACGAACTGCTCTCGATGAATGTCGTGCGTGCCGGTACGTTCGTGTTCACCGCCACCGATGGTGGGTACGCAAAGCGGACCAACGTCGACGAGTACCGCGTCCAGGGTCGCGGTGGCCTTGGTATCAAGGCCGCCAGGATCGTGGAGGACCGTGGAGAACTCGTCGGCGCTCTGGTGACCGAGGAGACCGACGAGATCCTCGCCATCACGCTGTCCGGCGGTGTGATTCGTACGCGAGTCAACGAGGTCAGGGAGACGGGCCGTGACACCATGGGCGTCCAACTGATCAACCTGGGCAAGCGCGATGCCGTCGTCGGTATCGCTCGTAACGCCGAGGCCGGCCGTGAGGCGGAGGAAGTCGACGGTGACGTCTCGCTGGACGCGGACGGTGCCGAGATCGACGACACCACCGCCGACGAGACGGCTGCCGAAACGGACGAGGGCGGACAGTCCTCGGCCGAGTAGCGCGAGGAGTGAGTCATCGTGAGCGGAGCCACGGGCGCAGGCTCTACCGGGACATCCACCGGTACGGATACCGAGAGCGGCCGTGGCTCCGCTCACGACGTCGATGACGTCAAAGGCTCTACCGACTCGACCGACTCGAACGAGTCTCATGGATCCCAGGGGGGAACTGTGACGGACACCCGAGGTCCGCAGACCCAGCAGTACGCGGCCGGTGGCAGCGGCGGCACCGGCGGCAGCGGTGCCTTGCCGGGCGAGAGGCCGCAGCAGCCGGCCCAGCCGTATCACCCGCCGCAGGCGTACCAGAACGCCCCGGACTCCGTCCGCAGGCCGCGCACGGGGGCGCGCACCACCCCGCGTACCCGCAAGGCCCGTCTGCGGGTCGCCAAGGCGGATCCGTGGTCGGTGATGAAGGTCAGCTTCCTGCTGTCCATCGCACTCGGCATCTGCACGATCATCGCGGCCGCCGTGCTGTGGATGGTCATGGACGCCATGGGGGTCTTCTCCACGGTCGGCGGCACGATCTCCGAGGCCACGGGCTCGAACGAGTCCAACGGCTTCGACCTGCAGTCGTTCCTGTCACTGCCGCGCGTCCTGATGTTCACGACGGTCATCGCCGTCATCGACGTCGTGCTGGCCACCGCCCTGGCGACGCTCGGCGCGTTCATCTACAACCTCTCCGCGGGCTTCGTCGGCGGCATCGAGCTCACGCTCGCCGAGGACGAGTGACCGTTCCCGCGGCTTGCTGAGGCCTGAAAGACCCGCTGGTGGGCGGGCCAGGACTATCGATTTTGGGACTGGCCCCCCAGTGCGCTAATCTTCAGGAGTCAGCGCGCGGGACACACCCCGCAGAGCGCGGCGGGGCTATAGCTCAGTTGGTTAGAGCGCATCCCTGATAAGGATGAGGCCACAGGTTCAAATCCTGTTAGCCCCACATGCGAAAAGACCCCCAGTCGGTATCGGCTGGGGGTCTTTGACATCTACGGCTGACATCAGCGGCTACGCGGCGGGGCATGCCGCCAACAGGATCAGCGACCGTTCTAGATCAACAGTGATGATCTGCACGCGGGTCTCCTGCTCTTCTCGGACAGCCTCATCAAGAGCTCCGGCTGACCGATCGAGGCGATCTTCGTGATGCGTCCGATGACGACTTCGCCGACGTGCGCCCACAAGGGATAGGCCGAGAGCATGAGTCGAGCACCCGACACACTCCGGCCACGGGCAAAGACGATGCCTCCGGCGGGGGATCGGAGCTGGGTTGAGTGGTGGGCCGAGGAGGTGGGCATGTCACGTCTGGCCTCATCAAGTGACGCCGGGGTCGGACGGGAACCCAGCCTCAGAAGTTGCTCAAGGCTTTCCGCTGCGAGTAGTGCGGGACCGGATGATCTGTCACGGTCATTCCACGGCGCAAGGGGCAGCACGTCCGAGACCCCGCGCTAACAAAGGGGGGCGCATGTTCTCAGTGTTGGGACCGGGCCAGATCATTTCCATGCTCGTCACGGTTGCCGTCGTCGTCGGTCTGGGCGTGATCGCATATCGACGGTTCGGTGCACGGAAGTAGCAGGAGACCTCAGCCTGTAGCGAGGCAGCTTGTCAAGGGTGTCTGGATTCGTGACATCAACGGCTGACACCAACAAGCATGAATCTCGCCGATCGTTGCCGTACGTCAGCGGCAGGGCTGCGAGGGCATGAAGCTCGTTGAGTGAGGTCACAGAGTCCCATTGATCGACCTCATGAGGATGAGGCCACAGGTTCAAATCCTGTTAGCCCCACATAACGAGGACCCTCAAGCGGAAACGCTTGGGGGTCTTTTGCTGTATGCAGTGCGGTGCGGTGCGGTGCGAGGCGATGTGGTGCGAGGCGGCGGTCAGACATGCCGATGGGCCCGCACAGCCGTAGGAGATGGCTGGGGCCTCGTTCGACAGTCCTGCTCTTCTGTTGGGCGTTGCTGTTGTGCGTCTCTGCTGGGCGGCTCTGTTGCGTGGCTCTGTTGTGCGGTATTGCCTTGTCCGGGCGTTGTCCGCCCGGCTGTGCCGTCTTTGCTGCTGTTGGGTCTGTCCTGCTGTCCTGCTGTTCCGGCTTTCTTTGCTGCGTGGTGCTGTCTACTGCTGCGTGGTGAGGGTCTCGGAGGCCAGGTGGCTGTCGGCGTTGCGCTGCTCGGTGTCGGCCGGCGGGCGGTGGCGGGCGCTCGGGGAGGAACCGTGGGCCTCGGCGCGGATGCGCTGCTTCATCGTCGGTGGCAGGGACCGCTTGAACGCCCAGTAGGGGCGGACCGACGCAGGGGCGGGAGTGCTGACCGCCGCGGTCTGGGTCTTCTCCGGCTGCTGAGCCGGAGCGGTCGGAGTGGCCGCGGTGGCCGGAGCGGTGAGTCCGAGCGCCGAGAAGAGCGCGATGAATGCGGAGATGATGACGGTCCACAGCGTCATGACCTTGTGCTTGGTCATGGCCCCTCGCTTTCGGGTTGGGTGATTTGCGTACTTTCCTCATGATGTGGATGGGGACCCGCTGCTGTGGGACCGACGCTCGCGGGGTGTCGATATTCCGATGAACACCACTCGGATGGGCGCAAACGGCCGTTTCTACTGCGGTCTTCAGGGGCCGAGTTGAGGTGGATCCAGGTCACCGATCGGTCTCGGTCGGTGTGTATAGTCGGGCGCCAGAAGTCCCCTACGTCAAGGAAAGACGAGGTCGCGCGGTGAAGAAGCTTCTCCTGGTCGCACTGGCCGCCATCGGCGGGCTCCTCGTGTACCGCCAGATCCAGGCGGATCGCGCCGAGCAGGATCTGTGGACGGAGGCGACTGACTCCGTGCCCACGGGTTCGTGAGTATCGACAACAGTCTCTTCACAGGGCCCCGGTCGCAGTAGCGGCCGGGGCTTTGTGCTGTCCGTGGGCTGCTCGGGGCTCCTTTACGTATGCGATTGCGTGGCGGGAATCCGTCGCACGCGGGACACCGTGTGGAGCGGAACGGCAGGATGGCCGTCCATGGGGAGACTCCTGAGGCGGCTGAGGAAGGGGCGGCGCGGCCGGGGCCCGGCGAGGGGCGCTGCCGGGGCGGGGCTGTGCGCGGCCCTGGTACTGGCGCTGCCGGGGACTGCGATCGCAGCGGCGGCGGGGAACGGTAATCCGTATGACTTCGCCGAGGGCGCCCGGAGCGTCGGCGGGGCGCGCAGTGGTGCGACGGCGGCGCAGCTGAAGACGGGCGCCACCTACCGGAGTTCGCTCGCGGCGGGGGCCGGCGTCACCTCCTACTACCGCGTCGAGCTGGACGGGGCCGCCACCGCGTACGCCTCAGTGGTGGCCGTCCCGCCGCTCGGCTCCGGTGTGAAGGCGACGGCCGCGGACGGCATCGCGGTGTCGCTGCGGGACGGCCAGGGAAATCAGTGCGACGCGGAGCGTGCGACGTTCCGCTCCGGTTCCTACCCGCGGCCGATCGCGGTGGCGGTCGAGCGTCCCGTACGTCCGGGAGGGCTGCGGTGCCAGTCGGCTGGGACGTACTACGTGGTCGTGGAGCGGACGGCGGCGGCCGGGTCGAGCGAGCGGGACTGGGGGCTCGAACTGCGTGTGGCCACCGAGCCGGGACTGGTGTCCGCCGCCCCGGGGGCGGGGCCGCGGTCCTGGCCGTCGGAGCCGGTGGCGCTGCCGTCGGGGACGGGTGCGCGGCGCGACGGGGGCACCGGGTTCAACGATGCGAGGGCGCTGACGTCCGGTGCCTGGCAGGACCGGATCGGGCCGGGACAGAGTCACTTCTACCGGGTTCCGGTGGACTGGGGGCAACGGCTCTCGCTCGGCGCCGAGTTGGACGGTTCGGCCGGTGGCGGTGACCGGCGGGAGGCGGTGCCGGGGGCGCTCGACATGGAGCTGTACAACCCCGCGCGGGCGCCGGTGGCGGCGAAGGGCGCCACGTACTCGGGTGGCACGACATCGGCCGCGCTCGACCCGCTGCCGCCCGTGGCGTACGGGAACCGTCTGCTGTCGCGCGAGGACGGGGCGGCGATGGGGCTCGCCGGCTGGTACTGGCTCAAGGTCACGCTCAACCCGGCGATGGCGGAGAAGGCCGGAGGGCTCGGGATCACGTTGCGGGTGGCCGTCGACGGGTCGGCGAAGCAGGCGCCCGACTATGTGCGGGATCCGGGGGAGTTCCAGGTGTCGGCCGAGGATCTGGCGGCTGCCGAGCGGGGGGAAGGCGGGGCGGAGTGGGACTTCGGGGCGGGCTCGGGTTCTGGCCCGAGGTCCGGCTCAGGGGCCGGCTCCGGCTCGGATCCGGGCTCTGATCAGGGGGCTGGTGCCGGTTCTGATTCTGGTTCTGGTTCTGCGAGTGGGCGTGGTGGGGCTTCCGGTGGTGCGGTGGCTTCGTCCGCTACGTCGCCGGGGGGCGGCCTGATGACGTTGGTGGGGGTGGCCGGGGTCGGGACCGGGAGCGCGCTGGTGCTGTGGTTGGGGGCATGGCGGGTGGTCGCCGTGCGGAAGGTGCGGCGGGCACAGGGCTGAGCGGGGCGGGCACCGGGCGCGGGTGGGCCCGTGGGGCTGGTCGGCAGCCGGTCAGGGGCGGGTCAGTGCCCAGATGCCCACCGCGAAACAGGCCAGGGCCAGGAGTAATACCGGGATCGTCACCCTCGCGGGTGGTCCTGGCCGGGGTCGGGGAACTTCTCCGTCGCCGGGTGCGTACAGAGAGTGATGGGCCTGGGGAGGGTCGAGCGGGGAGGGGGCGGACGAGTGCGGGGCGAGAAGCGGGGGTTCGGGGGCCGGTTCCTGAGCGGGTTCCGGTACGGGGGCGGGTTCCGGTACGAGTTCCGGGTGCGGCGGCGGTGGGGTGTGCGCGCCAGGTGGCTGGGGGTGCGGGGCCGACGGTTCGGTGGGGCCGACCAGCGGCGGGGCGAGGCCGGTTGGTTGCGCTGGGGGCATCCCGGGCGCGGGCGGGATTTCGGGCGCCGGGGGGAGCGGGGGCGCCGGTGGAGCTGGAGGCGCCGAGGGGGTGAGGGAGGCCGAGGTCGTGGGAGGTGCCGAGGGCCTCGGCGGGAGTGGGGTGTAGGCGGGTGGTGGCGGAGCATGCGACACGGATGCGCGTGCACCGTGCGTCACTGGATTCCCGGAGTGCCCTGCGGTCCCGGCTCCGGGCAGTGCGGGGCCGGCTGCGTATTCTGCGGCGCTGCTTCCGTGCCCCGCCGTGTCGGCTTCGTGTCCCGCTGTACCGGCTTCGTGCCCTGCCGTTCCGGCTTCGTGTCCCGCTGTACCGGCTCCGGGCCCCGCTGTACCGGCTCCGTGTCCCGCCGTGTCGGCTCCGTGTCCCGCCGTGCCGGCTCCGTGCCCCGCCGTGCCGCTCCTGTGCCCCACCGGTCGGGCCCGGCGGCCGCGTACCGGTGGGCCGCCGGGGGCGAAGCCCGGGGGCAGGGGGCCGAGTTGGTCGAAGACCTCGATCAGCTCGTCGTCGGGACCCGGCTCCGGGAGGAGTTCGGCGGCGGCGAGGAGCGCCTTGCGGGCGCCGGCCGCGGTGCGGAACCGCGTATCGGGGTCCGGCTGCAGCAGCCCGGCGAGGACGCCCCACAGCGGTGTCGGCACGCCCTGCGGAGCCCGCGGGGTGCCGTGTTCCTCGAAGTGTTCGATCAGCGCCTTGGAGTCGGGCCTGGCGCCCTCGAGGAGATGGAGCGCGACGAGCCCCACGGCGAACAGGTCCGCGGGGAAGTCGGGCTCCGCGCCCAACTCCTGTTCGGGCGCGAAGTATCCCGGCGTGCCCACCACATACTCCGCCTCCGTCAGGCGCGGCTCGCCCTTGCGCATCGCGATGCCGAAGTCGGACACGCGCAGATGCGGCAGCCCGGTACCGGTGGCCTCGAGCAGCAGGTTGGCGGGCTTGATGTCGCGGTGCACCACGCCTTCGGCGTGCACCGCGGTGAGCCCGGCGAGGAGCTGGTCGAGCAGCACGCAGACGAACTGGGGCGGCAGCGGCCCGTAGTCCGCGACGAGATGGACGAGCGAGCCGCCGGCGACCAGGTCCATAGTGAACAGGACCTTGTCGTCGTCCGCCGCCCAGCTGGCCGGGGCCAGGACGTGCGGATGATCGATGCGCAGCGCCTGCTCCCGCACGAAGCGCAGCAGAGTGTGGGCATCGGACTGCTGCAGCACCTTCGCCGCCACATAGCGGCTGCGCCTGTGGTCCCAGGCGCGCCAGACCGCGCCCACTCCCCCGCGGCCGATCGGATCGGCCAGTTCGTACCGGCCGGCGAAGACCTCACCCATGGTCGTGCGTCGCTCCCCTCCCGGAGCCGAAGCCGGACACAGCGCCGCGCCGGGCCGGGGTCAGCTCTGGTGCGACTGGTAGTGGGCGACCGCGTCGGAGGTGCGCCCCGCGCCGTACACCCGGAGAAACTCTGCCAGTTCGGGGTGGCTGGGGGCGAGCGAGTCCGCCGCCTCGATGATGTCGCTCGCGGCCGAGACGGAGCGCAGCAGCGACTGGATCTCACGCACCACGCGCTTCACCGTCGGCGCGCCCGAACTGTTCGACGCCTGCCCGGTGTTGGTGAGTACCGACCCGCCCTGCGACTTCTTGATCTCGTCCATCCGCTCGGTGGCCTCGGCCGCGCTGACGCTACCGTCGGCGACCTGTCCCGCGAGCGTCTGCAGCAACTGCACGCGCTGCACCACGGCAGGGTTGCCGATCTTCGCGCGCTGACCGCTCATCAGCTGCGACAGCATGGGGGCGGAAAGCCCGAGCACTCCCGCGAGGCGGGCCTGATTGAGCCCCAGATCCTCGATCAGCCGACGGAAGAGCGCCCCCAGCGGCTCCCCGTACCAGTTCCGCTGGAGCTCCCTGGCTCTTGTGGTGGCTTCCTGTTGTGCGGCGTCCATTGCGTCTCCCCATCGCTTCCCCAAGTACGGTCCTTCGCTGCCGCGAAGTACGTGGGGCATCTTACGGAGAGTGGTCGCCCGCCGGGACCCCCAATCTTTTTGCAGAATTCAGGGGGTGACCCGGTACTCTGGTCCACGGTGCCGCACCGGGGCTCGGAGCTTCCGGTGGAACGCACCGTTTTCGGGGCCTTAGCTCAGTTGGTAGAGCGCTGCTTTTGCAAGGCAGATGTCAGGAGTTCGAATCTCCTAGGCTCCACAGAAAAAGCCCCTCCGATCAGGAAAAACCCTGGTCGGAGGGGCTTTCGCCGTACGTGGGCGGGCCGCGGTCAGCGCTCGCCGCCCTCCGGTCCTGTGTCCGCCTCGGCCTGCTTCGCCTCTACCTCCGGGTCAAGGATGTCCCGGCCGCTGCCGTCGACGGAGGTCAGCGGAGCGCTGTCGGGGACCTCGGTGGCGGCAGGCGGTTCCACCAGCCAGTCCGGGTTGGCCTGCTTGTCCCACCACTTCCACGCGGCGAACGCACCGCCCGCGATGATGCCGAGCACGACGAGCCGCTTGGCGATACGACCGGAGCGGGACCGGCGCTCGTGCTTGCGCACCAGCTTGCGGATCTCCTTCGGCGAGACGTCACCGCGCAGTCCGGAGTAGGCGGCGCTGCCTCGGGCCGCGGCTTCCTTGCGAACCGGCTCGGCCGCGGCCACCGCCTGCTCGATGCGCGGCTTCGAGTACTCCGCTGCCTGCCGGGCGGCCTCGCGCGTGCGGGTCGCCGCGTCGTGCGCGGCGTGGTCGAGCTTCGGCGGGACATGGGTCCGCGCCTGCTCGAGGCGTGGAGCGAGGTGCGTGTCGTACTGGGCACGCGCCTGGTGCGCTGCCTGCGAAACCTTGGGCCCGAGCGCGACGCGCGCCTCTTGCGCGTACGTCGTGGCCCGGTCCCTGGCCGACTCGGCGTAGGGGGCCACCACTTCCGCGGCATGCAGCACGCTGTCCTTCGCCGAGCCGGTCGCGGCGCGCACGCTGTCGATGCGGGTCACGGGATCCTCCTCCTCGGTGGCGTACAGGTTTTTCACCTTTCCACCCTTTTACGGATCATGCCTGCCAGGAGCGTCAATGCGGTGGTAAGGCTTGGTACGGCTTGATAAAGGGACTTGGCGACGACAATGCCACGGATCGCGGCGGGGCGCGCCTCTTCGACTGCGAGTAGACCGGTTTTCGGTGACTGAAACCCCCGCACAACCCTGACACGTCCGTCCGGGGCCACCGGAGGTGCGTCGTGCGAGGATCGGGGGGCACAAATGTCAACGGAAGGCAGATCGTGGCCGAGCAGCTGTACGCCACTCTCAGGACCAACCAGGGCGACATCGAGGTCCGGCTGCTGCCGAACCACACTCCCAAGACGGTCAAGAACTTCGTGGAGCTCGCCAAGGGCGAGCGTGAATGGACCAACCCGGAGACCGGGGAGAAGTCCACGGCGCCCCTCTACGACGGCACGATCTTCCACCGCGTCATCGGCGGCTTCATGATCCAGGGCGGCGACCCGCTGGGCAACGGCACGGGCGGCCCCGGCTACCAGTTCGAGGACGAGTTCCACCCCGACCTGGCCTTCACCAAGTCGTACCTGCTGGCGATGGCCAACGCGGGACCCGGTACGAACGGTTCGCAGTTCTTCATCACCGTCTCGCCCACCGCCTGGCTGACCCGCAAGCACACGATCTTCGGTGAGGTCGTCGACGAGGCCAGCCAGAAGATCGTCGACGCGATCGCCGGTACGCAGACCAACCCGCGCACCGACCGGCCGGTCAACGACGTGGTCATCGAGTCCGTCCTCGTCGAGACCCGGTAGAGACCCGACAGTCCCCGCAGGGAACTAAAGCGCCCCGCTCGTCCGTCGCCTGTTCGTAGGCACGGGGGCGGGGCGGCGCGTTGCGCGGCCGCCGCGGCGCCGACGTCACCACACCCGACCACTAGCCCGAGACCGAGACCCGAGGGGACGACCGCCATGGACCAGGCGCCCGGCAGCCCGCAGGAACCGAAGGACGCCCAGGGCCTGCCCGGCTGCTACCGGCACCCGGACCGCCCGACCGGCATCAGCTGCACCCGCTGCGAGCGGCCCATCTGCCCCGAGTGCATGGTCAGCGCGTCCGTCGGGTTCCAGTGCCCGGAGTGTGTGCGCAGAGGCTCGGGGACCGGGCACGCGCCGAGCGCGAGCCGGCCGAGGACGATGGCGGGCGGCACGGTCACCTCCGATCCGCGCCTGGTCACCAAGGTGCTGCTCGGTATCTGTGTGGCCGTGTTCGTGGTGCAGATGACGGTCGGCGACCGGTTCACCGAGCGGTTCGAGATGCTCGGCCTCGCCTGGGTGCCCGACCTCGGCGGCCTCGAAGGCGTGGCGGAGGGGCAGTGGTACCGGCTGCTCACCGCGATGTTCCTGCACGGCAGTTACGTCCACATCGCCTTCAACATGCTCAGCCTGTGGTGGATCGGCGGCCCGCTGGAAGCGGCTCTCGGCCGTGCCCGCTACATCGCGCTGTATGTGGTCTCGGGCCTGGCAGGAAGCGCGCTGACCTATCTGCTCGATGAGCAGTACCAGCCCTCGCTGGGTGCCTCCGGTGCGATCTTCGGTCTGTTCGGTGCGACGGCGATCCTGATGCGTCGGCTCAACTACGATCTGCGGCCGATCATCGCGCTGCTCGGGATCAACCTGATCTTCACGTTCATCCCATCCTTCAACATCGCCTGGCAGGCGCACATCGGCGGCCTCGTCGGCGGCCTGATCGTCGGGTACGCGATGGTCCACGCCCCGCGAGAGCGTCGTGCGCTCGTGCAGTACGGGGCCTGTGCGCTGGTTCTGGTCGCCGTGCTGGTCACCGTCGTCGTCAGGACCGCGCAGCTCACCTGAGCCCGGTTGTCCACGGATGATGACCCAGGTTGTCCACAGCGGGTGGCGGATCTTGTGCATCCTGTGGGGAACAGCTGTGCCCCTTGTCGTCAACCTGGGTTTGACCAGGAGGGACAAGGGGCGAACAGGTGGTCGAGCAGAGTCGAACCGGTCACACCGGCGTCAACGCCCAGTGGGTTATCCACAGATCATGCGACCTTTTCCACGGCTGTGGAAAGTTAGCGATATTCTGTGGATAACTCAGTGGATAGCTCAGGGCAGAGCTGCTTCCACAGCTACGGCACAGCTACTTCCAGAGCTACTTCCACTGGGTGGAGACGCCGAAGCCGCCGGCGATGAAGCCGAAGCCCACGACGATGTTCCAGTTGCCGAGCGCCTTGATCGGCAGCGTGCCGTCGGCCACGTAGAAGACGACGATCCAGACGAGTCCGATGAGGAACAGCGCCAGCATTGCTGGTGCCACCCAGCCGCGGTTGGTCAGCTTGATATTGGCTGCCTGCTTCGACGCCGAGGGCGGCGTGTAGTCGGCCTTCTTGCGGATACGTGACTTCGGCACGAGGGTCTCTCCTGTCGATGCGCTGCGTGGCCGCGCAGAGTACGTGGGCTGGCTCCGGAGCAGCGTACAAGGGGAACTTGTGGGGATTCCCCGTGCTCCTCCGGGCGTCCGTTAGCGTAGTGCTTCCGTGGCGTCGAAGGAGATAAGGGTACGTTGAGCAATTCCGTCGACTCTGCCAAGAGCACCGCCCGTGGGCGCCTGCGGCCCGTGCGCTTGCTCACCGTCGGCGTCTTCGCGCTCGCCGGCCTCATCTTTTTCACCAGTTTCAATACGGCCAAGGGCACCAATATCCGGACGGACGGGTCCCTGCTGAAGCTCTCCGACCTCATCCAGGAGCGCAGCCGTAAGAACAAGGATCTGGAAGCGGTCAACAGCGGGGTACGCGGCGACGTCGAGCGCCTCGCCGAGCGCGACAACGGTTCCACCGAGGCCGACGACAAGAAGCTGACCGGCCTGGAGAAGGCTTCCGGGACGAAGAAGGTGAAGGGCGAGGCGATCTCCGTCACACTCGACGACGCCCCGCCGAACGCGGCCCCCAAGCTCCCCGGCTACCCCGACCCCCAGCCCAACGACCTGGTCATCCACCAGCAGGACCTGCAGGCCGTGGTGAACGCCCTGTGGCACGGCGGCGCCAAGGGCATCAAGGTCATGGACCAGCGCCTCATCTCCACGTCCGCCGTCCGCTGCGTCGGCAACACCCTGATCCTCCAGGGCCGGGTCTACTCGCCCCCGTACAAGATCACCGCGGTCGGGGACCCGGAGAAGCTGAAGCAGGCGGTCGCGGCCTCGCCGGAGATCCAGAACTACATGCTGTACGTGAACGCGTACGGGCTCGGCTGGAAAGTTGAGGACGACGGGGCGATGACTCTTCCCGGTTACTCGGGCACAGTGGATCTCCACTACGCGAAGCCCGTGAACTAGCCATGGAGTAGCCGCCGTACTGGGGGGCCTGTGTCGGTACGTGTCGCCATCAGGACATTCAGCGAACTCTGCATCACCGTCGGCGCCTTGATCGTGCTGTTCGTCGCGTACGTGCTGTTCTGGACCGGTGTGAAGGCGGACAGTGCGATGGGCAGCCAGATCGACGACCTCCAGAACCAGTGGGCGAAGCGGCCGGTGGCCAGTGCGGCGCCTGATGGCCAGAGCAGTGCGGCACCGCCGACGCAGGGCCCGTACAAGGACGGCAAGCCCTTCGGTGTGATGTACATCCCGCGGCTTGGTTTCACGTGGAACAAGCCCGTGCTGCAGAACACGAAGGTCGACACCCTCAAGAAGGGGCTCGGGCACTACGCCGGCACGGCCCAGCTCGGGGGGAAGGGGAACTTCGCGGTCGCCGGGCACCGGCGCACGTACGGCGACCCGTTCAAGGACTTCCCGAAGCTCAGGCCCGGGGACCCGGTGGTGGTCACCGACGGGACCACCTGGTTCACGTACGTCATCGACACCAAGCCGTACAAGACGCTGCCCAGTGATGTCGGAGTGATCGACCCGGTGCCGCGCAAGTCCGGCTACGAGGAGCCGGGGCGCTATCTGACGCTGACGACCTGTGAGCCGGAGTGGGGCCACAGTCACCGGCTGATCGTCTGGGCGCATCTCGATGCCACTCAGCCTGTGGAGGCAGGCAAACCGAAAGCGTTGCGCCGTTAGTCTGGTGCCGTAATCGCAGAACGGTGGAAGGGGAGCCCGGCATGTACGGCTGGATCTGGCGGCATCTGCCGGGGAACACCTGGGTGAGGGCGGGGATCTCGGTCCTGCTGGCCCTGGCGGTCGTGTACGTCCTCTTCCAGTACATCTTCCCCTGGGCCGAGCCGCTGCTGCCCTTCAACGATGTGACGGTGAACGGCCAGTGAGCACCCGAAAGACCCGCATTCTCGTCGTCGACAACTACGACAGCTTCGTCTTCAACCTCGTCCAGTACCTGTACCAGCTGGGTGCCGAGTGCGAGGTGGTGCGCAACGACGAGGTGACGACCTCGCACGCGCAGGACGGTTTCGACGGCGTGCTGCTCAGCCCGGGTCCCGGCGCCCCCGAACAGGCCGGTGTCTGCATCGAGATGGTGCGGCACTGCGCGGCGACCGGTGTGCCCGTCTTCGGTGTCTGCCTCGGCATGCAGTCCATGCAGGTGGCGTACGGCGGCGTCGTGGACCGCGCCCCCGAGCTGCTGCACGGCAAGACCTCGCTCGTCGGGCACTCGGGCAAAGGCGTCTTCGCGGGCCTCCCGGACCCGTTCACGGCCACCCGCTACCACTCGCTGGCCGCGGAGCCCGGCACCGTACCGGAGGAGCTGGAGGTCACGGCTCGTACCGAGGACGGCATCATCATGGGCCTGCGCCACCGTGAACTGCCCGTCGAGGGCGTGCAGTTCCACCCCGAGTCGGTGCTCACCGAGCACGGACACCTGATGCTCGCGAACTGGCTCGTCGAGTGCGGGGACAAGGATGCTGTGGCCAGATCGGCCGGGCTCGCGCCGGTCGTGGGCAGGGCCTCGGCGTGACCGCGTTGCGCCCCGAGCAGGACGGTGAGGCCGGCGGGTTCGAGGATGCGGTGCGTCGCCTCGACGACCCGCTGAACGACCCGTTGCCGGGGCAGCACCCGTCGCCGTGGTTCCGGCCGTCGGGAGTGCAGGAGCAGGAGCCACAGCCGGGCCCGCAGCAGGAGCCACAGTCGGGCCCACAGCAGGAGCAGCGGCGGGCCGAGGAGCCGAAGCGCCGCCTGGAGCCGGAGCCCGAGTGGTACGACCCGCAGGGGTACGCCCAGGACTGGTACGGGAGCACACGGCAGCAGGCCCAGGAACCGGCGTCGGCGGCCGTGCACCACACCCAGGAACCGGCGCCCGCGGCCGTGCACCACACCCAGGAACCGCCGACCGCAGCCCAAGAGCCCGCTCACACCCCCGTACAGGATGAGCCCGAGCCCGCGCCGGTGCGGGACGACGAGACCGTTGCCCTGCGCACCGCGGACACTCGGCGAATAGTCGAGACCGCGCCGCCCACCGGTGGCCGTGCCGCGCGCAGGAAGGCCGCCAAGCGGGGCGGCGGACGGCACTCCGCGGCGCCCGCCACCGAGCAGGAGTCGGAGACGGGAGCGGACGGCAAGCCGCTGTCCCGGGTCGAGGCGCGCGCAGCGGCGCGTGCGGCCAAGCCTGGTGCGGGGGTGATCGCGAGCCGGGCGGTCGGCGAAGTCTTCATCAGCATCGGGGTGTTGATGCTGCTGTTCGTCACCTACCAGCTGTGGTGGTCGAACATAAGGGCCCACGACATCGCCGGCAGCGCCCGGCACAGCCTTGAGGACGACTGGGCCAACGGCAAGCGCAAGCCCGGTGCGTTCGAGCCGGGGCAGGGCTTCGCGATCCTCTACATCCCGAAGCTGGACGTCGTCGTGCCGATCGCCGAGGGCATCAGTAAGCCGCAGGTCCTCGACAAGGGCATGGTCGGGCACTACGACAAGGACAGCATTCCGACCGCGATGCCGGACGCGAAGAAGGGGAACTTCGCGGTTGCCGGGCACCGCAACACCCACGGTGAGCCGTTCCGCTTCATCAACCGTCTCGAACCGGGCGACCCGATCGTGGTCGAGACGCAGGACAAGTACTACGTGTACAAAATGGCGAGCATCCTCCCGCAGACCATGCCGTCGAACACGTCTGTGCTCAACCCGATCCCGGCGGGCTCCGGATTCACCAAGGCGGGGCGTTACATCACTCTGACGACGTGCACTCCGGAATTCACCAGTACGTATCGAATGATCGTCTGGGGCAAGATGGTCGAGGAGCGTCCGCGGAGCAAGGGCAAGCCGGACGCGCTCGTCGAATAACCGGGGAACTCCGGGCACCAGGCATCGGGCAGTACGGCGCACAGAGACGGGGCATGACGCAGTGGCAGCGACGACCGACCATGGGGAAGAAGCCGCACCGAACGGCCCCTCGCCTTCGCCCTCACCCCGGCGCGGCAAGATCGCGACCGCCGTCAGCGTCTTCGGTGAACTGCTCATCACCGCGGGCGTGATCCTCGGTCTTTTCGTCGCCTATTCACTGTGGTGGACGAACGTCGTCGCGGATCGTGCGGCGGGCAAGCAGGGCGACAAGGTCCGCGACGGGTGGAAGGGCAACAGCGGCCCCGGCGCCCTGGACACCAAGAACGGCATCGGCTTCCTGCACGTCCCCGCGATGAGCAGCGGCGACATGCTGGTCGAGAAGGGCACGGACACCAAGATCCTCAACGACGGTGTCGCCGGTTACTACACGGATCCCGTGAAGGCGGCGCTGCCGACGAAGGGGAAGAACGGCAACTTCTCGCTGGCCGCGCACCGGGACGGGCACGGTGCCAAGTTCCACAACATCGACAAGATCGAGAAGGGCGACCCGATCGTCTTCGAGACGAAGGACGACTGGTACGTCTACAAGGTCTACAACATCCTCCCGGAGACCTCGAAGTACAACGTGGACGTCCTCGACCAGGTGCCCAAGGAGTCGGGGAAGAAGAAGGCCGGGAAGTACATCACGCTGACGACCTGCACGCCGGTCTACACGTCCACGTACCGCTACGTGGTGTGGGGCGAGCTGGAGCGGGTCGACAAGGTGGACGGCGACCGGACGCCGCCGAAGGAATTGCGGTAGGGCGGGTGGCGCTGCCCCTACGATGGGTGGGGCCCGAAGCCGCAACTTGTTCTTGCGGCTTCGGGCCCTTTGTTTCATGTGTTTCATGCGGTTCTGACGCTCGGTGAGGTCAAGTGAGGTCACCGCAGGGTCTTGAGCGGTTCCCCGGTGCTCCACTTCTCCAGCAGGTTACGGGGCACGACGGTGATGCCTGCCTCGGCGGCGATGCCGGCCGCTTCGGCAGTGAAGCGGCATGTGGTGACGAACATGGCCACTTCGGAGACGCGCAGCACTTTGGAAGCGCCGATGAATTTCTGGATCTCGGCGCTGGTGATCGATTGGTAGGGCGCGAACCTTTTGCACTGGACCGCGACGCGTCGCCCGTCCGGTGTGACGGCGGTGATGTCGATGCCGCGGTCGCCCCAGCCTCCTTGGACGGCGACATCGGTGCAGCTGTCGCGGTCGAGCAGTGAAGCGATGTGGTTCTCGAACTGACGGCCGTTCATGGCGTCCATGGCGGCCATGGTGCCGGGGAGCGGGCGGTTCTCCACCGCTACTTCCAGTCGCTGGAGTCGGGCATGGTGGCGGCGGATGCGGTGCTCCAGGTGTTGAACCCCTGCGCGCAGGTCGAGCAGTTCGCGGCGGTGCTCGCCGGAGGCTTCGATCAGGGCGTTGAACATCGGGACGACGGTTTTGCCGAGGGTGTCGGCGATGCGCTGGTCGATGCGGGCGTCGAGGGCATCGTGTTCGTGGGTGTTCTGTGTGCCGGCCGGTTGGGTGCGGGCCAGGTATTCCATGTCGAGGAGGTAGGCGCGGACTTGGCGGGCGATGTCGCTGTCGCGCAGGAGCATGGCGACGTTGAGGACGGCTCGGCGGGACCATAGGGCCAGGCTGGAGCGGGGCTGTGGATAACTTCCTGGATAGGGACTCAAGTTGAGTTGCTTAAATTCACGCAGTTCAGAGCCTCGGAGTACCTGTAGGCCGTTGGACGTGAGTTCTTGTCGGTGACGACTGAGCAGGTTGTTGATGACGGTTTCCGCGACGTCGAAGTACGCCGCCACCATCGCCGTTGTCACGTGCATCCCGTCCGGCAGCAGTGACAGGGCCTTCACCTTGTCGAGGACGTCTGTGCGGTCGAGCACGCTGTCGCGCAGGGACTTGGATTCGAGCAGGGCCGATTCGTTGATCACCGGAGTTCCTTCCGCTGGGGAGGTGGGTGTCCGGATAACGGATCGGATCATGTGAAGGTATGGGCGAGGTTCGCGTTTGTGTATGAATGTGGCCTGCTGTGGTGCCCTGTTGGTATATGCGTGGAGCCCCGGTCCCCTCGTGTGGAGGGGACCGGGGCTCCGGCCGCGGTAGTGCGGGTGGTGGGGCGTCAGCCGCCGAGGTTGCCCCCGAAGATGCCGCCGTTGTCGTTCCCGCCGTTGTCCCCGCCGCCGACCGTGGTCAGGGTGACCGTGGTGTTGGCGGGGTCGGACGCGGTGTTGGCCGCCGGGTCCTGGGTGATGACCCGGGCCTGGTCGCCCTGGTCGGCGCCGTCGGCGAACTGGACGTTCTTGAAGCCGGCGTCGTCCAGGATCTTCTTGGCGTCCTTGACCTTCTGGCCGACCACGTTCGGGACCGGGGTCTGCGCACCCTCCTTGGCGACCTTCAGCGTGACGGTGGAGCCGGGCTCCGCCTGGCTGTCGGCCTGGAGGCTCTGGGCGAACACCTTGCCGGGCTCGGCCGCGGTGCTCTCCTCCTCGGTGCAGCTCGCCTCGAGCTTGCTGTCCTTGAGCTGCTGGGTGGCCTCGTCGCAGGAGAGGTTGCCGCCGGCCACGTTCGGGACGGTGACGAGCGCCTTCTTCTTCGCGACGGTCAGGGTGATCTCGGTGCCCTTTTCGACCTTGCCGCTGGAGGGGTCTTGCTTGGTCACCGTGCCGGGTGTCCGCTCGGACTCCTCGGTTGTCCTGGTGACGTTCTCGAAGCCCTTGTTCTTCAGCTCGGAGACGGCTTCGTCGTACGAGAGGCCCGTGACGTCCGGGATGGAGATCTTGGGCGCGCCCGTCGAGACCGACACCGTGACCGTGTCGTTCTTTTCGACCGTCGTGCCGGACTTCGGGTTCTGCGAGCAGATCTGGCCCTTGGGGTAGTCCTCGCAGGGGCCCGACTTGCTGGAGTCCAGCTTGAGGTCGCGGTTCTCGGCCATCTTCTCGGCCTCGCCGACCGTCTTGCCGACGAAGTTCGGGGCCTTGAACGACTCGTTGCCGACGCCGTCGCCGCCGAAGATCCACTTGCCGATCAGGACGGCGCCGACGAGCACCAGGATGCCCGCGAGGACGAGGAAGATCGTCGACGTGCGGTTCTTGCCCTGGCGGCGCCGGTCACCCCGGTCGTCGTAGCCGAAGCCGCCGTCGTCCGGGTTGGTCGGCGGCAGCATCGACGTCTGGCCCGCACCGTTCTGCGGGCGCAGCATCGCGGTCTGCTGGTCGTCGGGGTGGCCCCCGCCGTAGCCGACCGCGCCCATGGCGGCGGTGGCGGCGACCGGCTGGCCGTCGAGGCAGGCCTCGATGTCGGCGCGCATCTCGTCGGCGGACTGGTAGCGGTAGTCCGGGTCCTTGGTCAGCGCCTTGAGGACGATGGCGTCCATCTCGGGCGTGATCTCGGAGTCGAAGACCGAGGGGGCCTGGGCCTCCTCGCGGACGTGCTGGTACGCGACGGCGACCGGGGAGTCGCCGACGAACGGCGGCCGCACGGTGAGCAGTTCGTACAGCAGGCAGCCCGTCGAGTACAGGTCGGAGCGCGCGTCGACCTGCTCGCCCTTGGCCTGCTCGGGCGAGAGGTACTGCGCGGTGCCGATGACCGCCGCGGTCTGCGTCATCGTCATGCCGGCGTCGCCCATCGCGCGGGCGATGCCGAAGTCCATGACCTTCACCTGACCGTTGCGGGTCAGCATGACGTTGGCCGGCTTGATGTCGCGGTGCACGATGCCGGCGCGGTGCGAGTACTCGAGCGCCTGGAGGATGCCGACGGTCATCTCCATGGCGCGCTCGGGCAGCAGCTTGCGGCCGGAGTGCAGCAGCTCTCTGAGCGTGGAACCGTCCACGTACTCCATCACGATGTACGGGATGGAGATCTGGTCGACGTAGTCCTCGCCCGTGTCGTACACCGCCACGATCGCGGGATGGTTGAGCGAGGCGGCCGACTGGGCCTCCCGGCGGAACCGGGCCTGGAACGACGGGTCGCGCGCGAGGTCCACCCGCAGCGTCTTCACCGCCACGGTGCGGCCGAGCCGGGTGTCATGGGCGAGGTAGACCTCCGCCATGCCACCACGGCCGAGCACCTGGCCCAGCTCGTACCGGCCGCCGAGGCGACGCGGCTCTTCCATTACCTACCAGCCCTCTCCGTCGGTCCCGACCGTCCCGTGCGGGGTCGGGCGGTGTGCTGTCCGGGCATACCGTACCCGGCTTGCCCAGCGTGACCTGGCCACCACCGTGACCCGTGACAGGACCGGTATCGCCACGTGCATCTATGTGAACAACGAGTGACCGGGCTCACAAGGAGCGGTGAAACCGGGTTCCCTCGAGTCACTGCTTGCTGTCCACGACCGCCTTCATCACGTCTCGCGCGATCGGCGCGGCCAGGCCACCACCGGAGATGTCCTGGCGGCCGGCCGCGCTGTCCTCGACGACCACGGCCACGGCCACCGGCGAACCGGAGCTCGTCTTGGCGTAGGAGACGAACCAGGCGTACGGCCTCTCGCTGTTGTCGACGCCGTGCTGGGCGGTACCGGTCTTGCCGCCGACGGTGACGCCGGGGATCTTGGCGTTGGAGCCGGTTCCGTCGTTGACGACCGTCTCCATCATCGACTGGAGCTTCTGCGCGTTGTCCTCGGTGAGCGGCCGGCTCAGCTCCTTCGGGTCCGTCTTGTCGATGGTGTCGAGGCTCGGTGCCTTCAGCTCGTCCACCATGTACGGCTCCATGAGCTTGCCGTCGTTGGCGACCGCCGAGGCGACCATGGCCATCTGCAGCGGCGTCGTGGCGGTGTTGAACTGGCCGATCGAGGAGAGCGCGGTCTCCGACTTGTTCATGTCCTTGTCGAAGTTCGACGCGTTCGAGCGGACCGGGATGAACTGCTCCTTGTTGAAGCCGAACTTGTCCGCCTCCTCGCGCATCGCGTCGACGCCGAGGTCCGAGCCGATCTTGCCGAAGACGGTGTTGCAGGAGACCTTCAGGGCGACCCGCAGCGTCGCGTTCTTACAAGGGATGTTGCCCTCGTTCGGCAGCGGCGTCGTGGTGCCCGGCATGGTCCACGGCAGCGGGGTGTCCGTCTTCTTGTCCGGGTCGTAGTTCCCGCTCTCCAGTGCGGCCGCGGCCGTCACCAGCTTGAACGTCGAACCCGGCGGGTACGTCTCGCGCAGCGCGCGGTTCAGGAGCGGCTTGTCCTTGTCCTTGTCGAGCTGCGTGAACGTCTTGCTGTCGTCGGTGGAGTTCCCGGCGAAGGCCGACGGGTCGTACGACGGGGTGGACGCGAGCGCGAGGATCTTGCCGGTGGACGGCTCGATGGCGGCGACGGCACCCTTGCCGCGCGTCTTCAGGCCGTCGTAGGCGGCCTTCTGCGCGGCGGCGTTGAGGGTGGTGACGACGTTGCCGCCCTCCTTCTGCTTGCCCGTGATCATGTCGAGGGTGTTGCGGAAGAAGAGGCGGTCGTCGTTGCCGCTGAGGATGCCGTCCTCGAGGTTCTCGATCTGGCTGGCGCCGACGACCTGCGACGCGTAACCGGTGACGGGCGACCACATGGGCCCGTCCTTCCAGGTCCGCTTGTACTTGAGGTCGGTGCCGGTGGTCGCCTTGGAGCCGGTGATGGACTTGCCGTCGACGATGATGTCGCCGCGCGGCGTCGAGTACCGCTCGATGGCGACGCGACGGTTCTCCTTGTCGGAGGCGAGCGAGTCGGCCTTCACGTACTGGAGCCAGTTGTCGCGGATCAGGAGGCCGAGGACCAGGAGTCCGCAGAAGATCGCGATGCGGCGCAGGGGCTTGTTCACGGTCGGACCACCTGGGTCATCTCGGCGTCGGGACTTGGCGTGGGGCTCGGCGCGGGCCGCCGCGCGGTGTCGCTGATCCGGATCAGGATGCCGATGAGCGCCCAGTTGGCGATGACGGAGGAACCGCCGTACGCGAGGAAGGGCATCGTCATACCGGTCAGCGGGATGAGCCCCATGACACCGCCGGCGACGACGAAGACCTGCAGCGCGAAGGCGCCGGACAGGCCGACGGCGAGCAGCTTGCCGAAGGGGTCGCGGGCGGCGAGCGCGGTGCGCACGCCGCGCTCCACGATCAGTGCGTAGATCAGCAGCAGCGCCATCAGGCCCGCCAGGCCCAGCTCCTCGCCGAAGGTGGCGAGGATGAAGTCGGAGTTCGCCGCGAAGCGGATCAGCTCGGAGTGGCCCTGGCCCCAGCCGGTGCCGAGGGTGCCGCCGGAACCGAAGGCCCACAGCGCCTGCATCGCCTGCTCGGAGTGGCCGGGCACGCCCTGCCGGCTGAGCATGTACTCCTTCATCGGGTCGAGCCAGGCGTCGACGCGCTGCTGGATGTGCGGCTCGAACGTGGCCACACCGACGGCGCCGACCGCGGACATCAGCAGACCGAAGACGATCCAGCTGGTCCGCTCGGTGGCGACGTACAGCATGATGACGAACATTCCGAAGAACAGCAGCGACGTACCGAGGTCGGTCTCGAAGACCAGGATGAGGATCGAGATCCCCCAGACGACGAGGATCGGTCCGAGGTCGCGGCCGCGCGGCAGGTAGATGCCCATGAAGCGGCGCGAGGCGAGCGCCAGGGCGTCCCGCTTCACCATCAGGTAGCCGGCGAAGAAGATCGCGAGGACGATCTTCGCGAACTCACCGGGCTGGATGGAGAAGCCGCCGATGTTGATCCAGATCCGCGCGCCGAAGATGTTCTGGCCGAGGCCGGGAACGAGCGGGAGCAGCAGCAGGACCACGGCGCCGAGCATGGAGATGTAGGTGTAGCGCTGCAGGGCGCGGTGGTCCTTGAGGAAGATCAGCACGACGATGAAGAGCGCGATGCCCATGGCCGTGTACATCAGCTGCTTCGGGGCCGCGCTGCCCGCCTGGTCGATCGACTGCAGCAGCTTCGACTGGTCGAGCCGCCAGATGACCACCAGGCCGAGCCCGTTGAGCAGCGTGGCCAGCGGCAGCATCAGGGGGTCCGCATACGCCGCGAACTTCCGTACGACGATGTGGGCGACGCCCGCGAGCAGGCCGAGGCCGAGCCCGTAGCCGAGCAGGCCCGCGGGGACCTCGCCGTCGAGGGCGAGGCCGACATTGGCGTACGCGAACACCGGGATGACCACGGCGAACACGAGCAGTGCCAGCTCGGTGTTGCGTCGGCTGGGTGCTCCGATCGCTCCAATGGTCGACGTATGGGTCGTGGAGTTACTACTCATGGCGTGCTGAGGCCCCCAACGGCTTCTACTGCTGTGCGCACGCCTTGGCCAGCTGCTGCTCTTCCTCGGAAAGAGTGGGGCCAGGGGTGGGCGTGGGAGAGGTCTTGGACTTGCCGGACGACGACGGGTTCGGCGTGGGTGTGGCGGTGCGGAACGACGCCTTGGACGTCGTGCCTCCCGTGGAGGTTCCGCCTGCTTCGCCCTCGCCGGTCTTCGCGTTCTTCTCGTTCTCGGCCTTGTCCCGTGCGGCCTGCTTCTCGCATGCGGTGGCCTGCGCGGACAGTTCCTGGATCTTGTCCTGGGCGGCGGCCAGGTCACCTTCGGCGATGGTCGCGTCGACCTGCTTGCGCTGGTACGGCGGCAGGTACTTGAGCTCGATCTCCGGGTGGTCCTTCTCGACGTCGGACAGGCTCACCCAGGCGAGGTCCTGACTGATGCCGCGGTACAGCGCCACGTGCTCCTCGTTGGTGCCGACGTAGTACTGCGTCTGCGTCCAGCGGTAGCCGCCGTAGAGGCCACCGCCGATGACGGCCAGCGCGAGCACCGTGTAGAGGGATCTCTTGAGCCACCTCCGGCGGGGCCGCGGCTTCACGAAGTCCTCGTCCGAGTACGAGAAGCCCTCCACGGCGCCGTTGTCGGGCGGCCCGAACTCGCCGCCTCCGCCGGGGGATCCGCCGGGGGCCTGGCGGCCGAGTCCGGCGGCGCGGCCCGCGGGGGTCTCCATCGCGCTGCCCTCGTGCAGCGCCTGCTGGTTCTCGGCGACCGCGCCGACGACCACGGGGGCGTCCGAGAGATGACCGGCGAGGGTGTCCCCGCTGTCGATGTCGAGGACGTCCGCGATGATCACGGTGATGTTGTCGGGTCCGCCGCCGCGCAGCGCCAGCTGGATCAGGTCCTGGACCGTCTCCTGCGGGCCCTGGTAGCTGGCGAGGGTCTCCTCCATCGTCTGGTGGGAGACGACGCCCGACAGGCCGTCGGAGCAGATCAGGTACCGGTCGCCGGCCCGGACCTCACGGATGGAGAGGTCGGGCTCGACGTGGTCGCCGCTGCCCAGCGCGCGCATCAGCAGCGAGCGCTGCGGGTGCGTGGTGGCTTCCTCTTCCGTGATGCGGCCCTCGTCGACGAGGCGCTGCACCCACGTGTGGTCCTGGGTGATCTGCGTCAGCACGCCGTCGCGCAGTAGATACGCGCGCGAGTCGCCGACGTGTACGAGGCCGAGCCGCTGGCCCGTCCACAGCAGTGCGGTCAGGGTGGTCCCCATGCCCTCGAGCTGGGGGTCCTCCTCGACCATCATCCGGAGCTGGTCGTTGGCCCGCTGCACGGCGGTGCCGAGCGAGGTCAGGATGTCCGATCCTGGCACGTCGTCGTCGAGCGCGACGATGGTGGAGATCACCTCGGACGAGGCGACCTCACCGGCGGCCTGGCCGCCCATGCCGTCGGCGATCGCGAGCAGCCGGGGGCCGGCGTAGCCGGAGTCCTCGTTGCCCTCGCGGATCATGCCTTTGTGTGATCCGGCGGCGAAGCGCAGTGACAGACTCATGCGCACCTGCCCAGCTGGCTCAGACTCCGGGTACAGCCGGTCGTGTCGAACCACACTGCCCACCCTCCGGTCGGGAGCGCGCCGGTGTCCGGGGCAGCAAGGGCCCGGACGTCCGCGTCGGCCGGCTCGCTCCGCTCGCGCTCATTCATGACGTAGCACTACTTCCGCAGCTCGATGACGGTCTTGCCGATGCGGATGGGCGCACCCAGCGGAATCGGCTGGGGCGTCGTGAGGCGGGTCCGGTCGAGATATGTGCCGTTGGTGGACCCGAGATCCTCGACGATCCACTGACCGTCACGGTCCGGGTAGATCCTGGCATGCCGGCTCGACGCGTAGTCGTCGTCGAGCACGATCGTGCTGTCGTGCGCACGGCCGAGCGTGATCGTCTGCCCCTGCAGCGCCACCGTCGTACCGGTGAGCGTGCCTTCGGAGACGACCAGCTTGGTGGGGGCGCCGCGCCGCTGGCGGCCACCGCCCCCTTGCTGCTGCTGCCGCTGCTGCGGAGGCGCAGCGGCCTGTCGTGCGGCCTGTTGTTGCGTGCGCCCGCTCTCACGGCGCGAGCCGCGTGCGGTGACGCGCGTACCGAACAGGTCGCTGCGGATGACCTGGACGGCCACGATCACGAACAGCCACAGAACGGCCAGGAAACCCAGCCGCATGACCGTCAGGGTCAGCTCTGACATTGCCCCCGCTTCACCCTTCGGCTTGCCGGTAAACGATGGTGGTTTGGCCCACGACGATCCGCGAGCCGTCGCGGAGCGTAGCGCGGGTGGTGTGCTGCCCGTCCACCACGATGCCGTTGGTGGATCCGAGATCCTGGATCGTCGAGGGCGTTCCGGTCCGGATCTCGCAGTGCCGGCGCGATACGCCGGGGTCGTCGATCCGCACGTCGGCCTCGGTGGACCGGCCGAGCACGAGGGTGGCGCGGGAGATCTGGTGGCGTGTGCCATTGATCTCGATCCAGTGGCGCACGCGGGCGCCGGGCAGCGGGCCCGCTTCGGGCTGCTGTCCCTGCGCCGCGGGTACCGACTGGGGTGCCTGCGCCGGACGGGCCGGCGGCGGGGCGGAGGGCATCGGCGGGGCCGCGGTGGGCTGCGGGTATCCGTAGCCACCGGGTGCCTGGTTCGGCCGGGCGGCCGGGGCGGGGCGCTGCTGCTGGGGCCTGTCCTGGCTGGTGGAGGACGCGAGGGTGCGGCTGCGTACCCGGTACAGACCCGTGTCCAGGTCGTCCGCCTTCTCCAGGTGCACCTTGATGGGGCCCATGAAGCTGTAGCGCTGCTGCTTCGCGTAGTCGCGCACCATGCCGGACAGCTCGTCACCGAGCTGGCCCGAGTAGGGGCTCAGCCGCTCGTAGTCGGGCGCGCTGAGTTCCACGATGAAGTCATTGGGGACGACCGTCCGGTCGCGGTTCCAGATCGTGGCGTTGTTGTCGCACTCGCGCTGCAGCGCTCCGGCGATCTCGACGGGCTGCACCTCGGACTTGAAGACCTTGGCGAAGGTGCCGTTGACCAGCCCCTCGAGGCGCTGTTCAAACTTCTTCAGGACTCCCATGGGGCACCTCCTCCTTCTTTGCCGTCCTGCCTGCTTCGTACTGCTTACTGGCTTGGTACTGCTTACTGATCGTATCCACGCGTCGGGAAATCGGCTGGTTCCCCCTGTCCGCCTGCTCGATGAGTGTCGACGCTCACAGCCCCTCAACCGGGCCCCTTGTCTGGGGATCGTAGAGGTGGCCTCCGAACAGTGTCCCGTACGCGGCTGTGGGACGTGGGCGATCCGGCTCCGGATGCCTGCTGGGGGGCCGCGGGAACGGGTGTGAATCCACCCTCCGCAGCGTGCTAATGTTTTGTTCGTCGGAAGGCACAGGGCCCGCAAGGGCGCAGGGTTCGGAAGACACACTCGATTGCGCGAGTGGCGGAACGGCAGACGCGCTGGCTTCAGGTGCCAGTGTCCTTCGGGACGTGGGGGTTCAAATCCCCCCTCGCGCACAGTGAAAAGCCCCGCAGGTCCTCGGATCTGCGGGGCTTTTGCGTTGCCCGCCCGAGGCGGGTGAGCATGCCCACAGGGCCCCACGAACCGGTCGGTCGTGGGGCCCTGTGGGTTATGTCACGTCACGCGTTACACGTCACTACGCGCGCGTGGTCGGACGCTGCAGCGCGTGGCTACGCGCGCGTGCTCAGGCGGCGAAGCGGGAGGCGAGCGCCTTGCCCTTCTCCTCGGCGTCCGTGAGGGCCTTGGCGCGGGAGGCCTCGTAGAGCGGGACGAGCTCGGCCATCGCCGGGTTCTGCGGGGCCATCGTCAGCTCCGGGACGATGAAGTCCAGGTCGAGGCCGAGGCCGTCGCGCAGGGCCGCGCCCAGGAAGTTCTGCACGTACTCGAAGCCCTCGCGCGGGGTGCCCGGCGCGTAGGAGCCGCCGCGGCTGGCGACGACGGTGACCGGGGTGCCCTTGGCGGACTGGGTCTCGGGGCCGGAGGTGCGGCCCATGAGGATCACGTTGTCCAGCCACGCCTTCAGCGTGGAGGGGATCGAGAAGTTGTACATCGGGGCGCCGATCAGAATGGCGTCCGCCTGCTCCAGCTCCTCGATGAGCTTGACGCGCTCGGCGAAGGCGGCGGCCTGCTCCGGCGTGTGCGCGTCGGCGGGGACGAAGCCGGCCACGTGGGCGTCGGCGGTGATGTGCGGCACCGGGTTCGCGGCCAGGTCGCGGTAGACGACGGTGCCCTCCGGGTGCTGCTCCTGCCAGGCCTTGCGGAAGGCGTCCGTGACGGCACGGGACGCGGAGGCCTGGCCGTCGAAGACGGAGGAGTCGATGTGGAGCAGGGTGGCCATGGTTCTCTCCCGTGAGGGTTGAGGGCGCCCCCGAGGGTTGAGGACGCCGTAATTGAGTATGTAACTATTAATAGCACAGGGACTTACTTTTTTTCATCCCCATACGAGAACGCAGTACCCTGGAGGCATGGTGGGCAGCGGGGAAGACATGAGTGAGGCGTGCGCGGGCGGCGCCGTGACCCACGAACCCCAAAGGTGTTCGACGGTCGACATCGCAATGACGCGCGTCTTCGGACTGCTGGGCAAGCGTTGGACGGGGCTGATCGTGTCCGTCCTGATGGGCGGTCCCCGGCACTTCGCGGACCTGCGCAGGGCCATTCCGGGCATCAGCGAGCGGATGCTCTCCGACCGGCTGACCGAGCTCGGCGCGGCCGGCCTCGTCGTGCGGCAGGTCGATGAAGGGCCGCCGCTGCGCGTCTCGTACCGGCTCTCGGCGGCGGGCGCCGCGTTGCAGCCCGCGCTGCGGGAGCTGGGGGACTGGGCCGGGACGTATCTGGGGGCCGAGGGCGGGACGTGCCCGGAGGAGTTCCGGAAGTGACGTCCGCCTGAGTTCCGATTCCGGGAGCAACGGGCTCGTGGAGTGAGCGAGTTGTGCACGTGCTGAGGGTTTTCCACAGGCCCTGACGGGTTTTCCGGACCGGCGGTACGGTCGTGACCGATCACATACGAGGCACGGCATGGGGGAGGCGGTCGGACGTGGGCGGATCGGATCACGTGGCGGTGCCGCGGCAGGGCGGGGCGCGGGAGTCCATGGAGGCAGGGGCGCGGCGGCTGCCTCGGGTGCCGGGGTTCGCGGAGGCCGCGGGAGGCTCGGGCGGCACACCCAAGGCGGCGGGCAAGGCGCTGCGGGAACAGGTGCCGAGGGGCGCGCACCGCGACTTCGCGGCGGACCCGGACCGGCCCGACGGGCCGGCCGCCGTCGAGGAGTCCAACCGCGGCAGGATCCCCGAGCTCACGCCGATCCGCGTCGGACGGATGGCCGCCACCCCCTTCGCGTTCCTGCGCGGCTCAGCGGGCCTGATGGCGTACGACCTCGCGCGCACTCCGGTGACGGGCATCGGCGCCCAGATATGCGGTGACGCGCACGCGGCCAACTTCGGCCTGTACGCGGACGCGCGCGGCGGCCTCGTCATCGACCTCAACGACTTCGACGAGACGGTGCACGGCCCCTGGGAATGGGACCTGAAGCGGCTCGCCACGTCGCTCGTGCTTGCCGGCCGGGAGGCGGGGGCCGACGAGGACACCTGCGAGGAAGCGGCGCACGACGCCGTCGGCGCCTACCGGCGCACCATGCGGCTGCTCGCGAAACTCCCCGTCCTGGAGGCGTGGAACGCGATCGCCGACGAGGAACTGGTCTCCCACGCGAACGCCCGCGATCTGCTCGGCACCCTGGAGCGGGTCTCCGAGAAGGCCAGCAAGAACACCAGCGGACGGTTCGCGGCCAAGTCCACGGTCGAGGTGGAAGGCGGCGGACGGCGGTTCGTGGACGCGCCGCCGGTGCTGCGCTCGGTGCCCGACGCGGAGGCCGCGGCCGTCGCGAGCGCGCTCGGCCCCTACCTGGACACCCTGTCCGCGGACCGGCTGCCGCTGCTCGGGCGGTACGCGATCCACGACGTGGCCTTCCGCGTCGTCGGCACCGGCAGCGTCGGCACCCGCTCCTACGTGGTGCTGCTCCTCGACCACCGGGGCGAGCCGCTCGTGCTGCAGGTGAAGGAGGCGCGGCCCTCGGCGCTGCTCCCCCACCTGCCGACGGCGGGGTTCGCGGCGGAGCCCGTCGAGCACGAGGGCCGGCGGGTGGTGCTCGGGCAGAAGCGGATGCAGGTCGTCAGCGACATCCTGCTCGGGTGGACCACGGTCGACGAACGGCCGTTCCAGGTCCGGCAGTTCAGGAACCGCAAGGGCAGCGTCGACCCGGCCGCCCTCGCAGCCGACCAGATCGACGACTACGCCCGGATGACCGGCGCCCTGCTCGCCCGTGCCCACGCGCACAGCGCCGACCCGCGGCTCGTCGCCGGGTACTGCGGCAAGAACGAGGAGCTGGACGAGGCGGTGGCCGCGTTCGCCGTCGCCTACGCGGACCGGACCGAGGCCGACCACGGGGAGCTGGTGCGGGCCGTGCGTGAGGGGCGGGTGGCGGCGGAGGCGGGCGTCTGAGGAGCGGGCGGCCGTGTCGGGGTGGCCGCGTGGGGGCGGCTTCGCGTTGAGCAGGGCCACCGCGGCCGTTCGGGTGCGGTCAACACCGTGCCCTACGCTGGTCGTGTGACGACCCCGGAGACCGACGATGCGGCAGGGCGGCCGGAGGAGCAACCTCGGGAGCGCCTCAAGGACCGCCTGAAGGAACGCCTCAACGAGCGGGCCCAAGAGCGGAGCGCGGAGCGGCCGGAGGCGCGCCTCGAGCGGGCCGTGCGCGCCGCGGAGCAGGCCTTGATCGAGTTCGAGATCGCCGTGGAGACCTTCCGGGTCGAGGTGGAGAACTTCTCGCGCCTGCACCATCAGAAGCTCGGACCGATGTACACACGGCTCGACGAGCTGGAGGCGCTGATCGCGGAGGCGACGGCGGCCCGCACCGGTGACGCGGAGGACCGCCGCAAGGCCGACGAGGCGCGGGCGCGGGTGATGCCGATGCCCGGCGTCGAGGAGCTGTTCCACGGGTGGATGGACGGGGACGGACTGTTCCCCGAGGCCGCCGCGATGCTGACCGAGCAGCCGGTGCGGCCGCCGCAGCGGGTGCGACCCAGCGAGGAGGCGCGCAAGCTCTACCGCGAGCTGGCCCGCAAGGCGCATCCGGACCTGGCGCAGGACGACAGCGAGCGGGAGCGGCGCGACGAGTTCATCTCCCGGGTGAACGCGGCGTACGGCCGGGGTGACGCGGCGTTGCTGCGCGAGCTGGCCGAGGAGTGGGCGGCGGGTCCCAAGCCGACCGAGCAGCAGCCGACCGAGAGCGAGGAGCTGTACGCCCGCCTCGAGTGGCTGGCGCAGCGCAAGGAACTGCTCACGGCGGTGGCGCAGGAGCTGGAGGAGAGCGCGATCGGCTCGATGCTGCGGATGGCTCCCGACGACCCGGACACCTTGCTCGACGAGATCGGCGAGAAACTCCTCGCACAGGTCGCCGAGCGGGAGTCCGAGCTGGAGCGGCTGACCGCCTCCTGAGCTCGGAGGCCCGAGAGGGTAGCTCCGAGGCGCGAGAGGGTAGCGTCGGGGGCATGGTTTTCGGTTCTGGTGTGCCCACGGTCGCTGTTGACGAGCTCAAGGAAGAGGACTTCCTCCTCGACGTCCGTGAGGACGACGAGTGGCAGGCGGGTCACGCGGCGGGTGCGCTGCACATTCCGATGAGCGAATTCGTCGCCCGCTACGGCGAGTTGACGGAGGCGGCGCCGCAGGACGGCCGCGTCAACGTCATCTGCCGCTCCGGCGGACGCTCCGCCCAGGTGACGATGTACCTGGCGCAGCAGGGCGTCGACGCGGTGAACGTCGACGGGGGCATGCAGGCCTGGGAGGCGGCCGGCCGCGCCGTCGTGGACGACAACGGGCAGCCGGGCGCCGTGGCCTGAGACCTTTCTCTTCGGACGGGCCCGCTTCTCTTCGGACGGGCCCGCTCAGCCGAGGGGATGCGCCGCCAGCAGGTCGCCGAGTGCCTCCTCGTGGGCGGCGGCCGGACCGAGCGAGAGCTCCAGGTGCTTGGCCCACGCGTGATAGCGGTGCAGCGGGTAGTCCGTGTCCGCGCCGAAGCCGCCGTGCAGGTGCTGCGCGGTCTGCACGACGCGTCGCACGCCGTCGGACGCCCAGGTCTTGGCGACCGCCACGTCTCCCGCGACCGGTAGCGGGCCGCTCGCCCCGCTGCTGATGCGCCAGGCCGCCTGCCACAGGGTGGCCTCCATGGCACGCAGGTCGATATAGCGGTCGGCGGCCTGCACGGCCACGGCCTGGAACGTGGCGATGGGGTAACCGAACTGCTCGCGCTTGCCCGCGTAGTCGCTGGTCATCTTGAGCACGCCTTCACCGAGGCCGAGCGCGAGCGCGCAGGTGCCGGTGGCGAGCAGATCGTGCAGCCGGGACCAGGCCGTGGCGTCCTCGATGAGGTGCGGCCCCTCGACGCGCACGCCGTCCAGGCGCAGCTCGGCCTGGCGCTCACCGGTCGTCGATATCTGCTCGGCGAGCGTGAGCCCCGGTACGTCGGCGAACGGCCCGGGGAGCACCGCGAGCACCGACTCACCCTCGCCGGTGTGGGCCGGGACGAGGATCCGGTCGGCGCCGAAGGCCCAGGGCACGGCCGTCTGCACACCGTCGAGCACCCAGGCGTCCGGTCCCGAGTCCGGTCCCGCGTCCGGCCCCGCGGCGGTCTCCTTGCGTGCGGTCACGGCCAGTTCGGCAGGGTCGTGCCCGGTGTGGCCCGCGGAGGCGACGGTCAGCACGAGCTCGCCGCGCGCGGCGCGGGGGAGGATCTCCTGCCGCAACTCCGCTCCGCCGCAGGCCTGTACGACCGTCGCGGCCGCGCTGTGTTCAAGGAGCGGGATCCGGGCGAGGACCTTGGCCGATTCGCGCAGCACCAGGCAGAGCGCGATGGCGTCGAGGCCCGCTCCGCCGTGTTCGGGGCCGATCAGCAGGCTGAGCAGATCGGCGTCGGCGGCCTTCGCCCACAGCGCCCGGTCGAAGTCCTCGGCGACCGCGCCCGAGGTGAGTGAGGGGCTGGGCACGCCGTCCGGCGCGACCGGCCCGAACACCGCCTGCGCCGCCTCGACGGCCGCCTGTTGCTCCTCGGAGAAGGTGAAGTCCACTGGCCCTGCCTCCCGTTCCTGCCATCCCTGCCGCACCGCGTCCGCGACCTGACGGGGCGTCAAGATAGAACAGGTTCTACGAGAAGGGAACAGCGGGCCCCGTGCGTTCGGTGGGCTCAGCGGCCTCAGCGGTCGAAGTCCAGTTCCACCTTCTCCGTGGTCGGGTGCGACTGGCAGGTCAGCACGTAACCCGCCTCGGTCTCCTCCGCCTCCAGCGCGAAGTTCCGGTCCATGCGGACCTCCCCGGAGACCAGGAACGCGCGGCAGGTCCCGCACACGCCCCCCTTGCAGGCGTACGGCGCGTCCGGTCGGTTGCGCAGCACGGTCTCCAGGAGGGACTCGCCGTCCCGCACCGGCCAGGCCCCCGAACGGCCGTCGAGCTGCGCGGTCACCGTGCTGTGCGGGGGTGCGGGTGTCGGTGCGGATGCCGGTGCGGCCTGCCGGTCCAGGGCCGGGCCCTCGTCGACGTGGAATATCTCCTCGTGGACGCGCTCGCGCCGTACGCCGAGTGTGCGCAGCGTCCGCTCCGCGCTCTGCACGAGCCCGTACGGTCCGCACAGATACCAGCCCGCCACCCGCTCCACCGGCAGCAGCGCGGGCAGCAGTGTGGTGAGCCGCTCCTGGTCGAGCCGGCCGGACGCCAGGCCCGCCTGTTGTTCCTCCCGGGACAGCACGGTGACCAGCTGGAACCGGTCCGGGTACCGGTCCTTCAGGTCGGCGACCTCCTCCAGGAACATCGTCGACGCGGTGCTGCGGTCGCTGCGTATCAGGCAGAACCGCGCGTGCGGCGCCCGCTCCAGGAGGGTGCCGGCGATGGACAGGACCGGGGTGATGCCACTGCCGCCGACGACCGCGGCGTAGTGGCCGGTGGCGGGAGCGGGCTCGGAGCCGGGGGCGGTGTCGGTCCCAGCCGCGGTGGGGGTTGGGTCGAGGGTGAAGCGCCCGGCCGGGGTCATCACCTCCAGCTCGTCATCGACCGCGATCTCTTTGTGTGCGTACGTGGAGAAGGCGCCGTCGTCGACCAGGCGCACGCCGACCCGGAGGCTGCTCGGTGCCTCGTCCGCCGGGGCGGTCGAGCAGATCGAGTACGTGCGCCGGATCTCCGCTCCGTCCACGGTGCGGCGCAGGGCGAGGTGCTGTCCCGGAGTGAAGCGGTACGCCTCGCGCAGCGGGGGCGGTACGGCGAGGGTCAGCGCCACTGAGTCGTCGGTGAGCCGGTCGACCGCCGCGACGCGGAGCCGGTGGAAGCGGGCCCGTCCCCCTTCGTGCGCCATCACAACTCCTTGAAGTGGTCGAAGGGTTCGAGGCAGGACAGGCAGCGGCGCAGCGCCTTGCAGGCGGTGGAGGAGAACCGGCTCAGCAGTTCGGTGTCCGCCGACCCGCAGTGCGGGCAGGCGACGGGCTCCGCGGTGGCCGGTGCGGCGGCGTGCCGGGTGGGGCCGAGGGGGATCGTGATCGGGCCCGCCGGCGCCCGGGTGGTGCGCGGCGGCGCTATGCCGAACTCCCGCAGCTTGCGGCGGCCTTCAGGCGTGATGTCGTCCGTCGACCAGGCCGGGGTGAGCACCGGGCGGACCGTGACCTCGGGGATCCCGTGCTCGTGCAGCACCCGCTCGATGTCCTCCGACATCGTCTCGATGGCGGGACACCCGGTGTACGTGGGACTCAGCTCGACCTCCACGCGGCCGGGCCCGTGCGTGTGCACGGCGCGCAGCACGCCCAGCTCCTCCAGGTTCAGGACGGGCAGCTCGGGGTCAGGCACGGAACCGGCGATACCGCGCAGTTCGGCCTCGAGCGGGGTCTCCTGCTGGGCCCCGGCTCGCCGACCCTGGTGGGCGCGCGCCGTGGTCACCATGACGCCCCCGGGTGGCTGCGGTGCAGATGCTGCATCTCGGCGAGCATCCGGCCGAAGGACTCGGTGTGCACGCCCTGCCGGCCGGCCCCTGCGCTCCAGGCGCCGAGCTGGGGGCCCTCGGGCACGGTCAGCGTCGCCTCCTGCAACGTGTCGGAGATGGTCGAGGCCCAACTGTTGCGCAGGCTCTGCGGGTTGAACCCCAGACCGGGGGCCGGCTGGAACATCTCGCCGGTGTACCGCCACAGCGAGTCGACCGCGCGCTGCATGCGTGTGTGGCTCTCCTCCGTGCCGTCACCGAGGCGCAGCGTCCACTGCCGGGCGTGGTCCTGGTGGTAGGCGACCTCCTTGACCGCCTTGGCGGCCAGGGGGGCGAACTCGGAGTCGCTCTCGGCGAGTTGGGCGTACAGGAGCTGCTGGTAGGTCGAGAAGTAGAGCTGGCGGGTGATGGTGTGGGCGAAGTCCCCGTTCGGCTGCTCGACCAGTTGCACGTTGCGAAAGGCGCGCTCCTCGCGCAGGTACGCCAGCTCGTCCTCGTCGCCCACCAGGCTCAGCAGGACGCGGGCCTGGCCGAGCAGGTCGAGCGCGATGTTCGCGAGGGCCAGCTCCTCTTCGAGGACCGGTGCGTGGCCCGCCCACTCCCCCAGACGGTGCGAGAGCACCAGGGCGTCGTCGCCGAGGGCCAGGGCGGCGGATGCGGTGTCGGCCGTCTCGTGCGTGCGAGTCCGCGTCACATCAGGCTGCGTCACAGGTGCTTCACCCCTTCCGGGATCTCGTAGAACGTCGGGTGCCGGTAGGGCTTGTCGGCGGCGGGCTCGAAGAACGGGTCCTTCTCGTCCGGCGAGGAGGCGGTGATCGCCGCGGACGGCACGACCCACAGGGAGACGCCCTCGCCGCGACGGGTGTAGAGGTCGCGCGCGTTGCGCAGTGCCAGCTCCGCGTCCGGGGCGTGCAGGCTGCCGGCGTGCGTGTGGGAGAGGCCGCGGCGGGAGCGCACGAAGACCTCCCACAGGGGCCAGTCGGCGCCGCTGGATGCGCTGTTCGGCGTCTCGGTCATGCCGCCCTGCCTTCTCGCGTAGATCCTGCGGAGTGCTTGGCCGCGTGGGCTGCGGCGGCTTCGCGCACCCACGCGCCCTCGTCGTGGGCACGCTTGCGCTGGGTGATGCGCTGTTCGTTGCACGGCCCGTTGCCCTTCAGGACCGCCTTGAACTCCGACCAGTCGATGGCGCCGAAATCGTGCTGACCCCGCTCCTCGTTCCACCTCAGCTCGGGGTCGGGGAGCGTGAGTCCGAGGGACTCGGCCTGGGGGACACAGATGTCCACGAAGCGCTGGCGCAGTTCGTCGTTCGAGTGGCGCTTGATCTTCCACTCCATGGACTGCGCGGAGTGCGCGGACTCGTCGTCGGGCGGGCCGAACATCATCAGGGAGGGCCACCACCAGCGGTCCACCGCGTCCTGGGCCATCGCGTGCTGGGCCTCGGTGCCGCGGCTGAGCGCGAGCAGCAGCTCGTACCCCTGGCGCTGGTGGAAGGACTCCTCCTTGCAGACCCGCACCATCGCCCGCGCGTACGGACCGTAGGAGCAGCGGCACAGCGGCACCTGGTTGGTGATCGCCGCGCCGTCCACGAGCCAGCCGATCGCGCCGACGTCGGCCCAGGTCAGCGTCGGGTAGTTGAAGATCGAGGAGTATTTCTGGCGACCGCTGTGCAGCTTGTCGAGCAGCTCGTCGCGGCCGGTACCGAGCGTTTCCGCCGCGCTGTAGAGGTAGAGGCCGTGCCCCGCCTCGTCCTGGACCTTCGCCATCAGGATCGCCTTGCGGCGCAGTGAGGGGGCGCGCGTGATCCAGTTCGCCTCCGGCTGCATGCCGATGATCTCGGAGTGGGCGTGCTGGGCGATCTGGCGCACGAGCGTCGCGCGGTAGGCGTCGGGCATCCAGTCGCGGGGCTCGATGCGCTCGTCCGCCGCCACCGCCGCGTCGAAAACGGCCTGGAACGCGGCATCGTCCAGTTCGGCGGTGCCGTCCGCCCGCGCTTCGGCTGCGCGGTGCTGCGGGGTTGCTGTCGCCATGCCCGGTCCCCCTCGACCTTGGGTGCCCGACCTCGGGTCGAGGGCCTCACCGGCTCCCGACCGATCGTTCGGTTCGTCGGATTCAATGGTGGGTCTCGGCGCCGTAAGGTGTCAACCCTGTGTGGTCGGCCTGTGGATAACCTCGGACGTCTGTGCCGTGCGGGCGCTGCCCAGTACGGTTCCGGTGCGTGCGTCGCCTCGTGGGGCGGCGGCTCGGGATCGGTTCGTCGCGGGGCGCCGATCGGCGGATGGGCCGGGGACCGGCAGAACCGGATCGGGATCGGGGAGCACCGATGGAGACAGAAGCAGGCGCCGCGGACGAGGGCGCCCGGCTCACGAAGGAGCCATCGGCTCCGCCGCGACCCCGCGTACCCGAACCGTCGGGAGTGTCAGGACTGTCAGGATCTTCAGAGCCGTCGGGGCCGTCGGGGCCGTCGGGGACGTCGGAGCCGTCGGAACCGTCTGGGCCGGAGTCGGGCGAGGGATGGTCCGAGGCGCCCGAGCGGCGCGGGATCGCGGCGCTCTCCCCCGGTCATCAGCTGACCGCGGTCCTCGCGCTCATCGGTGTCGCGCTCGTCACCTGCGTGCACATCCTGATGGTGTTCCTGCACGTCGCGCCGACGAACACGATCAGCAAGCAGCACGGGGCGCTCGTCGGCGCGTGGGTCTACCCGGAGTTCGAGCAGAACTGGAAGCTGTTCGCGCCCAACCCGCTGCAGCAGAACATCGCGGTGCAGGCTCGCGCCGAACTGCGCACGACCGACGGCGAACTGCGCGCGACCCGCTGGTACGACCTGTCCGCACAGGACGGCGCCGCCATCGACGGGAACCTGCTGCCCAGCCACACCCAGCAGAACGAACTGCGCCGCGCCTGGGACGTCTACACGGGCACCCACGACGCGCAGAACCGGCCGAACGGTCTGCGCGGCACCCTGTCCGAGCAGTACCTGCGCCGCATCCTCGTGCTGCGCCTCGACCGGCTCGGAGCCGCGGGCGAGGGAGAGCGGGTCGAGCGCGTGCAGATCCGCTCGATGACGACCGCGGTCGAGTCCCCGAAGTGGAGTGACGAGAAGGTGGACCAGAAGCCGACGTACCGGGTGGTGCCGTGGTGGACGGTCACCTCGAGCGACGCACCGCTCGACAGCGGCAGGCACGTGCGCCTCCAGGCCCCGGCGGGTGGTGACCGATGAGCGACACGCGCCCCATGAACAGCACGGGTCCCATGAGCCGCGTGCAGCAGCGGCTGAGCGACGGCCTCCAGAAGATCACCGGGTCCGCGCTCGGCCCCTATCAGAGTGCCGTGATCCGCATCGGGTTCTCCGCGACCTGGTTGCTCTTCCTGCTGCGCGAGTTCCCGCACCGGCAGGAGATGTACGGCCCCGACGGTCCGTGGAGCTGGGGCATGGCGCAGCAGCTCACCGAGGACAACCACGCGTTCACCGCGCTCATGTGGTCCGACGGGCAGGGCTGGTTCGAACTGGTCTACATAGTGGCGGTGGTGTCGTCCGCGCTCCTGATGGTGGGCTGGCGCACCCGCACCATGTCGGTCATCTTCATGATCGGGGTGCTGTCCCTGCAGAACCGCAGCGTCTTCATGGGGGACGGCGGCGACAACGTCATCCACCTCATGTCGATCTACCTCGTCTTCACGCGGTGCGGGCAGGTCTGGTCGCTGGACGCCCGCCGGGCGCGGCACGGGGCCGAGGACCGGTTCGGCATCGTGCTGTGGTGGGTGATGGGGCTCCTGCTCGCCGCGATGACGTTCACCGGGAAGGTCGGCGGCGGCTGGCTGGTGCTCTTCTGGGGAATGTGGGCGGCCCAAGCGGTGTGGTGGTCCGTGAACCGTCGCGATCCGCAGGGCGATTCCCGCCTCCTGTGCGACGTCGTCACCAACCTCATGCACAACGCCGGGCTGCTCGTGGTGATGGTCGAGGCGTGTCTGATCTACGCGACGGCGGGCTGGTACAAGATCCAGGGCAGCCGATGGCAGGACGGCACCGCGGTCTACTACCCGCTCCACCTGGACTACTTCTCGCCCTGGCCCGCCCTGGGCGAGCTGCTGACCACCTTCGGACCGATGGTGCTGCTCGTGACCTACGGGACCGTGGCCGTCCAGGTCGCCTTTCCGTTCACCGTCTTCAACCGGCGCCTCAAGAACGTCCTGTTGGTGTTCATGATGCTGGAGCACGCGGTCATCGCCGTCGTGCTCGGACTGCCTTTCTTCTCGCTCGCGATGATCGCCGCGGACGCGGTGTTCCTGCCGACGTCCTTCTTGGTACGCGTCGGCGGCTGGGCGGCACGCGCGCGTGGTCGCGTTTTCCCCTCTACGAAAGCGGAGGTCGCGCCCGACCGTCCCGCGGAGGCCGAGGACGAACCGGTGGCGGCGGAGCAGTCGGCCGTGCGCACGTAGGCTTCCTGCCGTGAACGGGACGAGTACGGCGGACGGCGCGGGCGGCACACAGAACGAGCGCTCTGAGGGAGCCGTGCGTGCCTGGCGGCGGCTCGCGGACTCCGCGGTGCTGATCGACGGGTTCCACGCCCTCAAGCACGCCGTACGCTTCGGCGCCGACGTCCCGGTCGCGCTCGCCGTCGACCCGGCGGGTGCGCTCGCCCTGGCCGAGGAGCTCGCCCCCGATGTCGCGGGGGACCTGGAGCGGCTCCTCGTGGAGGTTCCGGACGAGGTGCTGCGGGGGCTCGTACCGCGGCTGCACCCCACCGGGGTCGCCGCCCTCGCCGGGCGGCCCGCGCGGGCCGACAACCTGGCCGCCCTTGGACAGCCCGCCCGCACCAGCCCCGTCGTCGTGCTCGACAACCCGCGCAACCTCGGCAACGCGGGCGCCGTGATCCGCCTCGCCGCCGGCTACGACGCCACCGGCGTCGTCACCACAGGCGACCTCGACCCCTGGCACCCCACCGTCGTACGGGGCGGGGCAGGGCTGCACTTCGCGACCGCCGTGGAGCGGCTCGACGTCGGTGAACTGCCGAGCGGGCCGCTGTACGCGCTCGACCCCGAGGGCGCGGACATCCGCGGCCTGAAGCTGCCCGATGACGCCCTGCTCGCCTTCGGGTCCGAGCGCAGCGGCCTCTCCGCCGAACTACGCGCGCGTGCCGACCACTTGGTGTCGCTGCCGATGCGGCCCCAGGTCTCCAGCTACAACCTGGCCACCAGCGTCGGCATGACGCTCTTCCACTGGAGCGCGCACAGCACGAACGCGCCTTAGCGCCTGTCGTTCGGATCAGGCCCTAGGCGGCTGCCTCGCGCCGTACCTCCACCACCCTGAAGCGGTTCGCTACGAAGGCGCTGTCGCACAGGGCCGCGTTCGCCGCGGGGTTGCCGCCCGAGCCGTGGAAGTCGGAGAACGCCGCCGTCTGGTTCACGTACACCCCGCCCGTCAGGTTGAGCGAGAGCTGCGCGCACTCCTCCAGGCAGACCTCCTCGACGGACTGCGCGACCTCTGCGGAGGTGGTGTACGCCCCGACCGTCATGGCGCCCTTCTCACGCACCGTGCGGCGCAGGAGGTCCACCGCGTCACCGGTCGAGTCGACGGAGACCGCGAAGGAGACCGGGCCGAAGCACTCGCTCATGTAGGCGGTCTCCGCGTCCGGCCCCTCCCAGAACTTCCGCGCCCCGTCCAGCTTCACGATCACCGGCGTACGGACCACGGCGTCGGGGAAGTCCGGGTTGTTGATCTCCCTTGAGGGCAGGGCGATTTCGCCGATGCCGGGGGCCGCGTCGAGGCGGGTCTTCACGTCCGGGTTGACCAGCGCGCCCAGCAGCCCGTTCGCCCGGGCGTCGTCACCGAGCAGGCCGCCGACCGACTTCGCGAGGTCGGCCACCACCTCGTCGTACGCCTTCGGGCCCTCGTCCGTGGTGATGCCCTCGCGCGGCACCAGGAGGTTCTGCGGCGTGGTGCACATCTGGCCGCTGTACAGGGACAGCGAGAACGCAAGGTTCGCCAGCATGCCCTTGTAGTCGTCGGTCGAGTCGATCACCACCGTGTTGACGCCGGCCTTCTCCGTGTAGACCTGCGCCTGCCGGGCGTTCGTCTCCAGCCAGTCACCGAAGGCCGTGGACCCCGTGTAGTCGATGATCTTGATTTCGGGGCGTACGGCCAGGGTCTTGGCGATGCCCTCTCCGGGCCGCTCGGCCGCCAGCGCCACCAGGTTCGGGTCGAAGCCGGCCTCGGCGAGGACCTCGCGGGCCACCTGCACGGTGAGCGCGAGGGGCAGCACCGCGCGCGGGTGCGGCTTCACCAGGACCGGGTTGCCGGTGGCCAGGGAGGCGAACAGACCCGGATACCCGTTCCACGTAGGGAACGTGTTGCAGCCGACCAGCAGGGAGATGCCGCGCGCCACCGGTGTGAACTCCTTGGCCAGGACCAGGGGATCGCGCTTGCCCTGGGGCTTGGACCACTCCGCGGCGTCCGGGGTCCGCACCTGCTCCGCGTACGCGTACGCCACCGCCTCCAGGCCGCGGTCCTGCGCGTGCGGGCCGCCCGCCTGGAACGCCATCATGAAGGCCTGGCCGCTGGTGTGCATGACCGCGTGCGCGAACTCGTGCGTCCGCGCGCTGATCCGGGCCAGGATCTCCAGGCACGTCACCGCGCGCACCTCGGCGCCCGCTTCGCGCCACGCGCGCATGCCCGCGCGCATGGCCGGCAGCAGCACGTCGGCGTCTGTGTGGGGGTACGTGACGCCCAACTCGATCCCGTACGGCGACACTTCACCGCCCACGAACTCGTCCGTGCCGGGCTGGCCGAGGTCGAGGCGGGTGCCGAGCAGGGCGTCGAAGGCGGCCTTGCCCTCGGACATGCTCAGGCTCCCGTTCTCCCCGTACGCCTTGGGGTGCTCCGGGTGCGGGGACCAGTACGCGCGCGTACGGATCGTCTCCAGCGCCTGGTCGAGCGTAGGCCGGTGCTTGGCGATCAGGTCGTGCGCGGTGAGTTCGGCGGCGGCCATGGGGGACCAACTCCTCCTGGGCTGCGGCTCCTCGTCGAGCCGGCGAGCTTGGCGGGACTGGACGGGACGGGACAGGTCGGTGCAGGGCTGGGCTGGGCAGGGACGAACCAACAGAGTTAGAGTAACCGAACGATCGGTCGGGACAAGGGGGTGCGGAAAAGCTGTGGAAAACCGTCCGGATGCGCACCCAATGAGCCCCCGAACCCCAGGGCGGAGCCGCGTACGGGAGGATCACGTGCATGACAGCACATGACCGCCTCGTCGGCGTGGTGGGCACCGGCACCATGGGGCAGGGCATCGCCCAGGTCGCCCTCGTCGCCGGGCATCCCGTCCGGCTGTACGACGCCGTGCCGGGGCGTGCGAGGAGCGCCGCCGATTCGATCGCCGCACGCCTCGACCGGCTCGTCGAGAAGGGCCGCATGGACGCCGCCGAGCGGGCGGCAGCGGTCGCACGGCTCGAACCCGCGCAGACCATCGGCGAGTTGGCGCCCGCGACGCTCGTCGTCGAGGCCGTCCTGGAGCGGCTCGACGTCAAACAGGACCTGTTCCGCGAGCTGGAGGACGTCGTCGCGGAGGACTGCCTGCTCGCGACCAACACCTCCTCCCTGTCCGTCACCGCGATCGGCGGCGCGCTGCGCAGCCCGGGCCGCTTCGTGGGGCTGCACTTCTTCAACCCGGCGCCCCTGATGCCGCTGGTGGAGGTCGTCTCCGGCGCCGCCACCGACGTCACCGAGGCCACGCGCGCGTACGAGACCGCCCGCGCCTGGGGCAAGACCCCGGTGGCCTGTGCGGACACCCCCGGTTTCCTGGTCAACCGGATCGCGCGGCCCTTCTACGCGGAGGCGTTCGCGGTGTACGAGGAGCAGGGCGCCGACCCCGCCACCATCGACGCCGTGCTGCGCGAGAGCGGCGGCTTCAGGATGGGTCCGTTCGAGCTCACCGACCTCATCGGGCAGGACGTCAACGAGGCAGTGACGCGCTCCGTGTGGGAGGGCTTCTTCCAGGACGCGAAGTTCCGGCCCTCGCTGGCCCAGCGCCGCTTGGTGGAGGCCGGTCGCCTGGGACGCAAGTCGGGGCAGGGCTGGTACGCGTACGGGGACGACGCCGAGCGTCCCGAGCCGCACACCGCGGGTCCCGCCGGGCCGCCCGCGCGCGTGAGCGTCGAGGGTGACCTGGAGTCCGCGGGCGAGCTGATCCCGATGATGCGCGAGGCGGGCATCGAGGTCGTCCAGGAAGACGAGGACAAGGGCACGCGCATCGTGCTGCCCAGCGGCGGCCAGCTCGTGCAGGCGGACGGCCAGACGTCCATCGAGTTCCGCGACGTCGTCTACTTCGACCTCGCCTTCGACTACCGCAAGGCGACCCGCATCGCCCTGGCCACCTGCCAGGAAGGCAACCCGCGCACCCTCGGCGAGGCCGTCGGCCTCTTCCAGGCGCTCGGCAAGGAGGTCAGCGTCATCGGCGACGTGCCCGGCATGATCGTGGCCCGCACCGTGGCGCGGATCATCGACCTGGCGCACGACGCCCTCGCGCGCGGAGTGGCCACCGAGGGCGACATCGACACCGCGATGCGTCTGGGCGTCAACTACCCGCAGGGGCCCCTGGAGTGGGGTCGCAGGCTCGGCCGCGGCTGGGCCTGCGGGCTCCTCGAGGAACTGCACGAACGCGACCCCTCGGGGCGGCACGCGCCGTCCCTGGCCTTCTTCCGGAACTCGTACACCCCCAAGAAGCGGGAGGGCTCCGCATGACCACCGCACGACGGGACACGGGTGCGCGCCGCGACACCTACACGCCGGACAGCCTGCTCGCGGTCGCGGTCACCGTCTTCAACGAGCGCGGCTACGACGGCACGTCCATGGAGCACCTGTCCAAGGCGGCCGGCATCTCGAAGTCGTCGATCTACCACCATGTGACGGGCAAGGAGGAACTGCTGCGCCGCGCCGTGAGCCGCGCGCTCGACGGCCTCTTCGGGATCCTCGACGAGCAGCCCGCGCGCGCGGGACGCGCGATCGAGCGCCTGGAGTACGTCACGCGGCGCATGGTCGAGGTGCTCACCGGTGAACTGCCCTACGTGACACTTCTGTTGAGGGTGCGTGGCAACACCGACACCGAACGGTGGGCCATGGAGCGGCGCAGGGAGTTCGACCACCAGGTCGCCCAGCTCCTCAGGGCGGCCGCGGCCGACGGGGAGGTACGCGGTGACATCGAGGTGCGGCTCGCCACGCGGCTCGTCTTCGGGATGATCAACTCGCTGGTGGAGTGGTACCGGCCGGACGGCGGCGGGCTCGGCGACCGTGAAGTGGCGGACGCCGTGGTCGAGCTGGTCTTCCAGGGGCTGCGCAAGGCCGGCTGACCCCGAGGGCCCTCGTGGGGGCTCCCATGGCACCTCGTGGGCCCTTGTGGGCCCTTGTGGGTCCTCGTGGGCCCTCCTAGGAGTCCGGCTCCAGGTCCTCCTCCTCGAAGACGAGCAGTGTGCGCGTGCTCAGGACCTCGGGGATGGACTGGAGCTTGGTGAGGACCAGTTCGCGCAGGGCCCTGTTGTCCTCCGTGTGCACCAGGATCAGGACGTCGAAGTCGCCGCTGACCAGTGCGATGTGCGAAGCCTCCGGCAGTCGGCGCAGCTGTTCCCGCACGGTCCGCCAGGTGTTCTGGACGATCTTGAGCGTGATGTAGGCGGAGGCGCCCTGGCCGGCCCGCTCGTGGTTGACGCGGGCGCCGAAACCGCGGATCACGCGGTCCTCGATGAGGCGGTTGATCCGCGCGTAGGCGTTCGCCCGGGACACATGGACCTGCTCGGCGACGGAGCGTATCGACGCGCGCCCGTCCTTCAGCAGCAGCTGCAGGATGTCCCGGTCGATGGCGTCCAGCGGGCGGGCCGCGGGGTCCTGGACCGGCCCCCCGGAGCCCTCGGCCATTTGTTCAGATGCCATCCGCCCCCGCCTCCTTACCATGGACGTACTGCATTCATCTCAGGCTGTGGAGAACCGATTGTCCACAGCCTGGAGGTGCCTGTAGCCAAAATGTGCCGTCGACCGAACAATCGGTAGGTGAGGCGCATCACACGACGCGCCGTCCGAGCCGCTCCCACGAGGAGGTGCCGTCATGACGGTCATGGACCAGCGGGCCACGCCCGGCAGGCCCGTCCCGCCGCCCGCCTGGCAGCCCCGCACGGACCCCGCGCCGCTGCTGCCCGACGCCGAGCCCCACCGGGTCCTGGGCACCGAAGCGGCCGCCGGCGTCGACCCCGAGCTGCTGCGCCGCCTGTACGCGGAGGTGGTGCGCGGCCGCAGGTACAACGTGCAGGCGACCGCGCTGACCAAGCAGGGCCGCCTCGCCGTCTACCCCTCGACGGTCGGCCAGGAGGCCGCCGAGGTCGCCGCGGCGCTGGTCCTCGAGGAGCGGGACTGGCTCTTTCCCAGCTACCGCGACACCCTCGCCGCCGTCGCCCGCGGCCTCGACCCCGTACAGGCCCTGACCCTGCTGCGGGGCGACTGGCACACCGGATACGACCCGCGCGAGCACCACATCGCGCCGCTCTGTACCCCGCTCGCGACGCAGCTCCCGCACGCCGTGGGCCTCGCACATGCCGCACAGCTGAAGGGCGACGATGTGGTGGCGCTCGCCATGGTCGGCGACGGCGGCACCAGTGAGGGCGACTTCCACGAGGCGCTGAACTTCGCCGCCGTGTGGCAGGCGCCGGTCGTCTTCCTCGTGCAGAACAACGGGTTCGCCATCTCCGTGCCGCTGGCCAAGCAGACCGCGGCGCCGTCCCTGGCCCACAAGGCCGTCGGGTACGGGATGCCGGGCCGCCTGGTCGACGGGAACGACGCGGCGGCGCTGCACGAGGTGCTGACCGACGCCGTGGCCCGCGCGCGCGGGGGTGGCGGTCCGACGCTGGTCGAGGCCGTCACGTACCGGATGGACGCGCACACGAACGCCGACGACGCGACCCGTTACCGCAGCGACGCCGAGGTCGAGATGTGGCGCGCGCACGACCCGGTACTGCTCCTGGAGCGGGAGTTGACCGGGCGCGGGCTCATCGACGAGGCCGGCATCCAGGCCGTGCGCGAGGGCGCGGAGGAACAGGCGGCAGAGCTGCGCGCGCGCATGAACCAGGACCCCGCCCTCGACCCGATGGACCTGTTCGGTGACGTGTACGCCGAGCAGACCCCTCAACTGCGGGAGCAGGCGGCGCTGTTGCGTGCCGAGCTGGACGCCGAGGCGGAAGGGGAGCAGGCATGACCACTGTGGCCCGGCCGCCCAGAACCAAGCCCGCCACCATGGCGCAGGCACTCGGGCGCGCGCTGCGCGACTCCATGGCCGAGGACCCGGCCGTGCACGTCATGGGCGAGGACGTGGGCACCCTGGGCGGCGTCTTCCGGATCACCGACGGGCTCGCGAAGGAGTTCGGCGAGGAGCGCTGCACGGACACCCCGCTCGCCGAGGCGGGCATCCTCGGCGCCGCCGTGGGCATGGCGATGTACGGCCTGCGACCGGTCGTGGAGATGCAGTTCGACGCGTTCGCGTACCCCGCCTTCGAGCAGCTGATCTCGCACGTCGCGCGGATGCGCAACCGCACGCGCGGCGCCATGCCGCTGCCCATCACCGTGCGGGTGCCGTACGGCGGCGGGATCGGCGGCGTGGAGCACCACAGCGACTCCTCCGAGGCGTACTACATGGCGACGCCGGGCCTGACCGTCGTCACGCCGGCCACGGTCCCGGACGCGTACGGGCTGCTCCGGCAGTCCATCGCCTGCGACGACCCGGTCGTCTTCCTGGAGCCCAAGCGCCTTTACTGGACGAAGGATTCGTGGAACCCCGAGGCACCGGAAGACGTTCTTCCGATAGGTACGGCAGTGGTTCGCCGCCCCGGCACCAGTGCCACGCTGCTCACGTACGGTCCGTCCGTCCCTGTCTGCCTGGAGGCGGCGGAGGCGGCCCGAGGGGAGGGGTGGGATCTTGAAGTGGTCGACCTGCGCTCGCTGGTCCCGTTCGACGACGCGACGGTCGCCGAGTCCGTCCGGCGCACGGGACGCGCGGTCGTCGTGCACGAGTCGGGCGGCTTCGGCGGGCCCGGCGGAGAGATCGCCGCGCGCGTGACCGAGCGGTGCTTCCACCATTTGGAGGCGCCGGTGCTGCGGGTGGCCGGTTTCGACATTCCGTATCCGCCGCCCATGTTGGAGCGGCACCATCTGCCCGGAGTGGACCGGGTGCTGGACGCGGTGGCGCGGCTGCAATGGGATCAGTGAGGGACGGTGGGGTAATGGCGCAGGTGCTCGAGTTCAAGCTGCCCGACCTCGGGGAGGGGCTCACCGAGGCGGAGATCGTGCAGTGGCTGGTGGGGGTCGGTGACGTCGTCGCCGTCGACCAGCCCGTCGTCGAGGTGGAGACGGCCAAGGCGATGGTCGAGGTGCCGTGTCCGTACGGCGGCGTGGTCACGGCCCGCTTCGGTGACGAGGGGAGCGAACTTCCGGTCGGGGCACCGTTGTTGATGGTGGCGGTGGGCGCGGAGTCGTCTTCGGACGTGCCGCTTTCGGACGTCCCCGCGCCGGCCCCGGCCGCCGCCGAGGAGCCCGCGAAGGCGCGGCAGGAGGCGCGGCAGGAGACCCCGGAGAAGGCCGAGGGCTCGGGGAACGTGCTGGTGGGGTACGGGACCGCCACCGCGCCGACCCGGCGCAGGCGGGTGCGGCCCGCGCCGCTGGACGGCGTGCCCGCCGCACCGGAGAGCGCTCCGCGCGCCCAGGGGCCGGTCCCCGTGATCTCCCCGCTCGTGCGCAAGCTCGCCCGCGAGCGCGGCGTGGACCTGAGAGCGCTGACCGGGTCCGGTCCCGACGGGCTCATCCTCAGGGGAGACGTAGAAAACGCGGCGAGCGCGGCGACCGCCGCCGCCGAGGCGCCCGCCGCCCCCGGGCGCGCCCCCGCCCCCGCCGCTCCCCGGCAGGAGCACCGCACCCCCCTGCGCGGCATTCGTGGCGCGGTCGCCGACAAGATGTCCCGCAGCCGGCGCGAGATACCCGACGCGACCTGCTGGGTGGACGCCGACGCCACGGAACTCATGCACGCGCGTGTGGCGATGAATTCCGCCGGGGGGCCGAAGATCTCCGTGCTCGCGCTCCTGGCCCGCATCTGCACCGCGGCCCTGGCGCGCTACCCGGAGCTGAACGCCACGGTCGACACCGAGCGGCGTGAGCTCGTCCGGCTCGACGAGGTGCACCTCGGGTTCGCCGCGCAGACCGACCGCGGCCTGGTCGTGCCCGTCGTACGGGACGCCCACGCGCGCGGAGCCGAATCCCTGAGCGCCGAGTTCGCCCGGCTCACCGAGGCGGCACGGGCCGGGAAACTGTCGCCCGCGGAACTCACCGGCGGCACCTTCACGTTGAACAACTACGGGGTGTTCGGTGTCGACGGTTCGACGCCGATCATCAACCACCCCGAGGCGGCCATGCTCGGCGTCGGCCGAATAGCCGCCAAGCCCTGGGTGCACGAAGGGGAGTTGGCGGTCCGCCAGGTCGTCCAGCTCTCGCTCACGTTCGACCACCGGGTGTGCGACGGCGGCACGGCGGGCGGCTTCCTGCGGTACGTCGCGGACTGCGTGGAACAACCGGCGGTGCTGTTGCGCACCCTGTGACCGGGCGGCCGCGCTGTGGGCCCGGCGGTTCCGTTGGGTCCGGTGGGTCCGACGGCAAGGATCGCCCGCCCGCCTGGTGGCAATGATCGCCCGTAAGCCCATACTCGGGGGATGAACGCGTACGACGCCATCGTCCTCGCCGGGGGCGGCGCGCGCCGGCTCGGCGGCGCGGACAAGCCCGGTGTGCGGGTCGGCGGTCGCGCGCTGCTCGACCGGGTCCTGGACGCGTGCGCCGGGGCCCGCGCCACCGTGGTGGTCGCCGAGCCGCGGCGCACCGCGCGCCCCGTCGTCTGGGCCCGCGAGGAGCCGCCGGGCGGGGGGCCGCTGGCCGCACTGCGGGCGGGAGTCGCGGCCATCGGACCGGAGGCGGAGAGCGTCCTTGTGCTCTCCGCCGATCTGCCGTTCCTGGGGGAGCACACGGTACGAGCGCTGCTCGGCGCCCTCGACAGCGAGGCCGTCGGCGACAGCGAGGCCGCCGGCGACAGCGAGGCCGTCGGCGACGTCGACGGCGCGCTGCTGGCCGACGGTGACGGCCGGGACCAGCCGCTCGTCGCCGCCTACCGGTACGCGGCGCTGCGCCGGGTACTCGGCGAACTCGCGACCGAGCACGGTGACCTCAATGGACTGCCGCTGCGTCTGCTCACCCGTAACCTCAGCCTCATCCGCATCACCGACCCCGTCGCGTCGTTCGACTGCGACACCTGGGACGACATCGCCGCCGCCCGGTCACGTATCAGGGAGCATGGACGAGTGCTTGACGAATGGATCACCGCAGCCAAGAACGAACTGGGCATCGACCTGGACGTCGACACGGGCGTTCTGCTCGACCTCGCCCGTGACGCCGCGCACGGCGTCGCGCGCCCCGCGGCGCCGCTGACGACGTTCCTCGTGGGATACGCGGCGGCGCAGGCAGGAGGCGGCCCCGAAGCCGTGGCGTCGGCCGCGGCGAAGGCGGCCGAGCTCGCCAACCGCTGGGCGCAAGAGGCCGAATCCACGCCGGACGCCGGTTCCAAGTCGGACGCCGGTCCCAAGTCGGAGACCGATTCCAAGCCGGACGCGGGATGAGCGCCCACAGCGGGCGGTCCGCGCAGACCGCCCCGGTGGGCATCGACCCGATGGACGTCGACGTGGACGAGGCGCTCGCCCTGGCGAACGACAACCGGCCCGGCGGCCGACGCCCCGCCCCGGCCGCCTCAGAGGCACCCACAGCCCCCGCCGCCATCCCCGACCCGCCCACCGCCGCCTCGACGTCCCGCCACACCTCCCGCCACGGCGCGACCTCCTGGGCCGCCGCCCGCCGCACCGCCACTCGGGCCGAACGCGGCCCCCGCGGAGCGAGAAGCGTCCCGCTCGACCAGGCGCTCGGCCTGGTCCTCGCCGCCCCGCTGACCGCCCTGACGGACCTGCCCTCCTTCGACACCTCGGCGATGGACGGCTGGGTCGTCGCGGGCCCGGGCCCCTGGGCCGTGGGCGGCGAAGGGCTGCTCGCCGGGCACGAGGCGCCCGCCCCGCTGTCCGACGGCGAGGCCGCGGCGATCGCGACCGGTGCCCGTGTCCCCTCGGACGCCACGGCCGTCATCCGCAGCGAGCACGGTCACATCGACGCGGGCGGTCAGCTGCACCCGCTGCGCGAGGTCGCCCACGGCCAGGACATCCGCCCGCGCGGACAGGAGTGCCGCAGCGGCGATCTGCTGCTGCCCGCGGGCGCCCTCGTCACCCCGGCCGTCCTCGGTCTCGCCGCAGCCGCGGGCTACGACACCCTGACGGTCGTCCCGCGGCCGACGGTCGAAGTCCTGATCCTCGGCGACGAGTTGCTCACCTCGGGCCTCCCCCGCGAGGGCCTCATCCGGGACGCGCTCGGCCCGATGCTCCCGCACTGGCTGCGCGCGCTCGGCGTCGAGGTGACCGCCGTACGCCGGCTCGGTGACGACGCGAAGGCGCTGCTCAAGGCGGTACGAGAGGCCGGTACCGACTTGGTCGTGACGACCGGCGGCACCGCGTTCGGGCCCGTCGACCACGTGCACCCCACCCTGCGCGCTCTCGACGCCGAACTCCTCGTCGACGGGGTCGCCGTCCGCCCCGGCCACCCGATGCTGCTCGCCCGGCTCAAGGAGGGGCAGCACCTCGTCGGCCTCCCCGGCAACCCCCTGGCCGCCGTCTCCGGCCTGCTCACGCTCGCCGAGCCGCTGCTGCGGGTGCTCTCGGGCCGGGCGCAGGACCAGACCCACAGCTCCGCACAGCGCCAAGCCCCGGACGGGCGCGCGCAGTTGGACGGTGGCCGGAACGCGGACGCGTACACCGCGCCCCTGCACACGCCCGCCCCCGGCCACCCCCACGACACCCGTCTCATCCCCATCGTGCTGCGGCAGGACGACGGCAGTGGGCACGAATGGGCGGTGCCGCTGCACTACAACGGTCCGGCCATGCTGCGCGGTATCGCGGCCGCCGACGGGCTCGCCGTCATCCCGCCCGGCGGCGCCAAGGAGGGCCAGGAGGTGGAGATCCTCGACCTGCCGTGGTCGTGGAACCCCGGCCTGCCCGGTCTCAACCCGGCGGGAAACGAAGGGTGTTTCACGTGAAACTGGCCGGCGATGACGCCATCGCGCGCCAAGAGGATGAGCGGACCGCGACCTATCGGGTGAAACTCCCCCGGCAGGTCGTCGAGCGTCCGCTTCTCCAAGTGGCCCGGCGCGTGCTGATAGCGCTCACCGTGCTCGTCGTCACCGCACTGATCGTGTGGATCGACAGAGACGGCTACAACGACAACTCAGATGGCCATGTCGACCTGCTCGACTCGTTCTACTACGCGACCGTCACGCTCTCCACCACGGGATACGGCGACATCACGCCGGTCAGCGACGCGGCGCGGCTCACCAATATCTTCGTCATCACGCCGCTGCGTGTGCTCTTCCTGATCATCCTGGTCGGCACCACGCTCGAAGTCCTCACCGAACGGACGCGGGAGGAATGGCGCCTGAAACGCTGGAGGTCCACCTTGCGTGACCACACTGTCGTCGTCGGCTTCGGAACCAAGGGTCGCAGCGCCGTGGAGACCGTCTGCGCGAGTGGCCTGAAGCCAGAACAGGTGGTCGTGGTCGACCCCAGCCCCAAGGTCGTCGAGAGCGCCAACGCCCATGGATACGCGGGCGTGACGGGCGATGCCACGCGCAGCTCGGTCCTGTTGCAGGCCGAGGTGCAGCGGGCCCGGAAGATCATCATCGCGACGCAGCGCGATGACACGGCGGTCCTGGTGACACTCACCGCACGGCAGTTGAACCGCGGGGCGAAGATCGTCGCCGCGGTCCGTGAGGAGGAGAACGCGCCGCTGTTGCGCCAGTCCGGCGCCGACGCCGTCATCACCAGCGCCAGCGCGGCCGGCCGGCTGCTCGGCCTCTCGGTGCTCAGCCCGCACGCGGGCATGGTCATGGAGGACCTCATCCAGAAGGGCTCCGGCCTCGACCTCGTCGAACGCCCGGTGACCAAGGCCGAGGTCGGTCTGCAGCCGAAGGAGACGGAGGACCTGGTTGTCAGCGTCATCCGTGGGCACCGGGTACTCGGTTACGACGACTCGGCCGTCGGCTCGCTCAAGCTGACGGACCGCCTCATCACGATCACCCGCGTCACGCCCATGACCCAACTGGCACCGGACATGAAGCCCTCTCCGCGAAGCTGATGCCCTCCACGCGGCTGATCCACGGGAGTAGCCTCGCGGCCATGTATGCGATCACGATCCCGGAACCCGGCGGACCCGAAGCGCTTGTCTGGACGGAGGTCCCCGATCCCGTACCCGGCGAGGGCGAGGTCCTGGTCGAGGTGGTCTCCAGCGCCGTCAACCGCGCCGATCTGCTCCAGCGGCAGGGCTTCTACAACCCGCCGCCCGGCACCTCCCCCTACCCCGGCCTGGAGTGCGCCGGCCGGATCGTCGCGCTCGGCGCCGGCGTCTCCGGCTGGTCGGTCGGCGACGAGGTGTGTGCGCTGCTCGTGGGCGGCGGCTACGCCGAGAAGGTCGCCGTCCCCGCAGGGCAGCTCCTCCCGGTGCCGCAGGGCCTCGACCTGGTCACGGCCGCCGCGCTGCCCGAGGTGACCTGCACCGTCTGGTCCAACGTCTTCATGATCGCCCATCTGCGGCCCGGCGAGACCTTCCTCGTGCACGGCGGCTCCAGCGGCATCGGCACCATGGCGATCCAGCTCGCGAAGGCGGTCGGAGCCAAGGTCGCGGTCACGGCCGGCACCAAGGAGAAGCTCGACTTCTGCGCGGAGCTCGGCGCGGACATCCTCATCAACTACCGCGAGCAGGACTTCGTGGAAGAGATCAAGAACGCCACGGACGGGGCGGGCGCCGACGTCATCCTCGACAACATGGGCGCCAAGTACCTGAACCGCAACGTCGACGCCCTCGCCACCAGCGGCCGGCTCGCCATCATCGGCATGCAGGGCGGGGTGAAGGGCGAGCTCAACATCGCCACCTTGCTCGGCAAGCGCGGCGCGATCACCGCGACCACGCTGCGGGCCCGCCCGACGGCCGAGAAGGCGGCGGTCGTCGCGGCCGTGCGCGAGCACGTGTGGCCGCTGATCGAGGGCGGCCATGTGCGGCCGATCGTGGACCACACGCTGCCGATGAGCGACGCCGCGCAGGGCCACCGGGCCCTGGAGGAGTCGGGTCACATCGGAAAGGTCCTGCTCACCAACGCGTAGCGCCCCGGCGAGCGCCCAGGCCCTGACCCCCGAACGACAGCCCCTGGATCACCGGCGCAGCCGCAGCGCCAGGAACCCGAGGCCGAGCCCCGTGAGCAGCAGTCCTGCCCCCAGCGGCAGGACGTTCACCAGGGGCCTGGCCCCGGGCCCGCCGACGGCCTGCCGTGCGGGGGTGGGCCGCTCGGGACGCGGTTCCTGCGACACGGCCGGCGGGGGCTCGGTGGGGGCCGGGGGCGGCACGGCGACCCCGGTGGTGTCCGGCGCGGGCAGCTCGCGCCCCGGCGGGGTCCGGCCCACGCCCGCCCGGCTCCCCGCGAGGGACCCGTGCGGCGAGGGCTCGGCGACGTACGCATGGACCTCAGCGAGGTACGAAGAGGACCCGGCGACGTACGAAGAGGACCCGACCGCGTACGAAGAGGACCCGACCGCGTATGAAGAGGACCGGACCGCGTACGAAGAGGACCCGGCAGCGTACGAAGGCGGCCCGGCGGCGTACGACAGGGGCACCGGTGCGGCCAGGGACAGCAGCACGGAGAAGAGAAGCCCGGCCACCCACCGAAACCGCCGCATCCCCAGCCCCCTTCCGATCCCGGTTCGTCCAGATGCTTGTGCTTAGCCTCACATAGCGGGATAAAACAGGCACGCCGGATTTTGGCCCGCTCGACACGGTGGATCAGCTCCGAACGGGGGCACCACCGAGATGTGACAGCGACGTACGAGAGAATGGCGGCATGGAGATGCCGAGGAACGAACAGTCGCCGGACAACCCGCAGGTCCTGGTCGTGGGCCAGGACGGCATGGCGCTTGGCGGCGGTGGCGGCGACGAGTCCCGCGAGATCCCGGTGACCGACATGGTGGAACAGCCCGCCAAGGTGATGCGCATCGGCAGCATGATCAAGCAGCTGCTCGAAGAAGTGCGCGCGGCTCCCCTGGACGAAGCGAGCCGGCAGCGCCTCAAGGAGATCCACTCCAGTTCGGTCAAGGAGCTCGAGGACGGCCTCGCCCCCGAACTCGTCGAGGAACTCGAGCGGCTCTCCCTGCCCTTCACGGAGGAGGCGACCCCGAGCGACGCCGAGCTGCGCATCGCGCAGGCCCAGCTGGTGGGCTGGCTCGAGGGGCTCTTCCACGGCATCCAGACGACGTTGTTCGCCCAGCAGATGGCGGCGCGTGCCCAGCTCGAGCAGATGCGCCGAGCCCTGCCGCCCGGCGTCGGCGGCGGCGAGGAAGAGGACGAGGACCCGCGCGCGGGCGGCCGCTCGGGCGGCCCGTACCTCTAGTCAACACACAGGTCAACAGACACATAAGTAGGGGCCCGTCTCATGGCGGGCCCCTACTTGTGCGTGAACTTGGCCACGACGACAGGCGCCGAACGCCCCAAGTGATCACGGAATCGTCATCGGCCGCCTACAAATATCCTGCTCACGATTTGCAGGGCCTGCACGACAACGGGTTGGATGTCCGGTCCATCTCGGAACGGCGACATGGCCGATGCCTGTAGCGTGGCCCGACGGAGTCGGTATTTCGCAACCGCACGTACTCCGAAGCATGGATCCGGCAGCCCAGATAAGCATGGACAGAAACGACGGCGAGGACTGATGGCACAGCAGCAGCGCGCTCAGGGCCCGTCCGACCCCGAGGCGACTGGCGGCGGTATGTCAGATGCGCCGGAGATGTGGGGTAACGGCGGGCTCGTGGGGGATGGGCGGTACCGCCTCACCGGGAGACTCGGCCGGGGCGGCATGGCGGAGGTGTTCGCCGCCGAGGACGTACGCCTCGGGCGCCAGGTCGCCGTCAAGCTGCTCCGCTCCGACCTCGCCGAGGACCCGGTCTCCAAGGCCCGCTTCACCCGCGAGGCACAGTCGGTCGCGGGGCTCAACCACCACGCGGTCGTGGCGGTCTACGACTCCGGCGAGGACGTCGTCGCCGGGAGTACCGTCCCGTACATCGTCATGGAGCTGGTCGAGGGCCGCACCATCCGCGACCTCCTGCTCAGCGCGGAGGCGCCGGGCGCCGAACAGGCTCTGATCATTGTCTCGGGTGTCCTGGAAGCGCTCGCGTACTCGCACCAGCACGGCATCGTGCACCGCGACATCAAGCCCGCGAACGTGATCATCACCAACACCGGCGCGGTGAAGGTGATGGACTTCGGCATCGCGCGCGCCCTGCACGGCGCGCAGTCGACCATGACGCAGACCGGCATGGTCATGGGCACCCCGCAGTACCTCTCGCCCGAGCAGGCCCTCGGCAAGGCCGTCGACCACCGCTCCGACCTGTACGCCGTCGGCTGCCTGCTCTACGAACTTCTCGCGCTGCGCCCGCCGTTCACCGGTGAGACCCCGCTGTCCGTGGTCTACCAGCACGTCCAGGACACCCCCGTGCTGCCCTCCGAGGTCGCGGACGAGGTGCCGCCGGAGCTGAACGGGCTCGTCATGCGCTCGCTCGCCAAGGACCCGGACGACCGGTTCCAGACGGCCGAGGAGATGCGCGGGCTCGTCCAGTACAGCCTGCAGATGCTGTACGAGCAGGGTGGCCACACCGGCACCTGGAACACCGGACCGGTCGACGCGCACGAGGGCGGCTCCACGCCCGCGATGGGCGTCGCCGCCACCACGGCGATGCAGCACCCCGGCGACAACGGCACGGCCCAGCAGCCGATGCTGCGCCCGCCGGGCGGCGACGACGGCGGCTTCGACGGGAACGGGAACGGAAAGGGCGGGGGCGGCCGCGGCAAGCTGTGGATCGTCGCCGTGCTCGCGGTCATCGCGATCGCGGTGGGCGTCGCCTGGGCGCTCAGCAGCGGCGGCGACGGCGACAAGGACCCCGGCAACAAGAAGTCGCCGAGCGCCACCAAGTCCGAGAAGACCTCGGAGCCCAGCAAGTCGGCCGACGACGACGAGTCGCAGGGGGCGACGGAGGAGCCGGGTACGAGCACGGGTGGCGACACCGGCTACACGCCGACGCAGCAGCCCACCACCACGAATCCGTCGCCGACGCAGTCCGAGCAGCCGACGGACGAGCCGACGAGCGCGGACCCGACGCCTACGAAGTCGTCGACCAAGCCGACTCCGACTGCCACGGCCTCGCCGCCCGACGACGGCAACGGTGGCAACACGGGGGGTGACACCGGCGGCGTCATTGGTGGTGACACCGGTGGTGACACCGCCGGCGACACCGGCGGCGAGTAACCCGCCGGCCACACGCACGGGGCTCCGCCCCGGACCCCGCGCCTCAATCGCCGGCGGGGCTTGAAGTGCCTGCTCAAACGCCGCAGGGGCTTGAATGGGCCGAACCGCCCCGCAGCTCGTGCACCGTCACGAACTGTGGGGCGACGCGCAGGTAGACCGGGTCGAAGAGGTCGTCGTCCGAGTAGTGCGGGGCGGGACCGAAGAGTTCCAGTTCGGCCGTCGTCGGCTCGACCTGCTCGCAGGTGCCGACGCACTGCACCGACCACTGGCCCTCGTCCTCGGGGCCCTCCTGCCCCAGGTTGTCCGCCCCGTAGGCGACGACGCTGCCGATGCACGCCTCGTGGTGGCCGAGGCCGCGGTGCACGCGCAGCAGAAGCCGTTCGCCGGCCACGATGTGGCGGGCGGAGGCGAGGAAGGGCAGGGCGCGCATGCTGGTCGCGACGCGGCCGTAGGGCACGCGGGCGAGCAGCTCGAAGGCGCGGTCCCGGTCCTGCTGCCCGGCGGGCGCCGTCTGCGGGTCTTTCCGCGGGTCGGAGGGCATGTCACCACTCTCCGCCGCGGGTGCCTCCCGAACCAGAGGCACCCGCCCCAAGGGACGGGTGACCTAGGTCCCGCGCGGGGGAGGCGTCAGTGCTTCTCGGCCTGCATACGGGCCACGTACGCGGCCGCCTGGGAGCGGCGCTCCATGCCGAGCTTCGACAGCAGGCTGGACACATAGTTCTTGATCGTCTTCTCGGCGAGGTGCAGACGCTCGCCGATGACCCGGTTCGTCAGGCCCTCACCGATCAGGTCGAGGATCTTGCGCTCCTGGTCGGTGAGGCCGGAGAGCTTGTCGTCGGCCTTGCGGCCGCCGTCGCGCAGCCGCTCCAGGACGCGGGCCGTGGCGACCGGGTCGAGCAGCGACTTGCCGGAGGCGACGTCCCGTACGGCGGTGAGCAGCTCGTTGCCGCGGATCGCCTTCAGCACGTATCCGGAGGCGCCGGCCATGATCGCGTCGAAGAGCGCCTCGTCGTCCGCGAACGACGTCAGCATCAGGCACTTGACCGACTCGTCCTGGGAGCGGATCTCCCGGCACACCTCGACCCCGCTGCCGTCCGGCAGGCGCACGTCGAGCACCGCCACATCGGGCCGGGTCGCGGGGATGCGCACCAGGGCGTCGGCGGCCGTTCCGGCCTCTCCGACCACCTCGATGTCGTCCTCGACCGACAGCAGCTCATGGACGCCGCGGCGCACCACTTCGTGGTCATCGAGCAGAAATACATGGATTTTTCCGTCTTCGCGCACGGATTCAGTCTCACACACGAACCTCTGCCGTGCCCTAGATGATCGTGGGGTGACCGGGATAACGTGCCGGTGTTCCGGCCCCCTGCCAGGCTGAGACCAGGACCCGTCGCACAGCTGTGACCTGCGACGCTTCGTCTTACCTCGCGATACTAGGAAATCCAACCAACGACTTACTTGGAAATCCAAGCAAAATCGCAGGTCAGATGGGGTTTCGCAGATGTGTGACCCACTGGGTAACGTGCTGGGTGAAGGGTGCTTGCCGGAGCGCCGAGCTGTTTCCATCACGCCTGTTGTCCGGCGCCTCGCACCCACCCCGTGCGTGGACGGACCAGGCGAGCCGAGCCGACTGGCCATCCGGCAATCCCGGGGCCGGACCGACGGAGGAGCACACGTGACCGTAGACAGTGCCGACAGCACTGCCGCAGCGCAGAAGGCACAGCCGCCGCGCAAGCGGACCGCTGCGAAGAAGTCTGCGAAGAAATCCCCCGGCAAGACCGCCGCTGCCGACAAGACCCCCGCGAAGCGGGTGACCAAGAAGGCCGCCACGGCCAAGGCGCCGCAGAGCGACCTGGTGCAGCTGCTGACCCCTGAGGGCAAGCGGGTCAATCACCCCGAGTACGACCGCTACGTCACCGACGTCACCGACGACGAGCTGCGCGCCCTGTACCGCGACATGGTCCTCACCCGCCGCTTCGACGCCGAGGCCACCGCACTGCAACGCCAGGGCGAGCTGGGCCTGTGGGCGTCGCTGCTCGGCCAGGAGGCGGCCCAGATCGGTTCCGGCCGGGCCACCCGCGAGGACGACTACGCATTCCCGACCTACCGCGAGCACGGCGTCGCCTGGTGCCGCGGGGTCGACCCGACGAACCTGCTCGGCATGTTCCGCGGCGTGAACCACGGCGGCTGGGATCCCAACAGCAACAACTTCCACCTGTACACGATCGTCATCGGCTCGCAGGCCCTGCACGCCACCGGCTACGCGATGGGCGTCGCCAAGGACGGCGCGGACAGCGCGGTGATCGCGTACTTCGGTGACGGCGCGTCCAGCCAGGGCGACGTCCTGGAGGCCTTCAACTTCGGGGCCGTCTACAACGCCCCGGTGGTGTTCTTCTGCCAGAACAACCAGTGGGCGATCTCCGAGCCCACCGAGCGCCAGATGCGCGTGCCGCTGTACCAGCGCGCGCAGGGCTTCGGCTTCCCCGGCGTACGCGTGGACGGCAACGACGTGCTGGCCTGCCTCGCCGTGACGCGCTGGGCCCTCGACCGGGCCCGGCAGGGCGAGGGACCGGCGCTGATCGAGGCGTTCACGTACCGCATGGGCGCGCACACCACGTCCGACGACCCGTCGAAGTACCGGTCCGACGACGAGCGTGTGGCGTGGGAGGCGAAGGACCCGATCCTGCGCCTGCGCGCGTACCTGGAGTCCCAAACCGACACGGATGAGGGATTTTTCGCGGAACTCGACGCCGAGAGCGAGACGTTGGGCAAGCGAGTACGCGATGTCGTACGGGCCATGCCGGACCCGGACCTCATGGCGATCTTCGAGAACGTGTATGCGGACGGGCACGCGCTCGTCGACGAGGAGCGCGCGCAATTCGCCGCCTACCAGGCCTCATTCGCCGATGAAGCCGCCGGGGAAGGGGTCTGAGGACATGGCTGTACAGAAGCTTCCGATCGCCAAGGCGATCAACGAGTCGCTGCGCACGGCGCTCGACAACGACCCGAAGGTCCTCGTCATGGGCGAGGACGTCGGCAAGCTCGGCGGCGTCTTCCGCGTCACCGACGGCCTGCAGAAGGACTTCGGCGAGGAGCGGGTCATCGACACCCCGCTCGCCGAGTCCGGCATCGTCGGCACCGCGATCGGCCTCGCGCTGCGCGGCTACCGGCCGGTCGTGGAGATCCAGTTCGACGGTTTCGTCTTCCCCGCGTACGACCAGATCGTCACGCAGCTCGCGAAGATGCACGCCCGCGCGCTCGGCAAGATCAAGACGCCCGTCGTCATCCGTATCCCGTACGGCGGCGGCATCGGCGCGGTCGAGCACCACAGCGAGTCGCCCGAGACGCTGTTCGCGCACGTGTCGGGGCTCAAGGTCGTCTCGCCTTCGAACGCGAGCGACGCCTACTGGATGCTCCAGCAGGCCATCCAGAGCGACGACCCGGTGATCTTCTTCGAGCCCAAGCGCCGCTACTGGGACAAGGGCGAGGTCGACACGGAGGCGGTGCCCGGCGCTCTGCACAAGGCCACCGTCGCGCGCGAGGGCACCGACCTGACGCTCGTCGCGTACGGGCCGATGGTGAAGGTCTGCCTGGAGGCGGCCGCCGCGGCCGAGGAAGAGGGCAAGTCCCTGGAGGTCCTCGACCTGCGCTCCATCTCGCCGATGGACTTCGACGCCGTGCAGAAGTCGGTGGAAAAGACGCGCCACCTCGTCGTCGTGCACGAGGCGCCCGTCTTCCTCGGCTCCGGCGCGGAGCTGGCGGCCCGGATCACCGAGCGGTGCTTCTACCACTTGGAGGCGCCCGTACTGCGGGTCGGCGGGTACCACGCGCCGTATCCGCCGGCGCGCCTGGAGGAGGAGTACCTGCCGGGCCTTGACCGGGTGCTCGATGCCGTCGACCGCTCGCTCGCGTACTGAAAGGGGGCTTCACCGTCATGGCTCGTGAGTTCAAGATGCCCGACGTGGGCGAAGGCCTGACCGAGGCCGAGATCCTCAAGTGGTACGTCCAACCGGGCGATTCCGTCGAGGACGGCCAGGTCGTGTGCGAGGTCGAGACCGCCAAGGCGGCCGTCGAGCTGCCGATCCCGTACGACGGGGTGGTGCGGGAGCTGCTGTTCCCCGAGGGGACGACGGTCGACGTCGGCCAGGTGATCATTTCGGTCGACGTGGCGGGGGACGCGCCCGCGCCTGCTCCGACGCCGGAGCCCGCCGCGGAGCCGGAGGCCGAGGCCGAGGCGCCCACCGGCCGGCAGCCCGTGCTCGTCGGGTACGGCGTTGCCGAATCCTCTACAAAGCGTCGGGCCCGCAAGGGAGCCGAGGCCGAAGCGGTGCCTTCCAGCAATGGCACGGCCACCCTCGCGCGGCCGCTTGCCAAGCCTCCTGTGCGTAAGCTCGCCAAGGATCTCGGGGTCGATCTGGCCGTCGTGATCCCGTCCGGTTCCGACGGGATCATCACGCGTGAGGACGTGCACGCGGCCGTCGCGCCCGCGCCCGAGGCGCCCGCTCAGGCACCCGCGCCGGTGGCGGCCCCCGCCCCCGCCACCGTTCCGTACGACTCCGGCCGCGAGATCCGGATCCCGATCAAGGGTGTGCGGAAGGCGACCGCGCAGGCGATGGTGCAGTCGAAGTTCACGGCGCCGCACGTCACGGAGTTCGTGACCATCGACGTGACGCGCACGATGAAGCTCGTCGAGGAGCTCAAGGGCGACAAGGACATGGCCGGGCTGCGGGTCAACCCGCTGCTGCTCATCTCCAAGGCGCTGCTCGTCGCGATCAAGCGCAACCCCGAGGTCAACGCGGCCTGGGACGAGGCGAACCAGGAGATCGTCCAGAAGTCCTACGTGAATCTGGGCATCGCCGCGGCGACCCCGCGCGGCCTGATCGTGCCGAACATCAAGGACGCGCAGGCCAAGACCCTGCCCGAACTGGCGTCCGCGCTGGGCGACCTGGTCTCCACCGCGCGCGAGGGCAAGACGTCCCCGGGCGCGATGCAGGGGGGGACCGTCACGATCACCAACGTGGGGGTGTTCGGCGTCGACACCGGTACGCCGATCCTGAACCCGGGTGAGTCGGCGATTCTCGCCGTCGGGGCGATCAAGCTTCAGCCGTGGGTGCACAAGGGCAAGGTCAAGCCGCGTCAGGTCACGACCCTGGCGCTCTCCTTCGACCACCGGTTGGTGGACGGGGAGCTGGGGTCCAAGGTGCTGGCGGATGTGGCGGCGGTTTTGGAGCGGCCGAAGAGGCTCATCACCTGGGCCTAATAAGCCCCGCCGGCGATTGAGGCGCGGGGTCTGGGGCCGAGCCCCAGGCCCCAGCGCCGTCGCAGGGCGGGATTACGGCTACCGCTTGAAGCCGTAGTCCATCAGCTTCTTGGCGTCGGACGTCCGCGCGCTCACGGACGTCGACTTCAGCACCGTTCCGATCACCGTCTTCCCGCTGCGCGTCGCCGCGAAGACCAGGCAGTACCCGGCCTGCGGCCCCGACCCGGTCTTGACGCCGATGGTCCCGGAGTACGTACCGAGCAGGCTGTTCGTGTTGGACCACGACATATTGCGGTAGCCGCCGGACTTCGTCGTGACCTTCTGCTTCGTCGACTTCGTCTTGACGACCGAGCGGAACGTCGAGTTCTTCATCGCCGAGGACGCGATCTTCGTGAGGTCGCGCGGCGTCGAGTAGTTGGCGCCGTGGCCGATGCCGTCGAACGAGTCGAAGTGGGTGTTCTTCAGGCCCATGTCGGTCGCGGACCTGTTCATCTTGCCGATGAAGGACTTCACGCGCGCCGAACGGGTCGACCCCGAGCCGAACTTGTCCGCGAGCGCGTACGCCGCGTCGCAGCCCGAGGGGAGCATCAGGCCGTACAGCAGCTGGCGGACGGTGACCTTGTCGCCGACGATCAGGCGGGCCGACGACGCGGTGTTCTTGACGATGTAGTCGCTGTACGCCTTCTGCACCGTGACCTTGGAGTCCAGGTTCAGATTCGTCTGGGCCAGCACCACCTTGGCGGTCATGATCTTGGTGGTGGAGCCGGTGGACCGACGGGTGTCCGCGGCCTTCGTGTACAGGCTCGAACCCGTCCCGTTGTTCATCACGTAGCCACCGGCCGCGGCGATCGTCGGCTTGGCCGGCGCCGTGGCGGCCTGCGCCGTGGTGGTCAGCGCGACGCTGGTGATCACGGTTCCCGCGACGAGAAGAGCTGTGCCCGCTCTGCGAGTTTTCAAGTCGAATGCTCCAAATGTGCCTGGAATTGCGCCTCTTGAGGTTGGGGGCGCGCTATGTGAGACACGTGGAGCGTCCGGGTGGTTGCGTGGAAAGGGTGGCCGCGCGAAAGGGATGGGCGCCGTGGCGGGCGTCCCGAATCATGGACGCCTTCCATCTTGCGTACGTGTTGTATCTATGATGTGCGCATGCCCTCGACCGTCACAGAAAAGGCCGCTGCCGCAAAGCCCGCCGCCGAGAAGCGGCCACCCGCCGCGGAGCGCGTCTACGACCACGTAAAACGAGGCGTTCTCGAGCGCCGCTACGAGGGCGGGACGCTGCTCACCGAGGGCGAGCTCGCCGAGGCCGTGGGGGTCTCCCGCACGCCCGTGCGCGAGGCGCTGCTCAAGCTGGAGGTCGAGGGGCTGCTCAAGCTCTACCCGAAAAAGGGCGCCCTGGTCCTGCCGGTCTCCGCGCAGGAGATCGCGGACGTCGTCGAGACCCGGCTGCTCGTCGAGGAGCACGCGGTGCGCAAGGCCGTGCCCGCGCCCCCGCAGCTGCTCGCGCGCCTGGAGGAGCTCCTGGAGGAGCAGCGGGCGCAGGCCGCCGCCGGGCAGTTCACGGAGGCCGCCACCACCGACCGCTGCTTCCACGCGGAGATCGTCCGCAGCGGGGGCAACGAGATCCTCTCCCGCATCTACGACCAACTGCGCGACCGGCAGCTGAGGATGGGCGTCGCCGTGATGCGCTCGCACCCGGACCGGATCGCGAAGACGCTCTCCGAGCACAGCGAGATCCTCGACGCCCTGCGGGCCGGGGACGAGGAGGCCGCCGTCGCCGTCGTGCGCCGGCACGTGAGTTGGGTGCGGAGCCTGGCGCGGGGTGACGAACGATGAGTTCAGCTACGTCTTCGCCGGTCACGCTGCCCGGCGATCCGCCCGGCGGGCGGCGGGCCGTCGCCGTCTGGTCGATCGGCGTCGCCGTCTACTTCGTCGCCGTCATCTTCCGTACGTCGCTGGGTGTCGCGGGCCTCGACGCCGTCGAGCGCTTCCACATCAACGCGTCCGCGCTCTCGACGTTCTCGATCCTCCAGCTGCTCGTGTACGCGGGCATGCAGATACCCGTCGGCCTGATGGTCGACCGGCTCGGCACCAAGAAGGTGCTGACGCTCGGCGTGATCCTGTTCACCGTCGGACAGCTCGGCTTCGCGTTCTCCTCCTCGTACTCGATGGCGCTCGTCTCTCGCGCGCTGCTCGGCTGCGGCGACGCCATGACGTTCATCAGCGTGCTGCGGCTCGGCACGCGGTGGTTCCCGGCGCGGCGAGGTCCGCTGGTCGCGCAGCTGGCCGGGCTCGTCGGCATGGCGGGAAACCTGGTCTCCACGTTGGTGATCGCGCGGCTGCTGCACGGCATCGGGTGGACGGCCGCGTTCGCGGGCAGCGCGCTCGCGGGCGTCGTGGTGCTGGTGCTGATGCTGCTGTTCCTCAAGGACCACCCCGAGGGGTACGAGCCCGCTCCGCCGGCCGGTACGCACAAGGGCGCCGCGTATCTGCGCGGACAGATCGCGGCGACGTGGCGGGAGCCGGGCACGCGGCTCGGGCTGTGGGTGCACTTCTCGACGCAGTTCCCCGCGATGGTGTTCCTGCTGCTGTGGGGGCTGCCGTTCCTGGTGGAGGCGCAGGGGCTCTCGCGGGGCACGGCCGGTGAACTGCTGACGCTCGTGGTGCTGTCCAACATGGTCATCGGGCTCGTGTACGGGCAGATCGTGGCGCGGCACCATTCCGCGAGGCTGCCGTTGGCGCTCGGCACGGTGGCGGTGACCGCCGTGATGTGGGCGTTGCCCATGGTGTGGCCCGGGCGGTCGCCGATGGGGCTGCTCGTGGCGATGTGCGTGGTGCTCGGGGCGTGCGGGCCCGCGTCGATGCTCGGGTTCGACTTCGCGCGGCCGGCGAATCCGCCGGAGCGGCAGGGGACGGCGTCCGGGATCGTCAACATGGGCGGGTTCGTCGCCTCGATGACGACGTTGCTCGCGGTGGGGGTGCTGCTGGACGCGACCGGGGACAACTACCGGGTGGCGTTCTCGGCGGTGTTCGTCCTCGAGGCGCTCGGCGTGAGCCAGATCCTCCGGTTGCGGGGACGGGCGGCTCGCGCCGAGCGGGAGCGCCTGGTGGCGTCGCGGGTGGCGTCGGTACACGTACCGGTTTGATGCGGTTGCCGGGGCCGGCGCCGTCCGTATCGTTGCGCGGCACCGGGGCGCCGCCTTGCCCACCCTGCCGCCCCAGGCGGCAGATTGCCCAGGGCGGTGGCGGCCATCCGCCTCGGGTGGGGAGCCGGTCTTGGGGCGGATGGTCCCAGGGCGGTGCGGCCTTGCGTCACGGGTGGGGAGCCGGTCTTGGGGCGGGTTGCCCAAGGCGGCGGCGGTCGGCCGCCTCGGGTGGGGAGTCGTTCTGGGGGTAGATCGCCCAAGGCGAGGTGGCGGCGGTGGGTGGGCAAATCAAGCCCCGCACTTTCGACGAGAGCCAGCGGGGTCCGGGGCGGAGCCCCGGGGGTCCGGCACGGTCGGCCGGAGGGTCAGGGGGTGACCGTCAGGGACCTCAGGATCGCTGACGCCAAGTCCGCGTCGCCTTCGGACTTCACCTGGTCCGCCACCGCGTCCGGCGTGACACGGCCGCAGGACAGCCGGACGTACGTCTCCCAGTCCAGGGCCATCGTCACCGCGGGGCCGAGAGACGGGGAGCCGTCGATCGTGCCCTTGCCGTCCGCGTCCACGCGCACCGTGCGCAGGAACTCCACGGGGCCGTGCACATCGAACACGACGGCCGAGTCCGCCGGAGCCCCCGCGTCCTTCGTGACGATCTTCGGCAGGATCGAGAGCAGCAGGTCACGGGTGACGTACGCGCCCGGGGAGTCGAGGTTGCCGGGCTTGCCGAGGGACCAGCGCAGGTCCTGCTCGTGCGCCCAGATGTCGAACGCCCGCCTGCGCATGGCGAATTCGAGGGTCTCCTCGATGCCGCGCGGGCCGCGCACGATGGTCGAGGGGTCGCGGGACTCGTTCCGCAGTTGCCGGTTGCGCCGGATGACCGTGTACTCGAGCTCGGAGACCATTTCGGGTGCCGTGTGGTGCCGGCGGATGTCGACCTGGATCTCCTGGTACCGCTGCGACTCGGTCTGCACGTGGTAGAGGTCGCGGGGCAGCGTGTGGATGGGCCGCGGGTCGCCGAGCATCTCGCAGTCGGTGCCGATCACATGCGAGACGAGGTCGCGCACCGACCAGCCCGGGCACGGCGTGGCCCGGTTCCATTCACCTTCGGGGAGCGGGGTGACCAGCTCGGATATCGCTTCCACGGAGTGGGTCCAGGCGTCGGCGTAGGTCTGAAGGCTGGGGTGGAGACTCACGGAAAGGGACCCCTCGAGCGGTGGTACACGGGCGTTTAGACAGTCGTCGGGCATGGGCGTGGGTGTCTTGAATGGCTAAGTTACGCTGCCCGTAGGCACCCCGGCAGTGCTTTGGTGTGACGAACGCAGGGCTGTTGTTGACGTAGAGCCGACGGCTCGAATGCCAGGACGGTGGTAGTGTGCGCGCCTCGCTCATCCAGATCGCGGTAAATGACGACAAGGCGACCGAATCGGTCAACGCCCGTCGTGAGCGCGTGAGTTCACTGGTCCGAGCGGAGGCGGGGGCCGCCGACCTCGTCGTACTCCCCGAGTTGTGGACCACCGGGGCCTTCGCCTACGAGCGGTTCGCCGAGGAGGCCGAGCCGCTGGAGGGGCCGACCTTCGAAGCGATGGCCAAGGCCGCGCGGGACGCGGAGGTGTGGCTGCACGCGGGCTCGATCCCGGAACGGGACCCCGATGGCCCCCTCTACAACACCTCGCTCGTCTTCTCCCCCGACGGCGAACTCGCCGCCGCCTACCGGAAGATCCACCGGTTCGGCTTCGACAAGGGTGAGGCGGTGCTGATGGGCGCCGGCGAGGAACTGGTGACCGTGCGGCTGCCGGAGACCGTGGTGGGTGTGACCACGTGCTACGACCTGCGGTTCCCTGAGCTGTACCGGGGGCTGGTCGACCGGGGTGCGCAGACGCTGATCGTGTCGGCGGGGTGGCCCGAGCGGCGGCGCTCGCACTGGACGTTGCTCGCGCGGGCGAGGGCCGTGGAGAACCAGGCGTTCGTGCTGGCGTGCGGAAGTGCGGGTACGCATGCGGGGGTTGCGCAGGCCGGACACAGTGTCGTGGTCGACCCGTGGGGTGAGGTGCTTGCGGAGGCGGGGGCCGGGGAGGAGGTGCTGCGGGTGGAGTTCGACCCGGCGGAGGTCGGGGTCACCCGGAACCAGTTCCCGGCCCTGAAGGACCGCCGCATGGGCCTGCCGGCGCCGACCGGTCCGTAGTGTGCCGGAACCGTCCTGGCGGCGCTCAACCGGGGCCGGGGCCCCCGTTCACCGTCGCGCGGCACCGTACTCCGATCCGCACCGGGGCCAACGCCCGCCGTCCGTATCGTCGCGCGGCACCGTGCTCTGATCCGCACCGGGGCCAACGCCCGCCGTCACCGTCGCGCGGCACCGGGGCGCCGCCTTGCCCACCCTGCCGCCCAAGGCGGCAGATTGCCCAAGGCGGCGGCGGTCGGCGGCCACGGGTGGGGAACCGTTCCGTCGGCGGATGGCGCAAGGCGGTTGCGGCATACCGTGAGGCCGACGCCCCGTGCTCAAGGCGGTGTCGACGCCCGGTGAGGCCGACGCCCCCGGAGGGGGCGGGTGGGTGGGAGATGGGCGGGTGGCGGGTAAATCGAGCCCGGCAACATCAAGTCCGGCAACATCGAGCCCGGCAATATCAAGCCCCGCCGGCGATTGAGGCGCGGGGTCCGGGGCGGAGCCCCGCGGGCTCAGCCACGCCTCCCGCTCCCGGACGGGGTCAGGCCATCACCGCCCCGCGGGCTCAGCCACGCCTCCGCCCCCCCCGGACCGGGGTCAGGCCACCACCGCCCCCGTGGGCCCAGCCACGCCCCCGCCCCCGGACGGTCAGTCCACCGCTCCGCGTTCCTTCTCCGCGAGGTGGATCACGCACACCGCCACCGCGATGAGCAGCGCCGGATCCGCATCCTCCCGCACCACATTCACGCCGTAGGTGTCCCGCACCCGCAACCACCGCCGCGAAATCTCGGCGAGCAGCTCCCCCTCGTACTCGACGGCGAACTCCCGGTCCAGGATCTTGCCGCTGACGTCGAGCTCCGTGCTGCCGTCGGCGAGCTGGACACGGTAGTGATTGCGCAGCAGGGAGAGCCGCTTGCGCTTGATCTTCGCCAGCTCCTCGTCCCCGCGCTCGATGACCATCGTGTCGCGTAGCGCGAACACCTTCTTGTGGATGTCGATGAGGACCTGCCCGTCGGGCCCCTTGATCTCGAACGTGTCCCGTAGGCGCATCGCCTTGCCGTCGACGAGGAACGCCTTGCGGCCGTGCTCGTCCTCGATCCAGTAGTCCTCGCCGATCCCGAAGATCCGCTCTTTCACTTCGTAGCGCATACGTACACCAGTGCCCGAATCCCGGGACGAGGACCCTCCTCGCGACGCCCATTCGCCGCCCGTCCGGGGCCGGATGGCGGAACAGTGCCTCGCAGGGGCCCCGAAAAGCCGCACGTAGAAAGCGAATTCAGTGGTACGTGCAACCGTTCGAGGGATTAATGGGTCGTATGAGATGGACGTGACCTTACGACCAAAGGAACCGCATGTTGCGCGCACGACCCCACAGTGTCCGCAGGAACCGGATCGGCCTGCTGTCCGCGGCCCTCGTCGCGGGCGGCCTGACCGCCGTTTCACTGACCCCGGCCCAGGCGGCCACGGGGGCAATCTCCACCGGAACCGCCACCGCCGCCAAGGCGGCCGCCGGGAAGGCCGACGCCTCCGAGGACTTCAACGGCGACGGGTACGCCGATCTCGTGGCCGCCGCGACCGGAGGCACGATCTCCGGCCAGGCGGGGGCGGGCTACGTCGCGGTGACGTACGGCTCGGCGAACGGGCTCGACCTCGCGAACAAGAAGCTGATCTCCCGTTCCACCAGCGGGATTCCGGGCTCGGCCGCAGCCAAGGAGGCGTTCGGCCAGTACCTCACCAAGGGCGACCTGGACGGCGACGGCTACAGCGACCTCGTGATCGGCTCCAAGAGCAAGGCCGCCGGCAGCGTCATCGTCTGGGGCTCGGCCTCCGGCCTGACCGGCGGCACGAAGATCGCCACCTACGGAAGGTCGCCGCAGATCGGCGACTTCGACGGCGACGGCAAGGCCGACCTGGCCCTGCTCGCCGACATGGGCAGCTACGGCGACGACCCCGAGACCGAGGGGGCCGCCCTGTGGAAGGGCCCGGTCTCCAAGGCCGGCGCCCCCGCCCAGAAGCTCAACTTCATGGACAAGTCCGAGTGGTGGGGCTACGGCAAGGACGACGCGACCTGCGTCGACGACCCGTCCGGCTGCGTGGACGGGCCGGACTCGACGACGGGCCCCGTGTTCTTCAACGCGGTCGGCGACCTCAACGGCGACGGCCGCGACGACCTGGCCGCCCGCTCGTACAACGGCGACGGCATGTGGAACAACACCGTGCTGTACGGCAGCGGTTCGGGCTTCAAGCGCGGCTGGGCACCGGAGACCCAGGGGGAACTGGCCTCCGGTGACGTGAACGGCGACGGGATCGACGACCTGGTCGTCGGCTCCGACCCCGAGGAGTCCGACATCGGCGAGACGAACCAGAAGGTCACCGTCGCGTTCGGCTCGAAGGACGGCCTCACGGGCGACGCCACGCAGGCCTTCGACCAGTCCCTGCCCGGCTTCTACGGCGCCCAGGAGGACGGCGACAAGCTCGGCTCCTGCGTCTCCGTTGCCGATGTGGACGGCGACGGCAAGGCCGAGGTCGCCCTCGGCATCGCGGGCGAGGACTTCAGCGGTCTGAGCAACGCCGGCGCCGTCGCGCTGCTGCACGGTTCCGCGGACGGCGTGACCGGCGAGGGCTCCCAGGTGTTCAACCAGAACACGGCGGACGTGCCGGGCGTCGCCGAGTCGGACGACACGTTCGGCTCGGGCTGCCAGCTGCTCGACACGAACGGCGACGGCAAGCGCGACCTCGCGGTCTCCGCGACCGGCGAGAACGCGTCGGCCGGCGCGACCTGGTCCTTCCCGGGCACGGCCACCGGCATCACCGCCACCGGCTCGACCGCCATCAACCCGAAGGACCTCGGTGCCCCGGACGCCAAGGCCCTGTTCGGCAACCCGCTGCGGTAATCCCGCGGCCGGCCCCCGGCGGTGGCTACGCCGCCGGGGACCACCGCAGCAGCCGGGCCACCGGCCGCTCACGGGCCACGACCCGGCCCACCGAGATCCCCACGCACACCACCGTGAACAGCACGATCAGCCACGACAACAGCGTGAACACGAGCCCGAACGGGCCGAATTGGGCGAGCGAACGGTCCAGCACGCGCGGCATGTACAGGTGCGAGGCCCATGACAGCGTGACCACGCCCGCCCCGGTGAGCAGCGCTCCCGGCAGCAGCGGCAGCCACGCCACCCGGCTCCCGAGCAGCAGATGCTGCGTCCACCACCACAGCAGCACGCTCGACACGTACGACAGCGCGAGCCCCAGCCACGCGCCCGCGCCGAAGCCGTCACGCAGCACGCCCTGCGCGAGGATCGCCGCCGTCCACACCCCGAGCCACGCGAGCCACCGCCAGGCCACGAGCCGCAGCCCGGCCGGCGGCAGCTCCCAGGACCTTTCGCACACGCGCTGGAGCGCCCGGCTGCACGCGGTCGCCGACAGCAGCGTGACGAGGACGCCGACCACCCCCGAGGTGTCGCGCGTACCGGAATCCCCCGCCGCGTAGACCTGCTTGACCTGGTCGAGCGATGCGCCGCTGAGCCCCATCGCGGTGCGCGATGAGTCGAGCAGCTGCTCCCGCACGCCCGATGGCGCGAACGCGGCGACGACGAACAGCATCGGGATCGCCGTCAGGAACGCCTGCGCGGCCAGCCGCGTGGAGGAGTCGAGCAGCCGCACGGCGACGATCTGCCGCACCGTGCGCGTAACGAACGGAACCCGCTCCTGCACGCTCTCGACCTGCTCGGTGGCCCACTGGACGGTACGACTGACACGCCCGCTGCTGTCGCTCATAGCTGCCCAGCGTCGGTCACGGAACCACCCGCCGCCCGCCTGCCACACCGTCTCCAGGTCCCGAACCTCTTCCGGGTGCCCTAGATGTGGCGGTCCCGCTCGTCCTCGACCACGGTCGTGCGACCGGCCGGTGGGACCAGGCCCCTGCGCCGTCCGACGCTGCGGAACACGAAGACGCCGATCAGGCCGACGATCATGAGGATCCAGCCGACCAGGTCGAGGTTGACGCTCTGCATGTGCCAGTCGGTCGCGAACGCGAGGATCGCCCCGACGGCGACCAGGATGATGGAACCTCCAAGGCTCATCAGCTTCGCCTCCTGCGGTGTGTGCGGAAATGTGTGAGGGGCCCGGGTACCCCCGAACCCCTCGTACTCACACCGCTGTTGACGCGGGCGGGACCCGCTCAGCCCTCCAGGAACGCGGTGAGCGCGTTCGCCAGCAGGTACGGGTCGTCGGCGCCGCACAGCTCGCGGACGCTGTGCATCGACAGGATCGCCGTGCCGATGTCGACGGTCTTGATGCCGTGCCGGGCCGCGGTGATCGGGCCGATCGTCGTGCCGCACGGCATCGCGTTGTTCGACACGAACGACTGGAACGGGACGCCCGCCCGTTCGCACGCCGCCGCGAACACGGCCCGGCCCGAACCGTCCGTCGCGTAGCGGTTGTTGACGTTCACCTTGAGGATCGGGCCGCCGTTGGCGCGCGGGTGGTGCGTGGGGTCGTGGCGCTCGCCGTAGTTGGGGTGCACGGCGTGCCCGGTGTCGGAGGAGAGGCAGATCGTTCCCGCGAAGGCACGCGCCCGGTCCTCGTACGAGCCTCCGCGCGCGAACACCGAACGCTCAAGGACGTTCCCGAGCAGCGGGCCGTCGGCGCCGGTGTCGGACTGCGAACCGTTCTCCTCGTGGTCGAACGCGGCGAGCACGGGGATGTACGAGAGGTCCTCCTGCTTGGCCGCCTCGGCGAGCGCGGCCGTGCAGGCGTGCACGGACAGGAGGTTGTCCATCCGGGGCCCGGCGAGCAGTTCCTTGTCACGGCCCAGGTAGGAGGGCGCCTCGATGGCGTACGTCATGAGGTCCCAGCCGGTGATGGCGCCGCGGCCGAGGCCGTTCTCGTCCTCCAGGAACGCCATCAGGTCGCCCTCGTGAACGTCGCCGCCCAGGCCCCAGATGGGCTGCATGTGGCGCTGCTTGTCCAGCTTCAGGCCGTCCGACGTGACCGACCGGTCCAGGTGGATGGCGAGCTGCGGGACGCGCAGCAGGGCGCGGTCGACGTTCACCAGGCGCTCGGTGCCGTCGCGCAGCGAGACGCGGCCCGCGAGGCCCAGGTCGCGGTCGAGCCACGAGTTGAGCAGCGGCCCGCCATAGATCTCCACGGCGACCTGCCGCCAGCCGTTGCTCGCCAGGTCGGGCTGCGGCTTCACACGCAGGTTCGGGGAGTCGGTGTGCGCGCCGACGATCCGGAACGGCGTGTGGGCGCTTGCGCCCTCCGGCACGTACCAGGCGATGACGGCGCCGCCGCGGGTGACGAACCTGCCTCCGGACGTCCCGTCCCAGGCGTCGGTCTCCGCGACCTGCTGGAAGCCGGCCTTCTCCAGGCGCGCGGCCACGTTGGCCACGGCGTGGTACGGCGTAGGGCTCGCCGCGAGGAAGGCCATCAGGTCGTCGGTGTGCCCACGATCGAAGGGGCGGGAGGCGGTGTTCATGCGGCAAGGGTAGGCCAGCCCCTCCGGGTGGTGCGCGGCCCCGTGCGGCCTGCCTCCGGCGGCCTCCGCGCCCGTGTGTGCCCGGCCCTGTTCACCGCGCGGCCGGCGGTCGCGTCGTGGGTTTGCGCAGTTCCCCGCGCCCCTTTTAGGGGCGCGGGGAACTGCGCGCGAAAGCACAAGTGACCGCGTCTGCGTACGACGCCACGCCCTGTGGCCACAGGCGAAAGCCCGCCGCCCCGCAACAGGGACGACGGGCCTCACCACGACAAGGTCTAGAAGGACGCCTCGTCCAGGTCCATGATGTCCGCCCCCGACTCACTCGTCGTCTGCGCCAGCTTCCGCGCACCCGTCACGCCCGGCAGGACATTCGCCGCGAAGAACTTCGCAGCCGCGATCTTGCCCTGGTAGAACGCGACATCCTTGCCGGAGGCACCCGCCGCGAGCTTCTCGGCGGCGACGGCCGCGCCCTTGAGGAGCAGGTAGCCGACGACCACGTCGCCCGAAGCCATCAGCAGGCCGGTCGTGTTGAGGCCCACCTTGTAGATGGACTTCACGTCCTGCTCGGTGGCGACCAGGTCGTTGATCATGAGGCCGACGATGGCCTCCAGCTCGCCGGCGGCCTTGGCGAGCGTCTCGCGGGCCGCGGTCAGCTCCTCGCCGCCGGTCTCCACGGCGAGGAACTTCTTGATCTCCTCGGAGAGCGCGTTCAGCGCGGCGCCCTGGTTGCGGACGATCTTCCGGAAGAAGAAGTCCTGGCCCTGGATCGCGGTCGTGCCCTCGTAGAGGGTGTCGATCTTCGAGTCCCGGATGTACTGCTCGATCGGGTACTCCTGGAGGAACCCGGAGCCGCCGAACGTCTGCAGCGACTGGGCCAGCTGCTCGTAGCCCTTCTCGGAGCCGTAGCCCTTGACGATCGGGAGCAGCAGGTCGTTGAACGCGTGCTCGGCCGAGGCGTCCTCGCCCGCGGCCTCCTTGACCTGGATCGCGTCCTGCACGGAGGCCGTGTAGAGGACGAGCGTGCGCATGCCCTCCGCGTACGCCTTCTGCGTCATCAGGGAGCGGCGCACGTCCGGGTGGTGCGTGATGGTGACCTTCGGCGCGGTCTTGTCCGTGCTGCGGGCCAGGTCGGAGCCCTGGACACGCTCCTTGGCGTACTCGAGGGCGTTGAGGTAACCCGTCGACAGCGTGGAGATCGCCTTCGTGCCGACCATCATGCGGGCGAACTCGATGATGCGGAACATCTGGCGGATGCCGTCGTGCTTGTCACCGATCAGCCAGCCCTTGGCGGGGTGCTGGTCGCCGAAGGTCATCTCGCACGTGTTGGACGCCTTGAGGCCCATCTTGTGCTCGACGTTCGTGGCGTAGACGCCGTTGCGCTCGCCCAGCTCGCCGGTCTCCCAGTCGAACTCGAACTTCGGGACGAGGAAGAGCGAGAGGCCCTTGGTGCCGGGGCCGTGGCCCTCGGGGCGGGCGAGGACGTAGTGGAGGATGTTCTCCGACATGTCGTGCTCACCGGACGTGATGAACCGCTTCACGCCCTCGATGTGCCAGGAGCCGTCCGCCTGCTCGACGGCCTTGGTGCGGCCCGCGCCGACGTCCGAACCGGCGTCCGGCTCGGTCAGCACCATCGTCGAGCCCCACTGCTTGTCGACGGCGATCTCGGCAGCCTTCTTCTGCTGCTCGTTGCCCTCCTCGAAGAGGATGCCGGCGAACGCGGGGCCGGACGAGTACATCCAGACCGCCGGGTTGGCGCCCAGGATCAGCTCCGCGTGGGCCCAGATGAGCGAGCGCGGGGCGGTGGTGCCGCCGATCTCCTCGGGCAGGCCGAGCCGCCAGTACTCGGCGTCCATGAACGCCTGGTAGCTCTTCTTGAAGGAGGCAGGGACCGGCGCCGTGTTGGTCTCCGGGTCGAAGACCGGCGGGTTCCGGTCGGCGTCCGCGAAGGACTCCGCCAGGTCGTTCTCGGAGAGGCGGGTGACCTCTTCGAGGATGCTCTTGGCGGTGTCGACGTCCATCTCCGCGAACGGTCCGGTGCCGTACAGCTTGTCGCGATCGAGCACCTCGAAGAGGTTGAACTCGATGTCGCGGAGATTCGACTTGTAATGCCCCATGGCGACGGCTCCGTAAAAGATCGGGGAGGCGGGTCGTCCCGGGTTGGCCCGGACCGTCCTCGTACGCATACCAACTAGTAACCAACACAATGCTACCCGTGGGTAATAAGAATCAACCCCCAGTGGTCCATCTGTGACGAACTAGGCGCTCTGGCGCTCTCGTCCCGCCGCCCCCTCGGGCGTCGGTAGTCTTTCCCTCATGTACGGCTACGACCAGAGCCCGGGCGCCGGGCAGCAGCAGTACGCGCCGCCGCAGGGCGGGTACGGGCAGCAGGCTCCGCCGCTGTACCCGGAGCCGTCGCCGCCTTCGCTCACGGACGCGGTCCGCGCGTTCACCACGGGCTCGATGTCCGCCGAGGACTTCCAGCAGATCTTCGCCTCGTCGAAGGTCTACTGCCCGCGCGGTGACAACCCGGGCTTCCTCGCGCTGCACAACACGCAGCAGCCGGTCATCCCGATGTTCAGCACGCTCAAGGAGCTGCGCAGGTACGCGGGCAAGGAGTCCAAGTACTTCGTCATCACCGGCGCCGAGGTGATCGACCTGCTGCCCACCGGATACGGCTTCGTCCTCGACATGGAGGGCGAGCACCGGATGGTCTTCGACGCGAAGGCGGTCGAGGAGATGGTCGACTTCGCGATGCGCCGCATGTATGGCTAGACGCCATTACTTCGTAGACGGCTAGACGCCATCGCTTCGCGGGCGGCCAGCCGCCCCCACCCTTGACTCGTACGGGCCCGGACGCTTCTCGCGTCCGGGTCCTTTGCGTGTCCGTACCCGGCCCCGGCGCGGTCGGGAATACGGCACGACTTGCTGGATGTTCACCGTTCAACTAAATTGGAAGCAGACCCCGAGGAGGCCGCCATGCCCGCTGTGACCGTCGAGAACCCGCTGACCCTGCCCCGTGTGGCCGCGCCGGCGGACGCCGTGGCGCGCCCCGTGCTCGCTGTGACGACCGCGCCCAGCGGTTTCGAAGGGGAGGGATTCCCGGTGCGCCGCGCGTTCGCCGGGATCAACTACAAGCACCTCGACCCGTTCATCATGATGGACCAGATGGGTGAGGTGGAGTACGAGGCCGGGGAGCCCAAGGGCACGCCCTGGCACCCGCACCGCGGCTTCGAGACCGTCACGTACATCATCGACGGCACCTTCATCCACCAGGACTCGCACGGCGGTGGCGGCACCATCACCAACGGCGACACCCAGTGGATGACGGCCGGCTCGGGTCTGCTGCACATCGAGACGCCGCCGGAGTCGCTCGTCATGAGCGGCGGTCTGTTCCACGGCCTCCAGCTGTGGGTCAACCTGCCCGCCAAGGACAAGATGAAGAACCCGCGCTACCAGGACATCCGCGGCGGCCAGGTCAAGCTGCTCACCACCGAGGACGGCGGCGCGCTGCTCCGCGTCATCGCCGGTGAGCTGGACGGCAACGACGGCCCCGGCATCACGCACACCCCGATCACGATGGTGCACGCCACCGTCCGCCCGGGCGCCGAGGCGACGCTGCCCTGGCGCGAGGACTACAACGGGCTGGTCTACGTGCTCGCGGGCAAGGGCACCGTCGGCCCCGACCGGCGTCCCGTGCACACGGGACAGACCGCCGTGTTCGGCGCGGGCTCGTCCCTGACCGTGCGCGCCGACGAGTCGCAGGACGCGAACACCCCCGACCTCGAAGTGGTCATCCTGGGCGGGCAGCCGATCCGTGAGCCCATGGCGCACTACGGCCCGTTCGTGATGAACAACAAGGCCGAACTGCAGCAGGCCTTCGACGACTTCCAGGCCGGACGCCTGGGCGTCATCCCCAGCAAGGAGCGCCTGCCGCACACGTGAGGCGCCGACAGACGTGACGCCCCGTCACCCGGCCGGAGAGGCCGGGGAGGCGGGGCGTTCGCGTGCGTGATCAACTGGCAGGGTGCAGACCGGTAAGCCACTCCTCCCCGACCCCGCCCGCCGCCTCGCCGCCTGGTGCGCCGTCGTCCTGCTCGTCGCCGGGGTCGGCTGGCTCGGGATCGTGCTGTGCATCCAGCTCAGGACCGCCGTCGTACCGGTCCTGCTCGCCCTGCTCGGCACCGCGCTGCTGCGGCCCGTCTACCTCGCCCTGCGCCGCGCCAAGGTGCAGCGCTCCCTCGCCTCCGGGCTCACCTGCGCGCTGATCCTGGTCGTCGTGGGCGGCGCCGGATACATCGTGGTCGCGGCCCTCATCGACACCGGCGACCAGATCGTGACCTCGCTCAAGCAGGCCGCGCAGGACCTCTCCGACCGGTTCGGCACCGGCGCGCTCGACCTCGACCATCTCGCCGACAACGCCCAGGACCTGCTCAAGAAGTACGGCAGCAACGCAGCGTCCGGAGTGATCAGCGGGCTCAGCGCGGCGGGGGAGGTCGCCGCGATGGCGGTGCTCGCCCTGCTGCTCTGCTTCTTCTTCCTGCGTGACGCCCCGCGCTTCCGGGAAGCGCTGCGGCAGGCCGCGCCCGGTTCGGCCGGGGAGACCCTGGAGGCCATCGCCCGCCGGGCCTTCGCCGCGATCTCCGGTTTCATGCGCGGCACCACCCTCATCGCCCTCATCGACGCGACCTGCATCGGCATCGGGCTGCTCATCCTTCAGGTCCCCGGCGCGGTCGGCCTCGCGGCGCTGGTGTTCGTCGGCGCCTACATCCCCTACCTGGGTGCCTTCATCTCCGGAGCGGTGGCCATCCTGGTCGCGCTCGCCGACCGGGGTTTCGTCATCGCGCTGTGGGCGCTGGGCGTGGTGCTCGCGGTGCAGGTGCTCGAAGGGCATGTGCTGCAGCCGATGATCCAGTCCCGCACGGTGCAGATGCACCCGGCGGCGGTACTGCTCGCGATCACGGCGGGGGCCTCTGTCGCCGGGATCCTCGGGATGCTGCTCGCGGTGCCGCTGACGGCCGCCGCGTTCGGCGTCCTCAGCGAACTGCGCGAACGCTACGGGGCCTCGGATGCTGTTTCACGTGAAACTGCGGCAGCGGCGTCCCCACCCGCGTCCCCACCCGCGTCCGAAGGCTCGTAGAGCTCGAACCAGATGCTCTTGCCCTCGCCCCGCGGGTCCACGCCCCAGCGGTCGGCGAGCAGCTCCATGAGCACCAACCCGCGCCCCGATGACGCCAGTTCACCGGGGCGGCGCTTGTGCGGCAGGTCGTCGGAGGCGTCCGCGACCTCCACGCGGAGCCGGCGGGGTTCGCTGCCGTGCCGGGTCATCTCGGCGACCAGGAGTGCGTCGCCGTCGGTGTGCACCAGGACGTTGGTGACCATCTCGGAGACGAGCAGCACCGCCGAGTCCATCTGATCCGTGTCGGCCCAGTCGTGCAGCAGCTCCCGCAGCTGCTGGCGGGCGGCCGCGATCCGCTCCGGCTCGGCCTGGGCGATGGTCATCGCCGTGCGCCGGGCCACCGTGGCACCGGCCGGCTCGGTGGTGCGGCGCAGCAGCAACAGCGCGATGTCGTCCTCGCGGCGGTCCACGAGCGGCCCCGTGGAGTGGTGCGAGGAGGGGCCGTGGACCGCCCGCACCAGGGTGTCGGCCAGCTCCTCCAGCCGGTCGTCCGAGCCGGACTCCAGGGCCGCACGGATCCGCGACCAGCCGGTGTCCAGGTCGTGCCCGCCCGTCTCGATCAGGCCGTCCGTGCACAGGAGCAGCGTCTCGCCGGGTTCGAGGACGAGGCGGGTCGTCGGATAGTCCGCGTCCGGGTCGACCCCGAGCGGCAGTCCACCCGCGGTGGGGCGGACCAGGACGGTGCCGTCGGTCGTCCGGATCGCGGGGTCCGGGTGCCCGGCGCGGGCGATCTCCAGCACGCCGGTGGCCGGGTCGGCCTGCACGTACAGACAGGTCGCGAAGCGCGGGTCCGCACCCGATTCGTCGGTGTCGCCGATGCCGTGCAGGAAGCGGGAGGCTCGGGAGAGCACGGCATCGGGCCGGTGGCCCTCGGAGGCGTACGCGCGCAGGGCGACGCGGAGCTGGCCCATCAGCCCCGCCGCCCGTACGTCATGGCCCTGTACGTCGCCGATGACCAGGGCGATGCCACCGCCCGGCAGCGGGATCATGTCGTACCAGTCGCCGCCGACCTGGAGACCGCCGCCGGTCGGCACGTAGCGGGCGGCGATGCTCATGCCGGGGATCTCCGGGCCGAGCGAGGGCAGCATCGTCTTCTGCAGGCCGTCGGTGAGCTCCCGCTCCGACTCGGCGACCCCGGCCCTGGACAGGGCCTGCGCCAGCATCCGCGCGACCGTGGTCAGGACCGAGCGCTCGTCGGGCGTGAACGACACCGGGTACATGAACCCCGCCATCCACGCGCCGATCGTGCGGCCCGCGACGATCAGCGGCAGGAACGCCCACGACTTGCGCTCGAAGCGGGCGGCCAGCGGCCAGGCGGCCGGGTAGCGGGCGCGGTACTCGTCCGGCGAGGACAGATAGACCGCGCGCCCGGTGCGGACGACCTCGGCGGCCGGGTAGTCCGTGGCCAGGTCCATATCGGTGAAGGGGTCCTCCTCGCCGTCCGCCTGGCCGTGGTGCCCGATGACGTTGAGCCGGTCGCCCGCGACGCCGAACACGGCGAGGCCGTCCGGCGAGAACCCCGGCATGGAGAGCCCCGCGGCGACCCGCAGCACCTCTTCCGTGGACCCGGCCTCCGCGAGCGCCCGCCCCGCGTCCAGCAGGAAGGCCTCGCGCGAGCGCCGCCAGTCGCCGGTCACCGGGGTGCGGGACGCGGCCTCCGGTGGCGGCTCGGAGACCTCCTGGAGCGTGCCGATGAGCTCGAACGAGTCCGGGGTGTCGCCGTGCAGGATCGGCTTGGAGCGGCTGCGTACGGTGCGCAGTACATGGCCCTGGCCGTCCATGACGCGCAGCCGGGCCTCGGCGAGGGTGCCCTCGGCGACGGCGAGCTGCACGATCCCGTCGATCTCGTTCCAGTCGACCGGGTGGAAACGGGCGCGGGCGGCGGACTCCGTCAAGGTGACGGGCTCGCCGGGGGCGGCGGTGGGCAGGCCGATGAGCCGGGCGGCCTCGGCGTCGAAGGTGACGAGCCCGGCCCGGTTGTCCCATCGCCACAGCCCGGTGGCCAGAGCGGCGAGGACGTCCTCCACGGGAGGGAGGTCACCGGTGCGCATTGCCCCACTCTAGGAAGGGTTGATCGCTCCCGGCCACCAGAGGCTGCCGCCTGGGGTGGGCAGGCCTGGCCCCGGGAGCCGGGCCGACGTCACGGGGCTCCGCCCCGGACCCCGCGCCTCAATCGCCGGCGGGGCTGGAAAGATCGCCTCAATCGCCGGCGGGGCTTGAGGTATCAAGCCCCGCCGGCGATTGAGGCGCTCCACCCCCTGCGGCGATTGAGCAGCGGGGGACGGGCCGCCGGGGGCCGGTAGGCTTGGGGGGATCCCGGTTGTCTCCCGGGGAACCCCAAGCGCAAAGGCTGGATGAACGACGATGCATCGGTACAGGTCCCACACCTGCGGCGAGCTCCGCTCCTCTGACGTCGGCTCCGACGTCCGGCTGAGCGGCTGGCTGCACAATCGCCGAGACCTGGGCGGCATCCTCTTCATCGATCTGCGCGACCACTACGGCATCACGCAGCTCGTCGCCCGCCCCGGCACCGAGGCCGCCGAGGTCCTCGACAAGCTGACGAAGGAAACGGTCGTCCGCATCGACGGCAAGGTCGTCTCCCGCGGCGCCGACAACGTGAACCCCGAGCTGCCCACCGGCGAGGTCGAGATCGAGGCCTCCGAGGTCGAGGTGCTCGGCGCGGCGCAGCAGCTGCCGTTCCAGATCAACCAGGACGACGGCGTGGGCGAGGAGCGTCGCCTGGAGTACCGCTTCCTGGATCTGCGCCGGGAGCGCATGCACCGCAACATCATGCTGCGCAGCGAGGTCATCGCCTCGATCCGCTCGAAGATGGTCAACCTCGGCTTCAACGAGATGGCGACGCCGATCCTCGCCGCGACCTCCCCCGAGGGCGCCCGCGACTTCGTCGTCCCGTCCCGCCTGAACCCGGGCAAGTTCTACGCCCTCCCCCAGGCCCCGCAGCAGTTCAAGCAGCTGCTGATGATCTCGGGCTTCGACCGCTACTTCCAGATCGCGCCGTGCTTCCGCGACGAGGACGCGCGCGCGGACCGCTCGCCGGGCGAGTTCTACCAGCTCGACATCGAGATGAGCTTCGTCGAGCAGGAAGACGTCTTCCGCCCGATCGAGAAGCTCATGACGGAGATCTTCACGGAGTTCGGCGGCGGCCGCGAGGTCACGAGCCCGTTCCCGCGGATCCCGTTCCGCGAGTCGATGCTGAAGTACGGCAACGACAAGCCGGACCTGCGCGCCAAGCTCGAACTCGTCGACATCACCGACGTGTTCGAGGGCTCGGAGTTCAAGGCGTTCGCGGGCAGGCACGTGCGTGCGCTGCCCGTCCCGGACACCGCCTCGCAGTCCCGCAAGTTCTTCGACGGCCTCGGCGACTACGCGGTCGAGCAGGGCGCGAAGGGCCTCGCCTGGATCCGCGTCGGCGAGGACGGCACGTTCGCGGGCCCGATCGCCAAGTTCCTCACCGAGGAGAACGTCAAGGTCCTCACCGAGCGCCTCGGCCTCAAGGCCGGCCACGCCGTGTTCTTCGGCGCGGGCGAGTTCGACGAGGTCTCGAAGATCATGGGCGCGGTCCGCGTCGAGGCCGCCAAGCGCGCGGGCCACTTCGAGGAGGGCGTCTTCCGCTTCTGCTGGATCGTCGACTTCCCGATGTACGAGAAGGACGAGGAGACCGGCAAGATCGACTTCTCCCACAACCCGTTCTCCATGCCGCAGGGCGGTATGCAGGACCTGGAGGAGAAGGACCCGCTGGACATCCTGGCGTGGCAGTACGACATCGTCTGCAACGGCATCGAGCTGTCCTCCGGCGCCATCCGTAACCACGAGCCCGACATCATGATCAAGGCGTTCGAGATCGCGGGCTACGACGCGGAGACCGTGGAGGCCGAGTTCGCGGGCATGCTCCGCGCGTTCCGCTTCGGCGCTCCGCCGCACGGCGGGATCGCCCCGGGCGTCGACCGCATCGTCATGCTCCTCGCCGACGAGCCGAACATCCGGGAGACCATCTCGTTCCCGCTGAACGGCAACGCGCAGGACCTGATGATGGGCGCGCCCACCGAGCTGGACGAGACGCGCCTGCGCGAGCTCAACATCCAGCTGCGCAAGCCGGTCGAGAAGAAGTAACCAAGTCACCGGCGCCGTACGGCAGTTCACGTCAGGGCCCCCGCTCCGCACACCGGAGCGGGGGCCCTGACGTTTCTCGGCGTTTCACAGCCCACACCCATACCCCTGACAGCTTCGGGCCCTAGGGCGGACAGGCCCTAGCGTCCACGCCCATGACCGATCCCACTGAGCGTCGTGGCGTCACTGACGATGGGGGTGGCACCGGACGAGACGCACGACTCGACGGACACGATGCCGTCGGCATCGGCGTCGTCCTCCGCCTCGTAGACCTCAGCCCGAGCGCGGTACGACGAGTCCCGACTCGTACGCCGCCACCACCGCCTGCGCCCGGTCGCGGACTCCGAGCTTGGCGAGGACCCGGCTGACGTGGGTCTTCACGGTCTCGCCGCCGACCACGAGGCGCCCGGCGATCTCCTGGTTGGACAGGCCCTCGGCGATCAGCCGCAGCACCTCGCGCTCGCGCGGGGTCAACGCGTCGACGGCGAGGGACTGTTCGGGCACAGCGCGCGGGCGCAGCCGGGTGAACTCGGCGATCAGTCGGCGGGTGACGGTCGGCGCGAGCAGCGCCTCGCCCGCGGCCACCACCCGCACCGCCTCGAAGAGCCGTTCGGCCTGCATGTCCTTGAGGAGGAAGCCGCTGGCCCCTGCGGCGAGCGCGTCGTACACGTACTCGTCGAGGTCGAAGGTCGTCAGCATCACGACGCGGGTCGCGGGCAGGTCGCGCGCGATGCGGCGGGTGGCCTCGATGCCGTCCATGCCGGGCATGCGGACGTCCATCAGGGCCAGATCGGGGCGGACCTCGCGGCAGACGCGGACCGCTTCGACGCCGCCGGGCGCGCTGCCCACGACCATGAAGTCGTCCTGGCTGTCGAGGAGGGCGCCGAAACCGGCCCGTACGACGTCCTGGTCGTCGGCGACGACGATGCGGATGGCGTTCATGCGGCGGGGCCCTTGACCGGCAGGGACGCCTCCACCAGGAAGCCGCCGGCCGGGCCCTGCCCCGCGTGCAGGGTGCCGCCCGCCATCGCGGTGCGTTCGCGCATGCCGAGCAGTCCGTGGCCCGGCTCGCCGGGGCCCGTGCCCGGGCCGCAGTCCCGTACGCGTATCGCCAACTGTCGCTCCCCGTAGTGCAGTTCGACGTCCACGGCGACGCCGGGCGCGTGCCGGCGGGCGTTGGTCAGGGCTTCCTGGACGATGCGGTACGCCGTGAGTTCCAGGCCGGGGTCGAGGGCGCTGACCCGGCCGCGGACGATGAGGCGCACGGCGGTGCCGGTCGCCGCGCGCGCCTCGTCGACGAGGGTGACGAGCTGGTCGAGGCCCGGCTGGGGCGAGCGCGGCGCGGTGGCCGCGGGCTCGGCGGGGGCGTCCTCGCGCAGGACGCCGAGCAGTCGGCGCATCTCGGTGAGGGCGAGGCGGGCCGTGTCGCCGATCGCGAGGAACTTCTCGGCGCCCTGTGACGGCAGGCCGGGGGTCGTGTACCTGGCCGTCTCCGCCTGCACCGAGATCGTCGAGATGTGGTGCGCCACGATGTCGTGCAACTCCCTTGCTATGCGCGCCCGTTCGCCGAGCGCAGCATGGGCGAGGGCCGTGTCCGCGTACGCCCAGTCGGCGGCGGAACGGCGAGCCTCCTCGGCCTTCGCGCGCCGGGCCCCGCCCGCGGTGAGCGCCGCCGCCGCGCCCGCGAGGAGGGCGACGCCGTAGGGCCCGCTGTCGTCCGTGAGCGCGTACGCGGTGAAGGGCACGGCGAACAGGACGGCGGTGCGGCCCGGTTGGCGCCGCCCCACCAGGTACAGGGCGGCGGCGAGCGCCGGGAGGCCCGCGTACAGGGTCTGGCCGTACGCGAGAGGCGCGAGCAGCGCGGCCGCGGCGAGGGCCGTGGCGGTGAGGAGGAGCTGGGAGCGGACGAACGCGAGGGGGGCGCTCGCGCCCAGCGCCAGGGCGAGCAGCCCGGGGAGTTCGGGCTGCGGGTCGTGGCCCTGCCCGGTGACCTCGGAGAGGGCCGCGAGGGCCAGGACCGTGGCGGCGAGCAGCGGCAGGTCACGTGCGGTCGCCGCGCGCTGCGCCCGTGCCCGTGCCGTCGTCCAGGTCCCGGTCATGGCGGTCATTATCGGCTTCTCCCCGCGCGGGCGGCGTCCCCCTGCGGGGGGAGCGGGTCCCCCGGGAGACCACGCCCGGGCGGGACGCCGCCCCGCCGCCCCGTCTCTAACGTCAACAGGCATGACAGACATGACGATCGAGGCCCGCGGGCTGTGCAAGCGGTACGGGGCCACCACGGCCGTGGACGAGCTCAGCTTCACCGTCGAGGCCGGGCGGGTGACCGGGTTCGTCGGGCCCAACGGGGCCGGGAAGTCGACGACGCTGCGGATGATGCTCGGGCTCGACCGGCCCGACAGCGGGGCCGCGCTCATCGGCGGGCAGGACTACACGCGGCTCGCCGACCCGCTGTCCACCGTCGGCGCGCTGCTCGACTGCGAGGCGCTGCACCCGGGCCGCCGGGCCCGCGACCACCTGCTGTGGCTCGCCCACTACAACGGGCTGCCGAGCCGCCGCGTCGACCTCGTCCTGGACCAGGTCGGCCTCGCCTCCGCCGCGAAGAAGCGCGCGGGCGGCTTCTCCCTCGGGATGCGCCAGCGGCTCGGCATAGCCGCCGCCCTGCTCGGCGACCCGCCCGTGCTGATCCTCGACGAGCCGGTCAACGGACTCGACCCCGAGGGCATCCAGTGGATCCGCGGCTTCCTCAAGTCCCTTGCCGCCGAAGGGCGTACGGTCCTCGTCTCGTCGCACCTGATGAGCGAGCTGCAGGACACCGCGGACCACGTCATCGTGATCGGCCGGGGGCGGCTGCTCGCCGACACCGACGTCGCGGCCCTGCTCGACGAGGCGTCCGGCGAACGCGTCGCCCTGCGCACCAGCAGGCGCGCCGAGGCCCTGGCGGTCCTCGCGGGCGCCGACGCCACCGTCGCCGTGACCGGGCCCGACTCGCTCACCGTCACCGGTCTGGACGCCGAGGAGGTCGTCGCCCGGCTCGGCGCGCACCGCATCCCGTTCTCCGAACTGGCCCGGCACCGGGCCACGTTGGAGGAGGCGTACATGGAACTCACCGGTGCCACAACGGAGTTCACCGCACAGGAGGCGTCGTCATGAGGGCGCCGATGGTCCGTGCCGTGCGCGCCGAGTGGACCAAGCTGCGCAGCGTGCGCAGCACCCCTCTCGCGCTGCTTGCGCTGCTCGTCCTCAGCCTGCTGCTGACCGTCGCGTCGGCGAACGGCAGCCAGTTCGGTTACGGCGGCCCGAAGAAGTACGACTCCTTGTCCTTCGTGCACCGCACAGCCGCGGGCGACGGCACCTTCACCGTGCGCGTCGCCGCGCAGAAGAACAGCGCCGACTGGGCGAAGGCGGGCCTACTCCTCAAGGACGGCACCGCGAGCGGATCCTCGTACGCCGCCTTGATGGTGACGCCCGGGCACGGCGTGCGGATGATGGCCGACGGGACCCACGAACTGACCGGGTCCGGCGGCGCGGACGCCCCGCGCTGGCTGCGGCTCGTGCGGGCCGGGGACCGGGTCACCGGCTACGAGTCCGCCGACGGCCGCGCCTGGCACAAGGTCGGCACGCTCACCGTCGCCGGGCTGCCCAAGACCGCCGAGGCGGGCCTCTTCGTCACGTCGCCGATGGACGGCACGGAGGAGCGCACCGGGCCCGGCGATCTGCGCATGCACCCCGTGGCCACGCGCGGCAGGGCCGTCTTCGACCACGTCGCCTTCCCCGCAGCGGTCGGTACCGGCGGCTGGCGGCAGGCCGACATCGCGCAGACCGTGAAGAAGGGGGAGATGGCCGACCCCACCGCCGAACCGAGGCCCTACCGCGAGCACGACGGCACCTTCACGCTCACCGGCAGCGGTGACCTGGGCGGCCTCGGCATGGGCGGCGTCGGACAGCTCGGCGGGCAGCCCGACCTGGTCAAGATGGCGCTCGACGACGGCATCCAGATCGCGACGATCGCGGTCATCGCCCTCGGAGTCCTGTTCATCACGTCCGAGTACAAGACCGGGACCGTGCGCACCACGTTCACCGCGAGTCCGCGGCGCGGCCGGGTGCTCGCCGCGAAGGCGCTCGTCCTCGGCGCGACGGTGTTCGCCGTCGGCCTGGTCGCGAGCGTGGCCGAGTTCCTCGTCGCCCGCCCCGTGCTGCGCGACAACGGCTTCGCCCCGCCGCTCTTCCCCGCACTCTCCCTCACCGACCCGGCCACCGTGCGGGCGATCGTCGGCAGCGCGGCGTTCCTCGCCCTGGCCGCCGTGCTGAGCCTGGGGGTCGGGGCGCTGCTGCGGCGCGCCGTGCCGGCCGTGGTCCTGATGATCGTGACGTTCGTGGTGCTGCCGATCGTCGCGCAGAGCACGTCCATCGGGTTCAGCGACTTCGTCGGCCGGGCCACGCCCACGGCCGGCCTCGCGGTCCAGCAGACCCGCCGGCTCCTCGACACGGTCATGACGCCGTGGGCGGGCTTCGGAGTGCTCTGCCTCTACGTGGCCGTGGTGCTCGGGGCGGCGCGGTGGCGGCTGGCCGGGCGGGACGCATGACGGCCGCGGAAGCGGGGCGCGCGATGCGCGGGGAGTGGACCAAACTCCGTACCGTACCGGGGCAGTTGTGGACGGTGGTGTCCCTCACCGGGGCGATGGTCGCGTTCACCGCGCTGATCGCGGCGAGCGCCGGGAAGGGCCAGTCGGGCGTCCTCGCGCCGACCGCGCTGTCCCTGTCCGGGGTGTATTTGGCGCAGACGGCGGCCGCGCTCGTCGCGGTCGCCGTGGTCTCCTGCGAGTACCCGCGCATGATCCGCACGACCCTCGCGGCGAACCCGCGGCGCACCACGGTGTTCCTGGCGAAGGCGGCGGTGACCGCGGGCGCGGTCCTGGCCGCCGCGCTCCCCGCGGTCCTCGGCTCCTTGGCAGCGGGCCGCACCGTCCTGTCGGGACAGTCGGGACAGTCGGGACAGTCGGGACAGTCGGGCTTCCCCCAACTCCCGCTGTCCTCCCCCACGTTGTGGCGGGCGGCGCTCGGCACGGTCGTCTATCTGCTGCTGGTCGCGCTGCTGAGCGCGGGGGTGGCGCTGGTGGTGCGGCACGCGGCGGCGGCCGTCGGGGCGGTGATGGCCCTGCTGTACGGGCCCTACCTGGCCACGCTGATCATCACGATGCCGGAGCACGTGCTGCACCGGGTCCAGAAGTTCTCCCCGATGACCGCGGGCCTCGCCGTCCAGACGACGACGGGCACGGGCACCGCGCCGCTCGCGCCCTGGACGGGCACCGGAGTGCTCGCGGCGTACGCCGGGGGCGCGCTGATCCTGGGGTGGGCGGCGCTGCGGTGGCGGGACGCGTGATCCGGATATCACTGTCAGTGGCTGTCCGTACTGTGGAACACGTACCTGATCCGCGATGATGGGCAAGGGGAGGCCGTCATGAGTCTCGTAGCAGAGGAGCGGTCCGCTGTGGTGCTGAGCCAGGAGGACTTCGAGGAGCTGGCCCGCCATGCCATACGAACCAACGAGGCGCTTCGGATGGAGTTCATCGGCGGCAAAATGGGGGTCAAGGCTGTGCCGGACGGGGATCACGGACGGATCATCGCGTGGCTGTCGATGCGGTGCATCCAGGCCGACAGCGGCTGGTGGCTCTACACGGACCAGGGCCTGCGTGTCGAGACGTACCGGAACGGCAATGCCCGGCCGGACGGCACGCTGGTCCCCGTCGACAGGTTCGTCGGTGACGGCGAATGGGCCTCCACTGACGGCGTACTCATGGTCGCCGAGGTGACCTCTCGTGACAGCGACACCAATCGGCGTGACCGGGTCGAGAAGCCCCGGGCCTACGCCGAGTCCAAGATTCCCGTGTACCTGCTGATCGACCGGGACACGTGCGAGGTCAAGGTCCATTCGCAGCCGGACGGGGTGCGCTACGAGCAGGTGGTGACGGTGCCGTTCGGGAAGACGGTGACGCTCCCGGAACCGGTCGGCGTCGAGCTGGACACCGAGCCGCTCAAGGACTGGGCGCGCTGAGCAGTGCGAAGGGCCCGGAACCGGGGGATCGGTCTCGGGCCCTTCGTGCTGTCTGCGTTACGCGGCCGGTTCGCCGCCGAAGCGCTCCTTGTAGGAGGCCAGGTCCTCGTCGGTGATCTTGGCGAAGAGGACCGGCGGGACGGTGAACGGGGTGCCGGCCGGGACCGTGGTCAGCGACGTGGCCTCCTCGGCGGTGACCCAGTCGGCGTCGTCGCCCGGCAGGTCGAACGCGGCGCGCATGGCGGCCGCCGATGCCGGGATGAAGGGCTCGGAGACCACCGCGTAGAGGCGGATGAGGTTCATCGCCGTGCGGAGGGTCAGCGCGGCCGCGTCCTTGTCGGTCTTGATCTCCAGCCAGGGGGCCTTCTCCTCCAGGTAGGAGTTGCCCGCCGACCACAGGGCGCGCAGCGCCGCCGCGGCCTTGCGGAACTGGAGGGCCTCCATCTGGTTCTCGTACTCGGCGAGGAGGGTGGAGATTTCCTGGCCGAGCTTCGTCTCCGCCTCGCCCGGCTCGCCGCCCGCCGGGACGTCGTCGCCGAAGCGCTTGCGGGAGAAGGACAGGACGCGGTTGACGAAGTTGCCGAGGGTGTCGGCCAGGTCCTTGTTCACCGTCGCCGTGAAGTGCTCCCAGGTGAACGACGAGTCGTCCGACTCCGGCGCGTTCGCGATGAGGAAGTAGCGCCAGTAGTCGGCCGGGAGGATCTCCAGGGCCTGGTCGGTGAAGACACCGCGCTTCTGCGACGTGGAGAACTTGCCGCCGTAGTACGTCAGCCAGTTGAAGGCCTTGAGGTAGTCGACCTTCTTCCACGGCTCACGGATGCCCATCTCCGTCGCCGGGAACATGACGCTGTGGAACGGGACGTTGTCCTTCGCCATGAACTCCGTGTACCGGACGTCGGAGGCGCCGGCGGGCTCGTACCACCACGACTTCCAGTCGCGCGTCTCACCGTCGGGGGCCTGGTCCGCCCACTCCTTCGTCGCGCCGATGTACTCGATCGGGGCGTCGAACCATACGTAGAAGACCTTGCCGTCGGCCGCCAGCTCCGGCCACGTGTCCGCCGGGACCGGGACGCCCCAGTCCAGGTCGCGGGTGATCGAGCGGTCGTTGAGACCCTCGGTCAGCCACTTGCGGGCGATGGAGGACGCGAGCTGCGGCCACTCGTCGGCGACCTCGTCGATCCACGCCTCGACCTCGACCTGGAGCTTCGACTGGAGGAGGAAGAGGTGCTTGGTCTCGCGGACCTCCAGCTCGGTGGAGCCGGAGATCGCGGAGCGCGGGTCGATGAGGTCGGTGGGGTCGAGCACGCGCGTGCAGTTCTCGCACTGGTCGCCGCGGGCCTTGTCGTAGCCGCAGTGCGGGCAGGTGCCCTCGACGTAACGGTCGGGCAGGAAGCGGCCGTCGGCGGGCGAGTACACCTGCCGGATGGAGCGCTCCTCGATGAACCCGTTCTCGTTCAGCTTGCGGGCGAAGTGCTGGGTGATCTCCGCGTTCTGCTGCGACGAGCTGCGGCCGAAGTGGTCGAACGCGAGACCGAACCCGTCGTAGACCGCCTTCTGCGCGTCGTGCGCCTGCGCGCAGAACTCGGCGACCGGGATACCGCGCTCCTTGGCCGCCAGCTCGGCGGGGGTGCCGTGCTCGTCCGTCGCGCAGATGTAGAGCACGTCGTGGCCGCGCTTGCGCAGGTAACGGGCGTACACATCCGCCGGGAGCATGGACCCCACCATGTTGCCCAGGTGCTTGATCCCGTTGATGTACGGAAGGGCGCTGGTGATGAGGTGTCGAGCCATCGGGGGCTGCTCCCAGGTCGTGACGTGCGTGCGGTTCGGTTGCGGAATCTAGAAATCGTAGCCGACATGGGGCGGCCGCCCGCGCGGTGTTTTGGTGCGCGGACGGCCGTGGGGTGTCGGGGCCCTGCTGAGCGGGGTTACGGGGTGGGGTTACGGGCGCCAGGCCTCCAGGAGGCCCTTGTAGAGCTCCGCGTCCGTGAGTTCCAGCGGGGTCTCGCCCGCGTGGAAGACGGCGGCGTTCTCCGCCTTCAACTTGCGGAGGTAGTCGAAGTTCTTCGAGTCCGGGTCGCCGAACGTCACAAACTGGAAGAAGAGGGGGCGGGCGGCGGCCTTGGCGAGCGCCTCGTTCGCCGGGCGTTGGACGTCTGGGGGGCCGTCCGTCTGGAAGATCACCAGGGCCGGGGCTGTGGGGTCGTCCGACTTCTCGTGGTGCGCCACGATCTCCTCGATGGCGCGGTGGTAGCTGGTGCGGCCCATGCGGCCCGCCTCCGCGTGCCAGGCGTCGACCTTGCCCTCGTACGCGTCCAGGGTGAGGTCGCCGGCGGCGTCGATGTCCGTCGAGAAGATCACCGTGTGGACGGTGGGGGTCTCGCGGGTGTCGAGGTGGGCGGCGAGCGCGACGGTCTGCTCCGCGAGGGCGCTGGTGGAGCCGTTCTTGTAGTACGAGCGCATGGAGCCCGAGCGGTCCAGGACGAGGTAGACCGTGGCGCGGGTGCCGGTGAGGTTCCGCTTGCGGAGTTCGGCGCCGGCGGCTTTGTGCGCGGCCGCGAGGCCGGGTGCGCGGGTCTTGACCTTGGCCGGGGTGTGGGCGGGCTTCCCGGTCTTGTCGGCCTGCGCCGGGGTCTTTGCCGGGGCGGGGTCGACGTCCTCGGTCTTGTTGGCCTGCGCCGGGGTGCTTGCCGCGACGGGGTCGACGTCCTCGATCTCTTCGGCCTGCGCCGGAGTGGGCTCATCCGCCGGGGCGGGGTCGGCCCCCTTGTCCTCTTCGGCCTGCACCGGGGGCTGTGCCCACCCGTCCCGCCCTGCGGGACGCTTGCCCACAGCGGGGGCGGGAGCCGGGAGTTCGGGGTCGTCCTGGGTCTCGGCCGCAGCGGGGGCGGGAGCCGGGAGTTCGGGGTTGTCCTGGGCCTTGGCCGCAGCGGGGGCCGGGGGGTTGTCCTTGGTCTCGGGCTCGGCCGGAGTGGAGGCCTCTGTCTCGGGTTTCTTCTCGGCCGGTGCCGAAGCCGGGTCCGCTGCCTCGGTTGTCTTCGCGGCCGGAGCGGCAGGCTCGGGCTCGGTCTTCGCCTCGGCGGGAGCGGGAGCGGGAGCGGGCGCCTCGGTCGTCTCCTGCGCCGGAGCGGCGAGCTCGGGCTCGGTCTTCGCCCCGGTGGGAGCGGGAGCCTCTGCCTCGGCCGGAGCGGCAGGCTCGGTCGTCTCCTCGACCGGAGTGGCAGCGGCCTCAGCCTCCGCCTCCGCGGGCTGCTCGTCCGAAGCCGAAGCCGAAGTCTCCGCCTCCGTGGGCTGCTCGTCCGAAGCCGCAGCCGAAGCCTCCGCCGACCGGCCCCCCGGATCCCCCGGAGCCCCCGCCCCCGTGCTCAGGCGGTCGCCCGCCACCGGGCTCGACGGCTTGGGGACCGAGATGTTGTCGAAGGCTGCCGAGACCAGGTCGTCGGCCTCGCCCTTGGAGGGGGCGGGGACCGTTGGTGCCTGATCGGTAGCGGCAGCGTCGGCGGGTTGGTCTTTTTTGCCCGAACGCCCGAACGCGTTCCGCAGCCGATCCAGAATGCCCATGTGCGCAACCTTCCGCATGAGTTGTCCCCGACGTCCCTGGAACCCCTGGCCAGGGCGGACACGTAAGGTTAGCCGCCGCGGGCCGTGATCTTGGGCAGGGTCGGGCCGTTCGACCGAGCGGACAACTGCCGCCCTTTCTGTGTGGATTCACTCGATCACGCCCGACTCCGTGAGACGTGTCCGATACGCCGGTGACTGGTCTGCCGACTCCCAATAGGCCTCCCGCAGGGCCGGCAGCACCGCGTCCAGGACGGGTGCGGAGCGGGCCGCGAGGAGGAGGCGTACGGCCACCGGGTCGCCCTCCAGGGGGCGGATCGCCATGTCGGGTCGGGCCAGGGACGTCGGCTGGCAGAGCGTCACCACTTCACCCGTGGCGACGAGGTTGGACGCGGTCAGGTAATCGCCGTGCAGGACACGGGGCTTGAGGCCCGCCGAGCGGAACGCCCTGAGCAGGCCGTCCCATTCGCCGTCCACCGTCGGGTCGATCATCCAGCGGTCCTCCGCCAGGTCCGTCAGGCGTACGACGGGGCTCCCCGCCGCCGGGTGGTCCGCCGGCAGGGAGACGTACTGGGGTTCGCGGGCCAGGAGGACCTTGCAGGTCAGGGACTCCGGTATGTGGAGTGGGCTGCCTTCCACCTCGTGGACGAACGCCACGTCGAGGCCGCCCTCGGCCACCAGGCGGAGCAGCGCGTGCGCCGAGACGTCCATGCGCAGCGACGGTTCGTGCGGTGAACTCGCGCGCAGGCGGCGCAGCCAGCCCGGTATCGCGCGGCTGGCCGTGGAGCCGATGCGCAGGCGGTCACCGGCCGCCTCCTGGGCCATCGAACGCGTCTCGTCGACCAGCGCGCGCAGGTCGTCCACCAGCGGGCGGGCCCGTGTGAGCAGCGTGCGGCCGAGCGGGGTCGCGCGGCAGCCGGTGCGTTCGCGGGTGAACAGGCGGCCGCCGAGGTGGTCCTCGATGCGGCGCAGCTGGGTGCTGAGGGCGGGCTGGGTCATGCCGAGGTGGCGGGCGGCCTTGTGCAGGCTGCCGGTGTCCTCGATCGCACACAGGACGCGCAGGTGCCGCACTTCCAGCTCCATGGGCGTCGAGCGTAGGCCGGTCCCGTGCGCCGCACCAGAGTCAACTGTGTGGTGATAGCGCGGAGTTATCGCGCAGTGGCATCTTTCCCGTGCGTCCCGCCCGCCCCACACTCTCACGCATGGACATGACACCACCCCCCACGGTCATCCGTCTTCTCGCCTGCGCCTTCGGTGCCGGCCTCACTGTCACGGCCCTCGCCGCGAGCCCGGCGGCCGCCCACCCGGCGCCCGTGTCCTCGTACGCGCGTTACGCCGGTTCCGCCGAGGAGGCCGCCGCCAACAAGGCCTTCTTCCAGGCGGTCATGAAGTCCGTCGCCGAGAAGCGGGCCGCCCATCCCGGCGCCGAGTCCGTCACCGTGTCGTACGACGCCTCGCAAGCCCCCACCTTCCAGCAGCAGATAGCCGGCAGCGCGTCGATATGGAACGCGTCGGTGTCGAACGTGAAGCTCCAGGCCTCCTCCGGCGGCGGTGACTTCTCGTACCGGGAAGGCAATGACTCGCGCGGGTCGTACGCGTCCACGGACGGGCACGGCAGCGGCTACGTCTTCCTGGACTACACGCAGAACCAGGAGTACGACTCCACGCGCGTGACCACGCACGAGACGGGCCATGTCCTCGGCCTCCCCGATCACTACGAGGGGCCGTGCAGCGAGCTGATGTCGGGCGGCGGCCCCGGCCCCTCGTGCACCAACGCGAACCCGGACGCGAACGAGAAGGCCCAGGTCGATTCCCTGTGGGCCAACGGGTTCGCCAAGGCCCTGCACAAGGCTGAGGCCGCGCTGCGCTAGGGCCCAGCCTGATCCGTCAGAAGGACCCTAGGCCCGTAGCGGACCCGACGGACGAGGCGTGCGGTCCGGCCCCCCACCTGCGACCTGACCGCAGCGGGCCGCCGCCTCTCGCACGCACCCGGCCGCCGCCCGTCTCTCCACGGGCGGCGGCCCGGTGCGTTCCGGAGCGCGCGCTCAGCCGTGCAGCGTCAGGTCCACAAGGAGTGCACGGTGGTCCGTGTCCGCGAGGTCGATGAAGCGGGACGTGTCCGCCGAGAAGTCGTCGGTCACCAGTACGTGGTCGATCTGCGTGCCCAGCGGTCCCGGCGCCGCCGACGGCCAGCTCGGGGTGCGGGCGTGGCCGGTGCGGCGGGCCGCGTCGTGCAGCGCCCCCGAGTCGAGGATCCGGCGGAACGCCGCGTGGTCCTGCGTCGCGTTGAAGTCCCCCGCCATGATCCCGGGCCCCTCGGCGGCCCGTGCCGCGTCGGCGAGGCGGCCCAGCTCCGTCTCCCACACGCCGACCTGGTCGGGCAACGGCGGCATGGGATGGGCGAGTTGGAGGCGCACCGCGTGCCCCCGTACGTCCGCGACGGCGGCCGGCATGCCCATCGTCCCGGCCACCGTCGGCGCCGCCTTCAGCGGGAACGTACTCAGGATCATCGAGCCCTCCGAACCGTCCGCGGCCACGGCCCGCCGGTGCGGGTAGCGGGTCCGCAGCGACTCCCGGTCCAGCGCGTCCCGGCAGGGTCGGCCGCACTCCTCGACGAACACGATGTCGGGGCGGTGCCGGGCGACCGTGTCGATCAGCGCGTTCGTACCGCGGCTGAACTGCACGTTGGACGCGAGCACCCGGACGCCGGAGACGGGAGCGCCGTCCGGCTCGCCGTCCTTCCCGTACGGCTCCATGTACCAGGCGAGCGCGCCGAGCACGACGACGCCCCAGACCATCCCCGTACGCCAGCGGGACAGCAGCGCGAGGAGCAGGGCGGCGGCCGTGGGGGCGAGCAACCAGGGGAGGAACGCGAGGAGTTGGGGGACGGGCGTGGGTCCGTCACGGCCGGCGGCCCGGAAGCCGACCACCACGCTGACCCCCGCGAGCAGCAGCGCCGCCGTCCACGCCCCCGTCCTGCTGACGCGGCGGCGCCCGGCGTCCCGCGGCTCGTACCGCGGGGCGCCGGGCGCCTCGTCCGTGATGTGCTGCTGCCGCTGGTCCAAGGCCGGCCCCCGTGTCCCCTGTTCGCAGTCCTCCAGGTTAGCCGGGCGCGCGACCGTCAGGCCGGTTTGGCGGCCCCGGGGTTGGAGGTGTTGGGGGCGCGACCGTGGTCCGTGGCGAGGGCCCAGATGACGAAGACGCCGATGCCGATGGAGATCAGCGACCACACGGGCGCGTACGGCAGGAACAGGAAGTACTCGACGACGTAGAGCGCGCCGAAGCCGATGCCCGCGCCGCGTGCCCAGTCCTTGCCCTTGAGCACGCCCCAGCCGGTGACCGCGACGAGCGCGCCGATGACCAGGTGGATCCAGCCCCACGTGGTGAGGTCGAAGGCGTAGACGTAGTCGCCGATCCGGCTGTAGACGTCGTCCTTGGCGATGGCCGCGATCCCGTTGAGGACGCCGAGGCAGCCGCTGACCAGCATCAGGACGCCGGCGAACAGGGTGCCGCCTGCCGCCCAGTCACCGCGCGGGCCCTCGCCGCGCGTGGGGTCAGGGTCGGGCCTGCGGTGGTCCTGGGACCAGGCGGTCGTCGGCTCGGTTTCCGGTGATGTGTGTGTCATGCGGGGGCCTCCTCGTGTCACCGGAATGCTCGCGCCGGAGCGGGGAGGCGGCATTCCGTGCGCGGCTGAACGGGTGTCCGCCGAGCCACACCGCGAGCGCCACCACCGCGCCCACCGCGACGAGCACCCACGAAGCGGTCCGCATGGGCGAGGTCAGGGCGTCGTAGACCGCGGCGGTCGCCGCCTTGTTCGAGGCGTCGGAGATGTCGGAGAGCGTCAGCGCGCGGGCCAGCGGCAGCGCGACGAGCAGCGCCGCCGCGCCCAGGGCGACGCCGAGGGCCGTCCAAGTGAGCGCGCGGCGGCGGCGCGCGGCGAGCGCGAGGCCCGCGACGGCGCACACCACGGCCGCCAACGGCAGCCACAGACCCGCGAGTTGGAACGTGTGGAAGCCCTTCCGCAGCGCCGCCAGGTCGCCGGCGGGCAGCAGCGTGACCTCGGTGTGGGCGACCGGGATCCGCCCGGCGAACGGCACACCGTCCGCCTCCAGCTGCTGCTTGACCTGGCGGGTGACGGGGGCGAGGTCGAGCGTGACGGGCCCCGTGGTGCCCTCGTCGAGGGCCTGCTGCACGGCGTCGTGGGCGGCGCGGTTCGCGGTGTTCCAGGCGCCGCGGAAGGCGTCGGTGTCCGTGAACGAGACGACCGCGTCGTGCAGATAGTCCTGGACGACCGACTCGAGCGCGCCCACGTCGAGGTTCTTCATGACCCCGGTGGTCACCGCGTCGGCGACCGCGTTCTGCACATCCGCGTCGCCGGCCAGCGGCGCCATCGCGGACACGTACCGGTCGCTGTCGCCGATCTCGTACTTCGCCCAGGTGGAGAGCGTGCCGAGCGGGACGAGGAGGCAGGCGACGACGAGCAGCACCGAGGAGAGGGTTGCCTTCACGGGCGCTTTTCGGGTCACGTCTGCCAGGCAAGGCCCAAGCCGCACGGGGCGCGAGCGCTCCGGTGGAGCACTGGGCCGAACGGGTGTTTCCTGGACGTGGGGGCGTGGAGATCGTGGGGATCCAGGGTTCACCCTAGGAGGCCGATCATGCGCCGAACCATGCGCCGAACCACTCCGGCCCTGGCTGCCGCCGGGCTCCTGGCGGGCGGTCTGCTCGCCGTGACAGCCGCGGCACCGGCCAGCGCGAACAGCGCGAACAGCGGGGATGTGGTCTGGGGGACGGTCGTCTCACAGTCCGACCTCAACCTGCGCTCGGGGCCGAGCACCTCGGCATCCGTCGTGTACCGGCTCGCGCCGGGCAGCCAGGACCGCATCGAGTGCGCCACCGACGGCTCGTCCGTGCACGGGACCTCGACCTGGTACTGGTTCACGGGCGCCCGCGGCTGGGCCAGCGCCGCGTACGTCGACACCGGTGGCCGTGGCGTGCCGAGCTGCACGTCCGGGGCGCCGTCCGACGGGCCGCGGCACCATCACGATCAGGACCACGGCCCGAGCAGCTTCTACTACCGCGAGTACCGGGAGTTCGGCGTCACGTTCTAGAGCGCCATGCACTAGAACGTACGTTCTGTACGGGCGCGTACTCGCTCGCCGAGTAGTACCGGTAGTACGTGCCCAGGAACGTGGACGCCCCGATCACCAGGCCGAGCATGATCGACCACAGGATCGCGGGGTCCGAGAGGCTGTGCAGGAAACCGATCGCGATGCCGGCGAACGCGCCCCAGGCCGAGGCCCGCGCGAGGAAGTGCCGGCCCGCCAGCTGCTTGGACCAGTGATGGATACCGAAGCAGAGCGCCGCCACGACGATGCCCGTGACGAAGCCGAGCGCGATGTTGCCTCCGGTGACCTCGCCGCCGAAGCGGTCGATGCTCGCCGCCCAGAAGCCGTACGCGATGCCGGTCACGACGGGGATGACGACGGCCGCGCTCGTCGGGGAGATCGCTGCGCCACCGGTGCTGCCGCGTCCCGGTGCGGGTGCCGCGTGCTGAGCCATGACGGGCTCCTTTCTGCCAGGCCCCCTCGGACGCCCCGAGCTTCGTCCTTCGCTTTCCATTGACCTCTCGTGGCACGCCCTTCGCAACATGCGCGTGGTGGCACACCGTGTTTCGCTGAGCGCATGAACATCCTGCTCCTGGGCGCCACCGGCATGGTCGGCAGCCGCATCGCCGCCGAGGCCCTGGGCCGCGGCCACAGTGTGACCGCCGTCAGCCGCTCGGGCGACGTGCCCGTCGCCGGTGTCACGGCCGCCGCCGCGGACGTCTCCGACGTGCAGCGGCTGTCGGAACTCGCGGGCGGGCACGACGCCGTGGCCTCCGCCCTCGCGCCGCCCCGCGACGGCTCGGACCCGGTTCTGCCGTTCCTGGCACTCAATGAGGCGCTGGTCGCCGGGGTGCGCGGGTCAGGGGTCGCACGGCTCGTGGTGGTCGGCGGGGCGGGCAGCCTGGAGGTCGCGCCGGGCGAGGCGCTGGCGGACCAGCCGGACTTCCCCGACGCGTACCGCGGCGAGGCGCTCGCGCACCGGGACGTGCTCGCGTTTCTGCGCACGGTCGACGACCTGGACTGGACGTACATCTCGCCGGCCGCGGAGATCGGGCCGGGGGAGCGCACCGAGGAGTTCCGGATCGGCGGCGACCGGCTGATGAAGGACGCCGACGGCGAGAGCCGGATCAGCGCCGAGGACTACGCGCTGGCCTTCGTCGACGAGATCGAGCGCGACGCGCACTCCAGGAAGCGCATGTCGGTGGCGTACTGAGTCATGGCTCCCTGAACGGCCGTGTCGGCCGTGTCATCGGGCTCCTTCGGCCGGTACTCGTACAGCTCGCCGTCCGCCTCGTTCTGGTACGGCGCGCGCTCCGCGGTCCTGCGGATCACGGTGATCGCGGCGTCGTCGCTCGGCGGGCCGTACCGGTGTGCGCGCAGGTCCTCCGCCAGGCGGCGCAGCAGCGCCTCGGGCGACTCCTTCGCGCCGCGCGCGGACAGCAGGCGCGGCAGCCGCTCGCGTACGGGGTAGAAGGTGCCGCCCTCGTCGCGGCACTCGGTCACGCCGTCGGTGAAGAGGATCAGGGTGTCCCCGACCCCGAAGGGCAGCCGGGCCACGGTGGGCCCCGCGGCGCCCAGCGTCCCCATGCCGAGGGGGAGTCCGGCCGGGAGCTCGGGGGTGCGCACGCGGCCGTCCGCGGTGACGACCAGCGGCGGCTCGTGCCCGAAGTTGACGATGTCGACGGACTCGGGGGACGTCGGCGGGAAGTGCAGCAGCAGACCGGTGGAGAACGCGTCCGTGAGGCCCTCGTCATTGGTGATCCGGGTCCAGGCGCTGTAGCGCTGCATGGCGATCTCCAGGCGCCGGGCCACCTCCTCGATCCGCTCCTCGTGGTACGCCGCCTCCCGGAACGCGCCGAGCAGCCACGCCGAGGCCGACACCGCGGGCAGACCCTTGCCGCTGACGTCGCCGAGCACGGCGCGCACCCCGTGCGGCGAGGGCTGGAAGTCGTACCAGTCGCCGCCGACGCGGGCCGCGCGGGCGGCGGGCTGGTAGAAGTCGGCGATGCGCAGGTCCTCGAAGCGCTCCGGCAGGCCGCGCATCACCGCGCGCTGCGTGGCCTCGGCGATGTCCGTGAGGGCCTGGACGCGGGCCCGCTGCTCCTCCCTGCGGCGCGCGATCAGCACGCCGAGCAGGCCGCCGATGCCGATCATCAGCGGCCCGAGCACGGCCCAGCTGCCGCCGGTCGGCAGCGGTGACACGGCCTGCAGCCCGATGTAGACGCACATCAGCAGCCCGGTGACGACGGCCGTGACGGTCACGGGCGCGAGCAGCGCCACCATGATCGGCACGAGGCCGAGCAGGGCGCGCGCCCGGAAGTCGTCGGGGGTCGACACGTCGAGGGTGACGATGATGAGCGCCATCACCGCGACGAGCAGCACCACGGCACGCCAGCCGCCCGTGGGGCGGGAGGGCGAAGGCGCCGCGCCACGGACCGAGGACTGGTAGAAGCTGCTGGAGCTGCGGGATGTCATCACTTATGAGAATGCGGGGCATTCGTCGCGAGCAGTAGGGACGAAGGTCCGTACGCCGGTGAGATCCGGGTCTCAGTGCACGGGGACGTTCACGAAGCGTGACGTCACGTGCAGGTCCGCCGCGATCAGCGCCGCGGTGTCCCGCAGCGCTTGCGCCCACGCGTCGTCGTCCCCGCGTCCCTGGTGGGCGGTGACGTCGAGCGCGGAGACGGGCACGCCCGCCCGGTCCCGCACCGGTACGGCCACCGACCGCAGTCCGGCCTCGGGCCCGTCGGCCACGGCCAGCTCGCCCCCGTCGCGCAGCAGCCGCCCGGCGGCCGTGTCCTGCGCGGGCAGCCGGGAGCCGACGCCGATGTCGACGCTCATGACCCGGCGCGGCGCCACGCGCGCGGTGCAGCGTACGGACGTGTCCTCCGGCACGGAGAGCCCTACGGATTCGGCCAGCCGTTCCGACAGGGCCGCCAGGTGTGGCGCGGCGATGCGCGGGAGCGTGGTGCGGGAGAGGGGCGCGCAGCCCAGGGCGAGGACGCGGGGGGTGAGGCGGTACGTGTGGTCTTCGCGGGTGACGTAGCCGAGGTGGTCGTACGTGATGAGGGCGCGGCGGGCCGTCGCGCGGGCCAGGCCCGTGCGGGCGGCGACCTGGGTGAGGGTCAGTTCGGGGTGGGCGGCGTCGAAGGCCGTTAGGACGGCTAGTCCTCGTGCGAGGGACTGGATCGGTGCGGGAGTTGGTTCCCCGGTCGCGGGGCTCCGCCCCGGGCCCCGCTGGCTCTCGTCCACAGGCGGGGCTTGAATGTGATGCTCCAGTGCCGCTTCCATCTTGCGTACGGAACTCTCCAATGCCCCCCGAACCGCCCCCGGCAGCTCCTTCGCCGTGTGGCGGCTCGTGTGGCTGACCACGCTCACCGCGCACACCACCGAACCGTCCGGCCCCCGCACGGGAACCGCCACCGCGACGAGGCCCGGTTCCACCAGTTGGTCGTCCACCGCGACGGGGAGGTCGTCCCGGAACACCAGCCCCGGCGCGCACCCGTCCCCCGGCAGCGCGTCGCCCACCCGGAAGCTGATGGACAGGGCGCGCCTGCGCAGCACTTGGTGGACGAAGCGGATGTCGGTGCCGTCGGGGACCGCGAGGGAGACGGACTCGTCGAGTTCTGCGGCCAGCTCGTCGGCGAGCGGGCCCAGCAACCCCGGCAACCGCAGCGCGTCCAGGCAGGCGTTCGCGACGGCCATCAGGGGCGGGGCGAGCGCGGCGTCGCGCCCGTCGAGGCGTACGAAGCCCAGGTGGGCGAGGGTCGCGCAGATCCGGTCGACCGTGGAGCGGGCCAGGCCCGTGGCCCGGGCGAGGTCGGCGAGGGCCAGCGTGCCGGCCCCGCTCTCGGCGTCTGTGAGGATCCGCAGCACGTCCAGGCCGCGCATCAGCGGGGCGACGGCCTCGGCGGGCGGCTGCGGGGTCACGGGCGGGGACGGCACGGTCGGCACTTCGAGCACGGGGCCACGGTAAGCGACCACGGCGGCCGCATCGACGACACGGGCGACTATCGGCCCAGCAGTTCGATGATCCGGTCGAGGGTGGCCGGGGCGAGATGCCGGCGGAGCGCCTCGACCACATCGTCCGGGGTGCCCCGGCTGTCGATCTTGATTACGCCGTAATCGCGGCCCCGCTTCTCCTTGCGGGCGGCCGGGACGGTCGCGGCGTCCTCCGGCTCGCCGGGGAGCACCTGTTCCTCCTTCGGGAGCCGGGCGATGCGGCGGGCGTCCTCGATGGAGACGCGGCCGTCCGCAAGGGCCTCCTGGATGTCCTCGCGGAGCTTCATCAGTGACAGGCGCTGCGAGATGAAGCCCTGCGTCTTGCCGATCCGGGCCGCGACCTGGCGCTGCGAGTAGCCGTAGGAGGTGATCAGGCCCTGGATGGCCTGGGCCTGCTCCAGTTCCGTGAGGTCGTCGCGCTGCACGTTCTCGATGAGCGCGTCCTCGTCGGAACGCGTCGCATCGTCCCTGACCAGGACCGGAACCTCGTCCAGGCCCGCCATCCTGGCCGCCGCGAGCCGCCGGTGGCCGTGCAGGACGACGTACGGGGCGTTGCCCACGGCCTCCTTGTGGTGCGGGCGGGCGGCGAGGAAGACGGCGGCGGAGACGACGCCGAGGGCCTGCAGGACGCCGCGCTCGCGCACCGTCTCCGCGAGCCCGTCGAGGTCGCGCAGCTCGTGGCGCGGGTTGTCCGGGTTCTCGGTGAGGTCGCCGATCGGGACGGTGAGCGGCTTGGTGTCGGGGCGTCTGCGCTGCGCGGGCGCCGCGGTCTGCTCCTCGGCGGCCGCCTTCTCGGAGGACAGGAGCGAGGACAGGTCGGTACGGCGCCCCATCAGCTGGTCACCTTCTTCTTCGTGGCCTTTGCGGCCTTCGTCGTGCGGGAGGACTGACGGGACTTCTTGCTCCGGGCCGGGGCCGGGATCGCCGCGAGGCCGACCTCGAGGGCGAGCCGGAAGAAGTCCTCGCGGGCCTGGAGTGCGACCCGGTTGGCGCCGTACTGCGTGACGACGAGGCCGTCCGCGCTGGCCCGGGTGTGCAGCTTGTAGTGGCGTACGACGGTGCGCGCGAGCGGCCAGTCCTGCGCCTCGATGAACTTGCGGGTCTGCGCCAGGTCGGCCTTGCCGTCGCGCGGGTCCCAGTTGTTGATGACCACGCGGAAGGGCAGCCCGCGCGGCTTCACGACCCGCTCGACCGTGCGCTGCGTGGGCTGGAAGCCGAGCGGCTCCGGCTCGATGGGGACGATGACGTCGGTGGCGTTGGAGAGCACCGCGCGCAGGGCGTCGGCGGCCGCGCCCTTGCCGAGGGGGTCGTCACCGTCGTCGTCGGCGAGGTCGAGCCAGCCCGGGGTGTCGACGAAGACGTGCTCGGCGGACGGGATCCGGGAGAGCGCGGCGAGCCCCGACAGGTCGTCGTGGGCCTGCACGAAGTCGAAGGGGAGGTCGTCGCCGACCCGCTCCGACCACCACACGGCCGAGCCCTGCGGGTCGATGGAGACGGCGACGACGGGCGGGCGTTCGGCGTCGGGGGCGCCCGCGCCGAGCACATCGGCGGTGACGGCCGCGAGGTTCACGGCGAGCGTGGACTTTCCCACGCCGCCCTTCTGATTGAGGATCACGTGTACGTGTGCCACGAAAACTCCCTTAACCGGGCTGTCTTGGACATCCGGCATATATGGGGCGGTTGTTCGTGGTCACTCTGGCAGCGTGGGCGCCGCGGGGCGGGGTGTACACGCCGGGGAGCGCAGGCCGCGCAGCAGCAGGGGGGTCGCGAGCAGTAGCACTCCGGCGAGCGCGATCGCCCCGCGCGTGCCGATCAGCGCGGCGAAGCCACCCCACACCAGCGTCAGCGCGGCGGTGACGGCCCGCTGGGTGACGTTCCAGGCGGACAGCACCCGCGCCACCCGGTCGTCGTCCGTGAGCCGCAGCCGCTCGACCGCCATGACCGGGGCGAAGACGGCGCTGCACGTGATGAGGCCGAACTCCACGAGGACCACCACGAGCATCCCCGCGACACCGGGCCCCACGAACGCGAGCCCGACCGGCCAGCACGCCCTGGCCGCTCCGCTCACGAGGAGCACCCGACGCTCCCCGTACCGCCGCACCAGCGGCCCGGTGAGCCGGGAGCCTGCGAGCCCGCCCAGGCACGGGATCCCGAAGACCAGGCCGTACTGCCAGGGGGCAAGCCCCAGATCGTCGAGGAGCAGCACCGCCATGAGCGGCGCGCCCACCATGATCAGGGCGTTCACCAGGCTGTTGTTGAGGAACAGGGCGCGCAGCCGGGGCTGCCGCCACAAGTGGCGCCAGCCCTCCGCGATGTCGGCGGCGCTGAACCGGCCGCCGTCCGCGCCACGCGCGGGCTCCGGCTCGGGTGCGCGGATGGCGCGCACGCCCACCGCCGACAGGGCGTAGCTCACGGCGTCCAGGAGGACCGTCGTCAACGGACCGAAGGCGCCGATCAGCGCGCCGCCGAGCGGCGGTCCGACGGCCGTGGCGGCCCACTGCGTCGACTCGAACCGGGCGTTGGCGGTCAGCAGGCCCTCGTCCGGGACGAGCGCCTTGAGGTGGGCGCCGCTCGCCGCGCGGAAAACGATGTCCGCGGCGGCCACGACCACCGAGACCAGGACGAGCTGGATGAAGGTGAGCGCGTCGAGGACGTACGCGAGGGGGAGTGTCAGCAGGGCGCCGCAGCGCACCAGGTCCGCGAGGATCAGCACGGGCCGCTTGCGCCGGAACTCCACCCACGGCCCGAGCGGCACCGCGAGCAGCGCGCCGACCGCGAGCCCGGCCGCCGCCAGGAACGACACCTGCGCGGCGCCGCTGTGCAGCACCAGGACGGCGATCAGCTGGAACGCGTCGAGCGCGAGCCGGGAACCGGCGGTGCTCACCGCGAAGGCGGCCCACAGCCACCCGAAATCCCGCCCGAGCCGCACCGAACCGCCTCCCGTCTCCTGTTGTGACCAGGCGATCCAAGCGGCCGGGGGCGCGCCGCGGCAAACAACCGGCACCCGTATCCGTACAACCAATGGTTGTATGGGTGCTGTGGACCAGGAAACCGTACGCACCTTCGTCGCCGTCGCCGACGAGGGGCAGATCCAGATCGCCGCCGCCGAGCTCGGCATCACGCAGCAGGCCGCCTCCAAGCGCGTCGCCGCCCTGGAACGCGAGCTCGGCGTGCGCCTGTTCACCCGGACCCCGCGCGGGGCGCGGCTCACCCTCGACGGCGAGACCTTCCTGCCGCACGCGCGGGAACTGCTCGCGGCCGCCGAGCGGGCCGCCGACTCCGTGCGCGGCGGCCGGCGCCCGCTGCGCGTGGACGTGCTCGGCGCCAACGTGATCACCAACGGGGTCGTGCAGGACTTCCACCAGGCCCACCAGCACCTCCCGCTCGACGTCGTCGCCCTCGGCCACGGCGGGCGTGCCGCGCTCGCGTCCGTACGGGAAGGGGGCGTCGACGCCGCGTTCTGGACGCGCGCGGTGCCCGAGGACCGACTGCCGCGCGAGGTGCGCAGCGCCCGCGTCATCGACGAGCCGGCCATCCTCGTCACCGGAGCGGCACACCCCCTGGCGGACCGGACCGAGGTCACGCCCGCCGAGCTCGCCGGGCACCGGATCTGGATGCCCGGCATGGTCAAGGGCAGCGAATGGGCCACGTATTACGAGGAGTTGGAGCGCGCCTTCGGCCTCACCATCGACGTCGGCGGCACGACCTTCGGCGGCGGCCACCTGCTGCGGACGGTCGCGGCGGCGGACGACGTGGCCACCATCATGGGCACCCGCACGCCCCTCACTCGGCCCGCCGACATCGAGCTCCGGTTCATCCCCGTACGCCGTCCGACCCCGCTCTACCCGCTGTCGCTGCTGTGGCGGGCCGACAACCGGCACCCCGGACTCGCGGCGCTCCTGACGTATCTGACGGACCGGTACGAGCCGCCGGAGAGCGCTGACTTCTGGAGCCCGGACTGGGCCCGGTAGCCCACACGGCTGGCCACCACATGCGTGCGGCGGCGGGGGCCCGCAGGCTCGGATCATGCGTATCCGTACACCGCTCGTCGCCGCGACCGTCGCCAGTCTCCTGCTCCTGACCGCCGCCTGCGGGGACGACAGCGAGCCGGACCCCATGCGGAAGGACCAGTGGGCCCTCGACGCGATGAAACTGCCGGCCGCCTGGGACACGTCGAAGGGCGACGACACGACCATCGCCGTCGTCGACTCCGGCGTCGCCCTCGACCACCCCGACCTCAAGGGCCGGCTCGTCGACGGATACGACTTCGTCGACGGCGACGACGAGCCCAAGGACCTCAACGGCCACGGCACGCACGTCTCCGGTATCGCCGCCGCCCACACCGACAACGGCGTCGGCGTCGCGGGCGGCGCTCCCGGCGCCAAGATCATGCCGGTGCGGGTGCTCGGTGCGAACGGCAGCGGGTCCAACGGCAACATCACCAAGGGCATCGTCTGGGCCGCCGACCACGGCGCCGACGTCATCAACCTCTCGCTCGGCGAGGGCATCCTGATGACGAAGCTGCTCCAGGGCGGCATCCTCAACCGGGCCATCCAGCACGCCCATGACAAGGGCGCGGTGGTTGTCGCCGCGGCGGGCAACGACGGCGCGGACACCCAGCCGTACAAGGTGGAGACGCCGGTCCTGGTCGTCGGCGCCAGCACCGAGAAGGGCACCGCGGCGAGCTACTCCAACTTCGGTGCGGAGCAGGCGGTGTCGGCGCCCGGCGACAAGATCCTCTCCACGCTCCCGACGTACACGACGAAGGAGACCCTGAAGGACACGTCCGGCTACGGGGAACTCTCCGGTACGTCGATGGCGGCGCCCTACGTCTCCGCGCTCGCGGCGCTCCTGCACCACCAGGGGCTCGACCCCGACGAGATCATCTCCACGATCCGGGAGACGGCCGCCAACCCGAAGAAGAACGCCAAGCTCGGGCTCGGCATCGTGGACGCGCAGGCGGCGGTGAAGAAGGCGGACAAGGACTCGTAATCAGGCGGTGGTCAGTCCTTGCTCGTGCTCTCGTCCTGGCCGTCCCCGTTCCCGTTGCGCCTGCGGACGCGGCGCATGCGGAACACGGCGGCCAGGACGATGAGCCCGACGCCCGTCGTCACCACGGCGATCGACCCGGAGGACACCGACGTCACGTCGACCTCGAAGGTCATCTCGTCGCCCCACGGCTTGCCGTCGCTCGTCGTGTAGAGCTGCGCCGTCAGATGCGCCTTGCCGTTGGCCTTCGCGGTGACGTCGATCTGGGAGGTGTGGCTCGCCGAACCCTCGGCCGACACGGAGATCTTGTCGTCGTTGACCCTGAGGCGCTCGGAGTCGCTGGACGTGAGGCGCAGTTCGAGTCCGGAGACCTCCTGCTGAAGCGCGTTGTCGACCGTGACCGGGATCGAGGCGTCGCCCGACGTGACGGTGACGGTGGTCTTCGGCACCAGGCGCAGCGACGTCACCGACGTCGACAGGAAGGCCGTCGTACGGTCCTGGAACGTCTCCTGCGCGGAATCCTCCTCCACGCGCCAGGCGGTGGCCAGGGCGCGGGCCATCGCCGCGTGCACGGACTCCGTGGTGTCCTTCGGGTCGGCGAGCACCTTGCTGAGGGTCGCGAGCCCGTCCAGGTTGCCCGCGGCGTCGGTCAACCGGTCCTTGCCGAGCTCGCTGTCGCGCAGCCGCGGGGGGTACGCGGACGGGGACCCGGCCTTTCCTTCCACCGGGTCGTCGTCGGCCGCGCGGAGGTCCTGGAGGTCCAGCCAGCCGTCCTTGGTGCCGGAGTCGACGGCGGCGCCGAGCGCGTCCGCCGCCGTGCCCGACAGATTGCGGGGCGGTACGAGGACCGGGCGGGCGTTCGCCTTGAGGAGCGCGGTGATGTGGTCGACGGTGGCCTTGCCCGCGGTGTCGGGGCTCGCGGAGGCCTCCGGGCCGGGGGACGACGCGGAGCCGTCGGGCGACGGTGACATCGACGGCGAGGCGGTCGGAGTGGGCTCGGGCGCCTGGTCCTTGACGCGGCCGAGCGCGGCCGTCAGGTCGGCCTCGTAGGGCAGCGCCGTCATCGCGTCGTCGCCGCTGCCCACGGTCACCGGGTCGGTGTCCGCGGGCGTGAGCCCCTGGCCCGAGGCGAGGACGCGGGTCACGCCGAGCTTGGCGCCGAGCGCGGTCACATCGGAGTCGAGCGCGCCGTCGGCGGGCCAGCCGAGCCCGGAGCGGGTGGAGGTGTCGAGGGCCCGGTCGACCCGCTTCTTCGCGTCGGCCGCGAGCCCGGACACGACCTCCGTGAGGTCCTCGGTGTCGGTGCCGGGGTGGTGGGCCAGCGAGGCGAGGTCCGTGTCGGCGTACGGCAGGAGCCAGACCTCGCGGCCCTTCACGGCCTCCCGCAGCGCCGTGAGCCAGGCGCGGGCCGCGCCCTGGCCCGTGCCCTCGGTGGTGTCCTGCGGGGAGGCGGAGTCGGCGTCCTTCGCGACGCGGTAGCCGGTGGACATCGCTTGTGCGGCGATCACCACGTCCGGGTCGAGCACCCAGCTGACGTCGCGGCCCTTGCCCGCGTCGACGACCTCGCGCAGGCGGCCGCCGGGGGCGAACAGGCCGGCGAGCGAGTCGTCGTCGAAGACGGGCTTCGCGTCCGAACCGGAGCCGAGGGCTGCCGCCGTCATGTGGGGGGTCGCGGTGACCGGCCAGACGACGGTGGTGGGTGCGGGGTCGTCCGCGGCGTTCGCCTCCGGCGTGGTGGCGGGCAGGGCGGAGGCCCCGACCACCATGGCGGTCACGGCCCACGCCCGTGCCGTTCCGTATCCCGCCATGTTCTTCCTGCCTCCCGCCGGTGCCGACCGCTCTGAGGTAACACGGTGCCCGCGACGCTACGGGGGACCGGCACCGCACGCGGCGCGTCGCCCACGCCTCGGGGCTCCGCCCCGCACCCCGCGCCTCAATCGCCGGCGGGGCTTGATATTTCACGCCCTTGCGGCGCTCGAGCCATTCAAGCCCCTGCGGCGCTCGAGCCCTTCAAGCCCCTGCGGTGACCGAGCCATTCAAGCCCCTGCGGCGTTTGAGCAGCGGGGTGCGGGGCGGAGCCCCGATCTTTTGAGCCTCGCACTTTCGACGAGAGCCCGCGGGGGCCGGGGCGGGGCCCCGAGGCGTTACGCACGGTGCCCGCGGTCGAGGCGGATCCGGTGTCGCCCGATAGAGTGCGGCTCCCACGTGTACGTTCTTGACGCCCCGAGGTACCTGTCAGTGACCCCCGCGAACCCGGCCCCACCAAAGGTCACCGTCGTCGGAATCGGCGCGGACGGCTGGCCGGGCCTGCCGGAGACCTCCCGCGAGGCCCTCCGCACCGCGGACGCGGTCATCGGCGGCCCCCGCCAACTCGCCCTGCTCCCACCGGAATGCGCCGGCGAACGCATCCCCTGGCCCTCGCCGCTGCGCCCCGCCGTGCCCGGCCTCCTGGCGCGCCACGAGGGACGCCGTGTCGCCGTCCTGGCGAGCGGCGACCCGATGTTCTACGGCATCGGCCGCACGCTCACCGAAACCGTCGGCCCCGACGCGCTGCGCGTCCTGCCGCACCCGTCCTCCACGTCCTACGCCTGCGCCCGCCTCGGCTGGCCCGTCGAGGAGACCGAGGTGGTCACCCTGGTGGGCCGCCCGGCCGACCGGCTCGCCGCCGCACTGCACCACGGCCGCCGCGTGCTCGTCCTCTCCGCGGGCGCGGACACCCCCGCCGAGGTCGCGGAGCTGCTCACCGAAAGGGGCTTCGGACCGAGCCGCCTGACCGTCCTGGAACGCCTCGGCGCCGTGGAAGAGACGTCGTACGAGGAAGTGGCCGAGGCCTGGACGCACGCGCCCGGCGACCCGCTGAACGTGATCGCCGTCGACTGCCGCCGCGCCCCCGACACCCTGCGCCTCGGCGCCGCACCCGGCCTGCCCGACACCGCGTACGAACACGACGGCCAGCTGACCAAGCGCCACGTCCGCGCCGCGACGCTCGCCGCGCTCGCGCCCGCCCCCGGGGAACTGTTGTGGGACATCGGCGCCGGCTCGGGCTCCATCGGCATCGAGTGGATGCGCACCCACCCGTCCTGCCGCGCGTACGCCGTGGAGCGCGATGCGGAACGCGCGTCCCGCATCGAGCGGAACGCGGCGCGGCTCGGGGTGCCGGGCCTGACCGTCGTCACCGGCCCCGCACCCAAGGCGCTGGCCGAACTCCCGGCCCCCGACGCCGTGTTCATCGGCGGCGGCCTCACCGCCCCCGGCCTGCTCGACGCCTGCTGGGAAGCGCTCGCACCGGGCGGCCGCCTGGTGGCCAACACGGTCACCCTCGAATCCGAGGCGCTGCTCGCCACCTGGTACCGGAGCCACGGCGGCGAACTGGTGAAGCTGTCCGTCGCGCACGCGGTGCCGGTCGGCGGCTTCACGGGCTGGCGGCAGGCGATGCCGGTCACGCAATGGTCCGTAACGAAAACAGGGGTTGAGCAGCAGTGACCGTCTACTTCATCGGGGCGGGCCCCGGCGCCGCCGACCTGATCACGGTCCGCGGCGCGCGCACGCTCGCGAACTGCCAGGTGTGCCTGTACGCGGGTTCGCTGGTCCCGGCCGAACTCCTCGCCGAATGCCCGCGGGACGCGAAGCTGATCGACACGGCGAACCTCGATCTCGACGCCATCGAGCGGGAGTTCGCGGCGGCGCACGAGGCCGGCCACGACGTGGCCCGCCTGCACTCCGGCGACCCGTCGGTGTTCTCCGCGGTGGCGGAGCAGATGCGCCGCCTGGACGCGCTCGGCATCCCGTACGAGATGGTGCCCGGGGTCCCGGCGTTCGCGGCGGCGGCAGCGGCCCTGAAGCGCGAACTGACGGTGCCGACGGTCGGCCAGACGGTGATCCTGACCCGTATCGCCCAGCAGGCCACTCCGATGCCTCCCGGCGAGGACCTGGCGACGCTCGGCGCAAGCGGCGCGCTCCTCGTCCTGCACCTGGGCGCGCGCTACGTGGACCGGATCGTCGCCGAACTGCTTCCGCACTACGGCGCGGACTGCCCCACCGCGGTCGTCGCCTACGCCAGCCGCGAGAACGAACTGGTCCTGCGCGGCACCCTCGCCGACATCGCGGACCAGGTGAAGGCGTCGGGCGTGCTGCGGACCGCCGTGATCATCGTGGGCCGCACGCTGGGCGCCTCCCAGTTCCGGGACAGCCACCTGTACTCCACGGACCGCGACCGCGACTGTTCAGAGGCGTAACTCAGAGGCGTAACTCAGAGGCGTGATTTCAAAGGCACAGCGGGCGTTCAAAACCGGTCAAGATTGCTAAGCGGCCGTTTGGTGGAGGAATTCCCTCCGCTGTGCGATACATGATTATTTAGTCCGCTTCGCGCACATGGGATGTGCGTTCGGCGGCCTTCCAGAATTGGTCTGGACCGAGGCCGTTGACGTGCCCTTTCGTATGCGCGCCGGCCTCGCGGAGTTGCTCAACGCGCGTCCTACAGCCGGTTTCTGGCCACGCGAAAAGTGGATCTCGCTCCCGGGGTGCCGGTGGAGCTAGGTTTCGGGCCGAGCCGCGGCGGGCGACCGCTGTCGGCTGCTCGTTTCGTGCTTTCCAGACACCCTGAAAGGAAGTCCATGCGCCTCAGAAATCTGGCCGTCGCCTCGGCGGTCGCCCTGGCCGGCGTCGGTACCGCCCTCAGCACGTCCGGTACGGCCATGGCGGCGGAGTCCTGCACCAGCGGCTACGCCTGCCTGTACTACAACAGCAACTACTCCGGCGCCTTCTACCGGCAGTACTTCAACATCCCCAACTACTCGGGCTACTACTTCAGCGCGAGTTCCTCGGGCAGCGCCGGCGCCGGACTGCCGGTCAAGAACAACGTCGCCTCCGTCGACAACTGGGACTTCAACAACGGTTTCCGCATGTACTACAACAGCAACTACGCGGGCACGTCCCAGTCGATCGCGGCCGGTGGGGCAGCGAACCTGAACACCTCGCTGAAGAACGAGAACGCGTCGGGCAAGTTCTACTAGGCCGACCCGACGTAGGCCGACCCGACGGCCGGGTCCCTGACCTCGGCCGACCGCTCCTCGCAAGTTGAGCAGGTTGAGCAAGAGGTGCGCTGCCCAATGCAGCTGGGCAGCGCACCTCCGCGGCCGGAATTCTAGCGATACGCCTCTTCGCCGAACACCAATCAGGTCAAGGACGTTCATCATCATGCGCACCAGCAACTTCCGCCTTCCCCTGGCCTTGCTCGGCGCCACGGTCGCCGTCGCGGTGCTGGCCGGATGCAGTGACGAAGCGGACGGGGCGGCGCACGCGTCGTCCGGGGGCGGCGCGGGCACCCCCAAGGTCTCCTCCGTACCGAAACTGACGTCGGTCACGGACAAGTCGCTGCCCATCGACGCGTACCTGATGAGCGACGACCAGCTCGACAAGATGCAGAAGGCCGAGTTCACGCTGCGCGAGAGGTGCATGGAGCGCTTCGGTATCGCGTACCGGGTGCCCGCCGCGGAGCAGGCGTTCCGCCCGAAGAGCCGTACGCAGTTCAGGTACGGCGTGACGGACGCCGACGCCGTCGCCACCCACGGGTACAAGCCGGCCGGTTCGGAGAAGACGGCACAGCGGACCAAGCCGCAGGAGCTGAGCCGGACGGCCAACATGGTGCTGACCGGCACCGACGACCCGAACGTGAAGCCCGGATCCACCGCCGCGAAGGGTGGTCAGGACTACCAGGGCAAGAAGGTCCCGGCCGGTGGCTGCATCGGGGAGGCGCGGGCGAAGCTCGGGGCCTCCGGGGCGCAGTCCTACGGCGGTGACGTGACCGCCAACAAGGTCAACACGGACAGCTGGGCCAAGTCCTACGACGACGAACGCGTCCGCGCCGCCTTCGCGAAGTGGTCGTCCTGCATGAAGAAGCAGGGCTATGTCTACGCCGACCCGATGAAGGCCGGGGACGACCCCGCGTGGCAGAAGGCCACCGTCGCCACCGCCAAGGAGCGCCGGGTCGCGTCGGCGGACGTCGACTGCAAGGTCAAGTACAACGTCGTCGGAACCTGGTACACCGTCGAGGTCGCCTACCAGAACCAGATGATCGAGCAGGACGCGCAGGCCCTCGCCGAGGCGAAGAAGGCCAAGGAGAAGCAGCTCAAGCTGATGGCCGAGGTCTCGTAACGCCGGGGCGCTCCCGAAGCGTCAAGCAGTCGAAGAGCTCGCCCGGCCTGGAGAGGTGCCGTGTCCCAACCAGCACAACACGTACGCCAGTTGACACCCGAGGAACCCCTCGCCGCCGCGGACCGTGGCCTGTCGCGGAAGCGGAAGTGGGTGGCGGTCGTGGCCGCGGCGGCGGTGCTGCTGACCGGGGCGGGGATCGCGGCCTCGTTCGTCGTGAAGTCCCCCGCGCAGGCCGCGGCGGACGCGAAGGCGCCGCCCGAGGCCGTACTGACCGCTCCCGTGGAGAAGCGGGTGCTGAAGGACTCCGTGATCCTGCGGGGCACGGTGGTGGCCGGGCAGACCGTCGACGTGGCGCCGGCCGGCGGCGGCACGGAGGGCACGACCGGCTCCGTGGTCACCAAGGCGCCCAAGCCGGTGGGCACGCGGGTCCAGGCCGGGCAGGTCCTGACCGAGATATCCGGCCGCCCGGTGTTCGCGCTCAAGGGCAAGGTGCCCGTCTACCGCGACCTCAAGCCGGGCTCCACGGGCGCCGATGTGGCCCAACTCCAGCGTGCCCTGGCGGGGTTGGGACACACGACCGGGAGCGACGGCTCGGGCACGTTCGGGGCGGGGACCAAGAGCGCCCTGGCCGCGTTCTACGCGTCGATCGGCTACAGCCCGGTGTCCGCGCAGAGCGACGGCGCCGCGACGGTGCAGTCCGCGCAGGATGCCGTCACCGCGGCCGACCGCGCGTGGGAGGACGCCAAGGACGCACGGGACAAGCACGCCGACGACGAGACGCGCAAGGCCGTGGACCGGGCCGCGGAGGATCTTGAGCGGGCGCGGAGCCGGCTGGACCGCGCGCAGGTGGCGGCCGGGCCCATGCTGCCCGCATCGGAGGTCGTGTACCTGTCCGGCTTCCCCGCCCGGGTCGACAGCGTGAACGCGGTGCTCGGTTCGGCGGCCACCGGCAAGGTGATGACGGTCTCCGCGGGCCGGCTCGCCGTCGACGGTTACCTCCAGGAGTCCCAGAAGGGCCTGGTCAGAGCCGGGCAGAAGGTGCAGATCCGCTCGGAGGCGACGGGGTTCACGACGGCCGCCTCGGTCCGCTCGGTGGCGGACATCATGGCCGCCGCGCAGGACGGTGCGGCGGCGCAGGGGGCCGCGGGGGCCGACGCGGGTTCCGGTGAAGGCGCCGGTTCGGGCTCCGGGGCCGGGTCCGGCGGCGACGGCGCCGCGCAGGGCTATCTGATGGTGGTCACCCCGGACAAGGCGCTGCCCGGCGACACGGTGGGGCAGGACGTCAGGCTGACCGTCGAAGCGGCGTCCACGAAGGGCGAGGCGCTGGTGGTGCCGGTGACGGCGATCTCCTCGGCCGGGGACGGCAGCACGGTGGTGACGGTTCGTCAAAAAGGTGGCACACAGCGCCGGGTGGAGGTACGGACGGGCACGTCGGGAGACGGGTTCGTGGCCGTGACCCCGGCCGCCGGAGCACGGCTCGCCGAGGGCGAAGAGGTCGTCACCGGAGTGAAGTCGGCCGCCACGGGGGCCGGGCGATGACGCCCGCCGAGTGGGCCGACGCCCCTGTCACCGAGTTTAGTGAGGCCGACGCTCCTGTCATCGAGTTCCGTCAGGTGGGTCTCACCTACCCCGGCCCGCCACCGGTTCCGGCCTTCCGGCCCTGCGACATCCGTATCGACGAGGGCGAGTTCGTCACCGTGATCGGCCCGTCCGGATCCGGGAAGTCGACCTTCCTGAACATCGTCGGACTGCTCGACGCCCCCACCGAGGGCACGTACCTGCTGGACGGCATCGACATCGGCACGCTCAGGGACGGCGACCGCACCGCGCTGCGCGGCCGCCGCATCGGGTTCGTCTTCCAGTCCTTCCACCTGCTGCCGCACCGCAGCGCGTCCGAGAACGTGCTGCTCGCCATGGTCTACAACGGCACACCGCGCGCCGAACGCGCGGACCGCGCCCGGCAGGCACTGGAGCGGGTCGGCCTCGGCCACCGCGTCGACTCCCTGCCCACCCGGCTGTCCGGCGGGGAACGCCAGCGTGTCGCGATCGCCCGCGCCCTGGTCTCCCGCCCCTCGCTGCTGCTCTGCGACGAGCCGACCGGCAACCTGGACAGCAAGAACGCGGAATCGGTCCTCGGCCTCCTCGAAGAACTGCACGGAGCGGGGATGACGGTCCTGGTCATCACCCACGACCCCACCGTCGCCGCACGGGGCGCACGCACGGTCGCCATCCGCGACGGGGTCCTCCACGAGCAGGTGGCCGCCACGTGAACCACCGCAGACGACGCGGACTGCCCGCACGGTGGCCGTGGCGGCGCCGATCCGGCGGACGCCGCGAGGGACCCGTCGCCCCCTCCGTCCTCGCCCCGCGCGATCTGCTGGGCGAGTCCGTGGCCGGCATGCTGCAGCGGCCCGCGCGCTCGGCGCTCACCGCGCTCGGCACGGTCCTCGGGGTGGGCACCTTCGTGGCGATCCTCGGGCTGACCGCCACCACGTCCTCCCAGATCGACGCGCGCTTCAACATCCTGACCGCCACCGAGGTCGACATCGAGGACATCGGCATCGAGCAGAACGAGTTCGTGCACCTCGCGTTCCCGCGCGACTCCGACGCCCGCGTCGAGCGGCTGCCCGGTGTCGAACACGCCGGTGTCTACTGGACGGTGGACACCCGCAGCACCGACGCGACGATCCGCGCCTCACCCGTCGGCGACACCGCGTCGGGCGAACGCGCGGACATCGTCGCCGCGTCCCCCGGAGTCCTCAAGGCGGCGGTCCCGCACGTGGCGCAGGGCCGGGTGTACGACGCGTACGCGGAGCGCACGGCGCAGCCCGTCGTCATGATCGGTGCGGGGATGGCCTCGCGGCTCGGCATCACGACCCTCGAGACGCACCCCGCGGTCTTCATCGGGGACCAGCCGTTCACCGTGGTCGGCATCATCGACGACGTGAAACGCAAGGCGGACCTGCTGCTGTCGGTCGTCGTCCCCCGTTCCACCGCGGTGAAACTGTGGGGCGAACCCGGAGCGGGCGGCGCGAAGATGCTCATCGCCACGAAGATCGGCGCGGCGCAGCAGGTGGCGAAGGTGGTGCCGACGGCGCTGCGCCCCGACCACCCCGAGTACTTCAAGGCCGAGCCGCCACCGGACCCCAAGACACTGCGCTCCCATGTCACCTCGGACCTTCAGCAGCTCTTCCTCCTGCTCGCCGCGATCTGTCTGGTCATCGGGGCGGTCGGCATCGCCAACACCACCCTGGTCGCCGTCCTCGAACGGACCGGTGAGATCGGGCTGCGGCGGGCCCTCGGCGCGCGGGGCGGCCACATCACGCTTCAATTCCTCGCGGAATCGGGGGCGTTGGGCGCGCTCGGCGGGCTGATCGGCACCAGCCTCGGCACCCTGACGGTGGTCGGCGTCGCCGTCGCGCGCGACTGGACGCCCGTGGTCCATCCGACGACGGTTGCGGCGGCCCCCGTCATCGGCCTGGTCACCGGCCTCGTGGCCGGGCTCTATCCGGCGTGGCGGGCCTCCCGCATCCAGCCGGCGGAGGCGTTGCGCCGGTAGTTCGGGTACTTCGGCCGGGCGCGTAACGCGACGGCAGGCCCAAGGCGTCATGACGGGTGTGGGAGCGGACACGAGGCCAGGCCGGGAGAGGAAGACCCATGGGTGGATCAGCTCGTAGGGATGCGGAGATCGAGTCCTTCATGCGCGCCGTGAGCCCGCGTCTCTTCCGTGCCGCCCTTCTCGTCTGTGGCGACTGGCATCTGGCAGAGGACCTGGTGCAGACCACATTGGGCAAGGTCTTCGTGTCCTGGGGGAGAGTCCGCAAGGCGGACAGTCCGCAGGCGTACGTGCGCACCATGCTGATGCGCACCTACCTCTCGCATGTCCGGCTGCATCGGACGTACGAGAAGCCTGTGGACCGTCTGCCGGACAACCCCTCGGCGTCCCACGATCCCGCCCTGCGAGTCGCCCTGTCCCGGGCCCTGGCGCAGCTGACGCCGAAGGACCGGGCCGTGGTCGTGCTGCGCTACTGGGAGGACCGGAGCGTCGCCCAGGCCGCCGCGGACCTGGGCATGAGCGCGGGCAGCGTGCGGATCCGCAGCATGCGCGCGCTGGCGCAGCTGCGCGCATCGCTGGGCGGCGAGTACGACGCTCTCGTCAGTCACTGAGGAGAAGGAACCCATCAGTCATGAACTCGTCGACGAACTCGCCCATGGATTCGCCCATGCACGGGGAGGACCAGGAATTCGCGCCCCGTGTGCGGCAGCTCCTCGAGGCATACGGCGGTGAACTCACCCCCTTTGAGGCCGACTTGGTGGCAGGCGGCCTTGCCAGGGGCCGACGGATGAGGCGGCGCAGGCGGGCCCTGTGGGGCTCCGCGGGCTTCACCCTCGCGGCGGGGCTCACCGCGGGCGCGCTGGCAGGCGGGGTCCTGCCGGGTGGCGGAGGTGGCGACGAAACGTCCGTGGCCCGGGGCGCCGACACGGTCGTCACCGTCCCCGACTTCTCACCGGCCGCCGCGCGGATCGCCGCGCCCGCCGGAAAGGAGGCCCTCACGGGGAAGGCGTCCGTGGCCGCACTCAAGTCGCTGCTCCCCGGCGCCCCGGCCACCGGCGGCTACCAGTGGTGGGACGGCCCGGCGGGCAAGGAGCGAGCCGCGAACGCGGGCGGGCGGCTGCTCGTCACCACCGGCGGCGGCCGGGCGGAGGCGACGGTGAGCGTGGAGGGGAACTTCCAGCTCGCCACGGTCGACGCACTGAGCAAGGACGCCGCGCGCAAGAACGCGGAAGGCGGCAAAGCGGAAGGCGGGAAGCAGGACAAGAGCGGCACCACCGCTCCGGACAAGTCGGCGGCGGAGGAAACAGCGGGCGAATCGGGGGAGGGCGCGAAAGACGGCGCCGGAGGAAAGGGCAAGGCACTCCGCCCGGTCACCAAGGCGCAGCTCCAGACCTTCTACTCCTGTGAGGCCCGCCGCGAGAGCGGGGTGCGGCAGACCTCCTGCGACGCGCGCAACCTCGCGGACGGCTCGGTGCGCATCAGCTACGAGGAGAGGTCGGGGAAGCTGGTCCGGCGCACCAGCGACATACTCCGCAAGGACGGCACCCGTGTCGTCGTGACCGTCTCCAACAGCACGGACGGCAAGCACGGCCCGGCGACCCTGGCGGCCCCGCCGCTGAGCGAGGCGCAGGTGGCGGCCGTCGCCACGAGTGCGAAGTGGCAGCCGTGGGTGGACCCGTCCGTGAACGAGAACGCCGAGAGCTTGTCGTGACCCGTGCCCTGGCGGGTCACGCGATGTCGCTGCGCCCCACCACGTTCCCCGCACGGTCGATGCAGATGACGTCGACTGCGACAGGGGCGCCGCGCAGTACCGCGAGGGCCTCGTCGCGGGCCGTCCTCGCCACCAGGTCACCGAGCGGGACACCTGCGGCCGTGCACAGTTGGAGGGCGGCGAGACCCGTGTTGGCCTCGGCGATCTCCTGGGCGAGGGCATCCGACGCCCCGCCCCCGCGCGCCAGTTCCGCCAGGAACCCCTTGTCGACCTGTGACCGCCCCGAGTGCAGATCCAGGTGGCCCGCCGCCAGCTTGGACAGCTTGGCGAAGCCGCCGCAGATGGTCAGGCGGCCGACCGGGTGGCGGCGGATGTACTTCAGGACCGCGCCCGCGAAGTCGCCCATGTCGAGCAACGCGTCCTCGGGCAGGGCGTGTTCACGGACAACCGTCTTCTCGGACGTCGATCCTGTGCAGCCCGCGACATGCGTACGGCCCGCGGCGCGCGCCACGTCGACGCCGCGCCGGATCGAGTCGATCCACGCCGAGCACGAGTAGGGCACGACGATCCCCGTCGTGCCGAGCACCGACAGACCGCCGAGGATCCCGAGCCGGGGGTTCCAGGTCGAGCGGGCGATCTCCTCGCCGTGATCGATGGAGACCGTGACCTCTACGTCTAGGTCTCCGTCTCCGTCTCCGTCTACGGCGCCGGGGGCGCGGTGCGCGGCCGCGACCTCCGCGAGGTGCGTGCGGATCATCTCGCGCGGCACCGGGTTGATGGCGGGCTCGCCGACCGGCAGCGGAAGCCCTGGCCGGGTGATGGTGCCGACGCCGGGCCCCGCCTTGAACACCACTCCCGAACCGGGCGGGAGGCGTCGCACCGTGGACCGGACGAGCGCGCCGTGTGTGACGTCCGGGTCGTCGCCGGCGTCCTTGACCACGCCTGCCGTCGCCGAATCCCCGTCGTGGGACTCGACCGCGAGGGCGAACGACGGTGTCTGCCCCTTCGGCAGCGTGATCGTCACCGGGTCGGGGAACTCGCCGGTCAGCAGCGCCGTGTACGCGGCCGTGGTCGCGGCGGTCGCGCAGGCACCGGTCGTCCAGCCGGGCCGCAGACCGGTGTGCTTGAGTTGGGCGCTGCGCCCCCCTTTCGCCTCTGCCCCTGCCTCTGCCCCCGCCCCTGACTCGGTCCCTGGCTCTGTCCCTGTCTCACTACTCATGGAGTTCCCCGATGCCGCACGTGCTGATTCTCGGCGGGACGACCGAGGCCCGGCACCTGGCCGAGGCCCTGCACCCGCGGGTCCGCGTGACCAGCTCGCTCGCGGGCCGCGTCGCGGCGCCTCGGCTGCCGGCCGGTGAGGTGCGGATCGGCGGGTTCGGCGGGGCGGAGGGCATGGCGGAGTGGATCCGCGAGCAGTCCGTGTCCGCGGTCATCGATGCCACCCATCCCTTCGCCGAGACGATCAGTTTCAACGCGGCGCGGGCCGCCGCCACCGCCCATGTTCCCCTGCTCGCGCTGCGACGGCCCGGCTGGGTGCCGGGTCCGGGGGACGACTGGCGGGAGGTCGGGTCCCTGACGGAGGCGGCCGAGGCGGTACGGGGGGCGGGGCGGGTCTTCCTCACGACCGGGCGGATGGGTTTGGCCGCGTTCGCCCACGTCGACGACGTCGACTTCCTCGTACGGTCCGTGGATGCGCCGGAGCCGCCGTTTCCGCCGCGGATGGAGGTGCTCCTGGACCGGGGCCCGTTCACGCTGCCCGGCGAACGCGCGGTCCTCGCGGACCACGCCATCGACGTCCTGGTGACGAAGGACAGCGGCGGCGCCGCGACGTCCCCGAAGCTGGTCGCCGCGCGCGAGGCGGGCGTGCCGGTGGTGGTGATCCGCCGCCCCCCGGTGCCGACCGGGATCCCGGTGGCCACCACCGTGGAGGAAGCCACGAAGTGGCTTCACGCCGCACCGATCTTTTGAGCCCCGCCGGCGATTGAGGCGCGGGGTCCGGGGCAGCGCCCCGTGGCCGTTACACGGTGCCGGGTTCGGGGTATCGGCGCGGGGTCCACGTCACCGTTCGGCCGTCCGCACGGACGACCGCCCGGGTCTGCGACGACCCGACGATCAGCAACGTACGCATGTCGACGACCTCGGGGTCCAGGTCGGCGAGGCGGACGACCCGCACACTCTCCTCGGCCCCGCCGACGTCCCGTGCCAAAACCACAGGCGTATCCGGCAGCCGCAGCTCAAGGAGCAACTCCCGCGCCTTTCCCACCTGCCAGGTCCGGCTCCGCGACCCGGGGTTGTACAGCGCCAGCACCAGATCCGCCGCGGCAGCCGTCCGCAACCGCTCCGCGATGACCTCCCACGGCTTGAGCCGGTCGGACAGCGAGATCGTCGCGTAGTCGTGCCCGAGCGGCGCCCCCGCCTTCGCCGCCGCCGCGTTGGCCGCGGTCACCCCCGGCAGAACGCGCACGGGAATCCCCGCGTACCGCTCCTCCGAGGCGACTTCGAGCACCGCCGTCGCCATCGCGAAGACACCGGGATCGCCCCCGGAGACGACCGCGACGCGATGCCCGCGCCGCGCCAGGTCGAGGGCGAACTCGGCGCGCTCGGACTCGACCTTGTTGTCCGAGCCGTGCCGCACCTGCCCCGGCCGTCCGGGGACGCGCGCGAGGTACGTGGTGTATCCGACCAGGTCGTCGGCGTTGGCCAGCGCGCCGCGCGACTCCGGCGTCAGCCAGGGCGCACCCGCGGGACCGGTACCGACGACCACGACCTCACCACGAGCCGGATCCAGGCCCAGACCCGAATCCGCCACCGGCTCCGCGTCGACCCGGGAGGGCAGCACGGCGACGGAGAAGTACGGCACGGACTCCGGGTCGATGTCGGCCAGCGCCCCCGTCCGCTCACCGTCCATGAAGGCCCGCTCGACATAACGCGCGTCGTCGAGCCGGCCCGAACCCTCGATCGCCGCCCGCACCTTGGTGAACGTACGCCCCAGCTTCATGACGACAGCGGAGTCCGCGGCGGCGATCCGCGCGGACAACTCGTCCTCCGGGAGCGTGCCGGGGATGACGGTCAGCGTCTCCTTGTCCTCGCACAGCGGCTGCCCGAGCCGCGCGGCGGCGGCGCTGATGGACGTGACACCCGGAATGACGGTCGCCTCGTACCGGTTGGCGAGCCGCTTGTGCATGTGCTGGTACGAGCCGTAGAACATCGGGTCGCCCTCGGCGAGCACGGCGACGGTACGCCCGGCGTCGAGGTGGCCGGCGAGCAGCGCCGCGGCTTCCTCGTAGAAGTCGTCGAGCGCCCCCCGGTACCCGCCGGGATGATCCGTCGTCTCGACCGTGAGCGGATACATCAGCCGCTCCTCGATCTGCTCCGCGCGGATGTGCTCCGCGGCGATCGAGCGGGCGATGGAACGCCCGTGGCGCGCGCAGTGGTACGCGATGACGTCGGCGGAGGCGATCGCCTTCACGGCGGCGACGGTCATCAACTCCGGGTCGCCGGGCCCGAGTCCGACGCCGTACAGCTTTCCCCGCTGGGAAGGGATGGTGCTCATGCCCGGTCCTCCATGATCTCCGCCTCGGTCGCGATGGCGTTCAGTGCGGCGGCGGTGATGGCGCTGCCGCCCCTGCGTCCTCGTACGACGAGGTGGTCGAGGCCCAGTTCGTTCGCGGCGAGCGCGTCCTTCGACTCGGCGGCGCCGACGAAGCCGACGGGTATGCCGATGATCGCGGCGGGCTTCGGCGCGCCCTTCGCGATCATCTCCAGGAGGTGGAAGAGCGCGGTGGGCGCGTTGCCGATCGCGACGACGGCGCCGTCGAGCCGGTCACGCCACAGTTCGAGCGCGGCGGCACTGCGTGTGGTCCCCAACTCGGCTGCCAGCTCCGGCACTTGAGGATCCCTCAGCGTGCAGATCACCTCATTCTCGGCCGGCAGCCGCTTGCGGGTGACGCCGCTGGCGACCATGTGGGCGTCGCACAGGATGGGCGCGCCTGCGCGCAGCGCGGCGCGGGCGTTCGCCACGACGCCGGTCGAGTAGCCGATGTCCTGTACGAGATCCACCTGGCCGCAGGCGTGGATCATGCGGACCGCCACCTGGGCGAGGTCGGCGGGCAGCGCCGCGAGTCCGTCCGCGGCTTCCGCGCGGATCGTGGCAAAGGACTCGCGGTAGATCGCCGCGCCGTCCTTCTCGTAGTCGAACACGGTGGGTCTCAGCTCTCGGTGTGATGGGGGACGGTGGGGACGGTGATGGTGTGGCCGCCGCCGGGCTGCGCGACGACGTCGACGTACGGCTCGGCGGGGTGCCCGCAGCGACGCTCGCAGCCGGACCAGTAGGTGGGGAGTTCGGGGTGCGCGTCCGCGATGCGGGCGGTGGCCTCGGCCCGCACGTCGGCGTGCGACTTGGCGCATCCGGGGCGCCCGATACATGCGGCGACGCGGGTCCAGGGGGAGGTGGGGTCGGCCACGAGCCCGGTGCCGGCGAGCCGCTCGATCTGCTCCGGCGTGGCTCCGGGCACGACGACGCTCCGCCAGGGCGTCAACCGAAGCTCCCGCCCGGCGACCGCGACGAGGGCCTCCCACTGGCGGGGCCCAATAGCCCCGAACGGAACGGTCACCACGGGGCTGAAGCCGTCGTCATCGGCACGCGGCACCGTGGGCCGCCTTGCCCACCCTGCCGCCCCAGGCGGCAGACTGCCCAAGGCGGGGTCGGCGCCATCAGGCCCCTGGGCACCATCAAGCCCCGCCGGCGATTGAGGCGCGGGGTCCGGGGCGGAGCCCCGGGGCGTCAACGCCGGGTGGGCGGCCAGGAGTTCGGTCAGCTCATCCCGGGAGGCGGAAAGTTCACGGACCCGCCAAACCCGCCCACCCGCCCCCCGGGCAACCGCAACAAACACCTCCGCCGCCGCAACGGCAACCTCCGCCGCGCGACCGTACGGAACCCGAACCCCCGCCTCGCCGAGGAAGACCTCCGCCCCACCCGACGAGGTGCCACGAACCAGGACATCCGGAGCGAGCGCCGCGACATCCCCCCGCCCGTCGTCCAACCCGAACAGAAACCGCCCGGACAACTCCGGCGTGACGGAACTCGCACACACCGCCGCGTCAAGACCGGTCAACCACTCCCGTACGTCCACGAAACCGCGACCATCGAGCCCCGACATCGGCGAAGCCACCACGTTGCGGACCCGCTCGTGCGCCGCCGAAGGCAACAGCCCCGCCGCCCCGAGCGCCTCCGCGAGCTCACCCCCGCACCCGTCCCGAAGCCCTCGCAGTTGCACATTCCCCCGCGAGGTGAGGTGCAGCATCCCGTCCCCGAGCCGCCCCGCCACCCCGGCGAGCACCCGCGCCTGGTCCACGCTCAGCACCCCGCCGGGGATCCGCACCCGCGCGAGAAACCCGTCGTCGGCCATGTGCAGCCGCAAAGCGCCCGGGCAGGCGTCACCGGAGCCCGCACCCGGCTCAGGGGCCGGGACGGATATCGGAGGGACGGGGGAGGGGGACATGCCGGGGAGCATACCTATGGGCTCTTTCCACCACCCCGTACCAGGTCGTCGCCCGGCACCGTACGATGCTCGGTGGCTGCCCGTACCCGGTCGGCCATCGCCGGCGACGGCGACAGGGGAGGAAGCCCGGTGCGATTCCGGCGCGGTCCCGCCACTGTGAGCTCTCCGCCCGGAGAGCGAGCCAGGAACTCCCTTCACCACGACCACCCGGGGCGCGGACACCCCGAGGAAGGCCAGACGACGCATGCCTCAGCAGCTCCTGCTCCTGTCGACGTCGGACACCGACCTGCTCAGCGCTCGTGCGGCCAACGCCGCCGGCGCTCCGGTCGCCTACCGCTTCGACAACCCTTCCCGCATCGACGTGGAGACGGACCTGCCGGCCCTCCTCGACGGCGTGGACCTGGTGGTCGTACGCCTCCTCGGCGGCGTCCGCGCCTGGCAGGACGGCATCGACCGGCTGACCGCCGCGGGGATCCCGCTGGTCGTCCTCACCGGTGAACAGGCCCCCGACGCCCAGCTGATGGCGACGTCCACGGTGCCGGTCGGCATCGCGGCCGAGGCGCACAAGTACCTGGCGCACGGCGGCCCGCAGAACCTGGACCAGCTGGCCCGCTTCCTCTCTGACACGGTGCTGCTGACCGGCCACGGCTTCGAGCCGCCGGTGGCCGCGCCGACCTGGGGCGAGCTGGAGCGCGAGCCCTCGACGCAGCACGACGGCGCCCCCACGGTCGCCGTGCTCTACTACCGCGCCCACCACATGAGCGGCAACACGGCGTTCGTGCACGGTCTCTGCGACGAGATCGAGCGTGCGGGTGCCCGGCCCCTGCCGCTGTACGTCGCGTCCCTCCGTGCCCCCGAACCGGAGTTGATCGACGCCCTGCGCCCGGTCGGCGCGATCGTCACGACGGTCCTCGCGGCCGGCGGCACGAAGCCCGCCCAGGCGAGCGCCGGCGGCGACGACGAGTCGTGGGACGCGGGCGCGCTCACGCAGCTCGACGTCCCGATCCTCCAGGCCCTGTGCCTGACCTCCTCCCGCGCCGACTGGGAGGCCAACGACGAGGGCGTCTCGCCGCTGGACGCCGCGAGCCAGATCGCGGTGCCGGAGTTCGACGGCCGCCTCATCACCGTCCCGTTCTCCTTCAAGGAGATCGACGAGGACGGGCTCCCGGCGTACGTCGCCGACGCCGAGCGGGCGGCGCGGGTGGCCGGGATCGCGGTGCGTCACGCGCGCCTCAAGCAGATCCCGGCGGCGGACAAGAAGCTCGCGCTCGTCCTGTCCGCGTACCCGACGAAGCACTCGCGCATCGGCAACGCGGTGGGCCTGGACACCCCGGCCTCCGCGGTGGCGCTGCTGCGCCGGCTCCTCGACGAGGGCTACGACTTCGGGGACAAGGCCGAGATCCCGGGCCTGGCGTCCGGCGACGGCGACGAGCTGATCCGCGCGCTCATCGACGCGGGCGGCCACGACCAGGAGTGGCTGACCGAGGAGCAGCTCGCGAAGAACCCGGTCCGCATTCCGGCCGCCGACTACAAGCGCTGGTACGCGACGCTGCCGCAGGAGCTGCGGGACGGCGTCGAGCGGCACTGGGGTCCGCCGCCCGGCGAGATGTTCGTGGACCGTTCCAGCAACCCCGAGGGCGACATCGTGCTCGCGGCGCTGCGGCGCGGCAATCTGCTCGTCCTCATCCAGCCGCCGCGCGGCTTCGGCGAGAACCCGATCGCGATCTACCACGACCCCGATCTCCCGCCGTCCCACCACTACTTGGCGGCGTACCGCTGGATCGCGGCGTCGGCCGGTGACGGTGGTTTCGGCGCGGACGCGATGATCCACCTCGGCAAGCACGGCAACCTGGAGTGGCTGCCGGGCAAGAACGCGGGGCTCTCGGCGGCGTGCGGGCCGGACGCGGCGCTCGGCGACCTGCCGCTGATCTACCCGTTCCTGGTCAACGACCCCGGCGAGGGCACGCAGGCCAAGCGCCGCGTGCACGCCACGCTCATCGACCACCTGGTGCCGCCGATGGCCCGCGCGGACTCCTACGGAGACATCGCCCGCCTTGAGCAACTCCTCGACGAGCACGCCCAGATCGCCGCCATGGACCCGGCGAAGCTGCCCGCGATCCGCGCCCAGATCTGGACCCTCATCCAGGCCGCGAAGCTCGACCACGACCTGGGGGTCGCGGACCGGCCCGAGGACGAGGGCTTCGACGAGTTCATCATGCATCTCGACGGCTGGCTCTGTGAGATCAAGGACGTCCAGATCCGCGACGGTCTGCACGTCCTGGGCCAGGCGCCGGCCGGCGCCGACCGGGTCAACCTCGTCCTCGCGATCCTGCGGGCCCGTCAGATCTGGGGCGGCAACCAGGCCCTGCCGGGGTTGCGGGAGGCGCTCGGCCTGGACGAATCCGCCGCGACCCGTACGGCCGCCGACGAGACGGAGGCGCTGGCCCGCGCCCTCGTCGAGGCGATGGAAGCGGCGGATTGGGACCCGGCAGCGGTCGGTTCAGCCTTGGGCAATCTGCCGCCTGGGGCGGCAGGGTGGGCAAGGCGGCCCACGGTGCCGCGCACCGATAACGACGGGCCCGACCCCGTTGCCGCCATCCTCGACTTCGCGGCGCGCGAGGTCATCCCGCGGCTGAGCGCGACGACGGACGAGCTCGACAACGCCGTCCGTGCGCTCAACGGCCGGTTCGTCCCGGCAGGGCCGAGCGGCTCACCGCTCCGAGGTCTCGTGAACGTGCTGCCGACCGGGCGGAACTTCTACTCGGTGGACCCGAAGGCCGTCCCGAGCCGGCTCGCCTGGGAGACGGGACAGGCCCTCGCCGAGAGCCTCCTCACCCGCTACAAGGACGACAACGGCGACTACCCCACCTCCGTGGGCCTGTCCCTGTGGGGCACGAGCGCCATGCGCACCGCGGGCGACGACATCGCGGAGGCCCTCGCCCTCCTCGGTGTCCGCCCCGTCTGGGACGACGCCTCGCGCCGTGTCACCGGCCTGGAGCCGATCCCGTACGAGGAGCTGAACCGCCCCCGCATCGACGTCACCCTCCGGATCTCCGGCTTCTTCCGCGACGCGTTCCCGCACACCATCGGCCTCCTCGACGACGCGGTCCGCCTCGCCGCGTCCCTCGACGAGCCCGCCGAGCACAACTACGTACGGGCCCACGCCCAGGCGGACCTCGCGGAACACGGCGACGAGCGCCGCGCCACGACCCGTATCTTCGGCTCCCGCCCGGGTACGTACGGCGCCGGTCTCCTCCAGCTGATCGACTCCAAGGACTGGCGCACGGACGCCGACCTGGCCGAGGTCTACACGGTGTGGGGCGGCTACGCGTACGGCCGTGGACTCGACGGAAGGTCCGCCCGTACGGAGATGGAGACCGCCTACAAGCGCATCGCGGTCGCCGCCAAGAACACCGACACCCGCGAGCACGACATCGCCGACTCGGACGACTACTTCCAGTACCACGGCGGCATGGTCGCCACCGTGCGCGCGCTGCGCGGGACCGCCCCCGAGGCGTACATCGGCGACTCCACCCGCCCCGAGACGGTCAAGACCCGCACGCTCGTCGAGGAGACGTCCCGCGTCTTCCGCGCCCGCGTCGTGAACCCCAAGTGGATCGAGGCGATGCGTCGCCACGGCTACAAGGGCGCCTTCGAACTCGCCGCGACGGTGGACTACTTGTTCGGCTACGACGCCACCACCGGCGTCATCGCCGACTGGATGTACGACAAGTTGACCGAGACGTACGTCCTCGACGAGACGAACCGCCAGTTCCTCACGGAGAACAACCCGTGGGCCCTGCACGGCATCGCCGAGCGCCTCCTCGAAGCCGAGTCCCGCGGGATGTGGGAGAAGCCGGACCCGCAGACGCTGGAGGCCCTCCGCCAGGTGTACCTGGAGACGGAGGGCGACCTGGAGGCGGACGAGTAGTCCGCCCCCGGCCTCACCGGCGCAGTGTCACGGTGAAGCTCCGTCCGTACGCGTGGTGCGTGTCGACGTCGAGCCGGGTGCCACCCGGTACGGCGGTGACGCGCACCGCGTCGTCGCCGTCCGCTGTGCGCAGGCGGTGGCCGCGCAGCACGAGCGTGACGGTGTCCCGTTCGGTCGTCGGATCGGACACCGCCACCGTGACCCCGCCGCCTCGCCCGCGCACGAGTACGGACGCCGGGCCCTCGACGTCGAGCCCCGCCGTGCGGTGGGCGCCGGACGTGAAGGTGTTCACCGCCGTGAGCCCGAGCCCCTCGTGGCCCACGGCCTGCATCCGTGACGTGTTCGCGAGCACGCGCGCACCCTCGTACGCGCGCACCGCCGCCTCCGACGCGTTCGGCAGCAACGCGTAGGCGAAGGAAGCGGACTTGGCCCCGGCCGCCTGCTCGACCGTCAGCGAGAACACCCGCTTCGTCACCGCGGTGTCCGGATTCGAGGTGCGTACGACGCGGCGGCTGCGGGTCACCGTGTCGAGCCGCGCCTTCGCGGCGGGCCCGGCGAGCCGTACGTACCCGACCGCCGCGTCCCGCGACCCGTCCGCCCAGCGCACCCACCCGTCGCCCTCGGCCACGGTCACCGCGTCGCCCGCCGGCGCCACGCGCGCGTCGACGGTCGTCGTCACAGCGCGCCCAGCGGCGTCCCCCACCCCCGCCGCGAGCACCACGACCTCGTCGTCCAGCAGGAACCACGACTTCGTCGCCCGCGCCCCGCGATACGCCACGAAGTCGTCGGGCAGGAGCCCCGCCCGCTTGTCCCGCCACGGCACATCGTCGGACGCGACCCACCCGACGGCGCCGTACACGCCGTCCAGCACCGCCCCGCCCGAGTACGTCTGCGTGGCCGTCGGGAAGTACACGTACTTGTTCTGCGATTCGCTGGACGCGGTGAAGTTCAGGGGGTGGTCCGGGTTGTCGTAGAACAGCTTGCCTTCGTACAACTCCGGGACGGTTCCCCGGTGTTCGACGGGCGCGGTCACGCCCGCGAGCCCGTACGGGGAGACGGTGGTGAAGTAGTCGACGCCGAACGCCTGCGTCTGGTCCTGCCCGGCCAGGTACAGATAGTGGGCCCCGTCCCCCTGGAACCACGGCATCAGGTTCTCGCCGCTCATGTACTCGTACTTGCTGATGCGCGCCGAGCTGCGGGAGAGCGTGAAGGCGAAACCGGGGCGGCGGTGAACGGTCCGGTCCATCGCGTTGAAGGCGACGGAGCGGGCCGGCGGGTTGAGGTCGGCCGGCTGGATATCGGGGTCCGCGAGGATGTCGGCGTACCGGACGATGCTCAGCGGGGAGACGAACGTCGCCGGGTCGAGGGTCGCCTTCGACGCGGCGCGCAGGTGCTTCACGTACGCCTTCAAGTCTCGCGCCGCGTCCCCCTCCGACAGCGACGCGAGGTCGACGACCGCCTCGACGATCGTGGCGGAGTCGGCGTACCCGCTGCCCGTCCGCGACACGGCCCGCCCCTTCACCGCCTCCATCATCCAGCCCTCGAAGATCAGCGGCGCGAACCCGTCGCGCACCCACTTCTGCACGGTCGGGACGAGTTCCTCACCGTATGCGAAGCCCGTCCCTTCCAGCAGCTTCAGCGTCTGGATGACGCGCGTGAGCAGGCCTTTTCCATACGAGCCCGTGTACGCGACGGAGGAGTGCTGAATGAAGGACCCGTCGGCGTAGTGCCCGTCGGTGACGCCGTGCCGGAGCCGGTACGGATCCACCGTCGCGAAGACGGTCAGCTGATCGGTGAGGGCCTTGCGGATGCGGGCCTCGTCACCCGTCAGCGCGCCCTGGAGGATGCGGTTGGTGGTGATGTCGGCGAGGTTGGCGCCGGTGTGGAACCGCGAGTCGAGGTCGACGTCGCCGTCCTTGCCGCTGCGCAGATACGCGTCCATGGAGGCGATGTACGTGGTGGTGAGCTCGGCGGGCGCCGCGTCGCCCAGCAGCACCAGCGTCCGGCTGACGTGCTGCGAGATACCTATCTCCCAGGTGAACCAGTTGCCGTAATAACCCTTGGACTGGTCGCCGTAGTACTTCTCGTGCAGCCACGTCAACGCGTCGACGACGCGGTCACGGGGGATGTCCGAGGCGTCCGACGTCCGAGTGGCCAGCGCGATCTCGTAGACCTTCTGATACGTGGTGTTGAGGTTCGGATCGCTGCTGCCGAGCGGCAGCCCCTTGAACAGCTCACCGTCACCGCTCGCGGCGTCCATCGCCGCGAGATTCGCGCGCGCCGTCTTCTCGATCGCGGCGAGCTTGGCGGCGGTCTCCTTACGGGAGTTGGACGCGGGGGTGCCCGCGAACATGTCCGTCGTGTTGGCCAGCAACCGCGCGGCCCCGTCCGCGAGTTGAGCCGCGCTCGCCCACTGCGTGGGCACGGCGGCCAGCACCCCGCTCGCGGCCAGCACACTCAGCAGACGTCTACGGGTGATCTCCATCGGTCGTCCGTCCCTCCGTCGTTCGCCCACGATCGGCACGCGCGCCGGAGTCAAGCAGACGGGTAGATCGACGACAAGGGTCGGACGTTCAGAACGCCAGGTCCTCCCAGGTGACGCTCAGGGCGAAGGGCTCGGGGAACTCGACACCGGGGCCGTCCGGCTCCCACTCGCCGACGGGTACGTACAGCGCGGGCCGCAACGGCTTGACGGCGAGCCCGGCCCGGTCGAGCGCGGCCAGTCCGTAGGCCCGTACAGCGGTGACATCCCAGGATCCGCCGGAGTCGAGCTCGACCTCCCAGTACCAGGGGATGCCGCCCTCCGCGTACCGGTTCATCTTCCACTGCCTGCGCTTGGGGGTGTCCGAACCGGAGAGCACCTCGCCCACGAGCACGGTGTCGCCGACGAAGGTGTCGGCGCCGCGGGGCAGGCAGCGTCGGACCATGAAGTCGGGTGTGAGGAAGGTGGACTTGTCGGCAGTGAAGAAGACGTTGGTCTCCGTGCCGACCTGCCAGCAGCGCTCATCCTTGCCGCGGGTCTCTTCGCGCATGGCACGGCGGGCGGCGGCCTCGAGGGCGTTGCGCACACGTACGGCGAACTGTTGATGCTCCATCGGGCCGCGCCTGTTCCACACGACCCTGCCCTGCCACAGCTCGATGTCCTTGGCGATGTCGCCCGGAAGCTGCCCGAGCTCCTCCCAGGTCAAGGTCTCGGGCAGGTCGAATCCGGCTGCCTCGGATGCGCTGATCGGCATGCCGCCTCCACGGTTCGTGTTCGGTTCTTCACGCTAGTCGTCCCGGGGCCCGCCCCGCAGTCCCCGGATCGGGTGCTGTTCCCGGGGGAGAGTCGGCGCACTGGGGGCACGCGTACACGTTGAACCCGGGGCCTGTGCCCTGGTGCACCTCGGCGACGAGCACGGGCTCGTTCGTGATCACCTCGCACCACACGCACATGCGGACCGGGCGGTGGATGTGTTCGTTCACGCGACTGCTCCTCGTACGTGCTGGTCGAGATCGATCCCGTAATCGGCGGCGAGCACGAGAGCGAGGCGCCTGCGTCTGGGGCCTTCGGCGGCCGGGAGTACGTGAAGCAGCACCCGGGTGAGGGTGCGGCGGATAAGGTCGGTCATCGTCAGCGCTCCTGCTTAAGCGTTGGCCGTGCCCCCGGACGTTGGCCCGTCGCGGGGGTCTTCTGTGTCCGGGACGCTACCCGCTGTCTAACGCGGTAGAACTCGGTTGAACGCTAGTGACAGATACTGGCAGTGCATGACTCCGGTCGGTCGATTACGGTCGCAGTCGTGAGTGAAAAGATCGACCCGACGGCCGCCGAGTACCACTACGTCCAGCTCGCGGAGATCCTTGAACGACGTATCCGGGCAGGCGAGTTCGCCCCCGGAACCCGGATCCCGGGCGAGATGGTGCTGGCGCAGGAGTACGGCATCGGCAACCAGACGGTGCGCCGCGCCCTGGTGATCCTGCGCGAGCGGGGCATCGTGATCACCGTTCACGCCCGCGGCACCTTCGTCGTCCGCGAACTCCCGCCCACTTAAAGCCCCTGCGGCGATTGAGCAGCGGGGTCCGGGGCGGAGCCCCGAGGCCGCAACCCCGGTGCCGCGGGGTGAAGCAGGCCGCCATACGGGCGAAATATCTGATAGGCCGTCAATCATTCGGCATGGCATAACCAGCGCATAAGGGACGCGTCTTAGCGTCGCGCTCATGTCCAAGGTCAATGTGATGCCCAGGGGAAGACCAACCCGCGCCCACGCCCTGCTCGTGGTCGCGGCGGTGCTCAGCCTGCTCTTCGGCTCGACGGCCCTGACCGCCCCACCGGCGGCAGCCGACGACCCGATGAGCGCGGTCGGCATCACCAAGACCAACAACGCGGACGGGCCGTTGGAACCCGGTGACGAGTTCATCTACACCCTCAGCGGGCAGTGCTCCGGTCTGACGGTGGACTGCGTGGATTTCACGGTCACCGACACCCTTCCGGCAGGCCTCGAAGTCACCAGCCTCCCGAAGTCGACCACCACCCGCGACGTCACGTACGACGAGGCGACCCGGCAGCTGACGGTCGTCTACAAGCAGGACCTGCAGAACCCGGCGGGCAAGACCGGTCTGCGGGCGGGCCAGGCGGGCTCGGTCGAGATCAGCATGCGGGTCCCGACCGACACGACGTACGAGGACGGCGCCACCGTCACCAACACGGCGAAGGTCGACGCCGACAACGCGGACCCGAAGACCGACGACTCGGACATCACCATCTCCATCCCGCGCGTGGTCAAGCCGGTCGTGACCAAGGACTGGGAGGACGGTTCGGCGGTCGCGATGTCCGGCGAAGAGTCCACGATCAAGCTGGACGTGCGCAACAGCTCCTCCTCGTCGACCGAGGTCACCGAGCTGTCGGTGTCCGACGACAGCACGGAGACCTTCGAGTACTTCGACTTCACCTCGGCCACCGTGACCGCGTTCCCGAAGGGCGCCGACCAGGCACACCTGGTGGTCACCACGTCCGACGGCCAGAAGCACACCGGCGGCACCATCACGGAGCCCGGCGAGCTGCCGATGCCCGCCGGGGTGGACCCGAGTGACGTCGTCGGTTTCGAGGTCGTCTTCACCAACAGCAACGGCGACCCGCTGCCGTACGACGAGAACGGCGGCAGCGTCGACGTCGGCATGAAGCTGCGCGACACCAAGCGCTCGGACGGCTCGGACCTTAAGCCCACCGACAAGATCACCGTCAACAACTGCGCGACCCCGGCCGCGAAGGAGAAGACGGACGGCGACGTCGACGGCGAGCAGGCCTGCGACACGTACGACATCCTGCCGGACATCCTGGTCCTGGACTCGACGAAGAAGTACTACGCCGACACCAACGGTGACTTCTCCGAAGGCTCCAACGAGCACGCCGTGATCGGTGAGAACTCGCCGGTCAGCACGGGCGTGGACGTCACGAACAAGTCGCCGTTCAAGGTGAAGTCGATGACGATCACCGAGCCGGACCCGGACGCGACCAGCGAATTCGACAAGCTCGACGTCGACAAGGTGCGGCTGCGCTTCCCCTCGGGCGCGACCGAGGCGGAGCTGACCGTCACTTGCGAGGACGACACCACCCGTGAGGCGACCTACACGGAGAACGCGACCTACACCGTTCCCGAGGGCTGCAAAGTCAAGACGGTCGAGGTCGTCTACACCGGCGTCGACGCGGACGGCAACCCGGCCATCGCCGAGGGCGCCACCGCGGGCCTGGACCTGCACGGCACCCTCACCGACGACGTCGACGAGCAGGACGTGGCCGACGGCGTCAGCAACTGCGCGGGCTACAAGGGCGACGCGGGCCGCAGCGACGGCAGCGGCACCGCCTCCGGAAGCGCGTGCGCGAACCTCATCGTCGAGGACCCGAACGGAGCCGGAAGCGGCGTCAAGACCGTCAGCCAGACCGACGTACCGCCGGGCCAACCCATCGACATGGACCTGAAGTTCACGAACACCGGCAACCTGCCGCTGAGCGATGTGGTCATCACCGACCCGTCCGCCGACCCGGACGGAAAGCCCGGCAGCGCCAGCCCCTTCGACAAGCTGGAGATCACGTCCGTCTCCGTCTCGCCGTCCGACGCACCGGTGACCCTCCAGGTGTACGACCCGGACACGGATGCCTGGGTCGACTACGAGGGCGTGGACGCCGATGTGCTCGCACGGGCCACCGGCGTGCGCGCGCTCTACGACGGTGAGATGGCGCCGGACGACAGCGTCACCATCAAGGTGACCGGCGAGCGCCGCGAGGGCGTCGAGAACGGCGAGACGTTCCAGAACTGCTTCTCGGTCACCGCCAAGGACAGCCAGGGCGGCGACTTCAAGGGCGGTGACTGCAAGACCCTCGAGACCGGTCCTGCCGCCGACGGCGCCTCCCTGAACAAGACCATCGCGCCCGGCGAGCTGCCCGAGTACGTGCCCGGTCTGCCGCGGCAGCACGCGGACATGACACTCACCGTGCGCAACACCGGCAACATGTCGGCCAAGTACCTGAAGATCACCGACCAGGACAAGGACTTCTTCGACGCCGTGGACCTCGTGTCCATCAAGTCGAACCAGATGCCGGCCGGTGCCAACCGCGTACAGATCGACGCGTACGTGGGTGGTGAGTGGGTCAACGGCACTCCGTCCGCCGACGCCGCTCTGCCGTCCGGGGTGAGCGCGGGCGACGTCACCGGCATCCGCGCCACGTATTCGTCGACGAGCACCACGAACGACGGCTACGTGATCAAGCCGGAGTGCGCCGACGACAGTTGCTCCGGCAAGCTGGTCCTCGACGTCAGCCCCCGCCCGGCTCTGCGCAGCAACGGTGACCCGGTCCCCAGCCACCTGGAGGACACGGCCAGCGGCCAGTTCCTCACCAAGGTGGAGGACGAGGACAAGCCCCGGGCGATCGACCCGGTCAACGCCACCCTCGACCTGGTCAAGGGCGCCCCGAAGCTCGCCGTCGACAAGACCCCGGACACCGACCTCGCCCCCGGCGAGGACGCCCCCTTCTATCTGAAGGTCACCAACACCGGTACGGCCAACGTCCCGAACCTGGTCGTCAAGGACGATCTGCCCGAGGGCATCGCGTTCCTCGACACCTTCAAGGGCGACAACGGCGAGCCCTACAAGATCATCGACAAGAAGGAGCCGGACGGCACCGTCGCCATCCCGACCCCGAAGTTCACGCAGACCGCCGACGGCGACCGGGTCTCCGGACTCACCTGGGACTTCTCCAAGGACGACGACGGCAAGGACTGGAACTTCGCGCCGGGCGGCAGCTTCACCATCGAGATCCACGTGACGCTGGAAGCCGGCATCAACGCCGACGAAGTCGTCACCAACACCATGGGCGCCACGTCCTCCGACACCGACATGACCTGCGACGGCGGTACCCCGCAGCAGGACGGCACCATGTTCGGCTCGGGCCTGTACTGCACGGACCCGGCGACGCTCAAGGCCAAGACCGGCGCCGCGTTCACCGCCCGCAAGTGGGTGGCCGGCAACCCGGATCTCGGCTGGTACAACACGAACACCAAGAAGACCGTCGGTCTCAGCGACGACTCGTGCCGGGTGATGACCGACTCGACCGGCCGCAAGTACACCGCCAACCCCTGCATCGCACTGGTCAACCCCGGTGACCAGTACCACTACCTGATGCACCTTCAGAACGCGGGCACCGAGTCCGGCACCAACATGCGGATCATCGACCGGTTCCCCGTCCAGGGAGACAAGGGCGTCATCCTCGACCAGGAGCGCGGCACGGCCTGGGACAAGCGGCCCACGCTCGCCTCCCCGCCCGCGTTCGACGGCGGCGCTCCCGGCACGCTGGACGTCAAGTACGAGAACGACGAGCCGCTGTGCACCGACGACCTCGACATGGGCGGCGCCGGATCGAGCGCCGACCAGTGCGCGTCGAGCACCTGGGACGACGCGTACAGCAGCAAGGCCGTCGGCGCCGAGATGAACATCGGGTTCCCGACCAAGCTGGCTCCGGGCGGCACCGTCGACATCACGTACGCGATGGACACCCCGCTCGACGTCGCCTACAACGGCGACCCGACCATCGCCTGGAACTCCTACGCCCACAACGAGACGACCGAGCGCGGTGGCAGCACCGCATCCGGCAGCACCGCCTCCCGGAGCAAGCGGGCCGCCGCGTCCGAGCCGCGCGTCCTGCAGGCGAGCGAGCCGATCCAGGTCGGAGTCGCCCTCGCCTACGGCGAGTTGAGACTGGTGAAGCGGCTCGGCAAGCACCCCGACGCGGCGACGGGCCTGCTGCGCAAGGTGCCGTACTCGTACCACGTGACCTGCACCATCAACCCGCAGGGGAATCCGCCCCAGGTGGTCCTGAACGAGGATTATCGGGTCTCCGTGGACGATCCGGTTTCCGTCAAGGGGATCCCGGCCGGTGCCAAGTGCAGGATCTGGGAGACCTCGGCCCGCGGCGGCCAGTCCGACCACCCGAGGAGCGACCCGGTCGAGGTCACCATCAAGCCGAACATCGGCACGGAGACCCCGCAGTTCGCACGGATCACCAACACCTACGAGTTCGGCGCGGTGCAGCTCACCAAGGCGCTCGACGGTGACGCCGCCCAGTACGCCGAGGGCCGCACCTTCTCCGTCGACGTCTCCTGCACCCTGCCGGACGCCTCCGGCGCCCCGAGCGACCGCATCCTGCACAAGACGTACGAGGTGAAGGACGGCGAACCCGTCACCATCAAGCCGCTGCCGGTGAACACCCGCTGCTGGGCGGAGGAGGTGGACACCGGGGGCGCGGAGAAGGCGACCGTCGACCACGGTTCCGCCGACAACCCGGTGGTCGTCACCGCGGGCGACTCGCCCGACCAGGCGGCGATCAACATCACGAACACCTTCCCGGCGGCCGAACTGACCGTCACGAAGCACGTGGTGAACGGCGGCGCCGGCCCGTACGACTTCTCGCTCGCCTGCACCACCGACCAGGGCGATGTGGCCCTCTCCGGCGACGACAGCTCCTTCGAGCTGAAGGACGGGGGGTCGCGCACGATCAGCGTCCCGGAAGGCGCCACCTGCACCGTGAAGGAGACGAACGTGCCCACCGGTGACACGGTGACGTACCAGGCCTCCGACGACGGCTCCGACGGGGAGGTCCAGGTGAACGGTTCGGCAACGGTCGACGTCACCAACACCTTCCCGGAGTCCGGCGGCACCGGTGGCAACACCGGTGGCACCGGCGGCCACGACGGCGTCGGCCACCTCGCCGACACCGGCTTCCGCGACTGGACGATCCTGGGCGCCCTCCTCACGGTCCTCGCCCTCGCGGCCGGCTTCACGGTCCGCGCGATGTCGCGCAGGAGCCGCGGCTGATCCTCCGCGGTTTCCGCAACAGCGCGGCGGCCCCCGGCGATACGCATCGCCGGGGGCCGCCGTCTGTTCCCGCGCCGGTGTCACCGCCTGGGCCGACCCCGAAGCCGGATTCGCCGGGCCGGGCGCTGAACGTCCGCTCGCGTGCTCAGCACTTCTTCTTCAGCACGTTGTAGAAATCGTCGGCGAACTCGTCCCTCGACTCCTCTGACGCGTACGTCGGGATGCTGATGGGGCGCTGCGGGTCATGTGCGCGATAGGCCTCGCAGTACTCGTGGCGGTCGGCCGTACTGCTCTCGTACCAGGCCCCTTCCCCGGCCGACCTGGTGGGTCGCAGCTCGGGCTTGTCCTGTGCACAGGCCGAGAGCAGGACGGCGGACAAGACCGCCACCATGGCGAGTACGGGTGCATGTCTCATGGGTCCTCCAAGACAGTGCCCTCGTTGATGTCAGCCGTTGATGTCAGCCGCTGATGTCAGCGGAGCAGGGCTGTCTTGACAGATTCGACCGACACGCTAGGTGCATTGCTTGCGCCTACGTCTCCGTAGCGGTGCTGTCAGCCACATCGTCAGGCCGACAAGGGACAGGACAACTGCTCCCCCGACGACGGTGGGAACGGCCCCTATGAGGAGGAAGTTGACCAGCAGCTCCACCCACGTCGGCTCCTCACCCATCGTGCTTCCACCCTGCGCCATGACCGCTATGACGTAGGCAGGAAGCGATAAGTTCCGTGACTGCACGCGCGCCCGGCGGGCTGTGGCGCGGAAGCGGACAGCAAAAAGGCCCGGGTCGATGACCTGGGCCTTAGCGGTGGAGCGGGTGACGAGAATCGAACTCGCGCTCTAAGCTTGGGAAGCTTATGTTCTACCATTAAACTACACCCGCGCGGTACGGCCGTTGAGGCGATCCGTACTGGCGACACTGTACCCCATGCCGGGCCCCGGGCGCTGAAGCCCCCGGGGCTCGGCTGCGTTGGGCGGGGTGGAAGTGACTGCGGGTGAAGGGAGTTGGGGCGTACGGTGGGGAGTCCGGCCGAGGACGATTCACCTCGGGGTGCCGCCTGGATTGGCGTCCCTTTCATCCCGTAATGTTGCCTTTCGTCGTCGGTCAGGAAACTGGCCCAATGGCTCCGTGGGGAAGGGACTCCGGGACTTGATGGACTCGATGGATCGCACCGTCGTCCGATGTGCCGAAGGGCACGTGTTCAGCACCGCTTCGTTCCCGATGCAGCAGGCGGACCGTCTCGGTCCAAGCCGGCTTATTCGGTGTCCGCGGTGCGCGCGACTTCGGCACGCCGTTCCTGTGGGACCGGACGAGCGGTAAAAGCAGCACCAGCGACAGAGCGCGCGGGCCCGCCGATTGTGGTGGGCACGCGCGCTCTGCGTATCCTCGCTACGTGCTTCTCTCAGACAAGGACATCCGGGCCGAGATCGACGCCGGACGGGTCCGGATCGATCCCTACGACGAATCCATGGTTCAGCCGTCGAGCATCGATGTGCGGCTCGACCGCTACTTCCGGGTGTTCGAGAACCACAAGTACCCCCACATCGACCCGAGCGTCGAGCAGGCGGAGCTGACGCGGATGGTGGTGCCGGAGGGCGACGAGCCCTTCATCCTGCACCCCGGCGAGTTCGTGCTCGCCTCGACGTACGAGGTCATCTCCCTGCCCGAGGACCTCGCCTCGCGGCTCGAGGGCAAGAGCTCGCTCGGGCGGCTCGGTCTCGTCACGCACTCCACCGCCGGGTTCATCGACCCCGGGTTCAGCGGCCACGTGACGCTGGAGCTGTCGAACCTCGCGACGCTCCCCATCAAGCTGTGGCCGGGCATGAAGATCGGGCAGCTGTGCATGTTCCGGTTGTCCTCACCCGCCGAGTTCCCGTACGGCAGCGAGCGCTACGGTTCGCGTTACCAGGGACAGCGCGGCCCGACGGCCTCCCGTTCCTTCCTCAACTTCCATCGGACCCAGGTGTGAGCAGCAGCGACATGAGTGACGGCGTGAACCCCGAGCGCGAGAACCTTACGTACGAGAAGTTCGGGGTCGCCATGCGCGAGCTCGCGCAGACCATCGCCGACGACGGGTACCAGCCCGACATCATCCTCAGCATCGCGCGCGGCGGCGTCTTCGTCGCCGGCGGGCTCGGGTACGCGCTGGACGTGAAGAACATCCACCTGGTGAATGTCGAGTTCTATACCGGCGTCGGGACCACGCTGGAGATGCCGGTCATGCTCGCGCCCGTGCCGAACGCGATCGACTTCAGCGACAAGAAGGTCCTGATCACCGACGACGTCGCGGACACCGGCAAGACGCTGAAGCTCGTCCACGACTTCTGCCTCGACACCGTGGCCGAGGTCCGCTCGGCCGTCGTCTATGAGAAGTCCCACTCGCTCGTGAAGTGCGAGTACGTGTGGAAGCGGACCGATGAGTGGATCAACTTCCCGTGGAGTGTCGAGCCGCCGGTCGTGAAGCGGGACGGGCAGGTTCTCGACGCCTGAGCGGGTGGACGAACGCACGAAATGAGGGGCCCCGCGGGGCCCCTCATTTCGTGTGCCGGAGAGTTCCGGAGCCTGGAACGGCTAGAACGTGCCCAGCTTGATGATCGAGAGCAGTGCGATCAGCTGGATCGCCGAGGCCGCGAGCGCCTTCGGCCAGGGCAGCTCGTGGGACTTGGAGACCATCGTGGTCAGCAGGGCGCCCGCCGCGATCCACGTCGCCCAGCCGATGAGCTGGACGAACATCGCGTCGCCGCCGAGGAACATGCCGAAGACCAGGCGGGGCGTGTCCGTGAGGGAGGCGATCAGCATGGACAGGCCGACCGTGGGCTGCCAGGCGCCGTCGCCGCCGAGCTGGCGGGCCAGGGTGTGGGTGACCACGCCGAGCACGAAGAAGCTGATCGTGATCGCGACGCCGGTCGTCAGGACGTAGGGGATCGCCGAGGACATCGTGGCGTTGATGACGTCCTCGCGGGCGCCGTCGAAGCCGAAGATCGCCAGGAGTCCGTAGAGGAACGTGACGATCAGGGCCGGGCCCCACATCGCGTAGTCGCGCATCTGGAGATACGTCGCCGAGGGGCGCAGCACGACTCCGGACAGCAGCGGCTTCCAGTGCAGGCGGGGGCCGATCGGCCCGGCCGGGGCGGACCCGCCCGCCTGGTAGGTGGCGCCCTGGCTGTACGCGTACGGGGCCCCGTCGTCCGGGTTCACCGTGAACGCCTGGGTGTGACCGGGGTTGTTCGCCGCGTACGGGTCGTGCGCGCGGGGCGCGTTCGGATCGCCGAAGTACTCCGGCTCGCCGTGCCCGCCGTTCGGCTGCGGCCACTGCTGCCGCTGTTGCTGCTGCCCGTACGCGGGTTGCTGCTGAGGGGGCCCGTACGGAGGGTGCCCCTGCGGCGCTTCGCGGTTGTCCCGGCCGCGTCCGTTCCTGAATCCAGCCACGTACTCGAACGTACCTGGTTTCCGGGAAGGGAATGCCGGGCCCGGGGTTCGGGCCCGGCATTGCGGCTGAGCTGTGACATCCCTTACGGGGAGACCCTGAAGGGGCGCGCTCGGGGGCGGGCCCGGTCTACTGGAGGAACGCGTCGATGGGCAGCTGGTCGAACGCCGTCCCGCCCGTCGTCGTGATGCCGCCGGCCGAGCCGGGCAGCCGCAGCGAGCCGTAGCCACCGGACACGTACAGGTCGGCCGTGCCGTCGCCGTTCGTGTCGCGCAGCCGTACCGAGCCGCCGAACTGGTCGTCCGCCGACAACGCGCCCGGCACCCCGGAGCTGTTGCGGGCGAACCACTGTGAGCCGGTGCCGGACAGGCCGCTCGCCCGGCCCTTGAGGACGTGGACGCCGCCCGCGTACTCCTTGCCGTCGATCGCCTCGTTGGGCACGCCGACCGCGAGGTCCTTGTAGCCGTCGCCGTTGACGTCGCCCGCCGAGATCGAGGAGGCGAACTCGTCGTAGTTCTCCGGGGTTCCGGCCATGCCGGTGGAGGACTGCGTGATGCGCGTGCTGTCGGCGGGGCCGGTGGAGGAGCCGGACCAGACGGTGAGGCGGCCCTTGTGCTTGGAGTAGAGGGACGTGCCGATGGCGATGTCGCCGTAGCCGTCCTTGTCGAAGTCGGCGATGACGCCGTCGCCGCCGCGCTCGGTGCTGCCGCCGTCGCCGGTCTGCGACTCCAGGCGCAGCGTCTTGCCCGAAGTGAGCGAGGAACTGCCGCCCTTGATGAACCAGGCGTCCGAGGCGACGTACGAGGAGGTGACGACGTCGCCGATGATCGCCAGGTCGGTCTTGGAGTCGCCGTCGACCTTCCCCGCGATCAGGGCCGTGGAGTAGAACGACGAGGTCTTGTCGAGCTTGGTGACGGCGCCGGTGCCGCCGGAGCGGGTCAGGGGGCCGCGGTAGACGTAGGTGACGGCGCCGTTGACGAGGGCGAGGTCCTGCTTGCCGTCGCCGTTGAAGTCGCCGGTCGCCAGGTCCTTGCCCATGGCGTTGTACGAGTCCGCGTTCTTGTTCGGCAGGGTGGTGCCGGTCGACAGGCCGGTGGGCGAGCCCCACAGGATCGTGACGGCGCCCTGGCCGGTGCCCGCGGAGCCGTTCTCGCCGGTCGCGGCCACGGCGAGGTCGCCGTATCCGTCGCCGTCGAAGTCGGCCGCGGCCCGCACCTCGCCGAACATGTCGTCGGCCTCGTCGGCGCCGGGTACGCCGGTGCTCGCCTGGCTGATGCGCTTGGTCGTGGTGCCGGGGCCGCTCGCGGTGCCGAGGACGACGGCGACGCTGCCGCCGCCGTGGGAGCTGTAGCTTCCGTAGGCGTAGTCGCGGTAGCCGTCGCCGTTGAAGTCGTCGGCGTACTTGGCGGTTGCGGCGGACGCGGAGGTCGCGGTGAGGGGGGTCAGGAGGCCGGCGGCGAGTGCGGCGCCGGCCGCGAGCGTGAGGGTTCTGGTGCGCACAGTGTGATTCCCGCAGGTCGGTCCGTGGAGTCGGCGCCCGGTGGTGGTGCGGGCGCCACCGGTGCCGGGCTCCGTGCGGGGAGGCCGGCACCGGTTGCCGTACTGGCTGGTGCGGAGCGTCAGTTGGCGGCGTTTCCGCCGAACATGGGGGTGCCGTCCGTGCTCACTGCGGCGGCCGACGTGGAGATGGAGCGGGAGCCCGTCGTGGTGATCTTGGTGCCGTTGGACGGGAGGTAGGTCAGCGCGCCGTTGCCGCTGTTCTCGCCGTACGCGCCGACGACCAGGTCCGCCTTGCCGTCCTTGTTGGTGTCGGCGAGCTTCACCTCGCCGCCGAAGTAGTCCTCCTTCTCGTCGGTGCCGGGGACACCGGCCGTGGACTGGGCGAAGAACTGGGCGCCGGAGGTGGCGTTCAGGCCGTCCGGGGAGCCGTAGAGGACCGTCACGGAGCCGGTGTCGACGACGCCGTCCAGGTTCTCGCCGGAGGCGCCGACGGCGACGTCCGCGTAGCCGTCACCGTTGATGTCGCCGAGGGAGAGCTCGCCGCCGAACCAGTCGCCGCGCTCGGAGCCGCCGGGGACGTTGCCGGTGTCCTGGTCGATGTTCGTGGCGTAGGCCGGGCCGGACGCGGAGCCGTACGTGATGTGGACCTGGCCGCCGGTCACGGACTCGGGCACCGAGGGGAAGTCGTCCGTGGGCTTCGCCGGGTCCCAGTCCTGGCCGGTGACGATGTCACCGAAGCCGTCGCCGTTGACGTCGCCGATGCCCGTGATGACGCCGCGCTTGAGCGCCTTGGCCCCGGACATGGTGAGGCCGGAGGCGGAGCCGGGCACGTAGTAGTTGGTGTTCCAGCCGTAGTCGCCGGTCGTCTCGTAGCCGTTGACGACGAGGTCGCTCTTGCCGTCGGCGTTGACGTCGCCCGCGAAGAGGCTGATCGGTCCGGCGTCGCCGCCGCTCATGATGTCCGGCTTCACCGTGTAACGGCCGCCCGCGGTCCCGGACTTGCTCAGGCCGCCCTTGTAGACGTGGATCGTGGCGCCGGACGAGCCGACGGCGAGGTCGTCGAGGCCGTCGCCGTCGAAGTCGCCCGCGGCCAGGGACCGGCCCCAGCGGTCGTGGCCGGACGGCGTGGGGTCGGCCAGCGTGGTGCCGCCGGACAGGCCGCTCGCGGAGCCCCAGAGGATGGCGACGGTGCCGCCGTTGGTGTCGTCGCCGACCTTCTCGGAGGGGGCGGAGACGGCGAGGTCGTCGAAGCCGTCGTCGTTGAAGTCGCCGTGCGCGCTCACCCAGCCGAAGCCGTCGCCCGTCTCCGAGGTGCCCGGGACGCCGGTGGTGTTCTGGCTGATGGTGCTGCGCTTGGTCGACGTGGTGCCGCTCGCCGAGCCGTACAGGGCGACGATGTCGCCTGCGCCCTTCTTGCCGGAGACGGTGGCGTAGCCGGCGGAGAACGCCACGTCGCCGTAGCCGTCGCCGTTGAAGTCGGCCTGCGGGTGGTGCACGGAGTCGGCTGCGCCTGCCGTTCCCGCGGATGCGGCGAACAGGCCACCGGTGAGCGCGGCGGCCGTGGCGGTCGCGGTCGCGAGGCGGAGGCGGGTTCGGGAGGGGGCGGGCGTGCGTCTGTGCTTGGCCATTCGGTTGGCTCCTGCGGGAAGGGGACGCCTGGCGGGTGTCCCGTCAACGGGGTGCCGTTTCACTGGCGTTCGGCGGGAGTTGTGCCCGGCGTAGGCCTGCGGTCGGCTCACAGGAGACTGTTGGTGGGGCGGGAGGGTTGTACGGGGCGCCACCCGAATGTCCTGCCGGACGGGCCTGCTCAATCTCCCCCAGCTAACGCTGGGAGGTGCCCCCTGCAGGGGCTATAAATAGCCCCGCCGGCGATTGAGGCGCGGGGTCCGGGGCGGAGCCCCGTGGTGTTACGGGGTGAACAGGGCTGTGGAGAAGGGGGGTTGGGGGGATGTGCGGGCCCCGGAGAGGAACGTGACCCGGTCCTTGGCGGGGTGCTGGAGGATCAGGTCGTCGTGGCCGTCGCCGTCGTAGTCCGCCACCGCGATCACGTGCCCCCGGGCCGGGACGGCCGGCCCCACCTTCCCGGATCGCACCAGCCGCACACGGTCCGCCGCGTCCGACACGGCCAGGTCATCGCGGCCGTCCCCGTCGAAGTCCCCCGCGTCGACGCGCTCACCCGTGACACGGACCGTGCGCACACCCCCACCCTCGTACAGCCGGAGGCCCCCCGCCCCGAGGACCGCCGCCCCGAAGCGGCCGAAGGCAACATCCGCCCCCGCCGGGTATCTCGCGCCCTTCGTGAAGCCGCCCCGGCCGCCGAGGGCGACGGCGGAGCGTGCCGTGCCCGCGTGGGCGCGGACCAGGACGTCGTCGGCGCCGTCGCCGTTCAGGTCGGCGGCGGGGCCGGTCGGCACGTTCCCGCCGCTCTGCGCGATGCCGGCCGTGCCGCGCGGGGCGCCGCCGCGGGTGAAGGGGCCCGGCAGTACGCTGAGCCGCTCCCCGCTCGCGTGCACGACCAGGTCGTTCCTGCCGTCGCCGTCGAAGTCCCCGCACACCGGCTGGTCGGGCCACTCGTTGCCGAAGCGGGCCCGCGCGGGGATCTTCAGCGTGACGCCCTTGCCGGAGGCTCCCTTGCCTGAGAAGCCGGTGGGTGAGCCGAAGAGGATCTGGAGCGGGACCGGCGGCATGCCCTGGCCGTCGTACGGCGGGTCCGTCGACACCACGAGGTCGGCGTAACCGTCCCGGTCGAGGTCGCAGCTCGCCTCCGACGCGAACGTGGCCGGGGACTGCCCCTTGGTCCGTGCCGCGTACTTCGCCGGGGTCAGCAACTGCCGGGTCCCGGCGACGAGTCCGTGGCCCTTCCTGCCGTAGACGATGCCGATGCCGGGGTCGTCGCCGAGCCCGTCGTGGGCGAGGTCGTCGAGGACGAGGTCGGGGGCGCCGTCCCCGTTGAAGTCGCTCGGGAGCTTGCTGCCCTTGCCGCGCGGGACCGGCTGCGGCGCGCTCCGCTGCTGCTTGCCCGCCACGGCCACGGGGCGGTGGGCATCGCCCCCGCCCTCGCCGCTGCCGCACGCGGTGAGCGCGGCGGCGAGCAGTGCGGCGCACAGCGCCCCGCCGCTTCTTCGTATGTGACCCGGCATCAACAACGCCCCCATCGACATGCCCCCATCGACAATGCCCCCGCCCGTCCCATGAGTTGACAACAGTCACATGATGGCAGGGGCGGGGACGGGGCCGTCAGCGCAGGGACGTACCGAACGAGATGCCCGCGCCGGGCAGGCCGAAGTCCGAGCCGTTGAACGAGGTCGCGCCGCTCGTCGTCAGGTACGGAGACGAGCCCCGGAGCACCGTGACGGCGCCCGCGTCCGCCGCCGACCCGATGTCCTCGCCGGACGCGGCGACGGACAGGTCCGCGCGGCCGCCCCCGTTGATGTCCTTGAGGCGGACCGTGGAGCCGAAGCGGTCGCCGGTCTCGGCGACGCCCGGCACCCCGCTGGTCTCCTGGTGGTACGAACGGCCCCCGCTCACACCGGACGTGCCGCCCTTGAGGACGACCGCCGAGCCCGTGCCCCACACACCGTCGACACTCTCGCCGGGCGCGCCGACCGCGACGTCGTCGCAGCCGTCGCCGTCCACGTCACCGACCGCCACGGACGCGCCGAACCGGTCCCCGGCCTCCGTCGCTCCCGGCACCCCTTCGCTGTCCTGGGTGACCTTGTGCATGCCCTCCATCTCGTCGGTGAAGATGGTGGATCCGCCGGAGAACACCCACACCGAGTTCCCGTCGGCCTGGCCGGTGACGAGGTCCGGGTAGCCGTCGCAGTTCACGTCTCCGGTGGCGGCGGCCCCGGTGGTGGAGCCGGTGAAGTTCCCGTCGATCTGCCCCGAGCGGTAGCCGATGTCGCCGGGCCCGCCGTCGACCCACCCCGTGTAGGGGCTGCCGTCGGCGTGCTTCCCGTAGAGGACGTACGTGTACGTCTTACCGACGCCCTTGCCGTGGAACTGGTCGGCGGTGAGGCCTTCGAGGGTCACGTCGGCCGGTACGAACCCGACCTCCGGCGCGTAGCCGTCCTCGGGCTTGTTGGAGTCCGAGTACCACCAGTACTTCTTGGCGCTGACGACGGCGAGCTGGGCGTGGCCGTCCCCGTCGAGGTCGACGAAGACGGCGCTCTCGCCGAAGCGTTCGTCGTCGGCGGAGGGCGCGTGGTAGACGGTGGCGCCCTCGGTGAAGCCGCCCGCGCCGCCCCACACCACGTTCAGCGAGCCGCTCGCCCAGTCGGTGACCCGCTCGCCGGGGGCGCCGACGATCAGGTCGGCGTACCCGTCGCCGTTGACGTCACCGCTCGTGACGTTCTCCCCGAACTCGTCCTCCTCTTCGGTGGCTCCGGGCACCCCGGAGGTCTCCTGCGTGATCGTCACGGCCTTGCCGGGGCCCACGCCGGACGCGGAACCGAACGTCACCGTCACGGCGTTGGCCTTGGGCGTACCGATGGCGAGGTCGCGGTAGCCGTCCCCGTTGAAGTCGTCCTTGAGGGCCGTCGCCGCGGACGCGGTCCCCGCGAGGGGGAGGGTGAGGCCGCCCGCGGTCAGGGCGGCCACCCCGGCGGCCATGGCGAGTTTCTTGAGACGCACATCAACTCCATTATTGGGTAGGGCAGTTCGCGCCTACGGTCAGTGGTCGATCAGTGGTCGATCAGCGGTGGATCAGTCGTCGATCGCGGCGCCGAACCGTGCGTCCAGGGACGGAGCGGACAGCGCCCCCGCCCCGTACGTCCACGACCCGGCGGCCGTGATCCCGCCGGACCCCGCGGAGAACACCCACACCACGCCGTCGTTGGTGTTCTCGCCGGGCGCCGCCGCGAGGAGGCCGAACCGTCCGTCGTCGTTCGGGTCGGTGAAGGAGACCTGGCCGCCGAACTTGTCGCCCTTCTCGGCCGCTCCGGGGACGTCCGCCGAGTTCTGGTTGAAGTCCCGTACGTCGCTGGTGCGCAGGCCGAGGGTCGTCCCCCGCATCACCGTCACCGCGCCCGCGTCGGCGACCGTCCCGATGTCCTCGCCGGGCGCGCCGATCGCGACGTCGGCGAACCCGTCACCGTTCGTGTCGCCGACGGAGAGGTCGGCGCCCCAGCCGTCGCCCTTCTCGGCGGTGCCGGGCACGCCGTCGGAGTCCTGCGTCCACCACTGCGGTTCCCCGGTGAGGCCCGAACCCGAGCCGTAGTGGACGCCGACCATGCCGCCCGTCGTCCACGGGCCGCCGTCGTCGGGGCTGTTCGGCTCGCCGGTGACGAGGTCGTCCTTGCCGTCGCCGTTGACGTCCCCGGAGGCGGCGACCGGGCCGCCGCGCAGCGTGAGGTTTGGCAGCGGGTCGGCGTCGGATGCCGTGCCGGGGATGACGTACGACCAGCCGTCGCCGGACTCGTCGCCGACCGAGAGGCCGGACACGACGAGGTCGGCGAAGCCGTTGGCGTCGTAGTCGCCGGTGGTCAGGGACTTGGGCTGGATCCCGGTCGGCGCGGCCAGGGTGGCGGCCCGCGCGGTGGCGCTCGGTGCCTTGCCCTTGGGCGCTACGGCCTTCGGTGCCTTGGGCGCGAAGTCGGTCCGTGAGTCGCGGACCAGGTGCTTGCCCGCGGCGGCCGTGCCCGCGGTCGATCTGGCGGCGGGCGCGGCCTCGTAGCGGAAGATCGCGAGGCCGACCGAGTCGAGGACGGCGAGCAGGTCCCCGTCGCCGCCGTCGGTGAACCGGGCGGCGGCGAGCGACTGGCCGAACTTGCCGCCGGTGGCGGGCTCGTCGGCCTCAAGGCCCGTACTGGCGCTGCCGGACAGCCCCCTGGACGTGCCCCACAGGACGACGCCGCCGCCCGAGTCGGTCACGGTCCCGAGGTCCTCGCCGGGTGCGCCGACGATCGCGTCGTCGTAGCCGTCGCCGTCGAGGTCCCCGGTGGCGACGGCCTGCCCGAACGCGTCGCCCTTCTCGGCGGCGCCCGGCACCCCGGTCGTGTTCTGGCTGAGGACGGCGGAGCGGGAGGTCCCCATGCCGCTCGCGGCGCCGTACTGGACGGTGACGAGCCCGGCCCCGGCCTGCCCGCCGACGGTGGCCCCGGGGGCGCCGACGAGCACGTCGTCGTAGCCGTCGCCGTTGAAGTCGGTGTTGCGGTCGTTGGCACGGGTGCCGCCCGGTGTGCCCGCGTACGCGGACGGGGCGGCGGCGATGTACGTACCGGTGAGAAGAAGGAACGAGGCCGCGGCGAGGGCGGCCGTCCGGTTCTTGCGCACGTGCGGCTCCTTGGGTGAAGGAAGACCGGGCAGCGCGGGGGGATGGCCGGAAAGGGCCCGTTCCTTGTCCGGCGCACCGTTTGACACGGGATCGCCGTGAAGGGTTGTACGGGACGCAACAAAAGAAGAGGGCGCCCCGTTCCAGGAGATACCAGGAACGGGGCACCCAAAGTGACGTAAGGGAACGGGAGTTACTTCACCGGCTCCGGCTCCGGAGCATCCTCGGTCTCCGCCTCGCCCGCCGGGGGCGGGTCGTCGGAGGGCGTCCTCACGGAGTCGAGAAGCAGCTGGGCCACGTCGACGACCGTGACGGACTCCTTGGCCTTCCCGTCGTTCTTCTTGCCGTTGACCGAGTCGGTCAGCATGACGAGGCAGAACGGGCAGGCGGTGGAGACGATGTCCGGGTTCAGACTCAGCGCCTCGTCAACACGCTCGTTGTTGATGCGCTTGCCGATCCGCTCCTCCATCCACATCCGCGCACCACCGGCGCCGCAGCAGAAGCCGCGCTCCTTGTGGCGGTGCATCTCTTCGTTGCGGATGCCGGGGACGCTGGCGATGATCTCGCGCGGCGGGGAGTAGATCTTGTTGTGGCGGCCCAGGTAGCACGGGTCGTGGTAGGTGATGATGCCCTCGACCGGCGTGACCGGGGTCAGCTTGCCCTCGTCGACCAGGTGCTGGAGCAGCTGCGTGTGGTGGATTACCTCGTAATCCCCGCCGATCTGCGGGTACTCCTTGCCGATCGTGTTGAGGCAGTGCGGGCAGGTCGCGACGATCTTCTTGGCGGTCCGGGGCTTCTTGGACTCCTCGGTGACCTTGCCGTCGTCGTCGTACTCCTCGCCGAAGGCCATGTTCAGCGACATGACGTTCTCCTGGCCGAGCTGCTGGAACAGCGGCTCGTTGCCGAGGCGGCGGGCGGAGTCACCGGTGCACTTCTCGTCGCCGCCCATGATCGCGAACTTGACGCCCGCGATGTTGAGCAGCTCGGCGAAGGCCTTGGTGGTCTTCTTCGCCCGGTCCTCCAGAGAGCCGGCGCAGCCGACCCAGTAGAGGTACTCGACCTCGGTGAGGTCCTCGATGTCCTTGCCGACGACCGGCACCTCGAAGTCGAGCTCCTTGAGCCACTCCAGGCGCTGCTTCTTCGCCAGGCCCCAGGGGTTGCCCTTCTTCTCCAGGTTCTTGAGCATCGTGCCCGCCTCGGACGGGAACGCGGACTCGATCATCACCTGGTAGCGGCGCATGTCGACGATGTGGTCGATGTGCTCGATGTCGACCGGGCACTGCTCGACGCAGGCGCCGCAGGTGGTGCAGGACCACAGGACGTCCGGGTCGATGACGCCGTTCTCTTCGTGCGTGCCGATCAGCGGGCGCTCGGCCTCCGCGAGGGCGGCGGCCGGAACGTCCTTGAGCTGCTCCTCGGTCGCCTGCTCGTTGCCTTCCATGTCCTTGCCGCCACCGGCGAGCAGGTACGGCGCCTTGGCGTGCGCGTGGTCGCGCAGCGACATGATGAGCAGCTTCGGGGAGAGCGGCTTGCCGGTGTTCCAGGCGGGGCACTGCGACTGGCAGCGGCCGCACTCGGTGCAGGTGGAGAAGTCGAGCAGGCCCTTCCAGGAGAACTGCTCGACCTGGGAGACGCCGAAGGTGTCGTCCTCGCCCGGGTCCTCGAAGTCGATCTCCTTGCCGCCCGAGGTCATCGGCAGCAGCGCGCCGAGCGACACATCGCCCTTGGCGTTCCGCTTGAACCAGATGTTGGGGAAGGCCAGGAAGCGGTGCCAGGCGACACCCATGTCGGTCTTCAGGGCGACCACGATCATCCAGATGAACGAGGTCGCGATCTTCACCCCGGCGAAGAAGTACGTGAGGGTCTGGAGCGTGGAGACGTCCAGGCCCTCCAGCGCCTTCACCACGGGGTACGAGATGAAGAACGACGCCTCGTAGCCGTCGACGTGGTGCTGGGCGCCTTCGAGGGCGTGCAGCATGAAGATGCAGACGCCGACGATGAGGATGACGGCCTCGACGAAGTACGCCTGGCCGAAGTTCGAGCCCGCGAAGCGGGACTTGCGGCCCGCCTTGTTCGGCTTGCTGAGCTGGCGGATCACGATGAGGACGGCGATGCCGAGGACCGTCATCGTGCCGATGAACTCGACGAAGAAGTTGTACGGCGCCCACTCGCCGATGATCGGAAGCAGCCAGTCGGCCTTGAACAGCTGGCCGATGGCGTTGACGATCGTCAGCAGCAGGGACAAGAAGCCCACCGCCACGAACCAGTGCGCGACTCCGACGATGCCCCAGCGATTCATCCTGGTGTGGCCGAGGAATTCCTTGGCCACGGTGACGGTGCGCTGCACGGGCTCGTCGGTGCGAGTACCTGCGGGTACGTTCTGACCGAGCCGCATGAAGTTGTAGATCTGCAGGAGGGCACGGACGAACAGGGCCGCGCCGACCACGATCGTAACCAGCGACACGATGATCGCGGCGAGTTGCATTTGGGGGCTCCTCGGGCCTGCGAGGGAAGTCTTCTCGGGGACGGTTCGGGACGGATACTGATTACTAAGCGGTAACTTAGGTCGTCCGTCTGAGACTACCCACTTACCCGGACGCAATGTAGTCGCCGGGTTGGTGATCTGTGTCGCCCAGGTAACCCTGCGCGGGGCCATGTGGGGCGCCAAAGCGGATCGTGTTATTCACCCCATATTTGGACATAACCGAATAACTTATGGGGATGAGCGCACCGTCGACGACCGCATCCTCCACTTATTTGGTCACCGGAGGCGCGGGCTTCGTCGGCTCGCACCTCACCGATGCGCTGCTCGCCGCAGGACACACCGTCGTCGTCCTCGACGACCTGTCCACGGGCGACCGCGCCAACCTCGCCGCCGCCTGGCCCAGCCCCAGGCTCCGCTTCGTGCGCGGCTCGGCCCTCGACGCCCGGCTCGTCGCCGAACTCGCGGGCCGCTGCGACGTGGTGGTCCACCTGGCGACCGAGGGCGCGGGGCCCGTCGCCGAGGTCGCCCGCCGGCACGGCCGCCGTCTGCTCACCGCCTCCGCGGACGAGCCCTGCGACGGGGACGTGACGGTGGTCCGTCTGTACGACACCGTCGGCCCGCGCCAGTCGTCCGCGTCCGGCGCCGTCGTGCCACGCCTCGCCGAACAGGCGGTCACGGGCCTGCCGCTCACCATCCAGGGGGACGGCACCCGGCGGCTCCGCCTCACACACGTCGCCGACACCGTCGACGCGCTGCTGCGACTGCTCGCCGAGCCGGCCGCGGCCGGGCGTGTCTTCGACATCGGCGGCACACAGGAGACCGCCGTCGCCGACCTGGCGGGCGTCATCGTGGAACGCTCCGGCTCCGCCTCTCCGCTCCGCTTCGTCCCGTACGAGGAGGTGGACGGGGAGGTGGACGAGGAGGCGTGCGGTGAGGCGTGCGGTGAGGTGCACCCTCCGGACTCCGGGCCCCTGCGGGAACTCACCGGATGGGAGCCCGGGTCGGGGCTCCTCGACATCGTGGACGCGGCCCTCGTCGACGCGGGCGGCGCGTTCGGCGTGGTGACGACCGCAGCGGCCGGGGTCTGACCATGAGGATCGCCGTCGTCCACGGTTTCGGTGCTCCGGGCGGCGAGGACGAGGCCGTCCTCGACCAGGTCGCCGCGCTCACCCGCGCCGGGCACGAGGTGCGCCTCGTCTCGGTGAACGGCCGTGGTCGCGGCCCCCTGGCCACCCTGCGCGCGTTCGGCCCGGACGTCGTGCACGTCCACAACCTGTACCCCGCCTTCGGCCGCGCCTGGGTCACCGAGTGGACGGGCCCGGTGGTCGCCACCCTGCGGCACGGCCCCCACCGCGGCTCCCGGTTCGCCGCGCTGCAGTTCCCGTGGGCTCCGCGCGGCGGGCTGCGGCAGGACCCGCTGCTGCGGCGGGCCGACCGCCTCGTGGTCCTCTCGGAGGCGAGCCGGGACGCGTGTGCGCGCGCCGGGCTGCCCCGGGAACGCCTCGACGTGGTGCCCGACTTCGTACCCACCCTCACGGAAGCCGAGGCCGGGCCCGAGGCGGCGGCGGAGGTCGGGCCCGAGCCGGCGGCGGAGGCCGGTGACGCCTGGGTGTGCGCCGCGCCGCTCGCGCCGGAGCGGGGCGTGCTGGAACTGCTGCGCCGCTGGCCCGCGGGTGAGCGGCTCGACGTGGTCGGGGCCGGGCCGCTGGAGGGGCGGTGCCGGGCGGCGGCGCCCGCGTCGGTGCGGATGCGCGGGGCCGTGGGGCGGGGGGAGCTCAGGCGGGCGCTGCCGGGGTACCGGGGGATCGTGCTGCCGGGGCGGGGGGCGCGCGGGGCGGTGCCGCTCGTGTACGCGGAGGCGCTCGCGGCGGGCCTTCCGGTGCTGGCCTTCGAGGGGGCCGTGGCGTCGGCGGTGCCGCGCGCCGTACGGTCCGAGGGCACGGGTACGGTCACCACCCTGGACGCACACCTTCCCGACGCGCTCGACGTGGCCGCCAAGATCTTCCCAACGCTGCGGGAGCACTGCCGCGCGGTATACGCGAAGCGCTACGGGGAAGCCGTGTGGACCGAGCGCACCGAGTGCCTCTACGCCTCGCTCGTAGCGTAATCATCTCCGTACGAGCTCCCGGAACCTTACAAAACCCCAGGTCAGACGCTTGTGCCCAGCGGGCTGCCGGTAAGGACAGGATAAAAGTTGAGTGCCTGCGACTCAGGTCTGTTGACGCGGAGGGGGAGGGTGTTGCAGTCTTGAGTCAGTTCCACTCAAGTAGGTAGCTGGAGGAATCGAAATGGCACGTGCGGTCGGCATCGACCTGGGCACGACTAACTCCGTCGTCAGCGTTCTGGAGGGCGGTGAGCCCACCGTCATCGCGAACGCCGAGGGCGCCAGGACCACGCCGTCCGTCGTCGCTTTCGCGAAGAACGGCGAAGTGCTGGTCGGCGAGGTTGCGAAGCGCCAGGCGGTCACGAACGTGGACCGGACCATCCGCTCGGTGAAGCGCCACATGGGCACCGACTGGAAGATCGACCTGGACGGGAAGGACTTCAACCCGCAGCAGATCTCCGCGTTCATCCTGCAGAAGCTGAAGCGCGACGCGGAGTCCTACCTCGGCGAGAAGGTCACGGACGCGGTCATCACCGTCCCGGCCTACTTCAACGACTCCGAGCGACAGGCGACGAAGGAAGCCGGCGAGATCGCGGGCATGAACGTCCTGCGCATCGTCAACGAGCCGACGTCCGCGGCCCTGGCCTACGGCCTGGACAAGGACGACCAGACCATCCTGGTCTTCGACCTCGGTGGCGGCACCTTCGACGTCTCGCTCCTGGAGATCGGCGACGGCGTCGTCGAGGTGAAGGCCACGAACGGCGACAACCAGCTCGGCGGTGACGACTGGGACCAGCGCGTCGTCGACTACCTGGTCAAGCAGTTCAACAACGGCCACGGCGTGGACCTGGGCAAGGACAAGATGGCGCTGCAGCGCCTGCGCGAGGCCGCCGAGAAGGCGAAGATCGAGCTGTCCTCCTCCACGGAGACCACGATCAACCTGCCGTACATCACGGCGTCCGCCGAGGGCCCGCTGCACCTGGACGAGAAGCTCACGCGCGCCCAGTTCCAGCAGCTCACGTCCGACCTTCTGGAGCGCTGCAAGACGCCGTTCCACAACGTCATCAAGGACGCGGGCATCAACCTCTCCGAGATCGACCACGTCGTTCTCGTCGGTGGTTCGACCCGCATGCCGGCCGTCGCCGAGCTGGTCAAGGAACTGACCGCGGGCAACGAGGCCAACAAGGGCGTCAACCCGGACGAGGTCGTCGCCATCGGCGCCGCGCTCCAGGCCGGTGTCCTCAAGGGCGAGGTCAAGGACGTCCTGCTCCTCGACGTCACCCCGCTGTCCCTGGGTATTGAGACCAAGGGCGGCATCATGACCAAGCTGATCGAGCGCAACACGACGATCCCGACGAAGCGTTCGGAGATCTTCACGACGGCCGAGGACAACCAGCCGTCGGTGCAGATCCAGGTCTACCAGGGCGAGCGCGAGATCGCGGCGTACAACAAGAAGCTCGGAATGTTCGAGCTGACCGGTCTGCCGCCGGCCCCGCGTGGTGTCCCGCAGGTCGAGGTCGCCTTCGACATCGACGCCAACGGAATCATGCACGTCACGGCCAAGGACCTCGGCACGGGCAAGGAGCAGAAGATGACCGTCACCGGTGGCTCCTCGCTGCCGAAGGACGAGGTCAACCGGATGCGCGAAGAGGCCGAGAAGTACGCGGACGAGGACCACGCCCGCCGCGAGGCCGCCGAGTCCCGCAACCAGGGCGAGCAGCTCGTCTACCAGACGGAGAAGTTCCTCAAGGACAACGAGGAGAAGGTTCCCGCCGAGGTGAAGACCGAGGTCGAGGAGGCGCTCACCGAGCTGAAGGAGAAGCTCAAGGGCGAGGACTCGGCCGAGATCCGCACCGCGACCGAGAAGGTCGCCGCCGTCTCGCAGAAGCTGGGCCAGGCCATGTACGCCGACGCCCAGGCCGCCGGTGGCGCCGAGGCCCCCCAGGGTGACGCCCCGCAGGGCGACGCCAAGGCCGACGACGACGTCGTGGACGCCGAGATCGTCGACGAGGACAAGGACCGCAAGGACGGTGCCGCGTGACGGAGGAGACCCCGGGCTTCGAGGAGAACGAGAAGCCTGACGTCCCCTCCGGCGCCACCCCCGACGACGCCGAGCCGCAGGCCGCTCCCTCCGACGAGGAGGGGGCGGCCCCGGCCGGGGACTCAGCTTCCGCAGCGGACGTTGCCCTGACCGCGCAGCTGGACCAGGTGCGTACCGCGCTCAACGAGCGCACCGCGGACCTCCAGCGCCTGCAGGCCGAGTACCAGAACTACCGGCGCCGTGTGGAGCGGGACCGCGTCACGGTCAAGGAGATCGCCGTCGCGAACCTCCTGACCGAGCTGCTTCCCGTTCTCGACGACATCGGCCGTGCCCGTGAGCACGGCGAGCTCGTCGGCGGCTTCAAGTCGGTGGCCGAATCCCTGGAGACGGTCGCCGCGAAGATGGGCCTTCAGCAGTTCGGCAAGGAGGGCGAGCCCTTCGACCCGACCGTGCACGAGGCCCTGATGCACAGCTACGCGCCGGACGTCACGGAGACGACCTGCGTGGCGATCCTGCAGCCGGGTTACCGGATCGGCGAGCGCACCATCCGCCCCGCGCGGGTGGCCGTGGCCGAGCCGCAGCCGGGCGCGAAGGCGGACGAGGCAGCCGACAAGGATGCCGAGAAGGAGAACGGTGGCCCGGAAGAGGGCTGACGTCACACACACGGGTAAGGAGGGACGTCGAGGCCGATGAGCACCAAGGACTTCATCGAGAAGGACTACTACAAGGTCCTCGGCGTCCCCAAGGACGCCACCGACGCCGAGATCAAGAAGGCGTACCGCAAGCTCGCCCGTGAGAACCACCCCGATGCCAACAAGGGCAACGACAAGGCGGAGGAGCGCTTCAAGGAGATCTCCGAGGCGAACGACATCCTCGGTGACCCCAAGAAGCGCAAGGAGTACGACGAGGCGCGCGCCCTGTTCGGCAGCGGCGGGTTCCGTCCGGGACCCGGCGGCGCCGGCGGCAACGGCTCGTTCAACTTCGACCTGGGAGACCTCTTCGGAGGCGGCGCCCAGGGCCAGGCCGGTCAGGGTGGCTTCGGCGGCGGCATCGGCGATGTGTTCGGCGGACTGTTCAACCGGGGCGGTGCGGGCGCGGGTACGCGTACGCAGCCGCGCCGGGGCCAGGACATCGAGTCCGAGGTGACGCTCAGCTTCACCGAGGCGGTGGACGGGGCCACGGTCCCGCTGCGCATGTCGTCGCAGGCCCCCTGCAAGGCGTGTTCGGGCACCGGCGACGCGAACGGCACACCGCGCGTGTGCCCGACCTGCGTCGGCACCGGACAGGTCTCGCGGGGCGGCGGTGGCGGGTTCTCCCTCACCGACCCGTGCGTGGACTGCAAGGGCCGCGGCCTGATCGCCGAGACGCCGTGCGAGGCCTGCAAGGGCAGCGGGCGGGCGAAGTCCTCCCGCACCATGCAGGTCAGGATCCCCGCGGGGGTCTCCGACGGCCAGCGCATCCGGCTCCGCGGCAAGGGCGCACCCGGTGAACGGGGCGGCCCCGCGGGCGATCTGTACGTCGTCGTGCACGTCGACGCCCACCCGGTCTTCGGCCGCAAGGGCGACAACCTCACCGTCACCGTCCCGGTGACGTTCACCGAGGCGGCGCTCGGCGCCGAGGTCAAGGTGCCCACGCTCGGCGGCCCCGCCGTCACCCTGAAGCTGCCCACGGGCACGCCGAACGGGCGGACGATGCGGGCCCGCGGCAAGGGCGCGGTCCGCAAGGACGGCACGCGCGGCGATCTCCTGGTGACGGTCGAGGTGGACGTCCCCAAGGAGCTTTCGGAGGACGCCCGCAGCGCCCTCGAGTCGTACCGCAAGGCGACTGAGGACACCGATGTGCGGGCAGAACTGTTCAAGGCCGCGAAGGGAGCGTGAATGTGATGGACGGGCAGCCCGGCCGTCGGCGCCACAACCCGTACGAACTGACCGACGAGACGCCGGTGTACGTCATTTCGGTGGCGGCACAGCTGTCCGGCCTGCATCCACAGACCCTGCGCCAGTACGACCGCCTCGGCCTGGTCTCGCCCGACCGCACGGCCGGGCGCGGCCGGCGCTACTCCGCCCGCGACATCGAACTGCTGCGTACGGTGCAGCAGTTGTCGCAGGCCGAGGGCATCAACCTGGCCGGCATCAAGCGCATCATCGAGCTGGAGAACCAGGTCGCCGCGTTGCAGTCCCGGGTGGCCGAACTCTCCGCGGCAGTGGAGGGCGCGGCCTCCGCGATCCAGCAGCGCGAGGCGGCGGTGCACGCCTCGTACCGCCGGGACCTGGTCCCGTACCAGGAGGTCCAGCAGACGAGCGCGCTGGTGGTGTGGCGGCCGAAGAACAGGCGGTCGCAGGACCAGTAGTCGTACGTACGTGAAGGGGCCCGGAGGCCGCGAAACCTCCGGGCCCCTTCACGTATGTGCCCGGCTCATCTGCCCGTCGACTGCCACACCGCGATCACCAGTGCGGCGCACGAGGTCAGCGCCGCGAGGGACGGCAGCGGCCAGCGGGAGCGTTCCAGGGCGTCGATGCGGTCCTCGTGCTCGCCCAGTGTCTTGTCCGTCTGGTCGGCGCGCTGGAGCACGAGCGCCAGATTGCCCTGGGTGGCGGCGAAACCCACGTCGACGGAGCGCCGCAGTCGCTCCAACTCCAGGGCCACATCGACCTGTTCACCCATGTCACGCCTCCGGTACCCGCAGCTTGTCCCAGCTGGTGCGGCCCGGAACGCCGTCGGCGTCCGCGCCCGAGTAGCCGAGCTTGCGCTGCCACGCCGCGTACGAGGCCACATCGGCCGCGGTCCACTCCGGTCCGGGGCCGACCCGGTACCGCCCGCAGCCCTCCGCGACGAGACGCTTGCCGACCGCCGTGATCAGTGCGCCGCGGCGACCCGGCACGAAGAAGGAGGCGCCGGGAAACCGCGCGTACGCGGGCGGCGGCGCGGGCACCGGGAGGGTGCCGAGCCGGGTGCCGATACGGGTCCGCATCCCGCTCATCGAGAACGACGGGTCGATCTTGCGGCGGGTCCACTCCTTGTGCCCGATCACACTCGCCGCCGTCCAGCCGTGGGCACGGCACAGGGCCGCCGACAGCCGTTCCACGGCGGCGAGTTGGGCGCTCGGGTAGGGGTCGCGGCCGTTGCCGAGGTTCTCGATCTCGAAGCCGTAGAAATGGGTGTTGCCGTCGACGGCGTCGGGCCCCGGTGGTGAGGGCAGGGCGCGTTCGGCGCGGACGGCCGCGTACACGGCGGACGAGCCCGAGCCCGCGTGGTTAGTGCGGCCGTGGCCGACGAGGTGCACGGTGTCGGTGCCGGATGCGGCGGACCTGCTGCGCAGGGTGCCGCGGAAGGCGGGCAGGGTTTCGCCGGCCCCCACTCCGGTCTCGTGGACGACGCTCTGACCGGGCCGGGCGAGGTCACCGGTACCGCGGTCGGCCCACGCCGAGTACAGGGCGGGCGCCACATCCTGTCCACTGCCGCCGAGTTGGAGCTGAAGCTGGGCCGATGAACTCCCGGAGAACGCGCGCATGGCGGCCGGCAGATCGGTCGCGTACGAACGTTCCAGCCCCCAGGACTGCACCTGCGCGCCGACGTCCTCGCCGCCGAGCCGGGTGGTGTGCGTGGCGGTGCGCTCGCCGGTGCCGAGCGCGGCCTCCGTGGCCGGATCAGCTTGTTGCACGGGACACCTCCACGAGTTCGAGGCTGATGCTGCGGTAGGGCAGCGGGAGGCCGGGGGTATCGGTGTACGTGGTGACGGCGAGCTGCGGGCGACGTCGCCGTGTTTGCTCGCGGCGGAGCTCAGGCGTCCAGCAGAGTCGGCGAGCTGTTTCATGTTCCGAGGGGACGGCAGCGCCCGGGATTTGGTGCTGTAGATGTGTATCTCGCCGTTCAGCTTTCGTACTGCTTCCTTCAGGGCGGTGACTCGGCCTGCCGAGGGGAGCCTCATGTTCTGAGGTTGTTCGGGAACCGCGCGGGTTATTCGGCCGCTGTCTGTCGTCGTGATTTCCCTTCCGCCGAAAGCCCGACGCGAGAGAGCCTGTACGGCTTTCTGTATGTCGAATATCTTGATGCCGATCGAAGAGAGGCCCGCTTTGAGTGCCACGATGCCGAGCACGATGTACGCGGGGCCGCCGCCGGCCTTGAGTACACCCAGTATTTCCTTGAGGACGGGAAGTTCCGCGAGGGCTCCCTTGAGGTCTGTCTTCTTGTCGGCCGGTCCCGCTGCTATTGCCTTCTTGAGGACCTCGACCTTGTCGCTCAGCTCCTTGCTGGTGGCTGCCGGCGATTTTCCACCAGCGGGAGATGTCTTGAGCGAGGATTCAAGCTCGGACACCTTTTCGTAGACGTCATCTGTGGTGTGCTTGCTCATGAGTGATCCTCCGTTCCCATTCTGCGTCTTGACTCCTTGATCTGCCGTGGCCAGGATGGGGCGAAATGGCAGGAAGGACGGCCGAGTGGAGGGTGTGGGCGTGATCCATCTTGCAGAGGCGACCGACATGCAAATCCTGGCGAGGTTAATCGGGGTTGTTATGTCGGCATTGGGTGCCATCCTGCTCATTTTCTTTTTGCTCATGCGTGGTGTGGTTGGCGAAGAGCGGGAGGCAGGGAACTTTGAGGCAGCCGCGAAGGTCAAGAGAAATGTGCTGATCACCTTGGGCTTGGGCCTGCTTCTACTCGGCGGCGGCGCTGCCGTCTATTTCACCGCTTGACGAGTTCGTCGGGGCCGGGTCCACGGCGGACGGCCTTCTAAGCGAAGAACGTGCCGAGGTCTTGAGGCGAGGGGAGCGCGGTCCCGTCGCCCCTCAAGGTGTCCTCTTCGGGTGGCTCTGCCAGTCCTGGGCGCGGAATGGGTCGCGGTGAGTCGAGAGGCTCGCTGTCCTCGTCCCGGTTGACCGTGGCGAACATCCAGTTGGCGTCCTGGAGCAGGTCCACCACGTGGGCCAACAGGTAGTCCGTGACGCCCCATTCGGCCGTGTCTCCGTGCAGCTCCCGCCCGAGCGCGCTGTCGCGCGGCAGGTGCTGGACGAGGACCGCGAGCCGGCGTGACGACAACTGCCCGCGGTGCCAGTCCAGCAGGTCGACGCCGTAGTGGCGCAGGAGATCGGCCTCGATGGCCTCGGCGTGCTCTTCTACGAGCGCGACGAGGCTCAGCCTTCCCCCAGGCCGAGCCCGGTCTCCTTGCCGTACGCCTCCAGGATCGCGGCGATGTCCTGCATGGTGATGTCGTGCTGCTCGAAGCGGGCGAACTGCTTGTCGCCGAGGAGGAGGCGGAAGAGGCCGTCGATGTCGTTGTCGTCGAGATCGCGGAGCTTGCGGGCGGTGGCGCGGCCGAGTTCCGTCGGCAACTCGAAGCTGTCGTCGTCGAGTGCGGGACGAGACGAGGCGGTTTGCTGGGGAGTTGGTCGCCGAACTCGGCCGCAAAATAGGCGAGTTCGGACCAGCGGCCCTGCGGGTCGTGACCGCTGAGGAGGCCGAGCGGGAGCGGGCCGACTGGTTTCGCCTCGGCTGGCAGGAGCACGCACGCCTTGAGGCGGGCGGGAGCGGCCAGGCGCCACCGCCACAGGCCCCGCGGCTGCGCCTCGCGGATCACGAGGGCGCCACGGGCGCGAACGAGCACGACCGTGCCACCGACGCCACGCGGCCCGACCGGGAAGGACGGGTCGAGGGCGGCAACGCGCGCGACGAGGACGGTGCGGGCCACGCCGACGGGGACGGGGGCCGCGACGAGTTCCCTTTACCCGTGGTCGGTGCGGCCGAGGCGGAGGTCCGTGAACTGATGCCGCATCGCCTCAGGGCGCGGGGACGGTACCGGCCGTAGCCGGGGGCCCGGGTGCCCGTCCCGCCCACGGTCATGGCGCAGGATGGACCCATGACCGAGATCCACACCCCCCGCCTCCTCCTGCGCCGCTGGAACCCCGACGACGACCTCGCCCCGCTCGCCGACATCCAGACCGACCCCGCCGTCATGCGCCGCATCGGCGACGGCGCCCCGCGCTCCCTCGACGAGACCGCCGAGGACATCGAACGCTGGGAGGAGGAGTGGGACGACGAGGGCTTCGGGGTCTTCGCCGTGGAACTCCTCGGCTCCGGCGAACTGGCGGGCGCCGTCGGCCTGTATGTGCCGGAGGCCCCGCGGCAGGTGGCGGGCCAGATCGCCATTCAGTGGCGGCTCGGCCGTGTGTTCTGGGGCCAGGGGTACGCCTCGGAGGCGGCGCAGGCCACGCTGGAGTTCGCCGTTCAGGACCGGGGCATCGACCGGGTCGTCGCGGTCACCACCGAGGACGACACGTCCTCGGAGAAGGTTCTCCACAAGCTGGGGATGGCACCGCTGCCCGGCGAGGTGGCGGGCTGCCGGCTGTACGCGATCGACCTGACGGAGTTCGAGGCCTGAGGGGTCTGAGGGGCCTGAGGGGTCTGAGGGGCCTGAGGGGCCTGAGGGGTCTGAGGGGTCTGAGGGGCTTGAGGGTCCTGTGAAGTTTCTGTGGCGTGCCCGCGAAGGTGTCCGGTATTCGCCGTCTTCGGCTTCATGTGAAGAAGTAATGGACCCGTTTTCGTTGCGGTGTGGCTTCACCTCTTGACGGTCCCCGGGCGGGCGAGTTGGCTTCGAGCCACCTCGGCCGCACCGTCGCGGCCACGTCAGGGAGGTATCCGCACATGAACACGCGTATGCGTTGCGCCGCCATGGCCGGCGCCGCATCCGTCCTGGTCGTCTCGCTCTCGGCCTGCGGCGGGGTGCTGCCGGGCGACGACAGCGGGCCCAGCGCTTCCGTCACCAAGGGGAACGACGTCAAGATCGGTCTGCTGCTCCCTGAGAAGGGGGCCACGCGCTACGAGAAGTTCGACCACCCCATATTCGAGCGTCAGGTGGCGAAGCTGACCGGCGGCAAGGGGGAGCTGGTCTACGCCAACGCCAAGCAGAACGCGGCTCTCCAGCGCAAGCAGCTGCAGGAGATGATCGCCGCCAAGGTCGACACGGTCGTCGTCGACGCCGTGGACGCCAAGGGCATCGCCCCGGCCGTGCGCAAGGCGAAGGACGCGGGCATCCACGTCATCGCGTACGACAGGCTCGCGCAGGGGCCCGTGGACGCCTACGTCGGCTTCGACAACGAGCTCGTCGGCCAGACCCAGGGCAAGGCGCTGATCTCCGCGCTCGGCGGGGCCAAGGCCACCAAACGCGACAAGGTCGTGATGATCAACGGCTCGCCCGACGACCCCAACGCCGCGCAGTTCAAGAGCGCCGCCCGCGCCGAACTGGGCAACGCCGTGACCGTCGCGAAGTCGTACGACACCGCGGGCTGGAAGGCGTCCAACGCCAAGGCCAACATGGAGCAGGCCATCAAGGCGCTCGGCGTGGACGACATCGCGGGCGTGTACGTGGCCAACGACGGGATGGCCGGCGGCGTGATCGATGCCCTGAAGGAGGTCGGCGTCCGCGAGCTGCCGCCGATCACCGGGCAGGACGCCGAACTCGCCGCCGTGCAGCGGATCCTGGACGGCGAGCAGTACATGAGCGTCTACAAGCCGTACCCGGACGAGGCGCAGACCGCCGCCGAGATGGCCGTGCGGATCTCGCAGGGGCGCGACATCGAGTTCGAGGCGCTGGCGATGGACCGCACCGACAGCCCGACCGACAAGCAGATCAGGACGGCGAGCGTCAGCGTCGTCGCGCTCACCAAGGACAACATCAAGAGCACCGTCGTCAAGGACAAGATCTTCACGGTGCCGCAGATCTGCACGGCGAAGTACGCACAGGCGTGCGCGGAGGCCGGCCTGAAGTAGCTCCGCCTGAAGTAGCTCCGCCTGAAGTAGCCCCGCCTGAAGTGGCCCCGCCCGCGGCGCCCGGTCAGTCCGCGTCCTCCAGGATGCCCGACTGGCCGATCAGGTAGCCGAGTTGAGCCCTGCTGTCGCTGCCGAGCGTCGCTGCCAGCTTCGCGATGTGCACGCGGACCGTGCGGATGTTCATGCCGAGCCGCTCCGCGATCACCGCGTCGGTGTGGCCCTCGATGAGCAGCGTCGCGATGGTGCGCTGGCGCGTCGTGACGCCGTCCGAGACCGGCTCCTCGACCGCCGCGTGCGGGAACATCGGCGTGGCCAGCCGCCACAGGCGCTCGAACGTGGTCGCCAGGTAGGAGATCAGCGCCGGGTGCCGGAGCTCCAGGGCCACCGTGCGGTCCTGGTTCGCGGGGATGAAGGCGACGGTGCGGTCCAGCATGATGAGGCGCTCGGTCACTTCGTCGAGGGTGCGGACCTGGACGTCACCGGCCAGCTGCTCGAAGTGGGCGAGCACGGCCTGCGAGTGGCGTGACGTGTGCTGGTAGAGGGTCCGCATCCGACAGCCGCGGGCCAGCAGTTCCTGCTCCTTGGGCAGGGCCGAGGCGAGCAGGGGGGCCGGCCGGTGGCCGCCCGGCTGGATGGTGAGCAGCTCGGTCGACGATGTGGACATGGCTTCGCCGATCGCGTCGTTGATGCGCTGGAAGCCGAGCAGGACGGTGATCATGGGGGCGTCCGGGACGGCCGCCCGCTCGGCGTCCAGGGCCATGAGCGGGGCGAAGGTCTCGGCCAGCTTCACCTCCTGGCTGCGGCGCAGGGCGATGTTCTCCTCGACGGTCCGCAACAGCCGGGGCAGCGCGATCGCGGGCGGGACCGGTCGCAGCCACCCGGGGTCCCCGGTGTCCGGGCGGAGCAGTGCGTGCGCTTCGAGGCAGGGAGCCGGCTCGGAGTCCGCGCGCGGTACGCGGCCTTCGCGCAGGGCGCGGGCGTAGAGCCGCATGCCTGCCTCGCACACCTCGCCGACGTCGTGCGAATGAACCCTGAGGGTCACGACTCGCTCCCTCTGCTCGGTGCGGGGGCGTCTGTTCCGAGCACTCCGGACTGCGCGATGAGATAGCCGAGTTGGGCCCGGCTTCCGCTGCCCAGCGCGGCCGCGAGTTTGGCGATGTGGGCGCGGCAGGTGCGTACGTTCATACCGAGCCGGCGTGCTATCGCCTCGTCGACGTGGCCTTCGACGAGGAGTTTGGCTATGGAGCGCTGGACGCCCGTGATGCCGTCGGTCGGTGGTCCGTAGGGGGTTTCGTCGAGCAGCGGGACCGCGCGCTGCCAGAGCTGCTCGAAGACATTGGCCAGATATTCGACCAGACCTGGGTGGCGCAACTCCAGAGCGGCCTGCCGGTCTTCGCGCGCGGGAATGAACGCGACCGAACGGTCGAAGACGATCAGCCGCTCGATGAGCTCTTCAAGGGTGCGTATGTCGACGTTTCCCTGGGCCAGGGCTTCCGCGTAGGCGAGGGTGCCGTGACTGTGCCGTGCCGTGTGCTGGTAGAGCGTGCGCATCGTGATGCCGCGGTCGGTGATCTCCCTGCCCATCTGCAGGGCCTTGGTGAGAGTGTGCTCGTCCCGGCCTCCGCCGGGCTGGACGGTGAGCATCTCGGTCTTGCACTCGGCGAGGGCCAGCTCGATGGCGGCGTTGATCCGCTCCTTGCCCTCGAGCACCGTGATGGAGTGGGTGGTCGGTTGCCGCTGGGCACTGATGGCCAGGAATGGCTCGAAGGCATCGGTGAGTTCGACCGCGAGAGCCCTTCTTTCCTGTATCTCGCGTTCGAGCGGATGCAGTCGTTGCGTGAGCGCCGCTGTCGGCGGAACCGGCCGGAGCCAGGCGGAGTCATCGGGATCGGGATGCAGGAGAGCGAAGTCCAGCAGGCAGGGAGCCGAGGAGATTTCGCTGCGCGCGATGCGTCCCGAGCGCAGGGCGGTCGAGTACAAGTGCCTCCCGGCGTCGCACAGCTCGGTCATGGCGTGTGGATGCGCCTGATTTGAGCTGGTATTTGGCATAGCTCCACCCCCCAGGGTCCTGAACGTGCAGGAACATGATGCATCGACCCTGTGGTGTTTACGTGGCCGAATGAGCCATCGTCATGGAGAGCCGGGGGAGAGAATCCATGGAAGTGAGGACGAGACCCGCTATGCGTAAGGGAATACTTCGCGCCGTTGTTGCCGGCGCTTTCTCCGCCGGGCTGGTCCTCGGCGCGCTCGGACCGATGGACGCCATCTGGAACACCGCACCCGCGGCCCAGGCGGACGCGATCTGGAACGTGGCGCCCACGACGACCGTTCAGGCACTCCCCGGTGACGCGATCTGGAACTCCGCGCCCACGGACGCAGGCGCATGATCACCCCGCCCGACGACCGGTCGTTACGCCGGGAGATGGCGATCGCCTACCGCTCCGGTTGGCACACCATCGACCTCGTGACCGCGATTCCGGGCGACGGTGACTCCCTCATGGTCACCCTCTTCGGAGAGCCCATCATCGTGGTCCGCGAGGGCGACGACATCCGGGCCTACCGGTGCCTGCGCCGACCGCGCGGTGCCCCACAGCCGGTACGCACGGTCGTCCGATACGGAATGATCTTCGTCAACCTCGACCAGCGGGACCATCAACTGGTCGGCGAGGCAGGACCCGAGTCCTCGCAGTCCCACTCACGTTCCACAGCCACCCCCCGCAGTGCCTGACGCGATACCCCCGTCGTTGTAGATCGCGCAGGTGCTTCCCCCCTGCAGCGGCGTCACCGTGTACCTGAAACACGGTGGCGCCGCTGCGGTCGTCCTACGGGGGCGTGTCGCCGCGGTCGTTCTACGGGCCCTTCGGGAGGTTCGCCGTCGCCCGGTCCACCGCGATCTCGATGACCACCCGGTCCGGGTTCGGCCGCGGCTCCCGCGTGTAGCGCTCGGCGTACCGGCGCTCCGCGTCCGCGACCTCCGCCGGCTCCGTGCGCACCGTCGCCGTCCCCTCCAGCGTCGCCCACCACCGGCCGTCGACCTGGCACACCGCGACCCGCCCCGAGCCCTCGACGACGTGCGCCGCCTTCCTGGTGCCCTTGCCCGTGATGACGCGGGCGACCCGCGCCTCGGCGTCGTACGTCACCCCGACCGGGACCACATGGGGCGTGCCGTTGGCGCGCAGCGTCGTCAGGGTGCACAGATGCCGTTCGCGCCAGAAGCTGAGAAAGGCGGATCCGGGGGCGTCGAGGTCGATGCGCTTGGCCATGAACGGGAACCTATCCCCAGAGAGGGCAGGGCCCTCTCCCGGGTCGGCCTTGAGTGGAATAGACTCAACTTTGTGCACGTTGGAAGAGTCAGAGTGGGTTTCCCGAGTACGTGGAGGAGAACAGGCACGTGGACGCCGAGCTGACGAACCGGAGCCGCGACGCGATCAACGCGGCAAGCAGCCGGGCCGTGTCCGGGGGCAACCCGGATCTGACCCCGGCCCACCTCCTCCTGGCCCTGCTGGAGGGCCGGGACAACGAGAACATCACCGACCTCCTCGCCGCGGTCGACGCCGACCAGGCGCAGGTCCGGGCAGGCGCCGAGCGGGCACTCGCCGCACAGCCCAGCGTGACGGGATCCACCGTCGCGCCGCCCCAGCCCAACCGCGAACTGCTCGCCGTCATCGCCGACGCGTCCGAGCGCGCCAAGGAGCTCGGCGACGAGTACCTCTCCACGGAACACCTGCTCATCGGCATCGCGGCCAAGGGCGGCGCCGCCGCCGACGTGCTGACACAGAACGGGGCCGGCGCGAAGAAGCTGGTCGAGGCATTCACCAAGAGCAGGGGAGGGCGCCGGGTGACCACACCCGACCCCGAAGGGTCCTACAAGGCGCTGGAGAAGTTCGGCACGGACTTCACGGCGGCGGCCCGCGAGGGCAAGCTCGACCCGGTCATCGGCCGCGACCAGGAGATCCGCCGCGTCGTCCAGGTCCTGTCACGGCGCACCAAGAACAACCCGGTGCTCATCGGCGAACCCGGCGTCGGCAAGACCGCCGTCGTCGAGGGCCTCGCCCAGCGCATCGTGAAGGGCGACGTACCGGAGTCCCTCAAGGACAAGCGGCTCGTCTCGCTCGACCTCGGCGCGATGGTCGCGGGCGCCAAGTACCGCGGCGAGTTCGAGGAACGCCTCAAGACGGTCCTCTCCGAGATCAAGGAGAGCGACGGCCAGATCATCACGTTCATCGACGAACTGCACACCGTCGTCGGCGCGGGCGCGGGCGGCGACTCCGCCATGGACGCCGGCAACATGCTCAAGCCGATGCTCGCCCGCGGCGAACTGCGCATGGTCGGCGCGACCACGCTCGACGAGTACCGCGAGCGCATCGAGAAGGACCCGGCGCTGGAGCGCCGCTTCCAGCAGGTCCTGGTGTCCGAGCCGTCCGTCGAGGACTCGATCGCGATCCTCCGCGGTCTGAAGGGCCGCTACGAGGCCCACCACAAGGTCCAGATCAACGACAGCGCCCTCGTCGCCGCCGCCACGCTCTCCGACCGCTACATCACCTCCCGCTTCCTCCCCGACAAGGCCATCGACCTCGTCGACGAGGCGGCATCGCGCCTGCGCATGGAGATCGACTCGTCTCCCGTCGAGATCGACGAACTCCAGCGCTCGGTGGACCGGTTGAAGATGGAGGAGATGGCCCTCGCCAAGGAGACCGACCCGGCCTCCCGCGACCGCCTCGACAAGCTCCGCCGCGACCTCGCCGACAAGGAGGAGGAGCTGCGCGGACTCAACGCACGCTGGGAGAAGGAGAAGCAGTCCCTCAACCGCGTAGGTGAGCTGAAGGAGAAGCTCGACGAACTGCGCGGCCAGGCCGAACGCGCCCAGCGCGACGGCGACTTCGACACCGCGAGCAAGCTCCTCTACGGCGAAATCCCCACGCTGGAACGGGACTTGGAGGAAGCCTCCGAGGCCGAGGAAGAGGTCTCCAAGGACACCATGGTCAAGGAGGAGGTCGGCCCCGACGACATCGCCGACGTCGTCGCCTCCTGGACCGGCATCCCGGCAGGCCGCCTCCTGGAGGGCGAGACGCAGAAACTCCTGCGCATGGAGGACGAGCTCGGCAAGCGCCTCATCGGCCAGTCCGAAGCGGTCCGCGCGGTCTCCGACGCGGTCCGCCGCACCCGCGCCGGCATCGCCGACCCGGACCGCCCCACGGGCTCCTTCCTCTTCCTCGGCCCCACGGGCGTAGGAAAGACCGAACTCGCCAAGGCCCTCGCCGACTTCCTCTTCGACGACGAGCGGGCCATGATCCGCATCGACATGTCGGAGTACGGCGAGAAGCACAGCGTCGCCCGCTTGGTCGGCGCCCCGCCCGGCTACGTCGGCTACGAGGAGGGCGGCCAGCTCACCGAGTCGGTCCGCCGCCGCCCGTACTCGGTGGTCCTCCTGGACGAGGTCGAGAAGGCCCACCCCGAGGTCTTCGACATCCTCCTCCAGGTCCTCGACGACGGCCGCCTCACCGACGGCCAGGGCCGCACGGTCGACTTCCGCAACACGATCCTCGTGCTGACGTCGAACCTGGGCAGCCAGTACCTGGTCGAGCCGCTCACCTCGGAGGAGGAGAAGAAGCAACAGGTCCTGGAGGTCGTCCGCGCGTCCTTCAAGCCCGAGTTCCTCAACCGCCTCGACGACCTGGTCGTCTTCTCGGCCCTGGACAAGGACGAGCTGAAGCGCATCGCGAAGCTCCAGCTGAACCGCCTCGCCAAGCGCCTCGCCGACCGCCGCCTCACGCTCGACGTCTCCGACGAGGCCCTGGCCTGGCTCGCCGACGAGGGCAACGACCCGGCCTACGGCGCCCGTCCGCTGCGCCGCCTGATCCAGACGGCGATCGGCGACCGCCTCGCGAAGGAGATCCTCTCCGGCGAGGTGAAGGACGGCGACACGGTCCGTGTGGACGCCTTCGGGGAGGGGCTGATCGTGGGGCCGGCGACGGGGAAGACGCTGTAGCCCCGCCCGCCGCGAAACGCCCGCGTCCCTGCGAAGGGGGCGCGGGCTTGCCCTCGGGGGGCCCCGGTGGGAGAGGATGGCGGCATCCATACGAAGGGACCACGCAAGTGAGCATCGACCCGTCCTCGATTCCCAATTTCGGGGGACAGCCCGAGCCGCAGGAGGGCGCGGGGCCGGCAGGTCCCGTCGTTCCCGACCAGGAGCTGGTCAAGCAGCTTCTGGAGCAGATGGAGCTCAAGTACGTCACCGACGAGGAGGGTGACCTCGCGGCGCCGTGGGAGGAGTTCCGTACGTACTTCATGTTCCGCGGCGAGGACGACCAGCAGGTCTTCTCGGTGCGGACGTTCTACGACCGGCCGCACGGCATCGAGATCAAGCCGCAGCTGCTCGAGTCGATCGACGACTGGAACCGCCGCACCCTGTGGCCGAAGGTCTACAGCCACACCCACGACGACGGCACCGTCCGCCTCATCGGCGAGGCGCAGATGCTGATCGGCACCGGAGTCTCGCTCGAGCACTTCGTGTCGTCCACGGTCAGCTGGGTCCGCGCCGCGATCGAGTTCGACCGGTGGCTCGTGGAGCAGCTCGGCCTGGAGGCCGAGGTCGACTCCGCGGAGAAGCCGGAGGACGGCGACTCCGAGTAGGTCTGCGCGGGAGCCCGGCCGGTTCGCCCCTCGTCATGAGGGTGCGTTCCGGCCGGGCTCCCGTCTTGGCTACGACCGTGTCGGCGCCGGCTTCGGGTCGATGCGGAACAGCTCGCCGTCGATCTGGCCGATGAGGCCGTGGCGGCCCTCGGTCATCAGCTCGGGGGCGACGCCGCCCCGCACCGGGCGCTTCGGCAGGTCCACCTTGCCGCGCCAGCGCACCGCGCCGTTGTCGAGGTCGAGGCCCACCAGGTTCCCGGTCGGATCGAGGAAGTAAGCAACCCGGTCGGTGAGGTTCACGGCGGCGTCGGAGGCCAGTTCGTACATGCCGGGGCCGCTGGGGTCCTTGCGCAGGCGCAGGCCGGACTCGCTCGCCCACAGCTGTTTCCCGTCGGCGGCCGACCACGCGAGGGCCGTGCCGTCCTTGCGGACCACGAGCATGACGCCGTCCGCGACCACCCCGCCGCGCGGCCCGTCGGCGCGGTGCCGCGTCACCTTCCCGCTGCCGGTGTCGACGCGGATCAGGTCGACGGGTCCTGGGTCGCCGAAGAACTTCTGCTTTCCGGCCATGGCCGCGAGGAGCACGGTGTCGCCGTCCCTGCCGACGTAGGTCGTCGGGCCGTCGACCGTCGCGACCGTGTGCGGTCGGCCGGTCGCCGGGTCGAGGCGGACGACGGTGCTGCGCTGCGGCGCCTTCTCGCTGTCGGGCGAGCACATCAGGTGCGGGACGCCGCCGATCGCGGCGGCGGTGCAGTCGGCCCGCTTCCACTTGTGGGTCCACAGGGTGGCGCCCGTCTTCGGGTCGAGGGCCGCCGCGCTCTTGAACGTCGGGGTGTTGGCGAGGATGCCGCCGTCGAAGAGTACGGCGGAGTCCGCGTCGCGGCTGTCGTCGGCCAGCTCGTGCTTCCACAGCACTTTGCGGCTGTCGAGGTCGACGGCGACGACGTCGGTGCCCGTCCGGGAGGTCCCGGGCGCGTGGTCGGCGTAGGTGTACAGGATTCCGTCGCGGACGCCGGGGACCGAACCCGCCGGGGTGCCGCCGTCCTCGGGGCGCGAGGCCTTGCGCTCCCAGACGACCTTTCCGGTACGGGTGTCGACGCCGACGCCGTCGTACCCGGCACCCCTGCAGTAGACGGCGCCGGGCCCCGTGGTGCAGGCGTCCCAGTCGCGGGTGCCGGGCAGCGTGGTCTGCCAGCGCAGCTTGCCCTCCCGGCTGACGTGGTTGGTCGGGGTCGGCGGCCGGTCGTCGCCGCCCGTGCCGGTGACGAGGACGGTGCCGAAGACGACGGCGGTGAGGCCGAGGGCGGCGCCGCTGACGCGCAGTGCGGTGCGGCGCCTGCGGCGGCGTACGAGACGGTCGGCGATGCCCGGGGGCGGCCCCGCGGAGTCGGGCGTCCACGCGTGCAGGACGTCCCGGAGCGTACGGTCCAGCTGGTCGGCGTTCATGCGTGGGCTCCCTTCGGCGCGGTGCCGTTCACGGGGCGGTCGGGATCGGTGGCCGCGGCGGGGTGCCGGGCGTCGAGTTCCGGCGCGAGCGCGCGCAGCCGGGCCAGGGAGCGGTGGGTGGTGCTGCGGACGGTGCCGACCGAGCAGCCCAGGGCGGCCGCCACCTCGGTCTCGGACAGGTCCTCGAAGTAGCGGAGCACCAGCATCGTGCGCTGCCGCGGGGTCAGCAGCGCCAGCGCCCCGGCCACGGTGATCCGCAGATCGGTATCGGCGGTGCCGTCGTCCGTGCCCTCCTCGCGCCACATCGCGCGCGACGCGTCGAACGTCGGCTCGCGGTGCGGGCGGCGCAGCCGCCAGCGGCTGACCTGGTGCCGGTACATCACCTTGCGGACGTACCCCTCGGGGTCGTCGATGTGCCGCCAGCGTCCCAGCGCCTTCAACAGCGCGGTCTGTACGAGGTCTTCGGCCTCGTGCCGGTCGCCGCCGGTGAGCAGGTTCGCCAGGCGGAGCAGGCTGCCCCACCTGGCGTCGACGAAGTCCCGGAATCTCAGCTGATCCTGCGGGTCCATGGGCCCTCCCGTTCTCTGACGCACACAAGGACGCGCGGAGCACGGGATTTCTATGTCTCCTACGACGTACGGAGCTTGGCGAGCCGCGCCGAAGCCTCGCTGAGCACCTCGTCCTGCTTGCAGAACGCGAAGCGGACGAAGGGGGCGCCCGCGGTCCGGTCGTCGTAGAAGACGGCGTTGGGGACGGCGACGACGCCGCAGCGTTCGGGGAGGGCGCGGCAGAAGGCGAAGCCGTCGTCGAAGCCGAGGGGGCGGATGTCGGTGGTGATGAAGTAGGTGCCCTGGGGGCGGAAGACGGTGAAGCCCGCGTCCTCCAGGCCGGTGGCGAGCAGTTCGCGCTTGGCCGTCATGGTGGCGCGGAAGTCGGAGAAGTACGTGTCGGGAAGGGCGAGGGCCTCCGCGACGGCGTACTGGAAGGGGCCCGCGGAGACGTACGTCAGGAACTGCTTCGCCGAGCGGACCGCTGTGACGAGCTCCGGCGTGGACGTCACCCAGCCGACCTTCCAGCCGGTGAACGAGAACGTCTTGCCCGCCGAACCGATGGTGACCGTGCGCTCGCGCATGCCGGGGAGCGTGGCGAGCGGGATGTGCTCGGCGTCGCCGTACGTGAGGTGTTCGTAGACCTCGTCGGTGACGACCAGGAGGTCGCGCTCCACCGCGAGTTCGGCGATGGCGGTGAGCTCGGCGCGGCTGAGGACGGTGCCGGTGGGGTTGTGCGGGGTGTTGATGAGCAGGAGGCGGGTGCGGGGGGTGATCGCGGCGCGCAGTTCGTCGAGGTCGAGGCGGAAGCGGTCGCCGTCGGGGCGCAGGGTGACCGGTACGCGGGTGCCGCCCGCGAGGGCGATGCTCGCCGCGTACGAGTCGTAGTACGGCTCGAAGGCGATGACCTCGTCGCCGGGTTCGACGAGGGCGAGGAGGGAGGCGGCGATGGCCTCCGTGGCGCCGGCGGTGACCAGGACCTCGCGGTCGGGGTCGAACTCCATGCCGTAGCGGCGCCGCTGGTGGTCGGCGATCGCGGTGCGCAGCTCGGGGATACCGGGGCCCGGCGGGTACTGGTTGCCGTGCCCCGCGCGCAGCGCCCGTACCGCGGCCTCGCGCACCTGCTCGGGGCCGTCGGTGTCGGGAAAGCCCTGGCCGAGGTTGATGGCGCCGGTCCGCACGGCGAGCGCGGACATCTCGGCGAAGATCGTCGTCCCGAACTCGGCGAGGCGGCGGTTGAGGAGGGGGCGTGCGCTGGAGGTCATGCCGGTCATCCTGCGCCGAACCTCTGGACTTGCTCAACTCTGCTTTGGCGCGGGGCGGGCCCGGGCATCCCCCTGTCACGCCCGCACGGGGCGGCCCCTCGGGGGATTCGGGGGAAGAGAAAGGAGGGCCGGTGATGACCGTGTTCTTCATCGTGGTCTTCGTGGCGCTGGTGCTCGCCATCGTGCTCGGAACGGCCAAGGCCGGCGGCGGCGGCCGTTCGTCCAGTACCTCGCTCAAGAAGAACCGGGCCGGCCGGGGCAGCTGGTGGGCCGGTGGCGGTGCCGCGAGCGGTGGCGGCACCTATGGATGTTCCTCGTCCGGTGACTCCGGCGGCGGACATCACGGTCACTCGTGCGGTGGCGGCTCCTCCTGTGGTGGGGGCGGCTCGTCGTGCGGAGGTGGCGGTGGCGGATGCGGGGGCGGCGGAAGCTGACGCACCGTGTCCGGGCGTGCGGCCCACGCGGAGACGACTGACACGGGGCAGTCGGTCCGCGTGGGCCGCACGCTTGTCCGGTTGTGCCCTCGCAGGTTGTGCGCCGGGCGCGAAAGGTGCTCGTGGAAGTTGAACAGTTGAGCTGTGCTGCCCTCGGGGGGATGGAAACCCTCCGAAGTTGGGTAAAAATGCTGTGGTGGCGTCGCCCCCCATGATTCCCTTTAACCGTCAACACCGCCCTCGTACTGCGCAGTTATCGCGTCCGCGTGGGCCCACGAGCCGGCCCCTTTGATCCAGCCGGCCCCACTTCCCTTTGCGTGTTAGCGGAGCCGACCCATGCTCACGACCCTGAACACCGCCTATACCGATACGAGTGCGGCCGATCTGGCCTGGGCCCTCGGCCGGGAGCCGTTGCCCGCGCTCGCCACGCTCGACCTCGACATCGACGATGCCAGGCTCCAGTTGAGGCTGCTCGGCGCCTCTCACCAGGTGCTGCTGGAGGAGGAGCGCGGCAGCTGTTCGGAGACCGTGGCGTGCATTCCCGGCAGCAGTACGCCGCTCCCGCTGGGCGTCGCGAAACGCCTGGGCGACTGGGAGTACGAATTCGCGGCCCGCGTCGAACATTTGACGGCGGGCCAATTCGCGGGCCGGGCCCAGGAATTGCTCGCGCTCGTCGCCGACCACCCGAACGGTCTGGCGGGTGTGTTTCCCGGCAGCCCGCACGCCTTCACCGCGATGCTCGCCCAGCGGTACGAGGGGCAGGTGCACTGGCGCACCTGGCACGCCTACCCGCAGGACGGCCAGTTGGTCGCCACCCGTACGCGGGTGGGCGCGCGGATGCCGGTGGCCGCCGCCCTGTAGCGGCGCGAGCCCGGCTCGCGATGGCCGCACAGGTCGCGGGTATGCCTGCGGTACATCGGTTCCACACGTGTGGGTGACTGGACGGAGTCTGGTGGTGACGTAGCGTTCCAGGCGTGATCGAACCGTACCCACCTGCGACGACCCGGGGCCCCAGGCCCGCGGGCGGCCGGGTCCGGTCCCCGCTGCCGGTGAAGCCGGGCACCGCCCGCTCCCTCGTCCTGGTCGGTGTCTTCATCTGCGCGGCCTGCGGACTCGTCTACGAACTCGAACTGGTCGCACTGGCCTCCTACTTGATGGGCGACTCGGTCACCCAGGCCTCCGTCGTGCTCTCCGTCATGGTCTTCGCGATGGGCCTCGGTTCGCTCGCCGCCAAGCGGCTGCGGCTGCGCGCCGCGGTGGGCTTCGGAATGATCGAGGCGCTGCTCGCGCTCGTCGGCGGATGCAGTGCCATGGCGCTGTACGCGGCGTTCGCGTGGACCGGGGGCTGGGGCGGGGCCTGGGCGGACGGGCCGCGCTGGCTGCTCGTCGGGTTCTCCCTCGCGATCGGGGTGCTGATCGGGGCGGAGGTGCCGCTCCTCATGGTGCTGATCCAGCGGATCCGGCGGCAGGACGCGGGCGGGGCCGTGGCCGACCTCTTCGCGGCGGACTACGTGGGCGCGCTGGTCGGCGGACTGGCGTTCCCCTTTCTGCTGCTGCCCCTGCTGGGGCAGTTGACCGGGGCGCTGCTCACCGGGGCGGTCAACGCGGTGGCGGGGGCGGTGCTCGTCCTCGGCCTGTTCCGGCGGGACCTGAGCCGGCGGGCGCGCTGGCTGCTGATCGTCGCGAACGTCACGGTGCTCGGCGTGCTCGCCACGTCCTGGGTCCTCGTCGACGACTTCGAGCGGGCGGCGCGGCATGCCCTGTTCGGGGCGGATGTGCGGGTCGCCGTGCAGGACGGGGCGCAGGAAGTCGTGCTCACGGGTGGCGGGCGGCGCCCCACGTCGCTCTTTCTCGACGGTCGGCTGCGGGCCGACGGGCGCGAACGGGGCCGTGCCTACCGGCAGTTCGTCGGCCCCGCGCTGCACGGTGGGCCGCGCGCGCGGGTCCTGGTCCTCGGCGGGGGCGACGGTCTCGCCGCGCGCGAGGTGCTGCGCGCCCGCGGGGCGCGGCGGGTGGACGTCGTCGACCCCGACCCGGCGGTGGTGCGCCTCGCCCGTACGGATCCGGGGCTGCGCGAGCTGAACGGGCGGGCGCTCGGGGATCCGCGGGTGCGGGTGGTGACGGGGGACGTGTTCGCGTGGCTGCGGGGCGCTCCGCGGGCGCTGCCGTACGACGTGGTGGTGTGCGATCTGCCCGACCCCGGCAGCACGGCGAGCACGAAGCTGTACTCGCAGGAGTTCTACGGGTTGGTGGGGCGGGTGCTCGCGGACCGGGGGCGAGTGGTGGCGCGGGTGCGGGGCGGCGCGGCGCCGCTGGGGACGGCGACCGCGACGGTGCGCTCCGCGGGGTTGCGGGCGGTGGTGTATCGCGGCGGCGGGAGTGTGGGGTTCGTCCTGGCGGGCTGGACCCGTCCGGTGCCTCCGGCGGGCGAGCGGTTGGTGCGACCTGGCCCGGGTTACGTCCCGTCCACACTGGTGCACCCACGCTTCGGCGACTGACGGGGGCGGCGGGGCCGGGGCCGTCGGGTTGTTGCGCGGGGCCGCCGTGGGCCTGGGAGCCGGGGCCACTGTCAGCGGCACCCTCGGCACCCTCGGCGCCACCGGCACCCCGGCTGCGCCGGGCCCGGGTCATCTCCCACCCTCCCGCCCCCTCCGAGGGCTGAGGCCCCCCGTGGTGGGGCTTGTTGCGCGGCACCGTGAGCCCGGGAGCCCGTGGGTCTGGGTGCCGGGGCCGGTGTCAGCGGTGCCATCGGCGTCGCCCGCTCCCCGGCTGCGCCGGGCCCGGGTCGTCTCCCATCCTCCCGCCCCCTTCCGGGGGCTGAGGCCCCCCGTGGTGGTGCCTGTTGCCCGGCGCCGGGGCGCCTCGCCCCCCCGGCGGATTGCCCGAGGTGGGTCGCGGCGCCCGCCTGGGGCCGGTTGTCCGAGTCGGTGGGACGGCAGGCAGATCAAGCCTCAATGGCAATTGCAGCGGAGCCGGGGATGGGCAAATCAAGCCCCTGCGGCGTTTGAGCAGCGGGGTCCGGGGCGGAGCCCCGAGGCGTGGGTGCGGGTGGGCGTCCGTTTCCGGGTGAGGGCCGGTGGAGACGGAAAGTCGGATCCGGGGTGGCGAAGAGGGTTCACGGTTCCGACGGAGTCGCTAGGCTCGGCGGCATGGAGCATGAGGTGTTCGTTCCGGTTCCGGCGGAGTCCCTGCGGGCGGTGCTCTGCGATTCCCAACGCGTCGACCGGGCCCTGCCCGGCTTCCAGCGCGACGCCACCGGTGGCGGAGGCCGCCTGAAGGTACGTATCGGCGGGCACACCATCACGTACCGCGGCAGCGTCACCGTGACGCAGTCGGCGGACGGTTCCTTCGCCATGACGGGTGAAGGCAGCGAGGCCCGCGGCACGGGAGGCGTGAAGTTCGCCCTGACCGCCAGGGTCGCCGCGGCGGCCGGCGGCTCCGCGGTCACCTTCTCCGGCACCGGTTCCGGTGACGGCCGGGTCGCGGAACTGTCGCGCGAGGCTGTGGCATCGGCGGCCCACCGTCTGCTGAACCGTTTCGCGGAAAACCTCGGCGCGACCCGCCAGGAGCCGGGTTCGGACCCCGACGAGGGCATGGACGCGGACACGGGACCCGTCGACGACACGGTCGAGGGCTCGGGCACCAGCTCGGTCGGCGACCCGGCGGACGCCTCCACCGACCCCCGCGACGGTGACGGCGCCGGCGCCGGAGAAGGCGAGCAGGGCGAGACATTCGCGCCCACCGAAAGCCACTCCTCCGTCTTCGACACCGAGATCCCGCCCCCGTCCCTCGACCCCGACGCGGACCTCGCGGCCGCCGCGGGACCCGAGTCCGACTTCCCGGCGGAGCCGCCCGCGGGGCCCGAGGCCGAGCTCCCGGCGGAGCCGGTCGCCGCGCACGCCCGGCGCACGATGATCGGCCGCAGCGCGGAGGAGGTGGACCACGCGCCGCCGCGCGGCCGGTACGCCCCCGTGCCCGCCCCCGAAGGCGTCACGACCAGCGCCACACTGCGCTGGGCCGCCCCCGCGGCCGCCGTCGCGCTCGCCTCGGCGATCGTCGTCGGCCGGGCCCTGCGCAGGCGCCGGTAGCACTACCCCGCATAGGCTCAGTCGTCGTGACGACACAGGAGACGACGCTGACCGCGGGCGACGCGGAAGTGACCGTGGCGCCGGGCAACGGCTGCCGTATCAGCAGCCTGAAGATTTCCGGTACCGAACTGCTGCGGCAGGGCGAGAAGTACGGCTGCTTCCCGATGGTGCCGTGGTGCGGCCGCATCAGGGACGGACAGTTCCGCAACGGCGGCCACGTCCACCAGATGCCGCTGAACTCCGGCCCCCACGCCATCCACGGCTTCGGCCGGGGCGCCGAGTGGACCACCGCGCGCGAAACCCGCACCGAGGCGGCCTTCACGTACGACCTCACCGCCCCCTGGCCGTACAGCGGACGCGTCACGCAGCTCGTCTCGCTCACCGAGAACTCGCTGACCCTGTCGATGGGGATCGAGACGTACGGCGACTCGTTCCCGGCGCAGCTCGGCTGGCACCCCTGGTTCAACCGGACGATCACCGACGGCGGCAGCAGCGTGCAGATCGCCTTCGACCCGGCCTGGCAGGAGGAGCGCGGCGCGGACCACCTGCCGACCGGCAAGCGCGTCGAGGCGACCCCGGGCCCCTGGGACGACTGCTTCGGGATGCCTGAAGGCGTCGACGTCACGCTGTCCTGGCCGGGCGCCCTCCAGGTCGAGGTGAAGAGCCCCGAGCAGTGGGTCGTCGTCTACGACGAGCAGGACGCGGCGGTGTGCGTGGAGCCGCAGACCGGGCCGCCGAACGGGTTGAACACGGCGCCGCGCCTGGTCACCCCGGTGGAGCCGCTGGAGGCGAGCACGACCTGGACCTGGAGCCACCTGTAAAACCCACCCCCGTCGCCCCCCTTTAAGCTCATAGGCATGACGACGAACGACGTGCGCGACGCGCTGCTGACGCAGATCAAGAACAAGGCCGTGGTGCACGGCAAGGTGACGCTCTCCTCCGGCATCGAGGCCGACTACTACGTCGACCTGCGCCGCGTCACCCTCGACGGCGAGGCCGCCCCGCTGGTCGGCCAGGTCCTGCTCGACCTGACCCGTCAGCACGGGCTTGAGTTCGACGCGGTCGGCGGCCTCACCATGGGCGCCGACCCGGTCGCGGGCGCGATGCTGCACGCGGCGGCCGCCCGCGGCGAGCGCCTCGACGCGTTCGTCGTCCGCAAGGCCGCCAAGGCGCACGGCATGCAGAAGCGCGTGGAGGGCCCGGAGATCAAGGGCCGTCGCGTGGTCGTCGTCGAGGACACGTCCACGACCGGCGGCTCGCCGCTGGAGGCCGTCCAGGCGGTGCGCGAGGCCGGGGCCGAGGTCGTCGCCGTCGCGACCATCGTGGACCGGGCCACCGGCGCCGCCGAGAAGATCACCGAGGGCGCCGGGGTGCCGTACCTCTTCGCCTTCTCGAAGGACGAGCTCGGACTGGACTGAGCAACCGAGTACCGGCCGAGTCTGGAAAGATGGGGTCGACGATGATGTCACCCCCTTGGTGAGGGTCACCCAGAACGACAACCCGAACCCGCAACCCGCGCGCTTTACGAGGAGACGGCAGATGGCCATCGCAACCCCGGACCAGTACAACGAGATGCTCGACCGGGCCAAGGCGGGGAAGTTCGCCTACCCGGCCATCAACGTCTCGTCGACGCAGACGCTGAACGCCGCGCTGCAGGGCTTCGCAGAGGCCGAGTCCGACGGCATCATCCAGATCTCCACCGGTGGCGCCGAGTACCTCTCGGGCCAGGGCGTGAAGGACATGGTCGTCGGCGCCGAGGCGCTCGCCGAGTTCGCGCACGTCGCGGCCGCGCGCTACGGCAACAAGATCGCGCTGCACACCGACCACTGCCCCAAGGGCAAGCTGGACGGCTACGTACGCCCGCTGCTCGACATCTCCGCCAAGCGTGTCGAGGCCGGCGGCCTGCCGCTGTTCCAGTCGCACATGTGGGACGGCTCGGCCGAGACGCTCAAGGACAACCTGGAGATCGCCCAGGAGCTGCTCGCCAAGGCCAAGGCCGCGAACATCATCCTCGAGATCGAGATCACCCCGACCGGTGGTGAGGAGGACGGCGTCTCGCACGAGATCAACGACAACCTCTACACCACGGTCGACGACGCGCTGCGCACCGCCGAGGCCCTCGGCCTGGGCGAGAAGGGCCGCTACCTGCTGGCCGCGTCCTTCGGCAACGTGCACGGCGTGTACAAGCCGGGCAACGTCGTGCTCCGCCCCGACCTCCTCAAGGACCTGAACGAGGGCGTCGCCGCGAAGTACGGTCAGCCGGCCGGCTCGAAGCCGTTCGACTTCGTCTTCCACGGCGGCTCCGGCTCCACGGTCGAGGAGATCACCACCGCGCTGGAGAACGGCGTCGTGAAGATGAACCTCGACACCGACACCCAGTACGCCTTCACGCGGCCCATCGCGGGCCACATGTTCGAGAACTACGACGGCGTCCTGAAGGTCGACGGCGAGGTCGGCAACAAGAAGACGTACGACCCGCGTGTGTGGGGCAAGAAGGCCGAGGCGAGCATGACCGCCCGCATCGTCCAGGCCTGCGAGAACCTGCGCTCGACGGGTACGCGCATCAAGTAAGGCGCTTCGCGTGCACGGGCCCGGCACCCCTCGGGGAGCCGGGCCCGTGGCATGTCACGAGGGCGCTCGACGGGCGACCGGAGTCGCGGAAGACGGGATCGTGCACTCGGTGCCGCCGCTCTGTCTCTGTGAAGAGCGGCGGCATTTTTTTGTGCGGTGGAGGCTTGCTGCCGCCGGCGCTACCGCTTCAGCGTCGCGTACGCCTCTTCGCTGCTGTCCTGAAGGAACTGCCAGCACCGCTCGGTCTCGTCCTTCTCCTCGATCGCGCCGGCGGCGCGGGCAAGGGCGGCGAGGCAGCGCAGGAATCCGCGATTGGCCTGGTGGTTCCAAGGGACGGGGCCGTGCCCCTTCCACCCGGCCCGGCGCAGGGAGTCGAGTCCTCGGTGGTAGCCGGTGCGCGCGTACGCGTACGACTCGACCACACGCCCCGCCTCGAAGGCGTCGTCGGCGAGCATCGCCCAGGCGAGCGAGAAGGTCGGGTACTTGGCCGCGACATCGGCCGGTGACTGGGACTCCTCGCCGAGAAGTCGGTACGCCTCCTCGTTCTCGGGCAGGTACGTCGGATCCGGTCCACCCAGCAGGTTCTTGTGCGTCGTCATGACGCCAGTCTGCCACTTGCCGCCTGGTGTTCGGGACGGTCCCGGATGCCTTCGGCCGCGGACCGGAAGGGTGTGAGAAGGGCGGTTGATGTGATCGATCGCGGCGTGCGACGATCCCGCGCATGGCAGCACGGCGGGGGGCCTCCGGGCCCATGCGGGTGGGCATCTATACCCGGATCGGCAGGGACGACGAGGCCGAGGGTCTTGGCGTCGTGCGGCAAGAGGAGGACTGTCGCCTGCGCTGTGCCGCCCGTGGGTGGGAAGTCGCCGAGGTCTACGAGGACAACGACTTGTCCGCCTACCAGCGGAGGACCGTGCGCCCGGAGTTCCGGCGGATGCTGGAAGACCTCAAAGCCGGGCGGATCGACGGCGTCGTCGCCTGGGACATCGACCGCTTCACGCGGCAGCCGCGCGAACTCGAAGCGTGGATCGACGAGTACGAGGACGCGGAGCGCCGCGAACGCCACCTCGCGTTCGACTCCGTTTCGGCGTCGGACATCGACCTGTCCACGGAGAACGGGCGCTTCATCGCGCGCATCAAGGTCACCGTCGCCGACAAGTCCTCGGCGGACACGTCGCGGCGCACGAAGCGCAAGCACTTGGAACTGGCCGCGCAGGGGAGACTGCCGGGCGGCCGGGCGCCGTACGGCTGGAACCGTGCGGACCGCAGGACGCTGGTGCCGGAGGAGGCCGAGAACCTCCGCAAGGCTGTCACGGACTTCCTCGGTGGCGTCCGCTGGGCGTCGATCGCGCGTGAGTGGCGCGACAAGGGCATCCGGTCGCACAGCGGAGGCCACTTCGACGACTCCAAGATCAGGCGCATGCTGCTGAATCCGCGGCTCTGCGGATACCGCATGCACCAGGGGGAGTTGTTCCTGGACGAACACGGGGCTCCGGTCGTCGGTGACTGGGAGCCGGTCGTCACTCCCGACGAGTGGTACCTGCTCGTGGAGAAGGTCCGCAAGGTGTCGGAGGGGCGGGAGGCGCGGGACCACGCCACCAAGTACCTGCTCTCCGGCATCGCCCGCTGTGGGCGCTGCGGGACGAAGATGCGGGCCTTCCCCTCGTACCGGAAGTCGAAGACCTCATCCCGGTTCCGGTACGCGTGCCCCGGCAGGAACGACGGGGGATGCGGGGGAGTGGCCAGGGTCGGCGAGCCGGTCGACCGACTCGTCAGGAACGCCGTCTTCATCAGCTCGGACAAGGCCCTGACGAACGTGCGGGAGCGTCCCCCGGAGTGGGCCGGGGAGGAAGAACTCGCCTCTCTGGAAAGGGACATGGCCGAGTTCAAGCAGGCATGGCAGGCCAAGCGGCTCGCTGCCGCCCGCTACATCGCGCTCACCGAGGACCTGGAGAAGCGGATCGCGGACCTGCGACGGGAGCGGGCTCTGCACAGGGCCGAGGCCGCGACCTTCGCCGCCGGCCCCGTCGACATCCGGGAACGGTGGGAGGAGCTGACGATCGAGCAGCAGCGGGCCGCTGTTCTCAAGGTCTTCCGCGCGGTCGTCATCAAGCCCTCCTCGAACGGGCCGGTCTTCGATCCGGCGGACATCGAGCCGGTACCGAGGTGACGAGCGGACGCCGGACCCTGTGTGCGACAGGGCTCGGCCCTGGGGCCACCGGGTCGCGCAGGAGTACGGTGGACACACCGAGGGCATTTCGTACTCCGGCATCCGCGCGGGTCTCGTCCTCGATGAGAGACGACGTCCGGGACGGCCGCCGCGCCGCCGCGGAGACAGGTCCGCATCATGGCCGCGACCACGACACCTCCCTCCGCCTCTCCGAGAACCGCCCGTATCGCGCTGACGCCCATGGCCGGCACGGGCCTGCTCGACGGGGCCTGGTGGCCCCGCTCCCGGGACCTGACGGCCGAGGTTCCCGCACTTGTCGACGTGCTCGACTCCCTGTGGGGCCGCATCACCCGCATCGCCGTCAATCCGATGCTCTGGCCCGCTGTCCCGCGCAGCGTGCCGGTGCGCGGGCACGTGGTGAAGGTCGGCTGGTTCACCCCCGAACTCGACCCGCACAAGCTGCTGTTGCTGTCCTACGGGCCGGGCCGCTGGGACCTCCTCGTGATCCCGCCGGAGGCCGGTGACGAGGCTGCCGGCCGGCTCATGGCGGCCGCCGTCGTCCCGGACGGGCCGCCGCTCACGGCCACGGCGCTGATGGCCGCCGAGTGGGCACGCCATCACGACATCGCCGTCGGCGACCGGGTCCAGGACCCGGAGGAGTCGTGGGAGTACGAGGGCGGCGCGACGTCCACGCACGCGGGCCGCACCATCGAGGGGCGGTGACCGGCATGGACGCCTTCCTCACCGTCGCTGCCCTCCTGGCCCTGATCGCCGTCGCCGCGTCCGTGATCCACCGCATGAACTCACAGCACGCCGAGAGGATCGCCTTGCACACCTACAGCCGCTTCCTGCCCGGACGCCGGGCACCCACCGACCCCGCCGACCGCCTCGCACACCCGGTTCCCCCGCCGGCCGGGAAAGGCGGGCGGCGCGACCACCGCGACGGCGGCCGGGGGCGCTTTCGGGCACGTCGCCACCGCGACCGCACCACGCACAAGCAGTCCCGCTGAACGGGGCTGCCATGAACGACCTGTGAAGGGGGCACGGATGGCTGCGTATCTGCGCAGGCTGACCAGGTGGCAGGCCGAGCAGCAGCGGGAGTCGGTCGCGGCTCTGCACGCGGCGGCGGCCTGGCACGGCATCGCCGCGCACCACGACCGTCAGGAGTTCCTGTCCCGCTTCGAACGGCACGTGGGGCGCGGCGGGTTCGACATGACCGCGGCCGACGACGCCGGTCTGATCGGCTGTGCGTATGGGTACCACCTGGGCAGCGAAGACGCCTGGTGGTCCGAGGCGATGCCGCAGGCGGAGGAACTCGCCGCGTCGGGCGGTGTGTTCGAGCTGGCCGAACTGATGGTGCTGCCCGCACACCGACGACACAGCATCGCGACGCGCCTCGTCGAGCTTCTGCTCTCCCGGCACGCCACGGACCTGGTGGTGACGCGCGTCGAACGATCCGCGGACGGCTTCCGGGAACTGCTGCGGACGTCCGGCTGGAAAGAACTGCCTTGGGCTGTCGGTGCCGCGGAGCGCGAGGTATGGGCGCGCGACGCGATCCGCTGACCGAAGTCCCGTATCGGCGGCATGGGGCGACTGACCGAGAGGCGGACGGGGGGTGTGGCCGTCACGGACCCAACGGGGCGGCCCACCTGCGGGGGCGCGTCAGGAGTGGGCGTCCGCGGCGGCGGCCATGAGCGGTTCGGCGGCCTCCGCGGTCGTGTCCGGCGGCACGACCAGCAGGTCCCAGCGGCCAAGGCCGGGAGCGAGCAGGACGATGGTGTGCTCGCCTGACGTCGTCTCGCTTCTGTGCAGTCGTACGACTTGATTGGCCACGAGCATCCGGCCGGGTGGCGCCGCCCACACGGACCCGTTCACGGTAGCGCTGGTGATGTTGCCCCACGCGCGGGGCAACCCGGCCAGCAGCCGGGGGAGTTCGGAGAGCAGGTCGTAGGAGCGCGGCCACCACGCCCCGTCGATGGGCCTGGGAATGCCCCCGTGGGGAGCCAGGCGCAGGCGCAGGACAGGGTGGGAGGGAAGCGGGGGTTGCAGCGAGGTCGTCATCTGGGTCTCCTGGTAACGGGCCTGCGCGGGCGGGTGGTTGCGGCGCCAGGCGCGACGGTCGGCAATGCGGTCCGCCGTCGGCCGGCGCACGTCGTATGCCAAGCCGAGTCGTTCGAGGAGGCGGATGACGGCGGCCGACGGGTCGATCCGGCCGCGCAGCTGCGTGCCGTAGCGGTACGGGGAGTGCGGGTCGCCGGGCTGCACCGGAGTGGGCGAGGCGGAACGAGGGGACATACGGGGCTCCTTGACCTCGGTGCGTGTGGCGCGGCCGGGCTCTGGGGCTGCCCCGTGACGGGAAACCGAGGGGTCGAGACCGGTCTGACACCGGTGCACGAAGGGCCCTCGCTCCCTCAACGGTACTCCCGCAGGTTTCGAAGCGATGAGAGCTGCTCGCGTGAGGAAGGCCGGTGCCGGTCCTTGCCATGCCTCAAATCGGGGGGGGCGCGCACCGAAGTCGTCGTCGTACGCCCTGTTACTGCGCGGGCCCGGAGCGTATGGTTCAACACGCGAGGACGCCTTGGGCCAGTGCTGTGAGAGCGCGGGCCTGTCGTCCCCTTCCGGACCCCCAGTCCCGCGGCCCGGCACCAGTAGCGGAATGACCCGCTGGAGCCGTGATGCCGACTCAGGGCACCAGCTTCCGTCTTCTGCGTTCAGCAGCGCAGGCATCCTGCCTGTCGCTCCGCAGGGGGCAACCCGTGCGGGCCCGGGATCGAAGGGGAGTCGATCCCGGGCCCGCTCGGTGATGCGTCCGGTGAGGCCCGCCCGGTCCTTTGTGAACAGGCGGGCCTTGCCGTTTGCGGGCACGATTGCGGAGGATGCAGTCGGGGACCGGGGCCCCGTGTCGGTAACGGCAGGGCGGACCGCTACCCGGAGTACAAACAGGAGACAGCGATGTCCCTCGACGCGGATCACGAGGCGGAAGCACCCGCCACCCCGCATCTCGACTTCGCGGGCACCACGCCCTACGAGGACTACGTCCAGGCCGACGTCCTCACCCACCTCCAGCACCTTCGCTCGGACGACCCCGGCGAGATGGTCTTCCTGGTCACCACCCAGGTCATGGAGCTGTGGTTCACGGTCATCGTGCACGAGTGGGAGACGGCGGCCCGTGCGCTCGGCACGGACGACGTACCGACGGCGGTGGCCGCGCTGAAACGGTCCGTCAGGGAACTGGACGCGCTCAACGCCTCGTGGCGGCCGCTGGCACAGCTCACCCCGGCCCAGTTCAACTCCTACCGCTCCGCGCTCGGCGAGGGCAGCGGCTTCCAGTCGGCGATGTACCGGCGCATGGAATTCCTGCTCGGTGACAAGTCGGCGTCGATGCTGGTGCCGCACCGCGGCGCGCCCCGGGTGCACGCCGAGCTGGCGAAGGCGCTCCAGGAGCCGAGCCTCTACGACGAGGTGCTGCGGCTGCTCGCCCGGCGCGGGCACCCGGTGCCGCGCGCCGTCCTCGACCGTGACGTGTCGAAGAAGTACGAGCCGTCGCCGGAGGTCGAGGCGGTGTGGACGCGCCTGTACGCCGGGGACGAGGGCGACGAGCTCGCGCGTCTCGGTGAGGCGCTGACCGATGTCGCCGAGCTGGTGTGGCGCTGGCGCAACGATCACCTGGTGGCCACCCGGCGTGCCATGGGCGCGAAGACGGGCACGGGTGGCTCCGCCGGTGTGGCGTGGCTGGAGAAGCGGGCGGGCAAGAATGTCTTCCCCGAGCTGTGGACGGCGAGGTCCCATGTTTGATCTGTGCGAGCGGGCCAAGGAACTGGACGCTGCCGACCAACTCGCGGCCGTACACGACGAGTTCGTCCTCGACGACGTTGTGTACCTCGACGGGAACTCGCTGGGCGCGCTGCCCGCGAACGTCCCTGGGCGGGTCGACGACGTCGTGCGCCGGCAGTGGGGCGAGCTGCGGATCCGGTCCTGGAGCGAGTCGGGGTGGTGGACGGCGCCCGAGCGGATCGGCGATCTGATCGCTCCGCTCGTGGGCGCGGGCGCCGGGCAGATGGTCGTCGGCGACTCCACAAGTGTCAATGTCTTCAAGGCACTTGTGGGTGCGGTGCGGCTCGCGGGTGGTCCGGACGCCGGCCGCGACGAGATCCTCGTCGATGCCGCGACGTTCCCCACCGACGGCTATATCGCCGCCTCGGCGGCCCGGATGACGGGCTGTTCGGTGCGTGCGGTGGAGCCGGGGGAGGTGCCGGGCGCGCTCTCGCCGCGTACGGCGGCGGTGCTCCTGAACCACGTCGACTACCGCAGCGGCCGGCTGCACGATCTGCCGTCGCTGACGGCGGCGATCCGTGCGGCGGGGGCGGTCTCGGTGTGGGACCTGTGCCACAGCGCGGGCGCGCTGCCGGTCGGGCTCGACGCGCACGGGGTCGACCTGGCGGTCGGCTGCACGTACAAGTTCCTCAACGGGGGGCCCGGTTCGCCCGCCTACCTGTACGTCCGGCGCGAGCACCAGGCGGCCTTCGACTCGCCGCTGCCGGGCTGGAACTCGCACGCCGAGCCGTTCGGGATGCGTTCCGATTACGAGGCCGCGGACGGGGTCGTACGGGGCCGGGTCGGGACGCCGGACATCCTGTCGATGCTGGCGCTCGAGGCGGCGCTGGAGGTGTGGTCGCGCCCCGATGTCTCGGTCGACGCGGTGCGGGCCAAGTCCCTTGCCCTGACGGACTTCTTCCTTGAGTGCGTCGAGGAGTACGTCCCCGAGGGCCGGGTCGAGGTGGTGACGCCAGCCGCGCACGGGGAACGGGGCAGTCAGGTGGCGTTGCGCTGCGAGGACGCGGGCGAGGTGATGTCCCGCCTCATCACGGCGGGCGTCGTCGGCGACTTCCGCCCCCCGGACATCCTCCGCTTCGGCTTCACGCCGCTGTACCTGTCGTACGGAGAGGTGGAGCGGGCGGCGCGGGTGCTGGCGCAGAGCCTGGCCTGACGCCCACCCGCACGGGGCTCCGCCCCGGACCCCGCGCCTCAATCGCCGGCGGGGCTTGATAAATCAAGCCCCGCCGGCGACTGATAGATCAAGTCCCGCGGGGCTTGATAGATCAAGCCCCTGCGGCGATTGAGCAGCGGGGTCCGGGGCAGAGCCCCGAGGCGTGGGAACGGGTGGCCGTCACATGGCGTACGCCCCCGCCCCCGCCGCCGCCACAACCGCCGCCACCGCGCGCACCGCATCCGCCTCGTCGGGCGCGGTGCCAGAGGTCAGCAGCCGGTAGTACAGCGGCGCGGACACCGCTCGGACGACCTCCGACGGGTCCGTGCCGCGCGGCAGCTCACCGCGGGCCACCGCCTGCTCCACGCAGGGCGCCCACTCGGCCACCCGGACCTCGTAGAAACGGGCGAGGGCGGACGCCGTGCGCGGGTCACAGGCGGCCGCCGCGATCACCGCGTGGAACAGGCGGCCCTGCCGGGGATCCGCCAACGTTTGCTGCACGAGACGCGCGTTGGCGGTCAGGTCCCCGCGCAGGGAACCCGTCTCGGTGCGCGGCAGCGACTCCTGGGCCATCTGGTCGAGAAGGTCGGCGACGAGTCCCGTGGGTGAGCCCCACCGCCGGTACACGGTCGTCTTCCCGACGTCCGCGCGCCGCGCGATGTCACCCAGGTCGAGCCGGTCGAAGCCGTGCTCGGCGAGGACGTCGCCCGCCGCGTCGAGCACCGCCGCGCGGACACGGGCCGTGCGCCCGCCGGGGCGGAGCGTGCCGGGTTCGTGCGCTTCGGTCGGGTTACCGGTCATGACCCACAGGGTAACGGTACGAAGGAACCGTTTGTGTGGTCACTGTACGTGTTGACGCACGTCACGGGCCTGGTAGCGTCCGCATACCGCGAATCATCGGCTGCCCGCCGGGTCGTTCGCGTATTCGTCAAGTTCCGCACGATGTCGAGAGGTTGGAGCATGCCAGACCCCGACCAGTCCGGCGCCACCCGCGAGGAGGCGGAGGAGGCGTCGGCCTTCTCGCATCCTGCCGTGCCGCCGGACGTCAGCGCCGCGTACGGCGATCACCCGGATCAGATCGTCGACTTCTACGCCCCGAGGGACGGCGCGACCGCGGCCCCGCTCGTCGTGGTCCTGCACGGCGGCGCGTGGCGGGCGCCGTACGACCGGCAGTACCTGACCCCGTTCTGCGACTTCCTCGCACGGCGCGGGTTCGCCGTGGCCAACGTCGAGTACCGGCGGGGGAGCGCGGTGCCGCATCAGGGTGCCGAGGGCCCCATGGCGGGGCGCTGGCCCGAGACCTTCGACGACGTGGCGACCGCGCTCGACGCGATGCCCGCGCTCGCCGCCGAGCACCTGCCGTCGGCCGACCCGCGCCGCACCATCGTCACCGGCCACTCGGCGGGCGGCCAGCTCGCGCTGTGGGCCGGCGCCCGGCACGTGCTGCCGGAGGGCGCGCCCTGGCGCACCCCGGACTCCGCGGCGCTGCGCGGCGTCGTCGCCATCGCCCCGCTCGTGGGCTTCGTGCTCGCCGAGGAGCTGGGGGTCTGCGGCGGCGCGTGCGTCCAGTTCCTGGGCGGCATGCGAGAGTTGTTCGACGAGCGCCGTCCGTACGCGGACCCCGTGGAACTGCTGCCGACCGGCGTCGCGACGACCCTGGTCCAGGGCCGTACGGACACGACCGTGCCGTTCGAACTGGCCGAGGCGTACGCGGACGCGGCGGCGAAGGCGGGCGAGGTCGTGGGCGTCACGTTCCTGGAGGAGGTCGGCCACTTTCCGCTGATCGACCCGGCGGCGGACGCCTGCGCGGTGGTCGCGGAGGAGATCGCCCAACTGGCCTGGTGACCGCCCGGTGACCCGGCCGTAGTCCTTGCGACGGACGGCCCCGAACCCTCCTCGGTGCGGACGCGGGGCGGCGCCCCCGCGACCTACCGTTTGTGCCATGACCGACACGACCACCACCCTCCAGGGCCCGCGCGAGCGCAGCCCTGAGATACATCTCGCCAAGTCGGCGCTGCGGGGGCTGCGCGAGGACCTGTTCCGGGGGGTGCTCACGTACCGGCCGCTGCCCCGGGCGGGCACGGACGGGCCGTGGGCCCGGCAGTTCCCCGACCGCTTCCGCAAGCACCTGGGGCTCCTGCCGCACGCCGTCGTGCTCGGCCTGGCCGCGCTCACGCTGATCACGGGCATGGCGAGCTACGGCGCCCTCGACGACGCCTTCTTCGCCCTCGTCGCCGGGCTGATGGCAGCGGTCCCGGTGGCGCTCACCCTGCTCCGCCCGGTCCTCGCCTTCTGGCTCTCGCTGGGGGCCGCCCCGATCCTGGTCTGGGCGACGAGCGACGACCTCTACCCGTGGTCGGGCGGCAGCATCCTGGGCCACACGGTCGTGATGATGGTGGTCGCGGCACGCACCCGGCCGCGTACGGCGGCCTGGATGTGGGCCCTGTCCACGCTGTACTCGCTGCTCTCCGCGGCGGTCTTCGGTGGCGTGAACGCCGGCATCGCGGTCCCGATGACGGTGCTCTCCGGCATCGGGGTCGGGATCGTCGCGCTCGTCCACGTCAACCGCACCGCGCGCCTCCAGGTCGTCCAGGAGCGTACGGTCACCGCCGTCGAGCGGGACCGGCGCACGCTCCTCGAGGAGCGCACGAACATCGCGCGCGAGCTGCACGACGTGGTGGCGCACCACATGTCGGTCGTCGCCATCCAGGCGGAGGCCGCGCCCTACCGTGTCGAGAACCCGCCGCCCGAGCTGGAGCAGGCGTTCGTCACGATCCGGGAGAACGCGGTGGCCGCGCTCACCGAACTGCGCCGGGTTCTGGGGGTCGTACGGGCCGAGGACTACGAGGCGCCCGACGCGCCGCAGCCCACGCTCGCCGACCTCGACAAGCTCCTGGAGAACGTGCGGGAGGCGGGCCTGACCGTCACGCGGACCGTGACGGGTGCGGCCCGTGAACTCCCGCAGGGCGTCGAGCTGTCGGCGTACCGGATCGTGCAGGAGGCGCTGAGCAACGCGCTGCGGCACGCCCCCGGCTCGCAGGCCGCCGTCGAGGTGTCGTACGTCCTCGGGGGCCTCGGCCTCCGGATCGTCAACGGCCCGTCGACCGGCCTGGTGAAGCCGACCCCCGGCGCGGGACACGGTCTCACCGGGATGCGCGAGCGCGTCTCCATGCTGGGCGGCGAGATGACGGCGGACGGGACGGCCGACGGCGGGTACGAGGTCACCGTCTTCATCCCCGTCGCCCGCGCCGCGGCCACCGGGACGGAGGACGAGGCGTGATCAGGGTCCTGGTCGCCGACGACCAGATGATGGTCCGCGAGGGCTTCTCGGTCCTCCTCAACGCGATGCCGGACTTCGAGGTCGTCGGCGAGGCCGTCAACGGCGTGGAGGCGATCGCCAAGGTCCGCGAGCTCCACCCCGACGTTGTCCTGATGGACATCCGCATGCCGGAGCTGAACGGCATCGAGGCGACCCGCGAGATCGTCGCGGCGGACGCGGGCACGAAGGTGCTCGTCCTGACCACCTTCGACCTGGACGAGTACGTGTACCAGGCGCTGCGGGCCGGGGCCTCCGGCTTCCTCCTCAAGGACGCCTCCGCACGCGAACTCGCCGACGGCGTAAGGGTGGTGGCGAGCGGCGAGGCCCTCCTCGCGCCGACCGTGACCCGCCGTCTGATCACCGAGTTCGCCAAGCTGTCCGAGGCGCCGAGCATTGCGGCGGGGCGGCAGACGGGCGCGTACGGGGAGCTGACGGAGCGGGAGACGGAGGTGCTCGTTCTGATCGCGCGGGGCCTGTCGAACATCGAGATCGCGGAGCGGCTCGTGGTCGCCGAGTCGACGATCAAGACGCATGTGAGCCGGATCCTGGTGAAGCTGGGGCTGCGCGACCGGACACAGGCGGCGGTCTTCGCGTACGAGGCACGTCTGGTCACACCGGGGTGAGCGCGGCTAGCGTCCGGCCATGGACGCCCTCGTGGAGAAGTTCGCCCCCTGGTCCCCGGCCTTCGTCGCCGACCCGTACCCCGCCTACGCGGACCTGCGCGAGGCCGGCCGGGTGCACTGGTTCGAGCCGTCGAACCAGTACCTGATCCCGCACCACGCCGACGTATCGGCGCTGCTGCGCGACCGGCGCCTCGGCCGCACCTACCAACACCGCTACGCCCACGAGGACTTCGGCCGCACCGCCCCGCCGCCGGAGCACGAGCCGTTCCACACCCTCAACGACCACGGCATGCTCGACCTGGAGCCCCCGGACCACACCCGCATCCGCCGCCTGGTGTCGAAGGCGTTCACTCCGGGCACGGTGCGTCAACTCCAGCCGTACGTAGAGAAGTTGGCGGGCGAGCTTGTCTCCGGTCTGGTGGCGGACGGCGGCGGCGATCTGCTCACGGCGGTCGCCGAACCGCTCCCGGTGGCCGTCATCGCCGAGATGCTCGGCATCCCCGAGCCGGACCGGGCGCCGCTGCGGCCGTGGTCGGCGGCGATCTGCGGCATGTACGAGCTGAACCCGTCGGAGGAGACGGCGCGGGCGGCGGTCACCGCGTCACTCGAATTCACCGAGTACCTCAGGGAGTTGATCGCCCAACGCCGCGCCCGCCCCGCCGACGACCTGATCTCGGGTCTCATCGCCGCCCACGACGACGAGGACGGCGCGGGGCCCGCCCGCCTCACCGAGCAGGAGCTGATCTCCACCTGCGTCCTGCTCCTCAACGCGGGCCACGAGGCCACCGTCAACTCGACGGTGAACGGCTGGTGGGCCCTGTTCCGCCACCCCGAGCAGCTCGCGGCCCTGCGCGCCGACCACTCCCTGATCCCCACCGCGATCGAGGAGCTGATGCGCTACGACACCCCGCTCCAGCTCTTCGAACGCTGGGTGCTCGACGAGATCGAGGTGGCGGGCACCACGATCCCGGCCGGTTCGGAGGTGGCCCTCCTCTTCGGCTCGGCCAATCATGACCCGGCGGTCTTCACCGACCCGGCCCGCCTGGACCTGACCCGCCGGGACAACCCCCACATCTCCTTCTCCGCGGGCATCCACTACTGCATCGGCGCCCCGCTCGCCCGGATCGAACTCGCCGCGTCCATGCGGGCACTGCTGACACAGGCGCCGACGCTGCGGCTCGCGGCCGAGCCGGAGCGCAAGCCGAACTTCGTCATCCGGGGCCTGGAGGGGCTCGCCGTGGAGCTGTGACGCCGCCGTCAGCCGGCCATGTCCCGCCGCCGCAGACCGACCAGGCCCACGCCCACGAACACCGCCGCGAGCAGCACCTCCACGATCACAGACCCCCACGTCATGTCCCCGCCCGGCAGCTTCGGCAGGTGACCGAACGGCGAGATGTCCATGACCGCCTGCGGCAGTTTGAGCGCCGGGCCGATCCAGCCGATGAGGAGCGCCGCTCCCGCCGCAGCCCACGCTGCGGCGGCCGCCCGTGGCCACACCCCGTACAGCAGTACGGCCACCCCGCCGAGCGACCAGATCGCGGCGAGCTGGACCAGGCAGGCGCCGATGACCGCGCCGAACTCCTGCCCGTGGCCGACCGCGAGCCCGACCCCGCCCAGCAGCATGATCAACGCGGCGCCCGCGAAGGCGATCACCAAGTGGCCGCCGGCCCAGGCGATCCGGCCCACCGCGTTCGCGAGGACGGGTTCGGCGCGCTGCGAGGTCTCCTCGCCGTTCAGCCGGAGCACGGCCTGCACGATGTAGAGCGCGGCGACCATGCCGAGCATGCCGACCATCGTGGCGAGGAAGGCGTCGGTGATGCCGGACTGGCCGCCCATCCGCTCGATGATCTCCTTGGTGTTCTCGCTGTCGCCGACCAGATCGGCCGCCCCCTCGGTCATCCCGCCGAAGACGACACCGGCCGCGAGGAACCCGACCGCCCAGCCGATCACGCTGCCCCGCTGCAACCGCCAGGCCAGCGAACCCGCCGTGCCGAGACGCCCGTTCGCCGGTCCCGGACGCGTCGGCAGGAAGCTCATGCCGATGTCGCGCCGCCCGGCCAGCTCATAGCCCACGGCGCCCTGGACCAGGACGGCCGCGAGCAGCAGCCCGAGCACCCACCACCGCTCGTCGGCGAAGGCGCGGACGTTCTCGACCCAGCCGACCGGCGAGATCCAGGTCAGCGGGGACGAGCCGTCGTTCGTGCCGGAGTCGCCCGCCGCGCGCAGCACGAAGGCCACGCCGAGCACCGCGGAGGTGGCGCCGCGCGCGAGCCGCGCGCTCTCCGTGAACTGGGCGACGATCGCCGCCATCGTCGCGAACACCATCCCGCAGCCGCCGATCGCGAGCCCGAGGGCGAGCGCCCCCGCGCCGCCCTGCGAGGCGAGCCCGCCCGTGACGATCAGCGCGAGCACACCGTTGGCCACGAGGGCCGCGAGCAGCGCGGCGGTCAGCGGCGCGCGCCGCCCCACCATCGCCGAGGACACCAGCTCCTGCCGCCCGCTCTCCTCCTCGTCACGGGTGTGCCGTACGACGACGAGCAGGCTCATGATCGCGGCGAAGACCGCGGCGAACGTGCCCCCGCGCCAGGCCGTGAGCGCGCCGAGCGAGTCCCCGAAGACCGGCCCGTACATGGCGCGCATCGAGCCGTTGGTGTTCATGGACGCCGCGATGTCGGCCCGCTCGGCGACCGTCGGCCAGACGCTCTTCAGCGTGTTCGGCATCGACACGACCATCATGGCGGTGATGGCGATCCATACGGGCATCATCACGCGGTCGCGCCGCAGCGCGAGCCTGAGCAGCGTTCCGGTGCCGGCGAGATGTCGGGCGCCGCCCGACCGCGACACGTAGCGTCCTTCGCCCACGAGGGTGGTCATCGCGACACCGCCGCTTCGGGAGTACGTACGTCCTCCTGGTAGTGCCGCATGAACAGCTCTTCCAGGGTGGGCGGTGTGCTGGTCAGCGAGCGCACGCCGGACCCGGCGAGCGAGCGCAGGACGGCGTCGAGCTTGTCGGTGTCGACCTGAAGCTTGACGCGTTTGCCCTGTACGTCGAGGTCGTGCACCCCGGGAAGGTCGCCCAACCCTCCCGGCTCACCCGCGAGTTCGGCGGTCACGCTGGTCCGGGTCAGATGCCGCAGATCGGCGAGGGACCCGCTCTCGACGGTGACACCCTTCCTGATGATGCTGACCCGGTCACAGAGCTGCTCGACCTCGCTGAGGATGTGCGAGGACAGCAGCACCGTCCGCCCGTGCTCGCGCGCGGCCTCCTCGACGTAGCTCTCGAAGACCCCCTCCATCAGCGGGTCGAGGCCGGAGGTGGGCTCGTCGAGGATGAGGACGTCGATGTCGACCGCGGCGAAGGCGGCGACCAGGGCGACCTTCTGCCGGTTGCCCTTGGAGTACGTGCGGCCCTTTTTGGTCGGGTCGAGTTCGAAGCGCTCTATGAGCTCGGCCTTGCGCTTCTTGTCGAGCCCGCCGCGCAGCCGCCCGTAGAGGTCGATGACCTCGCCACCGCTGAGGTTGCGCCACAGCGTCACGTCACCGGGTACGTACGCGACCTTGCGGTGGAGTTCCACGGCGTCGGCCCAGGGGTCGCGGCCGAGCAGCTGCACCGCGCCGGAGTCGGCGCGCAGCAGGCCGAGCAGGACGCGGATGGTGGTGGACTTCCCCGCTCCGTTCGGGCCGAGGAAGCCGTGCACTTCTCCGGCCTCGACATCCAGGTCGAGACCGTCGAGCGCGTGGGTCCTGCCGAACGACTTGTGCAGTCCGGAGACCGTGATTGCCTTCGTCATGATTCTGAAGCTACGCGCACTTCACAAAGTTGTGAAGTTAAGGAAGCGTATAAACTGGCGTCGCAGACCGGGCAAGGGGAGAGGATCGGGACATGAGCGCGCAGGGCATGGACGAGACGCAGGCACGGGCGGCCGAGGCGGCCCGCTCCCGGTTTGTCGAGCGCTTCGCCGCCCAGTTGCTCGATGCGGGCATGACCCGGATGCCCGCCCGCGTCTTCGCGGCCCTCCTCGCCTCCGACTCCGGCGCCCTCACCTCCGCCGAACTCGGCAAGCAGCTCCAGGTCAGCCCGGCCGCGGTGTCCGGGGCGGTGCGCTATCTGACCCAGCAGCACATGGTCACGCGCGAACGCGACCCCGGCACGCGGCGCGACCTCTTCCGGGTGCACAGCAACCAGTGGTACGAGGCGCTGGGCAGCCGCGACAGCGTCATGAAGCGCTGGGAGGACGCGCTGCGCGAGGGCGTCGAGAGCCTGGGCGCGGACACCCCCGCGGGCCGCCGCATCGCGGAAACCCTCGCCTTCTTCGAATTCGTCCAGGTCGAACTGGCAGCCCTGATGGAACGCTGGCGCGAACACCGCAAGACACTGGGCCTGGACTAGCCAGTTCAAGCCCCTGCGGCGATTGAGCCAAATCAAGCCCCTGCGGCGATTGAGCAGCGGGGCCCGGGGCGGAGCCCCGCAACCTCAGCCCCGGTGCCGGCCGACATACCCGCTACGGAAGCGCCAGCGCCCACGCCCCCACCCGCACGGACCACGTCCGCCTCCGCACCGGCCCCCCGATCGTCACCTGATCCGCCCGATACCGGAAATCGCTCCCGGTCACCGTGACCGTCCTGGCCCGCGCGACCACCACCCCCTCCGCGGCAGCGCCCCGCACCTCCACCCGGGCCAGACCGGTACCGGTGGCCGGCCCCACCGAGACCCCCACCACCGGCCGGTCCAGATCCACGAGCGTCACCCCGTCCGCCTCGACCCGCAGCCGCGCGGGCACCCCGGCATCCGGATCGGCGGAACGGGCGGGCCGCACCGCGAGCCCGCGCACCAGCGACCGGCAGGTGCGCAGCCAGGGCGGCCCGGCCCCCTCCGATTCGGCCCCGCCGGAAACCGGCGGGATCCGCAGGTCCCCGAGCACCACCCCGTCGCTGTCGTCCACCAGGAGATCGAGCCGCCGCTCCGTCCCGTCGAGCGCGGCCCGCGCCGCTTCGACCGTCCCCGCGGGCACCCCGAGCGAGTGCGCGAGCGACACCGCAGCCCCCACCGGCACCATCGAGAACACCGCCCCGGCCAGCTCCCGCTCCCGGTGCAGCAGCGACACCGCACGCAGCAGCGACCGGTCGTCGCCGACCACGACAGGCCGCCGCGCACCCCTCTTGGCCAGCGCTTTCGCGAATTCCGCGGGGCCGTCCGGCAGACACACCTTCGCCGTCGAACCCGCACACAACACGTCCTTGGCGATGCGCACGGACTCCCCGTCGGCACGCATCGCGAGCGGATCGACGATCACCAGAAGCTGCCGCGACAGCCCCCCGCTCGCGTCGTCCGCACGGTCAGATGGATGATCCAAAGCCGCCACCTCGGCCTTGCCTCGCTTCCTCGGGTAGCATCTTTGTGCAAGAGCCCCTTGCGCTATTGCGCCAGGGGCTTGGTCTATTCCGGGGCACCCCAAGGCTTACGAAGGCACGCCGCAAAGGAGCGGCCACGGCCCCTGACCTTGGACATGCCCCGCCCGGAAGGGGTGTACGCCTGTGCCCGCACTTGTGCTGCTCGGTGCTCAGTGGGGTGACGAAGGCAAGGGAAAGGCCACCGACCTGCTCGGTGGATCCGTGGACTATGTAGTGCGCTACCAGGGCGGCAACAACGCCGGCCACACGGTTGTCGTGGGCGACCAGAAGTACGCGCTGCATCTCCTCCCTTCCGGAATCCTCTCGCCGGAGTGCACGCCGGTCATTGGAAACGGTGTCGTCGTCGACCCGTCGGTCCTGCTCTCCGAGCTGAGCGGTCTGAACGAGCGCGGCGTCGACACGTCGAAGCTCCTGCTCAGCGGTAATGCGCACATCATCACGCCGTACAACGTCACGGTCGACAAGGTGACGGAACGCTTCCTCGGGAAGCGGAAGATCGGCACGACAGGCCGCGGTATCGGCCCGACCTACGCGGACAAGATCAACCGCGTCGGCATCCGCGTCCAGGACCTCTACGACGAGTCGATCCTGACCCAGAAGGTCGAGGCGGCCCTCGAGGTCAAGAACCAGCTCCTGACCAAGCTCTACAACCGCCGCGCCATCGAGGCGCAGCAGGTCGTCGAGGAGCTGCTCGGCTACGCCGACAAGATCAAGGGCTACGTCGCCGACACCACCCTGGTGATCAACGACGCGCTCGACGAGGACAAGGTCGTCCTGTTCGAGGGCGGCCAGGGCACGCTCCTGGACATCGACCACGGCACGTACCCCTTCGTCACCTCCTCGAACCCGACCGCGGGCGGCGCCTGCACGGGTGCGGGTGTCGGCCCGACGAAGATCAGCCGCGTCATCGGCATCCTCAAGGCCTACACGACGCGGGTCGGCGCGGGTCCGTTCCCGACGGAGCTCTTCGACCAGGACGGCGAGGACCTGCGCCGCATCGGTGGCGAGCGCGGTGTCACCACCGGCCGCGACCGTCGCTGCGGCTGGTTCGACGCGGTGATCGCCCGGTACGCGACGCGCGTCAACGGCCTCACCGACTTCTTCCTGACGAAGCTCGACGTGCTCACCGGCTGGGAGCAGATCCCGGTCTGCGTCGCGTACGAGATCGACGGCAAGCGCGTCGAGGAGCTCCCGTACTCGCAGACCGACTTCCACCACGCGAAGCCGGTCTACGAGTACCTGCCGGGCTGGTCGGAGGACATCACGAAGGCCAAGACCTTCGCGGACCTCCCCAAGAACGCGCAGGCGTACGTCAAGGCGCTGGAGGAGATGTCCGGCGCCCCGATCTCGGCGATCGGCGTCGGCCCCGGCCGCGACGAGACGATCCAGGTCAACTCGTTCCTGTAGCAAGTGGGTTCGGAGCCCGGCGGTCCGCGTGAGCGGGCAGTCGGGCTCCTGCCTGTTAAGTGTCGAAACTCTTCGGTGCACTTACGGTCAACCACTCTCCAACTCGCCCTGTCCGCCCCATACTTGGCGCCCCAATCAACTGACGGTGCAAAGGGCGACGACGATGGGGTTCCCCAACGACGAGGGCGCGACGGAGTTCCTGCGGGCATTCCGGGCCTCCGTATATCCCCAACGGTGGCAGGCGATGAGGCCGACCGCTCCGCCGCTGCCACCCGTGGTGCTGCGCACCGGCGGGGACGGTCAGCGGGGTGAGGACCGCAGGCAGCAGGTCCTCGACGCCCTGGAGCGGGCGTTGCGCTCCGATGACAGGCGGCTCGTTGGTTACGCGCGTCCGCAGCGTGCGCCCGCCGACCACCCCGGCGAGGAGCTGCTCTCGCTCCGGGTGGGGCGGGAACTGCGCACCCAGCCCCTGCCGCACACCGGCGAACTGCGCCTGCGTGACTTTGAATTCGTCGCACGGATGGTGAAGCACGCACTCCGACTCGCCCGCGATGGAAGTCTCAGCGCGGCCGCCCTGGGCGACAAGCTGCAGGCCAGGGAGCTGCGCGACGAACTGTACGAGCAGCGCGTCACCGAGCCGGCCGGGCTGCCGCACCAGCTGGCGAAGCTGGTCCCCGCGCCGGATGGCGGCAACGTACTGCTCGCCTATCTGTCCCGGCTGCTGTCCCACCCGCTCTTCTACAGCCTGCCCCGCAAGCTGTGGGACCGGCACTGGGGGCGCCGTCTGCTCCGTTCACGCCGCTATGGCTGGTACCGCGCCTGGATGCGGCTTGCCCACCCGGCGCGCTCGGTCTTCGACCAGGTGTCGGACATGATCGTCGCGCAGAGCCTGGCGTTGCGCGGTCCCGAGCACGAGCGGCAGAACGCGCTGCTCGAACTGGAGAAGCTGCTCGTCCGCGCGCTCATGTCGGACCTGAACCGCGCGCACCCCGCACGTTCTTTCGGGCCCTGGAAACGCCGCCGCCGTACCCGGCGGGTGGTCCTGCTCGAACTGCCGCCGCATGACACACCGGAGGGGCAGGACGCCACGCGGTTCCTGCAGGCGTACCGGGAGGCCTATCGGGCGCGGGGCTCCGCCTCGCTGTTCGTGGTCGGGGTGGGCGCCCCGCAGGACTACCCGGAGGTGGCCGGGCAGGGCTGGCGCTGGGAGCACGCCGACAGCCTGGCCGTCGTCGCCCAGCACCTGAACGATCCGCCGGCGGAGCACGCCAATGTGGAGGCGACGCCCTGGGTTGTCGACCGGGGCTTCGAGGACGCCGCCTTCGTCGGCGAGGGCCTGCCAGTGTCCCGGTTGCGGGCACCCACGCACCGCATCGGGCCGCGGACCGAGGCCACGGCCATCGGGGTCGTCGTGGCCGCGGTCATGGGGATCGGGCTCACTTCTCCGTGGGAGACGGACACACCGCACACCACCGCGGACGCCCACTGCCTCGACGGCGCCAAGGTCTCCCACGCGGCGGATTCCGCCCAGCCGATCAGCGGGGCGCCCGCCGCCCGCGACGTACTGTACGACGGCGACCCGGACACCGCGTACCGCAAGGTCATCGCGCAGGTCCAGGAGAACAACCGGCTGGCGACGAAGGACGAGAAGGACACCCGGAGTGCCTCGCGGCCCGAGGACCGCTACGTGGTCCGCAAGGTCGTCTACATCGCCCCCTCCCCCGCCGAAGGCGCGTACAAGGCGCTGGCGGAACTGCGCGGGATCTGGCTGGCGCAGGCCCGGCTCAACTCCGAGGCGCACCGTGACGACAGCCGCAGTCGCGTCGAGCTGATCGTCGACATCCGGGACGCGGGCAAACACTTCGACCGGGCCGAGGGCATCGCGCGCGACGTGGTGAAGCAGGCGGAGAAGGCGCGATCGGACCAGGACCACCGTACGGTCGTGGGTGTCGTCGGGTTCGCGGAGAGCCGCAAGGAGACGAAGGCGGCGGCTCGGATCCTCAGTGACCACCAGATACCGACGATCAGCACGACGGCATCGGCCGATGCCATGCAGAGTGCGGGCTCCTACTACCGCCCCATGGCCCCCAGTGACAACCGGGAGAGTGCCCTCGCCGTCCAACTCGCCCACGAGGGAGCGGTGATCGCGGAGGGCGACACCGAACAGGCCGCCACCGGTTACTGCGACAGCGCGACACAGGCCGTTGTGGTGAGCACCCCGGGCGACCTCTACAGCAACGAGATCGGCGGCGAGTTCGCCACCAAGTTCAACAAGGAGGAGCCCGGAGGTGCCAGGCGCCTCCACTACTCCGGCGCTTCGGGCGAGCTGTTGGAGATCGGCCGGCAGATCTGCGCGTACCGCGAGGAGAACCGCCGCACTGTCGTCTACTGGTCCTCACGCGTCAACAGCTTCCGCAGCTTCCTGGACAGTTACGCGAACACCAAGTGCGCGGGCCGTACTCTGACCGTCATCGCGGGCAACGACGTCACCAACGCCGAGCTCAACGGCGACTTCAAGTACAACGTGCCGTGGCTGCGTCTGTACCACACCGCGCATGTACTGCCCGTCGGATACCGGCTGGCCAGCAGTGAGGCGCGTCGGTACGCGGCCAACTACGCCTACTACGCCGGCGCGAAGGACAAGTGGCGCGATGACGGACACGGCCCGATGGCCTTCGACGCCTTCCGCGTGCTGAGCCTCGCGGCCGACGACGCCAACGGCAGCAACCGCGAGGACGTCACCCCGTCCGCCGTCAAGTCCAAACTGGATGCCCCGATTGAACTCGAAGGGGCGAGCGGCGCCATCCGCTACCCGCAGAGCAACCCCGGTTCGCGGCCGCCTCGTGACAAGGCGATCGTGATCGAACGTGCCACGGAGGGCGCGCCGCGTCTGGTGCTGTTCTGTGGCGCGTTCGGCATCAACGAGAAGACGGTGACGGCGTGGAGCCCCGGAAAGAATCCGTGTCCTGCGGATGTGCGGTGACGGCGGTCGGCCTGTGCGGGTGCCCGGCTGGGGGTGGGGTGCAGTCCGGGCAGGGGGTCGGCAGGCCGAGTACGGCGTGGAGTGCCGAGGCCAATCTGACGTTCGTCGCGGTACGTTCGGCCGCCTCGTCGGTTCCTTCGGTCGGCGGGGTGAGCGCGTAGGGCAGCGCCACCGTGAGGACAAGGAGAGTGGCCGCGTCTTGTGCGTCACCGCGCGGCAGATGGTACGTGACGTGTTCGGTCAGCCAGTGCCAGACCATGCTGTGCCAGGACGTGGTGGGCCGCAGCACCGCGGAATGGACGAGCGCCGGCTCTGTCCGGGCCATCGTCCTGACGACGGGGTGCTCTCTGGCCAGCCGTGCGGCCCGCACCACGGACTGGACCGTGAGGCAGTGCGGTGACGGGGCGGGATCCCGAACGTCGCAGGCCACGGTCAGCACGCGCTTCAGTTCGTGGAGCGTGGCCTGGCGTACCAGGGACTGGGCGTCGCGCCAATTGCGGTAGAGGTACGGGCGGTTGGTGTCGGCGGCACGGGCGATCTGAGTGATGCCGGTGCGTCGTGGGCCGTTCTCCGCCAGCGCTTGTAGCGTCGCGCGGTACACGGCGGAGGTCCCCGGCGACGCGGTGAAAGGGCCGTTCATGCCGGCCAGCATGGCGCCGCCGGGACATGTGTGTATGGGAAATGTGTGACAGATTCCCGGAAAGTGTCACGCTTTCTTGAGGGGGAGGGTCTTCGCGCGTGGCGGGAGGACTCAGGCCTGGCCCGCCACCGTCCCCCGCACGAACCCCTCCCAGACCCACCCGGCCACGGCGAACCCCGCGAGGCCCGTGTCCTTGGAATCCCGGAGGTGGACGCTGCGTTCCCCCGAGCACGGGCACACGGCGACCTCGACGCATTGGCCGCCGCCGCTGTCGCTGTAGCTGGATTTGAACCACCGCAGAGCCGTGGTGTCGGTGTGCGTCATCGGTCATCTCCTGCCAGCCGCTCGATGAGGCCCAGTGATTCGTCGGGGCTCAGGGCCTGCGAGCGGATCTTCGCATAGCGGTGCGCGAGTTGAGCCACGTCTGCCGGATCGCTGATCAGGAGGGACTGGTCCTCGATCTCCAGGTAGACGACGTGCTGGTGCTCCTTGGTCTCGACGAGCTGCATCGGGCCGCGGTCGCCTGCGTACGAGCCGCGCAGCCCGCGCTCCATGGGCAGCACCTGCACGGTCACATTCTCCCTCCGCGCGTCCTCGGCGAGGGAGAGCAATTGCCCCCGAAGTACTTCCCGGCTTCCGAACGGCCTTCGCAGCACGGACTCTTCGAGAATCAGCTCGATCATCGCGACGGGATCACGGTCGAACAGCTGGCGACGGGCGAGCCGCGCCTCCACGAGCTCCCGCTGCTTCTCCTCGGTCGGTGCCGGAAAGCCACCACCGATCAGCGCCTCCGCGTACTCCTTGGTCTGGAACAGCCCGTCGACCACAACCGACTGGTACGAGGAGAGGGTCACGGCCCCCGCCTCCATCAGCGAGAACTTCTTGAATCGGCGCGGGTACTTCTCCATCAACACGTACTTGCGCGCATCCTCGAAAATCCCGAGCCCCGCCCCGATCACAGGCTCCAGTGCCACGAGCATCGCGTCACTCGCGGGCTGCGCACAGGTCTCGACTCCGCTGATGGCCGACGCTGTGAAGCCGATGGCATCAGCCAACTGTGCCTGAGTCAGCCCCTGTTGCTTACGCAATGCCTTCGTCAGCGAGGCGACGAGATGCGCCACGCCCCCTGCCTCGTCCTTGTTCTCGGCCCGCGCCATTGCGGTCACCCCCGGAGCAGATACGAACTCAACCGAACTCAACCGGACCCAACCGGCCGGTGTCCCTGCGCGACCATTCCCAACAGTCGACGCAGAGTCATGGTGGACGGTAGCCACCAGCGCATTTACTCAAACCGTGAACACGCAAAGTGAGCAGAATTGTGGGGCCGCACCACATGTGTGGATCCCACATACCGGATTTCAACTCCGGATGGCCGGCGTCCAATTCGACGCCGTACGCGTAGACGGTGAGCGAGGGCGGCGCGTCGCCGACCGGCTCGCCGGGATGACCGGGGGCGACCCCGGGCCGGTCGTCGAGCAGGCGAACGGGGCTCGCCCTGTGTACTTCCTGGTGCCGGTAGGCAGCACGGCGTACAAGTCATGGCCCGCGGGTGTCACGACGCTCGCGGCAGGGCCGGGCCGCATCGCGTACGTGCCGATTCCGGCGACCAAAGGGGCGACGTGGCCGCTGAGTTGGCGGCATGAGCCGACCGGCCGAGGCGACCGCTTTGTGCACGCCCTGCTGCTCTGCGCCGCCCTTCACTCCCAGGGCTGCCGGTGACACGGGTGCGCAGGGCGACCGTGCCGCCCCCGTGCATCAGCGAGCTCGCGCTCAGCCCGTCCTGTCGTACGTGACCGGCGCCTCGCCGCCCGACATGGCGCGCTTCAGCTCGCCGGCCGGGGTGAGGGTGATGGTGCTCGGTTTGCCCGGTGTGCAGGCGGCGCTGGGCTGGGCGGTGGTCGGGTCGGTGGGGCCGATCCGGAGCGTGGTGGACGTCGCGGACTCCAACTGGCCCTGGAACACGCAGTGGTAGGGGGAGCCGTCCTTCTGGTAGCCGTCCGCCGTCAGGGAGAAGACCGTGTCGCCGGACGCGCCCTGCTGGAGCGTGATGCTGCGCGGGTGGTGGCCGTTGGCGTTGTCGATCGCGCCCTCCCACGTGCCGAGGAACGTGGTCGGTATGTCACCCGCGGCGGACCGCGGGGACTCCTCGGGGGACTCCTCCTGCGGCGAGGACGCCTTCTGGCTCGGGGAGTTCGGAGCGTTCGGGGCGGACGCGGCGGGGGAGACCGGGGCGGAGCTCGCCGACGAGGAGGCGACCTTGTCGTCCGCCCGGTCGGACGGCTTGTCCTTGCCGTTCATCAGGGCGTACACCGAACCGCCCGCCCCGAGCGCCACGATCAGCGCGACCACGACGAGGACCGGGGTGGAGCGGTCGCGGCGCGGAGGAGCGGGAGGCGGCGGGCCGTAGGGCGGTGTCCGGCCCCAACCGCCGGGCGGCTGACCGTAGGCGGGCGGCTGGGGCAGCGGTTGAGGCTGAGAGACGGGCGAATGGCCGTACTGCGGTGCGGGTGCGGGTGCGGGTGCGGGCGGCGGGGGCGCCGGTGCTTCGTGCGAGACCACGGTCGGCAGGTGGTTCAGTGCGGCCGCGTCGGGCGTGCCGGGCGGTGGCGGCGCCGGGGTGCGGGCCGTGTGCTCCGGGTTCTCCGTGTCGAGCAACTTCACGGCGTGCCGCCCGAGCTGGGCGACGAGGGCGCCCGGCAGCCACGGGTCGCGGGTGCGGCCGCCGTCCCCCAGTGTGTCGTCGGCGCCGGTGAGTTCCAGGATCTCGTCGAGCGTGGGACGGTCGCCGGGCCGCTTGTGCAGACAGTCGCGGACGAGGTCCTGGAGGCCCTCGGGCAGCTCCGTCAGCTCGGGCGGCTCCTCCGCGATCCGGTACATCACGGCGTGCGCCCCGCTGTCGGACGTACGGAACGGCAGCCGCCCCGACGCCGCGTACGCGAGCACCGAGCCCAGGCAGAACACGTCGCACGCCGGGGTGATCCGGTCGCCGCGCACCTGCTCCGGCGCCATGAAACCGGGCGAGCCGACAAGGGCCCCGGTGCGGGTGAGCCCGCCGTCGGCCACCGTCTCCAGGGCGCGCGCTATGCCGAAGTCGATGACGCGCGGGCCGTCGATGGTGATCAGCACGTTCGAGGGCTTCAGGTCGCGGTGGACGATGCCCGCCGCGTGGATGTCCTTGAGCGCGTGCGCGAGGCCGCCGGCGAGGATGCGCACCGAGCGCTCGGGCAGCGCGCCGTAGTCGTGCGAGACGACCTGCTGGAGGCTGGGGCCCGCCACGTACCCGGTCGCCACCCAGGGAACGTCCGCGTCCGTGTCCGCGTCGAGCACCGGAGCCGTCCACGCGCCGCCCACCCGCCGCGCGGCCGCCACTTCCTGCCGGAACCGGTTCCTGAACTCCTCCTGCTCGGCGAGCTCTTCGCGCACGACCTTCACGGCCACCGTGCGCCCCCGCTCCGAGCGCGCCAGATACACCTCGCCCATGCCGCCCGCGCCGAGCCGGCCGAGCAGTCGGTACGGGCCGATGCTCTGCATCCCCTTGCCGTGCATACCCTCCATGTCGCGCCACCCTCCCCCGGTATGTGTGCAACGAACTGAGAATAGTGCGGACATACGACAGAGAGGGGCCGCGCGGGCCCAACGGTTCCGTTCGTCGACGTACGTTGACGCGGCCACGTTGACGCGGATCGTTAACCGTCGCCAAGCGCGGCGTTAACCCGGCTGTTCGTAGCGTCGGGGCCATGGACAACCTCCCACCGGTGGCGGAGCTCGGCGCCCATCTCGGCCTCGATCTGCTCGCCGTGACCCTGCTGACCTTCGGCATCTTCTATCCGCGGCATCGCAGGCGCGAGCTCGTGCCCGCGTATCTCGCGCTGAACGTCGCCCTGTTCGCGGTCGTCGCCGCGCTCGGCGAGGTCGGCAAGGGCGGTGGGCTCGCCCTGGGGTTCGGTCTGTTCGGAGTCCTGTCGATCGTGCGGCTGCGCTCGGACGCGCTGCGGCACCAGGAAGTGGCGTACTACTTCGTGACGCTGGTCCTCGGGCTGCTGTGCGGGCTGCGCGCCCTCGGCCTCGGAGTGACCGCCGCGCTCGCCGCGCTGCTGCTCGTGGTCGTCTACGTGGCCGACCATCCGCGCCTGTACGCCCGTGACCGCCGGGCCGTCGTCACCCTCGACGCCGTGCACGTCGACGAGGACGCGCTGCGGGCCGAACTGGCGAGGCGCGTGGGGCTGCCTCATGGTTGGACCGTGCAGGAGATCGACTACGTACGCGACCTGATGGTGGTGGAAGTTCGATTCCGGCAGCCGGAGGCAAGGGAACGATCGGAGGAGCCCATACGTACCTCTCGTACCCACAGTGGCGTTCATGACCGTCATGCGCCTCATGGGCCTCGTAGTACGACGAAGACCGCAGCCGCCTATCACCAGGAGACCGTGTGATCCCCGCCGTACGCGCCATCGGGCGCGCCGCACTTGCCGCCAAGCCGTTGTCGCTCGATGAACTGAACAACAGGGCAGAGCTGTTGGCCCGCTACGACAACAGCTATCTGGTGCCGGTGGAGGTCTTCGAGGACTTCGCGGCACTGCTGACCGACCCGCGGCGTCCGGAGGGCCCCTTCCGCTCGCTCTCGGTGAACGGCCGGCGCTGGTTCTCGTACAGATCGACCTATTACGACACCAACGACCTGCGTACGTACCACGACCACCGGCAGGGCCGCCGGCTCCGCTACAAGATCCGGGAGCGGCTCTACCAGGACACGGGGGAGCGGCAGTTCGAGGTCAAGCTCAAGAACGGGCGCGGCGAGACCGTCAAGCACCGTCGCCGGCTGGAGGGCGAGGAGCGTCCGCTCGACGCCGCGCAGCAGGGCTTTCTCGCGGGTGTGCTCGGCGGGGCGTATGGGATCGAGGCGCCGGAGGGCCTGGCCCCCTCGCTGGTCACGGACTACCAGCGCGCCACGTTCGTCGCCGACGGGCAGCGGATCACGTGTGACGCGGGGCTCGTGGTCCGGGATCTCTCCGACGGCCGCACGGTCCGGGCGGACGGTGGGCTTGTCCTCGTGGAGACGAAGACACGCGGGTCGCTGACCGAGGCGGATCGGATGCTGCACCGGTTCGGGGTGCGGGCGGCCGAGTTCACGAAGTACTGCGGAGGGTTCGCGGCGCTGCGGCCGGAGCTGGGCGTCAACCGGTGGTCGCGGTCGGTCCGCGAGGCGTTCCCCACATCCAGCCCTATTTCAAGCCCCTGCGGCGTTTGAGCAGGCCTTTCAAGCCCCGCTGGCGATTGAGGCGAGGGCAAATCAAGCCCCTGCGGCGATTGAGCAGCGGGGTCTGGGGCGGAGTCCCAGGGCGGGAGCCGGTGCCGGTGGTTGCGGCCTCGGGGCTCTGCCCCGGACCCCGCGGGCTCTCGTCACAAGTGCGGGGCTTGAAAGGTCAATCCACGGCGGGGCTTGAACTGCCCCACCGGAGGGTGACCACGCCGCCCGGGCCCCCGTTGCCGAAGGAAACGTCACCCCCGGTCTCCTCGGCCGTGCGCCGCACGATCGAGAGGCCGAGCCCCGTGGAGCCGCCGCCGCTGGAACCGCGGGTCTCCGCCTCCGCCGGCAACCCGGGGCCCTCGTCCGCGACCACCAGCTCCGCGGCGGAGCCGTCCGCCCGGACGGAGATCCGGAAGGAGACACCCTGCGGCGTGTGGTCCAGCACGTTCCCGATCAACGCGTCGAGCGCCGCGACGAGCTCGTCCTCCGGCACGGGAGCCGGAACCGGCGTGTCCGGCACGGAGACGCCCAGGTCCCGCCCCTGGTCCGTGGCGAGCGGCTCCCAGAACGCGGCCCGGTCACGGGCGACCGCCGCAAGGTCCGCCCCGGCCACCCCGCGGAGCGGCTTGCGGGCCTTGCGGATCACGTCGTCCACGCCCAGTTCGAGCGCCGCGACCCCCGCCGCGATCCGCTCGGCCTCCTCCGCGTCCCGCAGCCCCTCCGCGTCCAGGCGGAGCGCCGCGACGGGGGTGCGCAGCCGGTGCGCGAGGTCGGCCGCGTTCTCCCGCTCGGCGGTGAGCAGCTCGTCGATGCGGGCGGCGAGGTGGTTCAGCTCGCCGGCCACGGAGCGCAGTTCGGGCGGCCCCTGGGGCTCGGCGCGTGCGGTCAGGTCGCCGCCCGCGAGCCGGTCCGCCGTCCCGGCAAGGGCTCGCGTCGCCCCGACGAGCCGCGCCCCGAGCCGGTCCGCGAGCAGCAGCCCGATGAGCACGAGGCCGAGCCCGATCCCGGCCAGCGTCAGCCACGACGAGAGCACCCCGTCGTACAGCTGTCGGCTGGTCAGGCTCACCTGGACGACGGCCGTGCCGCCTTCCGCGCCCTGCACCGGCACCAGAACCTGGCGCCCCCCGCTCGGCGGCTCGTACGTGAACGCGCGCCCCGCCCGCGCGAGGCGTACGGCGTCGGTGACGGCGGTCGGGGCGCCGATGACCCTGCCGTCGGCGAAGATGAGGGAAGTGTCCGGCTGGGAGGGCGAGTTGACGCTCTCCACCGCCTGCTCCGCGCCCGCCCGCTCGTCCGGGCTGTGCAGCGAGGGGCCCATCGCGGCGGCCACCCACTGGGCGCGGGCCGTCGCCTCCGCGGTCGTCCGGTCCGCGGCGTGGCTGCGGGTGAGCAGGGTCAGCGGGACGAGCAGCGCCGTCAGGACGAGGGCGGTGGTGGCGGCGGTGAGCAGCAGCAGCGTACGGCGCACTACGACGCCGCCTGGTCGTCGGGGGCCATCAGCTTCACACCCACGGTACGTACGGTGTACAGATAGCGCGGCGCCTGCGCGGACTCGCCCAACTTCCGTCTCAGCCACGACAGATGGACGTCCACCGTCTTGTCGGCGCCGCCCAGCGGCTGCTGCCACACCTCGGCGAGCAGCTCGCGGCGCGAGACGACCTGGCCGGGGCGCTGGGCGAGATGGGCGAGCAGGTCGAACTCGCGGGGCGTCAGGTCGAGCGGCCGCCCGTCGAGCGTGACCTCGCGGGACGCGGGTGTGATCACGAGCCCGCCGACCGTGAGCGGCTCGTCGGCGTCGCCGGGCAGCCCGAGGCGGCGCAGCACCGCCTTGATCCGGGCGTCCAGCTGGGCCGCGCCGAACGGTTTCACGATGTAGTCGTCGGCCCCGTCCCCGAGCACCGCGACCATCTCGCCCTCCTCGTCGCGGGCCGTCGCCACGATCACCGGTACGTCGCTCACCGCGCGCAGCATCCGCAGTATTCGGGCGCCGTCGACATCGGGCAGGCCCAGGTCGAGCACGACCAGATCGGGCCGGTCGGTGACGGCGGCGTCGAGGCCGGCCATGCCGGTGGCCGCGGTGGCGACGGCGTGACCCCGGTCGCGCAGGGCGCGGACCAAGGCGTTCCGCAGGGCGGGATCATCTTCGACGACGAGGAGATGTGGCATTTGGTCACTTAATCAAGCCTGCTGTTGGACCAGAGCCAGCGGGGTCCGGGGCAGCGCCCCGGGAGCGCAACGCCGGGGCGCTGCAACTGTCAGTCGTCGTCTTCGTCGGGGACCAGCAGGGCCCGGGGCGTGCCCGAGCCCGCCGCGCACCGGATCTCGTAGTGCCGGTCGGGGCCGTCATCGTCGTCGTTGGGCTCCGCCTCGAGCCGGGCCACGCGCCCTGGCCCGCGTACGACGTCGTCATCGATCTCGTAGCCGTCGGACGGGCTCCACGACACCAGGTAGACACTGCCGTCCGCCCCGCACTCGACGGTCGCCGAGCCGCCCGTGAAGCGGAGTGTGCGGCGCTGGTCGGCGGGGGCCGGGGCGGCGGACGAGGTGTCGGCGCGGGGCGTCGACGCCTGCGCCGACGCCAGGGCGCGGTGCACCGCCGCGTCGTCGAGCGGGTGGCCGTGCGTGCCGGTCCCGGCGTTCGCGTCGGTGCCCGCCAACTGCCAGGCGCCGAGGGCGCCCGCGGCCGTTCCCACCGCGACCCAGGCCGCGGTCACGGCAACGTTGCGCCAGCGGTGCGTGCTCGGCTGTCTCATGCCGACCAGCCTGCCCGACGGTTTCCTAACGCCACGCTAAAAGCAGCTCAGGAGCTCGCGCGAGGGGGCGGGGCGACAGGTTGTCGGGTTCGGCGGCGTCCCACGGACAGGACGCCGATGGTGTGCCGGTGCATCGCCCATTTACCCTCGGCCCCATGACCCCTCAGCCGAATCCCCAGGTCGGCGCCGCCGTGAAGGCCGCGGACCGCAAGCACGTCTTCCACTCCTGGTCGGCACAGGAGCTGATCGACCCGCTGGCCGTCGCCGGCGCCGAAGGCTCCTACTTCTGGGACTACGAAGGAAACCGCTACCTCGACTTCACCTCGGGCCTCGTCTACACGAACATCGGGTACCAGCACCCGAAGGTCGTCGCGGCGATCCAGGAGCAGGCGGGGAAGATGACGACCTTCGCCCCGGCCTTCGCCATCGAGTCGCGCTCCGAGGCCGCACGCCTCATCGCCGAGCGCACTCCCGGCGACCTCGACAAGATCTTCTTCACCAACGCGGGCGCCGACGCCGTCGAGCACGCCCTGCGGATGGCCCGCCTGCACACGGGCCGCCCGAAGGTGCTCTCCGCGTACCGCTCGTACCACGGCGGAACCCAGCAGGCCATCAACGCGACGGGTGACCCGCGGCGCTGGGCCAGTGACACCGGCACCGCCGGTGTGGTCCGCTTCTGGGCCCCGTTCCTGTACCGCTCCCGCTTCTACGCGGAGACGGAGGAGCAGGAGTGCGCCCGCGCGCTGGAGCACCTGGAATCCACGATCCAGTTCGAGGGCCCGCAGACGATTGCGGCGATCATCCTGGAGACGGTGCCGGGTACGGCGGGCATCATGCTCCCGCCGAAGGGCTACCTGGCGGGCGTCCGCGAACTCTGCGACCGCTACGGCATCGTCTTCATCCTGGACGAGGTCATGGCGGGCTTCGGGCGTACGGGCAAGTGGTTCGCCGCCGACCTCTACGACGTGACGCCGGACCTCCTGACCTTCGCGAAGGGCGTGAACTCGGGCTACGTCCCGCTGGGCGGCGTCGCGATCTCGGGCGCGATCGCCGAGACGTTCGCGAAGCGTCCCTACCCGGGTGGCCTGACCTACTCGGGTCACCCGCTGGCCTGCGCGGCCGCGGTCGCCACCATCAACGTGATGGAGGAGGAGGGCATCGTCGAGCACGCGGCGAAGCTGGGCTCCGAGGTCATCGAGCCGGCCCTGCGGGATCTGGCCGAGCGGCACCCGTCGGTGGGCGAGGTGCGCGGCGTCGGCATGTTCTGGGCGCTCGAACTGGTCCGTGACCGGGCCACGCGCGAGCCGCTCGTCCCGTACAACGCGGCTGGTGAGGCGAACGCCCCGATGGCCGCGTTCGGCGCCGCCGCCAAGGCGAACGGCCTGTGGCCCTTCATCAACATGAACCGCACCCACGTGGTCCCGGCCCTCAACATCACGGAGTCCGAGGCCAAGGAGGGCCTCTCCGCGCTGGACGCTGCGCTGGCGGTGGCGGACGAACACGTGGCGTGACGCGGGGTGTGGCCGGGGGCCGGGCTCCGGGTCGTGGGTCGGAGGGTGACCGGGGTCCGGTGTCGGGGTGTGACCGGTGTCGGGGTGTGACCGGGCGCCCGCGGCTTGGCCCGGTCCCCGGCCACCTCCCACCCACCCGCCCCCTCCGGGGGCTCCGGCCCCGGGCGGGGCGCCGCCCCGCAGGCGTAACCTGGCCAGCCACACCAGACCGTACGACCACGCCAGCCGAACCGGGGGACCCGACCCGTGCCCGCTCCAGACGGCCCCGCCGTCACCCGTTCCACCCTGCGGCAGCAGATCGCGGACGCGCTGCGCGACGAGATCCTGGCGGGACGCCTCAGTCCCGGCCAGGAGTTCACCGTCAAGGAGATCGCCGAGGGGTACGGGGTGTCGGCCACCCCCGTCCGCGAGGCCCTCGTCGACCTGAGCGCCCAGGGCCTCCTGGACTCCGCGCAGCACCGCGGCTTCCGCGTCCACGAGTACTCGTTCGCCGACTACCGGGCGATGATCGAGGCCCGCAGCCTCGTCGCGGACGGAATCTTCCGCGGCCTCGCCGAGGACCCGTCCCGCGCCCCGCGGACCGCCGCCGACCTCGCGGGGGTCCGCCGCCGCGGCGAGGAGGCGGCCCGCGCGGCGGGAGCCGGTGACCTGAACGTCCTCATCGGCTACGACCTGCGCTTCTGGCGCGAGCTCTCCGCCCTCTTCGGCAACCCGTATCTCTCCGACTTCTTCCACCGCCTGCGCGTCCAGTCCTGGATGTGCGCGGTCCCGCACCTGCGCACCGCGGGCGACCTCAGGGGCCGGCTGTGGTCGGGCCACTGCGATCTGGTCGACGCGCTCGTGAACCGCGACCCCGCCGCCGCGCACGCGCTCATCGCCTCGTACAACGACGACTCGCTCTCCTTGATCGAGGCTCTGACAGGCAAGTAAGCGGGTAGAGCGGGGACAACGGGTAGGCGCAAGACAGGGCAACCCTGCCCCGCATCGCACTACCCTGGCTACGACGCCGATACCGTCCACCGCGCCGGAGCACTCCGGAGCACTGAGGAGCCCCCTTGGCCTGTGACCTGTGGCTCGTCCCCCTGGTCGACGTGCTGTGCCACAGCCCCGACAATCCGTTCGCCGACGAACTCGCGCTCTACGACAAAGCGTTGAACGAGGCAGGACTGCCACCGGTGCCGGTCCACGCGTACATGCCGGGTCTGTCCGGGGATGTGGCCCCGATCGCGGGCTTCGACTACGACGCGCTGCACTTCCTGCGGCGGGCGTACCTTCTGCAGATCTGTGGCCTCGCCGTGACGCCGGTCGATGAACTGGGCGGTGACTACGAGCAGTTGCTGGAAATGTTCGAGTCGACGGCTCAGAGTTCCCATCTGGTCTGGCATTACGACCACGCGGGCGCGTACGTTCCCGTGGACTTTCCCGAGCCGTTGTCCAATGACGAACTCCTGGCGGGGGGTGGGCCGTTGGGGTCGTCGCACGCGTTGTTGCGGGAGTTGGAGTTCGTGGCTCCGGCGATTGGTATCGACCCGGCGAATCCGCCGGCGCCGCCTGCGCCGCCGGTTGCGCCGACGTCGTTGGAGGAGCCGGCTGCGGCGGTGCCGCTGAGGGACGGGCCGTTCGGTCGGGAGCGGCATGTCTGGCTGGGCCTGCATCAGGCGGCTACCCGGAGTCTCGCCCAGAGCTCCATGCTCATCTTCAGCTGACCGGAACCGTTGCGCCCACCCGCCCCCACGCCACGGGGCTCCGCCCCGGACCCCGCGCCTCAAACGCCGGCGGGGCTGAAAGATCGGGGCTCCGCCCCGGACCCCGCGCCTCAAACGCCGGCGGGGCTGGAAAGGCCTGCTCAATCGCCGCAGGGGCTTGAATGGGCCGTCGGCAGGGCTTGATGGTGACGCCGTCGCCTTGGGCAATCTGCCGCCCTGGGCGGCAGGGTGGGCAAGGCGGCCCCCGGTGCCGCGCAGACGGGCGGCGGGGCTCAGGCCCGGCTACCGGGGCTCCGGCGGGCGCTGGCGTGGCATGTTCGGGCGGGTGCCGGGCGGCAGCGGAAAGCGGCTGCTCGGCTGGTCCGCCGGGCGGGCGGCCGGGACGGATGCCTGCATGGTCAAGGGCGCGGGGCCGGACTTGAACTCGACCATCCAGTCCGCCGTCTCGGCCCGCACCAACTCCGTCACGTCGTCGGAGAACCTCCGCAGCACCCCGAGGCACCGCTCGGCCGCCTCACTGGCGGTGCCCTCGGTCGGCCCGAGCACCTCTCGTACGTTCTCCGAGGCCCAGTCGAACTGCAGCACCTGCAAGCGCCGCTGCACGGCCTGCGCCGTGGCCACATCCCGTATCCAGCCGGACGTCAGCCCGAAGTAGCGGTCGCACCCGACGCACGCCACCGCGAGCAGCAGCGACAGATATCCCCAGGGGGCCGCGCCGCCAAGGACGCCCGTCAGGTCGAGCAGCGGCAGCACCCCGCCGCAGACCGCGCCGAGCACCGTGCCGGTACGCAGCGCCCGCGCGCCCCTGCGCTTCCACACGCGGTCCGAGAGGTACCAGTCCGCCGTGCGCAGGGCGCCCTGCTCGACCCAGCGGTACAGCTCGTCGAGCCGCTCGGCGGGCTCGGCCCAGTCGCCGAGCGGGAGCGTCCGGCCGGTGAGATCGCCCTGCCGGGGAATTCTCTTGCCGCGGCTGTCCCGGTCGCCGTCCTCGCCCGACCCCTCCTGGGGTGCACCTTCGGGCTGCATCTCCGGCTGACTCACCCGGAACTCCCTCGACAGATCACGTCATGGCTGGGGTCAGGCCCCCGCACGCGTCGCCAGGGCCTGATGTGCAGCATCTTCCTACCGCCCAATGGGTGGCCGAACCCCAGTTTTCACCGGATCTCCGCCCGGACGTGGTCCCGCATCAGGTATAGAAAGCAACCCATCTCACTCGAAAGAGTGCAGACCGGAAATGCGACCGCGCATGCCCCGGGAGGCTTCAGGTCACCGGGGCGGGCGGCCCACCGACCACGTAGGCTCGGATCCAGGGGCACCGGCGGACAACCGCAGACATACGCCCCGCCCTGACGACGTGCAACGGACCGGAAGCGGACCGGAACAGGAGCTGATCGTGATCCCCGGTGGTGGCCAGCCCAATATGCAGCAGCTGCTCGAGCAGGCCCAGAAGATGCAGCAGGACCTCGCGAAGGCTCAGGAAGAGCTGGCGCAGACCGAGGTCGACGGCCAGGCGGGCGGCGGTCTCGTCAAGGCGACGGTGACCGGCGGCGGTGAACTGCGGGGCCTCGTGATCGACCCGAAGGCGGTCGACCCGGAGGACACAGAGACCCTCGCCGACCTGGTGGTCGCGGCGGTGGCCGCGGCCAACGAGAACGCGCAGACGCTCCAGCAGCAGAAGCTCGGCCCGCTCGCCCAGGGACTCGGCGGCGGTGGCGGCATTCCGGGTCTCCCCTTCTGACCCCGCCGCCAACTACCGTACGTACCAAGCGACAACCGTAAGCAGCAGGAAAGGCAATCCGTGTACGAAGGCGTGGTCCAGGACCTCATCGACGAGCTGGGCAGGCTGCCCGGCGTCGGTCCCAAGAGCGCGCAGCGGATCGCCTTCCACATCCTGCAGGCGGAGCCCACCGACGTACGGCGCCTCGCGCAGGCCCTGATGGAGGTCAAGGCGAAGGTCCGCTTCTGTGCGACGTGTGGCAACGTCGCGCAGGAGGAGCTGTGCAACATCTGCCGCGACCAGCGGCGGGACCCGTCCGTCATCTGTGTGGTCGAGGAGCCGAAGGACGTCGTCGCGATCGAGCGGACCCGTGAGTTCCGGGGGCGGTATCACGTCCTCGGCGGCGCGATCAGTCCGATCGAGGGCGTGGGCCCCGACGATCTGCGGATACGGGAGCTTCTCGCCCGCCTCGCGGACGGCACGGTCACCGAGCTCATCCTCGCCACCGACCCGAACCTCGAGGGCGAGGCCACAGCGACGTACCTCGCCCGCATGATCAAGCCCATGGGCCTGAAGGTCACCCGCCTGGCCAGCGGCCTCCCCGTCGGGGGCGACCTGGAGTACGCGGACGAGGTGACCCTCGGCCGCGCCTTCGAGGGGAGAAGACTCCTAGATGTCTAAGACGCCACAGCAGTCGCCGACGCAGCAGAAGTCCTCGGTGGCAGAGCAGCCGCCGAGGGCTCAGCAGCCGTCGACGCCCGACGCGGTCACGCTGCACTCGACCACCCAGGACCCCGACGACTTCGCCGTCCAGATCTCGGACCAGGTCGAGTCGTTCATCGTGGCCGTGACCGAGATCGCCAAGGGCGACGAGCCGGACTCGGCCGTGCCCTTCCTGCTGCTCGAGGTCTCCCAACTGCTGCTCGCCGGCGGCCGGTTGGGCGCGCACGAGGACATCCTCCCGGACGAGCGCTACGAGCCGGACCTTGGTGCCGAGCAGGACGCCATGGACGCGGACGACCTGCGCGAGCGGCTCGCGGCGATGCTCGACCCGGTCGACGTGTACTCCGAGGTCTTCGACCCGTACGAGCCGCGCAAGGCACCGGTCGCCGCGCGGATCTCGGACGACCTGGCGGACGTCGTCTCCGATCTGCGGCACGGCATGGCGCACTACCGCGCGGGCCGGATCACCGAGGCGCTGTGGTGGTGGCAGTTCTCGTACTTCTCCAACTGGGGCTCGACCGCCTCGGCGACGCTCCGCGCCCTGCAGTCGCTGGTCGCCCACGTCCGCCTGAACCAGCCGCTCGAGGACCTCGACGGCCTGGACACGGACGAGGACCTGGCGACGGCCGAGGGCACGCTGGAGGAGGAGGCGGGCCAGGTCATGGCGGAGGAGATCGCAGGCCCCTTGGGCCTCCGCCCGGTCAAGTAACAGGGGCGCGGGGATCTGCTTTCAGGGGCGCGGGGAACTGCGCAGCCCCAGCCACGGCTGACCGCCACATCGATGTGACCCGCCCCACTTCCCCGGTTACCCCGGCCAGGGTCGGGCATGCGACTGTCCGGGCGGCCGGAGATCGGCAAACAGAAACCCGGTGATCACCACGTGGGCGGGACATCTCGCGGAGTGATACGGCCGGGGCGGATCTCGGCCGCTCGTTAAACTGAGCCGACCGCAGTGCGCATACGTACATGCGGTGACAGACGGACTGAGCGAGGAGCGCACGTGGGCCTTGTCGTGCAGAAGTACGGAGGCTCCTCCGTAGCCGATGCCGAGGGCATCAAGCGGGTCGCCAAGAGGATCGTCGACGCCAAGAAGAACGGCAACAAGGTTGTCGTTGTGGTGTCCGCGATGGGTGACACGACGGATGAGTTGATCGATCTCGCCGGGCAGGTATCTCCGATTCCTGCAGGGCGCGAATTCGACATGCTGCTGACCGCCGGAGAGCGGATCTCCATGGCCTTGCTGGCGATGGCGATCAAAAACCTGGGCCACGAGGCCCAGTCGTTCACGGGCAGTCAGGCCGGTGTCATCACCGACTCGGTCCACAACAAAGCACGGATCATCGACGTCACTCCGGGGCGCATCCGGACCTCCATCGACGAGGGCAACATCGCCATCGTCGCGGGGTTCCAGGGCGTCAGCCAGGAGGGCAAGAACATCACGACCCTGGGTCGTGGTGGGTCCGACACCACCGCCGTCGCCCTCGCCGCCGCGCTCGACGCGGAGGTCTGCGAGATCTACACGGATGTCGACGGCGTGTTCACCGCCGACCCGCGCGTCGTGAAGAAGGCGCGGAAGATCGACTGGATCTCCTTCGAGGACATGCTGGAGCTCGCGAGCTCCGGGTCGAAGGTGCTGCTCCACCGCTGCGTGGAGTACGCCCGTCGGTACAACATCCCGATCCACGTCCGCTCCAGCTTCAGTGGGCTGCAGGGCACGTGGGTCAGCAACGAGCCGATCGAGAAGAAGAACCAGCAAGGGGAAAAGGGCGTGGAGCAGGCCATCATCTCCGGTGTCGCGCACGACACCTCCGAGGCGAAGATCACCGTCGTCGGGGTTCCGGACAAGCCGGGCGAGGCCGCGAAGCTCTTCCGGGCCGTCGCGGACGCCCAGATCAACCTCGACATGATCGTGCAGAACGTGTCGGCGGCGTCGACCGGTCTGACCGACATCTCCTTCACGCTTCCCAAGACCGAGGGCCGCAAGGCCATCGACGCCCTGGAGAAGCAGAAGGCCAACGTCGGCTTCGACTCGCTGCGCTACGACGACCAGATCGCCAAGATCTCCCTCGTCGGCGCTGGCATGAAGACGAACCCGGGTGTCACGGCCGGCTTCTTCGAGGCGCTCACCGACGCGGGCGTGAACATCGAGCTGATCTCGACCTCCGAGATCCGCATCTCGGTCGTCACGCGCGCCGACGATGTGAACGAGGCCGTGCGCGCCGTGCACTCCGCCTTCGGGCTCGACTCGGACTCCGACGAGGCCGTGGTCTACGGAGGCACCGGCCGCTGATGGCCGAAGCACCTGTGCGGCGTCCGACGCTCGCGGTCGTGGGAGCGACCGGGAGCGTCGGCGCCGTTCTGCTGCAGATTCTGTCGCAGCACGCGGACATCTGGGGTGAGATCCGGCTCGTGGCCTCCCCGCGCTCGGCGGGGCGCAAGCTCACGCTGCGCGGCGAGGAGGTCGAGGTCGTCGCCCTCACGGAGTCCGTCTTCGACGGGGTCGACGTCGCGATGTTCGACGTACCCACCGAGGTGTCCGCGCAGTGGGCGCCCATCGCCGCCGCCAAGGGCGTTGTGGTGGTGGACAATTCGCCGGCCTTCCGGATGGACCCGGATGTGCCGCTCGTCGTGCCCGAGGTGAATCCGCACGCCGCGCGCGTGCGGCCGCGCGGCATCATCGCCAACCCCAACTGCACGACGCTGTCGATGATCGTGGCGATCGGGGCGCTGCACGCCGAGTTCGGGCTCCGTGAGCTGGTCGCGTCCAGCTATCAGGCGGTGAGCGGGGCGGGCCGCGCCGGGGTCGAGACGCTGCGGGCGCAGCTGTCCCTCGTGTCCGGCTCCGAACTCGGGACCGCACCCGGTGACCTGCGGCGGGCCGTGGGTGACCGGACGGGTCCCTTCCCCGAGCCCGTGGCGCTCAATGTCGTGCCCTGGTCGGGCACGTTGTGCGAGGACGGCTGGTCGTCGGAGGAGATGAAGGTGCGGGACGAGTCCCGCAAGATCCTCGGCCTGCCGGACCTGAAGGTCGCGGTCACCTGTGTGCAGGTGCCCGTCGTGACCACGCACTCCCTCACCGTGCACGCCCGCTTCCAGAGCGAGGTCACCGTCGACCGGGCGCGCGAGATCATCGCGACCGCACCGGGCGTCGTGCTCTTCGACAATCCGGCCGCCGGCGAATTCCCCACGCCGGCCGACGCGGTGGGCACTGATCCGACATGGGTGGGCCGCGTGCGGCGGTCGCTCGACGATCCGGCCGGCCTCGAACTCTTCGTATGCGGGGACAATCTGCGCAAGGGTGCGGCTCTGAACACCGCGCAGATCGCGGAGCTGGTGGCGGCCGAGCTCGCCACTATGTGAGCTTCGTGCCCCTCTCCGTGTGACCTGCGGCTCTTTCGGTGCCCGCGATGCGGGCAGGCCCTTCCCAAGCGTGGATCCGCTCATAAGATTCTGTGTGAGTTTTGTGTAAGCGGATTTTCCTCCCCGCCCTGCAACCGTGCGCAGGGCGGGGAGCGTCTTTGCGGTCGCCCTGGTGAAGCGTCGACCGACATCGGGCATACGGGGCATAGGGGGAGAGTGTGGTGCGCATGTCGGCATTCGAGGCGGTGTCATCGGTGGGGATGACGAGGCCCGTCGCAAATGGGGCGCCTGACGCGTACAACCTTGACGGGGGGAAGCTTGTCCAACAGGCGTGGCAGAAGTACTGGACTTCACAGCGGTACGGGCGACGGGCGCGGCCCTTCGTCCGCCCCTCGCACCCCTTGGCACCCGGCGCGCCCGCGCGCCCGGCGGCATGCCGGTGATCGCCCCCATGCCAGCGGCGGGGCCGGCGCGCATTCCGGCACAGGCACAGGGTGCTGACGAGTCGATGACGCAGGCCGGTACCTCCGTCGACCATCTCACCGAGACCTATCGCGCCCATTACCGCTCCTTGCTGGGGCTCGCGGCGCTGCTTCTCGACGACACCGCCTCCTGCGAGGACGTCGTGCAGGAGGCGTTCATCCGCGTGCACTCGGCGCGGGGGCGCGTCAGGGACCCGTCGAAGACGCTCGCGTATCTGCGGCAGACCGTCGTCAACCTCTCGCGGTCCACGCTGCGCCGCCGCATCCTCGGCCTGAAGCTGCTCACCAAGCCGATGCCGGACATGGCGAGCGCGGAGGAGGGCGCGTACGACCTCCTGGAGCGGGACGCCCTGAAGAAGGCGCTGCGCGGGCTGCAGCGCCGCCAGCGCGAGGTTCTCGTCCTGCGGTACTTCGCGGACATGACGGAGGCGCAGGTGGCCGAGTCGCTCGGGATATCGCTCGGCTCGGTCAAGGCATACGGATCGCGCGGGATCGCGGCGCTGCGCGTCGCCATGGAGGAGCCAGCATGAACCCCCATCTCGACGGCGGCCCGGACCCCGCTGCCGACGAAGTGAGTGAGGCAGACCGGCGTGCTCCGGACTCCGCCGGTGCCGCCGGGTTCGGTGACGACGAGCTCGCGGTGCGGCGGATGATGCGGCAGGCCGTCGCGGATCTCGAACCCTCGGAGCAGGCGCTCGACGAGCTGCACCGGGCGGTCCCCGCCCGCCGTGCGCGCAAGCGGCAGGCGGCCGTGGGCGCGATCGCCATGGGTGTGTTCGCGGCGATGGCGGTGCCCGCGGTGCTGCACGTGACGAATCCCGACCCCTCCGGCGAGCGGCCGGCCATCGCGGGCAACAGCGAGGCCACGCACCACGGGGCGAGCGCGGGCACGGCGTCCGGCGGCGCGGGACAGGGTGACGCGGGCAAGCCCTCGCACGCCAAGGGCAAGGACAAGGGCGCCAAGAAGGAGAAGAAGGGCGACGGGCGCAGGGCCACGGGCGGCGCGAGCGCGGGGGCCGACCCCGCGTCCACGGCGGCGGCCACCTCGCCCACCTGCGAGGCGGGCGAGCTGGGCAGGCCGCAGGCCACCGTCGGCGCGCCCGAAGGGGACGGCAAGGTCTACGGCACGTTCCGCGTCTCGAACGTCTCGGGCTCCAACTGCACGGTGGACAGCGCCGGATCCGTGGTCACCGTCGCGCAGGGCGCGGCCGATCCGGCCAAGGTGAGCGTCGTCGACCACACCTCGGGCGACGGCTCCGGGCTGCCCGACCCCTCGACCGAGCCGAGCCAGGTGATCCTCGAACCGGGCAAGGCGTACGAGGTGCGGTTCGCGTGGGTGCCCTCGGCGTCCTGCTCCGCGACGGGGGGCGACAGTGGTGGCAGCGGCGGCGGTGACCCGTCGCCCTCGCCGACGCCGACCGGCGACGGGTCGGACGGCGGTGACGCCACGACCGGCACGGATCCGCAGACGACGACGCAGCTGGGGTCCGACGGCGGGACGGAAGGCAGCGTCGCGGTGTCCCACACGCCCGAACCGGGCGCCCCGACAGCCGCCACGACCATCTCGAACGCCTGCGAAGGCACGGTCTACCGCACGGGCCTCCTCCCCGCGTCCTAGCCCGAACCCCCGGGGCTCCGCCCCGGACCCCGCGCCTCAAACGCCGGCGGGGCTGGAAAGATCGCCTCAAACGCCGGCGGGGCTTGGAGGATCGCCTCAAGCGCCGGCGGAGCTGGATTTGCCGGCGGGGCTTGAGTTATTAAGCCCCTGCGGCGATTGAGCAGCGGGGTCCGGGGCGGAGCCCCGTGAGCGGCGGACGGTCCCGCTAGACGGTCGCTCCGGTTTCCGCCGAGAGCTCCGGTTCCGCGATCCCCAGTTCCGCATCCCGGAGGGCCTCCGCCTCGCGGCGTACAAGCCGGAACCACATGAACACCACGAACCCGGCGAAGACGAACCACTCGCCCGTGTACCCGAGGTTCTGGAACGCCTTGAGGTCGAGCCCGCTGCCCTCGGGCGCCGTGGCCGGCACCGCCGTCATCCCGGAGTCCGCCTTGTCGAGCGTGATCCACCCGTCGTAGACGTCGTACGGGACCAGGTTCACCAGCGACGCCGCGCTGATCACACCGACCTGCCCGGAGGGCAGCCCACCCGAGGCGGACACCCCGCTCGAGGTCGCGGACTCCGAGGCCTGGAGCGCCCCGACGACCGTGACCTCCCCCTTCGGCGCGGCCGGCGCCTTCGCGGCGGACGCCTTGCCCGGCACCCAGCCCCGCACCACCGGAAGCGCCTTCCCGGAACCCTCGACCCTGAGGAGCGTCACGACGTAGAAGCCGCTGCGCTCGCCGAGGTCCCGCTGGGGCACGAGGAGCTGCTTGCCGTAGTGGCCGGTCGCGGTGGTCCGCTTCCCGGAGGTCTTCTGGTCCACGGGCAGCACGGAGGCGAGCGGCTCGGGTGCAGCCGTCTCGTTCGCCTTCGTCTGCTCGGACGCGGTCTTGTGGTCCTGCACCCGGTCCTCGAAACGACTGAGCTGCCACGAGCCCATGAAGATGCACACGGGGATCGCGAGCAGGACGAAGATGTTGATCCCCCACCAGCGCGGGGTCAGGAGGAACCGGTACACACCCCCACGGTACGGCTCCGCCTCATGGAACCGGCCACCGGCCCCGGCCGTGAGGGTGTGGTCACCGTTTCCCCACGTCACGGGGCTCCGCCCCGGACCCCGCGCCTCAAACGCCGGCGGGGCTGGATTTGCCGACGGGGCTTGAATTGGGCAAGTGGCGCCTCGCGAAGTCCAGTTCGAGTGCGACCTGCTTGATGCGCTCCTCGACGACGAGCGAGCCGTGCCCCGCCTCGTACCGGTACACCTCGTGGGTCGCGTCGCGCGCCGCGAGCCGGTCCACGTAGTTGTCGATCTGCTGGAGCGGGCAGCGCGGGTCGTTGACCCCCGCCGAGATGTAGACCGGCGCCTTCACGTCGTCGACGTACGTCAGCGGGGACGACACCTCGAACCGCTCGGGCACCTCCTCGGGGGAGCCGCCGAACAGCGTGCGGTCCAGGGCCTTGAGCGCCTCCATCTCGTCCTCGTACGCCGTCACGTAGTCGGCGACCGGCACCGCGGCGAGCCCCACGGCCCAGGCGCCCGGCTGCGTGCCGACGCCGAGGAGCGTCAGATAGCCGCCCCAGGAGCCGCCCGCGAGGACGAGCCGTTCCGGGTCGGCGAGCCCGGAGGAGACGGCCCACTCGCGCACGGCCGCGATGTCCTCCAGCTCGATCAGGCCGACGCGGTGCTTGAGCGCGTCCGTCCACTCCCGCCCGTATCCGGTCGAGCCCCGGTAGTTGACCCGGACCACCGCGTACCCGTGGTCGACCCAGGCCGCCGGGCCCGCCGCGAACGCGTCGGAGTCGTGCCAGGTCGGTCCGCCGTGGATCTCGAACACGGTGGGCAGCGGCCCGCTCGCGCCCGCCGGCTTCTGTACGAGGGCGTGGATCCGGCCGCCGGGGCCCTCCACCCACACGTCCTCCACCGGCACCGACGCCGGGGCCTTCATACCGGGTGGGTCGAGGACGACCTCACCCGTGGTGGAGCGCACGACCGAGGGCTCGGCCGCCGACGACCACAGGTACTCGACGCTGCCGTCGGGCCGCGCGGAAGCACCGGACACCGAGCCGACGGGGGTGTCCACCTTCGTCAGCGCACCCGTCGCGAACTCGTAGCGCCACAGGTCACCCCGCGCCTCGAATTCGTGCACGACGAGGAGCGCCGAGCCGTCCGGGTACCACTCGGCCGACACGTCGCCCGGCAGGTCGAGCGCCAGGTCGGTCTCCTCACCGGTGGCGACGTCCCACACCATGGGCTCCCAGCGGCCGCGCCGCTGGTGCCCGACGAGCAGCCGGGTGTCGCCTGCCACGGGCGCGAAGCCGAGCACTTCGAGGCCGAGGTCCTCGGTGCCGCCCTTGGAGTCGTCGAGCTCCGCGAGTGTCGAACCGTCGAGCCGGAGCACGCGCAGGGCTCCGTGCATCGCGTCGCCGTGCTCGGTGTGCTCGATCGCGATCAGCGTCCCGTCGTACGACAGGTCGCCGACGCCCGCCGACTCGCGGTGCCGGTAGATCTCGGCGGGGGAGTCGGAGCCGGGTCGTACGACGTGGATCGTCGTGCCGTCGTCGTCGGTGGAGCAGCCGATCACGGCGGTGTGCCCGTCGCGGCCGAGGGCGAGTCCCGCCGGGTACGAGGCCGCGAGTCCGGGCACCGCCTCGACGTCCTCGCCGCCCTCGAAGGGCTGGCGCAGCCAGGTCCCGAACTCGTCCCCGTCCGTGTCGTTGAACCACCAGATCCACGCGCCGTCGGGGGTGAGCACGCCGTCCGTCGTCCCGTTCGCCCGGTCCGTGGCGCGGCGCTGCTCGCCCGTGGCCCGGTCCCAGGTGTACAGCTCGTACGTCCCCGTCGCGTTCGACACGAACAGGGAGCGGTCCGGCGCGTCCTCGGCCCAGTCGGGCAGCGAAACCCGCGCCGCCCGAAACCGCTTCTCCCAGTCGGCCATGCCCTCATCGAACTCAGTCATGCCCCCATACTGCCTGCAGCCCGGACCGCTCAAGCCCCGCGCCTCAAACGCCACCGGGACTCAAAAGACCGGGGCTCCGCCCCGCACCCCGCTGCTCAATCGCCGCAGGGGCTTGAAAAGCCTGCTCAATCGCCGCAGGGGCTTGATGGTTCAAGCCCCGCCGGCGTTTGAGGCGATCTTTTCAGCCCCGCCGGCGATTGAGGCGCGGGGTCCGGGGCAGAGCCCCGCGACCGCAACCCCGTCACCCGCCCCGAGAGGAGCAGCCGTACCCGGCCCGTAATCCGAGGGGAGCGGCCGGGCACGGCCTTCGCAGGTGCTCCCGCTGTACCGCGCCTGCTCCCCGCCTCCACCACCACGAGCGCTGGATGAACAGCACCGACGCAATTCATCCGTGCGACCGTGCGTGCCGCGACGGTGAAGCGAATGTACGCCCGCGGGCTCCGCCCCGGTATAGCCCGAGCGCATATCTGTACGAGCGATTCCGGCGGCGGAACCTCTATTTCAGCCCGTGCCTCCTGGCCACCATGCGTTCGGCCGCGGAGCGTGGCAGCACCCGGCGCAGCGCGAACACGAGGGGCGCGCTGCTGCCCACCGCGTACAGCGGCCTCGGCCGCCCCGCCTCGATGGCCGAGACGACCTTCGCGGCGACCTTCTCGGCCGAGATCCCGTGCGCCTCATTGGAGTTGAGGGCGGCGAGCATCGTGTCGTAGGCGGCGCGGAAGGGCGAGTCCTTCGCCACGTACTGGGTGCGCCGCTCACTGATCCCCGTCGCGATCGACCCCGGCTCGACCGTCGTGATCCCGACCCCGTACGGGGCGTACTCGCGCCGCGCCGCGTGCGCGAAGCCCTTGATCGCGGCCTTGGACGAGACGTACGAGGACCGGTACGCGAGCGGGAAGCTGGCCAGCATGGACCCCACCATCACCACGCGCCCCCGCCGCCGCTCCCGCATCCCCGGCAGCAGCAGCTGGCTGAGCCGCACCGCCCCGAACACGTTCAGCTGGAACAGCCGCCGCACCGCGTCCATCGGCAGCTCCTCGAACGGGCCGCTCTGCGATTCCCCGGCGTTGTTGACGAGCACGTCGACCTCGCCGACCGACCGCGCGAGGGTCTCGATGCTCTCCTCGTCGGCGAGGTCGAGCGGCAGATACTCCACGCCCGGCACCGGCGCGGCGACCTTCCGGGGGTCCCGGCTGGTCCCGTACACCTTGTAGCCGCGCTTCACGAGCGCCGCCGCGACCGCGGAGCCGATGCCCGAAGAGGCCCCTGTCACGAGGGCCGTGCCCCGCGTACTCACGCGAGGCTCCGGGCGAGCGCGCGCCCGGCGGCGCGTCCGGAGAAGATGCAGCCGCCGAGGAAGGTCCCTTCGAGCGCGTTGTACCCGTGCACGCCGCCACCGCCGAACCCGGCGACCTCCCCGGCAGCGTAGAGCCCTTCGAAGACGGACTTGTCGGGCCGCACGACCTGCGAGTCGAGGTTCGTCTCCAGACCGCCCAGGGTCTTCCTCGTCAGCACGTGCAGCCGTACGGCGATCAGCGGACCCTGCGCCGGATCGAGCAGCCGGTGCGGCTTGGCGACGCGGGTGAGCCGGTCGAACAGGTACGAGCGGGCGTTCTTCACCGCCATCAGCTGGAGGTCCTTGGAGTACCCGTTGTCGACCTCCCGGTCGCGTGCGACGATCTCGCGCTCAACCTGCTCGTACGTAACGGGAGTTGACGGTGTCAGCTTGTTCATCCCGGCGACGAGGTCCTTCAGGTTCCGCCGTACGACGAAGTCCTCGCCCTGGTCGAGGAAGGCCTGGATCGGTCCGGGGGCGCCCTTCTTCACGCGTTGCAGGACCAGCTTCAGGTCCTTGCCGGTGATGTCGGGGTTCTGCTCGGATCCGGAGAGCGCGAACTCCTTCTCGACGATGGCGCGGGTCAGGATGAACCACGTGTGGTCGTGGCCGGTCCCGGTGATGTGCTTGAGCGTCGCGAGGGTGTCGTGGCCGGGGAAGAGCGGCGCGGGCAGCCGCTTGCCCTCGGCGTCCAGCCACAGCGAGGAGGGGCCCGGAATGATCCGGATGCCGTGGTCCGGCCAGATCGGGTCCCAGTTCTTCAGGCCCTCGGTGTAGTGCCACATGCGGTCGCGGTTCACGAGGGAGGCACCGGCGTTCTCGGTGATCTCCAGCATGCGCCCGTCGACGTACGCGGGGACGCCGGTCACCATGGACTCGGGCGGGGTCCCCATGCGCTCAACAGGCCAGTTCTTCCTGACCAGTTCGTGGTTCGCGCCGATGCCGCCGGAGGTCACGATCACGGCCTTCGCGCGCAGCTCGAAGTCGCCGACGGTTTCGCGGGACGAGGCGACACCGCGCGCGGCGTCGGAGGGTTCGAGCAGTGACCCGCGCACGCCGACGGCGGCGCCGTCCTCCACGATCAACTCGTCTACCTGGTGCCGGTACTTGAAGTCGACGAGCCCGCGCTCGGCGGCCGCCAGGACCGGTTCGCGGAAGACCCGCACGACCTCGGGGCCCGTCCCCCACGTGATGTGGAAGCGCGGCACGGAGTTCCCGTGCCCGGTCGCGGTCCCGGCGCCGCGCTCGGCCCAGCCCACGTTCGGGGTGACCTTCAGCCCGAGCCCGTACAGGTAGTCCCGCTTCTCCTCGGCCGCGAACCGCACATACGCCTCGGCCCACTTGCGCGGCCAGTGGTCCTCGTCCTCGCGGTCGAATCCGGCGGAGCCGAGCCAGTCGGCGAGGGCCAGTTCGTAGGAGTCCTTGATGCCCATCCGCCGCTGCTCGGGGCTGTCGACGAGGAAGAGCCCGCCGAGCGACCAGAACGCCTGGCCCCCGAGGTTCGCCGCGTTCTCCTGGTCGACCAGCACGACTCGCTTGCCCGCGCGGGTGAGTTCATACGTCGCGACGAGCCCGGCGAGCCCGGCCCCTACGACGATGACATCGGCGACATCGGCTTTGGTGTCACTCATGCGCTCTCCAACGGTGTGCTGTAGGCGTCCAGTACGTTCATGAAGAGAGCCTCGCGACGGGCCCGTACGGCCGCGTCGTCCGGCTGCAGCAGGACCTGCACGGAGGTCCCGTCGTGCACGGCCACCAGGGCGTCGCCCAGGGCCCGTTCGTCGGTGACCCGGCGGCCGAGCCGGCCGAGCGCGGCCACGAACACCGGCAGGATCGTGTCGCGGATGGTCTCCTCGCGGGCGGCCATCACGCGGCGCAGGCCCGGATTGCGCAGCGCGTGCGCGGTGAACTCGGCGGTGATCCGGAACCAGGCGTCGTCGACGGGGGTGGCGTCGATGGCGGCCCGCACGGCGGCCTCGGGATCATCCGGGTCGATACCGGCGAGAGCGGTCCGCACGTCATCGAGCATCCGCGCGGACCGCTCCTCCCACAAGGCGAGAAACAGCTCGTCGAGCGAGGAGAAATTCGAGTAGAAAGCGCCGCGGGTGAATCCCGCGCGCTCACAGACCTGTTCGACCGTGGAGCGCCCGAAGCCCTCCTCGGCGAACACGTCGAGCGCGGCGTCCAGCAGCCGCTGCCGCGTCCGCGCACGCCGCTTGGTGACGGGCATCCTCGCCTCCCCGGTTGGATACGCGAACGTATTCGATACGTTCGTGTATCCACAAGGGGGTGCGCGGGGTGTGCGCGGGCGCTGCGCGGCCGGTACGTCAGCCGGTGAACACCTCGACGAACGACCAGACGGCAAGCGCGAGCATGCAGAAACCGCCCACCCGCTGCACGGTCTTCAGCGGCACCCGCTTGGCGATGAAGCGCCCGGCGACCAGGGCGAGCGCGGACACGGACATCAGGGCCGCCCACGAGCCGATCGCGGTCGACCACGTGCCGTTCGTGGCGGCCAGGTTGGCGGTGGTGATCTGCGTGAGGTCGCCCCACTCGCCGATGAACACGGCCATGAACGCCGTGCCGAAGACCGGCCAGAAACCGGTGACGGTCTTGGCGCCCGCCTCGTCCTCGCCGTCCTCGTCTCCGCCGCGCAGCAGCATGAACGCGCCGAACAGGAACATCAGGCCGGAGACGACCTTCACGATCCAGCCGGGGAGGAGGCCGAGCAGCGAGCCCGCGCCGACCGCGATCGCGACGTGCACGAGGAACGCGGCCGACGCGCCGAACCACACGTACAGGGGCTTCATCCGGGTGCCCATGGCCAGTGAGGCGAACATGGTCTTGTCCGGGAGTTCGGCGAGGAAGATCAGCCCGAAGGCGGTGACGATCGCCAGGGGATCGAGGTCCATGGGGACGCTTTCTGTACGGGCCGGGTCCACGCGGCCCCCGCCCGCTGCGTAGGGAGGACCACTCGACCCGGCAGCGGACACACGTATGCGTGGATGCGTACGTGTGCTGTGTTCTGCCTGGTCGAAGGTCTCGCCCACCCGGCCCGCCGCGGCGGTCCGGGCCCGGCCACCGGGAACCCGGGGGTTCCAGTGTGTCGACGACCGGTTCGCGGGGCTACTCCCCTTCGCTTGCACGTCAAGGGTACACGGGATCGATGCGGATGCCCGTTCGATCTTTCTTGGGCCGCCCGAGTGGAATCGACCCACTGGCCGGTGATATGCCGTTCGTCACATAAACGGTGTGTGAGCTTGCTGTCATTCCTGGTTACTTTCCGTGACAGAGGTGGAGTGATGGACGGCCCGAGGCAGTGGTTCCGGCGCTTGTGGATGCCGCGGCGCGCATCCGCGGCGGGTGTTGTACTCGGCGCCGTACTCGCGATCGTGGCGGCGCCGCTGCCCGCGACGGCGGCGAGCGCCGCGCAGGGAGCGGCGCCCGAGCGTGCGGTGAGAGCCGCGGCGCCGGCCGATCCGACCGTCGTCTACAAGGAGGATTTCGAGAACCTGACCGGTGATCCGGCCCTCCTGGACGACTACACCGGCGCCCCACCGCGGAACATGACGTACACGGCGCACCCGGGCTGGCTCAAGGGCTGCAACGGGTGGGTGCTGAACAAGGCCGACTCGGCCGGCTACGCGCCCGGTGAAGCCGACTGCGGCTCGTTCTGGGACTCGACCCGTGATCTGTCCAACGCGCTGGGGCAGTTGAACGGGTCGGCGGATCCCGACGCCAACCACGCGGTCGCGGCCTTCACCGTCACCGCCCCCGCGGCGAACTCGGTGCAGTTCGAGACCGAGCGGCCCGTCCCCGTCACCCCCGGCCGCTTCTACACGTTCGCGGCCTCCTCGGCGGCGTTCAACTGCCAGGTCTCCGGGCCCCAGTTGAAGTTCTTCCTGATGGACGGGGCGACGGCGATCCCCGCGTCGGCCAAGCCGGTCAACCCGTGCACCGACCGCGCCGCGCGGACCATCACGGTCGGCGGCAAGAGCGCGAAGGCGGTGCACACGACCAGCGACGCCCCCGTGCTGTTCAACGGCGACTCGCTGGGCGTGCGCATGGTGAACGGCAACGGCAGCAACGCCGGTAACGACGCGGCGTTCGACGACATCCAGGTCGTGGACGTCACCCCGCGGGTGGAGAAGGCGTTCTCCCCGGCTCACGCCCCCTCGGGCGGCACGTCGACGCTGACGTTCACCGTCACGAACACCTCGGACCTGCGGGCGAAGAAGGGCTGGTCGTTCTCGGACGACCTGCCCGCGGGGCTGACCGTCGCCAACCCCAAGAACACCAGGACGACCTGCACCAACGGCTCGGTCACCGCGGACGCGGGCGGCGGCTCCGTCGGGCTGAAGGGCGACCTCGGCGAGGGGCAGGAGTCCTGCACGCTGAGCGTGGACGTGACCGCGGCGCCGGGCGAGTACAAGAACTGCCCGGAGAACGTCGGTGACCTGTCGGGGATGAAGCCGCCCACCGAGTGCGCCACCGTGCGGTTCTCGGACCCCAGCTACAAGATCACCAAGACCTCGTCGCCGGCCTCCGGCGGTGAGGCGCAGCCGGGCGACAAGGTCACGTACAAGGTGGTCGTGGAGAACACGGGTCCTTCGTCCATGGAGACACCCGTCACCGACGACCTGACGGGTGTGCTCGACGACGCGACGTACAACGATGACGCGGAGAGCACCGTCGGCGACCCCGCCTACAGATCCCCGCGCCTCACCTGGTCACCGACGCTCGGCGCGGGCGAGAAGGCGACACTCACCTACTCGGTGACGATGAAGGATCCCGCCACCGGGGACGGCGTCGCGAAGAACGTCGTCAAGGGGTCGAGCGATTCGAACTGCGTCACCGGCGCGGAGGACGGCTGCACGACAGAGGTCACCGTCCCCCGGCTCGACATCGACAAGTCCTCCGACAAGGCGGACGCCAAGCCGGGCGACAAGGTCACGTACACCGTGACCGTCAGGAATTCGGGAAAGACGGCGTACAAGGGCGCGACCGTCACGGACGACCTCACCGGCGTCCTCGACGACGCGAGGTACAACAAGGACGCGGACGCCACCTCGGGTTCCGTCTCCTACGAGGCGCCGAAGCTGTCCTGGAAGGGCGATGTCGCGGCCGGGAAGACGGTGAAGATCACGTACTCGGTCACCGTCGACGAGCCGGTCACCGGCGACAAGGTGCTCGGCAACGTCGTGACGGGGCCGCCCGGCTCCAACTGCCCCGACGGCTGCACGACCGAGACTCCGGTCGCGACGCTCCACATCAAGAAGACCTCGGACGCGGCCTCGGCCAGGGCAGGCGACAAGGTGACCTACACGGTCACCGTCACCAACACCGGCAAGGCCGCCTACAGGGACGCGAAGACCGAGGACGACCTCACCGGGGTCCTCGACGACGCGGCGTACAACGAGGACGCGGACGCCACCTCCGGCACCGTCTCCTACAAGGAGCCGAAGCTGGCCTGGAAGGGCGATGTCGCGGCCGGGGACACGGTGCGGATCACGTACTCCGTCACCGTCGGCACCCCGCCCGCAGGTGACAAGAAGCTGACCAACACCGTCGTCTCGCAGGGGCCCGGCAGCAACTGCCAGGAGGGGTCCGGCGATCCGGACTGCACCACGGACGTCGGCATCCCCTCGCTGAAGATCAAGAAGACGGCCTCGCCGAGGAACCCGCAGGAGGGGGACACCCTCAGCTACAAGGTCGTCGTCACGAACGACGGCCAGGCCGACTACCCCGACGCCACGTTCACCGACGACCTCACCAAGGTCCTCGACGACGCGACGTACAACGGTGACGCGGACGCCGACTCCGGCCGCGTCTCCTACGCCTCCCCGAAGCTGACCTGGACCGGTGACCTGGCCAAGGGTGAGACGGCGACCGTGACGTACACGTTCACCGTCACCGACGCGGGTGACGGCAAGTTCGTGAACGGCGTCGTCGGCCCGCGCGACTCCAACTGCCCGCAGGACAGCACGGATCCGGACTGCACGACGGTGCTCCCGGCTCCCGATTACGACTTCGGCGACGCCCCGGACACGTACAAGACGCGGCGGGCCAGCGGCGGTGCGTTCCACGAGATGGTGGACGGGCTGCGGATCGGACGGACCGTCGAGCCGGAGCGGGACGGTGACCCGCACAGCCGGGCCGGTGACGACACCGACGACGACGGCATCGGGGCCGTGTCGCTCCACCGGCACCAGGGGAGCTACACGGCGAAGGTCCCGGTCACCAACACCACCGGCAGGGACGCCACGCTGGCGGGCTGGATCGACGTCAATGAGAACGGCACCTTCGACCGGGACGAGATGGTCTCCGCCGATGTACCGGACGGCGCCACCGAGGCCACGCTCACCTGGCACGGGCTGCAGAGCATGAAGCCCGGCGAGACCTTCGCCCGGCTCCGGCTGTTCGGCGACGAGGAGGTGTCCGCGGCCAGGAGGGCCGGTACCCGCGCCGCCACGCACGCCGTCGCGGCAACCGGCTTCGGCGGGCCCGGCGAGGTCGAGGACCACATGGTCCGCGTCGAACCGGCCCACCTGGAGCTCGCCAAGTCGGCCTCGACCAGCGAGCCGAAGCCGGGGGAGACCGTCACCTACACGGTGACGGTCGGCAGCAGCAGCGCCGCCGAGTACATGGGCGCCGCGTTCACCGACGACCTCACGGAGGTGCTCGACGACGCCACGTACAACCGCGACGCCGAGGCCAGTGCCGGTGACGTCTCCTACGACGAGCCGAAGCTGAGCTGGTCAGGGACCGTCCCGGCCGGGGAGAAGGTGACCGTCACGTACTCGGTCACCGTCGACGACCCGGTCAAGGGCGACAGGACGCTGACCAACGCCGTCACGGGCCCGCCCGACTCCACCTGCGCGTCCGACTGCACCACGACGGCCAAGGTGCCGCCGCCGGGACCCGGCCCGAGTCCGGAGCCCCCGGCTCCCGGGAACCCCGACAACCCGCCGGGCGAGCCCAGCGGAGGCCACCTGCCGGACACCGGCTTCGACGACGTGACCGTCTTCCTGGCCGCGGCCGCCGCGCTGGCCCTCACGCTCGGCGCCCTGGTCATGGTCGCGGCCCGCAGGAGCCGCAGGAGGTCCTGACGCCCGATCAACCACCGCACAACAGGAAACGGCCGTGGGGCCGGTCCACCAGGGCCGGCTCCACGGCCGTTTCTGTATCCCCTTCTGTATCCCCTTCTGTATCCCCTTCCGTATCCCCGGGTAACGCCGCCGCGTGTAGTGCGTCCGATGGACTCCGAGTGGGCGACACGGCGACGCACAGCCGTCCGGCTTGTCTTTTTTGCGACATTCGGTCGATGCGATGTGTACGACGGAAGGCAACGAGGCTCACGGGGACGGCCGCATGCGTGGCCGCGGTGATCGCCGTGCTCCTCGTCTCCGGTACCGGTACCGGCACCGGTCGGGCAGCCGCGGCCGACGGGCCCGGCATCGGACGGCTCTCGGCCCGCGCCGACCAGCTGATGCGGGAGGCATCGAACGCCGTCGCCGCGCACGAGGAGGCGCAGGCCGCCGTGCGCAAGGGCGAGCGCCGGCTCGCCGTCGTCAGCCGGCGGCAGGCCACCGAGCAGCGCCGCCTCGACAGGCTCAGGGCCACCCTCGGCCGCCAGGCGCGCAGCGAGTACCAAGGGGCCTCGGGCCTCGGCACGATGCTGCCGCTGCTCACCTCGTCCTCCCCGCAGCGGGCCCTCGACGCCTCCGTCCGCGCGGGCCGCGGCGACCGCGCCGCCCGGCAGCTCACCGACCGCGTCACCGAGTCCAGGGACCGGGTCGCCGACCGGCGCGCCGAGTCCGCCCGCCTGGTGAACGGGCTCAAGGCGCAGGAGCGGCGCCGCTCGGCCGCCCGTGACGACATCGAGGCGAAACTGGCGAAGGCCGAGGAGGAGGTGCGGCGGGCCCGGGCGCGGGTCCTCGCGGCCGGGCCGATGCCGATGCCGACGGGCGGCGGGGGCTGCGCGCGCGGTGACGTGGGCGAGCACAAGCGGGCCGGCAAGGGCCGGACCTGGGTGAAGCCCGTGAGCCCGGCGACGCTGTCGGCGGGCTTCGGCTCGGGCGGCCGGCTGTGGGCGCACACGCACACCGGGCAGGACTTCGCCGTGCCGACCGGGACGCCGGTGCGCGCGGTCGGCGCGGGGACCGTCGTCTTCACGGGCTGCGGCGACGGCTTCGGGAACCAGGTCGTCCTCCGGCACGCCGACGGCTACTACACGCAGTACGCCCACCTGTCCCGCATCGGCGTGCAGGTCGGCTCCCGCCTCGACGCGGGCGAGGTCCTCGGCCTCTCCGGCGCGACCGGCAATGTCAGCGGCCCGCACCTGCACTTCGAGGTGCGCATCACGCCGCAGTTCGGCTCGGGCATCGACCCGCTGCCGTGGCTGCGGTCGCGCGGGCTGAAGCTGTGACGGTGGGGATCAGTGACGGCTGGGCTCTGTGACGGTAGGGCTCTGCGACGGTAGGGCTCTGCGACGGCGGGCCACACCCCGGGCCACCGGGGCAGTAATGGCGCAGTAACGGCCGCTTCCTAGGTTTCGGGCACCCCCGTACCCTCCCCGAGGAGTGCCCGATGCCCCTGCCCCGACCGCCGAGGCGCAGACGTGCCGCATGGGCGGCGGCCTCGATGACCGCGGCCGCCGCCCTGCTGGCCGGCGCGATACCCGCCGTCGCCGCTCCCGCCCCCGCGTCGGCCCCGGTCGACTCCGCGCTCGCGAAGGCCGTCTCCCGGGGCGGCGACGCCACCTTCTTCGTCGTCCTCAAGGACACGGCCGACCTGACCACGGCGAAGAAGCAGCGCACGCACGCGAAGGCCGCCACGGCCGCGTACAAGGCGCTGAAGGGAAATGCCGCCGACAGCCAGAAGTCGCTCACCGCGTTCCTCGACAAGGAGAAGGTCGGGCACCGGGACTTCTGGATCGCCAACGCCGTCAAGGTGACGGGCGACCAGGACCTGGTGAACGAGCTCGCCAAGCGCTCCGACGTCAAGGAGATCGTCAAGTCGCGGACGTACAAGCTCGACGACATCGAGACGTCCGACGCCAAGGTCACCGGCTCGCGTACGACCGCCTCGGGCGACACCGTCAGCGACACCACCCCGGACTGGGGCGTCTCCGACATCAAGGCCGACCAGGTCTGGGACCAGTACCAGGACCGCGGCGAGGGCATCGTCGTCGCCAGTGTCGACTCCGGTGTGGAGCGCGAGCACCCGGATCTCGTCGCCAACTACCGCGGCAACAACGGCGACGGCACGTTCACGGACGACTACAACTTCTACGACGCGACCGGTACCTGCGCCACCAGCAGCACGCCGTGCGACGACAACGGTCACGGCACCCACACCATGGGCACGATCGCCGGCAAGAACGGCATCGGTGTCGCGCCGAACGCCAAGTGGATGGCCGCCAAGGCCTGCGCGGGACCGCGAGGCGAGTGCCTCGACGAGGACACGCTCGCCGCCGGCCAGTGGATCCTCGCGCCGACCGACCACAACGGGCAGAACCCGCGCCCGGACCTCGCCCCGAACATCGTCAACAACTCGTGGGGCGGCGGCGACACGACGTTCTACCAGGACATCGTCGAGGCGTGGAACTCCGCGGGCATCTTCGAGGCGTTCGCCGCCGGCAACGACGGTGACGGCGCGACCTGCTCCACCACGGCCGCGCCCGGCGCGCAGGCACCGACCTACGGAGTCGGCGCCTACGACTCCACCGGCACGATCGCCGACTTCTCCGGCTTCGGCCCCTCCCCGGTGGACGGCTCGGCCAAGCCGAACATCTCGGCGCCGGGCGTCGACGTCACCTCGGCGTGGCCCGGTTCCTCGTACAACACCATCAGCGGTACGTCGATGGCGACGCCGCACGTCGCCGGCGCGGTGGCCCTGCTGTGGTCGGCCGCCCCGTCGCTGATCAGCAACATCGACGAGACGCGCAGGCTCCTCGACGAGGGCGCCCGCGACGTGGACGACACGCACTGCGGCGGCACCGCCGGCATGAACAACGTCTGGGGCGAGGGCAAGCTCGACATTCTCGCCTCCGTCGCCGAGGCCCCGACCACCGCGGTCTCCGTGACCGGCAAGGTCACCGACAAGGCCACAGGGGCTGCCCTGCCCGGCGTCACCGTCGCGGCCACGGACCCCGCCTCCGGCACCCGTTCGGTCTCCACCGGCGACGACGGCTCGTACCGGCTGAAGCTGCTCCCGGGCACGTACGACTTCACGTTCGACAAGTTCGGGTACGCGCGGCAGACCGTCGCCGGGGTCACGCCGACCACCGGCCAGGCGCTCACCCAGGACGTCGCACTGACCGCCGTCCCCGCGCACGCCGTCACTGGCACCGTCCTCGACGTCACCGGCAAGCCGCTCGCGAAGGCCACCGTCTCCGTCCCCGGGACCCCGTTGGACGCGGTGACGACCGGCGCCGACGGTACGTACACGCTACCGAAGGTCGCCGAGGGCTCGTACACGCTCAGCGTCTCGCCGCCCGCGCCCACGCGGTGCAACGGCACGTACCGCGGCGCACTCAAGGTCGACGGCGCCGAGACGGCCGATGTGAAGCTCCCCAACCGGACCGACGCGGGCGGCACTTACTCCTGCGCGCCCGTCGCCTCCTCCTGGGTCAAGGGCACCACGGCCACCGGCCTCACCGGTGACGAGGACGCCAAGACGATCAGCCTGCCGTTCCCGGTGAAGTACTACGGCGTGACCTACACCAGCACGTCCGTCACCACCAACGGGCTGGTCAACTTCCTCCAGCCGCGGCTCGGCGACTTCAAGAACACGGCGCTGCCCGCCGCCGCGCAGCCCAACGGCGTCGTCGCCGCGTTCTGGGACGACCTGGTGCTCGACAAGAAGTCCAGCGTCCGGACCGCCGTCAGCGGCAGCAGCGGCGCACGGAAGTTCGCCGTCGTCTGGAACAACGCCTCCCTCGCCGCCGACACCTCGGTGCGGATCTCCTTCGAGGCCGTCTTCGACGAGGCCACCGGCGCGATCACCCTCCAGTACCAGGGCATCGGCACCAACGCGTTGCAGCGCGGCGGCTCCGCGACCACCGGCATCGAGAACCAGGCCGGCACCGACGGTCTCGGCCACTCGTACAACGAGACCGTCCTCGGCGACGCCACCGCCGTCCGCTTCACCCCGAAGGGCGCCTGATGAGACACCTGAAACGACCGGGCCTGAAACTGGCCTCCGCCCTGATCGCCTCCGGGCTCGCCTTCGGCGTCGCGCCCGCCGTGCACGCCGACGACGGCGGCGCCATGGTGCTCTCCGAGGACCAGACGGCCAAGCTCGCCGAGCACGTCCAGCCCGACCTGAACGGTGACGGCACCAAGCCCGGCACCGACCAGCGGGACGTCGCCGAGCAGGCCGTGAAGGACGCCCCGACCGAGGCCGAGTCCCAGGGGTACGAGCAGGGAGGCGACAGCGGCACCACGGCCGGCACATCGGCCGTCGAGCCCGGCTCGCTCAAGCTGACCAGGCACTCGGCCGTCGAGGGCGCCCAGGGCGCGGCCGCGACCGCGCCGGTCGGCGGCACGAGCGGCGACTACTTCACCGTCCACAGCCTGGGGATGGTCCAGCGCATCGGCGCCGGCGGGAAGACGCTGTGGAAGCGGGACTCGCTCTCGCTGCACGACGACTGGCAGGACAAGCCGCTGCGGGCCTACCAGAAGGAGCCCTACCCGGCCGCCGTCGCGATGGGCTTCAACGCGGTCAGCCCGTTCGCCGCCACGTCCGACAACGGCTGGACGACCGGCGACCTGACCGGCGACGGCGTCGACGACTTCGTGTTCACCGCCAAGGTCGGCGTGCTGCCCTACCGCCCGTTCAGCTCGCCGGGCTCCTCGCTGCCCAACGGCACCTTCGTCACGGTGCTCGACGGCGCCAGCGGCAAGACGCTGTGGAACAAGCTGTACGCGGCGGCCTACAACATCAAGATCGTCGACAAGACGCTCGTCGTCGCGGACTCGGCGTACTACAACCTCAACTCCCCGGCCGGCTCCAAGGCCACCCTCAACGGCACCCGCTTCTCCTACGCGAACGGCAAGCTGACGCCCACCGACACGTGGACGTACGACGCGGACGCCTACACCGGCGTCGCCTGGGGCTCGCTCGAACCGCTCGGCCACGGACTGCTCGCGGCCTCCTGGAACCAGGCCCGCCAGTACACCTCCGACCGGACGCCCAGCGGCCACACCCTGGTGATCGACACCAAGGACGGCGGCGTCAAGTGGAAGCAGACGAACCGGCTCTACTCGCGCCAACTGCACCTCGACGCCGCGCGTGGCCGGATCGTCGCCCTGGAGCAGTCCGACACGACGGAGGGCGTCTCGTACGCGATCGCCTCGTACGGGCTCGCCGACGGCAAGCGCACCGTGCTCGACACCCGGATCAACGCGGTGCCCACCGCCCTTGAGGTCGGTGACGTGCAGGGCGGCAGCAAGCCCGAGTACACGGTCGCCGAGTCCACCGTCGACGCCGACCTGAGCGTCACCTCGACCACCGTGCGCGCCCTGAACGGCGGCGACACGGCGGCCCCACTGTGGTCGCGGACGATCAAGGACTCCGACAGCGCCGATGCCGGCACCGTCTGGGGCCTGCGCGCCGTCGACGGCCGGATCGTCGCCAACTACGTCGAGACCAAGGACACCGCCACCGCCGCCAACGCCGGCGCGAACCACTACGCCCGGCTCGCCGTCCTCGACGGCGGCAGCGGCGCGGTGAAGTGGGAGAAGACCGGCGTCGTCGCCTCGCAGCTGTACTCCCAGCCGTTCCGGGCGAGCGGCCACTCGTGGCTGCGCACCGTCGACACCAACCAGAACGTCCGCGTCTACAACCTCGGCAACGGCAAGCAGCAGAGCCTGACGCCGATCCAGGGCGTCACGTACGCCGCCAAGTCCATGGACCTCAACGGCGACAAGAAGAAGGACCTCGTCGTCGGCGGCTCCTCCAACGGCCTGTTCGCCTACGACGGCCCGTCGCTGGTCGCGGGCAAGCCCAAGCTGCTGTGGACGGCGGTCCTGCCGGGCCGCGTCGTACAGCTCACCAAGGCCGACACCACCGGCGACGGCCGCGACGAGTTCGTCGTCGCCGCCGACTCGGGCGCCGCGGTCGTCGACGCCGCCACCGGCAAGGTGCTCACCACCATCGACGGCGGCGGCCAGTACGTACGCAACGTCGTTGCCTCCGACCTCGACGGCGACGGCGCCGCCGAGATCGCCATCGGCACCGACAAGCTCCGCGCCTACCAGGGCGACGGCTCCCCGATGTGGACGTACTCGGTCCCGTCGGAGATCGGCACCCCGGCGTTCGCGGACCTGTCGGCGGGCGACGGCAAGGTCTACGCCCAGTTCCAGACCCGCGGCGGCGACCCGAGCGCGGCCCGCGCCACCGGCCAGGTCGCCGTCAACGGCAAGGACGGCTCGGTCGCCTGGGAGCTCACCCCGAAGGCGGCTGCCGACACCAACGGCTCCGTCCTCGGCATCCCGCTGCGGGCCGGCACCTACGCCTCGCCCGGCATCCCGTACGCCGACGGGCACGCCGTGGTCTACACGTACGTCTCCCGGAACCGCGCCGACCAGCCGTATCCCGGGGCGCTCGGCAACTGGGTGCAGATCCGCGACGGCCGCACCGGCAAGCTGCTGCACGAGTCCAAGGCGGGGGGCTACGCCACCCTCGCCAACTGGTACACCGGCTCCGAGGGCCTGATCGGCAGCAGCTACCCGCTGCTGACCACGTACGCGGGCGGCGACCAGCCCGCCAGGGTCTACCTCGGCTGGGACACCTGGACCTCGGCCCCCGCGACGGGCCCGGACGGCGAGCAACTCATCGCGGCGGGGGGCCAGACGTACGGGATCCTCTACGACCGGTCCATCCTCACCGGCGGCACGGACGACCCGCCCGCGGTCACCGGCTACGACAAGCTGGGCACCCGGGAGCTGTTCACCGGCGACCTGAACGGTGACGGCGCCGACGAGGTCGTCCTGCTGAACTACGACGAGTACGGCGTCGACCGGACCGCCTCGCTCGTCGGCAACACGGAGTCCCTGCCGTACACGGCCATCCGCTCGATGATCACGCTGACCATCGACAAGGCCTGACGGAAGGACAGGGCCTGGGCTCCATTGGCCCCCTGGGTACGCGCCCAGGGGGCCTTCAGCGTGTTCGATTACAGTGCGCCTTCATGAACGCGCGCCGTACGGACGAGGATCAGGACGTCGTCGTCCCGCAGCTGCGCCTGCACCTTCTCGGCGGATTCAGGGCAACCCGTGACGGCGGCCCCGAGCCCGCCGAACGCTGGCCGCGGCCCAGCGCCAGGACCCTGGTGAAGCTCCTCGCCGTCACCCCCGGCCACCGCCTCCACCGCGAACAGGCCATGGACATCTGCTGGCCCGACGCCGACCCGTCCGCCGCCACGGGCAGCCTGCGCGTCGCCCTGCACGCGGCCCGGCACGCCCTGGAACCCGAACTCGCCCCGCGCGCCGCCTCGTCGTACCTCCTGTCCGACGGCGGCATGCTCTCCCTCGACCCGGCGACCGTGCGGATCGACGCCGACGCGGCGCAGGCAGCGGCGGAGGCCGCGCTCGCCGGCGGGGGAGCGGCCGAACTGGCCCGCGCCCTCGGCCTGTTCACCGGCGAGCTGCTCCCCGAGGACCGGTACGCGGGCTGGGCCGAGGAGCGCCGCGGACGGCTCGCCCTGCTGCGCGAGCGGCTGCTGCTCGGCCTCGCCGAGGCGCACCTCGCGGCGGGCGCGGCGGCGGACGCGGCCGCCGCCGCGGAGCAGGTCCTGGCCACCAGCCCCGCCGAGGAGCTGGCCCACCGCGTCCTCATCGACGCCTCCCTGCGCCAGGGCCTGCGCCGCCGCGCGCTGCACCAGTACCACGCGTGCCGCGAGACCCTCGACACCGAACTGGGTGTGCGTCCGGGCCCGGAGACGGAGCGCCTGCACCGTGCCGCACTCGCGGCGGAGCCGGCCCCCGTCCCGGTCACGACAACGTTGCCTTCACCGCTGCGGACCGCCCCCGCCACCCCGCTGCACGGCCGCGACGCGGTCCTCGGCCGGCTCCTCGCGGCGGGCGGGCCACCGGTGGTGCTGCTCACCGGCGAGCCGGGCGTCGGCAAGACCCGCCTGGTCGGCGAGGCCGCGCGGCGGGCCGCCGGGTCCGGCACGGCCGTGCTGTGGGGCGGCGGTCAGGACGCGGAGGGGCACACGCCGTACGGGGTGTTCGCGGAGGCGCTCGACGGGTGGCTGGCCGAGCACGACGCGGCGGAGCGGGCCCGGGTCGGCGCGGAGTACCCCGAACTGGCGGTGTTCCTGCCGTCCTTGGGCCAGATCCGCACATCCGGCGAACGCAGCCCGGAGGAGGAGCGGGACCGGCTGTTCCGGGCGAGCGCCGCGCTGCTCGGCGACCTGGCCGGCGCGCGTCCGGTGCTCGTGGTCCTCGACGACCTGCACGCCGCCGACACCGGTTCGTACCAGCTCATGAGCCATCTGGCCCGCCGCACCGCGGACCGCGGGATCCGGCTGCGCTTCCTGGCGACGTACCGCGAGGAGGAGCTGCCGGAGGACGACACGCGGCGCTCGATCCTGACTTTTCTGTCGCGTCAACGACTGGCTGTGCGTGAGGAGTTGGGCCCCCTGGACCGGGCGGCGTGCCTCGCGGTGGCACGGGACGCGGCGACGCGGGCGGAGGGGGCGGGACGCGCAGGGGGGCCCGCGGTGGCGGGCGACACTGCGGCGCGTGCCACGGCGGCGCGTGCGGGGCAGGCCGAGCGGGTCTGGGAACTCTCCCTCGGCAACCCGCTGTTCGCCCTCGAACTCGCCCGCGACCTGGCCGCGGGGCCGACCGGCGCGGTGGCACCCCAGGGCGTGCGGGAGCTGGTCGCGGACCGGCTCGTACGCCTCGACCCGGACGCGCGCCGCCTGGTCGAGGCGCTGTCCGTGGCCGGGGGAGAGGCGGCCCTGTCCGAACTCCTCGACGTCGCCGAGCACGGACTGCGCCCGCCGGTGACCGGCGCCGCGGCCGCCGACGGGGTCGAGCGGGCCATCGGGGCATCGCTGGTGGAGGAGCGGCAGGTCGTGGTGGCCGGGCGGCCCGAACCGGGGCTCGCCTTCCGGCACCCGCTGGTCCGCCTCACCTGCTACGAGCGGCTGACCGCGGTCCGCCGCAGGCAGCTGCACGGCGCGTTCGCGCAGGCCGTCCTCGCCCGCCGCCCCGACGCGGTCGACGCGCTCGCCTCGCACTTCGCCCGCGCCGACGACCCGCGCGCCGCCGAGTACCTGCGCCGCGCCGCCGAACGCGCCGCCGCCCTCTACGCCAACGACACCGCCGACCGCTACTACCGCGACCTCGTCGCCCGCCTCGACGTCGACGCGGCCCGCGCCCGCCTGGCCCACAGCCAGGTCCTCGCCAGAATGGGCCACTTCGAGGAGGCGGCCGAGGCGCTGCGCCAGGCCCTCGCCGAGTTCGTCCGGCGCGGCGCCCACGACGACGCGGTGCTCACGGCCGCTCGGCTCGCCGAATCCCTCGTCCGCACCGGCGCCCTCGACGCCGCCGCCGACGCGCTCCGCGCCCACCCGGCCGCCCCGGCCACCGCCCCCGAACCCCTCGCTGTGCACCACCTGTCCCACGCCATGCTGCACAGCGTCAGGGGCGGCTACGACGACGGGCACGCGGCCGCCCGCCGGGCCCTGGACGCCGCGCGCCGGGTGCCCGGAGTGCGCGGCCAGGGCCTCCTCGCCCGCTCCTACGCCCTCCAGGCCACCAACCTGGGCCTCTCGGGCCGGCTCACCGAGGCCCGCGAGGCCGGCGACCGCGCCCTCGCACCGGCCGAGGCGTACGGCGACCCGACGCTGCTCGGCACGGTCCTCTCCACTCTGCGGGAGAACGCGCGCCGCCACGGCCGGCTGCGCGAAGCGGTCGAGAGCGGCGAACGCGCCCTCGACCTCGCCGACCGTTCGGGAAACCCGACGGCGGCGTCCTTCGAACGCCTGAACCTGGCCGAACTCCACCTCTTGCTGGAAGAGTTCGAGGAGGCCACCGCACTCGCCGAGGCATCCGTGACGCTCGCGGAGGGCGACGGCGCCTGGTGCCTGCCGTACGCGCTCGCGACGCTGGCGCTGGTCCGGCTCCGTACCGGGGACACGTCGGCTGCCGCGGAGCTCCTGGACCGCGCCGCCCCCGCCGCCGACCACCTGGGCGACCGCCAGGCCCGCTCCGAGGTCGGCGCCGCCCGCGCCGAACTGTCCCTGCTCACCGGCCACCCGGAAGCCGCCCTGCGCACCCTGTCCGCCTGCCCCGACGAGGCCCCGACGCTCACGGCCTGGGCCGAGCTCGGCGCGGGCCGCCCCGAGGCGGCCCTGGAGCTCGCGACGGCGGAGGCCACCCGGGCCGCACGCACCGGTGAACGCCTCGCCGAGGTGGAGGCCCACCTGGCCCACGCGGCAGCCCTGTCCCACCTCTCATCCCCCACAGCCGCCACCCACGCCCTGACCCGCGCGATGACCCTGGCCCAGTCACTGCCGTACCCCGCGGGCCTGCGAAGGGCGAGGGAGGTCCACACCCTCCTCACGGGCTCTACCCCTCATTCAAGCCGCTGCAATTCAAGCCCCTGCGGCGATTGAGCAGCGGAGCCCGGGGCAGAGCCCGGAGACGTAGGCACCCAATCAAGCCCCTGCGGCGATTGAGCAGCGGGGTCCGGGGCAGAGCCCCGAGACGTAGGCACCCGACGACCGCGCCGAAACGACACCCCTCGAACGATTGGCCCTCACGGGTGGGCCCCCCACCCCACCCGTATCCGCCCCGGCAAAGCCACCGTTAGCCCTACATGATCTCAACCCGACGTGCCCTCACCGCTGTCCTCCTCACCATCGGTGCCGCCGCGGCCGCCACCCCCGCCGCCCAGGCCGCCGAACCCATCTCCCCCACCGGCACCATCGACTCGCTCTCCACGATGGCGCTCCCGGCGGACGAGCAGGCGCAGCTGCCCAGCACCGCTGAGCAGCTCTCCGGGCTCAACGACCTCAACAAGCTGAACGAGCTGCACCAGGTCACCGACCTCGTCGCGCCGGTCACCGGCCTGATCCCCGCGGTCCAGTAGCGCGAGAACGCAAGCAAAGGCGGTGGACCGGATCGGTCCACCGCCTTTGTCGTGCCTGGCGTACGGGATGCCGTACGGAGAAGGGCGGCCGCGCTCAGCGACCGCCCTTCAGTCCGTTCAGTGGTTCCCGGTGCCGTTCCCGGCGAGAACCGGGATGTCGCTGAGGATGTGCGACAGCGGCTCGTCACCCTTGGCCTGGGTGGAGTTCTCGGTGCACTGCTGGTTCTGCGGGGCCGACAGGACGGGGATGTCCTGGACGGAGACCGGCACGACACCGACGAGCGAGCCGACGTTGGCCTTGGCCGGCAGGCCGATGCAGGGCTTGTTCAGGGAGCCCTGGACGAGGCCGAGCTGCGGGCTCATGTCACCGGCGGTGGCGGAGTTGCCGTACGTCTGCGACGAGCCGTTGCCGCTGGTGGACGTCGTGCCCTGGTCGTCGCCGATGGCGAGCGCCGACGGGGCGGCCACGGCCGAGAGGCCGGCGACGGAAACAGCGATCGTGGCGGCTGCGAAGAGCTTCTTCATGGGGTGGTTCCCTTTCGATACGCGCGCTCCGGATACGGAGCTACGTTTGGTCAACTGGATTGCATTCCGGGCAGTTGCGGACCGAAACCCGTTCGGACCATTCCCGCGCGAGCCAATCGCAGGGAATTCGGCACTGTGCGCGACCTCCCGAACATCCGGACGCAGCGGATCAAAAGGCTCGTACAGCTACCTGAATTCCCGGCCGGGGCCGGAACAGCGGACCGGGCCGCCGGGATGGCGGCCCGATTCACACAACGGGTCCTCAGTTGTTGCCGGCGCCGTTGCCGGAGAGGACCGGGATGTCGTCCAGCACGTGCGACAGCGGCTCGTCACCCTTGGCCTGGGTGGAGTTCTCGGTGCACTGCTGGTTCTGCGGGGCCGACAGGACCGGGATGTCCTGGACGGAGACCGGCACGACACCGACGAGCGAGCCGACGTTGGCCTTGGCCGGCAGGCCGATGCAGGGCTTGTTCAGGGAGCCCTGGATCAGCGCCATCTGCGGGCTCATGTTGCCGTACGTGGCGGAGTTGCCGTACGTCTGCGAGGCGTTGTTGCCGCTCTCGGACGTGGTCCCACCGTCGTTGCCGACGGCCAGGGCCTGCGGGGCGGCGGCGGCCGCGATACCGACGAGGGAAGCGGTGGCCGCCGCGGCAGCCATGGCCTTCTTCAGCATGAGGAAATTCCCCTTCATTTTCCGTCTGGAAGCACTTGTATCAACTCCGTATCCCGCCATCGGTTGCTCACGTTCACTCGGACGGGGATCCGATCGATTCCGGGTCGGGGTCGGGTTCGATGAAATGAAAATCTCGCCAGTGCGGGCTGTATGGCGGGGCACGGGTGATCGAGCGCGCGTCGATGCCTGTCCGAACGGGTGGATATGCGGAACCATTTCCGCTCTTGGCAGTTGCGCTCAGTGCAGTAACCGGTGCCCGTCAGAAAAAGGAAACAGAACCATGCTCAAGAAGGCCATGGCCGCCGCAGCGGTCGCCGTCTCCGTCGTCGGTGTCTCCGCCGCAGCCGCTCCGCAGGCGCTCGCCATCGGCGACGACCACGGCACGACCTCGACCAGCGGTAACGGCTCGTCGCAGACGTACGGCAACTCCGCCACCGCGGGCGACCTGAGCCCGCAGCTCGGCCTCGTTCAGGGCTCCCTGAACAAGCCCTGCGTCGCGCTGCCCGTCAAGGGCAACGTCGGCTCGCTCGTCGGCCTCGTGCCGGTCGCGGTCCAGGACGTGCCGATCCTCTCGGCGCCGCAGAACCAGCAGTGCACCGAGAACTCCACCCAGGCCAAGGGTGACGAGCCGCTGTCGCACGTGCTGGACGACATCCCGGTCCTCGCCGGCAACGGTGTGCAGAACGGCTGATCTGCCGCACGCGCACAGAGCTCGGGCCGCCGGCTTCCTCATTCGCCGGCGGCCCGAGCTCTGTCATGGGGCGCCGGGCCGGAGGAGTACACGGGGCGCCCGGGGCGGGGGCCGCCCTCCCAACGGCGTGGAGCCGACGGCTGACAGGAAGGCGGCGCGGCCGATCTCATGACGGCCCTCAGTGGACCATCGGCCCCTGGCCCCGGAAGAACCGGTTCACCCGTTCGCTCACGACGTCACCCCAAAGGGGCCGCTGCGACGGCCAGTCACCCATTCGGAGCCGCAACCCCTGGTGCGGCCGCCCCGTTGCACCACGTGCCAGGCACCCGCGCTGGCCGAACAGAACGACCTCCAAGGAGCATGCTTCATGTCGCGTACCGCGAAGGCAGTCGTCTTTTCCGCAATGGCCGCCGCTGCCATGGCCGGCTCGGCCGGCGTCGCCGCCGCCGACTCCGGCGCGCAGGGCGCTGCCACCAACTCCCCCGGCGTGATCTCGGGCAACACCATTCAGGTTCCGGTGCACGTGCCGGTCAACGCCTGCGGCAACACCGTCGACGTCATCGGTCTGCTGAACCCGGCGTTCGGCAACACCTGCGCCAACGACTGACGGGCCAAGCCCGGCTCTTCCGCAGCCGCCCCTCTCCGAGGGGCGGCTGTTCCGTTGTACGGCCGTTTCCCCCCGGTCGAGACGCTCGTTGAGCAAACAGAAGCGAATTTTCCAAACCGATGACGCGAGTTGTCGAGGGAAGGCATAAACAATGAAGGTTCTGAAGACCGCTGCCGTTGTCGCCGGATCGATGGCGATTGTCGGTGCCGCAGCTCCGGCATTTGCCTCGGACCTGACTCCGATGAGCCTGAACGGCGCGGTGAACACGATCACCAGCCAGCCGACGCTGGACGTCTCGCCGGTGGACAGCAACCTGCTCGACCCGAAGAACGACGGGGGCGCGGTCAGTGCCGTCTCGGGCGCCGTCGACGGGCTGAACAAGAGCGGCTCCGGCTCCGGCGGCGGCAGCATGCTCGGCGGTCTCCCCGTCGGCCAGTAGGTTCGTACGGCGGGCCACGCGTCGAAGGCCGGTTCGGGACCCCGGGTTCCCGAACCGGCCTTCGGTATTTCCTCCACGGAATGCGTTCCGCCATATGAGTGAACCGTGGCCGGACCGCCGACCGCCTCTGGCTAGGCTTCTTCGATGACTTCAACAGTGAGCAGTGGCCCCGCATTTCGAGCAGCCGATCTGGGAACGCTGGCGGTCATCGCCTGGAGTGGAGAACACGCCGACGGGAAAGGCGACATCCCCTTTCTCCTCGCCTACTCCATGGGGGATTCCCCGGCAGGACCCGAGGCCGCGGAAGCGGCCGTGCGGGGCCTCCTGGAGACCAACGGCCTCACGGTGGGCAACACCGTCCACGACGCGACGGGCCGGCCCCGGTTCCCCGTGTCCCTGCTGGTCGAGGCGGGCCAGGCCGTCGTCACCATGCCGCTCCTGAACGCCCAGTGCCCCGTGCCGCCCGAGTGGCTGGCGGCGGCGGAGGCCCGCAAGAGCGCGTACTTCCTGTTCACCACGCGCGTCTGGCCCACCGCTACCCCCGGGGCCCCGGTCACGGAGAAGGAGCTGGAGGAGTTCGCGGGCGACGAGGAGACCCTCATGGCCGCCGCGCACTGCCTGCTGCCCATCCGGCGCGTGCGCGCGTGACCCGCTGGTGGGATTTCTGGACGAGCTGACGGACTGACGGACTGACGGACTGACGAGCTGACGGACTGACGGGCTGATTGACACGCCCCCCATTGGCTCAATTGTCCCGGTTTGAGGCGGCTTGGCGGTCTGATTGACGCGTCATATTCCCTCACCTCTCAAGGGAGCAACGATGCGTCTTCGTACCTTCGCGGCCGCGGCCGTGCTGGCCGGGACCGCTGTTATGGGATCCGCTGCCATGGCCTCTGCGGTGGACGGCCCCGACGGCGCCAGCGCCACCGGTGTGGCCCAGAACAGCCCCGGCGTGCTGTCCGGGAACGTCATCCAGGTCCCGATCGACGTCCCGATCAACGCCTGTGGCAACTCGCTCAACCTGATCGCCGCGCTCAACCCGGCGGCGGGCAACGCCTGCGCCAACAGCTAGTCAGCCGGACACAGTTCGGACGAAACAGTGCCCGGGACGGCTTCGGCCGTTCCGGGCACTGTTCTTGTTCACCGGGCTGCTCGCCGGCTGCCCACCACCGCTTTCTGGGTGGGAAGCCTGTCGCTCGATCGAGGGGCAGTGAGGTGTTCCGCTGTACGCGGAGCGCGCCGACGGTCAGGACAAGAATGCGGCGCTGCATGACAGGGAGCACCGCTTTCCTGTCCTCTGGAGGTACTCAGTCGTGGCCATCGCCATCGTCGTCGCCGCGCTCGCCCTGATCGCGGGGCTCGCGGCCAACCGATTCCTGCGGCCGAGGCTGCTGACCGAGGACGACGACAGCGGCATGGCGGTCAAGGACCTCGTCGCCCCCTTGCTCACCCTGACCGTCCTGCTGCTGGCCTTCGTCCTGGTGACCGCCAACGGTTCGTACGGCAAGGCCGAGGTGGCCTCGCGCGGTGAGGCCCGCGCCCTGGACCAGATCGCCGAGACCGCCGAGTACGCCCAGGGCAAGCAGCGGGCGGCCATCCAGTCCGACGCCGTCTGTTACGCCCGTGCCGTCCGCGTCCAGGAATGGCCCGCCATGTCCGACGGGAACGGGGACGGCTCCAAGGGGCCCAGCGTGTGGTCCACCGGCATGCGCCACAACTTCCGCCCTCTGGAGGGCGAACCTGCCTTCGGCATGCTGGTCAGCGCCGACACCAAGCGTTCCGAGGAGCGCTCGGAGCGCCTCACGCAGGCGACCGCCAGCATCCCCAGCGCCATCTTCTGGTTCCTGCTGGCCACCCTCGCCCTCACGGTGGTGTCGCTCGGTATCTGCCTGCCGCGCAAGAACAACCGCGGGCAGCTGATCGCGCTCACCCTGATCACGGCGCTGCTGACGGCCACCCTGTGCATCATCCGGGACGTCGACCGCCCCTTCGGCGGCATCGTCGACGTAAAGCCCACGGCCATCGCCGACGTGGAGAAGCAGGCCACCCGCGATCTCCGCGCCCACGACAAGAACGCGGAGCTGCCCTGCGACGAGGACGGCAAGCGCATCACCCGCCTGGCCAAGGGCTGATCCCCACCCCCGTCGTGATCGTCGGGGACTCGATCAGCCCCGGCAGCCGTGATCGGCACCGTACTGGCTCGGCGTGCCCTACCCGCGGCCCTACCCGGTCCTCGACCTGGTCGATCCGGGCGCCAAGATCCCCGTCGACGGGCCGGGGGCCGGGTGACGGCTCATGGCCAGAACTGGGCGAGCACCCCTTCCCGGAACGGCGCCGGAGAGACCGACACGGCGCCGGAGAAGGGGTGGTCCAGGGTGAGGACGAGCAGCAGACTCACCCCGATGAGGGCGGCCACCGACGTGACGAACGTCAGCTGGGCGCGCAGCCCCTCGATGCCGTAGAGGAAGGTCAGCGGCAGCATCACGAGCGCGCCGCCGTACACAAGGACGGTCAGCAGCACCGGGAGTTCCTGCTGGGCGTCGGAGAGCCGGGTGCGCCGGGCGCTCGCGATGTCGGCGAGGGTGGCGACGGACTGGCTGTAGTACGTCTTCTCGACCTCGGTCTTCGGCTCGTAGTCCTGGTAGGCCCTGTAGAGGGCGGTGATCTCGGGGTTGGTGAGGTTCGGGTCCGCCCTGCCCTCACGCATCAGGGGCCACTGCTTGTCGACGACGGCGTGGACGTACGCGTCCATGGCCTCGGTCACCTCGCGCCGCTGCCCGGGCGGGAACGCGTCGGCCTCGCGCAGCACCTCGGCGGTCTGGCTGGCCTCGGCGGCGACGTTCGTCTGGGCCTCGCCGAGCCCCTCCCACTCGGCGACGACGACGAAGGCGAGGATGATGCCGTAGATCGCCGCGTACATGCCGAGCACGACACCGATCATGTCGTTGTACTTCCCCTGGGCCACGACCGGCACCTTGCGTCTGACCAGCAGACAGCCGGTCACGGCGACGATTACGGCGCCGCCGCAGATCAGCAGGAACAGGGCCAGGGTGCTGAGGTTGTTGAGCAGCCAGATCTCCACCCCCGGCCAACGTCTCGCGCCGACCCAGGTCACGGCGGTGCCCCATGCGATCGACCGAGCGACCAGTGGCTCCCCCATCGGCCCCCAAACGCAGATCAGGCCCGGTACTGATCTCTCAGTACCGGGCCTGACCTGCTGTTTCAGCTGTCGGGGTGGCGGGATTTGAACCCACGACCTCTTCGTCCCGAAGCAATTCGATCACCGGTCTGGCCTTGCGTCGGTACGGCGTTGACCTGGTCCTACGGTCCCTGAACGTCCGTGGTTGTTCGCGTCGGTACGCCGTCGTTGTAGCGCAGTTAGACACTCGGCTGCGCACGGGCCATCAGGGGTGGGCAGTCGTCTCATGCTCCGCGAGGGGCTTGCCCCAGGCCCGGCCTGTCAGCTCGTCCCACACTCCTGGCGCGATGGTTCTCGGGTCCACTCCTTCGCTCGGAGCCCCGGTCTTGTACCGACCCGGTCCGCGATTGAGGTCGCGGCGGGATCGGGTAGTTCGGGCTGAGATGCCCATGCCTGGTCGGGGCAGGCGGACTGAGATACTCCGACCATGGATGCTGGGGTGATGGGGAGCGGTACGCGATCGGACATGGCAGTGTCTGCGCGGACCACGTCGGCGCTCGCCGCGGGCTGGGTGCTGCGTTCTGCGGTGGCAGCGGACATCGAGGTGATCGCCGAGTTGCGGGCCACGGTCATGCGTGCGGACTTGGAACGCCTCGGGCGCTACGACGAGCACAGGGTGCGGCAGCGGCTGCGGGACTCCTTCTCCTCGCAGCACACGTCGATCATCATGATCGACGGTGAACCTGCAGGTTGCGTCACGGTCCGGCCCGCCGAAAGTAGGCAGTGGTTGGAGCACTTTTACCTTGCTCCGCACTGCCAGGGCCGAGGGCTCGGATCGGCTGTGTTGCGCACGGTACTGGAGCGGACGGACGCACAGGGCGTGACCGTGGCCCTGAACGTCTTGCAGGGCAGTGCCGCCCGTCGACTGTACGAGCGCCACGGGTTCGTCGTGGAAGCCCAGGACCCGATCGACGTATTTATGATGCGCCCGCCGGGGTCGATGGCGAGCACGCCTGTGAATGGCTGACCCGCAATGGTGGGGCAAGGCATATAGGCATATCGGAGGCGCCTACGGCGCCACGACCACTCGGAGTCGGCTTCACCGACGGGCTGCAACACCCGGGGTGTTGCAGCCGCTTGGGTCCTGCTTGGAGCTTGCCGCAGCCGTGGGCGGACGACGCCCGTGAGCTCCTTCTGGCCGGACACCCCGGACAGCGCCGTTTCCGGCTGTCCGGGGTATCTGTGCAGGTCATCGAGCTAACCGGACACTCGGACAGCTAGGACACCCCCTCTCCGAGGTCGAGCTGGGCCGCGCTCGGCGACGAGAGGGGCGGACGCTAGTCCGCTACTGCGGCAGATCGCCAAGGTGCTACGCGAACCGGGACGGATGACCCCTGGACGTGGGACCTTCGCCCCGCAATTCCACCTCGATCCCGCCTCTACCGTTGTCGGTACGCCCCGTACTCCCGTTCCCGAGGATCCCTATGCCCGCCGACAGTGCCCCGCAGTGGCAGTCCAACAACTCGCACTGGCAGCGCCACAACCGCAGGCTCAGCAAGCGCGCCAAGGCCGGCATTGGCGGTAGTGCACTCGCAGGCATCATTGCCTTCGGTATCGCCGCGGGTTCCGCGGCAGAGGGCGTAGGTCTCGATCACACGACTGCCACGCACGACGGCATCGAGCAGCAGGCGGATGCGCAGCGGTCGGCCGTGGACAAGCGGGTCGTGGCTGAGAAGGCGGCTGCCGCGAAGGCGGCGGCTCAGAAGAAGGCCGAAGCTGAGCGCAAGGCCGAGGTTGCACGCGAGAAGACCGCTGCGGAGAAGAAGGCCGCCAAGGATAAGGCGGAGGCCGAGCGCAAGGCCGAGGCCGCACGCATGAAGGCCGCTGCGGAGAAGAAGGCCGAAGCCAAGCGGAAGGCTGAGGCGAAGAAGAAGGCAGAGGCCAAGCGTAAGGCGGAGCTGGCCAAGTACAAGCTGGTCACGAACGATTGGCGCATCTTCGCTGACCGGGGAAAGTCCGAGGCGTCGCCTGTCTCCGAGGCCGACATCGAGACGGACACATGGGTCAAGGACAAGCCGCATTCGTGGTGGAAGGACCTCGACGAGGATCCGAAGCTGGTCAAGGTCGGCACCCCGGACCACGGGTCTGCTCGTATGAAAGGCGACACTGTCGTCTACACCCCGAACGCCGGTTTCCTGGGCGACGACAGCTTCACATACACGGTGAAGTGGAAGGGGCACACCGAGACCGGGACGGTCATCGCCACGGTCGATAAGCCGTACGACTACAGCGACGACTCCGGCTCCGGTTCATCGTCCTCGTCGGGTGGCGGCGGTGGCCACGTCAGCGCATGCGCTGGCAGCAAGCACTTCAAGCTCTGCCTGTAACCCGGCCCGACGGGTGTTGCGGGAAGCCGGGCCCCAGCGGCGGCACCCTCGGGTCGTAGCCGAGGTTTGAGCTATCAGACCGGACACCCCGGACAGTCATCGTTATGGCTGTCCGGGGTGTTTGTGCAGGTCAGCACGCTAACCGGACAGCTGGGACAGTTCATGAACCCTGTATGTCGACGGTGCCTGTCGTGGGACGCTGGGGATGCAGGACAGTAGATCGACGCCACGTGAATCCGTCGAAGGGGAGCTAGGTGCCGCAGGACAATCCGCGGGACACGTACTTGCAGGTCGCCGGGTCGCTGCGCCAGAAGATCCAGGTGGGTGAGATCAAGGATGATCTGCCGTCGCAAACGCAGTTGATCAGCGCCCACGGTGCGAGTCGAAGCACGATCGAGCGGGCCCTGAAGGTACTCAAGGCTGAAGGCCTGGTCGAGTCTGTCCAAGGTGCCGGCTGGTACGTGGCAGGAACAGGCGACCGCCGACCGGTGGTCGAGAAGATGATCGATCTACTCGGAGCCGACGGAGTCAAGGTCGGTGACCCCTTCCCGACAGAGAAGGACCTGTGCGAGATGTTCAAGGCGTCGCGGACCGCGGTCCGCACCGCCATCGCGCAGATGGAGGGGCAAGGACTGATCGCCAAGGTGAAGCGTGGGCGGGAGATCCGCGCTCTGCCCGTGAACTAGGGGGGCCCGACGGAATGACCACGAGCGAGCGCACTGAGTTCGATGCGGAAGCAGCCGAGGAGATCCTGAAGCGGGCTTGTGTCGCGGCCCGCGTGGCCCCGGAGGGCATCGACATGCTCAGGTTCGGTGACCACGCCGTCTTCCGCATCGACGGTGGGCGGATTGTGTCCCGTGTTGGTCGGAGCCCTGACCGACTTCCGTCCGTTCGGCGGGAAGTCGCTGTGGCGGCATGGCTCGCGACGGAGGAGTACCCGGCGGCTCGGCTCGTCACGGAGGCTGAGCAACCCGTAGTCGTCGACGGCCACCCGGTGACTTTCTGGGAAGGGCTAGCCGACGGGGACACGTACGCGAGTACGCGCGAAATGGGCGAACTGCTGCGTCAGCTCCACGACTTGGAGGCGCCTTCTGTTTCGCTGCCGTCGCTGAGTCCGTTCGGCAAGGTCGCGCAGCGCCTGGAGCAGGCCGTGATCCCGGATGAGACGCGCGCATACCTAGTGCACTCGCCGAGAAGCTGGAAGCCGCGTACGCCCGACTGTCGTTCGTGCTGCCGATGGGGCACCTGCACGGAGACTTCAACGTCGGCAATGTTCTGCGTGACGCGGACGGCCGCCCGAAGGTCATCGACCTGGACGGCTTTGTCACTGGACCGCGCGAGTGGGACCTGATGCAGACGGCGATGTATTACGACAGCTTCGGTTGGCACACCCAAGCTGAGTACGCCGAATTCGTCACGGGCTATGGCTTCGACGTGCGGGAGTGGGCAGGGTATCCCGTGCTCCGCAGCGTCCGAGAAGTCCTCATGGTCACGTGGCTTTCCCAAAACGTGGGTACGAATCCACGTGCTGCCGAGGAATTGCAGAAACGCGTGGACTCGCTTCGCTCTGGCGGCACCCGCCAGGGATGGGAGCCGTTGTAAAAGCCGTCCTGCACGATTCGCGATCGACTGACTAGGGGGAGCGCGAATTTGGGCGTGGGTCGTCGAGGAGGGGCACGGTCACCAATATTCGGCGATAGCGTCTTCCAGGCCGTCGTCGGCCCCTGCCATGCCAGCCTCAGTGAGGCCGCCAGAAAGAACTGCTGCGCCGCGAATGTTGCCTACGTTGTTTCTTGCTGCCTCCGGGCTTCCGGCAGCGCTTGCCTCTTCATAAGCCGTCCAGTACCAATCCTGGTAATCAGGGTCGTCCGAGTAATCGGGTGCAGAGCTTTCCTGCGAGATGGAACTCTCTTGTCCAGTCTCGGCTTCACTCTGGGTTGCTGTAACCCCCGTCAGGATCGCTCCGGTGACCAATGCTCCGGGGACTGCGACTGTCACCCACCGTTTGGTGCGACTCATTCGCCGCCACCGTGCGGTTGCACCGGCTCGATTGAGCCGGCTCGGTTGCCAGTCCTGCCCTAGTGTCGATCCGCCCGTCTGTGTACCTTCAGTGTTTTCCACTTCGCCTCCCATGGATTGCTTCACGCTTCCTCACTTCAGTATGCTGAGTGGCGGATCGCAATCAAGGGGCTTAGGTCACCGTGTGACAGGACCTTCTTCAGTATGTGCGGAAACGTGGTCTGGGGGAAGTGAGGTTTTGGGGCGAGAGTAACTGGTGGGCTCCGAATTCGAAGTTGCAACCACAGGAATTGATATTGGCTTGTGGGGGTGAACGAGAGGAAGTTTCACGGCTGAGTATTGACGGCTTCCCAGATTCGGAGTTCGCGTGCCTGTTCAGAGAATTCGTGAAACTCAGAGGACCGTCGCATGCCACTCGTTACGCGACCTTGGAACTCCCGTACATATTGCACGCAGCGTGCAGACCTAAGCCCCTCGCCGAGACGCAGGCCGTCCAGGGCTATTTCGAATGCGCGGCCGGCCTCGCCCTGGCTGATGTACGCATCCGCCTGCACCATGGTCACGAAGAAGTCGCTTCGGTTATTCAGGCCGTCGCCGAAGATGCCGCTCGCGCCACGCTCGGTGGCCTGCACAGAACGTTCGAGATCACGGAAGCAGTGTCCGAACTCTGCCGCCAACTCCACTTCGTCGAAGTACGAGATGTAGGCGGGATCGCTGCCCTCCGTGCGTTTGCTGAGCTGTCGCTCGGCTTCGGCCAGAGCGAGGTCACACCCTCGCGCATCGCCGAGCCGAGCAAGGGCGCGAGCCTCCATTGCGCGGTACTGCGCGGCTGTTGTGGGCGTGAGGCTTCCGGAGGGCCCCGTGAACGCCGCGCGCGCCAACGTCGCGGCCTCGCGGTATCGGCCAACGAAGGTGGCCTGGTGGCTCATTGCAGAGAGCACGCTTCCGCCGAGTAGCCGGTCACCGGCCGCTTGAGCCATGCGTAGGGCCTGGATGAAATACCGCTGTGCGACGCCGTGTAGGCCGCTGTCGTACGACATCCACGCAGCGAGCCGGAGCGCTTCGGCCACGGCCGCGTAGGCCCGTTTGCCCACGTCGGCCGAGTACGTGCCGTCGAGCATGGGGCGCACGTCCGTGTGGAGGTACTGGATCAGGGCGCGCCGTGCGTGGCCGCCACCGAACTTGCCGTCGAGCATGTCGAACGCGTCCGTGGTCGAGCGCACCATGTCGACGTCGACGGCGCCGATGGACCTACTGCCCACCCGCGTCAGTTCGCCATCCGGCGGCCGACGCCACGCTCGTACTCAAGCGTGCCCGCGGGCAGGCTGACGGCATCCTGCACGTGACGGGGCGCGACGTGAGCGAAGCCGAGTACGCGCTCTCGTTCCAAGAGGCTTCCGGTGCCTGGCACTTGCTGGACGGGCCCGCCTCCGACCACACCGTGAGCGACACCCGTGCCGCGATCCTGCGGTACGTCCGGGCCAACCCCGGAGCGCGGCCGAAGGACATTGCGGAGGCACTTCCGGACGCGGACGCCGACACGGTTCGTCGTACCTGCTCGCGCATGGCCTCTGACGGCCAGCTCGCGAAGGACGGTGGCGGCCGGTACTACCCGGACACCGAGACCCGGACACAGGGGGTACCGGAGGTGTCCCAGTTGTCCGACTGTCCGGTTACCCCACCTGACCAGCAGGAACTACCCGGACAGCTCGAACAGGAGCTGTCCGGCCTGTCCGGCTCTGACGTTGCGTCGCCCGACACCAGGAGGACTTCGTGACCCTCGCCGTACCGGAAGTGCTTGCCGAGCCGCTGCTCTACCGGGTCAGGGACGCGATGCGTGTCCTGAGCATGAGCCGGACTGTCATCTACGACCAGATCCGCATGGGCCGTCTGCGGACGGTCAAGCAGGGACGGACGCGGCTCGTCCCCGCATCAGCCATCAACGAGTACGTCGCGCTGCTTGAGCGCGAGGCAGGGGATCAGCAGTGACCAAGCGGCGTAGCAGGGGAGACGGCGGCCTCTACTGGAGCGAGTCGCGGCAACGCTGGATTGCCGCCGCCAGTCTCGGTTTCGACGCGAGCGGCAAGCGGATCATGCGGCGGGCGAGTGGCAAGACCGCGGCCAAGGACAAGTTGAAGGAGGTTCTGCGCGACCACGAGGACGGCCTTGCCATCGCACCCACGGGCTGCACGGTGGAGAACGCCGTGAACGACTGGCTGATGTACGGGCTTGTTGGCCAGGACGAAGAGACCTTGAAAGCCTGCACCAGCCTCAGCCGCAAGCACGTGATCCCGTCGCTTGGGGCCCGAAAGCTCCGCGACCTCAGCGCGGAGGACGTGGACAAGTGGCTTGCCTCCAAGGCGAATTCGCTCAGTACCCGCACCCTTCAGGGAATCCACTCGTGCCTGAATCGCGCGGTCAAGCGAGCGATGGCGCGGGACAAGGTGAAGCGCAACGTGGTGGAACTGTGCTCCATCCCGAGGGGCCGCCCAGGACGCCCGTCGAAGGCGCTGACGTTCGCCCAAGCCGAAGCCGTGCTCAAGGCGTCCGAGAGCGCGACCATGCACGCGTACATCGTGCTGGCGCTGCTCACGGGCGCGCGTACCGAGGAGCTGCGGGCACTCACCTGGGATCACGTCTTCCTGAAGGGTGATCCTGTCGTCAATCCTCCGGTACCGCCGTACATCGCGGTGTGGCGATCGGTCCGTGCCGGCGGGGACACCAAGACCCGGAAGTCCCGTCGGACGCTTGCGCTTCCCGCCCGCTGTGTGGCGGCGCTCTGGCGGCACTGGGAAGAGCAGGGCTGGGATCGGCTCGCTGCCGGTGACGACTGGGAGGAGAACGGGCTTGTCTTCCCCTCCGCTGTCGGCAAGGAGCTGGATTCCACGAACGTACGTCGCGCCTTCCGCGCCGCAATCAAGGAGGCGGAGGACGTCACAGCGAAGGAGTGGACGCCACGCGAGCTGCGGCACAGCTTCGTCTCGCTGCTGTCTGACAGGAGCATCCGATTGGAAGTGATCTCGCGGCTCGTCGAGCACTCCGGAACCGCCGTCACGGAGGAGGTCTACCGCAAGCAGATCCGACCGGTCGTCCAGGACGGCGCGGTCGCGATGGACGACATCTTCAAGGCCGATCCGGAGCAATGACCCCCTCTGCCCGTGAGGCGCCTTTGCCGGAGGGCGGCCCACGGGCAGAGATCCTAGAAGCCCCGCACGCAGGTTTGGTCATGGCTACGTTGTTGCCATGACCTTGTCATTCACTGAACTGAAGCACATCGACGACTACGAGGAGAGGTACGGACGAACGTGGCCGAGAGATGACAACGAGTGGAGCAAGATGACCGCTGCCTATCTGACGGTGGAGGTCGACGGTTGGGCTCCAGAAGGGTGGGTGCACTTTCTCCCCGGAGGCCTTGATGGGGCCCCTGAGGAGGTGGGGCACGTAGTACTGGTTCGGGGGAACTCTGGGGCCCGGCTCCCAGCCCGCGTTTGCCGGGAGGACATCACACGAGCGGAGCTGCGATCCATGAACCCGGACACGGAGTTGTTCCTGGACTTCGATCAGTTCATGACATGGCTCAACAAGGGCTGAGAGAGCCTGTTTTCGATCCCCGAGTCGGCCGTGGGGTCGTGATACTCGACAGTGAGCTGTCGCTAGGGTCCCGATCTTGACGCTCTGCAATGTGCTGTGACTAGGGTCGCGGTCATGACAATCAAGGGTGTGCTGTTCGACGCGTCCGGGACCCTGCTGCGGATCGAGTCGGCGCAAAGCTGGCTGCGCGGGGTGCTCGACGACCGTGGCATCGAGGCTTCCGACGAGGAGGTTCGCCTGTACGGGGAACGGCTCGATGTAGCGGGGGCCGTACCCGGTGGCACACCGCCACGGACAGTGCCGGATCAGCTGGCCGCAGTGTGGCAGGCGCGTGACGGCAGTGAGGAGGCGCACCGCGCCGCGTTTACCGGTCTGGCGCGGCAGGCGGAGCTGCCCTGGGAGGGCCTGTACGACGCCCTGTACGAGCGGACCTTCCAGCCCGCCGCGTGGCGGCTCTACCCGGACGCCCTCGACGTGCTGCGGGAACTGCGCGAACGGGGGGTGCGCATCGGGGTCGTGAGCAACGTCGGCTGGGACTGGCGGCCTGTCTTCGACGCGCTCGGCCTCACGCCGTACATCGACGCGAACGTATTCTCGTACGAGGTGGGGGTGGACAAGCCCGATCCACGGATCTTCCGGCTCGCCTGCGATCAGCTGGGCGTCGACCCCACCGAAACGCTGATGGTCGGTGACGAACGGCAGAAGGACGGCGGGGCTGAGGCGGTCGGGTGCCGCTACCTGCCGGTGGAGCACCTTCCGGTAGAGAGCCGGCCGGACGGGCTCCAGGCTGTGCTTGGAATGGTGGCGTGAGGTTACCGCTCCGTTCGGCAATGGTTGTTTCTTGAGCAGTTTCGACTCGGCCACGAGTTGGGTGTAACGCTCCTGCGTCACCTTGCCGACCATGATGGGCATGTGATCACCACCTGCCACGGGTCCCGGGGGCGGCGCAACGCCGGCGACATGGCCGGGCCCGCGATCCCGCTCAGCGTCGACCTGCCACAAGATCGAACGCCAGCGCCGACCGAAACTGACCGGATGGACATTGCCGTCCGTCATGAGTCCAGAACGATAGACACTCAGTTAGGCACTCAACGCAAATCAGGCCCGACACTGATCTCTCAGTACCGGGCCTGACCTGGTGTTTCAGCTGTCGGGGTGGCGGGATTTGAACCCACGACCTCTTCGTCCCGAACGAAGCGCGCTGCCAAGCTGCGCCACACCCCGATGTCGTTGTTCCGTTCTCTGCAGTCCTGCAGGTCGCGGCGACGTCGTTTACTTTAGCGGACTGTCGGCCTGAGACGAAATCCGGTTTACGGCAGCGCCCTCACGCCGCCCGCGGGGCCAGCGTCAGCAGAGTCGCCTCGGGCGGGCAGGCGAAGCGGACCGGGGTGTAGCGGTTGGTGCCGCAGCCCGCCGAGACGTGGAGGTAGGACGTGTTGCCCTCCGCCTCGTGCGTGGACAGGCCCTTCACGCGGTCCGTGTCCAGGTCACAGTTGGTGACGAGGGCCCCGTAGAAGGGGATGCAGAGCTGGCCGCCGTGGGTGTGGCCCGCGAGGACCAGCGGGTAGCCGTCCGCGGTGAAGGCGTCGAGCGTGCGGAGGTACGGGGCGTGCACCACGCCCATGGAGAAGTCCGGGCCGGACAGGGGGCCGCCGGCCACCTCGGCGTACCGGTCGCGCTTGATGTGCGGGTCGTCCAGGCCGGTGAGGCCGATCTCCACGCCCGCCACCTTCAGCGAGCCCCGCGTGTTCGTGAGGTTCAGCCAGCCGGCCGCGTCGAAGCCCTCGCGCAGGTCCTCCCACGGGTTGTGGATGGCGCCGACGACGGGGGCGTTGCCGTTGAGCCCGTGCTTGCCCGAGATCTGCTGCTTCAGGTAGCGGGCCGGGTTGAGGAGCTTGGGGCCGTAGTAGTCGTTGGACCCGAAGACGTACGCGCCGGGGAACTCCATCAGCGGGCCGAGGGCGTCGAGGACTTCGGGGACGCCCTCCGTGTCGGACAGGTTGTCGCCCGTGTTGATGACGAAGTCGGGGCGGAGGCCCGCGAGGGACTGCAGCCAGCGGCGCTTCTTGTTCTGCCCGCTCACCATGTGGATGTCGGAGACCTGGAGGACCCGCATCGGGCGCATACCGGCGGGCAGGACCGGGATCGTGACCCGTCGCAGACGGAAGGAGCGGGCCTCGAAGCCCGCGGAGTAGGCCAGTCCGGCGGCGCCCACCGCCGCGATGCCGGCCGTCACCTTCAGGGAGGTCTTCAGGGGAGTCCCGTATCGAGCGCGCATGAGTCCCATCGTGTCAGACCGGCACCGCGGCGGAAATCGGCGGGCGTTGGTCCTCGGGCACCTGCGACAATCACGTCATGACCACGCTCAAGTCGAAGCTGCAGGACGACCTCAACGCCGCGATCAGGGAGCGCAACGAGCTGCGCTCCTCGACGCTCCGGCTGACCCTCTCCGCGATCACCAACCAGGAAGTCGCGGGCACGGAGAAGCGTGAGCTGTCGGACGACGAGGTGCAGAAGGTGATCGCCAAGGAGGCGAAGAAGCGCCGCGAGGCGGCCGAGGCCTTCGAGAAGGCGGGCCGCGCCGAGTCCGCGAGCCGCGAGGAGGCGGAGGGCGTGGTGCTCGCCGAGTACCTGCCGCAGCAGCTGTCCGACGCCGAGCTCGAGCAGATCGTCGCGCAGGCGGTCGAGGAAGCGAAGGCGGCCGGCGCCGAGGGGCCGAGGGCCATGGGCCAGGTCATGAAGATCGTGAAGCCGAAGGTCGCGGACCGCGCCGAGGGCGGCCGGGTGGCCTCCACGGTCAAGCGCCTCCTGGCGGGCTGACCGCCACCCACGCTACGTACGACGGAGAGGGCGCACCCCGCACGGGGTGCGCCCTCTCCGTCGTCCGTACTCTCCGTCGTACGCAGGGGGTTCAGTGGCGGCCCCAGCCGCCCCCGTGCCCGTTCCCGTTGCCGCCGCCGATCAGGTCCGGCGGGATCGAGATGTCGGGCAGCGGGTCGGCGTCGCCGTTGCCCCCGTCTGCCTCGTCGCCCCCGGGCTCGGGCTTCTTGCCCTTGCTCTTTTCCTTCTTCTTGTCCGGGTCCGGGATGTTCACCTTGTTGAAGGTGGGCGCGTCCCTGCCGGACAGCGCGCCGTTCATCGCGTCCCGCCAGATCGGACCCGGCGTATCGGCGCCGAAGACCTTGTCGTGGTACTGGCCACCGATGGTGATGTCGGTCATCGGGACGGCCTGCGAGGCGCTGCCGACCCAGACGGCGCCGGACAGGTTCGGCGTGTAGCCGGCGAACCAGGCGTTCTTACGGCCGTCGGTGGTACCGGTCTTACCCGCGTTGTCCCGGCCGGTGAGGCCGGCCGTCTTGCCCGTACCGGAGTCGACCACGCCGCTGAGCAGCGTATTGATCTTGTCGGCGGTCGACTTCGACATCGCCCGCGAGCACTTCGACTTCGGTACGTCGAGCGCCTTGCCGTTGGGGTCGGTGATCGCGTCGATGGCGACGGGCGTGCAGTACGTGCCGCGGTTGGCGAACGCCGCGTACGCGGTGGCCATCGTCAGCGGCGAGAGGCCGGTCGAGCCGAGGGTCATCGACGAGGGCACCTCGTCGACCTTCTTGCCGTTGCCCTGCACCACGCCCAGCTTGTCGGTCATCTTCACGACCGGGCACATGCCGATGTCGCCGATCATCTGCACGAAGTACGTGTTGATGGACTTGGCCATCGCCTCCTTGAGGCGATACGGGCCGACCTCCGACTCGTTCTCGTTCTCCAGCTTGTAGCCGCCGTCGTTGACCCACGGCTTGCCGCTGCACGTCTGGACGCGGCTCGGGTACGGCATCTGGTACGGCGCCGGGTACTGCTTCGTCACCGGCGTGCCCTTCTCCAGGGCCGCGGCCGCCACGAACGGCTTGAACGTCGAACCGGTCGGGAAGCCGAGGTTGGAGCCGCCGTCCCGGTAGTTGACGGAGTAGTTCATCTCCGCCTCGTTCTTGGAGGCGTCGGAGCCGTACGGCTTCGACTGGCCCATGCCGAGGACCTTGCCCGTGCCCGGCTCGACGAACGTGCCCGCCGCGTCGACCTTGTCCGACTGGTAGACGTGCCGCTTGACCGACTCCTCCACGGAGTCCTGCGTCTGCGGGTCGAGCGTCGTCTTCACCGTCAGGCCGCCGCGGTTCCAGACCTTGGCGCGGTCCTCGGACGTCTTGCCGAAGGCCGGGTCGTTGAGGAAGACGTTCCTGACGTAGTTGCAGAAGAAGGCCGCGCCGCGCGTCGCGGTGATGCAGCCGTTCTGCGGCCTGCTGACCTTCAGGTCGATCGGCGTCTTCTTGGCCTCGGCGGCCTCGGCCTGCGTGATGTCGTGCGTCTCCGCCATCCGCTGCAGCACGGTGTTGCGCCGCTTCTTCGCCTCGGCCTCGTCGTTGACGGGGTCGTAGCGGCTGGGCGACTGCACGATGCCGGCGAGCATCGCCGACTCCTGGATGTTCAGGTCCTTGGCCGACTTGGAGAAGTAGCGCTGGGCCGCGGCCTCGACGCCGTACGCCTGCTGCCCGAAGTACGTGATGTTCAGGTAGTTGTTGAGGATCTTCTTCTTGCCGACCTCGTTCTCCACCTGGATCGCGTACTTCAGCTCCTTGACCTTGCGGCCGATGGTCTGCTGAGTCGCCTGCGCCAGCTTGGTCGGGTCGTCGCCCGCCTCTTCCATGAAGACGTTCTTCACGTACTGCTGGGTGAGGGTGGAGGCGCCCTGCGAGACGCCGCCGTTCTGCGCGTTGGCGTTGATCGCGCGCAGGATGCCCTTGGCGTCGACGGCGCCGTGCTCGTAGAACCGCGAGTCCTCGATCGCGACGATCGCCTTCTGCATGTACGGCGAGATGTCGTCGAGCTTCACGACCGTGCGGTCGCGCGAGTAGACGGTCGCGATCTTGCCGCCCTCGTTGTCCAGGATCGTGGTGCGCTGGCTCAGCGGCGGGGTCTTCAACGTCGCCGGGATCTCGTCGAATCCCTCGACCGAGCCCTTGGCCGCGAGGCCGAGTGCGCCTGCCGCGGGCAGGGCGATCCCCGCCAGCACGGCTCCGGCGAGCACACTGACTCCGAGGAACTTGGCGGCCTGTTGGGCCGGCGACAGACCGCCGCCACCGCCTGAGCGCTTCTTTCCCATGCGGGGCAGCCTACGTGTCGATTCTCCGGACAGCCGTATATGCCTTGGCCTAAGCTGCACTCAACTGTCACAGCAGTGCGGTCTCGTATCAAGATGCGGGACGACCCCGAATCGTTCCCGGTACGTATGAAGTGCCTCTTGTAGTCATTCCCGGACCCTTTCGCGGAGCTTCGCGTAGGGCTCAGGGGGTGTCCGACTTGGCCTTGTGTGTCACTCGACGCCCGTTGTGACTCAAGTGAACTGTCCCGATTTGCCGGGGTTATTACGCATGTCCTCCGGTCACTCCGTCGGGTGATCTGCCGCTTACGCATAGTCCGTTCGGACCATTCAAGATTGGGCCCGAAGGGGGTGTTGCGCTGTGCCCACCTTCCGTAACGTCCTCAACTGGCGGCGGTGAATATGCCGCTGCCGCCGTGGGGGAGCCTCGATTCGGGAGAGGACGGCGCCGGTATGGGCTGGGTAGTCGACTGGAGTGCGCAGGCGGCCTGCCGCACTACCGATCCGGACGAACTGTTCGTTCAAGGAGCAGCGCAGAACCGGGCGAAGGCGGTGTGCACGGGATGCCCCGTGCGGACCGAGTGCCTGGCGGACGCGCTGGACAATCGCGTCGAGTTCGGCGTGTGGGGTGGCATGACGGAGCGGGAGCGCCGCGCGTTGCTGCGCAGGCGTCCGACGGTCACCTCGTGGCGCCATCTCCTTGAGACGGCGCGTACGGAGTACGAGCGCGGCGCGGGCCTGCTGCCCGTGGAGCTGGAGAACGACGAGACGTACGAGAGGTACGCGGCCGTCGGATAGCCGACGTCCCGTCAACCGCTGTACGGCTCACACGACTCCGGCCGGAGTGCCACCGGCCGCGAGCCGTTCCCCGATGTCCCTGAGGCCTGTCAGGTCGTGTACGTCACCGGGCAGGGCCGCGACCTCGGTCACGGCGACCTCGGGATGCAGCGCGGTGAAGCGGTCACGCGTGCGCTGTTCGCGCGCGACCAACCGCATGCGCTCCGCGTGCAACCGCAGCAGTCCCGCGGTCAGTTGCTCAATGCTGGGCTCGGCCGTGGGGGCGGCGCCGGATGTCTCGGGTGATGCCTCGGATGCCTCAAGGGGCGCTTCGGAAGGCGCCTCGGGGAGTGTCTCTGGGAGTGCCTCGGGAGTGGCACGATCCTCTTCCTTCCCGCCCCCCTGATCCACAATGCGGCGCTCGTCAAGATTTTCTGCGGCGGCGAGCGCCCGCTCGGCCGAAAGCCGGCCCGCACCGCTGCCGTGCACCCGGTTCAGCACGAGACCGGCCAGCGGCATCTTCTCCGCGGCCAGGCGCTCCACGAAGTACGCGGCCTCGCGCAGCGCGTCCCGCTCGGGCGCGGCGACCACGAGGAACGCCGTGCCGGGCGCCTGCAGCAGCTTGTACGTGGCGTCCGCGCGCGTACGGAAGCCGCCGAACGTCGTGTCCATCGCGGCCACGAACGTCTGCACGTCACGCAGCAGTTGACCGCCGAGCAGCTTGCCGAGCGTGCCGGTCATCAGCGACATCCCGACGTTCAGGAACTTCATGCCCGCGCGGCCGCCGACCTTCGCGGGTGCCATGAGCAACCGGATCAGCTTTCCGTCGAGGAAGGAGCCGAGCCGGGTGGGCGCGTCCAGGAAGTCGAGCGCGGAGCGCGAGGGCGGCGTGTCGACGACGATCAGGTCCCACTCGTCGCGCGAGCGCAGCTGGCCCAGCTTCTCCATCGCCATGTACTCCTGCGTGCCCGCGAAGCCCGCCGAAAGCGACTGGTAGAAGGGGTTGCCCAGGATCGCCTTCGCGCGCTCCTCGTCCGCGTGCGCCTCGACGATCTCGTCGAAGGTGCGCTTCATGTCGAGCATCATCGCGTGCAGTTCGCCGCCCTCCGCTCCTTCGGCGGTGGCGATGTCCTTCACCCGGCGCGGCGTGTTGTCCAGCGAGTCGATGCCCATGGACTGGGCGAGCCTGCGGGCCGGGTCGATGGTGAGCACGACGACCTTGCGGCCGCGCTCGGCGGCGCGCAGCCCGAGAGCGGCGGCCGTGGTGGTCTTGCCGACGCCGCCGCTGCCGCAGCACACCACGATGCGGGTCTGCGGGTCGTCGAGCAGCGGGTCCACGTCGAGCGTGCCCGAAGGATTCAGTGTCATGAAATCCCTTGCTGTCGCAGTTCCTCGGCGAGCGTGTAGAGCCCGGAGAGGTCGAGGCCCTCGGTGAGCAGCGGCAGTTCGTGCAGGGGCAGGTCCGCCCCGGCGAGCTGATCGCGCTGGGCGCGCTCCAGGGCGTAGCGCTCGGCGTACTCCCCGGCCTGCGCGAGCAGCGGGCCGACGAGCCGCTTGGCGCTGCCGAGCCCGGCGGCCGTCAGGGCCTCGGTGACCGCCGGGCGGACCTCGCCGTCGGAGGTCAGTGCCAGGGCGGGTTCCCCGAGGAGCGCGGGTCGCACCATGTTCACCATGATCCGGCCGACGGGCAGCTTCGCGGCGCGCAGCTCGGCGACCCCGTCGAGGGTCTCCTGCACCGGCATCTCCTCGAGGAGCGTCACCAAGTGCACCGCGGTCTCACGGGACTTGAGGACCCGCATCACCGCCTGCGCCTGATTGTGTATCGGGCCCATCTTGGCGAGCCCCGCCACCTCGTCGTTCACGTTGAGGAACCGGGTGATGCGGCCGGTGGGCGGCGCGTCCATCACCACGTAGTCGTAGATGTAGCGCCCCTGCTTGTCTTTTCTGCGCACGGCCTCGCAGGCCTTGCCCGTCAGGAGTACGTCCCGCAGGCCCGGCGCGATGGTGGTCGCGAAGTCGATCGCGCCCAGCTTCTTGAGGGCGCGGCCGGCGCCGCCCAGCTTGTAGAACATCTGGAGGTAGTCCAGAAGCGCCAGTTCGGGATCGATGGCGAGCGCGTGCACCTCCCCTCGCCCAGGCGCGACGGCGATCTTCCGCTCTTCGTAGGGGAGCGCCTCCGTCTCGAAGAGCTGCGCGATGCCCTGTCTGCCCTCCACCTCCACGAGGAGAGTGCGCTTGCCCTCGGTCGCGAGGGCGAGCGCGAGTGCAGCGGCGACCGTGGTCTTTCCGGTCCCGCCCTTGCCACTGACGACCTGGAGCCTGCTCACGTATTCGAGCCTAACCAGTAGGTCGGACATCCACGCAGCAGCCTCCGGAACGCTTCGGCCATGCACGGCGGATACAGTCGGCCCCATGGCAAAGAAGTGGGAATACGCGACCGTGCCGCTCCTCGTGCACGCGACGAAGCAGATCCTGGACACGTGGGGCGAGGACGGCTGGGAGCTGGTCCAGGTCGTGCCGGGACCGAACAACCCCGAGCAGCTGGTGGCCTATCTGAAGCGCGAGAAGCAGGCGTGAGCGGCGTCGTCGACGCACGGCTCGCCGAGCTCGGCCTGACCCTGCCGCCCGTCGTCCCTCCGGTCGCCGCGTATCAGCCGGCCGTGCGGTCCGGCGTGTATGTGTACACGGCCGGGCAGCTGCCCATGGTCGACGGCAAGCTGCCGCTGACCGGCAAGGTCGGCGACGAGGTCACCGACGAGCAGGCCAAGGACCTGGCCCGCACCTGCGCGCTGAACGCGCTGGCGGCCGTGAAGTCCGTCACCGGTGATCTGGACCGCATCGCGCGCGTGGTGAAGGTCGTCGGCTTCGTGGCCTCCGCCACCGATTTCACCGGCCAGCCCGGCGTCATCAACGGCGCGAGCGAGCTGCTCGGCGAGGTCCTCGGCGACAAGGGCGTGCACGCGCGCAGCGCCGTGGGCGTGGCCGTGCTGCCGCTGGACGCGCCGGTCGAGGTCGAGATCCAGGTGGAGCTCACCGAGGCGTGAGCCGCTGACGTACGCGTATGTGTGCGCGTACGCGTAGGCGTACGGGTTTGTGTTTCGAGTTTGTGTTTCGAGAGGCCGTCCGATCTTGGTTTCGGGCGGCCTCTCGAACATCCGGCCGCCAGCAGTTAGCCTCCGGCCATGGCAAATGGGCAGTGGTATCCCCCCGAGTGGCCGGAACGCATCCGCGCCCTCGCCGCCGGCACGCTCACGCCCGCGACGCCGCGCAGGGCGGCGACGGTGATGCTGCTCAGAGACGCCTCGCCCGGTGGCCCCGAGGTGCACATGCTCCGCAGACGTACGTCGATGAAGTTCGCGGCCGGTGCCTACGCGTATCCGGGCGGCGGCGTCGACCCGCGCGACGACGACCGGCTGGTGCGCTGGGCGGGCCCCACGCGCGCGGAGTGGGCCGAGCGGCTCGGCGTGCCCGAGCTGGAGGCCCAGGCGATCGTCTGCGCCGCCGTGCGGGAGACGTTCGAGGAGGCGGGCGTGCTGCTCGCCGGGCCGACCCCGGACACCGTCGTCGACGACACGACGGGCGAGCGGTGGCAGGCCGACCGGCAGGCGCTGATCGACCGGGACCTGTCCTTCGCCGAGTTCCTGGAGAACCGCGGCCTGGTGCTGCGCTCCGACCTGCTCGGCGCGTGGGCCCGCTGGATCACCCCCGAGTTCGAACCGCGCCGCTACGACACGTGGTTCTTCGTGGCCGCGCTCCCGGCGGGCCAGCGCACCAGCGACGACACCTCCGAGGCCGACCGCACGGTGTGGATCATGCCGGGGCGGGCCGCGGCGGAGTACGACCGGGGCGAGCTGACGATGATGCCGCCGACGATCGCGACGCTGCGCACCCTGGAGGCGTACGACGAGGTGCGGGGCGCCCTCGCGGGGGCGGCGGGGCGCGATCTCACTCCCGTACTCGCACAGGCGCGCATGGAGGCGGACGAACTGGTGCTGTCCTGGCCGGGACACGACGAGTTCACCAAGCACATCCCGACCGGGAAGAGCGAAAGCAACGGGGGAGCATCCTCATGACCGAAGCCGCGGCCCTGCCCGGCCAGCCGCGCGGCGGGGTCCTCGCGGGCCCCGCCACCGCCCGCGCGGTCAACGTCCTGGCGCCCAACCCGTCCGCGATGACCCTCGACGGCACCAACACCTGGATCGTCGCCGAACCGGACAGCGACCTCGCCGTCGTCATCGACCCCGGCCCGCTGGACGACGAGCACCTGCACGCCGTGCTGGACATCGCCGAGAAGGCGGGCAAGCGGGTCGCGCTCACCCTCCTCACGCACGGGCACCCGGACCACGCCGAAGGGGCGGGCCGGTTCGCCGAGTTGACCGGGACGAAGGTGCGGGCACTCGACCCGGCGCTGCGGCTCGGCGACGAGGGGCTCGCCGCCGGTGACGTGATCACGACGGGCGGCCTGGAGCTGCGCGTCGTGCCGACCCCGGGGCACACCGCGGACTCGCTGTGCTTCCATCTCCCGGCCGATCAGGCCGTGTTGACGGGTGACACCATCCTCGGGCGCGGCACGACCGTGGTCGCCCACCCGGACGGCCGCCTCGGCGACTACCTGGACTCGCTGCGCCGGCTGCGTTCCCTGACGGTCGACGACGGGGTGCACACGGTGCTGCCGGGCCACGGCCCGGTCCTCGAGGACGCCCAGGGCGCCGTCGAGTTCTACCTGGCGCACCGGGCGAACCGGCTCGCGCAGGTGGAGACGGCCGTCGAGGAGGGATACACGGCGGCCTCCGAGGTCGTGGCGCACGTGTACGCGGACGTGGACCGGTCGCTGTGGCCCGCGGCCGAGCTGAGCGTGCGGGCTCAGCTCGACTATCTGCGGGAACACGGGCTGATCTAGGGCCTGTCGTTCGGGTCAGGCTCTACGCCCTGTCGTTCGGATCGGGCACGGCCTGGGCGTCGTTGGCCTCCTGCGGCCACCTGATGTCCAGCGCGGCGAGACGCGGCGGGTCCGCGATGATGTCGACGCCGACGATCTTGCCGCCCTGGAACGTGAAGGCGAGCACCGCGACGACCTGGCCACGGGGCGCCTGCACGATGCCGAGGCCGTCGCCGACGAACGCCGGGTAGGCGGCCTGCGCCAGCTTCCCGTAGAACGCGGCCTGCTTGGCCACCGCCAGGCTGCCGCGCAGCAGCCCGGAGGCGGTGCCGCCGCCCGCGTCCACCCGCAGCAGGACGTCCGGGTCGAGGAGTTCGAGCAGCGCCTCGAAGTCACCCACGCGCGTGGCGGCGAGCCAGGCGTCGACGACCTCGCGCTGCCGCGCCAGTGAGGCGCCCGGCGGCACCGTCGAGCCCTGCACGCGGCGGCGCGCCCTGCTCGCCATCTGCCGGGTCGCCGCGGGGGTGCGCTCCACGATCGGGGCGAGCTCCTCGAACGGCACCGCGAACATGTCGTGCAGCACGAAGGCGAGGCGTTCGGCGGGCGCCAGGGTGTCCAGGACGACGAGCAGCGCGAGCCCGACGGAGTCCGCGAGTTCGGCCTCGTGGACGGGGTCGGCGGGGCGGACCACCGGGTCGGGGACGTGGGTCTCGGCGGCCCCGTCCTCCAGGGGGTCCTCACGCCGCGCTGTACGGGCCCGCAGCATGTCCAGGCAGATCCGTCCGACGACGGTGGTCAGCCAGCCGCTCAGGTTCCGTACGTCGCCGCTCTCGGCCCGCTGGAGCCGCAGCCACCCCTCCTGCACGGCATCCTCGGCCTCGCTCAGCGAACCGAGCATCCGATACGCCACGGAGCGCAGCCGCCCGCGCTCCGCCTCGAAACGGGTGACGAGATCGGACGGCTGTGTCATGAGTGGCTCCCCTTTGTGTCTCTACGTGTCTCTACGTGGACGGGTACCGCTTTTTGTGCCGCTACGTAGACGGGCCCCGCCACGAGGTGTGGCGGGACCCGTCTACGTAGGCGTGTGGTGTCAGCGCGAGCGCTTCGCGAGGCGCTCCACGTCCAGGAGGATCACGGCGCGGGCCTCCAGGCGGAGCCAGCCGCGGCCCGCGAAGTCCGCGAGCGCCTTGTTGACCGTCTCGCGGGAGGCACCGACCAGCTGGGCCAGCTCTTCCTGCGTCAGGTCGTGCACGACGTGGATGCCTTCCTCGGACTGCACACCGAAGCGGCGCGACAGGTCGAGGAGCGCGCGGGCCACGCGGCCGGGCACGTCGGAGAAGACCAGGTCGGACATCTGGTCGTTGGTCTTGCGCAGGCGCCGGGCGACGGCGCGCAGCAGCGCCGTGGCGACCTCGGGCCTGACGTTCAGCCAGGGCTGCAGGTCGCCGTGGCCCAGGCCGAGGAGCTTGACCTCGGTGAGGGCGCTGGCGGTGGCGGTGCGCGGTCCCGGGTCGAACAGCGACAGCTCGCCGATCAGCTCGCCGGGGCCGAGGACGGCGAGCATGTTCTCTCGCCCGTCGGGGGAAGTGCGGTGGAGCTTCACCTTGCCCTCGGTGACCACGTACAGGCGGTCTCCGGGGTCGCCCTCGTGGAACAGGGCGTCGCCGCGTGCGAGGGTCACCTCACTCATGGAGGCGCGGAGCTCCGCGGCCTGCTCGTCATCGAGCGCCGCGAAGAGCGGGGCGCGCCGCAGAACGTCGTCCACGAGTTTCTCTCCTATGTCGCCTGCATCGGGAGTGGGCCCGATCGAATCGACCGGATCGCCCCGGTTGTCGATCATTTCCACTGCCCATTTTGCCGGACGGTCCAAACAGTGTGATCAGTCACTCGTACACAAGTCTGCCGCACCCGCGCCACAACCCGAGGGGGAGGGGGCCAATCGTGGAGCGATCCAGTGGCTTCGGGGCGGATGTCAGTGCCGGGCTTTAGGCTGGCCGAGTGTTCAAAATGCCGGTGAGAGCGCAGGCGAAGGGGGTCGTGACGGTGGCGGACGATCTCGTTTCTGCTGTGGGCGAACAGGCGCAGAAAGGTGCCCCCGAGGCCGTGACCAGGGGGCTGACGGCGTCCCCGGTGAGTGTGATCGGGGCCGAGCCCGTACTCAAGTCCGTGTCCGCACAGGGGAAGGCCGCCTAGTCGATGTCCGCGCCCGCGAAGAAGACCGCAACGAAGAAGACGGCCGCTCCGACGGCAGCCGCCGCGAAGAAGACGGCCGCACGTCCCGAGACGCACACGGCGCTCGTCCGTCGTGCCCGGAAGATCAACCGGGAGCTCGCGGAGGTGTACCCGTACGCCCACCCGGAGCTGGACTTCGAGAACCCCTTCCAGCTCCTGGTGGCCACGGTCATGTCGGCCCAGACCACGGACCTGCGGGTCAACCAGACGACGCCGGCCCTGTTCGTGAAGTACCCGACCCCGGAGGACCTGGCCGCGGCCAACCCGGAGGAGGTCGAGGAGCTGATCCGCCCGACCGGCTTCTTCCGCGCCAAGACGCGCTCGATCATGGGCCTGGCCAAGGCGCTGAGCGAGGACTTCGGCGGCGAGGTGCCCGGCCGCCTCGAAGACCTGGTCAAGCTGCCCGGCGTGGGCCGCAAGACGGCCTTCGTGGTGCTCGGGAACGCGTTCGGGAGGCCCGGCATCACCGTCGACACACACTTCGGCCGCCTGGTCCGCCGCTGGAAGTGGACCGACGAGACGGACCCCGACAAGGTCGAGGCGGCCGTCGGCGCGCTCTTCCCGAAGAGCGAGTGGACCCAGCTCAGTCACAACGTGATCTTCCATGGCCGCCGCATCTGCCACTCCCGCAAGCCGGCCTGCGGCGCCTGCCCGATCGCCCCGCTCTGCCCGGCGTACGGGGAGGGCGAGACGGACCCGCAGAAGGCGGAGAAGCTGCTCAAGTACGAGAAAGGCGGCTTCCCCGGCCAGCGTCTCAAGCCCCCGCAGTCCTACCTGGACGCGGGCGGTCTCCCGGCGCCGCCCCTGTCCGGCCGGGAGGCATGACGGACCGCATCGGAGGGCATTCGGGGCTTGGCCCGGGCCCAGCACACCGCGAGGGGGCGGCGATGAAGCACGTGAGCGAGATCGGCGGGATGAGCGGCGGGGCGCAGGGGTCGATGGGAGGGCACGGACCGGTTGCGGCGCACGGTGGTCCGCCGCCCTTTGATGTGACCCTTCGTACCGAGGGGCTGCCCGACTGGCTCGACCCCGTGGCACGGGCCGCCGCCACGGTCCGCGGTGAGCAGCTCAGCCGCTTCCTGCCGCCGGAGAGCGGGGCCGGTCGGCAGTCCGCCGTGCTGGTCCTGTTCGGCGAGGGGGAGCGCGGGCCCGAGCTGTTGCTCATGGAGCGTTCGGGCTCGCTCAGATCCCATGCGGGCCAGCCCTCGTTCCCCGGCGGCGCCCTCGACCCGCAGGACGGCGACCCGCTCGCCGCAGGGCCGCTGCACGCCGCCCTGCGGGAGGCGTGGGAGGAGACAGGGCTCGACCCGGGCGGCGTCCAGCTCTTCGGCGTGCTGCCGAAGCTGTACATCCCGGTGAGCAGCTTCGTCGTCACGCCCGTACTGGGTTGGTGGCGGGTGCCCTCACCCGTCGCGGCGGTCGACCCTGCGGAGACGGCGCGGGTCTTCACGGTCCCCGTGGCAGACCTCACGGACCCGGAGAACCGGGCGACGACGGTCCACCCGAGCGGTCACAGGGGCCCCGCCTTCCTGGTGGAATCGGCACTGGTCTGGGGGTTCACCGCAGGCGTGATCGACCGGCTGCTGCACTACGCGGGGTGGGAGCGCCCCTGGGACCGATCAAAGACGGTCCCACTCGATTGGCGGTCGTGACAGGGTGGGCGCCGTGAATCACGAGCACAGGCCGACTGGGACGAGGCGAGATGCAAGGCGGGGCGTGAATCGGTGAACGTGCTGGACTTCCTGCTGCTCGCCGCGGTCGTGTGGTTCGCGATCGTCGGCTACCGCCAGGGCTTCGTCGTCGGCATCCTGTCGGTGATCGGCTTCCTCGGCGGCGGCCTCGTCGCGGTCTACGCGCTGCCTCTTCTGTGGGACGCGATCACCAGTGACGCGGAGGTCACCACGACCGCCGCGGTCGTCGCCGTGGTCGTCGTGATCGTCTGCGCCTCCGTCGGTCAGGCCTTCACCACGCACTTGGGCAACAAGCTGCGCAGGTACATCACTTGGTCCCCGGCCCGCGCGCTCGACGCGACGGGCGGCGCGGTGGTCAACGTGGCGGCGATGCTCCTGGTCGCCTGGCTCATAGGCTCCGCGCTGGCCGGCACGACGCTGCCCACGCTCGGCAAGGAAGTACGCAACTCGAAGGTGCTGCTCGGCGTCTCGCAGGCGCTGCCCACGCAGGCGGACACCTGGTTCGCGGACTTCTCCTCGACCCTCGCGCAGAACGGGTTCCCGCAGGTCTTCAGCCCGTTCGCGAACGAGCCGATCGCCGACGTGAAGCCGCCGGACCCGGCGCTCGCGGGCAGCCAGGTGGCGCTCGATGCGAAGCGATCCATCGTCAAGGTCGTGGGCCAGGCGCCCAGTTGCGGCAAGGTCCTCGAAGGCACCGGCTTCGTGTTCTCCGACCGCCGCGTGATGACGAACGCGCACGTGGTCGGCGGTGTCGACGAACCCACCGTCCAGATAGGCGGCGAGGGCGTGAAGTACGACGCGAAGGTCGTGCTCTACGACTGGAAGCGCGATATCGCGGTCCTGGACGTGCCGGCCCTGAAGGCGCCCCCGCTCCAGTTCACGGAGACCGACGCGCAGCGCGGCGGCGGCGCGATCGTCGCGGGCTTCCCGGAGAACGGCGCGTACGACGTCCGCCCCGCGCGCGTACGAGGCCGCATCACGGCGAACGGCCCGGACATCTACCATCGCGGCACCGTGCGCCGCGATGTGTACTCGCTGTTCGCGACGGTCCGTCAGGGCAACTCCGGCGGACCGCTGCTCACCCCGGACGGCCGGGTCTACGGCGTGGTGTTCGCCAAGTCGCTCGACGACTCGGAGACGGGCTACGCGTTGTCGGGCGACGAGATCCGGACCGACATCACGCGCGGCCGCGCGGCCAACCAGCAGGTCGACACGGACGCCTGCGCGCTGTAGTCAGCGGGTGTGGAACGGGTGTGGAAGGGGCGTTCAGCCCCGACTGCCGTGCCGGATCCGCGCGGACACCCACCGGGCGCGGCGCCGCAGAATACGAGGAATGCCCAGCCGGGGATCGTGCGCCGACCAGCCGTCCGGCGCCCCTCTCCGGGGAGAGCCCAGCGTCATCGCTGGGCGGCGATTGCGTGCTGCGTCACTGTAGTCGTGCGTCCAGCCCATACCCCGACGTGTGCCCCTGCCCCATGGTCGGTAACCGCCCTCACACTCCCCAAATTGGGTTATGCGCCGGGCAATTGGCCGTTCGAAGCACAGGTGTTCCCCCTGTCGTAACCGCAACAAACAGGGCTCACCGGTCCGGTTCGGGATCCTTCAGCCAGTTCACCAGTTCCTTCGAGAACGCCGCCGGGTCCTCCTCGTGCGGGAAGTGTCCGAGGCCGTCGAAGAGGCGCCAGCGGTACGGGGCCTCCACGTACTCGCCCGAGCCCGCCGCGCTGCGCGTGCGCATCACCGGGTCGAGGGAGCCGTGGACATGGAGCGTCGGCACCCGCACGGGGCGCTTCATCCGCCGGTTGAACTGGATCCCGTCGGGGCGCGCGAGGGAGCGCACCATCCACCGGTACGGCTCGATCGAGCAGTGCGCGGTCGACGGGATGCACATGGCCTGCCGGTATGTCCGCACGGTGTCGTCGTCGGGCTGGTGCGGACCCGACCAGTCCCGGACGAGCTTGCCCACCAACTCGCCGTCGTTCGCGAGCAGCTGACGCTCGGGCAGCCACGGGCGCTGGAAGCCCCAGACGTACGAGCCCGAGCGCGACTGCCGGTAGTCCGCGAGCATCGCCGAGCGCCACCGGCGCGGATGCGGCATCGAGGAGACCACGAGCCGGCGCACCAGCTTGGGCCGCATCACGGCCGCGGTCCAGGCGAGATACCCGCCGAGGTCATGGCCGACCAGCGCCGCGTCGGGCTCGCCGAGGGAGCGGATCACGCCCGTGACGTCGAGCGCGAGGTTCGCAGGGTCGTAACCCCGCGGCGTGCGGTCGCTGCCGCCTACGCCGCGCAGGTCCATCGCGACGGCCCGGAAGCCCGCGTCGGCGAGCGCGGCGAGCTGGTGCCGCCACGTCCACCAGAACTGCGGGAAGCCGTGCAGCAGCAGGACCAGCGGCCCGTCCCCCATCTCGGCGATGTGGAAGCGCGCGCCGTTGGCCGCGACGTCCCGGTGGGTCACCTTGTGCCCGCCGGGGACGTCGAGGAGTACGAAGGATGCGGGCGGCTGGGCCGAAGGAGTGGCAGGGTCCGTCATGCAGACGAGCGTGCCACAGCTTCGATGGCCTTCGTGTCATGGCCGTCCGCGGTCACCTCTCGGGGGTGCGGCTTGGCGTTCTGCAGTACGCCTGCCGTCTCCTTGAACGAGGCGGCGGTCTTCTGCGGGCCCTTGCCCTTCGCGGCCTTCTTGGCGAACGCGATGCCGACGAGCGCGAGCAGCCCGGCGAGGACACAGCTCGCGGCGAACGACAGCAGGAAGCACCAGGCGAGGTTCCAGCCGCCCTCGCCGTTGTGACCGCCGGTCCACGAGTTGATCCCGTACGCGAGCGCGAAGCTCAGCATCGGCAGCGAGAAGGTGAGGACCACCCCCGCCGCCGCGAGCGCGCCGCCGCTGACGGCGCCCCGCTTCACATCCCGCTTCAGCTGCGCCTTGGCCAGCGCGATCTCGTCGTGCACCAGCGCGGACATCTCGGCCGTCGCCGATGCGAACAGCTGGCCGACGCTGCGTTCGGCGCCGACCGGGTTGTCGTCGGGTGCGCTCATCGCGTACTCCCCTGTTCTTCTGTAGAAGCTCTTCTTGGGAACCTTGCAGCTGCTCCGTATGCGCGTACTGCGCGGATTCTCCGTCAGATCATGCCGGACGCTCGTCCTCGCCGCCTGCCCCGGCCGCCACTTCCGCAAGCCTGCGGTGTTCCGCGGCCTTCCGCTCGTAGATCTCGGCCATCCGACGGTGGTACTCCGGATCGCCCACCTCGTAGATGTCCGGGACCCCGGAGAGATCCTCGTCGCGCTCCTCGGCCTCCCACAGGGCCCGGTACTTGGCGTTCCGGATCTTCAGCAGCACGCTCGAGATCACCGCCGCGATCAGCGAGCCCATCAGCACGGACGCCTTGATCTCGTCCGTCAGCAACGGATCGTCGGTGAAGGCGAGTTCCCCGATGAGCAGCGAGACCGTGAAGCCGATGCCGGCGAGCGAGGCCACCGCGAACACGTCGGGCCAGGCCAGTTCGTCGGAGAGCGAGGCCTTGGTGAACCGGGCGGTCAGCCACGTACCGCCGAAGATCCCGAGGGCCTTGCCGACGACGAGGCCCAGCACCACGCCCAACGTCTCGGGCTTGGTGAATACGTCGCCCAGGGCCCCGCCCGACACCGCGACACCGGCACTGAACAGCGCGAACAGCGGCACCGCGAGCCCCGCGGAGAGCGGCCGCACCAGGTGCTCGACGTGCTCGCCGGGCGACTGCTCCTCGCCCTCCTCGCGGTGGCAGCGCAGCATCAGGCCCATGGCGACACCGGCGATGGTGGCGTGCACGCCGCTGTTGTACATCAGCCCCCAGATGACCAGGGCGAGCGGAACGTAGACGTACCAGCCGCGCACCCGCTTCCTCAGCAGCAGCCAGAAGACGGCGAGGCCGAGGAACGCGCCGCCGAGCGCGGCGAAGTTCAGGTCGTCGGTGAAGAAGATCGCGATGATCAGGATCGCGAAGAGGTCGTCGACGACGGCGAGGGTCAGCAGGAACGCGCGCAGGGCACTCGGCAGCGAGGTGCCGATGACGGCGAGGACGGCGAGCGCGAAGGCGATGTCGGTGGCCGTCGGCACGGCCCAGCCGGACAGCGAGCCGCCGCCGGTCGCGTTGACGATCACGTACACGATCGCGGGCATGGCCATGCCGCAGAGGGCGGCGACGACCGGCAGCGCGGCGGCCTTGGGATCGCGCAGGTCACCCGCGACGAGCTCGCGCTTGAGTTCGATGCCGGCGACGAAGAAGAAGACGGCGAGCAGTCCGTCGGCGGCCCAGTGCTCGATGGAGAGGTCGAGGCCGAGCGCCCCGGGCCCCAGGTGGAAGTCGCTGACGGCCTCGTAGCTGTGGTGCAGGGCCGGGATGTTGGACCAGACGAGCGCGGCGACCGCGGCGACGAGGAGCAGGACACCGCCGACGGTCTCGGTGCGCAGCGCGTCGGCCACGAAGGTCCGCTCGGGCAGCGAGAGCCGGCCGAGTGCCTTGCGGTCCTGCTTGTTCTTGGGCGCGCTCACGGGTGGACCTCCGGTCGGGTACGGCTGACTGCGTTGCCGACCAGACTTCCCGGCGCACCTGTTGGATCCTGTCGGATCTCTGTCGCGTCGTTGACGCGACTTTTACCCTACAGGGTGCCCCGGCCTCGTTGGTGATCATCACCTTACGTACGAAACGGGCACCCGGCGCGCTCGCCGGATGCCCGTCCCGTCGGCCGCGCGGGCCGAACGCGCATCAGTCCTCGCTGGACGCCGACGGCAGCTCCGCCTGGATCAGGTCCATCACGGAGGAGTCGGCGAGCGTCGTGACGTCGCCCACCGCCCGGTTCTCCGCGACATCGCGCAGCAGGCGGCGCATGATCTTGCCGGAGCGCGTCTTGGGCAGCTCGGCGACCGGCAGCACCCGCTTGGGCTTGGCGATCGGGCCGAGTGCGGTGCCCACGTGGTTACGCAGGTCCGCCACCAGCGACTCGTCCTCCGCGTCCGCGCTGCCGCGCAGGATCACGAAGGCGACGATCGATTGACCGGTCGTCTCGTCGGCGGCGCCGACCACGGCGGCCTCGGCGACGGACGGGTGCGAGACGAGCGCCGACTCGACCTCGGTGGTCGAGATGTTGTGCCCGGAGACGAGCATGACGTCGTCCACGCGCCCGAGGAGCCAGATGTCGCCGTCCTCGTCCTTCTTGGCGCCGTCACCGGCGAAGTACTTGCCCTCGAAGCGGGACCAGTACGTGTCGATGAACCGCTGGTCGTCGCCCCAGATGGTGCGCAGCATCGAGGGCCACGGCTCGGTGAGGGCGAGATAGCCGCCACCGCCGTCCGGCACCTCGTTCGCCTCGTCGTCGAGGACGGTCGCCGAGATGCCCGGCAGCGCGCGCTGGGCGGAGCCCGGCTTGGTCTCGGTGACGCCCGGCAGCGGCGAGATCATGATCGCGCCGGTCTCGGTCTGCCACCAGGTGTCCACGACGGGGCACTTGTCGGCGCCGAAGTGCTTGCGGTACCAGACCCACGCCTCAGGGTTGATCGGCTCGCCCACGGAGCCGAGCACGCGCAGGCTGCTCAGGTCGAACTTCGCGGGGATCTCGTCGCCCCACTTCATGAACGTACGGATCAGCGTCGGCGCCGTGTAGAGGATCGTGACGCCGTACTTCTGCACGATCTCGGGGATCCGGCCCTGGTGCGGGGTGTCCGGGGTGCCCTCGTAGATGACCTGCGTCGCGCCGTTCGAGAGCGGGCCGTACGTGATGTACGAGTGTCCGGTGACCCAGCCGATGTCGGCGGTGCACCAGTAGACGTCCGTCTCCGGCTTGAGGTCGAAGACCGCGTGGTGGGTGTACGAAGCCTGCGTCAGGTAGCCGCCGGAGGTGTGCAGGATGCCCTTCGGCTTACCCGTCGTGCCCGACGTGTACAGGATGAAGAGCGGCTGCTCGGCGTCGAAGGCCTGCGGCGTGTGCTCCGCGGACTGGCGGCCCACAAGGTCGTGCCACCAGATGTCGCGGCCCTCGGTCCATGCCACGTCCTGCTTGGTGCGCTGGACGACGAGGACCTTCTCGACTCCCTGCACGCTGCTGACGGCCTCGTCGACCGCGGGCTTGAGCGCGGACGGCTTGCCGCGCCGGTAGCCGCCGTCGGAGGTGATGACGACCTTGGCGTCGGCGTCCTCGATGCGCTTGGCGATGGCGTCGGCCGAGAAGCCGCCGAAGACGACGGAGTGCGCGGCGCCGATGCGCGCGCAGGCGAGCATCGAGATGACGGCTTCCGGGATCATCGGCAGATAGACGGCGACCCGGTCACCGGTCTGAACTCCCAGCTCGGTCAGGGCGTTCGCGGCGCGGCTGACCTCGTCCTTGAGCTCGGCGTAGGTGATCGCGCGGCTGTCGCCGGGCTCGCCCTCGAAGTGGATGGCGACGCGGTCGCCGTTCCCGGCCTCGACGTGGCGGTCGACGCAGTTGTACGCGACGTTGAGTTTGCCGTCCTTGAACCACTTGGCGAACGGCGGGTTCGACCAGTCGAGGGTCTCGGTCGGCTCGGTGGCCCAGGTGAGGCGGCGGGCCTGTTCGGCCCAGAAACCGAGCCGGTCAGCCGTGGCCTGCTCGTACGCCTCGGCCGTGACGTTGGCGTTTGCGGCCAGGTCAGCGGGCGGCGCGAAGCGTCGCTCCTCCTTAAGAAGGTTGGCCAGGCTTTCGTTGCTCACGACATCTCCCATGCAGTGTTTGTGCCGGAGGCGACCGTTGTGTCCCAGGCCACAGCTCATCAGACCGCGACCCCTGGTGACAAGGGGGGTCCGCGAATTGGTTTAGACCTGTACGCGTAGGGCTCCCGACCAGGTCGGGAGCCCTACGGTCTCATCTGTTGCACGCAGGCGGGGCCGAGTTGGTTCAGGCTCGCGTGGCGCTGCCTTCGTCGAGGCTGCCGTCGAGGGCGGTGGCCTCGACCTGTCCGAAGACCGGATCGGCCTCCGCGAGCAGATACGCCTGCGCCTCGCCGACGTGGAAGTACATGCCGTGCAGTTCGAGCGCGCCCCGCTCCAGGGCGCGCGCCACGCACTCGTGCTGCCGCAAGTGCTCCAACTGCTGGACGACATTGGTCAGGCAGAGCTGCTCGGCCGCGTCGGCGGGCGCCCGCCCCGAGAGCCGCGCCCAGGGCAGCCCCGCGTCGGACATCCGCGCCAGGCTCGGCATCCCGTGCCGCAGCCAGCGCTTGAGCGGGGTGAGCGCCCCGTGGCCGCTCGGCGGGCTGCTCAACAGCGCCTGCATCGCCCCGCATCCGGAGTGCCCGCACACGGTGATCGACTGCACCTTGAGCACGTCCACGGCGTACTCGATGGCGGCCGCCACCGAGTCGTCCCCGCTCTCGGCACCGGGCAGCGGCACGAGGTTGCCCACATTCCGTACGACGAAGAGATCGCCGGGGCCGCTCGACGTGATCATCGACGTGACGAGCCGGGAGTCGGCGCACGTCAGGAACAGCTGCGTGGGCTGCTGCCCCTCGCGTGCGAGCCGCGCCAGCTCCGCACGCACCAGCGGCGCCGTATTGCGCTGGAACGCGCTGATCCCACTGTGGAGTTGATGACCGCCGGCGCGCCGCGGCTCGGTGGCCTCGGGCTTCGCAGCCCGGTCGTGCGAGGGCCGGTCGCAGTGGTGGTTGCGCCAGGGTGTCCAGGGCCGGCAGCAGGTGTGGCTCGCGCGCGCGGGTTCGGCGATCCTGGCTCCTCCCCGCCCGGCGATCTCGACCTTGCCGCCCTGCGTGGTGTGCGACTTCTGCCAGTCCTGCAGCGCCTCGTAGGCGGCGTGGTCCATGAAGGACCCGTCCAGCTCCACGACACAGTCCGCTCCGTGCGGCACCTGGTGCAGGGTCCGGCTGAGCCGGGGCACCGCGAGGAACGTCAACTGTCCCCGTACGCGCACGTGGTGGACGCCGCGGGAGTCCGTCTCGTGCGTGATGCGGGTGCGCGCGAGGCGGTGCAGGGCGACGCCGACGGCGACCGCGACCCCGAGCCCGACACCTTCGAGCACGCCGAAGACGACGACGCCGAGGGTGGTGACCGCGTACACCAGGACCTCACGGTGGCGGGTGACCGTGCGGATGTGGTTCAGCGACACCATCTGGATGCCGACCGCCATCACCAGGGCGGCGAGGGCGGCGAGCGGGATCAGCTCCAGGACGGGGACCAGGAGCAGCGTGGCTGCTACTACCCAAACGCCGTGCAGCATCGAGGAGTTCCCGCTCACGGCGCCCGCGTTGACGTTCGCCGTGCTGCGCACCGCGACCCCGGCGACGGGCAGCCCGCCGAGCGAGCCGGAGACGATGTTCGACGCGCCCTGGGCGAGCAGCTCCCGGTCCAGGTTCGAGCGGCGCATCGCGGGCGGCAGGTCCGAGCGCTTGGCGGTCATCTTGTCCACGGCGACCGCCCCGAGCAGCGACTGCACGCTGCACACGAGGGTGGTCGTCAGGACCGCGGCGACGATGCCGAGCACGGGCCCGTCCGGCAGGCCGGCGAGCGCATGGCTGCTCCAGGAGGGCAGATCGACCTCGGGCAGGCTGAGCCCGAGGAACGCGGCGGTCACGCTCGCGGCGGTCACGGCGATGAGCGCGGCCGGCACCTTGCGCGCGAAGCGGCCGATCCGTCCCGGGATGCGCGGCCAGGCGAGCAGCACGGTCAGCGTGAGCGCGCTGACACCCAGGGCGGCGGGCTGGGCATTCGCCAACTGGTGGGGCAGAGAGGCCACGTTGGCGAGTACGGAGCTGTCGGGGGTGCCGCCGAGCACGATGTGCAGCTGGGCGACGGCGATGGTGACACCGATGCCGGCGAGCATGCCGTGCACGACGGCGGGGCTGACGGCGAGAGCGGTGCGGGCCACCCGGAGGCAGCCGAGGCCGAGTTGGGCGATACCCGCGAGAACGGTGATGGCGCAGGTGGTCCGCCATCCGTAGCGCTGGATCAGCTCGGCGGTGACGACGGTGAGGCCCGCGGCGGGCCCGCTGACCTGGAGCGGCGCTCCGCCGACGCAGCCGGCGACGATGCCGCCGACGGCGGCTGCGACGAGCCCCGACTCCAGGGGCGCGCCGGTCGCGAGGGCGATGCCCAGGGACAGCGGCAGGGCGATGAGGAAGACCGCGACGGACGCGGAGAGGTCGGCTCCCGCGATGCGGAAGCGGCGGGGCGTGGGCGGTGGACTGTGGGCGGTACGGGCGGCGCCCGAGGGCTCGCCCGTCCGGTCGGCGTCACTGGTGCGGGTGGGTACGCAGGCAGACATGGTTCCCGTCTCCTCCGGGGTGCAGCGCGGTCGCGGAATGTGGGGGTGACCCCTGAGCGGTGGGTGGGGTCGATCGCGGCCGTGGTTCACGGCGTGCAGCGGCGGGATGAAATCAACGCTCGGTAAACGAATCGTAATGCAAAGTAAAGGTTGTGGACGGATCAAAGGGGCAAATGGGGCAGTAGTTCACGCTCAGTAGTGAATAAGAATCCTGGTCGGCTTGTCGGACTAATTCCGTTCGGCTCTCGTGCCACGGTGGCGGCGATGTCCGTACATAACGGGCGTTTCTCTCATTTCACCGCCACACAAGCCGACTCCAGGAAGAAGGTGGGCGGAAGATGGCCGCCACCCACAGGACTGCCGCCAAGCGGCTCGCCGCGGGCATCACCGCCGTCGCGGCGTGCGCCGCGGCACTCGCCGGATGCGCCACCGGGCAAACCGGCGGATCCGGCGAGCACCGCTCCGAGAAGACCAAGCACCAGCAGGGCGCCCCCGGCCCGAAGAAGGCCAAGCCGGGCAGCGCGATCCGGCTCATCGGCGACGGCTCGACCGCGTACACCGGGCGGCAGCCGAACCTGCCACGGGCCGAGCGCCTCAGACCGGGACAGAAGCCACCGCAGTTCGTGGTCTTCTCCTGGGACGGCGCGGGCGAGGACAGCCAGAAGCTGTTCTCGCACTTCCGTAAGGTCGCGAAGGCGAACAACGCGACCATGACGTACTTCCTGAGCGGGGTGTACCTGCTCCCGGAGGGCAAGGCGGACAAGTACCACGCGCCGCAGCACTCGGCCGGCCGCTCGGACATCGGCTTCAACGACGCCAAGGGAATCAGGGACACCGTCGAGCAACTGCGCGGCGCCTGGCTCGAGGGCAACGAGATCGGCACCCACTTCAACGGCCACTTCTGCGGCAAGGGCGGCGGGGTCGGCCAGTGGTCGGTGGCCGAGTGGAAGAGCGAGATCCGGCAGGCCAAGTCGTTCGTGAAGGGCTGGAAGAGCAACTCGGGCCTGAACCGGTCCGCTCCGCTGCCCTTCGACTACGACAAGGAGCTCATCGGCGCCCGCACCCCCTGCCTCGAGGGCAAGGACAACTTCACGCGCGCCGCGAGCGAGCTCGGCTTCCGCTACGACACCAGCGGCGTCAACAACCAGGTCTGGCCCAAGAAGAAGAACGGCCTGTGGGACCTCTCCATGCAGCTCGTCCCGTTCAAGGGCCACTCCTACGAGCAGCTGACCATGGACTACAACTTCATGGTCAACCAGTCCGGCACGGCGACCCAGGGTGACCCCGCGAAGCGCGAGTACTGGGGCGACCAGATGCGCGACAGCCTGCTCGCGGGCTTCGACCGCGCCTACAAGGGCAACCGCGCGCCGCTCGTCATCGGCAACCACTTCGAGTCCTGGAACGGCGGCACCTACATGCGTGCCGTCGAGGAGACGGTCGAGCGGGTCTGCAAGAAGCCCGATGTCCGCTGCGTCTCCTTCCGGCAGCTCACCGACTGGCTCGACGCCCAGGACCCGAAGACCCTGAAGAAGCTCGGAGGTCTCGGGGTGGGCGAGGAGCCGAAGAAGGGCTGGGACTCCTACCTCGGCGACAAGCGGGCCCCGGCCCCGAAGGGGGTCCCGGGAGCACCGGCCGCCAAGTCGTAGATCCGGCACGCCACTTGCTCACGCGGTGGTCGTGACGCTTTCCTGTAGGACGAAGCTGGGGTCGATCTGGGAAGCCAGGTCGGCCCCCGTTTTCTCGTTGCCCCAGCTCTGGGCGTTCTTCAGGTGGAAGTGGACCATCTGGCGCGTGTAGCGCTCCCAGTCGCGGGCCTCGTACGTGGCGTCGGCCGCGTCCTGAAGTGCCTGCAGGGAAGCCTTGTTGGTCTCCTCCAGGAGCTCGAAGCGCGGCGGGCGGCCCTTCTCCATGGCGCGCACCCAGTCCGAGTGCCCGACGGTGACGAGCAGGTCGTCGCCGACCTCGGAGCGCAGGAACTCCAGGTCGTCCGCATCCCGCACCTTGTTGCCCACCACCTTCAGGTCGATCCCGAAGTCCCGCGCGTACTCCTTGTACTGGCGGTACACCGAGACACCCTTGCGGGTCGGTTCGGCGACCAGGAACGTCATGTCGAAGCGGGTGAACATGCCCGAGGCGAAGGAGTCGGAGCCCGCGGTCATGTCGACCACCACGTACTCACCACGGCCGTCGACGAGGTGGTTCAGGCACAGCTCCACCGCTCCGGTCTTGGAGTGGTAGCAGGCGACGCCGAGGTCGGCCTCGGTGAAGGGCCCGGTGACCATCAAACGCACGGCGTGGCCGTCGAGTTCCACGTCGCGGGCGCAGGCGTCGTACACCGGGTTGTTCTCGCGCACCCGGAGCAGCCGCGAGCCCTCGCCGGGCGGCGTGGTCTTGATCATCGTGTCGGCCGAGGCGATCCGTGGATTCGAGCCGCGCAGATAGTCCTTGATCAGGGGCAGCCGGGCCCCCAGCGCGGGCAGCTCGCCCGCGACGCCCTCGTCGAGCCCGAGCGCGGCCCCGAGGTGCTGGTTGATGTCGGCGTCGACGGCGACGACCGGGGAACCGGTGCCGGCGAGGTGGCGGATGAACAGTGAGGACAGCGTGGTCTTGCCACTGCCGCCCTTCCCCACGAAAGCGATCTTCATGTTCACGAAGGGTATCGGCATGGTCGCTGTCCGTGTCCATGCGGCGTGAAGAAGACCACTCCTTCGTGGGGCGGTGCCGGGTGGCCCGTAGGGTCGCACTCATGAGTACGACAGCCGACCCCCTCGCCGCCCTGGCCGATCTGCCGGGCGTGGCCGATTCCGTTGACTCCGTGCGCAAGGCTGTGGACCGGGTCTACGGGCACCGGGTCATGCGGCGTCGCAGCAACGAGATCACGTCCGAGGCGGCGCTGCGCGGGGCACGCGGCAGCGCGGCGCTCTGCGGTGCCGACTGGCCGCTCGAAGAGGTGCGCAGGCGTACCGACTTCAGTGGCGGCGACGGCGACAAGGAGGCGCCCACGGTCGGCGCGGCCCTGCGGCTGACCGCCGAGGCCGGTCAACTTCTCTCCATCTGGCGGCAGTCGCCCCTGCGGGTGCTCGCGCGCCTCCACCTGGTCGCGGCGGCCGACAAGAGTGACGCGGTGGGACGGCCGCGGCTCGCGGGCGAGCCGGTCGACGAGCCGCTCGTCGAACTCCCGGTGCCGGACGCCGAGGAGGTCGCCGGCCGCCTGGAGGGGCTCTCGCAGCTGATCATCGCGGAGAGCGCGGCACCGGCCCTGGTGAACGCCGCCATCGTGCACGGCGAGCTGCTCGCCCTGCGCCCCTTCGGCTCGCACAACGGCCTGGTGGCGCGGGCCGCCGAGCGCATCGTTCTGGTGGGCAGCGGCCTCGACCCGAAGTCCGTCTGCCCTGCGGAGCTGGGCCACGCCGAACTCGGCCGGGCGGCCTACGCGGCCGCACTCGACGGCTATGTCTCCGGTACGCCGGAGGGGATGGCGGCCTGGATCACCCACTGCGGCAAGGCGATCGAACTGGGTGCCAGGGAGTCGACGGCTGTCTGTGAGGCGCTGCAGCGCGGCGCCGCATAGCGGAAAAGAGCCCGGAAAAAGTTCGGGAAAAAGGGGTGCGGCGGTACGAATGCTCGTACCGCCGCTGGCATGTCCACTGGGTTACCAAGCGTCCTCGAGATATTGCCCATCAGGTCGGGAACTTTGCCCGTCGCCTGGTGCGGCTGGCCCGTAATCGACGGGTCGACGTCGCGTGGGTGCCCGGTGTTCATGCATCGGTCCGTGGGGCCTGATTGCGGTTGAAGGTGTTCCTCTCGGATGTCCTTGGTCTCGCGGGCCGTTGAATCCTTTGTACTCCTCCCCTGGGGGAAGCGGAAGCCCTGGTCACACTTCTTTACTTTTAGGTTCAAATAGGGCGAACCGGCGGCGCCGCCGACGGTACTAATGGGCGTCTGACATCGCGCGCCGTCGGCTCGCGTACCAGACCAGGCCGGCCGTGACCGCCGCCGCGCCGACCCCGGCCGCGGCAAGCAGCGCGGGCCGCGAGGGCGCGGACAGGCGGGGCAGGCGCTGCTTGAGCCGGACCGGCTTGTGGAAGTCGAGGATCGGCCACCCGCGCGCGAGAGCCTCGCGGCGCAGCGCCCGGTCCGGATTGACGGCATGGGGATGCCCGACCGAGCTGAGCATCGGCAGATCCGTCGCCGAGTCGCTGTACGCGTGGCAGCGCGCGAGGTCGTACCCCTCGGAGCGCGCCAGCTCCTTGATGGCCTCCGCCTTCGTGGGGCCGTACGCGTAGTACTCCACCTCGCCCGTGAAGCAGCCGTCGTCGCCCACGACCATGCGCGTGGCGATCACCCGGTCCGCGCCGAGGAGCTCGCCGATCGGCTCGACCACCTCGGCCCCCGATGTGGAGACGATGACCACATCACGTCCGGCGGTGTGGTGTTCCTCGATGAGGGACGCCGCCTCGTCGTAGATGATCGGGTCGATCAGGTCGTGCAGGGTCTCGGCGACGATCTCCTTCACCTGCCGCACGTTCCAGCCGCGGCAGAGCGCCGAGAGGTACTCGCGCATCCGCTCCATCTGATCGTGGTCGGCGCCGCCGGCGAGGAAGACGAACTGGGCGTACGCGGTGCGCAGTACGGCCCTGCGGTTGATCAGACCGCCTTGGTAGAACGACTTGCTGAAGGTGAGTGTGCTCGACTTAGCGATGACCGTCTTGTCCAGGTCAAAGAACGCCGCTGTACGGGGCGTGGAGTGAGGCAAGGAGTGGTTTTCCACGGGGCCGAGCATAGGCGCCAACCATTCGGCGTAAGCTGTGGCGCGTGGGTTTGCTTGAGAAGGCTCTCGGGTACACCATGGAAGTCACGGATCGTTCGCGACCGTGCTAACCCGGTCTGGCTCCTCCCCCCCCCGAGTCGGACCGTGGGGACGACCCCCGCTCTCCCCCCCGGCGGGGGTCGTCGCATGTCCGGACCTGTTTTCGGGTCCTTTTTTCATGCCTGCGCGAGGGGTTTTGATGGCTCGCGCGCTTCGGTCCGCGCACCGAAGGGTCATCACGCTGTGTAACCGTCGGGCTGCTCTGCGGACCGTCCCATGCCTAGTTCACAGTGTCACCGGTATGGGTGACGGGGATATTCACAAGCCTTCTCGCGTCCACAGTTATTGACCAAGATCCCCACGTTTTCCGGGATCGCTGCACGGTGATTCCACACGCGAAGTTCGGGTCCGTGTTCATGGCCGGTTTGTTATGGCCGGGCTGTGGCGGATGGGCGGTATTCGGCGCCTGGGACACCGCCGACTTCACGTGTGGAACGGATCGTCCGCATGGGCGGGCGAGCGCGGCGAGAGGGGGACCGGACCATGGCGGAAGTCATCGAGTGCGACGGGCGGGACGTGCGACGCGCCCCGTTGATCGTGACGGAGGACGTGGAGCTGCTGGACGACCTGTTGCGGCTGTGCGCGGCGGCGGGCGTGCGGCCCGAGGTCGGGCACGGGGCGCCGGTGGGCGCAGAGGGCTGGGGCGGCTGGGAATCGGCGCCGCTCGTGCTGGTCGGGGACGATGCGGCGCGGCGGTTGCGCGGGGTGTCCCGACGGCGTGGCGTGATCTTGGTTGGGCGTGATCAGGACGATTCCGGGGTGTGGCGGCGGGCCGTGGAGATCGGAGCCGACCACGTGCTTGTCCTGCCCGACGGTGAGCAGTGGCTGATGGACCGGATCGCCGATGTCGTCGAGGGGGTGGGGCGGCCCGCTCTGACCGTCGGGGTGCTCGGCGGACGCGGCGGGGCCGGGGCCTCCACGCTCGCCTGCGCGTTGGCCGTGGCGTCCGCGCGGTCGGGCCGACGCACCCTCCTGGTCGACGCGGACCCGCTCGGCGGCGGGCTCGATGTGCTGCTCGGCGGCGAGGCGGTGGACGGACTGCGCTGGCCGGCCTTCGCCGAGTCGCGGGGCCGGGTCGGGAGCACGGCCCTGGAGGAGTCGCTGCCCCGGCTGCACGATCTGCGGGTGCTCAGTTGGGACCGCGGAGATCTCGCGACGGTGCCCTCGGAGGCGGTGCGGGCGGTGCTCGCGGCCGGGCGGCGCAGGGGCGGGGTCGTCGTGGTGGACCTGCCGCGCCGGGTCGACGCCGGATCCGTCGAGGCCCTGGCTCAGCTAGACCTGGGGCTGCTCGTGGTGCCACCGGAGCTGCGGGCGGTGGCGGCGGCGCGCCGGATGGCGGGGGCGGCGGGGATGGTGCTGCGGGACCTGCGGGTGGTGACGGCGCCTGCGGGCGGCGCGGGAGGCCTCGCTGCGGACGAGGTGGCGCGGCTCGTCGGGCTACCGCTCGCCGGCGAACTGCCCGCGGACACCGAGGTGTTGAAGGGCGGCCCGCTGGGGCGGTTCTGCGGGGCGTTCTGGGAGCGGATGCCGGTGGCGACGGTGGAGGGGGAAGCGGCGTGAATCGGGAGGGCGGGTGGTTGGGCGCGGGTGGGTGGTCTGTGGAGAGCGTGATGGCGGTCGGCGCTGGGGAGGCGGGGCGGTCGGGTCTGGACGGGCGGCCGGTGGACGGTGTGGTCGGCGATCGGGAGGGCCGGCGGCCGGGCGCGGGCGGGATGCCTGTGGAGGGCGTGGAGGGCGTGGAGGGCGTGGAGGGCGTGGTGGCGGCAGGGGCCGGTGGCGAGTGGGCGGTCGAGCAGTGGGTGCGGGGAGGGGTGTCATGAGTGCGGTGGTCGGGGCGCGCATGTTGGACGGCGTACGGCAGTGGCTCGCCGAGACCGGGTCCGAGGCGACGCCCGCGCGCGTGGCCGAAGCGCTGCGGGCGCAGGGGAGGATCCTGGGCGACGCCGAAGTGCTGGGCGCGGCGGGCAGGTTGAGGTCGGAGCTGGTGGGCGCGGGGCCGTTGGAGCCGCTGCTCGCCGACCCTTCGGTGACGGATGTCCTGGTGTCGGCGCCGGACACGGTGTGGGTCGACAGGGGAGGCGGCCTGGAACGGGCCGACGTGGCCTTCGAGAGCGCCGCCGACGTACGGCGGCTTGCGCAGCGGCTCGCGGCCGTCGTGGGGCGCCGGCTGGACGACGCGCGGCCGTGGGTGGACGCCCGGCTGCCCGACGGGACGCGGCTGCACGCGGTGTTGCCACCGATCGCGGCGGGCTGCACCTGTCTGTCCCTGCGGGTCGTGCGGCCCCGGGCGTTCACGCTGGAGGAGCTGACGGCGGCGGGGACGGTGCCGCCTGGCGGCGACCGGGTGCTGCGGGCGTTGCTCGACGCGCGTCTGTCCTTCCTGATCAGCGGCGGTACGGGCACGGGCAAGACGACGCTGCTGAGCGCGCTGCTCGGCCTGGTGGGGCCCGGGGAGCGGATCGTCCTGGCCGAGGACTCCGCCGAGCTGAGGCCGGACCACCCTCATGTCGTCCGGCTCGAATCGCGCCCCGCCAACCAGGAGGGCGCGGGGGCTGTCGGCCTCGACGACCTGGTCCGGCAGGCGCTGCGGATGCGGCCCGACCGGCTCGTGGTGGGCGAGGTGCGCGGCGCCGAAGTGGTCTCGCTCCTGGCCGCCCTCAATACGGGCCACGAAGGCGGTTCAGGCACGGTGCACGCCAACGCGGCGAGCGATGTCCCGGTGCGACTCGAGGCGCTGGGGACGGCGGCCGGGCTCGACCGGGCGGCGCTGCACAGCCAGTTGGCCGCGGCGGTGTCCGTGGTGCTGCATCTCGTACGGGACCGGGGCGGGCGGCGCCGTATCGCCCAGGTCCAGGTGCTGGAGCGGGACGCGGAGGGGTGGGTGCGGGCGGTACCGGCGCTGGAGTGGGGTGATCGGGGGTTCGCCGAAGGGACGGGGTGGGAGCGGCTCGGCGGGTTGCTGGGGGTGCGGTTGGGGTGAGGGGGCCGGTTGTGGGGGACCGGTTGTGGCGCGAGGTCGGACGTGGGGCTTGGGGTGGTGGGCGTCTGCGGGGCCGAGGTGAGGGGGGCGTGGGGCGTGGTTGTGGGATGGCGGTCAGAGGGTGTGTGGGGCGGTGGGGTCGCTGGGGTCGGCGGAGGGGCGTGTGTCGGCAGCTGGGGAAGACCGGGGCGTGCGTCGTGGGGTCGGCGGGGCTGGTGGAGAGAGGGGGCGTGGGTCGGTGGGACCGGCGGAAAGGGGGCGTGGCTGTGAGGTGGAGGTCAGCGGGCGCGTGGGTCGGCGGGGCTGTGGTGAGGAGGGGCGTGGGGCGATGGAGAGGGGGGTGCTTCGGCGGGGCTGGTGGAGAGAGGCGTTGGTCGGTGGAGGCGGCGGGGCTGGTGGAGAGGGGTGCGTGGGTGTGAGTGGTGGGGGCTTGGGTGGTGGGCCCGGTGTGGCGGTGGCCGCGTTGGGGGCTGTGGTCGCGGTGCGGGCGGTGCGGGTGCGGGAGTTGGAGGTGCGGCGGGCGCGGCGGGTGTTGGGAGTCGGGGCGGACCTCGGGGCGCGGTCCCGGTGGCTGGGCCTGGGGGAGCGGTGGTGGGCGTGGGTGCGGGCGCGGCCCGAGTGGTGGTGCGCGGTCGCCGGGGCCGTGGTCGGGCTCGCCGGCGCCTCGGTGCTGCCGGTCGTGCTCGGGCTGGGTGTCGTACCGGGAGTGGGGCGGCTGGGCAGGGCCCGGGCGGCGCGGCAGGGAAAGGAGCGGCGTGGGGAGGCGGTGATCCGGTTCTGCGGGCTGTTGGCGGGTGAGGTGCGGGCCGGGCGGCAGCCGGGGGACGCGCTGGTGGTGGCGGTGCGGGGGTCGGGGGCGTTGACCGGCGCGGGGAGTGCGGCCGTGGTGGCGGCGGCCAGGTTCGGCGGGGATGTGCCCGGGGCCCTACGGGCGGCGGCGCGAGAACCGGGGGCCGAGGGGCTCAACGGGCTGGCAGCGTGCTGGCGGGTGGCGGTGGACCGGGGCGCGGGGCTCGCGTCCGGCCTCGAACGGCTCGCGGATGCGCTGCGTGCGGAGCGGGACCAACGGGCCGATTTCAGAGCCCAGTTGGCGGGCCCCTCGTCGACCACGGTGATGCTCGCCGGGCTGCCCGTGTTCGCGCTGCTGCTCGGGGCGGGCATGGGGGCGCGGCCCCTGCGAGTGCTGCTGCACACGTGGCCGGGGATCGGCTGTCTGGTGGTGGGAGGGGCGTTGGAGGCCGCCGGGTTGTGGTGGGCGATGCGGATCGTGCGAGGGGCGGAGGGGTGAGAGGCGATGGACGTTGCCCACAGGCTGGGGGCGGTGCTGTGCGCCGCGGTGATGGTGATGTGGCTGGTGCGGGAGGTCGCGGCCCGGCGGGCCGAGCGGTCGTTGCGGCGGCGGGTGCGGCTCGTGCTCGAGGTGGCCGCGGCGGAGTCGGCGCGGCGGAACGTGGGGCTGTCGCCCGCGGTGCGGCGGTGGGTGCCGGTCGCGGGGGCGGTGTGTGCCGGGTTCGTGCTGGTGGGCGGGGTGGCCGGGGTCGTGGTCGGGGCGGCCTGCGGGGTGGGGGTGTGGAGTTGGTGGCGCGGCAGGGAGGAGGGCGCGAGAGCAGGGGTGGGGGCGAGCGTGAGGGGAGACGCGGTACGGCAACTTCCCTTGGCCTCCGACCTGTTGGCGTCGTGTCTTGCGGCGGGTGCCGGGCCGGTGGAGGCGGCGCGGGCCGTCGGTGAGGCGTTGGGCGGACCTGTCGGGCGGGGGCTCGAGAGAGGCGCCGCGCAGGTGCGGCTCGGTGGCGAACTTGGTGTGGCGTGGCGGGAGTTGTCGGCCGTGCCGGGCGCCGATGAGCTGGTCCGGCTGTTGGAGCGGGCGGGCGAATCGGGAGCTCCGGCGGCGGCACCGGTGGCGCGGTTCGCCGGGGAGTGCCGGGCCGAGCGGGGGCGTCGGGCGACGACGGTGGCACGCCGGGCCGCGGTGGCGATCACGGCGCCCGTGGGCCTGTGCTTCCTGCCCGCGTTCTTGGTGGTCGGAGTGGTGCCGGTGGTGATCGGACTGGGAGGCGGAGTGCTGGGAGGGAGATGAGTGGCGGGCTCCGGAAGGCAGAACAGGGCGAGTTCCGCAAGACAGAACAGGATGACGGGTCAAGGGAGTTGGCATGAACGGAATGCGAGCAGGTCGGGCGTACGGGTGGCTGCGCGGAGGCGTTCTTCGAAGGGCGCGGTCGTTGCGGGCGGTGCGGTCGGCGCGGCCGGACGCCGGGATGGTCAGTGCCGAGTACGCGGTGGGGCTGATCGCCGCGGTGGGCTTCGCCGGGGTGTTGTACCAGGTGGTGACGAGCGACGTGGTGCAGTCGGCGCTGCAGTCCTTGGTGGCGAAGGCGCTCCATGGGTCGTTCTGAGCCCCGGCGCGGCGACCGGGGATTCGTGACGGCGGAGGCGGCCGTGGCGCTGCCGGTGCTCGTGGCGTTCACGATGGCGCTGGTCTGGGTGGTGCTCGCGGCGTCGGCGCAGATCAGGTGCGTGGATGCCGCGCGTGCCGGGGCCAGGGCCGTGGCACGGCAGGAGGCCAGGGGCGCCGCGGTGGCGGCGGCGCGGGAGGCCGCGCCGCCGGGCGCGCGGGTCGCGGTGGGCCGGGAGGGCGATCTGGTGCGGGTGACGGTGCGGGCGAGGTCCGTGGGGCCGGGAGCGCTCGGCGTGGAACTGAGCGCGCAGGCCGTGGCGGCGGCGGAGGAGGCGACGTGACGGGGCCGCGCGACCGCGGGTCGGCGACCGTGTGGGTCGTGCTGGCGATGGCCGTGGTGGGGGCGGTGTTCGGGGCGGTGCTGGCCATGGGGCAGGCGGTGGAGGCGCGGCACCGTGCGGGCTCGGCGGCCGACCTCGCGGCGCTTGCCGCGGCGGACCACTGGACGGAGGGCAGAGCGAAGGCGTGCGCGCTGGCGACACGGGTGGCGCGGGCGCAGGCGGCGGGTGTGGTGCGGTGCGCGGTGCGCGGGGAGGTGTCGGATGTGACCGCGGTGGCGGGGAAGCGGATGTTCCGGGCGGAGGTGAGGGCGCGGGCGGGTCCCGCGGGGCCGGGGCAGCCCTGAGGGTTGCGCGGCACCGTGGCGCCGCCTTGCCCACCCTGCCGCCCAAGGCGGCAGATTGCCCAAGGCGAGGTAATTCAAGCCCCGCCGGCGTTTGAGGCGCGGGGTCCGGGGCGGAGCCCCGAGGCGTAGGGGCGGTCGACCGCAGCGGGCCGGGTGAGCGTGCCCGACGTGCCCACCTACCCCGCCGCCGACCCCAACAGCACCGACAGCAGCCGCACCGCCCCCCGCTTGTGCAACGGCTCGTTGCCATTGCCGCACTTGGGCGACTGGATACAGGAGGGGCACCCGGCTTCGCACTCGCAGGACGCGATGGCCTCACGGGTGGCGGCCAGCCACTCAGGGGCGGTGTGGAAGGCGCGTTCGGCGAAGCCCGCGCCGCCGGGATGACCGTCGTAGACGAAGACCGTGGGAAGGAGCGTGTCCGGGTGGAGCGGGATCGAGACGCCACCGATGTCCCAGCGGTCGCACGTGGCGAAGAGGGGGAGCAGCCCGATGGAGGCGTGTTCGGCGGCGTGCAGGGCGCCGCCGAGGATCTCGGGGTTCACACGGGCCGCGTCCAGCTGGTCCTCCGTGACCGTCCACCACACCGCGCGGGTGCGCAGCGTACGAGGAGGGAGGTCGAGCTTGGTCTCGCCGAGGACCTCGCCGGTGATCAGGCGGCGGCGGAGGTAGCCGACGACCTGGTTCGTGACCTCGACCGAGCCGTAGCACAACCTGCCGTCGCCCCAAGGGACTTCGACGTCGGTCTCCAGGATGGAGATGGCCGTGGTGTCGCGGGCGGTGGTCGAGTAGGTGGGGTTCGCCGTTTCGACCAGGGCGACGTTGTCGTCGAGGTCCAGCTTCTTCACCACGTACGTGCGGCCCTGGTGGAGGTGGACCGCGCCGTCGTGGACCGAGGTGTGGGCGGAGCCCGCGTCGACGGTGCCGAGCAGCCGCCCCGTGCCGGCCTCGACGACCTGTACGGGCGAGCCGCCCTCGCCGCGGATGTCGGCAAGGTCCGCGGCGGACTCGCGGCGCGTCCAGTGCCAGGCCTTCGTGGCGGGGCGGCGGCGCAGCAGCTTCGCCGCCTCCAGCTGCGGAAGCAGTTCCCCGGTCGCCGGGCCGAACAGGTCCAGGTCCGGTTCGGTCAGGGGGATTTCCGCCGCCGCCGCGCACAGGTGCGGAGCCAGGACGTACGGGTTGTCGGGGTCGAGGACCGTCGACTCGACCGGCTGGTCGAAGAGGGCCTCGGGGTGGTGGACCAGGTAGGTGTCCAGGGGGTCGTCACGGGCCACCAGGACCGCCAGCGCCCCCTGGCCCGAGCGCCCGGCCCGTCCCGCCTGCTGCCACAGCGACGCGCGCGTACCGGGATAGCCCGCGATCAGCACCGCGTCCAACCCCGAGACGTCGATGCCGAGTTCGAGGGCGGTGGTGGCGGCGAGGCCGAGGAGTTCGCCGGAGTGCAGGGCGGCTTCGAGGGCGCGGCGTTCCTCGGAGAGATAGCCGCCGCGGTAGGCCGCGACCCGCCGGGCGAGCGAGCGGTCGACCTCGGCGAGCCGCTCCTGAGCGATCACCGAGATCAGCTCGGCGCCACGCCGGGAGCGTACGAAGGCGACCGAGCGCACGCCCTGGACCGCGAGGTCGGTCAGGAGGTCCGCCGTCTCGGCGGTCGCCGTGCGCCGCACCGGCGCGCCCTTCTCGCCCTGCATCTCCGTCAACGGAGGTTCCCAGAGCGCGAAGACAAGTTCGCCGCGCGGGGAGGCGTCGTCCGCGACCTCGACGACCGGCAGGCCCGTCAACCGCTGGGCGGAGACGGCCGGTTCGGCGGAGGTGGCCGAGGCCAGCAGGAAGACGGGGTCGGATCCGTAGCGGGCACATATGCGGCGCAGTCTTCGCAGCACCTGCGCCACGTGCGAGCCGAAGACACCGCGATAGGTGTGGCACTCGTCGATCACGACGTACTTGAGCGCCTTGAAGAAGGAGGACCAGCGCGGGTGCGAGGGCAGGATGCCCCGGTGCAGCATGTCCGGGTTGGTGAGGACGTAGTTTCCGTACTGGCGTACCCACTCGCGTTCCTCGAACGGGGTGTCGCCGTCGTAGACCGCGGGACGAATCGCCGTACCCAGCGGTTGTGAAAGTTCCTTCACCGATCGGCACTGGTCCGCCGCGAGTGCTTTCGTCGGGGCGAGGTAGAGCGTGGTCGCGCCGCGCCCGTTCGGCGCCTCGGATCCGTCGAGCAGAGTCGACAGGACCGGGACCAGATAGGCGAGCGATTTTCCGGAGGCCGTGCCGGTGGCGACGACCACCGAATCGCCGTCCAGGGCGTGCTCCGCCGCGAGTGCCTGGTGGGCCCAGGGGTGCGCGATTCCGGCGGTCTGCACGGCTGCGATGACCTCGGCCCGGATCCGATCGGGCCAGACGGCATGACGGCCGGGACGAGGGGGCAAGTGCTCCGTATGGGTGATGCGCGCAGCCCTGCTCGGACCCGAGGCGAGCCGGTCCAGGACCGCACCGGGAGAGGGGCGCTCTGGGGCGGATGCCGAGGGTCGTTCGGATCGGAGATTCTTGGCCATCGGCACCGAGTGTGTCACTGGCGTGACGGACAATGCTTCCAAGGCGTCGTGCACGCCTGCCGGTAAGTGATTGAATGCCATCGCGGCTGGCGAACCGTCCCGGGGGATCATGCCGAGGTGTCCCCGAGGGGCGACCGCTCGATTTAGCAAGGTGCTGGAGGATCCGTGGACCTGTCCCTGTCGACCCGTACCGTCGGCGATCGTACGGTCGTCGAGGTCGGTGGCGAAATCGATGTGTATACCGCGCCCAAGCTGCGCGAGCAGCTGGTCGAGCTGGTGAACGACGGCAGTTTCCACCTTGTCGTCGACATGGAGGGCGTGGACTTCCTCGACTCCACCGGGCTCGGCGTTCTGGTCGGCGGCCTGAAGCGCGTGCGTGCCCATGAGGGCTCGCTGCGCCTGGTGTGCAACCAGGAGCGCATTCTCAAGATTTTCCGTATCACCGGACTGACCAAGGTGTTCCCGATCCACACCTCGGTCGAGGAAGCCGTCTCGGCGACCGACTGATCCGGTTGATGCCGGTGGCGACACCGGCGGAGACAAGGGGATCGGGCGGCCGAGGCCGGCCGATCCCCGGGAGCACGCTCGTACAACCGTGGGCCCGTCTGTCCGAGGGGGATGCATGGCCACTGTCGAACTCCGCTTCAGCCCTCTGCCCGAGCACGTCAGGACGGCCCGCCTGGTGGCGGCCGCCGTGGCGCGCAGGGCGGGCGTGGACGAGGCCGTGCTCGACGAGGTCAGGCTCGCCGTCGGTGAGGCCTGCAGCCGAGCGGTCGGGCTGCACCAGAGCAGCGGTATCTCGGCGCCGGTGCTGGTGGCCCTGATCGAGGAGGAGAAGCAGTTCTCCATCGAGGTCGGGGACGAGGCGCCGCGCACGGTACCCCCGTCGGCCGCGGCCGGTGCGGGCTCCGCAGACGATCTGGAGGCGGAGGGTGAGGACGAGATGGGTCTCGCCGTCATCAGCGGCCTCGTGGACGATGTGGAGGTCACGGCGGATACGGACGGCGGACTCATTCGGATGAGTTGGCCGACCCTGCCGGCGACGCTTCCGTAGCGCGCGGAACGCTCCGCGCGGTACCCGGAGATCTTTCGAAGAGGCCCGGTTCACCTGACGGTGAACCGGGCCTCTTCGGTGTTTCCTGAGGTCGATCAGCCAATCGGCCAATAAAGGATCTTCGCTAATGCCTTCAGGGGATTAGCAATTCCGTCTCGTTCCGCGGGGCGAGGTTCACCGAACATTTGCGGGGTAGGAAACAATTCCGTTTGCCGCGCCCTGTTTTGATCAGGGCCCGCTCCCTACAATCCGTCCACATCTTGAGCTCAGTCCAAGCGTCAAGGAGGACGAATGGCGGAGCCCTCTACCCCTGCTACGTTCGCAGCCGCAGTTCTGACCGACGGCAACAGATTGATCGTCGTCGTCATCGCCGTCGTCGCGCTCGCGGCGCTCGCCGTCGCCGGAGTCCTGGTGCGCCAGGTACTCGCGGCCGGCGAGGGCACGGACTCGATGAAGGAGATCGCGGGCGCGGTCCAGGAAGGCGCGAACGCCTATCTGGGCCGACAGCTGCGGACCCTCGGCGTATTCGCCGTCGTGGTGTTCTTCCTGCTCCTGCTGCTTCCGGCGGACGACTGGAATCAGCGAGCGGGCCGGTCGATCTTCTTCTTGATCGGCGCGTTGTTCTCGGCCGGCACCGGCTATATCGGAATGTGGCTCGCGGTGCGCAGCAATGTGCGCGTCGCCGCCGCCGCAAGAGAAGCGACCCCGGCGGAAGGCGAGCCGGAAAAGGATCTCACCACCGTTTCGCACCACGCCATGAAGATCGCTTTCCGTACGGGCGGCGTCGTCGGCATGTTCACGGTGGGACTCGGCCTGCTCGGCGCTTCCTGCGTCGTGCTCGTCTACGCGGCCGACGCGCCCAAGGTCCTGGAGGGCTTCGGGCTCGGCGCCGCGCTGATCGCGATGTTCATGCGTGTCGGAGGCGGCATCTTCACCAAGGCCGCCGACGTCGGCGCCGACCTGGTCGGCAAGGTCGAGAAGGGCATTCCGGAGGACGATCCGCGCAATGCCGCGACCATCGCCGACAACGTGGGCGACAACGTCGGAGACTGCGCGGGCATGGCCGCCGATCTCTTCGAGTCGTACGCCGTCACGCTGGTCGCCGCGCTGATCCTCGGCAAGGTGGCCTTCGGCGACGCCGGCCTGGCGTTCCCGCTGATCGTGCCCGCGATCGGGGTCGTCACGGCGATGATCGGCATCTTCGCCGTCGCGCCGCGCCGCTCCGACCGCTCCGGGATGAGCGCCATCAACCGCGGGTTCTTCATCTCCGCGGTGATCTCGATCGTGCTCGTCGCCATCGCCGTCTTCACGTATCTGCCGGGGACGTACGCCGACCTGGACGGGATCACGGACACGGCGATCAGCGGCAAGGACGGCGATCCGCGGATCCTCGCGGTCGTCGCCGTGGCGATCGGTATCGTGCTCGCGGCCCTCATCCAGCAGCTCACCGGCTACTTCACCGAGACGACCCGGCGTCCGGTCCGCGACATCGGCAAGACGTCGCTGACAGGCCCCGCGACGGTCGTGCTCGCCGGCATCTCCATCGGTCTCGAGTCCGCCGTCTACACGGCGATGCTGATCGGGCTCGGCGTGTACGGGGCGTTCCTGCTCGGCGGCACGTCGATCATGCTCGCCCTGTTCGCGGTCGCCCTGGCCGGTACGGGGCTGCTCACCACGGTCGGCGTCATCGTCGCCATGGACACCTTCGGCCCTGTCTCCGACAACGCGCAGGGCATCGCCGAGATGTCCGGTGACGTCGAGGGCGCGGGCGCGCAGGTGCTCACCGACCTGGACGCCGTCGGCAACACGACGAAGGCGATCACGAAGGGCATCGCCATCGCGACCGCCGTGCTCGCGGCGGCCGCGCTGTTCGGCTCGTACCGGGACGCGATCGTCACGGCGGCGGACGATGTCGGCGAGAAGGTCGGCGAGGGCGGGCCGATGAACCTGGTCATGGACATCTCGCAGCCCAACAACCTGGTCGGGCTCATCGTCGGCGCCGCGGTCGTGTTCCTCTTCTCCGGGCTCGCCATCAACGCCGTCTCGCGGTCGGCGGGTTCGGTGGTCTACGAGGTGCGCAGGCAGTTCCGCGAGCACCCAGGGATCATGGACTACACGGAGAAACCGGAGTACGGGCGTGTGGTCGACATCTGCACGAAGGACGCGCTGCGGGAGCTCGCCACGCCCGGGCTGCTCGCCGTCATGGCGCCGATCGCGGTCGGCTTCACGCTCGGCGTCGGCGCGCTCGGGGCGTATCTCGCGGGCGCGATCGGTACGGGCACGCTGATGGCCGTATTCCTCGCCAACTCCGGCGGCGCGTGGGACAACGCCAAGAAGCTCGTCGAGGACGGGCACCACGGCGGCAAGGGCAGCCAGGCGCACGAGGCGACGATCATCGGCGACACGGTCGGCGACCCCTTCAAGGACACCGCGGGCCCCGCCATCAACCCGCTGCTGAAGGTGATGAACCTCGTGGCGCTGCTCATCGCGCCCGCGATCGTCAAGTTCAGCTACGGGGACGACGCGAACGTGGGGGTGCGGGTCGCGGCCGCCGTCGTCTCGATCGCCGTCATCGTCGGTGCCGTGTACATGTCCAAGCGGCGCGGCATCGCGGTCGGCGGGGACGAGGACGGCGACGGCGATGGGGCCGGACGGGTGCCGGAACAGTCGGATCCTGCCGTGGTCTCCACGACACGTACGTGAGGAACGTATGGAACGTGCGTACGTGACCTGAGTGCACGTCAGTACGGCAACAGGTGGGCGGGCAGCGTCTTTTGACGGACTGTCCGCCCATCGGTCCGTTCTGGCGTATTTTTCTTACGTCTGCGGTGCGGGGCCTTCCGGTTCCAGTGAGCCTTATCTCTCCTGGTGCAAATGGCTGCTAAAGGTCAATAAAGTGGTCGTATGGGACACTCGGCGTGCGATTGTCGTGTGCGTGGCGTGTAAGTTCCGGGGCCGAGAGCCATGGAAGGGACCAATCCGGTGAACAAGAAGCTTGCTGCCGCACTGTCCGGCGGTGCGGTACTGGTACTGGCGTTGTCGGGCTGCAGCGACGACAGCAACGAGAAGCTCGACTCCTGGGCCAAGCAGGTCTGCGACAAGGTCCAGCCGCAGGCCAAGAAGATCGAGGCCGCGAACACCGCGATCCAGAAGGAGACCTCGGACAACAGCGAACCCGGGCAGGTCCAGAAGACCGACTCGCAGGCGTTCCAGGACATGTCCGACGCGTACAAGGCGATCGGTGACGCGGTCGACAAGGCCGGGGCTCCGCCGGTCGACGGCGGTGACAAGAAGCAGCAGAACGCCGTCAAGGAACTGGACAAGATCTCGACGTCGTACGCCGACCTGAAGAAGAAGGTCGACAAGCTCGACACCGGCGACCAGGCGAAGTTCGCCGACGGGCTCAAGGACATCGCCGGCCAGCTGGACACGCTGAGCCAGGACGGCAGCGATGCGCTCAAGAACCTTGAGGAGGGGGACGTGGGCAAGGCGATGGCGAAGCAGGAGAGCTGCAAGAGCGCTTCCGCTACGCCTTCGGGGTCCTAGGCCTCACGTTTTCTTCCGCGCCCCCGGTGTTGCGCCATTGCCGCGCTGCGCCGGGGGCGCTGTCGTGTTTTCGGCACCCTGCACCGGGGGCTGTGCCCACCCTTCCCCAAGCTCTCGGCTGCGCTCGAGCAGGGGAGGCCCCATTCGCCGTGCGGAACGCCTGCCCACAGCAGGGGCGGGTCACAATAGGGGGGTGAGTTCTTCCGCCTTTGTATCGCTGCCCTCCGTTGATCGAAACGACGTCGCTCAGTCCCTGCGGGACGCGTTGGTTTCCGCTGAGTTCACTGCCGATGGGCTGCTGGAGCTGCTCGGGGCGTCCGCCTACGCGGCGCTCGCGCGCAGCGAGACCGTGCCCGCCCTGCGGGCCACCCGGGGCGAGCGGCCCCTGGAGACGCTCGTCCGGCTCTTCCTGTTGCAGCAGCCCGCGCCGCGCGAGCGCGTGGCCGAGGTGCTGCCGCTCGACGCGTGCCTGGAGAGCGGGTGGCTGCGGGCCGTCGGGGGCGACGAGGTCGCGGCGAGCGTCGACGTACGCCCGTATGGCGGCCCCGAGGGCGAGGACTGGTTCATCGTGTCCGACCTCGGGTGCGCGGTCGGGGGCGCCGGAGGCATCGGCAGCAGCGCGGAAGGCGTCGTGCTCGGGGTCGGCGGGGCGTCCACCACGCTCGCCGGGATCACCGTGCGGGCGCCCGTCGGCTCGGCCCTCGACCTCGGCACCGGATCCGGGATCCAGGCACTGCACGCGGCGCGCCACGCCACGCGGGTCACCGCGACCGACCTCAACCCGCGCGCGCTGCACATGACCGCGCTGACGCTCGCGCTGTCGGGCGCGCAGGACGCCGAGCTGCGGGAGGGCTCGCTGTACGAGCCCGTGGGCGACGCCACGTACGACCTGGTTGTGTCCAATCCGCCCTTCGTGATCTCGCCCCTCCTTCCCGAAGGGTCTCGCCTCACGTACCGCGACGGCGGCATGAGCGGGGACGATCTGTGCCGCTCGGTCGTTCAGGGGGCAGGGGAGCACCTGAACGACGGGGGGTACGCGCAGTTCCTGGCCAACTGGCAGCACGTGGAGGGGGAGGAGTGGACCGAGCGGCTGCGCTCCTGGGTGCCGCGCGGCTGTGACGCCTGGATCGTGCAGCGCGAGGTGCAGGACGTCGCGCAGTACGCCGAGTTGTGGCTGCGGGACGCCGGTGACCACCGCGGCGACCCGGCCGAGTACGCGGCGCGGTACGACGCCTGGCTCGACGAGTTCGAGGCGCGCAAGGTGCGGGCCGTCGGCTTCGGCTGGATCACGCTGAGGAAGACCGGGTCCGAAGAGCCCTCGATCGTCGTCGAGGAGTGGCCGCACCCCGTCGAGCAGCCGCTCGGCGACACCGTACGCGGGCACTTCGAGCGGGTCGACTGGCTGCGGGAGCACGACGACGCGGCGCTGCTCGGCGCGCACTTCAAGCTGGCCGGGGAGGTCGTGCAGGAGCAGGTCGGGCTGCCGGGCGCCGAGGACCCGGAGCACGTCGTGCTGCGGCAGGGCCGGGGGATGCGCCGCGCGACGAAGGTGGACACGGTCGGCGCCGGTTTCGCGGGCGTGTGCGACGGGTCGCTGAGCGCGGGGACGATCCTGGACGCCATCGCCCAACTCATGGGCGAGGACCCGGTGTCGCTGCGCGACCGCACGCCCGCGCAGATCCGCACGCTGGTCGAGCAGGGGTTCCTGGAACCGTTCACGCCCGTCGACTGAAATCGGCCGGCTGAACCGGCCGACTGAACCGGTCGACCGCTCTTCGCCTTGTGGCGCCCGGGAGTTCACCCTGGGTTCCGCTGCCCGTGTCAGCGTCGCCCGCCTGAGTACCGGAATCGGTCCGTAGGTGGGGGAGGCAAGGCGATGGAGAGTGTTCCCGCGGTGTTCGCAGGCACGGTGTTCGGATTGTTCGGGGCGGGTCTGTTGGCGTGGACCGGGGCGCGCGCGGCGCACCGTGAGCCGGTGGCGTACGGGGCGAGCCCTGTGACGTCGGTGCTGCTCGCGGGGGCGGCCGGGGCAGGGGCCCTGGCACTCGCCGTGTGGTGCTTCGGCCAGGTCTGAACAGTCCGGTCAGTGACCGGCCCGACCCGGTCCGATCCGGCCTACCTGGACGCCGCTCAGAGCGTGTTGCGCAGTACCGCCCAGGCCAACGCCCCGATCAGGATCGCGGCCGCGCCGCGACCCCCGATCGGCGGCGACCAGCGGCGGCCGCGCAGCCCCTCGTACGCCCAACGCCCCAGCAGGGCAAGGGCGAAGGGAGCGGCGAGCAGCAGCGCGCCGTTGTCGTGCCAGGCCATGGCGTACTGACCGTGCATCAGGTCGTAGACCATCCGTGTTCCGCCGCACGCCGGGCAGAGCAGCCCCGTGGCGAATCGGAAGGGGCAGCCCGGCAGGAAGTGGCCCGGCTCGTGCGGGTCCGTGCCGTACAGATGGAGCGCGGCGAAGGACCCCGCCGCGAGCACCCCGAGCGGGGCCGCCGCAGGGGCGCTCAGCGCGCTCCTGAGGCGAGCCGTGGGGGACGCGGCGCGGGGCACTGGGTCAGTTGTCCCGCAGCAGGCGGCCCTGGGAGTCGGTGGCGTTGCCGCCGGCGAGCATCATGATGCCGTCGATCAGGCCCCAGATGCCGCCGAGTCCGCAGGTCACCACGGACACGATGAGCATCGTGACGGCCATCCCGGTGTGCCCGGTGTAGAAGCGGCCCGCACCGAACGAGCCGAGGAAGATGCCGAGGAGGCCCGCGGCGAGCTTCGTCTTGTCCGAGTACGGACGGCCGTACGGGTCGTAGCCGTAGGGCGCGGCCGGGTCGTAGGGCATGCCGCCCATGCCGGGGCCCATGTTCGGGGCGCCCATGCCGGGTCCGGGCGGGGGCGGGTACGCGCCGCCACCGGCCGGGGCGGAGCCGGGGTAGGGGTAGCCGTAGCTGGGCTGACCGGGCTGGCCCTGCGGCGGCTGGCCGGGCTGACCGGGAGGGGGCGGCGGCGTGCCGTAGCCGGGCTGGCCCTGGGGCTGGCCGGGAGGCGGCGTGCCGTAGCCGGGCTGCGAGCCCTGCTGCGGGTACCCGTACTGCGGGCCCGGCTGGTCGGCCGGGGGCTGGTTGTACGGGTTCCCGCCCGACTGGTCCTTGGGGGGCTGGCCGTACGGATTGCTGTCGGACATGTCGGGAAGCTCCTGGATAGTGATGCCTTGGGGACGAGCCGGAGGCTCCCCGCGGGCTCCCCCAGCCATCCGCCATCTTGTCAGGAAGGGATAAACGGGGGAGTCCGAGGGCACGGGACCGCTACGCAATGGGGACGTTCACCACAGGAACTCGGGCCGCGAGCCGTGTCCACGGTCACCCGGAGCCCAGGCGTCCGCTCACCGGTCCGGGGGCAGGATCACGAGGAGTCGGGTTACCGTTCCGAGTGGCTGCTGCGTGCTTTTCCCGTTTGACACACCGGCGGGAGGTACCGTCACACTCCGCAGCAGTGCCGCAGAAACGGCACGATCCCGCGGGAGAAAGCCATCGACACGGCCCCGAACCGCCGACCGGAGAGAAGAGCGAAGTTGTCCCCGACCAGCGAGACCGCACAGGGCGGCCGCCGACTCGTCATCGTCGAGTCGCCCGCCAAGGCGAAGACGATCAAGGGCTATCTCGGCCCCGGATACGTCGTCGAAGCGAGCGTCGGGCACATCCGCGACCTCCCGAACGGCGCGGCCGAAGTGCCGGACAAGTACACCGGTGAGGTGCGCCGCCTCGGTGTGGACGTCGAGCACGACTTCCAGCCCATCTATGTCGTGAACAGCGACAAGAAGGCGCAGGTCAAGAAGCTCAAGGACCTGATGAAGGATTCCGACGAGCTCTTCCTCGCCACCGATGAGGACCGCGAGGGCGAAGCCATCGCGTGGCACCTCCAGGAAGTCCTCAAGCCGAAGATCCCGGTCCACCGGATGGTCTTCCACGAGATCACCAAGGACGCGATCCGGGCCGCCGTCGCGAACCCGCGCGAGCTGAACAAGAAGCTGGTCGACGCCCAGGAGACCCGCCGCATCCTCGACCGCCTCTACGGCTACGAGGTCTCGCCGGTCCTGTGGAAGAAGGTCATGCCGAAGCTGTCGGCGGGCCGTGTCCAGTCCGTCGCCACCCGCCTCGTCGTCGAGCGCGAGCGCGACCGCATCGCCTTCCGCTCGGCCGAGTACTGGGACCTGACGGGCACGTTCGCGACGGGCCGCGCCGGTGACTCCTCCGACCCGTCGTCGCTGGTCGCCCGCCTCAGCGCGGTCGACGGAAAGCGCATCGCGCAGGGCCGTGACTTCGACTCGCTCGGTCAGCTGAAGGCCGGTTCGGCGAACACACTGCAGCTGGACGAGGCGAACGCCCGTGCGCTCGCCGCCGCCCTGGAGCAGACGCGGTTCTCCGTACGCTCCGTCGAGTCCAAGCCGTACCGCCGCTCGCCGTACGCCCCGTTCCGTACGACGACGCTGCAGCAGGAGGCCTCGCGCAAGCTGGGCTTCGGCGCGAAGGCGACCATGCAGGTCGCCCAGAAGCTGTACGAGAACGGCTTCATCACCTACATGCGTACGGACTCCACGACCCTGTCGGACACGGCCGTCGCGGCCGCCCGTTCGCAGGTCACGCAGCTGTACGGCAGCGACTACCTGCCGGACAAGCCGCGTACGTACGCCGGCAAGGTCAAGAACGCGCAGGAGGCGCACGAGGCGATCCGCCCCTCCGGCGACCGCTTCCGTACGCCCGCCGAGACCGGCCTGACCGGCGACCAGTTCAAGCTGTACGAGCTGATCTGGAAGCGCACCGTCGCCTCCCAGATGAAGGACGCGGTCGGCAACAGCGTCACGGTCAAGATCGGTGGCACGTCCGCCGACGGCCGCGACGCCGAGTTCAGCGCGTCCGGCAAGACGATCACCTTCCACGGCTTCCTGAAGGCCTACGTGGAGGGCGCCGACGACCCGAACGCGGAGCTGGACGACCGTGAGCGCCGGCTGCCGCAGGTCGCCGAGGGCGACGGCCTGTCCGCCGAGGAGCTCTCGGTCGACGGACACGCCACCAAGCCGCCCGCGCGCTACACCGAGGCCTCGCTCGTCAAGGAGCTCGAAGAGCGCGAGATCGGACGCCCGTCTACGTATGCGTCCATCATCGGGACCATTCTGGATCGCGGTTACGTGTTCAAGAAGGGGACGGCGCTCGTGCCCTCCTTCTTGTCGTTCGCTGTCGTCAACCTGCTGGAGAAGCACTTCGGCCGACTGGTCGACTACAGCTTCACGGCGTCCATGGAGGACGACCTCGACCGCATCGCGCGTGGCGAGGCGCAGGCCGTGCCGTGGCTGCGGCGCTTCTACTTCGGTGCGGTCGACGAGAGCGGGGCCGGCCAGGGCGGCGCCGCGGACGCCGGGAACGGCGACGGGGACCACCTCGGCGGCCTCAAGGAGCTCGTGACCGACCTGGGCGCGATCGACGCCCGCGAGGTCTCGTCCTTCCCCGTGGGCAACGACATCGTGCTCCGTGTCGGCCGCTACGGCCCGTACATCGAGCGCGGCGAGCGCGACTCCGAGAACCACCAGCGCGCCGACGTACCCGAGGACCTCGCGCCCGACGAGCTGTCGGTGGAGTACGCCGAGGAGCTGCTCGCCAAGCCGAGCGGCGACTTCGAGCTGGGCGCCGACCCGCAGACCGGGCGTCAGATCATCGCCAAGGACGGCCGCTACGGCCCGTACGTCACCGAGGTGCTCCCCGAGGGCACCCCGAAGACGGGCAAGAACGCGGTGAAGCCGCGGACCGCCTCGCTCTTCAAGTCCATGGCGCTGGACACGGTGACCCTGGCCGACGCCCTGAAGCTGATGTCGCTGCCGCGCGTCGTCGGCCAGGACGCCGAGGGCGTCGACATCACCGCGCAGAACGGCCGGTACGGCCCGTACCTGAAGAAGGGCACGGACTCGCGTTCCCTGGAGGCCGAGGAGCAGCTCTTCAACATCACGCTGGAAGAGGCGCTGGAGATCTACTCCAAGCCGAAGCAGCGCGGCCGCGCGGCCGCCAAGCCGCCGCTGAAGGAGCTCGGCACCGACCCGGTCAGCGAGAAGCCCGTCGTGGTGAAGGACGGCCGCTTCGGCCCGTACGTCACCGATGGCGAGACCAACGCGACGCTGCGCTCGGCGGACTCCGTGGAGGAGATCACGGCGGAGCGCGGGTTCGAACTGCTCGCCGAGAAGCGGGCGAAGGGCCCGGTCAAGAAGAAGACCGCGGCCAAGAAGGCGCCCGCCAAGAAGACCGCCGCGAAGAAGACGGCGGCGAAGAAGACGGCCGCCAAGAAGACGACCACGGCGAAGAAGACCGCGGCCAAGAAGACGACGACCGCGAAGACGGCCGCCAAGAAGACGGCTCCGGCAGAGTAGTCGGCGGCTCATCGGCGGCTCAGCGGAACGAGTGCCTCCCCGTGATCAGTGCGGGGAGGCGTTCACACGGGGAACACACCTTCGGTGTGTCAGCGGGTCCCTATAGGCTGGACGAATGACCCGTGCCGAGCAGCCAACGGACCCCAACACGGCCCCAGACGACGCCCTGGTCGCGGACTCCCGAGAGCGTGCGGTGCGCGCACTGTTGCGCGTACCTCAGTTGAAGCGACTGTGGTCCGCGCAACTCGTCGGCGGAGTCGGCGACGTGATCGGGCTGCTCGTACTTGTGGTGCTCGCGGTCCAGACAGCCATTCCCGAGGAGTCGTTCGGCGGCGGATACCGGGGCGTGGCCTTCGCCGTCGCCGCGGTGTTCGGGGCGCGGATCCTCTCGACCCTGCTGTTCGGCGCCGTCCTGCTCGGGCCGCTCACCTCGCTGACGACGCCCGGCGGGCCGCTCGACCGGCGCTGGACCATGGTCGGCGCCGACGGAGTGCGGGCCGCGCTGCTCATCGTCGCCCCCCTGTGGATCGACTGGGTGCCGGACAACGCGCTGGCGATGCTCCTCGTGACGGCGTTCGTCGGCGGGGTCGCCGAGCGGTTCTGGACCGTCGCCAAGGCGAGCGCGGCGCCCGCACTGCTGCCCCCGCCGCCGCTGGAGGGCGCGGCCGTCCGGCCGTTGCCCGACCACACGGACGCGCTGCGGCGGCTCTCGCTGCGCACCGGATTCGTCGCCGTGCCGCTGGGCGCGGCCGGCCTCGTCGTCGTGACGCTGGTGCAGAACCTGATCGGCGCGGGCGTGGACTGGTTCGCCGCGCACCAGGTGGCGCTGTCGTCCTACGTAGGAGCGGGTCTTTTCGCCGCTTCCCTGTCGGTCGTGTTCTTCCTTGAGCTGCCCGACACGCAGACCCCGCGCGCGCGGTCGCCGCTGGAGGGGCTGCGCAGGCCCAGCACCGGCACCGGCGTGGACAAGGGCCGCACGGGCGCGATCCGGCTGCTCGTGCTCGCGTGCTCCTGCGTCGCCGGGGCGATCGCGGCGGCCGTCGCCGTGTCCGTGCTGCACGCCAAGGACCTGGGCGGTGGCCCGGTCACGTTCGGCCTGTTCGTGCTCGGCCTGACCGGTGGCACCGTCGTCGGCATCCGCTCGGCGCCCAAGGTGCTGCAGACGCTCTCGCGGCGCCGCCTCTTCGCCCTCGCCATCGCGTTCACGGGCATCGGACTTCTCGCGGCGGGCCTGGTGCCCGACGTGACGAGCGTGATCTTCCTCGTGACGCTCTCCGGGGTCACCGCGGGCATCGCGGCGAACACCGGGCACGCGCTGCTCGACCAGGAGACCGAGGACGGCCGGCGGGCGCGCACGACCGAGCACCTGCAGGCCGTCGTACGCGTGTCCGTCGCGCTCGGCGCGCTGCTCGCGCCGGTCCTTGCCGCGCTGATCGGACCGCACCACCTGGAGAGCGGAAAGTTCGTCTTCGCGCACGGGGGCGCCGCGTTCACGCTGATGCTCGTGGGCGCGCTGCTGCTGCCCGTCGCCGCGCTGGTGCTCGCCAAGGCCGACGACCGCAGCGGGGTGCCGCTGCGGCACGATCTGCGGGACGCGCTGCGCGGCGGGAACGACCCGGTGCAGGCCCCGGCGGCGACCGGCTTCTTCATCGCCCTGGAGGGCGGGGACGGCGCCGGAAAGTCGACGCAAGCCGAGGCGCTCGCGGAGTGGATCCGCGGCAAGGGCCACGAGGTCGTCATCACGCGCGAGCCGGGCGCGACGCCGGTCGGCAAGCGGCTCCGGTCGATCCTGCTGGACGTGTCGTCCGCCGGTCTCTCGCACCGTGCCGAGGCGCTGCTCTACGCCGCCGACCGCGCGGAGCACGTCGACACGGTCGTCCGGCCCGCCCTGGAGCGCGGCGCCGTCGTCGTCTCCGACCGGTACATCGACTCGTCCGTCGCCTACCAGGGCGCCGGCCGTGACCTGTCGCCGACCGAGGTCGCCCGCATCAACCGGTGGGCCACGAGCGGCCTCGTCCCGAACCTGACCGTGCTGCTCGACGTCGACCCGGAGGCCGCGCGCGAGCGGTTCACCGAGGCGCCCGACCGGCTCGAATCGGAGCCGATGGAGTTCCACACGCGCGTGCGCTCCGGTTTCCTCACGCTGGCGGCGGGCGACCCCGGTCGCTACCTGGTGGTCGACGCCGGCCAGGAGCCGGAGTCCGTCACGACCGTCATCCGGCACCGGCTCGACGTACTCCTTCCGCTCTCCGAGGCCGAGATCAAGGCGCAGGAGGAGGCCCGCAAGGCCGCCGAGGAAGAGGCACGCCGCAAGGCCGAGGAAGAAGCCGCCCGCAAGGCGGAGGAGGAGCGCCTGGAGGCCGAGCGCCAGGAGCAGCTCGCCAAGCTGCGCGCCGAGGAGGAGGAGCGCAAGCGCCGCGAGCTGGAGGAGGCGCAGCGCCTGGAGGCCGAGCGGCAGGCCGAAGAGGCCCGGCAGCGCGCCGAGGAGGAGCGCCGCAAGGCCGAGGAGGAGCGGGCCCGCCTGAAGGCCGAGGAAGAGGCCCGCGCCGCCGAGCAGGAGCGCCTTCGTAAGCAGGCGGAGGACGAGGCGCGGCTGCGGGCCGAGGCCGAGGAGCGGCGCCTGGAGAAGCAGCGCAAGGCCGAAGAGGCCCTGCTGCGCGCGGAGGAGGCACGGCGGCTCGCCGCGCAGGCCGCGGAGCAGGCGCAGCGCAGTGCGGGCGCGCCGACCGCGAACTTCCGCAAGGTCGAGCTGCGGAGCGAGGCGCCGGAGGACGGGGCGCCGGACGCTCCGGTGCCGGACAACGAGACGACGGTGCCGACGCCGATCGTGCGGCCCGACGCCGAAGAGACCACGGTGCTGCCGCAGGTTCGGGACGCCGAGGACGAGACCACGGTGCTGCCGCAGGTTCGGGACGAGCGGGACGCCGAGGAGACGACGCAGCTGCCGCAGCCGCCCGCGCCCGGTGCGGCGGACGAGACGGCGGTCCTGCCGCAGGTGTCCGAGCCGGCGGACCGGGTGCCGAGTGGTTACTTCCGCGACGAGCGTCCCGCCGGTTCCGGCCCGGACAGCCCCAACGAGCGCACGGCGGAGCTGCCTCAGGTCGACGAGAGCGGCAGGCCGCGGCGGCCCCGGCCCGACTGGGCGGAGGAGACGCCGCTGGACGACCTGCCGTCGCTCGCGGACGAGCTGCTCGGTGAACGTGAGGACGAGGACGACCGGGGTGGTCGGCGCCGGTAGAACAAGCCCCTGCGGCGTTTGAGCAGCGGGGTCCGGGGCGGAGCCCCGTGGCGTAGGCCGGTCGGCCGCAACGGGATGTCAGTGGGGCCCGGCACAATGGCTGGAGTCGGGTTCGGGTGGCGAAAGGGACGGTGACCGCATGGCCGTGTGGGACGACCTGGTCGGTCAGGAGCGGGTGATCGCGGAGCTGGTCGCGGCCGCGCGGGACGCGGACGCCCTGGTGACGGCGGCGACCGCCCAGACCCCGCCGCCGGCCGCGTCGAAGATGACCCATGCCTGGCTGTTCACCGGTCCTCCGGGGGCCGGCAGGGAGACCGCGGCCCGCGCGTTCGCCGCGGCCCTCCAGTGCGTCAGCCCGGACCGCGCCCTCGGCGGCGCCCCGGGCTGCGGGTTCTGCGACGGCTGCCACACCGCGCTGCTCGGCACACACGCGGACGTGTCGACGGTGGCAGCCGTCGGCTCGGAGATCCTCGTCAGGGACATGCGTGACACGGTCCGCAAGTCGTACACGGCACCGGCCGTCGGCCGCTGGCAGGTGATCCTCGTGGAGGACGCCGAGCGGCTCAACGAGAAGTCGGCGAACGCGGTCCTGAAGGCCGTGGAGGAGCCGGCCCCGCGCACCGTGTGGCTGCTGTGCGCACCTTCGGTGGAGGACGTACTGCCGACGATCCGCTCCCGCTGCCGCCTGCTCACCCTGAGCACGCCCGCCGTCTCCGCGGTCGCCGACATGCTCGTACGGCGTGACGGCATCGAGCCGGATGTCGCGGCCGCCGTCTCCCGTGCCACGCAGGGCCACATCGACCGGGCCCGCCGCCTGGCCACGGACCCGCGCGCGCGGGAGCGCCGGGCTGCCGTCCTGAAGGTGCCGCTGCGGGTCGAGGAGATCGGCGGCTGCCTCAAGTCGGCGCAGGAGCTGGTGGACGCGGCCGCCGAGGACTCCAAGCAGCTCGCGGAAGAGGTCGACACCAAGGAGACGGAAGAGCTGAAGGCTGCGCTCGGTGCGCAGAGCGGCGGGCGGATGCCGCGCGGCACCGCCGGCGCCATGAAGGACCTCGAGGACATGCAGAAGCGGCGCCGCACGCGCTCGCAGCGGGACAGCCTCGACCTGGCGCTCACCGAGCTGACGGTCGTCTACCGGGACGTGCTCGCGATGCAGCTCGGCTCGCGCGTGGACCTGGCCAACGTCGAGATCCAGGACACCTTGGAGCGGGTCGCCCGCAGCACGTCGCCGGAGTCGACGCTGCGGCGGATCGAGGCGATCGGGGCGTGCAGGGTGGCGTTGGACGGGAATGTGGCGCCGCTCCTGGCGGTGGAGGCGATGACGGTCGCCCTGCGTGCGGGTTAGGCATTTCAAGCCCCGCCGGCGTTTGAGGCGCGGGGTCCGGGGCGGAGCCCCGATCTTTTGAGCCCCGGGGCGCACCCCACCCACCCGTGAACCCGCGGAGCGC
>NZ_JBIWLG010000003.1:0-868566 GCF_044766085.1 Streptomyces sp. NPDC102360 | reverse complement strand
GCGGTCGCGAGGGAGTCCAACTCTGTCTTCACACACTGACGTTGGGCTCCCTTCGCATGTACACGCAGCCGAACCCTTGGAATCGATCATCTAGGGGACGTACTTGTACCCCACGCGGCGTACGGTGACGATCCGTTGGCGGTGGGCCCGGCCCAGCTTGCGCCGGAGCCGGGCGATGTGGACGTCCACGGTGCGGCCGTCGCCGACGTGGTCGTAGCCCCAGACGGCGGTCACCAGCAGCTCGCGTGTCAGTACGTGGTGGGGGCGCTTCACGAGGTGGGCGAGGAGCGCGAACTCCAGGTAGGTGAGGTCGAGTTCATGCCCCTCCAGCTCGGCCACGTGCCGCACCGGGTCGATGCGGATGACGTCGTCGTCCGCGGACTGTGCGGAGTGCGTGGGCTGCGTGGCGGCCGGCGGGACGGGGATCGGGTCCGCGGGATCGACCGGCCGGATCTCCGGCCGGGGCCTGCCCTCGGCGAAGAGCTCGGCGGGGTCGGTGCCCTCCGGGACGAGCAGCAGGTATCCGACCATCGGTACGGAGCCGCGCTGCCCGGCGCCGCCGCTCTGCGGGGTGCCGCGAACGAGGCTGAGGTGGCGGGCGTCGGAGGGTGGCGCGGTGGGGTGGGTGGTCCGGGTCTGCGGTGCCGTGGTCATGGCGGTTGTCCCTCGTCGATGTCTCGGCCCACCGGGCGCAGTGGGTGAACCCGCCCTGGTGGCCTGGGAATTGGCGTGCGGAGCGGCACGGTCCGACCTGTGGGCCGGGTGCCTTACGCGCGACAGCACGCGGCGCTGACGACGTGACCAAAGTCGACATGCCGACGACGAACGAGTCGCTGCTGCGTACGGGACATGTGCACCATCCTGTGTGTCCGGGCGGGCCCGGTCAAGTATTTCCTAGTAATTCGGTAGGGAAAGTGGGGAAGGTGTGGCGCAGCTCACCGGTCACCGTGGATGGCGGGGCGCGCGTCGGCCGCCGTCACCCTGCTCAACCAGGCGCGCACGGTGGTGAGTCGACCGCGCAGCCGCCGCAGCGGAGTGGGCGGCAGTGTCCGTGAATCGCCCCGCGCGTAGTGCCGCTCGACGTAGTACTGCCCCACACTGAGCGCGCTGGTGACCGCGATGTACCAGAGTGTGGCGACCATGAGCAGAGGAATGACCTGATACGTCTGGTTGTAGATGAGCTGCGCCGAGTACAGCAGGTCGTGCACGGCGAGCACGCTGACGATGCTCGTGCCCTTCAGGGTGCCGATCAGCATGTTCCCCGCGGTCGGCACGATCGAGCGCATCGCCTGCGGGACGACGATCCGGCGCAGGGTGTGGCGCCTGCTCAGCCCGAGCGCCTGCGCGGCCAGGGTCTGTCCGGAGTCGACGGAGATGATGCCGCCGCGCACCACCTCGGCGGCGTACGCGGTCTCGTGCAGCGTCAGGCCGATCAGGGCGGTGAGGGTCGGGCCGAACAGGTTCACCGTCTTGACCGTGACGAACTCCGGGCCGAACGGGATGCCGAGCCCGAGCGTGGGATACAGGGTGCCGATGTTGAACCAGAACAGCAGCTGCACCAGGAGCGGCGTGGACCGGAAGATCCATACGTAGCCCCAACTCAGCGTGCGCAGCACGGGATTGGAGGACAGTCGCATCGTCGCGAGGACGGTGCCGAGCAGGAACCCGAGCACCATCACCGCGGCGGTCAGCCACACCGTCAGGAGGAGCCCGTCGAGCACGGCCGAGGTGGTGAAGTAGTGGCCCACCACCTCCCACTGGAAGGCGTCGTTGCGGACCACGGAGTTCAGCACCATCGCGAAGACGAGCAGCGCGACGGCGGCGGACGCCCAGCGGCCGAGGTGCCGGCGCGGCACGATCCGCGGGCGGGCGGGGGCGCTCGTCGGCTCCTCGGGCGGTGCGGCGGGGGACGGTTCTACGTACGACGTGGTCATCGGGGCTCTCCGGGGGAGGGAATCGCGGGCATGGCTGAGATCGCCCGGCGGCACTCGCGGGGGGAGCGCGGCGGCACAGGCGCTGCGCGGGTACGGAGTGGGGCCGGGGCTCGGCGTCGTCACATGCGCCGCGTCCCTCAACGCGGCCGGAGCGGCTGCCACGAAAAGCGGGGCCGGTCCGCCCTCGATCGTATGTGCCCGCCGCGTGAGTGTGTCAACTGCGCCCGGACGCGGCCGAGTCGAGGGACCCGGGACACGGAGCGTCCACGGCGTCCGGGACGCGGCGGTCGGGGCATCCGGCATCCGGACACCGGCCGGGCGCGGCTTGACGAACGGCTCGATGTCCTGCTCAATTGTCCGCATGACTGCCCAGCGCCTGGTCTCGCGTGACCACATCGACTTTGGTCGGGTGTGGTCCGCGGCGTGTTGCGCCTGAAGCGGCAGCGGGCCCTCTGACCGGCCCTTCCCTCCCTCGGTGACCCCGTCGCGGGCCGAGTTTCTTCCCTGGCGCCCGCGCTGCCGCGAGCCTTTCCTTCACGACCCGTCGTGACACCTCACGACGCTCGACGTCGTCACACCTGCCCCGTCACCTGCCCCGGCCCGTCGCGCCTCCCCGCCGCCGGGTCGTCATTCGCCATGCCTGCGGTGCCCCGCGCACCGTTCGCACACCTGATTCGCACACCTGAAAGGCTCCCGACCCGTGAACCTGCCCGGGACCAGAACCCGCCCACGCTTCGCCGCCCTCGTCCTGCTGCCGCTCCTCGCACTGACCGCATGCGGCTCGGGCGACACCGACACCGACGGTGCGGCGGGGGAGGGGGCGCAGGCGGCCGCCGCGCCGACCGGCAACCCCGTCGCCGCCGTCCGCAAGGTGGACTCCGCGGCGAAGCTGCTGCCCGCCGACGTCCGCAAGAAGGGCACGCTGCGTATCGGCAGCTCGACCGGAGGCCCGCCCGCCGCGTACTACCCGAACGGCACCGGCAAGAAGCCCGTGGGCCAGGACATCGACCTCGCCGACGCGGCGGCCAAGGTGCTCGGCCTTCAACTCCGGCGCCAGGACGCCTCGTTCGAGACGATCCTCCCGGCCCTGGAGAGCGGCAAGTACGACCTCGGAACCGGCAACTTCGGTGTCACCAGTGAGCGCCTGAAGACCATCGACTTCGTCACCTACATCAACGACGGCCAGGGCTTCGCGGTCAAGACGGGTGATACCTCGTTCGGCAAGAAGATCACCGACCTGGCGCAGCTCTGCGGACGGAACATCGGCGTCGGCGCGGGCACCACGTTCGAGGCCACCCTCGACGCGCAGAAGTCACGCTGCACCAAGGCGGGCAAGAAGCCGTACGACGTGCAGGTCTTCTCCGACAACGGCGCCACCCTCACGGCGCTCCAGCAGGGCCGCATCGACGTGATCATGTCGACCATCAACGGCCTGCGCCACCAGGCGAGCAAGTCCGCCTCGCAGACCACCTTCCTCGGCGAGTTCCACCGTCTCGACGTCGGCTTCGCCTTCAAGAAGGACTCCCGGCTCACCAAGGCCTTCCGGGCCGCGGTCAACGAGCTGATCAAGGACGGGACGTACGAGCGGATCCTCAAGAAGTGGGGCACGTCCGAGTCCGCGATCGAGACATCACGGATCAACCCGCCCGAGCACACCTGACCACGGGGGTGCCCGCACCTGAGCGGGTGCGGGGAACCGACAACGGCCGCACGCACCGGCTCAGTTCAGGCCACCGTGCCTACTTGGCGATCACCTCGCTCACGACCGGAGCCGCCGAGCCGTCACCCCACACGAGCCGCACCGCGTCCGCGTTCGTCCCCGCGGGTGCGGGCAGGGTGGTGACGGAGCCGTCGAGCGGGCCGAAGTCCTGCCACGTGCCGTGGACGCGCAGCTGCACCTGGGCCTTCGATGTGCTCGCGTCGTCCGGGCGCAGGACGGTCACCGAGGACACGGCGCGCGGCACCGGATACGTCACCGCGAGCGCGTCACCCGAGGCCGGGGCGGAGCCGGCACGGTAGGCGTTCTCGGGGGAGCCGTCCGCCGCCGCGGCAAGGCTGCTGCCCTCCGCGGCCGCCGGGCCGCCGCTCACCGTCGGGCGGTCCGCGCGTGCCACCGTGAACTCACGGACGACCAGCCAGTTCGTCTGGTCGGCCGTCGCGCGGGCGCGCACGTACCGGGCGGTCGTGCCGCTCGGCGCGTCGGCCGTCCACGCCGCCTTCCCGCTGAACTCCGCGCCCAGCGCGTGCCACGTCGTGCCGTCCGACGAATACTCCAGGACACCCTTGTGCAGGTAGTCCTCGGTGCTGCCGGACTTGCCCATGGCCACCGTCACCGAGCCGAGCGGCTGCTCGCCGCCCAGATAGACACCGACACCCTCGCCCGTCTTCGGCGCCCGGCTGCTCCAGAAGTACGTGGAGTCGTCGGCGTGGGTCATCCGGTCGGCCGTGTTGCCGTTGTAGACCGGCAACTTGGTCGTGCCGGTCGGCTGCGGCGGCAGGCCAAGCTCCTTGTTGGACGTGTCCCGCACCTTCGCGAAGAACGGTTCGAGCACACCCTCACCGACGACCACCGGAACCTTGTTGCCATTGAGATCGGTGTACCGGTACGACTTCGCGTCGGCCACAAGGCCGGGCAGCCGCTGGCGGAGCGTCCAGGCCGCGGCGGTGTGACCGGCGCGCTGCTCCTCCAGCATCCGTACCGCCGCGATCCCGGCCGCGCCCCAGGCCCCGGCCGAGTCCAGCCATGGCCCGGAATCCTGGACGAAGCCCCTCTCGACGCCGCCCCGGATCGTCGACGGCGCGTCCCGCAGCGCCGCGAACGCCGCCGTCAGCCGGGACGCCGGGACGGAACCGTCCCAGTAACCCTCGATCAGTTTCGCCAGCTCAGGTGCCTCGACGGAGTCCATCCGCGAGCTGTGGTTGACGTCCGTGAACGCCCGCAGCGCCCGCGCCACCTTGGCGTTCCCGCCGGCTGCCTCCTCGACGGCCGCGCGGTAGGACGCGTCGGCGTCGTATGACGAGTCGTTCCATGTGTAGTCGGCGACGGTGTGCAGGGCGAGCTTCGAGGCGTACGGCTGGATCATCGGGTTGGCGGTGATGCCGGCCAGCTCTTCGGCAAGCCCCTTCTCCCGTCCGGTGAACGGGCCGAGGAAGAGCCGCCCGGTCGCGAAGTCGTTGACGGGGTAGTTGTCCCACGTCAGGATCGCGTGCCCGAAGACCGCTTTGGCCCGCTTCGCCTGAGCCACCGTCATCGTCGGCGCCACGACACCCTCGCCCGTCCACTCGACGAGCACATCCTTGTCGAGCTGCTCGGCGATCGCCGTCTTGTACGGCGTGGAGGTGGTGTTGTAGTACTCCGTCGGCACCATCTGCAGTGGCAGGGCGCCGTCATGGGTCTTGATGAACTCCTGGTTGACTCGGTTGAGCAGGTACGCCTGCGCCTGACCGGCTGCGCCGCCGCCGGTGCCCCACTTCGCCTTGTCCGCGTCACAGTTCCAGTCGGTGTAGCTGATGTCGTCCAGCGGCACTGCGAACTGCCGCACCCCGATGTCCCACAGCGTCTGGAACTTGTCGGTGAGCGCCTTGAGATCGTCGTCGGAGCTGTAACAGACGCTCAGGCCGGGGGAGAGGGCATAGGTGAACTCGACGTGGTTCGCCCGCGCCCGGTCCACCAACTCCTCGATCTGGTCGAGCTGTTCGGCCGGATACGGGTCGCGCCACTTGGCACGCAGATACGGGTCGTCCTTCGGCGAGTACACGTAGATGTTCATCTTGTGCTCGCCGTAGTAGTCGAGTTGGTCCAGTCGGGCCTCGTGCGACCACGGGGTGCCGTAGAAGCCCTCGATGACACCGCGCACCGGCGTCGCCGGCCAGTCGCGCACGGCCAGGCCGCGAACGGTGGCGCCGGGAGCCTTACGGTGCGGCAGCACCTGGCGCAGCGACTGCGCCGCGTAGTACGTGCCGGTCGGATCGGTTCCGGACAGCACGATGCGGCCGGCGCCCTTGCCGCCCATGGCGAGGACGTACCCCTCGGCGGCGAACCCCTCGGGGCCATCGGCGCTCAGGGCGTCCAGGGCCCCCGCGGAGGCCGGATTCTCGGTCGGCCCGCCGACGTAGACCGCGAGCGAACCGGAGCCCGCGGGGGTCTTCCGTGTGGTCGTGACCTCCCGCGCACCGGCCGCCTTCAGCGCGGCGGTGGTCAGCTGCACGGCGGCCGGGTCGGACTTCGCGCCGGTGACGACCGTGACGGCGGGGGTGATGGTGACGTGGTCGGAGCGTTGCCGCTCGCTGTGCGGGGCCGGGGTGATGGTGGGTGCGCTCCCGTCGGCCCCTCCCTCCGGCCCGGCGACGGCCGGGCCCGAGCCGAACGTGAGGGGAGCGGCGGCCAGGGCCGCCACGGCGAGGACGGCGACGAGCGGCGTCCTGAGGTGTGGCGTCCTGCGGGATCTGTGCTTCGGGCGGAACATGAGTGAACCTCCACGGTGGGCACATGGGACATGCTTGAGCGGACTGGACCACTTTGGTGATGTGGTGTCAATGGTGCGCGAACAAGCGGAAGTTCGAGCAGTTTCACGCATCGCGGTGCGCGGTTCCATCGACGCCCATCGCGGCGCCGAGCACCAACAGGCCCTGTGCCGTACGAGGGTTGGCGCCGGTCAGCGCGTCGACGCGGGACAGGCGGTTGTCGATCGTGTTCGGGTGGACGTGGAGCTGCTGTGCGGTCTGCCGCCGGTTGAAGTCGTTCGCGAAGTAGGCGCCGACCGTCGTCAGCAGATCCGGCTCGGTGCGCAGCTTCTCCACGAGCGAGCGCAGGTGCGGGGCCGCCTCGCTCTCGTGGCGGAGGTGGTACGCGAACAGATGGTCCCGGAGTACGGCCACCTCGCCGGGGTCCGCGGCAAGGGGAAGCAGCCGGCGGGCCTGCGCGGCGGCGGACGGGATCCGGGCGTGGTCGCCGGCGTGTGCGAAGCCCGCGGTCATGTCGATGCCCGTGGCCTGCCGGACCCGCCGCAGTGCGGCGCGTGCCGCCTCCGGGTCATGGTCCAAGCGCCCGGGATCGGAGGGGACGAGGACGAGTCCGCCCTCCGGATCGAGGGCGGTCAGGAGGTCCGCGGCGCCGGTCTCCTCGCTGAACGCGCGGAGCAGCGCGTCGCTGAGCCGGTGAACCTTGCGGCGGCCGGCGAGGCGGCGCCCGAGCGCGTCCCCGACGGACTCCGAAGGGTCCGCGACGAACCGCAGCGCGAGTACCGCGTAGGAGTCGGCGAGCCGGATCCCGAAACGCGTGGCCGACTCGTCGGCCCGCTCGCCCGCCGCCAGCGCCCGCACCGTCGCCCGCCTGGCCTCGCGCTCCTCGCTGCGCGCGGCCTGGAACTCCTGCTGGTGCGCGTCAAGGGCCTCGCGCGTCACGTGCCGCACCCAGCGCAGTAGCACCGCGCCCGCCTCCGGCGGCAGTTCGCCGTCGGCGACCTGGGTCAGCTCGTGCCACAGCTCCTCGGCGCACAGGTGATAGGCCTCCATGAAGTGCGCTGCCGGAAGCCCCTCCGCGCCCCGCGCATGGGCGCGCTCGCGGAACGGCCGCAGTTCTTCGTCGCGTGGCTCGCGCAGCTCGCGGGCCATGCGGACGTAGAGCCGGGATCCCTCACGGCAGGAGTGCGCCATGTACCGGTGCAGATGTTCCGTCACGACGCCCTGGTAGTGCGGGGAACCGTCCACGTACCTGCGCATGGTGCGGTCGGCCACCACCGGTATCCGCCGTTCCAGCCTGTCCCACAGCCCTTGTGACATGTCACAGGAGGCTAGCCGAAATCCTGGTGACCAAGCGCTTACTCCCAGTGGCAACGCGTCGGCACAGTGGGATCCGTCCGCGGTGGTCCGAGCCGAGCCACAGGGAGTTGTCCGTTGGTGCCCGATGTCATGCGTTGCGAGCCGTTGTTCCGACCGAAGTCCATTGCCGTGGTGGGCGTATCGGCGTCCCAGGAGCTGTCATGGGGACGCATCACCGTGCAGCGCTTGCTGTCCGGCGGATACGAGGGTGAGGTCCACGCCGTCACCAGGGGCGAGTTGACCCTGCCGGGCGTGCGCGTCGTGGGGTCGCTCGCGGAGCTCGGACACGGCCCTGACCTGGTCGTGCTGGCGACCCCGGCGGCGACCGTGCCCGGGCTGCTGCGCGAAGCCCGCGCGGTGGGTGCCGGAGCGGCGATCGTCTACGCCTCCGGCTTCGCCGAGGAGGGAGACGACGCGCTCCAGGACGAACTGCGCGCCGCGGCCGGTGACATGCCGGTGCTCGGCCCCAACTGCCTCGGTCTGGTGAGCCGCCCGGCCGGAGTGCAGGTATCGACGACGGTGTTCCTGGACCGCGAGCGAGGGGAGCCGGGCCCGGTCGCGATCGTCACCCAGAGCGGCGCGGTCGGGTTCGTCCTCGCCGACCTCCTGGAGCGGGCGGGTCTGGGGTACTCCTACTACGCCAGTGTCGGCAACGAGGCGTGCGTGTCCGTCGGCGAACTCGGTGCCCACCTGCTCGCGCAGCCCGACGTCGAGGTGCTGGTCCTGTACCTGGAGGGGGTCCGCGACGCGGCGGGCCTGCGGGAACTGGGGCGGCTCGCCCGGGAGTCCGGCAAGACGGTCGTCGCGCTGACCGTGGGCCGCAGCGCCGCCGGCCGCCGGGCCGCGCTTTCCCACACCGCCGCCGTCGCGGGCGACCACCTGCTGCTCGCGTCGCTGTGCCGCCAGGAGGGCATCCGGCTGGTCACCGATGACGACCAGCTCGTGGACGCGGTGCTGTGCGCCCGCCGGGGCATCCGACTCCCGCCCGCGCCACGGCTCGCGGTCCTCACCATGTCCGGTGGCGCGGGCGGTATGCTCGCCGACAACCTGACGGCGATGGGCGTCCGCGTACCCGCGCTGTCGGCGGAGACCCGGCGCCGACTGGCCGAGATCGGCGGAGTGGAGGCCACCGACGCCAACCCCGTCGACCTCGGCGGCAACCTGTTCCGCTGGATGGACCGGGTCGAGGACCTCCTGGGCGTACTCGACGAGGACCCGGAACTCGACGGCGTCGTCCTGTACTTGACGTTCGGCGACCTGTTCCCGGAGGCGTACCACCGGCTCGCGCGGGCGGCGAAGTCGATGCGGACACCGGCCTGGTTCGTGTGGGCGTGCGCACCGTCCGGCGAACTCGAACGGCTCGGGATGCCGGAGACGGTGGTCGGCAGCATCGGCGCCTTCCTGCGGCGGCTGCGCGTTCTGGTCCCGGACGGCGGGCCGGCCGGGGCGGTACCGCACGAACGGCCCGCCACGGTGCAGTGGGCCTGGTCCGAGCTGCGGTCCGCGCCGCTGACCGGGGCGGCGGGCATCGCGCACGTCCCGACCGTGTCCGCCGGGAGCGCGGACGGCCTCGTCGCCGAGGTGCGGCGCGCCGGGTGGCGCGGACCCTACGTCCTCAAGGGCGACGCCGCCGATGTCCCGCACAGGGCGCGGCGCGGTCTGGTGCGGGTCGGCGTGGGTGAGGCGCAACTGGCCGAGACAGTCGCGGAGTTGGGGCATCGGCTGGAGAGGGAATCCGCCGACCCCGACCGTCGCCTGGTGGCGCAACCCCTCCTGGTGCACACCGCCGAACTCGCCCTCGGCGCGACCCACGACCCGGTCTACGGCGCCGCCCTGCTGCTCGGCGCCGGTGGCGACCGGGCAGAGGATCCCGCGGCACCACGGCGCGGACTGCTGCTGCCGGCCACCGACGGCCAGGTCCGCGACCTCGCCGACTGGGCCGCCTTCGTACTCGACGCACCCGCGGCGGCGACCGCGCAGGCGGTCGGCTCCCTGATCCGGCTGCTGGACGAGCACCCCGGCGTCGAAGAGGTCGACATCAACCCGCTGTGCGTCGTCGGCGACCGGCTGATCGCCGTCGACGCACTGATCACACACCACCAGGAAGAAGGAGCCCGCAAGTGACCGACGACCTGCTCGAATACGCCGACCGCGTATGGCGCGGCGAGGCAAGCACGAAGGTCTACCACTCCGGTGAGCTGCGCCGCGAAGGACTGCGCGAGGTCGCCGACGGGGTGTGGATGTGGCCGGCCTTCGGCAACGTCTACCTCTTCCCCACCTCCGACGGCCTGTTCTGCTTCGACACCGGGGAGAAGCGCACGGCGGCCGATCTGCACGCCGCGGTCCGGGCCCGTACCGATGCGCCGCTGCACACCGCCGTGTACTCCCACGGCCACATCGACCACGTCTTCGGAGTGGCCCCCTTCGACGCCGAGGCCGCCGAGCGCGGCGCGCCCCGCCCCCTCGTCGTCGCGCACGAGAACACCCCACCGCGCTTCCGCCGCTACGCCGCGACCGCCGGCTACAACGGCGTCATCAACCAACGCCAGTTCCAGCGGCCCGACTTCCGCTGGCCGACCGACTACCGCGACCCCGACGTCACCTACTCCGACCGCACCGACCTCCGCGTAGGAGACCTGGACGTACGGCTGCGGCACGCGCGCGGCGAGACCGACGACGCCACCATCGCCTGGCTGCCCGAGCGCTCCATCCTGTGCTGCGGCGACTTCTTCATCTGGTCGTCGCCGAACCCCGGCAATCCGCAGAAGGTCCAGCGCTACGCCCTGGAGTGGGCGCAGGCCCTGCGGTGGATGGCCGGTCTGGGAGCGGAGGTCCTGCTGCCGGGACACGGTGTGCCGATCGTCGGCGCCGAGCGCATCCGCACCGCGCTCAGCGACACCGCCGAGTTCCTGCAAACCCTGCACGACCAGACGCTGGCCGCCATGAATGCCGGGGCGACCCTGGACGAGGTCGTCCACGACGTCACCGCGCCCGCCGAACTGCTGCGCAAGCCCTATCTGAAGCCGTCCTACGACGAGCCCGAGTTCGTCGTCCGCAACCTCTGGCGGCTGTACGGAGGTTGGTACGACGGCGACCCCTCCCACCTCAAGCCCGCCCGCCGCAGCGAGCTGTCCCGCGAGCTCGCGCAGCTGACCGGCGGCGCGGACCGACTCGCCGGACGGGCCCGCGAACTCCTCGCCCGCGGCGAGCACCGGCTGGCAGGCCACTTCGCCCAACTGGCCGCCGACGCCGCCCCGGACGACAAGGACGCGCACGCGGCCCGCGCGGAAGTCTTCGCCGCCCTGGAGAAGGCGGCCACCTCGACGATGGCCAAGGGCGTCTACGCCTGGGCCGCCGCCGAGTCCCGCGCCGTCCTCGCGGGCGACGACCTCGGCAGCCAGCTGCGCGCCCGGACCGCGGGCCGTACCCGGTGGGCCCTTTGACGAAGGAGAGCCGGCGTGGACGTTCCCTCCGTACGACCCACTTCTGAACGAACCGACATACCACCCGCTTCCGAACGAGCCGACACACCATCCGCGGGACCACCGCGAACGCGCGAGGCGCGGGACGCCAGCCCGCGGCGCGCCTGGCTGGTGACCTTCCTGCTGCTGGTCTTCATGCTGATCAACTTCCTCGACAAGGCCGTCCTCGGCCTCGCGGCGAAACCGATCATGCACGAGCTGGGGCTCAGCCCCAGCGAGTACGGGCTGCTCTCCAGCGGCTTCTACTTCCTCTTCAGCCTCTCGGCGATCCTCGTCGGATTCGCCTCCGACCGCGTGCCCACGAAGTGGCTGCTCATGGCGATGGCCCTGGTATGGGCGCTGACCATGCTGCCGGTCCTCGCACCCGTCGGATTCGGTGTGCTGCTCGCCAGCCGCGTGGTGCTCGGCGCGGCCGAGGGGCCCGCCAACCCGGTCGCCATGCACGCCGTGCACAAGTGGTTCCCCAACGAGAAGCGGAGCCTGCCGACCGCGCTGCTCAACGTCGGCCCCGGAATCGGAGTGGCGCTGGCGTCCCCGTTGCTCGCCGCGGTGATCGCCGCGTTCGGCTGGCGATGGGCGTTCGTGTCACTGTTCGCGGTCGGCGTCGTGTGGGCGCTGCTGTGGGCCGTCCTGGGCAAGGAAGGAAGTGTCTCCGACGCCGAGTCCCAGCACGCGGGCGGGACTCCGGACATCGAAGCCGACGAGTCCCGCGTCCCCTACCGCCGGATCCTGCTCAGCGGCACCTGGCTGGGCGGCTTCGTGGGGTCCTTCGCCGCGTACTGGGCGCTGGCGCTGTTGATCGCATGGGTGCCGCCCTACCTGGAGACCGTTCTCGGCTACAGCCCGGCCACCACCGGCACACTGGTGGTGCTGCCCTGGATCGCCACGGCCGTGTTCAATCTCGCGCAGGGTGTGCTCACGCAGTGGCTGATGCGGCGCGGAGTGTCGAGCCGGATGGCCCGCGGGGTGCTCGGCGCGGTCGCCATCCTCGTCGCCGGCATCGCGATGCTGCTGTTCCCGCACGCCCCCGCCGGAGGTCTCCAACTCGCGCTGCTCACCATTGCGTTCAGCCTGGGCGGGGTCCTCTTCGCCATCGGTGTCACCGTCACCAGCGAGATCACGCCCAGCCGCCAGCGCGGCTCCGTACTGTCGATCACCGTTGGCATCGTCACCACGGCAGGCCTGCTCGCGCCGTACGTGACCGGCCTCATCATCGAGGCCGCGCCGGACCCGGCCGCCGGATACGGCCTGGCGTTCACCGCGGCCGGAGTGCTCATGCTGGTCGGCGGGCTGCTCGCCGTGATCTTCGTACGCCCCGAGCGCGACGTCCGCCGCCTCGTCCGCACCCGCCCGTGATGCCCCAACTCCCGCCCGTACGAACGCACGAAGGAGCGTTGCCCGTGCTCACCACCCAGCCCGACGACAACCCCCTGCTCGGCTCCCGTGAGGTCCACGTAGTCGCCCCCGGCGTCTACACCATCGGCCTGCAGGGCAACAGCCTCGCCGTGGAGACCGACCAGGGGCTGCTGGTCATCGACTCGGGACCCGCCCCGGCCGTCGTCCCCGAGACATTGGACCGGCTGCGCGAGCACACGGACAAACCGGTGCGCTGGATCGTCTACAGCCACGGCCACCTCGGCTACAACTACGGAGTGCGAGGCTTCCTGGAAGCCGCGGCCGAACGTGGGGAGCCCCGGCCGACCGTCATCGCCCACGAGAACGTCGTACGCCGATACCGCCGGTACCTGGAGACGGCCGGACTGCAGAACCACATCAACACCCGCCAGTTCCGCCGGCCGGCCAAGGCCTTCCCGGCCGTGCCGCCCCTGACCTTCCCCGACGAGACGTACGGCGAGTCCCTCACGCTGGGCAGCACCGGCCGCACCGTCCGGCTGCTGTGGGCCCCGTCGGAGACCGACGACGTGACCGCCGTCTGGCTGCCGCGGGAACGAATCCTGTACGGCAGCGCAGCCGTCATCAACGGCATCCCGAACATCGGCACACCGATGCGCACCATGCGGGACACCGTCCGCTGGGCCGACACCCTCGACCGGCTTGCCGCGCTCGAACCCGCCACCGTGATCCCCGAGTTCGGCCCCGTCATCCGTCAAGGCGGCGCCGAACAGCTCACCGCGACCGCGGCAGCCCTGCGCTGGCTGCGCGGCGCGGTCGTCGACCGCCTCAACGAGGGCAAGTGTGCGGATGACATCGTGCACGAACTCGACTACCCCGCCGAGCTGTTCGACGTGCCGTGGATGCGGGAGGCGTACGGCCACCGCGAGTACATCGTCCGGGACATCGTGCGCTCGGAGACCGGCTGGTGGGACGGGAACCCGACGACCCTGCACCCCTCGCGCCCGGCCGTCGCCGCGGCGGCCCGCGCGGCGGCGATCACGGACAAGCAGGCGGTGCTCGACCACGCGGCCCGGCTGCGGGACGCGGGCCAGGTGCAGGAGGCCCTGCATGTCATCGACCTCCTGGCCCTGGCCCCCGGCGAGTCCCCCGAACTCACGGCAGCGCGCGAGCTCAAGAACGAACTGTGCGGCCTGCGGGCGAAGGAGGCCACCAGTTACGTGTCCCGCAGCTTCTATCGCGTGACGGACTGAACCGCCTGCCCGGCCGAGCCGAACTCAGCCGAGCGTCAGCCTCACCTGGACCGGCAGATGGTCGCTGGGGTACTGGCCGTTCTTCTCGTACGTGTTGATGGCCGCGGAGTGCACGGTCACGCCCGGCGTGGCGAGGATCCAGTCGATGCGGTCGCCGTCCGGGACGAGCGGCTTGTAGCCGTGGAACGTCGCGTAGAGCTCGCTGCGTTCGGCGGCCGTGTCCCAGGTGTCCTGGAGGCCCGTGGCGAGCAGCTGGTCGTAGACCGGGTTGCCGTGCGCGGCCACGTTGAAGTCGCCGGTCATCAGCAGCGGCAGGGAGCTGTCGAGGGCCGCGACCCGCGAGGCGATCAGCTCCGCCGACTTCACACGGGAGAGTTGGACCTGGTGGTCGAAGTGGGTGTTGAGGACGTAGAACTCCTTACCGCCGTCGGCGAGGTCCGCGAAGCGCACCCAAGTGGCCATCCGGATCACCGAGTTGCCCCAGGTCTTGGAGCCGATCAGTTCGGGGGTGTCGGAGAGCCAGAAGTGGTCGAACTCGACGGGGCGCAGTCGGCGCGTGTCGTAGAAGACGGTGGCGAACTCGTCCCGGCTGCCGCCCGCTCTGCCCGTGCCGATCCAGGCGTAGTGCGCACCCAAGTCGGTGTGAATGTCCTGGAGTTGGTGGTACAGGCCCTCCTGGGTGCCGATGACGTGCGGCAGTTCCCGGCGGAGCAGCTCGCGCATCACGGGGCGGCGGTCGGCCCAGGAGTGGGGCGAGGTGTCGGAGGCGTAGCGCAGGTTGAACGTCATGACGTGCAGACGCCCTCCGCGGCCCGCCGTCGCGGCGCTTGCGGATGTGGCGGCGGTGGTGGTGACCGCTGCCGCGGCGGGAAGCGCCGCGGCCACGGCGAGTACGGCACGCAGCCCGTGGCGGCGCGTGAGGCGGAGGTGCTCGGTCATGGGTGGTCCTCCCGGTGCGTCGAGGTCTTGGCAGGGGTCCACGGTGGCGAGCTCGGGTGAGGGGGAGGTGAACGTTCGGCGGCGGTGGATGTGACGTCTGTGGGCCCTTGACTCCTCAGTGCCCAGGGGGTGTTGGCGTGAATCGGGGGGCGGGGAACTATACGCGGGGCGGAGCGGCCGCTTGGGGGCGGGTGGCCGCCAGGCTGGAGAGAAGCTTGAGGCGCTCCTCGGAGGCGGTGCCGGGTTCGGCCGAGTAGAGCGTCAGATCGTGCACCGCGCGGCTCGCCATCGGCAGGTCCAGGGAGAGGTAGGAGAGTTCCAGCTCGCCGACGTCGGGGTGGTTCAGCCGTTTGAGGCCTTCGTGGCGGATGCGGACGTCGTGGGCGGCCCACTGGGCGCGGAACTCGGGGCTGAGTGTGGACAGTTCACCGATCAGCTCGCGCAGCGCCCGGTCGTGGGGTTCGCGGCCCGCCTCGGCGCGCAGCAGGGCGGCGGTCGCGATGGCGGCGGCGTCCCAGTCGATGAAGAAGTCCTGCGATCCGGGGTCGAGGAAGATGTAGCGGGCGAGGTTGGGGCGCCCCTGCTTGTCCGTGGTGGCGCTCTCGTACATCGGTGTGTGGAGGGCCTGCGCCAGCGCGTTGTGGGCGATGACATCCTGGCGGCCGTTGCGTACGAAGGCCGAGGACATGGTCATCGAGTCGAGCATCCACTGGACGCGCGGCGGCACCGCGACATCCCTGCGCCGGGTCGTCGCCCGGCGGGCCGGCTTGGCGGCGCGGGCCAGATCGAACAGATAGGTGCGCTCGTCCTCGTCCAACTGCAGCGCCTGCGCCACCGCGGCGAGTACATCCTCGGACACACCGCCGATGTGGCCCTTCTCCAGCCGCGTGTACCACTCGGTGCTGACACCGGCCAGCACAGCGACCTCCTCGCGCCGCAGCCCCGGCACGCGCCGCCGGGCGCTGGTGGGCAGCCCGGCCCGCTCCGGGGTGATCCTGGCGCGTCGGCCGGCGAGAAAGTCCCTGATCTCACCGCGGTGGTCGCTTCGCTCGTCCATGGGTTCCACGGTAGCCACGGGCCGCCGCTGAGGGAGGTCGAGCTGGTACCCCCTATAAACGCGACCTTCTCCACCTGCGGAAACACCGGTTTCGTGGGATCAGCACCGAACAGAAGCACCCCACGGAGTTGATGCATGAGTACGCGAGGTGGAACCCTCCACGCCCCCGCCGACGACCGGGCCGACAAGGTCCGGCCGTCGGCGCCCGCCCGCCTCCCGCTCGTCGTGTACGTACTGGCGACGGGCACGTTCCTCATGGGAACCACCGAATTCGTGGTCGCCGGGCTGCTGCCCGAGATCGCGGGAGACCTGCGGGTCGGCGTGGCGCGGACGGGGCTTCTGATCACCGTCTTCGCCGTCGGGATGATCGTGGGTGCGCCGCTGATGGCGATGCTCACGCTGCGGCTGCCCAAGCGGCTGACCCTGATGCTGGCCCTGGCGGTCTTCGCCGTCGGCCACGTCATCGTCGCCCTCGGCTCCAGCTTCCCGCTGCTGCTGGCGGCCCGGTTCCTGACCGCGATCGCCACAGGCGCGTTCTGGGCCGTGGCCAACGTGGTCGCCGCGAACGCCGCCGGACCGGCCGCGAACGCCCGCGCCCTGGGCCTCGTCGGAGCCGGAGCCATGCTCGCCAATGTCGTCGGCGTGCCGCTGGGCGCGTTCGCCGGGCAGCTCATGGGCTGGCGCGGCCCGTTCTGGGCCCTCGCGGCGCTCGCCGCCGCGGCCGTCGTCCTGATCGCCCGCACGGTCCCGCACGACGGCCCCGACCGGCACGCCGGATCGATCCGCTCCGAGCTGTCGGCGCTGCGCTCCGGACGGCTCTGGCTGGTGCTGGCCGCCTGCGCCACCACGACCGGCGGCGTCCTGGCCGCGTACTCGTACATCGCGCCCCTGCTGACCGGCCGGTCCGGCCTCGCCTCCGGGTACGTACCGCTGGTCCTCGTCGGCTTCGGCCTCGGCGCCCTCGTCGGCTCGCTCGTCGGCGGCCGGCTGGGCGACCGCCGACCGCACGCGGTGACCATCGTCGCCCCCGTCGGGGCGACACTCCTGCTCCTTGCGATCTGCCTGCTGGCCGGCTCGGCCCCCGTGACGGTCGTGCTGGTCGCCCTGCTGGGCTTCTTCGGCCTCGGCGCCAACCCGGTCCTGATCGCCCTCGCCGTCCGTTACGCCGACCGGGCCCCGGCCCTCGCCTCCGGCCTGACCGTCGCGGCCTTCAACCTCGGCACGGCCGTCGGGTCCTGGGCGGCAGGACTCTCGCTCGACGGCCCGCTCGGCACGACCGGACCCGCCGTCGTCGGCACGGTCGTCGCCGCGCTGACCCTGATCCCGGCGATCACCATGGGCCTCACGGCACACCCCACACCGAACACACCGAACACACCGAACACGTAATGAGGAGACCCACCATGCGTGGAGTAGTGATGCACAACGCCGGCGACGTCCGAGTGGAGGACCGCGAGGACCCGAAGATCCTCGAGCCCACCGACGCGATCGTGAAGCTGACCGCGACCTGCATCTGCGGCTCGGACCTCTGGCCGTACCGCGGGATCGAGCCCGTCGACCACACGCTCATGGGGCACGAGTACGTGGGCGTGGTCGAGGAGGTCGGTGACGCGGTCGAGACCGTAAGGCCCGGGGACTTCGTCGTCGGCTCGTTCGTCATCTCCGACAACACCTGCGAGATCTGCCGCGCCGGGTTCCAGTCCAAGTGCGTGCACGCCGAATTCGTGCACGGCGGGATCGGCACGCAGGCCGAGAAGGCCCGGATCCCGCTGGCCGACGGCACGCTCGTCGCCACCCCGGGCCGGCCCGATCCGGAACTGATCCCTGCCCTGCTGGCCGCCTCCGACGTGCTGGGGACCGGCTGGTTCGCGGCCGTCGCAGCGGAGGCGGGACCCGGCAAGACCGTCGCGGTCGTCGGCGACGGCGCGGTCGGGCTCATGGCCGTCCTCGCCGCCAAGCAACTGGGCGCCGAGCGGATCATCGCGATGTCCCGCCACCCGGAGCGGCAGAAGCTGGCCCGTTACTACGGTGCGACCGACATCGTGGAGGAGCGGGGCGACGAGGGCGTAGCGAAGATCAAGGAACTCACCGACGGCCTCGGCGCGCACTCCGTCATTGAGGCGGTCGGCACGCAGGAGTCCTTCATGCAGGCCGTGGGCGCCACCCGCGGCGGCGGCCACCTGGGATACGTCGGCGTCAATCACGACGTCCAGATCCCCGGCATCCAGCTCTTCTTCGCCGGGATCCACACCCTCGGCGGCCCCGCCCCCGTACGCCGCTTCCTTCCCGAACTGATCCAGCTGATCTGGGACCGGGAGATCGACCCCGGCAGGGTCTTCGACCTCACGCTGCCGCTGGAGCAGGCCCCCGAGGGCTACAAGGCGATGGACGAGCGCCGGGCGACGAAGGTCCTGCTCACGCTGTGAACGACATGAACGCCGTGACCACCCATGGACGGACCACACGCGCATGAGGGCCGCGTACCCCGTCCTAGGACGGAAGTCGCAGGTCGGAGGTCGGTCGACAGGAGGCGAGTGACACCACAGGGTGGGCGGTGTGATGTCTCGTGACTTCGATGTGGACACGTTCCTGCGACAGCCGCTCACCGCGCGCATCGCCACCAATGGTCCGACCGTCCGCCCGGTCTGGTTCCTGTGGGAGGACGGCGCGTTCTGGGTGCTGACCGGGTCATGGGCGCGGCTGTTCGACCGGGTGAAGGACGATCCGCGCGTCGCGCTCGTCGTGGACGAATGCGATGTCGCGACGGGGCGGGTGCGGCAGGTGATCGCCCGGGGGCGGGCCGAGCTCGTACCGTTCGACGTATCGCGAGGGCGGCGCAAGCTGGTCCGCTATCTGGGAGCGGACGAGGCGCTGTGGGACGAGCGGTTCGTGGGCTATCTGTACGACGATCCCAGCGAACGGGGCACGATGTGGCTGAAGTTGAGGCCCGCCTCGCTCACGGCCAAGGACCTCAGCTATTCCGCCGCGGAGGAGTACCGCACTCCTGGGAGCGGACGGCAGGCCGCAGGAGTGGCTGGACCGGCGCTTCGTTCCGCGTCGACTGATGCGGTCGGGCCGGTGCAGCACTGCACCGGCCCGACCATGCTGCCCCAGTAGTGATCCCTAGTAGATGTTCGCCGCGACGTCCGCGCCGTCCTCCCGGCCCGCGTTGATCTGCGCGCGCAGCGCGATCTCGTCGTACACGCGGACCTCCTTCACGATGCGGCCGTCCTGGATCGTGAACTGCGAGACACCGAGCATCGTGACCGGCTTGCCGGTGATCGGGCCGAAGGCGGGGATGCCGCGGTACGTGCCGTGCATCGTCCAGGTCACGGCGATGCGCAGCCCCGCGTACCGCTCCGCGTGGTGCGTCTGGACGTCCAGCACGGAGAAGCGTGCGTCGGGGAAGGGGCCGACCATGTCCAGCAGGTCCGCCTGGTAGCGCTCCGGGCGGATGACGGTGCGGTCGCCGATGGTGTGCAGGAAGAGGTCGCGCGCCATGAAGTCGTTGACCTTGTTGAGCTCGCGCCGCGACCAGACACGGTCGATGAACTCGAGGACCATCTCGCACTCGGGGCGGAAGTCGTCGGGGCGCGGGCCGCTGACACCCTCCAGGAGCACGTCCTTCGGCGGCTCCTCCGTCATCGACCCGGTGTAGCCCTGGAACTGAAGGTCGCGCGCGGCCTCGTCCGGGTCGATGCCGAGCTGCAGGCAGTCCGCCAGGTCGTCGCGCACCACCCACTCCTCGACCATGCGGCCGCGCCGGTAGAGGCAGTTGGCGAAGGTGCGCTTGCGGACGCGGACGTTGCGGCCGTCCACGAGGTGCTCGTCCGCGGAGAAGACCAGGTGCGAGCTGAGGAACGCGTCGTCCCCGCGGGCCTCCCACACCACGTCCTCGGCCTGGCCGATGTGACCCGGCACGGCGGCCATCCGCATCGTGCTGCCCTCGATCACGCCGTCGCGGCCGACGACCGTACCGAGACTGGCGTGGACGATCGAGTCGGGCTCGTAGTTGTCGACGATGTGGGCGATGTCGCGCTCGACCCAGATGCGGTCGGTGACCTCGCGGATGAACTCGTCCGGGTCGTTATAGGGCTCGTACGCGACGGGGTCAAGGGCCATGGTGCTTCTTCCGTTCCAGTGCTAGTGAATGCGTATGTAGCGTGACTGATGTGTGGTGTGTCGGGCAAGAGGGTGCGGCCTCGGGTTCAGGCGGGCTGTGGTGTGTCCTGGCGGGGGAACTTGTCCGCGCCCAGCTGGCTCCGGTACGTCTCCGTCATGAAACCGGTCACGACGACGAGGGCCAGGACGGCACCGACGGCCAGGTAGGCCCACACGGCGTAGATGGTGTCGAAGGTGTCGACCAGCAGCGTCGCGACGAACGGGGTGATCCCCATGAAGATGGAGAACGAGCTGTTGTACGCGATGGCGCTCGCGCTGAACCGGGTACGGGTGGAGAAGAGTTCGGCCGCGCAGACGGTGATGATGCCGGTGAGGAAGAACTCCGGTACGAGGTAGATGAGTTGGCTGGCGACGGCTGCGCCGAAGGTGCCCCGATCGCCCACCCAGAACGCGAGCGGGACCAGGACGATGCAGGCCACGGCGCCTGTGATGAGCATCGGCTTGCGTCCGATGCGGTCCGAGAGCTTGCCGGCCAGCGGCAGCAGCGGGATGAGGACGGCGATCGAGATGGCGTTGGAGGCCAGGCCCATCCAGCGGGGCAGGCCGAGCGTGTTCGTGAGGTACTGCGGATAGAACGTGACCCAGGTGTAGGACAGGATCGCGCACATGATGGAGATCCCGCAGTAGACCAGGATGGGACGCCACTGCGAGCGCAGGGCCTCGATCACCGGCGACTTGACGACGTTGGTGCCGTCCTCGGTGGCCCGCACGAACTCCGGGCTCTCGGAGATGCGGCTGCGCATCCACAGGCCGACCAGGCTGAGCGGGATCGCCAGCAGGAACGGGATGCGCCAGCCCCACGAGTCCAGCGCGGGCCCCTCGAACACCCAGCTGGTCAGCGCGGCGACACCGGCGCCGGCCAGCGTACCCACGAAGCAGCTGTTGGAGGCGTACGAGGTGTAGTACGCCCGCTTGTTGGGCTCGGCCCACTCGACGATGAACGCCACCGCGCCGACGTACTCGCCGCCGGAGACGACCCCCTGGACCACACGGAGCGCCAGGAGCAGGAGCGGCGCCAGGATGCCGACCTGGTGGTACGTGGGCAGGACCGCGACGAGGGCGGTGGACACGCCCATGGCCACGAGGGTCCACAGCAGCGTCTTCCTGCGGCCCACCCGGTCGCCCCAGCGGCCGAGCAGGGTCCCGCCGAGCGGACGGACCAGACACGCGATCGCGATGATCGCGTACGTGCCGAGCACCGCCACGGTCTTGTCGCTCTCGGGAAAGAACGCCGAGGCCATGATCGGCGCCATGTAGCCGTACAGGCCGTAGTCGAACTGCTCGACGAAGTTACCGACGCTGCCCGCGCCGATGGCCCGACGAATCGCGCTTCGCTTCTCCGCCGCCTCGGGGGCGGACGCGGGGCTTGTGCGGGGTGGCGCTGCAGAGGACATGGCTGCTCCGATCGCGCTGCGGATGAGGGGTCTGCATGCTGAGGTGCATACGTATGAATGGGGGTTGGTGGTGAACCGTAAGGTTCCCGGGGTGGGGCGTCAAGAGGTCTGGACGGGGCGGGCCAGGGCGCTCATGGTGTCCATCAGGACGTGCGCCATGTTGAAGACGATCAGGCGGGCCCCGGACTCCTCCGCGGCCTGCGCCGACGGCAGGGTGGGCACGATCGACATCACCGTGCGCCCGTGCTTGTACGTCGCCCTGTGGGCCTGCCCGATCAGTTCGTTCACGACGGACGGCTCCGGGAAGCCGCAGTCCGCCGCCAGGTCGGCCGGGCCCACCAGGACCGCGTCCACACCCTCGGTGCCGGCGATCTCGTCGGCCGCGGCGCACGCCCGCCGTGTCTCGACCATCGCCACGACCAACGTCTCGCGGGACGCGGACACATGCTCGGCCGCGGTGACCGTGCCGAACCGCCCCGACCTGCTGTACGTGGCGAAGCCCCGCTCGCCCCACGGCGGATAGTGGCTCGCGGCCACGGCCCGCCGGGCGTCGTCGGCGCCGTCCACGTGCGGGTGGATGAGGCCGGCCGCGCCCAGGTCGAGGGCGCGCAGCGCCAGTGTGGGCTCAGTGGTTCCGACGCGTACGAGGACGTCGATGCCATGGGCCTCGGCCGCCATGATGTGCTGCTGGAGCAGTGCCGTGTCAGCGGGCCCGTGCTCGCAGTCGATGACCACGAAGTCCAGACCGGCGACGCCCGCCATCTCCACCAGTGTCTCCGAGGGCAGCCGCAGCAGCGCGCCGCGCAGCGGATCGCCGTCCGCCAGGCGCTGTTTGAGGCTGCGGCGCGAGGTGCGACTGCGAGGAACCGTCATCGTGCCACCATCCCCGCCGACAGGTCGATATCGGCGCCGCACATGCCACGCATCCGCAGCATCGCGCTCACCGCCTCGCCGACCTCCTCCTCGGTCACCATCCGCCCGAGCGCGGCACGTGACACGAAGGCCTCCTCGGCCGCCGCGTAGCTGCTGCCCGTGCGCTCCGCCTCCAGGCGGAAGTTGCGCTCCATACGCGGGCCCGAAACTGGCCCGGGGGAAAGGGAGTTGACCGTGACACCTTGCGGACCGACCTCGCCCGCCAGCGTCGTCGTCAGACCGATGACCGCCATCTTCGACGCGCAGTACGGTGTGCGGCGCAGCAGCGGCCGCTTGCCCGACACCGAAGCGACGTTGATGACATCACCGGAGCCACGACGGGTCATCGCGGGGAGGAACGCCCGGCACATCAGGAACACACCGCGGACGTTGATGTCGAAGACCTCGTCCCAGTCCTGGGGCGAGATGTCGGTCAGTGAGGCCACAGGGCCCGCGATGCCCGCGTTGTTGACCAGGATGGATACCTCGTCGTCCGCGAGGGCCGAGGCGAGCGCGTCGACGTCCGTGGGACGGGACACGTCGCACACCTGGGGCACGACCCCCGGCCCGAGCTCGTCGGCGGTGCGCTTGAGGGTGTCCCCGTCGCGCCCCGTGATCACCACTCGGGCGCCGTCGGCCAGCAGTGAGCGGGTGATGGCGCGGCCCAGACCGCTGCCACCCCCGGTCACGAGCGCCGTCCGCCCGGTGAGGGGTGTCGTGGTGCGGTCGGTCGTCATGCGCCGGCCTCCTCGTTCCACTCCAGCGTCTTGTCGCCGTACTTCGCGGCGCGGACGTCACCGGAGCGCGCGTGCCCCTCGAAGAGCTCGACGCGGGCGGCGCGCCCGCACACCTCACCGAGCAGCGCCGACGAGGCGGTGTCGGTGACTTCCTGGTGAGTGACCGTCTTGAGGTACTTGCCGACCCACAGGCCGCCCGTGTAGCGGGCGGCGCCGCGAGTGGGCAGGACGTGGTTGGTGCCGATGACCTTGTCGCCGTAACTGACACACGTGCCCTCGCCGAGGAAGAGTGCGCCGTAGTCACGCATCTTGTCCAGTGCCTGGCGCGGGTTCTCGGTCAGCACCTCGACGTGCTCGCTGGCGTACGAGTCGGCGATCTCGAAGGCCTCGTCGAGGGTGTCGGCCACGACGATCTCCCCGTGGTCGCGCCAGGCAGGCCCGGCGAAGTCCTTCGTCGGCATGCCCGGCAGCAGCCGCTCGATGTGCCGCTCGACCTCGCGCCCCAGTTCCTCGGACGTGGTGACGAGGACGGCGGGGGAGTCAGGCCCGTGCTCGGCCTGGGACAGCAGGTCGACGGCGACCACGAAGGGGTCCGCGTGCTCGTCCGCGATCACCAGGATCTCCGTGGGCCCGGCGAACAGGTCGATGCCGACCTCGCCGAACAGCTGACGCTTGGCCTCGGCCACGTACGCGTTGCCGGGCCCCGCGAGCATCGGCACACTGCCGATCGTCTCGGTCCCCACGGCCATCGCCGCGACGGCCTGGACGCCGCCCAGCAGGTAGATCTCGTCGGCGCCCGCCAGGTGCATCGCGGCGACCGTCGCGGCCGGGATCTCGCCCCGGATGGGCGGCGTGCAGGCGACGACCCGGGGCACACCCGCGACCTTGGCGGTCACGATCGTCATATGGGCCGAGGCGGTCAGCGGGTAGCGGCCACCCGGCACATACGCGCCGGCGCTGGAGACGGGGACGTGCCGGTGGCCGAGCCGGACGCCGGGCAGCGTCTCGATCTCGACGTCGAGCATCGAGTCCCGCTGCGCCTGGGCGAACGTGCGCACCTGCTCCTGCACGAACCGGATGTCGTCCAGGACCTGCTGCGGGACACCCGCGACGATGCGCTCGATCTCCTCGGACGACAGCCGGAACGACTCCGGGCTCCAGTTGTCGAACTTCTCGGAGTACTGGCGCACCGCCTCGTCGCCGCGCTCACGGATGTCGTCGAGGATGGCGCGCACCCGGTCGGCGACGTCCGCGCGGGCGGCGGTCACCTGGGCTGCGGGGACGGGGGACTTGAGGTGTCGGGGCATGACGGCTCTCTTCGACTCGCTTTGTTGGGTATGGAGATGGTGGGTACGGAGATGGGATGTCAGGCGGCGGTGACCGCGGCGACCAGGTCCTGGAGCGCCGCGCCCACGGCGTCCGGCCGCTGCCACGGCACGAGGTGTCCGGCGTCGGGCAGTTCGCGCAGCCGGGAGTGCGGCAGGGCCCCGGCGATGGCGTGGTGGAAGGCGGGCGGGCAGAGCGTGTCCCGGCCGCCCGCGAGGACGACGGAGGGGCAGCGCGCCGAGCGCAGCGCCGCGAACGCGTCCTCGCGGGTGGGCTGGGCGGCGAGCTGGGCGCGGGCTTCGGAGGGTCCCACCGCCCGCGCCATGCGGCGGTAGCGCTCGGCGTCCGTCGCGGACCAGCGGCGATCGGGGAACATGTCCGGCAGCGTGCGCTCGACCACCTCAGCGAACCGGCCGGCCGCGACGAGCGCGTCCAACTCCCGCCAGGCCGCGTGCTGTTCGGGTCGAGGGGCGGCGGCGTTCGTCGCCATCACGCACAGTCCGGCCACCCGCTCAGGCGCCCGCCGCAGCGCCTCGAACCCGACGATGGCGCCCAGGCTGAGCCCGACGAGCACGAACGGCCCGTCCACGGTGGACAGCACATCGTCCGCGAGCGCCCCGATGTCCGGCCGCCGCAGCGCGACGTGGTGGACGGTGTGGCCCTCGGGGAAGGTGACGTCCGACCACAGGCTCGCGTCGCAGAGCATGCCGGGGACGACGACCAGGGACAGTGGCACGCCGGTCACCAGCGCCGCGCGGAGCGGGGGAGCAGCGCGTACGGGGCGACGTATCCGTTGTGGTCCAGGCCCAGGCCCGCGTCGGCGGCGGCCTTGAGGACCTCCTCGTCCCACTCCAGACGGACGCGGCCGTCCCCGGAGTTGACCACCAGGAGGTCGCCCTCCTCCTCGCCGACGTTGCGCACCGTGCGCCAGGCGTCCTGCGGCACCGACAGCATGTCGCGCGGGCCGAGGCGCACCGAGACCTGGTCGGTGCGGTTGAGTGTGACCTCCCACTCACCGTTCTTGACGATGAGTGTCTGGGTCTCCCGCTGCCGGTGCTGCGAGACACCCTGGCCGGGTTCGGCGCGCAGCCAGGCGACGTTGTGGCCGTGCGGGTTGAACACGCGCGGCTCCTGGTGCGGGTCCTCGGTCATGCCGTAGCCGATGACGCAGCTCAGACGCGCGCCGCCGCCCGGCAGGCTGCTGTCGATGAAGGGGTGCTCGGACCATACGAGCTCGTCGGCGGCGGCGACCCGGCGCTTCATCTCCTCGGCGCTGTAGTGGCGCAGCCGGTCGATGTGCTCCTGCGCCATCGGCGTGACCCGCTCGGACTCCGGAGGGAGGGCGTCCCCCGCGTCGGTGTCGACGAGCTGGTTGTCGGCGCTGAGGTACAGGCCGTGCTCGGCCGCCTCGCGCAGGACCGAGGGGCCCCAGATGATGCCGCCGGTGCGGTCCATGCCGAGCACGGTGAACAGCCAGCCGTCGTCCGGCCCGGTGTTGGTGAAGCCACGGAAGATCCAGGTGGGAATGGAGGCGATGTCCCCTGCCTTCAGGGGGAGTTCACCCTGCTCGCCGTCGGCGCCCCAGCGCAGCAGGTACTCGCCGGCGGTGCAGATGAACACCTCGGCGGTGTAGTGCAGGTGCAGGTTGTTGGTGATGCCGTGCGGCATGGCGGCGGCGCCGATGTTGTAGCCGTGCGGAAGCCGCAGGTTGACGTGCTGGCCGGAGGACTGCGAGACGCCCGGCCCGATCATCGCGTAGTTCTCCTTCCGGTCCGAGCCGGGCGTACGGCAGTCGATGAAGGCCTGGTTGCAGGAGACGAAGTCGCTGCGGCGCACCGTGCGGAGTTCGAGGTCGGATGTGGACACGACGACATCGGGCATGGGGGCTCCCTGGTGGACAGGCATCAATGGAATACGTATGCATTGCCATGACAGGCTCCCGAGGTGTGTTCTGTCAAGGGGGTTGAAGCCAATTCCCTGCGACCTCGCTGGGTGTGTCGCGGTCAGGGGGTCCGGATTGGACATACGTATACGGAGGTCGTACGTATACTGTCCGGGCCATGGGTTCCGGTTCCGGGCGGTGGCGGTGCAAGGTGTCGACGAGGAGAGAGAGTCATGGCGATCACGAGTCACGACGTGGCGAAGCTCGCGGGTGTCTCGCAGCCCACGGTGTCCCGCGCCCTGCGTGATGACCCCCGTGTCTCCCAGGCCACCCGCGAGAAGATCAAACGGGCCGCCCAGGCGCTCAACTACGTACCTAGCGAAGCGGGCCGCACGCTGTCGACCCGGTCCACCCACCGGGTCGGCGTCATCGTGACCGACATGACCAACCCGTTCTATCCGCACGTCGTCGCGCCTCTCCACGACGAACTGCAGCGGCTCGGCTTCCGGATGATGCTGCTCACCGAGCGCTCCGACGAGGCGGTCGCCGAGGAGAAGCTCCTCGACCAGTCGCTCGACGGTGTCGTCCTCGCGACCGCCACCACCGACTCGCGGCTGCCCGCCCTGCTGGAGCGGCGCGGCATGCCCTACGTGTTCCTCAACCGGGACACCGGCAGGCCCGGCGACTTCGCCTCCGTCGTCGACAACGAGGGCGGCGGACGCCTCGTCGCGCGGGAGCTGGCCGAGCTCGGCCACCGCCGCATCGCGGGCATCTTCGGCGCGTCCAACACCACGACCGGCCGCGACCGCGAACTGGGCTTCCGTCTCGCCCTCGCCGACGCCGGCATCGGACTGCCGGACGACCGCGTGGTGCGCGGCGCGTTCGAGTACGAGACCGGGTACGCGGCGCTGCCCGCCCTCCTCGAGGCGGCCGAGCCGCCCACCGCCGTGTTCTGCGGCAACGACGTGGTCGCCATCGGCGTGCTCAACGCCGCGCTCGCGGCGGGCGTCAAGGTGCCCGACGACCTCACCGTCATCGGCTTCGACGATCTGCCCATGGCGGCCTGGGAGGTCTTCCGGCTGTCCACCGTCCGACACGATCTGGGTGAACTCGCCTGCCAGGCGGCCAGGTTGCTGGCCCGTCGGATCGCCGGGGAGGTCGACGCCGACGGCGAACGCCTCGTCCTGCCGACCGAGTTCGTTCCCAGAGCCACCCACGCCAAGGCCCGCTGAACCCTTATGGCCCGGAGGGCGTGCGGACGGATTCGGTGGTGGCCGCAAGCGCCGTGCCTCGTCTCTGACGCACCACACCCACGGTGGCCAGGACGGCCGCGAGGCCGAGCGAGAGCCACAACTCCAGCCGGTGGCCAGGCAGTACGGTCATCAGGACCAGCACCCCGGCGATGAACGCGATGGTGGCGAGCGTCAAATAGGGGAAGCCCCACATGCGGACGTCGGTCGGCCGCTGGCCCTTGCGGCGCACGGCGTACTGCGTCAGCGCGATGACCATGTACATCATCAGCGCGATCGCCCCGCTGGAGGCGATGAGGTACGAGAACACGTCCGGCAGCAGATAGTTGGCGATCACCGCGGCGATACCGACGACCGTCGACGCGAGGACCGCGTTGCGGGGCACACCCTGCGGCGAGGTCCGGGCGAAGGCGGCCGGGGCGTCACCGCGTCCCGCAAGCGAGAACAGCATCCGTGAGGCCGTGTAGACGGCGGAGTTGAGGCAGCTGCACACGGCGACCACAAGCACCACGTCCATGATCCGGGCGGCACCGGGGATGTTCATCCGGTCCAGGACCGCTTGGTAGGACCCGGCCCCCAGATCGTCGGCGTTCCACGGCACGAGACAGACCACGACGAGGATCGAACCGATGTAGAAGAGGCCGAGGCGCCACACCACCGCGCGGATCGCCTTCTTGATGTTCTTGCGCGGCTCCTCGGACTCGGCGGCCGCGATGGTGACGATCTCGCTGCCCTGGAAGCTGAACATCGCGGTGAGCAGGCCTGCCAGGATCGCCGTGACACCTTGCGGGGCGAAGCCGCCGTGGCTCCACAGGTTCGAGACACCATGGGTGTCGGAGCCGGGCAGCACACCGAGTATCGCGAGTGCCCCGAGGACCAGGAACGCCACGATCGCGACGACCTTGATCAGCGAGAACCAGTACTCGAACTCGCCGTAGTTGCGCACCGCCAGCAGATTGCTGCCGGTCAGCAGGAGGATCACCGCGAGCGCCGGTATCCAGCTCGGGATCGAGGTGAGCCCCGCGATGACCTCCCCGGCGGCGATGGCCTCGATGGGGATGACCAGGATGTAGAACCACCAGTACAGGTACCCGATGGAGAACCCGGCCCAGCGGCCGAGCGCCCGGTCCGCGTACGTGGAGAAGGAGCCCGTGTCGGGGTTGGCGACGGCCATCTCGCCGAGCATCTGCATCACGAGCACCACCAGGGCGGCCGCCAGCAGGAACGACACGATCACGGCCGGCCCCGCGGTGGCCACGGCGGCCGACGAGCCGACGAAGAGACCGGCGCCGATCACCCCGCCGATGGAGATCATCGTGATCTGGCGGCCCTTCAGGCCCTGGGTGAGTGTCGCGCCCGCTGCGGGGGACGGCTCAGGAGGAGCGTGTTGCATGTGAGGATCCTTGGCTCGCGGACGAGGTGGGAGCCACGCCGCGCCTGACTGGCACGCAGGGTCCCGGGAGAGGTGGGCCGGGGGCGGCCGCCGCCGTCGTCGACGTCGTCCCCGGCCCGGCGGTGGGAGGAGCGGTCAGAGCTGCTCGCGCAGAGCGGCCGGCACGTCGTCGAACGCGCCCGAGGTGCGGCCGATCTCATCGATGCGCAGCGTCGCGGTCGCGCCGTGCGCCGCCAGGCCCTCGAAGGCGGAGATCCGCTCGACGGCCGGGGCGAGCGCCGCGGTGCCTTCCTTCGAGGCCCTCTGGTACGTCAGCGGCTTCAGGAACCGGGAGACCGACAGGCCGGCGTTGTACCGCGCGGTCTTGCCCGTCGGCAGCACGTGGTTGGTGCCCGCGATGCCCTTGTCGGAGTACGCGACGGTGGACCACGGCCCGATGAACAGCGAGCCGTAGTTGGAGAGGTTCCGCAGGTAGAAGTCGTCGTCCTCGGTGTGCACTTCGAGGTGCTCGGGGGCGATGACATCGGCCACGGCGACGGCGGCGTCCCGGTCCTCGACCACGATCACGGAGCCGAAGTCACGCCACGCCGGTCCCGCGATGTCACGCGTGGCGAGGGTGGCGAGCTGGCGCTCCATCTCCGCGACGACGGCCTGTCCCGTCTTCTCCGACGTGGTGATCAGCGCGGCGGGGGAGTTGGGGCCGTGCTCGGCCTGGCCCAGCAGGTCCGCCGCCACCCACACCGGGTCGGCGCTGTCATCGGCGATGACCGCGACCTCGGAGGGTCCGGCGAGCAGGTCGATGCCGACCTGGCCGAACAGCTGCCGCTTGGCCTCGGTGACGAACGCGTTGCCCGCGCCGACCAGCATGTCCACCGGCGCCTCGCCCAGCAGACCGAAGGCCATCGCGCCGAGCGCCTGCACACCGCCGAGGGCGAACACCCGGTCGGCGCGCGAGAGGTAGGCGCCGTACAGCACCGCGGGGTGGGCGCCGTGCTCGCCCGACGGCGGGGTGCAGGCCACGACCGTGGGCACACCGGCCGTCTTGGCGACGTTGACCGTCATGAACGCGCTGGCGAGCAGCGGGAACCGGCCGGCCGGGAGGTAGGCACCGACGCGGGAGACCGGCACGTACCGCTGGCCGCCCTTCACGCCGGGGGCGACCTCGATCTCGAAGTCCGTGAGGTGCTCGCGCTGGGCGGCGGCGAAGGTGTGGGTGCGCTCGTAGCCCATCTCCAGGGCGGTGCGGACGTCCGGGGGAAGGGCGTCCCCGGACTTCTTCAACTCGTTGGCCGGGACCTCCAGTTCGCCGGACCAGCCGTCCAGGTCCTGGGCGTAGGCGCGCACCGCGTCCATGCCCTTGTGCTCGATTTCCTTGAGCATCTCGGAGACGCGCTCGACCACCTTCGGGTCGCGCTGGGCGGGCGGTCCGTCGACGGACGGCTTCTTGAGCCACTGGAGGGGAGGGAGGGCCTGGGCTTCGTCGTGCGTGATCTGCATGGCGAGGACGCTAGACGGACCGCTGCCACAGGACTAGAGGGGCGAGTCCTGTCTCATCCACAGGGTTTACCTGTGGTGTGTCGCCGGGCCCCCTCACAGGCCGCGTGCGACGCGGATCTCGCGCAGGGTGTCCTCGGCGATACGAGCCAGTTCGCGGGTGGCGCGGGACAGCGGGTGTCCACGGCGTCGCACCAGCGCGATGGTGTCGTAGAGGGGGTCGGCGAAGGAGGCCGTGTGCAGCCCCGCGGGGAACGCCGGACTGTCGACCACGGCGCGGCTGGCGATGGTGTCTCCGACCCCGGTGGTCACCAACTTCAGGGCGGCTTCCACGTGTTCGAGCTCGATCAGCGGGTCGACGCGGACGCCGGCGAACTGGGCGCGTTCGGCGAGCTGCCGCCGCGTCGGGTCCTGCCAGCCGTAGTGGGCGTCGTACAGGACGAGGGGCGCGGCCGCGAAGTCCTCGATGGTCACCGGCGTACGGGTGTGCTCCTCGCTTGCGCTGACGTAGTACACCTCGTCGCGCAGCAGTGGTGTCACCTGGAGCTCTTCGTCGTCGATGGGGAGCACCACCAACCCCGCCTCGATGCGTCCGGCTGCCACGGCGGCCGCGGTTTCGGCGGAGTTCTGTCCCACGAGCCGTACCCGCACCGACGGATAGCGGGCGTGGAACAGCTGCACCAGGTTGGACAGCAGGTAGTAGTCCGCGTTGCGCAGGACTCCGAAGGTGGCGGTGCCGCCGCCGAGCGAACCGAGGGAGTGCACGGCCCGTGTGCCGCTGTCGGCGGCCTCCACGGACTGCTGGGCGTACGGCAGCAGCTCCTGTCCCGCCGAGGTGAGCGCGAGGGTGCGGCTGCCGCGCACGAACAGCTCGGCGTCCAGTTCCGCCTCAAGCCGACGCACCAGTTCGGATGCGGATGCCTGGGCGATGTCCATGGCCCGCGCCGCCGCGGTGAACGACCCGAGCCGCTCCGCTTCGACGAAGGCCCTCAGCTGGTTGAGGGTCATGCGGCCACAGGCTAGTCCTGTGTCTGTCGCAGGAAACAGGGGGGTTGTCCGATGAGGTGCGGGCTGATTGGCTCGTGCGGGCCCCGCACACCACACGCCCCCTGTGTCCCGCACACCCTTTGCACCCGGAAGGCTCCTCCCGCCGATGACCAGCCGTCCCCTGTCGACCTGCCTCGTCCAGTCGGCCGCGTACCAGCACGCCGCGGGCGACGGCCTGGACGCGTTCGCGGCGGACGTACGCCGTGTCACCCGCGCCCACCCCGGCGCCCGGCTGCTGGCCTACCCGGAGCTGCACCTGTGCGGACACCACCCGGACGAGGACCCCGAGACGGTCATGACGGAGGCCGCCGAGCCGCTCGACGGCCCGCGCGGAAAGCGCCTGGCGGACCTCGCGCGCGAGACGGGCGTGTGGCTCGTGCCCGGCAGTGTCTACGAGCGCGGCGGCGACGGCCTGATCTACAACACGGCGCCCGTGTACTCGCCCGAGGGCCGGCGCGTCGCCGCGTACCGGAAGATCTTCCCCTGGCGCCCCTACGAGACCACGGCGTCCGGCACGGAGTTCGTCGTCTTCGACATGCCCGGGTACGGGCGCGTGGGCCTGTCCATCTGCTACGACGCCTGGTTCCCGGAGGTCACCCGCCACCTGGCCTGGCAGGGCGCCGACCTGGTCCTCAACCTCGTGCGCACACCGACCGTCGACCGCACTCAGGAACTCGTCCTCGCCCGGGCCAACGCCATCGTGAACCAGGTCGCCATGGCCAGCGTCAACGCCGCGCAGCCGGACGGGATCGGCCGCAGCCTTGTCGTCGACCCCGAGGGTCGGGTGCGCGCCGAGGCCGAGTCCGCCACGGACCAGATCGTCACGGACGTCCTCGACCTGGGCGAGGCCCGCCGGGTGCGCACCCACGGCACGGCGGGGCTGACCCGGGTGTGGAACCCGTTCACGGCCGGCCAGGCGCCCCTCGAACTCCCCTTGTACGGGGGCCGGATCGACCCCGAGCGGTGGAGTGAGGCGCTACCGGCCGACGAGCGGTAGGGCGGCGACGGCGCCGCCTGTGGGCACGGTTGCCGGAGCGGCGCGGGCTTCACCCGTCCAGGCGATCGGTGCGACGCAACACGCGTATGGCCCCTTTATGAAAGGGATATTGCAGTCCGGCCCCGGGCGACCCACGCCCTTGACCCGACTCCGATGGCCTGGCTAGCTTCGGCGGCATGTCCGACGACCAGCGGTATCACAAGCGCCGAGCCATCGATCTGATGCGCGTCGCCACCGCCGTGTGTAGCTGACTCGAGCCTCTCGCCGCACTGCCCCTCCTCCCTGTGAAGGCACGAATGAAGCCCCGTCTCCGCATACCCATGCCCAGATGCAGGAGCGCCGCCGTCGTCGGCTCGCTCGCCGCGGCGCTGCTGCTCACCTCCTGCGCCGACAACTCGGCCTCGACGAGCGGCAGTCAGAGCGTCGCGTCGAAGAAGATCCCCGCCAAGGTGTCGGCGGACACCACGCTCACCGTCGGCGCCCCGACCCTCAAGGTCGCCCTCGAACTGTCGGGTCAGATCGACAAGCTGCCCTTCAAGGTGAAGTGGGCCAACATCAGCGGCGGCCCGCAGTGCTCCGAGGCCTTCCGCGCCGACGCCCTCGACATCTGCTCCGCAGCCGAGATCCCGTCCATCAACGCCCACTGGACCGGGCTCGACACCAAACTCGTCGGCGCCGAGTTCCGCAAGGATCCGATCGCCGACCCGATCTACGAGCTGGGCATCGCGCCGGGCGCCGGCATCAAGAAACTCTCCGACCTGCGCGGCAAGAAGATCGCTTACAGCCCCGGACAGGCACAGGGCGCTCTCGTGCTGCGCATCCTGAAGAAGGCCGGGCTCAGCAAGCAGGACGTGAAGCTCGTCGAGCTGGCCAGCACCGGTGATGTGTTTCCGACGGCCCTCGGCAATCACCAGGTCGACGCCGCGCCCATCGCCGGTGTCAACATCAAGCGCTATCTCACGAAGTACGGGCGCGACGGCGCCACCACCATCCGGCACGGGCTGCGGGACGATCCCAGCCACCTGTGGGCGCTGACCGACGCCGTCGCCGACGCCCAGAAGTCCGCGGCCATCAAGGAACTCATCCGCTTCTGGGCACGCGCCGAGGTCTGGATCGACGCGCACCCCAAGGAGTGGATCGAGGGCTACTACGTCAAGGACCAGGGGCTCAGTCGCGAGGACGGCGAGTACCTCGTCGAGCACGCGGGCCACCCGGTCTTCCCGGCCGGCTGGAGCGCGGCCATCAAGCGGCAGCAGCAGACCGTCGACCTGCTCGCGAAGGAACAGAAGCACGAGCGCTTCGACGCGCGTGTTCTGTTCGACCGTCGCTACGAGCGGGTCGCCGCTGACGCGGTGGCCGGCGAAGGAGGTGAACAGGCGTGAGTACAACGGCTGTTGACGAGAGGATCGAGAAGGCCCCGGCCGCACCGGGAGACCGACCTGCGCACGCACCCCGCGTCCGCAAGCGGCTCGCTCCCGGACGTCCCGTCCCCTACGGCTGGGCACTCGGACCGCTGCTGCTGCTCGCCGTGTGGGCGGTCGGCTCGGGCGCCGGACTGATCGACCCGCGCAACCTGCCCGCGCCGTGGGCGATCGCGAGCACCGCGGGTGACCTCATCGCCGAAGGCAGGCTTCAGTCGAACCTCGCCATCTCGGCCCAACGCGCCCTGCTGGGCCTGGTGTTCGGCGTGCTGGCCGGGCTCGCGCTCGCGCTCGTGTCGGGCCTCAGCAGGATCGGCGAGGGGCTCGTCGACGGGCCCGTGCAGATCAAGCGGTCGATTCCCTCACTCGCCCTGATTCCGCTGCTGATCCTGTGGTTCGGCATCGGCGAGTCGATGAAGGTCGTCACCATCGCGCTCGGTGTGTTCGTGCCGATCTACATCCACACCCACAACGGGCTGCGCGGCATCGACAGCCGCTATGTCGAACTCGCCGAGACGGTCCGCCTGGGGCGGGCCCGGTTCATCCGCCACGTCGTGCTGCCGGGTGCGCTGCCGGGATTCCTGCTCGGACTGCGGTTCGCGGTGACCGGGGCGTGGCTCGCCCTCGTCGTGGTCGAACAGGTCAACGCCACCAGCGGAATCGGCTACATGATGGAGCTGGCACGGACGTACGGACAGACCGATGTGATCCTGGTCGGGCTCGTCGTGTACGGAGTGCTCGGCCTCGTGTCCGACGCCCTGGTACGGCTCGTGGAGAGGAAGGCGCTCACATGGCGACGCACCTTGGCCGGCTGAACCCCGTACGGCACCACAACGAGGCGCGGGCCGCCACCACCGTACGTATCGAGGGACTCGTCCGCACCCTCGGCGGGCGCGACGTACTGAACGGGCTGCAACTCTCCATCGCGGAAGGGGAGTTCGTCGCCCTGCTCGGCCGCAGCGGCTCCGGCAAGAGCACCCTGCTGCGGGCCCTGGCCCGGCTGGACCACGAGGTGCCGGGCGGGGGCGAGCTGAGCGCCCCCGACAACGTGTCCGTGGTGTTCCAGGACGCCCGACTGCTGCCGTGGAAACGGCTGCTGGACAACGTCGTCCTCGGCCTCGACGGTCCCGACGCCGTGGAGCGCGGGCGCACCGCCCTCGCCGAGGTCGGGCTCGAAGGGCGGGAACGGGCGTGGCCGATCGAGCTGTCCGGCGGCGAGCAGCAGCGTGTCTCGCTCGCCCGCTCCCTGGTGCGCGAGCCCCAACTCCTGCTCGCCGACGAACCGTTCGGCGCGCTCGATGCCCTGACCCGGATCCGGATGCACGGACTGCTCCGGCAGCTGTGCGAGCGGCACCGGCCCGCGGTGCTCCTGGTCACCCATGACGTCGACGAGGCCATCGCCCTCGCCGACCGGGTGGTCCTCCTGGAGGAGGGCCGGATCGCCCTCGACCTCCCGGTGCGGCTCCCGGTGTCCCGCCGGCGCGGCGACCCCGAGGCCGCGGCCCTGCGCGAGCGGCTCCTGAGGCAACTCGGCGTCGAGGCATCGGAGAGCGTCACGGAAGGCGCCGCGGCGGAGGAAGCCCAAGGCGTGACGGCCGGCGCGGAACGGGAGGCGCGATGACCGCGAGCGAGGAATTCCTGTGGTACATCCCCAACACCGTCGAGCCGGGACACCGCGGCGACGACACCCGGGCGGGCTGGGGCTCGATCGAGTTCACCACGCGGCTCGCCCGCACGGCCGAGGAACACGGCTGGGGCGGCGCCCTGCTGGGCACCGGATGGGGGCGACCGGACACCTTCACCGTGGCGACGGCGCTCGCCGCGCGGACCACCACGTTCAAGCCGCTGATCGCGATCCGTCCCGGCTACTGGCGGCCGGCCAACTTCGCGAGCGCGGCAGCAACGTTGGACCAGCTCAGCCAGGGCCGGGTGCTCGTCAACATCGTCAGCGGCCTGGACAACCCGGCCGCGTACGGTGACACGAACGTCGACCCCGCCGCGCGGTACACGCGCACCCGGGAGTTCCTGCACCTGGTGAGGCGGCTGTGGACGGAGGAGGATGTCACCTTCGCGGGTGAGCACTTCCAGGTGGCCCACTCCACGGTCTCGCCCCGCCCGTACGAGGTGCCGGGCCGCGCGCACCCGCGGCTGTACTTCGGCGGTGCCTCGGAGGCCGCGGAGCGGGTCGCGGCGGCCGAGGCGGACGTCCAGCTGTTCTGGGGCGAACCGCTCGACGGGATCGCCGAACGCGTCGACCGGCTACGGAAGTTGAGCGAGTCGGAGGGCCGCGTCCACGCCCCGCTGGAGTTCGGCCTGCGGATCACCACTGTCGTCCGGGACACCAGCGAGGAGGCGTGGGCGGCGGCCGAACGCAAGGTCGCGAAGATGGCCGGGAGTGCCGGTGACATCACCTGGTCGGGCAACCGCCGCACGGCCGTCGGCCAGCGCCGCCTACTTGACCTGGCCGAACGCGGCGAGGTGCTGGACAGCTGCCTCTACACCACGCCGGGCCGGTTCGGCGGCGGGGGAGCGGGCACGACCTGGCTCGTCGGCTCCCCGGACGAGGTCGCGGCGGCGCTGCACGAATACCGCAGGCTCGGCATCTCCCACTTCGTCCTGTCGGACACTCCCTACCGGGAGGAGACCGCTCGCGTCGGCGACCAACTGCTGCCCAGATTGCGGAAGTTGGCTGCGTCTCACTGGCCGTGACCTCAGCGGACGTGACCTCATCAGCCGCGACCTCGCCAGTCGTGCGGCGACCCGCCCCGGATCCGGTTGACCAGCCCGCGCCGCTGAACCGGAACGTCCGAGGTCGGCACGCCCAGGGCGGTTCGGCCGGAAACCGGCGTGCCGGACCTTCGGTTCGGGTTTACTCGGCGCCATGAATGATCGGATACGTCCAGCGCACGCGCACCGCACCAGCCAGCTGACCGACAGGACCGTCATGGTCACCGGCGCTTCGAGCGGTATCGGTGAGGCGGCGGCACGACTGTTCGCCGCCGAGGGGGCGGCCGTCGTCCTCATGGCACGCCGCGAGGACCGGCTCGCCCAACTTGCCCAGGAGATCGAGGCGTCCGGTGGCCGAGCGGCCTTCAGCGTCGGCGACGTGGCGCGGGCCGAGGACGTCGAGCGTGCCGTCGTGACGGCCACGGAACGTTTCGGCGGCCTCGACGGCGCCTTCAACAACGCCGGCTACGCCGGGTCCGTCTTCGGCCGCACGCATGAGCTGCCGCAGAAGGACTTCGACCAGATCATGGACGTCAACGTGCGCGGGACCTGGAACTGCCTGCGGCACCAGATCCCCGTCATGCTGGAGGCCGGACGCGGCGCGATCGTCAACACCGCCAGCTCGGCGGCCGTCATCGCCACCGGCGCGCCGTCCCCGTACGTCGCGGCGAAGCATGCCGTACTGGGGCTGACGAAGGCCACGGCCGCCGAGTACGGAGCCCAGGGCATCCGCGTCAACTCCCTTGTCGTGGGCACTACTCGGACGGAGATGATCAGCGCCGCGGTGGAGGGCAACCCCGCACTGGAGGAAGCCTTCGTGGCACGCCAGATCCAGCAGCGGATGGCCGAGCCGCAGGAGGTGGCGGAAGCGGCACTGTGGCTGTTGAGCGACCGTTCGTCGTTCGCCACCGGGAGTCATGTGGCGGTGGACGGGGGCATTCTCGCGATCTGACGGACGGGCCGGGCCGAAACGCGCCCCGCCCTGACCGCTATTGGCCCCCGTCCTCCACCGCCTCCACCGACTCCCGCAGTCGGGCGCTGGCCATCCGCATGTGTTCGGCCATGGCGCGGTCCGCGCCCTCGGGGTCCCGGTCGCGGATCGCGTTGAGGACGGCGTCGTGTTCGCACAGGGTGCCGCTGACGGTGCCCTCGATGTCGCTGACCCGCTCCATCCAGACCTGGAGCAGCGCGCGGATGCTGTGCAGGATGTCGCTCAGGACGGTGTTCTGGGCGATGTGCGCGCATTCCAGGTGGAAGGCGATGTCGGCGTCGATGAACGCCTTCACGTCGCTGCCCGCCTCCTGCATGTGCCGCAGGTGCTCCTCCAGGCGCGCCACGTCCTCGTCGCCGGCCCGCTCCGCGGCGAGCCGTGCCGAGACACCCTCCATGTAGGTGCGCACCTCGACCAGGTCCCGGGTGCGGCGCTGACCCAGCATCAGGCCCCAGTTGATGGCGCGCGGCAGGAACTCCGAGGTGCCCTCGCGCACGTACGAGCCGGAGCCCGGCCGGATCTCGATGATGCCGAGCACGTCGAGCGCGGACAGCGCGCCGCGCACGCTGGAGCGCGCGACCCCGAGGGCCTCCGCGAGCTGCCGCTCGGCGGGCAGCCGGGTGCCGGGCTTGATGTTCCCCGCGGAGAGGTGGTCGAGCAGGCGCTTGGCGACCTCGCTGACCGAGGACTCGCGTACGACGGGGCGCAGGAGCTGGGCGAGGTCGGTCTCGGGTGCGGCGTCGGAGGGCTGGTTGGTCACGGTCACCAGTAGACCAGACGGGTCGTCCGGGACCTTCCACGGCCGCGCGCGACGCTCTTCCGCGCCCGCTTTGTCAAGGGTTCAGCCATGAGCAACAAGTGCGACGCTCGCCACATTGGTAAATTGGTGACCAATTTGAAGATCGGGTCTAGCGTGAATCGCAGATCGGCCCGACCTGAGCGGCCAGCCAGCTGCTGCAGTGCCCTCGCCCCTCGTGCCGAGCGTGACCCAAGTCCGGACAGAGCTGTCCGGCGAGCCGAGGAGTCGCCATGCCTGCCACCGCAGCGTCGCCCGTGAAGGCGACGAGAACGGCCGTCGAGAAGTCGGCCATCAAGAAGATCTCGATCCGCCTGGTGCCCTTCGTGGCCCTGATGTTCTTCGTGAACTATCTGGACCGCACCGCGGTGTCCTTCGCGGAACCGAACGGTATGGGGGAGGACCTGGCGCTCACCGCGGCGCAGTTCGGCTTCGCCTCCGGGATCTTCTTCGTCGGCTACATCGTGCTGGAGATCCCCAGCAACATGGCGCTGCACCGCTTCGGCGCCCGCCGCTGGCTGGCCCGGATCATGGTGACCTGGGGCATCGTCTCGCTCCTCTTCACGTGGGTGGACAGCAGCGGCGGCCTCTACACGCTGCGCTTCCTGCTGGGTGTCGCCGAAGCCGGCTTCTTCCCCGGCGCGATCCTCTTCCTGAGCCAGTGGGTGCCCAGCCGCCACCGCACCAAGATCCTGGGCCTCTTCTACCTCGCGCAGCCGCTGACCACGGTCTTCGGCGCCCCGCTCGCGGGCTGGCTGATCGGCCACCACGGCCTGTTCGGCCTCGAGGGCTGGCGCGTCATGTTCCTGTTCGTGTCGATTCCGGCGATCCTGCTGGGCGTCATCGCCTGGTTCTACCTGATCGACCGCCCCGCCGACGCGAAGTGGCTGACGACCGACGAGCGGGACTGGCTGACCGAGGAGCTGGCCGCAGAGAACGCGCAGAAGACGGGCCACGACGACAAGCACGCCAAGGGCGACCTGAAGGCCGCGTTCACCAACGGCCGCGTCTGGACCCTGGCCGTCGTCTACTTCGGCTTCATCTACGGCCTGTACGCGCTCGCCTTCTTCCTGCCGACGATCATCGACGGCTTCCAGGAGCAGTACCACACCACGTTCAGCGTGATGGACAAGGCGTGGATCACCGCGATCCCGTACCTGCCCGCCGCGATCGTCCTCTTCTTCTGGAGCCGGCACGCCACCAAGCACGGCGCCCGCACCTGGCACATCGCCGGACCCGCGATCGTCGGCGGCGTCTCCATCCCGCTGGCCCTCTACATGGGCTCGCCCGCCGCCACCGTCGCCGTCATCACCGTGACCGCAAGCGCCATCTTCGCCGCCCTGCCGGTGTTCTGGGCCGTGCCCTCCCGCTTCCTGACCGGCGCCGCCGCCGCGGCGGGCATCGCACTCATCAACACCGCGGGCAACATCGCGGGCTTCGCCTCCAGCTACATCACCGGCTGGCTCAAGGACTGGACGGGCGACTACTACGTACCGCTCTACCTCGTCGGCCTCTTCATGCTGCTGTCCGCGGCGCTGATGATCCTCCTCGCCCGCCGTGCGCCCGCCAGCACCTCGTCCCTCCCGGAGAACCAGCGATGACCCGCCTCCACAACGACCCCGCCGCCTTCGCCGACGAAGCGCTCGAAGGCTTCGTCGCCGCCCACCGCCGCTGGGTGCGCCCCGTCCCCGGCGGCGTGGTCCGCGCCACCGCCAAGACCCCCGGCCAGGTCGCCGTCGTCATCGGCGGCGGATCAGGCCACTACCCGGCCTTCTCCGGACTGGTCGGCCAGGGTCTCGCGCACGGCGCCGCCGTCGGCAACGTCTTCGCCTCGCCCTCCGCCCAGCAGATCCGCGGCGTCGCCAAGGCGGCGCAGGCGGGCGGCGGTGTGCTGCTCATGTACGGCAACTACGCGGGCGACGTCCTGCACTTCGGGCAGGCAGCCGAGCGGCTGACCGGCGAGGGCATACCGACGCAGACGTTCGCCGTCACCGACGACATATCCAGCGCCGGACCCGACGAGGCCCACAAGCGCCGCGGCATCGCCGGCGACCTGCCCGTCTTCAAGGCCGCCGCCGTCGCCGCCGAACAGGGACTGCCCCTCGACGAGGTGGCACGGATCGCCGCACACACCAACGACCGCACCCGCTCCTTCGGCATCGCCTTCTCCGGCTGTACGCTCCCCGGCGCCGACCACCCGCTGTTCACGGTCCCCGAGGACCGGATGGCCGTCGGCCTCGGCATCCACGGCGAGCCCGGCATCGGCGAGGAGGACGTTCCCAGCGCGGACGAGGCCGCCGAACTCCTCGTGGCCACCCTCCTCAAGGAACTCCCCGAAGGGATCGGGTCGCCGGACGGACAGCGCGCCGCCGTGATCCTCAATGGGCTCGGCTCCGTGAAGTACGAGGAGCTGTTCGTCGTCTACCGGCGCGTGTCCCAACTGCTCGCCGACGCCGGTGTCAGCACCGTCGACCCCGAGGTCGGCGAGCTCGTCACCAGCTTCGACATGGCAGGTGTCTCGCTCACCCTGACATGGCTCGACGACACCATCGAAGCGCTGTGGACCGCCCCGGCCGACACCCCCGCCTACCGCAAGGGCGCCGTCCCCGAAGCGGCCCCCGCGGACGAGGAGTCGTACGAGACCGAGACCGGCCCTGAGACGTACACCGCGAGCGAGGAGTCCCGGCAGGCCGCCGCGACCGCGCTCGACGCGCTGCGCCGCCTCAAGGAGACCGTCGACACACACGCCGACGAACTCGGCCGCATCGACGCCGTCGCGGGCGACGGCGACCACGGCATCGGCATGCGGCGCGGATCGACCGGAGCCTACGAAGCCGCCCTGCACGCCAAGGAGTTGGGCGCGGGAGCCCGCTCCCTGCTGACCGCCGCGGGCGACGCCTGGGCCGACAAGGCGGGCGGCACCTCCGGCGCGCTGTGGGGCATCGTCCTGCGCGCCCTCGCCGACGCGCTCGGTGACACCGAACGGCCGACCCCGGCGTCCGTCGCCCACGGAGTCCTGCGGGCGTCCGACGGCGTCCGCAGGACCGGCGGCGCCGAGGTCGGCGACAAGACCATGGTCGACGTCCTCGTGCCCTTCGCCGAGACACTCGGCCGGCAGGCCGACGCGGGCGCATCCCTCAGCGAGGCCTGGGACACCGCGGCCACCGCCGCCGAGACCGCCGCGCGTGACACCGCCCACCTGCTGCCCAAGATGGGCCGCGCCCGCCCCCACGCAGAGAAGTCCCTGGGCACCCCCGACGCGGGCGCCCACTCCCTCGCCCTGATCGTCCGCGCCGTGCACGGCGCGCTCGCCACGTACAAGTAACTCCCGTTAAGGACAAGCGACATGAGTGACAAGCTGCGGATCGTCGTCGGCTGCGACGACGCCGGGTTCCAGTACAAGGAGGCCCTGAAGCGGGACCTCCAGGCGAGCGACCTGGTCGAGTCCGTCACCGATGTGGGTGTGGACGCCGAAGGCCACACCGCCTACCCGACCATCGCCATCGAGGCCGCCGAGCGCGTCGCCCGTGGCGAGGCCGACCGGGCGCTGCTGATCTGCGGCACCGGCCTCGGTGTGGCCATCGCCGCCAACAAGGTCAAGGGCATCCGGGCCGTCACCGCCCACGACTCCTTCTCCGTAGAGCGCGCGGTCCTCTCCAACAACGCCCAGGTCCTCACCTTCGGCCAGCGCGTCGTCGGCCTCGAGCTGGCCCGCCGCCTCGCCGCCGAGTGGCTCACGTACCGCTTCGACGAGCAGTCCGCGTCCGCTGCGAAGGTCCAGCTGATGTGTGACTACGAGGCCGTGTCCACGGAAGGTGTGTCCACCGGGGCCGAGGCCGCCTGATGAACGCCCCCGTCCTGCTCGGGGTGAGCCTGAAGATGTACTTCGGCCACCACGACACCCTCAACTGGTCCCGCCGCATCGTGCGGTTGGCCGACCAGCACCCCGCCGTCACCAGCGGCAAGGCGCGCCTCTTCGTGCTGCCCGCCTTCCCGGCGATCGTGCCGGTGGCCGGGATCCTCGCGCGCGGCGCGGTCGACGTCGGCTCACAGGACATCGCCACGGAGGACGTGGGCGCCTACACCGGCGAGGTGTCGGGCCTGTACCTGAAGGAGATCGGCTGCCGTTACGCCGAGGTCGGCCACGCCGAGCGCCGCCGCCTGTACGGGGAGGGCGACACGGTCGTCGCCGCGAAGACCGCGGCCGCGCTGCGCAACGGTCTCACCCCGGTCCTGTGTGTCGGCGAACTCGACCCCGTGGAGCCGGCGGAGGCCGCGCGCCGCACCGTCGCCGAGGCCGCCCGCCTGCTGTACGGCCTTGAGGGCCCGGTCGTCCTCGCCTACGAGCCGCAGTGGGCCATCGGCGCACCCGAGCCGGCCTCGCCCGAGCACATCACCACGGTGTGCGCGGCGCTGGGGGAGTGGCTGGGCTCCCGTCCCCAGCACACCGGTTCCACCGTGATCTACGGCGGCAGCGCGGGCCCCGGCCTGCTCACCCGCCTCGGCGGCTCCGTCGGCGGCCTCTTCCTCGGCCGCTTCGCCCACGACCCGGAGGCGGTCGGCCGCATCCTCGACGAGGTCGACGCGCGTCAGGCGGTGGCGTAATGGCGTACGGCATCAGTACCTACGCGTACTTCTGGCGCATCTCCGAACGCGCCCCGAAGCCGATGTCCCTCGAGGACATGCTCGTCGACACCAAGGAGCTGGGCGGTCAGGTCTTCCAGATCTGCGACTACCCGGCCATTGAGACGTACGACGCCGCGCGGCTCGCCGACGTACGCGACGCGGCCCGGGACCTCGACCTCACCCTGGAGCTCGGCACGCGTGGCGTACGCACCGACCACCTGGCCAACTATCTCGACATGGCGGGGGAGTTGGGCGTGACACTCGTCCGCTCGATGATGAACACCGCCGACCACCGCCCCTCGGTGGACGAGGCCACGGCGCTGCTCCGGCAGGCGGTACCGGCCTACGCGGCGGCAGGCGTGACGCTCGGCCTCGAGACGTACGAGCAGGTGTCCACCGACGACCTGATCACCGTGGTCAAGGACGTCGACAGCCGTCACCTCGGCGTCGTCCTGGACCCCGGCAACAGCGTCGCCCGCCTCGAACGGCCGGTGGACGTCGTCGAGTCGGCGGCCCCCTACACGGTGAACATCCACGTCAAGGACTTCGCCTTCAGCCGCCGCGACGGCTGGGTCGGCTTCACCTACGCCGGCTGCCCACTGGGCACCGGACTCCTCGACTACGAGGGCATGATCGCCGCGGTCCGCCCGGACGAGCGTGGCATCAACCAGATCGTGGAGCACTGGCTCCCGTGGCAGGACGGTGGCTTCGACGTCACCGCCGAGCTCGAACACCAGTGGACCAAGCACAGCATCAGCACACTCCTGAAGGGCGAATGAACATGGCCGCCGAGAACAACACGACCGTTGCCGTCATCGGGGCCGCCGGCAAGATGGGCCAGCGTGTCTCCAACAACCTGGTCGAGAGCGACTTCACCGTCCTCTTCTCCGAGAATTCCCCCAAGGGCCAGGAGCTGATCCGCTCGCTCGGCCGTGAGCTGACGGACTCCGAGACCGCCGCCCAGCAGGCCGACGTCCTGATCCTGGCCGTGCCGGACATCGTCCTCGGCAAGGTCTCCGAGCAGCTCGTCCCGCTCCTGAAGCCGGGCGCCGTCGTCCTCACCCTCGACCCGGCGGCCGCGTACGCGGGCCTGCTGCACCCCCGCGCCGACGTGCACTACGTCTGCGCCCACCCCTGCCACCCGTCCGTCTTCCTGCAGCGCAGGACGCAGGCCGAGCTCGACGACACCTTCGGTGGCATCGCGGCCCCGCAGGAGGTCGTCGCCGCGTACGAGGGCGGCGACGAGTCCAAGCAGGAGCTCGCCGGGTCCGTCATCCGCGTCATGTACGCGCCGGTCGTCGATGTCCACTGGGTCACCGTCAAGCAGCTCGCCGTCCTGGAACCGACCCTCGTCGAGACCATCGCCTGCATGGTCGGCGCCCTGCTCAACGAGGCGCTGCACGAGACCGTGCACACCGTCGGCGTCCCGGAGAAGGCCGCCCGCGCCATGCTCCTCGGCCACACCCAGGTCGCCCTCGCCAACACCCTCAAGGGCGACAACCCGTTCTCCGACGCCTGCCTGATCGCCATGGACTACGGCCGCGACTCCATCGTCAAGGACGACTGGAAGAAGGTCTTCGACGACGGCGAGCTCGACAAGGTCATCACCAAGATGCTGAAGATCAAGGAAATCCGCCGCTGAGCGGGACACTTCCTGAAGCCGGGTGGCCCGCCCCACGGGGGACGGGCCATCCGGCTTCGTGCTCCCCGTTCACGGCTTCGCGCGGAACGTTCCCGGTGTCACCCCCGTGCGCAGCCGGAAGAACTTCGTGAAGTCGCTGGGGTCGTCGAAGCTGAGCCGGGCCGCCACCTCCTTGGCCGGGAGGCCGCTGTGCCACAGGAGGCGTTTGGCCTCCAGGAGGACCCGGTCGTCCACGTACTGTTTCGCGGTGCGGCCCGACGCGGCGAGCGTCGCGCGGGTCAGCGTGCGGGGGCTGTAACCGAGCGCCGCCGCGTAGTCCTCGACCCGGCGGGTCACCGCGTGGTCGCGTTCCACGGCGGCGTGGAAACGGTGGAAGGTGCCGGAAGCGGCGGCCGGGCCCGGCTCCGGGGCGCGCACCGCTGCCAGGCGGATCACCAGCACGGACAGCAGGCCGCGCAGCACCTCCACGTGAGAGCCCAACGGCAGCGAGGCCATCGCCCCGTATTCGTAGGTGAGGTGGTCCAGGGCCCGCCGCACCCCCTCCGCGTCCGCGCCGACCGGTGTCAGCGGCCGCTGCTCGTACGGCGGGTCCATGTGCGCGGCGGAGACGATCGCGGGCGGCAGGAGGCCGGGCTTGAAGACCACGTCCACACCGTCCGCGCTCCGCAGGCCGGGGCCGAAGCGCTGCACCTGGCCGGGGCGGATCCACAGCCAGGAACCCGGCCGCAACTCGTACTCGACGAAGTCCACCGCCACCTGCAACGGACGCTCACGCGCGCCGATCAACTGGTGGAAGGCGGGCCGCAGCGGCGCGTACGGATCGTTGCCGTGGCGCAGCGAGCGGTCGTGGAGGTCGGCCAGCTCCTCGACCTCCACGCCGGTCGGCGATCCGACGTTCGGCGTGTATTCGAGGTCCCTGACATCAGGGCGTACGTGTCTGATTTTCCCCATCGTGAGTCCCGAGCGTACCGCTGCCGCCCCCGTCCCGCCGCCTAGCGTGAAAGCACAGGTCAGCGACGTGTGAGGAGTGTCCTGTGCGATTGGTCGTGGGAATGACCGGGGCGACGGGAGCTCCGTTCGGTGTCCGCCTGCTGGAGTGTCTGCGCGAGCTGCCGGACGTCGAGACACATCTGGTGCTCTCCCGTTGGGCGCGCACCACCATCGAGCTGGAGACCGGCCTGTCGGTGGCGCAGGTGTCCGCGCTCGCCGATGTGACACACCACCCCGACGACCAGGGAGCCACCATCTCCTCCGGCTCCTTCCGCACCGACGGCATGGTCATCGTGCCGTGCTCGATGAAGACGCTCGCGGGGATCAGTGCCGGATACGCCGAAGGGCTCGTGGCGCGCGCCGCGGACGTCGTCCTCAAGGAACGGCGCAAGCTCGTCCTTGTCCCGCGCGAGACACCACTGAGCGAGATACATCTGCGGAACATGCTCGAACTCGCCCGCATGGGCGTCCAGTTGGTGCCACCCATGCCCGCCTTCTACAACAACCCGCGGACCATCGACGACATCGTCGATCACATCGTCGCCCGGGTCCTCGACCAGTTCGACCTGCCCGCCCCGGCTGCCGAACGCTGGGCGGGCATGCGTGCCGCCCGCACCGCCCGCGCCGCGGCCGTCGACTCCGCAACCTCCGTACAGAACACAGGAGTTACCCATGCCCTATGACGATCTGCGCAGCTTCCTCGGCACCCTGGAGAAGGAGGGGCAGCTGCTGCGCATCTCCGACGAGGTGCTGCCCGAGCCCGACCTCGCGGCCGCCGCCAACGCGACGGGCCGCATCGGCGAGAACGCCCCCGCCCTCTTCTTCGACAACGTCAAGGGCTTCACCGACGCGCAGATCGCGCTGAACGTGCACGGCTCCTGGGCCAACCACGCACTCGCGCTCGGACTGCCGAAGAACACCCCGGTCAAGGAGCAGGTCGAGGAGTTCGCGCGCCGCTGGGACGCCTTCCCGGTCGCCCCCGAGCGCCGCGAGGACGCGCCCTGGCGCGAGAACACGCAGGAGGGCGAGGGCGTCGATCTGTTCTCCGTCCTCCCGCTGTTCCGTCTCAACGACGGTGACGGCGGCTTCTACCTCGACAAGGCCGCCGTCGTCTCCCGCGACCCCGAGGACCCGGAGAACTTCGGCAAGCAGAACGTCGGCACGTACCGCATCGAGGTCATCGGCACGAACCGCCTCGCCTTCCAGCCCGTCCCGATGCACGACGTCGCCCAGCACCTGCGCAAGGCCGAGGAGGTCGGCGAGGACCTGCCCATCGCCATCACCCTCGGCAACGACCCGGTGATGGCGATCGTCGCCGGCATGCCGATGGCGTACGACCAGAGCGAGTACGAGATGGCCGGCGCGCTGCGCGGCGCGCCCGCCCCGATCGCCACCGCGCCGCTCACCGGCTTCGACGTGCCGTGGGGCAGCGAGGTCGTCATCGAAGGCGTCATCGAGTCGCGCAAGCGCCAGATCGAGGGCCCCTTCGGCGAGTTCACCGGGCACTACTCGGGTGGCCGCAGGATGCCCGTCATCCGCGTCGACCGCGTCTCGTACCGTACGAGCCCGGTCTTCGAGTCCCTCTACCTCGGCATGCCGTGGACCGAGTGCGACTACCTCGTCGGGCCCAACACCTGTGTCCCGCTGCTCAAGCAGCTGCGTGAGGCGTTCCCCGAGGTGCAGGCCGTCAACGCCATGTACACGCACGGCCTGATGGTGATCATCTCGACGAAGAAGCGGTACGGCGGGTTCGCCAAGGCCGTCGGGATGCGCGCGATGACGACGCCGCACGGGCTCGGATACGTGGCCCAGGTGATCGTCGTCGACGAGGACGTCGACCCGTTCAACCTGCCGCAGGTCATGTGGGCCATGTCCGCGAAGGTTAACCCGAAGGACGACGTCGTCGTCATCCCGAACCTGTCGGTCCTCGAGCTCGCGCCCGCCGCCCAGCCCGCCGGCATCACCAGCAAGATGATCATCGACGCGACGACCCCGGTGGCACCCGACGTCCGCGGCAACTTCTCCACCCCGGCCAAGGACCTGCCGGAGACGGCCGAGTGGGCGAAGCGTCTCCAGAACCTGGTCGCGGCCCGCCACTGACCCCGTCGCACCCTCCAAGAAAGGTCAACACCCATGAACAGTAAGCTGGTTGACGGCGCCGAGTGCCCGCGCTGCCCCGCCGACACCATCACCCGTCTCGCCACGTCCCCCGTCCCCGGGGTGTGGGACGTGCTCCAGTGCACCCGCTGCCTCTACACCTGGCGCACGAGTGAACCCGCCCGCCGCACCCGCCGCGCTTCCTACCCCGAGGCCTTCAAGCTGACGGACGCCGACATCGAGAACGCGATCGAGGTTCCCGCAGTGCCGCCCCTGCGGGTTTGACCTTGACACAGTGACAAGGTCTTCACTGCTTGCCGAGGAGGTGGTCTCGATGACGATCACTGGGCAGGACACGGAGACCTCGCGCGCGCTGCGGGGGCTCGAGGACCGCGAGGCGTCGGTGCGGCTGCGGGCCGCGATGGCGGTGGGTACGGCACCCGACCCGGGATTCGTCGGCAAGCTCGTCGAGCGGTGCGCGGTCGAGCCGGAGTTCTTCGTCCGCGACATGCTGACCTGGGCGCTCATCCGGCACCCGGTGGCCCTGACGCTCCCCGTGCTGCTGCGCGAGGTGCGCTCGGGTCCCGCGCAGGCGCGGAGCCAGGCGCTGCACACGCTCTCCAAGATCGGCGACCGGAGTGCCTGGCCGGTGATCACGCGGGAGCTGCTGACGGACGCCGACGACGATGTGGCGCGAAGCGCCTGGCGGGCCGCCGTGGTGCTCGTGCCCGACGAGGAGCAGGAATCCCTCGCCGCCGTACTCGCGACGCAGCTCGGCCGGGGTGGCCGGGACACGCAGCTCAGCCTGGGCCGGGCTCTCGTCGACCTCGGCGATGTGGCGCTGCCCGCGCTGCGCACCGCGGCGACCGCCTCCGACCCGGACGTACGCGCGCACGCACTCGCCACGCAGCAGGTGCTGCGCGACCCGGACACCGGGTTCGGCTTCGCGATCGAGGAGGCGAAGCGCGTCGTGGCCCTCGGCGGGGCTCCCGTGGTGGACGATGAAGTGTGTTGATCGGTGAGGTGGCGCGGAGGTCCGGGGTCAGTGCCCGCATGCTCCGGCATTACGAGACGCTGGGCCTGGTGCGGCCTTCGGAACGCACGGGCTCCGGATACCGGGAGTACTCGGGCGAGGACATCCGGCGGATCTTCCACATCGAGAGCCTGCGGTCGCTGGGGCTCTCGCTGCGCGAGATCGGGCGCGCGCTCGACGAACCGGGCTTCACGCCCGCCGCGCTCGTCGGCGATCTCATCCGGCAGACGCGTGAACGCATCGCGGCCGAGACCGAGTTGCTCACGCGTCTCAACCGGATCGACGCGGCCGATCCCGGCGACTGGGAGGAAGTCCTCCAAGTCGTCGCGCTGCTCCAGGCGTTGAGCTCGAAGAACGTCGACGCACGCCAGCGCGCGGCCCTTTCCTCGGGCGGCCAGGACGGGATGCCCGTGGAGGCCCTGGTCGAGGCGGTGTTGAGCGAGACGGACACGAACGTCGCCGGGGCCCTGCGCTGGGCACTGGTGCGCTCGGGCGGCGCCGACAGCCTGCCGCTGCTGGCGGAGGCACTCGGCTCGCCGGTGGCCGCCGTACGGGAGCGTGCCGCTCAGTGCCTCGCCGAACTGCCCGGCGACGCGGCGGCCACGGAACTGCGGCAGGCCCTCACGAACGCCGACGCCGTGGTCCGGGGGCGCGCCGCCGTGGCGCTCGGCAACCGGGGAGCGGCCGATGCGGTCCCGGAGCTGATCGACATGATCGTGGCGGGCAGGAACGACACCGACGCCGCCGACGCGCTGAGCGTGCTGGCGAGCGACACCGTCTCCGCGGAGCGCATCGCGGCGGAGTTCGTCGACCGCCTCGCACTCCCCACCACGGAAGCCCCCGCCCGCGGCCGCCTCACCCAAGCCCTGGCAGGCATCCCCGGTCCGACGGCCGGGCGCACCCTCGTCGCCCTCTCGGCCGACGAGGACCGCGCCGTGTCCCTCACCGCCGCGTACCTTCTCCGGCTGCGCGAGTCACAGTGACCGCTACGCGGTGCCACCATGCGCAGAGCGGAGCGCAGGGGCTCAGCGGCCCCGGCACCGGACGTGGTGCCGGATCTTGTCCCTCCACTCGTCCGTGAGGCGCTCGCGACGCTGGCCGCGCGCGGCGGAGCCGGGTAGTTGCCGCTTCGACCGGCAGCGGGCGGACGCACCGTGACGTTGCCGTGGCGTTGTCAGTGGCCGCCTCTACCGTGAAGGCATGAGGTGAGGGAGCGGATGCTCCCGAAGCAGTCATGGACGGGGGCGGCGACATGGTTCGGAAGATGCCGGAGTTCACGCTGGAGCAGGAACTCACAGCGATCAGTGAGGTGCTCGCCCGCTACGGCGGCACCGATCCAGATGACCTCGGGGCAGTCATCACGCTTGCGGCGCTGGGGCTCACGAACGGCGCGTGGCGCAATACATGCGTGGAGGACTGGCATGCGGGCAGCGGTCCGTTGACCGACGGCGACATGCTCCGGATCAACGCGGCGACCAGCCGGGGCGTGCGGCAGCGGATGCTCGGCTGGACGCGGGAGTGCGAGCTCGGTGCAGAGGCCGGAAGCCGCACCGACACGCTGTCCCGGGTCTACCCCGAGGATCTGTTGCCGCTGATGGAGCGGCTTTACCGCTGGCTCGTGCGCCCCGACCGAATGCTGCCGACGGGCACGACGCTCGGAGAGCTCGCCGGTGCCTGCGGTGGCGATCTCGCCGAGTACGAGGACTGCGCCGATCGCGCCCTGAGCGGGTTCCTCACCGGCGCGGAAGAGCGTGGGGTGGCGTACGCCTTCCTCCGTGCGGCCGCGCATGGCGCGGGTGCGTGCAGGCACTGGTGGGGGCACCCCGACTGGCCTCGCCGCGTCGGCGCCTTCCGGGACGCGATGGGGGACCCAGGCCATCCACACTGGGGCGCCGACGGAAGGTAGTACCGCGAACTGCCCGCACCGCCAGGCGTATTGGCGGACTCCGTGGAGTGCAACAGGATTCTCCTGCGCAGTCCCTGGACACTTTCCGCGCAGGAGGCCCAGTGGGTTGTGCGGGCGGGCATCGGTCATGTGGAGATCTCGGACTCGACGCGGCCGGAAGGCGCGTAGACCTCCGGGCGTGGTCGCCCCGGCGGGGAGCGGGCGACCACGCGACCGTCAGGTGGTCACTTCAGCCAGCTGTCGACCAGCTGCTTGTTGTCCGCCATCCACTCCTTCGCCGCTTCCTGCTCGTGCCCCGTCCCCTTCTTCTGGAGGAGGAGTTCGAGGCTGCCGAGCTGGCTGCTCGTGAGGTGGAAGTTCTTGAGCCAGCCGGCGACCTCGGGGTTGGCCTTGGAGTAGCCCTTGGAGGCGACCATCTGGACCTTGTCGGGCTTGCCGTAGGCCTTCTTGGTGTCCTTGAGGACCTTCAGCGGCATCGACGTGTAGGCCCAGTGCGGCCGCCAGAGCGTGACGACGATGGGCTTCTTGTTGTTGACCGCCTTCTTCAGGGCGGAGAGCATCGCCGACGTGCTGGACTCGGAGAGCTTGTACTCGCTCTTGAGGCCGTAGTCCGGCAGCACGGGGGAGCGGGTCAGGCGCATCAGTCCCGAGCCCGCCTCGATACCGACGATCTTGCCGCCGAACTCGTCGGCCTTGCCCTTGAGGTCGTCGATGGTGTTGACGTCCTTGACGTACTTGGGGACGGTCAGGTTGAGGTCGGCCGGCTCGTACCAGGTACCGAGCTTCTCCATCTTGGGGCCGAGCTTCTTCCAGTACGTCTCGTGGGTGACCGGCAGCCAGGCGTCGAGGTAGATGTCGGCCTGCTTGTTGGCGATGCCGGTGTAGGTGCTCGCGATGTCCAGGTCGCGGACGTCGACCTTGTACCCCTTGTCCTCCAGGATCTGCTTCCACAGGAAGGTCGCGGAGACTCCTTCGTCCCACCCGGCGACGTAGGCCAGCTTGACCGTCTTCGAGCCGCCGCCGCTGTCGTCGTCGGAGCCTCCCTCGACCTTCGAGGTGTTTCCGCTGCACGCGGTGGCGAGCAGGGTGAGCGCGGCGGCGGTGCAGCCGAAGAGGTAGGTGGTGCGGCGGCGTCGGTTGCGGATCATGGCTGAAGCTCCTGTCTTCACGCGGAAACCGGAGTGGTGGACGAGGCGGGAGAGGATGACTTCTCCGTGTCGGCCTCCGGGGTCGTGCCGGTGCGCCCGCGGCCCGGCCAGCGGCGAATGCGGGGTGTGGCGAGGGCGCTGGTGGTGCGGTCGAGGAAGATGGCGAGGAACACGACGGCGAGGCCGCCCTGGAAGCCGATCCCGACGTCGAGCTGGCTGATGCCGCGCACCACGATGGTCCCCAGACCGTCGGCGCCGACCATTCCGGCGATGACGACCATGGAGAGGGCGAGCATGATCACCTGGTTGATGCCGGCCATGATCGAGGGCAGGGCCAGGGGGAGTTGGACACCGCGCAGGATCTGCCCGTTCTTCGCCCCGAAGGCGTGCGCGGCCTCCACGACCTCCGGATCGACCTGCCGGATGCCCAGTTCGGTGAGGCGCACGGCGGGCGAGACGGCGAAGAGGATGGTGGCGACGACGCCGGGGACGAGCCCGATGCCGAAGAAGAAGACGGCCGGGATGAGGTAGACGAACACCGGCAGCGTCTGAAGGAAGTCGAGTACGGGCCGAACCAGCGTGCTGACCAGCGGACTTCGGGCGGCCCAGATGCCGATGGGCACCCCGATGACCACGGCGAACACCGACGCGACCACGACGACGGCGAGTGTCTGCATCGCCGGGGTCCACAGGCCCATGCCCTGAATGAGGAGGAACGCGGCCAGGGTGTAGACGGCGAAGAACCAGCCGCGGGCGAGGAACGCCAGGACCGTGAACACCGCGATGATGACCACCATGTGAGGGGCCGTCAGTACGTATAGGACCGCGTTGACCAGTTCCGTCATCACGGTGGTGACGGCGTCGAAGAGGCCGCTGAGGTTCTCGGTCAGCCAGTCGACGGCCTTGTTGACCGGGGTGCCGAGATCAACGCTGAACAGCATCGGCCACCTCCTCCTGTGAGCTGCCTGACGCTTCGGAAGTATCGCCTTGTTCACGTGAGTTGGGGGCCTGCGGTGCGGAGAGAGCCGTGAGCAGCGCCGCGCGGGGCACGACACCGAGCAGCCGCCCGTCGTCGTCCGCCACGGCCAGCGGCACCGAGTACCGCCCGGCCGCCGCGAACAGATCCACGAGCAGCGTGTCGGGGCCCGCCCGCCCGTAGGCGTCACTCAGCAACTCCGGGCTGTCGCGCAGGGAGGCGTGCCCCGCCTCGACGGACCGTGCGATGTCCTCGTCATGGGCTACGCCGACGACGAGCCCTTCGGCGTCGAGGACGTAGACGGCGCCTGCCTCGAGGTCCGCCAGGGAGCGCAGGACGTCACGGGGGTCGTCGTCGAGTCCGGCCGTTGTCAGGGGCTCGCGCATGACGGATCGCGCCGTCAGTACGCGGGAGCGGTCGACATCGGAGACGAAATCGCGTACGTAGGCGTCGGCGGGGGAGTCGAGGATGTCGGTCGCGGTGCCGAGCTGCACGACTCCGCCGTCGCGCATCACCATGATCCGGTCGCCGAGCCGCATCGCCTCGTTGAGGTCGTGGGTGACGAAGACGATGGTGCGGCGCAGATCGCGTTGCAGGCCGAGCAGCAGGTCCTGCATGTCCCGGCGGATCAGCGGGTCGAGCGCGCTGAACGGCTCGTCCATGAGCATGATTTCGGCATCAGTGGCCAACGCCCGGGCCAGGCCGACGCGTTGGCGCATACCGCCGGAGAGCGCGCTGGGGTAGACGTCGGCCCAGTCGGCGAGGCCGACGGTGCGCAGCGCCCAGTCGGAGCGTTCCTGGCGCTCGGCGGCGGTGCCGCCGCGCAGTTTGATGCCGTACGAGGCGTTCTCGCGGACCGTGCGGTGCGGGAAGAGTGCGAAGTGCTGGAAGATCATGTTGACCTTGCGATTGCGCAGCTCGCGCAGGTTCGCGTCGTCCATCGCCAGCAAGTCCCGCCCATCGACGCTCAGTTGTCCCGACGTGGGCTCGACGAGGCGGTTGAGCATCCGCAGGAGAGTCGACTTCCCGGACCCGGACAGGCCCATGACGACGAAGAGTTCACCGGGTTCCACGGTGAAGGACACGTCACGCACCGCGTGCACCGGGTTGTCGGCGGATTCGAAAACCTTGTTCAGCCGTGCGGCTTCTATCACCGTGCCCCACCTCCAGGGGTCCCCGCGGGGCGGTTGGAACATGTCCGGGCGGGTGTTTCGCATTGCGCAACAAATGTGCAGTACGGTGTGACGATGCCGTTGATCGTGACGGCGCGTCAAGGCTCTTGCATCCGGGCAACCGCGAATTAACGTCTACGGGCGGCGAGTTGGGTCGCTGTGGCGGAGGGCTGGAGGGTGCTGTGGTGACGACCGGCAGCCGTGGGCGAGCGCGCGACCGTGCGGTTCAGTCCGTCGACCGTGCGGTATCGGTCCTGCAGATCCTGGCGGTGCGCGGGCCGTGCGGCGTCACCGAGATCGCCGGGCAGCTCGGCGTCCACAAGACGACCGTGTTCCGGCTGCTCGCCACGTTGGAGGCGCGCGGTCTGGTCGAACAGAGCGCGGGCCGGGGCCGCTACCGCATCGGCCACCCGCTCACCGAACTCGCGGCGGCGGCCGCGAAGAACACCGATCTGTTCCTGCTCAGCCGTCCCGTCTGCCAGGAGCTGGCCGAGGCCGCGGGCGACACCGTGAGCGTCTCCGTGCGCGAGGGCCGCGAGGTGGTCACCGTGGGTCAGGTGGCGGGCGAGGCGTCGATCTCCAGCGTCGACTGGGTCGGCAGGCGCTGCCCGCTGCACGCCAGCGCCGCGGGCAAGGTCTTCCTCGCCCACGCGGCCCCCGACCGGCACGGGCGGCTGCCCGCGGAGCCGCCCCGGGGCAGGCGCCTGGAGCGGTACACGCCCCGCACCATCACCCGCCGGGAGCGCCTCGCGAAGGACCTCGCCGCGGTGCGCGAGCGCGGTTACGCCGTCTCGTTCGAGGAGTACGAGATCGGCCTCGTCGCCCTCGCGGCACCCGTCCGCGCCCTGGACGACACGGTCGTCGCCGCTGTGACCCTCGCGGGCCCCGCCTTCCGTATCCGCGAGGACACCGCACCAGCCCTGGCCGGCCTGCTGCTCGCGGCCGCCGCGCGGATCTCCTGGCGTCGGGGGCAGGTCAAGCGGGGCTGAGCGTGATCAGCGCGGAGCCGGGCGGGCCATCCGGTCGACTTGCGCTCATGCGGGCCCCCGACCGGGTGGCGAACCTGATCCGGCTCCTTGAGGGCCAGCCGAGCACGTTGCGGTGGTTCGCACGCCGGCAGGCCTACCTGCGTGACCAGCGGCCCGAGACGCTCAACGTGTGGGGCCCGCACGACGGCTACATGCCGAAGTCGCTGCCCGCGCCCACCACCGCGACCTCCCCGAAGTCGCTGCCGGCGCCTACCACCGCGACCTCCCCGAGGCCGAGTTGCACCTGCTCGACGGCGGACACTGGCTGCTGGAGACCCACCTCGACGAGGTGGTCCCGCTGGTCCGCGACTTCCTGGGCCGCGTACTCCCCGGCGACCAGGGTCCTTCTGACGGATCAGGCTGGACACGGTCGCCTGTTTCCGGCACAGTCCGCGCCCGACCGCGATCGGCACCGGTGTGCGCAGGCGCTTCCTGGATAGGCTCCCCGTATGAGCAGTAAAGGTCGCGCGCGGGACACGTCGGTGCAGTCGGTGGACCGGGCGGTGTCCATCCTCCAAGTGCTGGCCGTGCAGGGGCCGTCCGGCGTCACGGAGATCGCCGACGCCCTCGACATCCACAAGTCGACCGTGTACCGGCTGCTCGCCACCCTGGAATCGCGCGGCCTCGTCGAGCAGGACAGCGAGCGCGGCAGCTACCGCATCGGCTACACCGTGGTCGAGCTCGCGGGCGGGGCGACCAAGGGCAACGACCTGTCGCTGCTGAGCCGGCCGGTCTGCCAGGAGCTCGCCGCCGCCGTCGGCGAGACGGTGAACGTGGCGGTCTACGACGGCGAGGCCGTCATCAGCATCGACCAGGTGCTCGGCAACGCGGCCATCACCAGCATCGACTGGGTGGGCAAGCGTACGCCGCTGCACGCCACGTCGGCGGGCAAGGTCTTCCTGGCGCACATGCCGCAGCCGGAGGCCGCCGGGATCCTTGAGCAGTCGCTGGAGGAATACACGCCGCACACCATCACGGACCCGGCGCTCCTCAAGGAGCAGCTGCAGGGGGTCCGCGAACTGGGCTACGGCGTCATCAGTGAGGAACTGGAGATCGGACTCGCCTCGCTGTCCGCTCCCATCAGGTCGCTGAACGGCGAGGTCATCGCCACCGTGACCGTCTCGGGGCCGACGTTCCGGATCAACGACCACACGATCTCCGGGCTCGCCGAACAACTGGTGGCGGCCGGCGAAAAGATCTCGTGGCGCAAGGGCTACATCCGGCGCGGCTGACGGCGCGACGATTACGCAACGGTAGGGGTTGACGACGCGGTCTCACGCGCCGCACATTTGTCTCGCATCGCGTTGTTGTTTCGTATCGCGAAACGGGAACGTGGCGACGTCGTCGTCACGCCGCCATCCCCGTTGCCCCTGCCTCACATCAGGGGGCCGTCATCACATCCGGGCCACAGAGCTTCCCTGCCTCCCTTGGAGCTGTCGTGCGCGCACCGAACACGAACCTGGATCCCCTGCTCAGCACCTTTCGGCTGAAGCACCTCACCTTGCGCAACCGAGTGGTCAGCACGTCCCACGAGCCCGCCTTCGGGGAGGACGGACTGCCCAAGGACCGTTACCGCGCCTACCACTTGGAGAAGGCGCGCGGCGGCGTCGGCCTGACGATGATCGGCGGCTCCGCGGTCGTCTCGCCCGACAGCCCGCCCTCGTTCGGCAATCTGCTGCTCTACCGTGACGAGATCGTGCCCTGGCTTCGCCTGCTCGCCGACGACGTGCACGCGGCGGGCGCGGCCGTCATGTGCCAGGTCACCCACCTCGGGCGGCGCACCAGCAACTACACGGGGGACTGGCTGCCGGTGGTCGCCGCCTCGCCGCTGCGCGAGCCCGCCCACCGCGCGTTCCCCAAGGCCGCCGAGCCCTGGGACCTGGACCGCATCGTCGCCGACTACGCCGCCGCGGCGGTGCGCTGCAAGGAAGGCGGCCTGGATGGCATCGAGTTGCAGTCCTACGGCCACTTCCTCGACGGCTTCCTCTCCCCGGCGACCAACCGTCGCGACGACGCGTACGGCGGCGACCTGGAACACCGGATGGCCTTCCCCCGCCGGGTGATCCGGGCGGTGCGCGAGGCGGTCGGCCCCGAGTTCGTCGTCGGCATCCGCATGGCCCTGGACGAAGCGCGCCCCGGAGGCCTCACCTTCGACGAAGGGCTGGCCGCCGCCGAGCGGTTCGCGGCCGACGGCATCGACTTCATCAGCGCCATCCACGGCACCATCGAATCCGACGCCTCCCTGTCGAGGACGATCCCCTCGATGGGCACCCCGCTCGGCCCCTTCCTCGACTTCACCGGCGAGATACGCCGCCGCCTCGACGTCCCCGTCATGCACGCCGCCCGCATCGCCGACCCCGCCACCGCGCGGCACGCCCTGCGTGAAGGCCTCCTCGACCTCGTCGGCATGACCCGCGCGCAGATCGCCGACCCGCACCTCGTCGCCAAGATCGCCTCCGGTGACGAGGACCGCATCCGCCCCTGCGTAGGGGCGAGTTACTGCCTGGACGCGATCTACGACTCCGGGGACACCAAGTGCATCCACAACCCGGCCACCGGCCGTGAACTGCAGATCCCGCACACCGTCCCGGCCGCAACAGGCCCGCGCCGCACGGCAGTTGTCGTCGGCGGCGGCCCCGCGGGCCTGGAGGCCGCCCGTGTCCTCGCCGAACGCGGCCACGGCGTCGTACTGTTCGAGGCCGGTGACCAGGCGGGCGGACAGATCCGGCTCGCCGCCCAGAACCCCCGCCGCCACGACCTCCTCGGCATCGTCGACTGGCGCGTCGCCGAGTGCAAACACCTCGGCGTCGATCTGCGCCTGGGCGCGTACGCCGAAGCGTCCGACGTGCTCGCCGAACACCCCGACTTCGTCGTCGTCGCCACCGGCGGCCTCCCCAACCGCTCCTTCCTCACCGAGGGGGAGGGGCTCGTCGAGGACACCTGGGACGTGATGTCCGGCTCCCTGCGCCCGCGCGCGGGCAGGGACGTCCTGATCTACGACGACCACGGCGGCTACCCGGCCATGGACGCCGCGGAACTCCTCGCCGCGCACGGCGCCCGACTGGAGTACGTGACGCCGGAACGCACCCTCGCCCCCGACGTCGGCAGCATGAACTCCCCTGCCTATCTACGGGCGTTCACCGAGCACGACGTCACCGTCACGCTCGCTCGGCGCCTGCGGTCGGTGCGCCGCAGCGGCGCCGGGAGGCTCACGGCGACCCTGTTCAGCGAGTACACCGGCACCGAGACCGAACGCGTCGTCGACCACGTCGTCGTCGAGCACGGCACCCTGCCCAACGACGAGCTGTACACCGACCTGCTGCCCGCCTCCCGCAACCTCGGCGAGGTCGACCACCGGGCCCTCCTCGGCCGCGAGGCACAGACCGTCGTCCGCAACCCGGCGGGCCGCTACCAACTGTTCCGCATCGGCGACGCGGTCACCAGCCGCAACATCCACGCCGCCGTATACGACGCGCTGCGCCTGTGCCTGCCGGTCTGACGAGCCCTACGAGCCTTCGGAGAGACACGCCATGACTGTCCACGCCTCCGACACCGTCCCCGCCGACCTCGTCGCCCGCCGTATCCCCGGACACAGCCTCGAAGCCCCCTTCTACGTCAGCGAGGCGATCTTCCACCTCGACGTCGACGCCGTCTTCGCCCGCAGCTGGATCTTCGCAGCCGCCGAGGCCGAACTCCCCGAACCCGGCGACTACATCACGCTCACCCTCGGCGCCTACTCCGTCATCGTCGTCCGCGACGACGACGAGGAGGTCCGGGCCTTCCACAACGTGTGCCGCCACCGGGGCACCCGCATCCTCAACGACGAGCGCGGCTCGGTCGGCAACATCGTCTGCGGCTACCACCACTGGACGTACGGCGTCGACGGGACGCTGCTGCACGCGGAGTCGCAACCGCCCGACTTCGACCGCTCGTGCTACGCCCTGCGCTCCGTCCACGTACGCACGGTCGCCGGCCTCGTCTTCCTCTCCCTGGCCACCCAACCACCCACCGACTTCGACGAGTTCGCCTCCCGCGTCGAGCCCTACCTCGCACCGCACAACCTGGCGCGCGCCAAGGTGGCGAAACAGGTCGACCTCGTCGAGCACGGCAACTGGAAACTCACCATGGAGAACAACCGCGAGTGCTACCACTGCGCGGGCCACCCCGAACTCCAGCGCTGCTACTTCCCGCTCTACAACTTCACCGAGGACGAGGTGCCGCCGGGCATGCGGGCCACCTTCGAACGCTTCCAGAAGGCCGACGCCGAGGCCCGCGCCACGTACGAGTCCCTCGGCCTGCCTTACGCCACCATCGAGGAACTGGACTCCCGACCCACCGGGTTCCGCATCCAGCGCGAACCCCTCGACCTGGCAGGGGAGTCCTTCACGCCCGACGGCAAGGCCGCCGTACGCCGGCTGCTCGCCGACTTCCCGACGGCGCGCCTCGGCCACCTCGGTCTCCATCTGCAGCCCAACGGTTGGTTCCACTTCTCGGCGGACCACGCGGTGCTGTTCTCCGTCGTCCCGCTCGCCGCCGACCGCACCCTCGTACGCACCACATGGCTCGTGCACGCGGACGCCGAGGAGGGCATCGACTACGACCTCGACACCCTGACCGGCGTGTGGGTTGCCACCAACGAACAGGACGCGGTCTTCGTCTGCCGGGCCCAACTGGGCGTGAGCAGCCCCGCGTACGCACCGGGCCCGTACAGCCCGACCGAATCCCAGGTCGAGTCCTTCGTCACCTGGTACATCACCCGGCTCAAAGCGCACATGGAGGGGCCATGACGACAGCGACGCTGACGGCGGCGGGTCTGCCGCCCGCCTGGGCCGACGGCCTGCTGGTCTGCCAGCAGGTCCACGACGTGACGGCGGACGTGAAGACCTTCGTCCTCGCTCCCACCGAACCGCGGCTCTTCCGCCACGACCCCGGCCAGTTCCTCACTCTCTGCCTGGACATCGACGGAGAGCCCGTCGAGCGCTGCTACACCCTCTCCTCGGCGCCCACCCGCCCCGACCTCGCCACCATCACGGTGAAACGCGTCCCCGGCGGGCACGTGTCCAACTGGCTGCACGACCACCTGGCGCCCGGCGGCACGGTGTGGGCGCGCGGTCCTCTCGGCCGGTTCACCATCAGCCGGCACCCCGCCCCGAAGTACCTGTTCCTGTCGGCGGGCAGCGGTGTCACCCCGCTGATGTCGATGACCCGCACGCTGTACGACCTGGCCCACCCCGTCGACGTCGTCCTCGTCCACAGCGCCCGCACCTTCGACGACATCATCTTCCGCCGGGAACTCGACTTCATCGCGGCGGCGTCGCCCAACTTCCGTACACGCCACCTCCTCGACGACCGAGGGGAGCAGTTGAACGCACAGGTGCTGCGCGCCGTGGCCCCCGACTTCGCCGAACGCGAGGTCTTCACCTGCGGCCCGCCCGGCTACATGGCGGCGGTCCGCGGGATGCTCACCTCGGAGAACTTCGACCTGTCCCACCACCACGAGGAGAGCTTCACGTTCGAGGCACCGGCGTCACCCGAGTCCGAACCCGGCACCGGCTTCAAGGTCCAACTGGCCCGCACCGGACGCACCATCGAGTGCGACGCCGAGACCCCCGTCCTGGCGGCCGCCGCCCGCGAGGGCATCACGCTGCCCGCGTCCTGTGCGCAGGGTCTGTGCGGAACCTGCAAGACGACCCTCCTGTCCGGCTCGGTCGACATGCGGCACGCGGGTGGCATCCGTGCCCGCGAGATCGCCAACAACAAGATCCTGCTGTGCTGTTCGACGCCGCGGGAGGATGTGGTGATCGACGCGTAACCGCGGCCGCGTACAGCCCGTACTCACTCGGCCCACGGGAGCGGAATCCTGTCCTCGCTCCCGGGCAGCATCGCCTTGCCGCCGACCGCCATGGCGACCAACGCTTCGGCCGGGCCGCCCACGGCGGTCAACTGCCGCACCGTCCCCGCGGGGAGGATGACGGCCTGCCCGGCCGCGGCCCGCCCGGCCCTGCCCTTCACCTCGACCGCGAACTCACCCGACAACGGCATCCAGACCTGCTCCCGGTCGATGATGTGCACCGGCGTGGCCGACCCCGACCCCAACTCCACCCGCCACGTGCTGATCTCGGCGCTCCCCTGGCTGAGGGCCGCCAGGTCGGCGAGAGCGCCCAGCGGACGATCAGGACCCCCGTCATCGGGATGGCCTTTCAGCTGGTGCTCACCGAGTTTGTGAGCCGGGTCGACGCCGCCGGATACTCCGACCTCCGCCCCGTGCACGGCATGGTCTTCCAGGTGTTGCAGGGTTCCGGTGCCACCAGTAGCGAGCTGGCCGAAGAGCTCGGGGTCACCAAGCAGGCCGCCGGGCAGATCATCGACGACCTGGAGAAGCGGGGGTACGTGGAGCGGCAGCCGCACCCCGCCGGCGGCCGGCGCAAGCTCGTCGTGCTGACCGGCAAGGCGAGGGAGCACCTTGCCGTCGCCGGAGGGGTGCTGCACGAGCTGGAGGGGCAGTTGGCCGAGCGGCTCCGTGGCGTCGGAAAGGAGGTGCCGCGAGCCGAACTCGCGACAATCGTCCGCGCGTTCGCGGGCGACGCGATTCCTCCGCTGCGGCCGGTCTGGTGAGGTGTGCGGTGGTGTACGGCCCGGGGAGGATGTGATCCCCGGGCCGTGACGGCCTACTCCGGCACCCCAGTGGGCACGGCGATCCGCGCGGTGACGGCACCAGCCGCCGCGAGTCCGGCGACGGCCAGGCAGCTGCTCACCAGGAACGGTTCGAAGGCGTCGAGGGCGGGAGCGAACCCGACGCCCACGTAGAGCGTGACACCGGCGGATCCGCCCAGTTGGTCGGCGGCCCGTTGGACGCCGGAGGCGATACCGGCGTCGTCCTCCGTCACGCCCGACACCGCGACGTACTGCAGCCCGACGATCCCGAACCCCATCCCGGCCGCAATGAGCGCCATGGCCGGAACCAGCGCCCAACCGGCCGCCCCGAGGGAAGACACCAGGGCGATGGCGGCCATCGCCAGCGCGGTGAAACCGACCCCGGCCAACACACAGACCCGGGCACCCCAGCGCCCGAGCAGCCGGGGCACCAGCACCGAGGCCGCGATCAGGGACACCGCCAGCGGCAGCATCGTCAGACCCGCCTGGAGCGGCCCGGCGCCCAACCGGTCCTGCAGGTAGTAGGTGAACAGCAGGAACGACGTGGACAGCGCGGCACTCAGCAGCGCGGTGGCGGTGTTGGCCAGGACGCGCGGCCCGTTGCGGAAGAACCGCAGCGGCACGAGCGGGTTGCGTGACCGGCGCTCGACCCTGACGAACAGGACTCCCGCCGCCACCGCGCCTGCCAAAGCCACCGGCGGCAGCCAGGCTCGCCTGCCGTCCGCCGCCCCCGCCTCGACGACACCGAGGGTGAACAGCAACGGCGCCGCGACCAGCAGGAGCGCACCGGGAAGGTCCAAGGGGGCACGCCCGGCAGGCCGTTCACCCGGCACGAGGAAGACCGCGGCCGCGAGTACGACCAGGATGAAAGGCACGGACGCCAGGAAGATCCACCGCCAGCCGAGCAGCTCGGTGACGACACCGGAGACCACGAATCCGAGGACGAGGCCGCAACTCGCGACGGCGGCCCACACGCTCAACGCCCGCGACCTGCGCGGCCCTTCGGGAAACATGAGCACGATCACCGCCATCGCCGCGGGAAGCGCGATCGCCTCCCCGGCGCCCTGCAACAGCCGGGCCGCCACCAGCACGGCGAACGACGGCGCGAGCCCCGCCAGCAAGGACGCGGCGCCGAACAGCGCGGTGCCGAGCAGGAGGACGCGACGCCTGCCCAGCACGTCGCCGAGACGGCCGCCCAGCATCAGCAGACCGCCGCCGGTGATCGTGTACCCGACCACGATCCAGGTCAGGGTGTGCCCGTCGACGCCGAAATCGGCGCCGATCGAGGGCAGGGCGACGTTGACCACGGTCACGTCGACCGCGATGAAGAACTGCAGCATGGCCATGCAGCACAGCACGAGCCACGCACGCACCGGGGACGAGCCGTCCCGACGCGACTTTCGCGAAAGTCGCGAAAGTCGCGAAAAGAGAATGCCTGAAAACACAGAGTGCTCCGTTACCCAGAAGGGGTTCCGAGCAGCACCGACGTGCCGCTCCGGTCCGATCACGGAGCGGCAGAACGTCCGAACAGAAGTGAGACGAACGCCCCGCCGCTAGCGGAGCGCCCTCGTCACCGCGGCACAGGCAGCGGCGCAGGAAGAAGCAGACATGCGGCCGATGCTACCGGACCGCCCCGTCCGGCTGCGGGGGGACGGCCCGCGCGCGGCGGCGGCGATGCGTACGCACTTCGACGGCATCCGGGAGCGGCTGGCGCCGGGGGGGTGCGGCGGCGGCCGACCGCCCGGTGGGCTGAGCCAGGGGCTGAGCCGGACGGCTGACCGCAGAGCGGTCAGCCGCGGGGCCCGGCCTCCTTGTCGTAGCGGGCCCGCAGGTCCTCCCAGAACCCCAGCGCGACGGACTCGAACAGCCCGCGCACCGGCAGCTGCCCGGCGGTGTCGAGGTCGCCGCTCGCCGCGCGGGCGAGGGCGTCGCGCATCGCGGACGCGGCGCCGCCGACGTTGAGGAGGGGGCATGATGGCCAGCGCGTATCCGGCCTCGCGCAGCACGTCGAGCCCCGCGTAGGGTGTCTTGCCGCCCGGGGACGAGGTTGAAGAGCGCGGGCGCGGCGGCCTCGGACGGTACCCGCCGCACCTCCTCCATCGTCCGCGGTGCCTCGACGAACACCATGTCGGCGCCGGCCTCGACGTACCGGTTGACCCGGCGCACGGCCTCGTCGAACCCGTGCGTGGTGCGGCAGTCGGTGCGGGCGATGAGCACGGTGGCCGGGTCGCGGCGCGCCTCGGCCGCTGCCTCGATCTTGTCCAACACCCCAGCCGGCAGCCCGGCCTGACGCACCATCTCGGTCTGCGTGGCGAGATCAATTCCTCATTCGACGCTCCGAGGGCCCGTGGGGGAAGTGGGCGACGCCTGTCCGGGAGTGTGCCGGTGCGCAACGGCCGGGACGGGGGAGAGCCGGTAGGCGCCGTCGTGGGTGACGACGCGGCCCGCCGTGGGCGGGGCGAAGTGGGTGCCCAGGACCAGCGTGTCCGTGCCGGCCAGCGAGTCGAGCAGCGCGCGGCGCGAGGCCTCGGACCGGGGCGGGTCGATGTCGACGCAGGCGCCGATGGCGGGGTGGGCGAGCTGTACGGGGTGGTGGACGCAGTCGCCGGTGATGAGCGCCGTGCCGCCGTGGCCGGTGAGTTCGACGGCCACGTGGCCGGGGGTGTGTCCGGGTGTGGGGAGCAGCCGCAGTCCCGGGACGACGGTGTGTCCCTCGGCGGGCACGTCGACGAGGTCGAGCAGGCCCGCCTCCTCCACCGGGGCCACGGAGTCCCGGAACATCTGCTCGCGCGCCTCGTCCATGTCGTACGCGGCCCAGAACTCCCGCTCCGTGCGGGAGGTCAGATAGCGGGCGCGGGGGAAGGTGGGCAGCCAAGTGCCTTTCACCTTCCGGGTGTTCCAGCCGACGTGGTCGGCGTGCAGGTGGGTGAGGATCACCAGGTCGATCGAGTCCGGAGGGAATCCGGCGGCGGTGAGGGTCCGCAGGTAGTCGGTCCTCAGGTCGTGCCAGGCGGGGTTGGCCCGCTCCTTGCCGTTGCCGATACCGGTGTCGACGAGGACGCGCAGCCCCCCGACGGTGAAGGCGAAGGTGTGGCTGTCGAGGCGGAGGGTGCCGTCGGCGTCCGCGAAGTGCGGGTGCAGCCAGTCCTGTTCGACGACGAGGTCCGGGGTGGCGTCGGGCAGCAGCCACGGTCCCGTGGCGGGCGGCAGGGGTGTCTCGTCGATGCGGTGGACGGTGATGTCACCGACGGTCCAGGAAGGGGTGGTGGTCATGTGGGTCCGTCCTTCGAGGCGGGGCTGAACTCTAAAAGCAATCTGTTTGCGTTAGTGGACCATAGGCGCTATGGTCCACTAACGCAAACACTTAGCGTTTGGAGTGAAGGTTGGAGTGCGGGGAGGAACCGTCCATGTCCGATGTCGACCGGCGTGCCGCCGTCGCGGCCACCGCCGACCACGTCCGTTCCGTCGTCTCGGTCCTGCGGGAGCTGGACTTCGGGGACACCCCGCCGGCCCTCGCCTACCGCGCGGAACAGCACGGACAGGGGAAGCCCGTTGCAGCCGTATGAGATGTCCCTGAGCGAAGCCGCCGAAGCGATCGAGGAACGGCGTTTGTCGCCCGTCGAGCTGGCGGATTCCGTCCTGAGCCGCATCGGGCGGCTGGAGCCGACTCTCGGCGCCTACGTGACCGTCACCGCCGAACGGGCCCGCGAGGCGGCACGCGACGCCGAGCGCGAGCTGTCGGCCGGCCGCCGTCGGGGCCCCCTGCACGGCGTGCCGATGGGTCTCAAGGACCTGATCGACGTCGCCGGAGTGGCGACGACGGCCAGCTCCCGGGTGCGAGCCGGTCATCGCGCGGAGGCCGACAGTGCGGTCGCCGCCCGCCTGGCCGAGGCCGGTGCCGTGCTGCTGGGCAAGACGCACACGCACGAGTTCGCCTACGGCCTCACCACCCCGCAGACCCGCAACGCCTGGGACGCGGGCCGGGTCGCCGGCGGCTCCAGCGGCGGCTCCGCGGTCGCCGTCGCCTCGGGGATGGCGACCTTCGCGCTGGGCACCGACACGGGCGGTTCGATCCGGGTGCCCGCCGCGCTCAACGGCGTCGTGGGCCTGAAGCCGACCTATGGACTCGTCCCCCGTCGAGGTGTCACCGCCCTGTCCTGGTCGCTGGACCACGTCGGCCCGATCGCCCGCACCGTGGAGGACGCGGCGCTGGTCCTGGGCGTGCTGGCCGGACACGACGCGCACGACCCGGCCTCGCTCGACGTCCCGTCCACGGACTACAGGCCGCGTGCGGACACGGGCCTCGCAGGGCTGCGCGTCGGGGTGCCGCGTACCTACTACTTCGACCACGTCCACCCCGAAGTGGAGGTCAAAGTCCGGCGAGCCATCGCCCAGTTGGCCGACCTCGGTGCCGACCTCGTCGAGATCGACATCCCGATGGCCCGCTACGTGCAGGCCACACAGTGGGGGCTGATGGTCTCCGAGGCGAGCGCGTACCACGAGGAAACCCTGCGTACGGTCCCCGAGCTCTACCAGGCGGACGTCCGCACCCTTCTCGAGGCCGGTGAGCTGATGCCCGCCGGGGACTACCTGCGCGCCCAGCGGTCCCGGACGCTGATGCGGGAGGAGTGGGCCCGCGTGCTGCGACAGGTCGACGTGGTTGCCGCCCCCGCCGTCCCGGTGACCGCCGTCGAGGCCTCCCAGGAGGCGATCACCTGGGCCGACGGCACGGTCGAAGCGGTGTCCGACGCCTACGTACGTCTCTCCTCCCCGGCCAACATCACCGGTATGCCGGCCCTGTCGGTACCGGTCGGCCACGACACGGCCGGGCTGCCCATCGGCATGCAATTGCTCGGCCGCCCCCTCGACGAGCGCACCCTCCTGCGGGTCGGACACGCCTACGAGCAGACCCGCCCCGCCCCCGCGCTCGCGCCGGCTGCATGAGGAACCCGCAGTATGAGGAACCCGCAGCATGAGGAACCCGCAGGTCGACGCGCGGACTCCTAGACGCAACGATTTCGCTTTAGCATGGGTCCCATGAGCAGGCAGATGGTACGTCCCGGTGGGCGCAGCGCCCGTGTCCAGGCGGCAGTGCACGAGGCCGTCCGCGAACTCGCCGCCGAGGTGGGCCGGGATGCGGTGACAGTGCCGATGGTCGCCCAGCGTGCGGGCGTGACACCGTCGACGATCTACCGGCGCTGGGGTGACCTTCAGGCGCTGCTGTCCGACGTGGCGGTCGAGCGGCTGCGGCCCGACACGGAGCCGAAGGATCACGGCACCCTCTCCTCCGACCTGACGGTCTGGGCCGAGCAGTTCCTCGACGAGATGGCCTCACCCGCCGGCCGCGCCTACATCCGCGACGCCCTGCTCGGCGACCCGGACGGCAGCAACGCCGGCCAGTGCTCCGCCTACGCCGCCGAACAGATCGACGTCGTCCTCGCCCGCGCGAAGGGGCGCGGGGAGAAGACACCCGACGTCGAGAAGGTCATCGACCGCGTCGTCGCGCCCCTCATGTACCGGATCCTCTTCCGCCCGGACGGCATCGATGCCGCGTACGCCCGCCGCCTCGTGAAGGAGACGCTCGGCAGGACCGGGTGAGAAGGGCAGCGGCAAGCAGAGCACCTCCGGCGGATCGAAGTCCGACGCCAAGGCCGGCACGGCGAAGACCGACGCGAACACGGAGGCCGGTTCGAAGGCCGTGGAAGGCGCGGAGGCCGCGGAAGGCGCGGAAGCCGAGGCCGCCACCGACAGCAAGTCCGCCCCCGACAGTAAGTCCGGCACCGCTGCCACGGGAACCGGCGCCGCGGTCGTGGACAGGCCCGAAGCCACCAACTGGCACGCCGGCCCCGCCGACGCCGTCCCCTTCAGCTGAGCTTCGGCGCCCGCACGGTCCGCCCCACCTCCGCGCGCAGCTTCACGAACTCCGGCAGCCCCCGTGTCGCGATCTGGTCGCGTTCCACGGGGAGTTGGACCCGTAGGTCCAGCGCGATGCCGGAGTCGGGGGCGGGCGAGAGGACGACCACGCGGTCTCCCACGTAAACACTCTCGTCGATGTCGTGCGTGACGAACACGATCGTCGTGCCGTCGGTGCGATGGACGTCGAGCAGCAGGTCCTCCAGGTCCTCGCGGGTCTGCGCGTCGAGGGAGCCGAAGGGCTCGTCCATGAGGAGCAGGGAGGGGCGGACCACCAACGCGCGGGCGATGGCGACCCGTTGCTGCATGCCGCCGGAGAGTTGCCAGGGGTGGCGGCGGGCCGAGGCCTCCAGGCCGACGCGGGCCAGGATGCGGTCGGCCGCGGCCCGCCGTTCGGCGCGGCGCAGACCCTGGCGGCGCAGCGGCAGTGCCACGTTGTCGCGGACCGTCAGCCAGGGCAGCAGGGAACGGCCGTAGTCCTGGAACACGACCGCGAGCCGGTCGGGCACTCCGGTGACCGGGGCGTCGTCGACGGTGATCGTGCCCTCCTGTACGGGGAGCAGTCCCGCGATCGTGCGGAGCAGTGTCGACTTTCCGCAGCCCGACGGGCCCACGACACACAGGAGTTGGCCGCTCGGAACGGTCAGCGACACATCGTGCAGGACGCGATGAGAGCCGTACGACTGGCTGATGGCGGTGAGGCGCAGCAGGTGGGGGCGGTCCTCGTCGCCGAGGTGTGTCGTCATGCCGTCCTCCCCGTGCCGAGCACGCGCTTCTCGATGGCCAGCAGGCCGGTGTTGAGCAGATACCCCAGGACGCCGAGCAGGGCCAGGGCCGCCCACACGGTGAGCAGGTCCGAGCGCGACTGGGCGTCGGTGAGGACGAAGCCGATGCCGTTCTCCGTGCCGGGCAGCAGCTCCGAGAACACCATGAGGATCAGCGCGAGCGAGAGGCTGAGTCGCAGTCCGGCGAAGATGCGGGGCAGCGCGGACGGCACGATGACGTACCAGAGCCGCTCGGCCGTGGTGAGCCGCAGGGTGGCGGCGACCTCCAGGCGCAGCGGATCGGTGTTGCGGGCGCCCTCCGCGGTGTTCACGAGCACCGGCCAGACGGCGCTGAACACGATCGACGTGATCTGCATCGGCGTACCGAAGTCGAGGACCACGACGAAGACCGGGACCAGGGCGGGCGGCGGGACGGCCCGCGCGAACTGCAGCACCGGATCGCACAGCGCGTACACCCGCCGGGAGCGGCCGATCGCCACCCCGAGCACGATCCCGGCGACGGCCGCGAGCAGGAAACCCGCCGCCATCCGGCCGAGGCTCGGGCCGATCGTGTCGAACGCTGCGTCCGTGAGGAACACATGGCGGACCGGTCCGGAGAACCACAGCTCGTACGCGTGCCGTCCGATGTGCGACGGGGGTGGGAAGAAGACACTGCCGTGCGCGCGGGTGGCCACCTCCCAGAGGGCGACGGCGAGCACGAGGACAGGCCAGCGGAGCAGGGCGCCGGTTCGGGGGCGTTGAACCGGCTTACGTGGAAGGCGTGTTGGCGCTTGGATCGTCCGCGTCACGCGCGCACCGCCCGCCGCTCGGGCGTCCACGGGAACAACCGCCGCTCGCCCCACACCAGTACGCCGTTGATCAGCAGGCCGAGCACGCCCGCCCACACCACACCCGCGAGCACGTCCCGGTTGCCGTCAGTGGCCTGTTGGGCCTGCGCGATGAAGATGCCGAGGCCCTCTCCGAACCCGGACAGAAGCTCCGTGGCGACGGCCACGACGAGCGCGACGGCCGCCGAGATACGGATGCCGGCGGCGATGAACGGCGCGGCGCCGACCAGTTCGACGCGCAGCAGCACCGCGGCCCGGCCGAAGCCGAAGGCGCGCAGCGTGTCCTTGGCCAGCGGCTCGCTCTCATGGAGGCCGTACATCGTGTTGAACAGGATCGGCCACACCGAGGCGTACGTGACGAGTGCGACCTCCGTCTCGGTGCCGGAGCCGAGCAGCAGGGACACCAGCGGGATCAGCGCCACGGACGGCAGCGGCCGCAGGAACTCCACGATCGCGCGGACCGCGGCGTCGACGACGGGCACACTCCCGAGCAGCAGTCCGGCCGGCACGGCGATCGCACACGCGAGAGCGAGGCCGAGCACCCAGGCGCGCAGCGTGGCGCCGACCCCGTCGAGGAACACCGGGTCGCCCGCCAGCTCGACGGAGTGGGCGAGGATGTCGGACGCGGGCGGCAGATACTCGCGCCGCACGATGCCGGCACGCGACACCGCCTCGCAGGCGCCGAAGGCCAGCAGCACACCGAGGGCGCCGAGCCCGGCGTCCCTGCGGGCGCGGCGGTTCACTTGACGACGAGTGTCGACGGGTCGACGGCCTTCTTCAACAGCCCCTGCTTCCGCATGAGTTCGGTGAGGCGGCGCAGCTGGTCCGGGTCGGTCCTCGTCGGATACGCGGGCAGCCCCATCGACTTGGCCTGCGCGGACTTGACCTTGCTGTAGGTGGGCACCACCTTGCGGACGGCCGTGGGGTCCTCGTCGGCGATCTTCGAGGCGGCCTCGATGGCGCGCTTGAACTTGGCGGCGGTGTCCGGGTTCCGCTTCGCGTACTTGGCGGTGGTGACGTATCCGCTGATGGGCAGCGACTCGACGGGGCTCGCGGCGCCGTCGATGAGGACCTTCGCCTTGAGGTCGCTCTGGATCGCGCTGTCGAAGGGCTCGACGACATGCACCGCGTCGACCTGCCCCTTCTCCAGGGCGGCCCCCATCTGCGGGAACGCGATCTGCCTGTAAGCGGGTTTGCCGGCGCCCCGCTTCTCCAGGATCGCGTCGAGCGTCAGCGTCTGGATGTTGTTGAGGATGTTGACGGCGACCTTCTTGCCCTTGAGATCGGCCGCGCTCTTGATGGGGGAGTCCTTCGGCACCAGGACATCCATCATGTGCGGCGCCGTCCGCACACCCTCCGCGAGGATGCGCACATCGAGCATGCCCTTCTCCTGGGCCTGCAGGAAGGTCACGTAGTTCGCGCTCGCGATCACGTCGACCTGGCCCTTGGACAGGGCGGGCAGCGCCTGGATGCTCTGCTGCACGGGCTGGATACGGACATCCAGCCCCTCCTTCTTGAACAGCCCGCGGTCGCGGGCGATGTACAGCGCGGCGGAGTCGGTCAACGGCAGGGCGGCGACGGTGACTTGGGCGTCCTGGCCGCCCCCGGTATCGTCCGAACCGCTGTCCCCGCACGCCGTCATCAGCAGGGCAAGTGTGGTGATGGCGACCGCCGCCCCACCCGTACGCTTCTTCACCTGACGTGACGTCACCATCATTGCTTATCAGGTGATTGACGGTGATCGCCACAGTGCCTCGGTCGCCGTCACCGGATCATCCCTGGTCGCGGCGGAGCAGCAGATTCATGGCGGTGAGGGTCAGCACCGTCTCGCCATGCTGGTTGAGCACCTCGACGTCGGTGTGGACGAGGCCCCGGTCGGGCTTGGTGCGGGAGGGTCGGGCCGCGCGGACCGTGGCGCGGATCGAGAGGCCGTCGCCGGGGCGGACCGGGCGAGGCCAGCGCAGTTCGTCGATGCCGGGCGAGGCCAGGCTTGCGACCTTGCTGACGTAATGGTCGGCGTACAGGCGCATCATCACCGAGGCGGTGTGCCAGCCGCTGGCGATGAGCCCGCCGAAGGGGCCGGCGCCCGCGGCCTCGACATCGGTGTGGATGTCCTGCGGGTCGAACTCCCCGGCGAAGCGGAGGATGGCCCGCTCGGTGACGGTGATGCTGCCGTAGGTGTACGTCGATCCGGGAACGTAGTCCTCGAAGTACCGCTTCTCGACGGGGGTGTCGAAGTCGGGGCCGATGGCGTGCGTCGATGGTGTGGTCATCGATCGCACGTTAGCGGACGGATGCGCCGGGCATGCGGCGGATCCGTCCGCGGCGTGCGCGTCAGGCCCGACAGTGCCTGCCGCCGGTTACGCGTCGCCTTCGCCTCCGAAGCGGTGGCGGAACTCCTCGGCGAGGGTGCCGCCGGCCGCCGCCACCAGCTGCCCGACGATCGGGTGGACGACCAGGCTGGTGACGGCTCCCGCGAGCGCGGGAAGGTGGCGGGCGAACCAACGGCGTACGTACTCCATGGTGGACAGGTCGGGTTCCGGTGCGGTCGCCGACTCCTCCAGCTCGTCGAGGAGTTCACCGGCACGGTCCGGGGCGTCGCCGGGCAGCAGTGCGCGGACGCGGGCGAACTCGGCGCGCAGCACGGCCAGTTGCTGCTCGGTCACGGCGGCCGGGGCGGGGGCGCCCGCCACCTGCGAGACGGTGTTGTCACGGCCGACGACCACCTGGCCGGAAACGCCGCCTTCCGTCCGGATCTCGTAGTGGTCGCCGCCTGATGTGTGGGGCATGAGGTCTCCTCAGTCGATGCCCGAGCCGGGCTCGGAGGGCGGGAGCGGGGGCGAGGGTGGGGATGGGTCGGTCGGGCCTGGTGGGACGGTGGGGCCTGTGGGGTCGGTTGGCCCGGTCGGGCCGGTGGGAACGGCGGCGGCCGTCCCGGTCACCTGCATCGTCACGTCCTGCTGTCCCACGTCGTCCGGCATGGTGACCAGCGCCTTGTACGCGCCGGGCTTCTTGGGGGCGAAGGTGACCCGGAAGACGCAGTCGTGCGAGCCGCCCGCCGGCGGGCACGAGGTCAGGGCGGTCTTCCAGTCCGCGGGATCGCTGGCCTTGAGGGCCTGTTCGTTGTCGCACTCGAGCCATGAGGTGAAGTGGACGGTTTCGGTCCTGGTGTCACCGACCTCGACGGCGCCGAAGTCCCGTGCGGGCAGCCCGACCGGCGGACAGTTGCCCGTGCCCGGCGGAGGTGTGGCGGCGCGCGGACTCGTGGGAGCGGTGGACGCGGGCGACGACTGCTGCGTCGGGCTCGGGCTCGGGCTTGTGGGCGAGCCGGTGGGGCTCGTGGTCGAGAACTGCGTCAGTGGTGAGGTGACGCTTGGTGAACCGTCCACCACTACCTGCGGCGTCCCGCCTCCGGCCAGGTTCGCGACCCCGACCGCCAGGCCCGCTGCCACCAGGACGCCACCGGCGCCGACCGCCACGGGGTGCGACGCGACGACGTGGTGCACGGAGTGGCGAGCCTGGTGGAGCCCCCACCCGCGTGGCCGGGGCGGCCCCGCACCGCTGCCGACCGGACTGCCGGCGCCGGGCGGGCCGCTCGGCGCGGACGGGCCACCGGGTGCGGAGGGCCCGCCCTGCCCGGGGCCCGGCGCGCCCGGACCGCCGCCCCCACCGCCCCCGCCCCCCGCGTGCGCCGCCGCGTATCCCACGCCCCCGCCACCGCCGACGAGCCCCGACGAGGCCGTGCTCAGCGCGATGACCCGCACGTGCACCTCGTGCGCGAAGTACGACTCGTCCGCCGCGGCGCCCAGGAACTGAGCCGCCGCCCTGCCGTAGCGCAGGACCTGTCCCCACACGCCCCAGTGCAGCGAGAGCGCGAGCAGCGGGGCCGCCGCGCGTGCGAGGTCCCGCACGCCCCGGTGGTCCTCGACCATGGCCAGATTCCCCAGGACCCGCCGGATCGTCGCGGCTTCGGCGCACGCCTCGTACCGGGTGGCGCGGGTCCGCAGCCAGTGGGTGAGGGCGGGCGCGAGCTGGGCGGCGGCGGGGAGCGCCCCGGCCTGCTGGGCGACCAGGACGGCGAACGGTCCGCAGGAGCAGAGGTTGTCGCCGTCGACCTCGACCAGTCGTAGCGCAGTGAGTTCGGCAAGCGCCATCGGGTCGGGGCGTACCCCGAGCGCCGACAGCAGAACCGGTGACGCGGGCAGTGGGGCCAGGGTGCACAGCGGCCGCAGCAACGCGGTCGCCTGCTCCGACAGCCGGGCCGCGGTACCGACGGCGAGTGCGGTGTCGTCGACCGGGAAGAAGCCGGGAGGCCATGGCGGGCCACCGGCCCGACCGGGGGCGCCCCGCCTCTGCGAGGCGTTGAACGCGGCGGCTGCTTGCAGGACGGTCTGTGGATGCCCGTGGACGGCCGCGACCAGCTGCCGGGCGGCATCGGCCGCGGGCCCGCCGGGGTAGTACCCCACCTCGCCTGCCAGCAGGTCGAACGCATGCTGTTCGTGCAGCCCATCGAGCCGCAACGGGCGCAACTCGGGGCGCTCGATGCGGTCCACGGCGGCCGTGAGTAGCCGGCAGCCGGGTGTCGCCTCGATCAGCAGGCCCAGGTCGTCGGGGGAGACCTGGAGGTCGTCGACGACGAGGACCACGTGCAGCGCACCCAGTAGCCGGCGCAGGGTGGCGGGTTCGGGCTTGTAGCCCTCGCAGGGACGGCCGTCGGACAGCTCGTAGCAGGCCTGGAAGATCTCCTGGAGCAGGTCCTCCGTTGTCCTGTCGGCCGCGTGGAGATGGAGGACGGGCCGGCCGAGCGTGAGCTGCTCGGCGGCGCAGCGGCGCAGCAGCGCGCTCTTGCCGATGCCGGGCGGGCCGAAGACCTGGACGCGCCTCCCCGCTCCCAACCAGGCGCCGATCGCCGAGAGTTCACTGTCCCGGCCGATGAGCACCTCGCCCTGGCCGCGCAGCGCGGACCCGCCCGGATACGGCCGGGCACGCGGCCGCAGCTGCGGTGGCCCCTCGGGCCGGTAGGCGACGTACGCGCCCTGCTCGGCATTGATGACGACGTTGTTCCGGCCGACGACGACCTGCCCGTTCACTTCCCCGCGTACGTCGACCCTGCCCACATCCCCCATGGGCTCGCCCTTCCCCCGTTACGCCTTGACAGCGTTCTACGCCGACTGACAGCCCCCATCAAGGCAATTGCGCCAGATCGGGGTAAGAGGTGGGAATTGGGGCGCAAGTGGGGGTACGGCGGCTACCGGTGGGGGCCGATCCCCGTCTTCTTGGCCCGCACCTTGTCGAGGCGCGGGCCAAGAAGGTCGGACGCCTCCTCCGGTTTGCCGGGCCAGGGTCCTTCTGACGGATCAGGCTGGGCCCGGGACTCCAGCAAGATCCGTGAGAAGGGCCCTAACGCAGGCCCTTTCCGTGCGCGGGTTCCGTGCTCTCGCGCAACCGCTCCTCCAGCAGATCCAGCAGGCCCGCCAGGTCGGGGGCGATGGCGAGATCGTCCAGCGTGGCTGCCGGGAGGAGGCCGGAGTCGGCGATGCCGCGCAGGGCGCCGAGCAGCGGCGTCCAGAAGCCTCCGGCGTCGAGGAAGCCGACGGGCTTGGCGTGGAATCCGAGCTGACGCCAGGACCACACCTCGAAGATCTCCTCCAGCGTGCCGAGTCCGCCTGGCAGGGCGACGAAGGCGTCGGCCTGGTCGGCCATGAGCGCCTTGCGCTCGTGCATCGAGTCGCAGATGAGGAGCCGGGTCACGCCCTCGTGCGCCCACTCCCTCTCGACCATGCTGCGCGGCATGACACCGACGACCTCGCCGCCGGCCTTCAGCGCGCTGTCCGCGATCGCACCCATCAGGCCTCGGCGGCCACCGCCGTAGACGAGCCCGATGCCGCGCCGGGCAAGCTCTGCCCCGACGTCGACGGCCAGTTCGGTGTGGGCCGGGTCGATTCCGGTGGACGAGGCGAGGAAGACGGCGAGGCGGCGCATGGGGTCTCCTGGGTCGGTGGGTGCCCGTGAGGGGCTTCGTCGCCCGAACCCTGCCCTTCGGGTGACTCAATATCTACGCCCGCGCGATGAGGGTTTTGCGAACCATGTGGTGAGAGTTTTTGTCGGGGCGGAAAGTATGGAATTCGGTGGTCGGTGCACGCTGTTCTTGCGTGCTACTCTCGGTAGAAGTTGCAGTTGTGGTTCCCAAAACTTCAGGTGCCCCTGACCTGCTCTTGCAGGCGGGAGCACCCTTGTATTTCCGGTCATTTTTCCGGTCGGGGTAATCATCGCGGCGACACGGTTTTCGCACAGTGCGGATTCCGATGTACTGCCCCAAGGAGATATGACATGGCTACTGGAACCGTGAAGTGGTTCAACTCGGAAAAGGGCTTCGGCTTCATCGAGCAGGACGGCGGCGGCGCTGACGTCTTCGCCCACTACTCGAACATCGCCGCCCAGGGCTTCCGTGAGCTCCAGGAAGGCCAGAAGGTGTCCTTCGACATCGCGCAGGGCCAGAAGGGCCCGACGGCCGAGAACATCGTTCCGGCCTGACACCGACGCGTATTTTGCAGCTGGGGCCCGCATCCTTCGGGGTGCGGGCCCCAGCTGCATGCTTTTCCGCACCCGGGCCCGCGTGGATTTCCGCCGGCCGGCTCTGCCTGTTTTTGCCATCGGTCCATACTTGTAATTCGCCATGCGGCTCATCGCTGCGGGGATTCCTTGGTATGCACCGCATCGAGGAAGGTTCCGCATGAACCGCACACGTACAAACGACCGTTCCGCCCGCACCCGTGGCGGAAATTCCTACGCCGGGAAGAGCGGCGGCCGCTTCGGCTCGTCGGCGCCGCGCCGCTCCGGCGGACCGGCCCGCTCGGGCGGTCACGGCCGCCGACCCGCCGCGGTGCAGGGTGAGTTCGCGCTCCCCGAGACGATCACCCCCGCGCTGCCCGCCGTCGAGAGCTTCGCCGACCTCGGCATGCCCGCGCAGCTGCTGGCCGAACTCGGCAGGCAGGGTGTGAGCGCACCGTTCCCGATCCAGGGCGCGACGCTGCCGAACTCCCTGGTCGGCCGTGACGTCCTGGGCCGTGGGCGGACCGGCTCCGGCAAGACCCTCGCCTTCGGCCTCGCGCTGCTCGCCCGCACCGAAGGACGGCGTGCCGAGCCCCGTCAGCCGCTGGGGCTGATCCTCGTACCGACACGCGAGCTGGCGCAGCAGGTGACGGACGCCCTCACGCCGTACGCCCGCTCCCTCAGGCTGCGGATGGCCACGGTCGTGGGCGGAATGTCGATCGGCAGGCAGGTCAGTGCGCTGCGCGGCGGGGCCGAGGTCGTCGTCGCGACCCCGGGCCGGCTCAAGGACCTCATCGACCGTGGCGACTGCCGGCTGGACCAGGTCGGCATCACGGTGCTCGACGAGGCCGACCAGATGGCCGACATGGGGTTCATGCCGCAGGTCACCGCGCTGCTCGACCAGGTGCGTCCGGAGGGGCAGCGGATGCTGTTCTCCGCCACTTTGGACCGCAACGTCGACCTGCTGGTGCGCCGCTACCTGAGCGACCCGGTCGTGCACTCGGTCGACCCGTCGGCCGGTGCGGTCACGACGATGGAGCACCACGTCCTGCACGTGCACGGCGCCGACAAGCACGCCGCCACCACGGAGATCGCCGCCCGCGACGGCCGCGTGATCATGTTCCTCGACACCAAGCACGCCGTCGACCGGCTCACCAAGGACCTGCTCAACAGCGGGGTGCGGGCCGCCGCGCTGCACGGCGGCAAGTCCCAGCCGCAGCGCACCCGCACGCTGACGCAGTTCAAGACCGGAGACGTCAGCGTGCTGGTCGCGACCAATGTCGCGGCGCGCGGCATCCACGTCGACAACCTGGACCTCGTCGTCAACGTCGACCCGCCGACCGACCACAAGGACTACCTGCACCGCGGTGGCCGTACCGCTCGCGCAGGTGAGTCCGGCAGCGTCGTCACCCTCGTCACCCCGAACCAGCGCCGGGCCATGATCCGCCTCATGTCGGACGCGGGCATCCGGCCGCAAACCACCCCGGTCCGCTCGGGCGACGAGGCGCTGCACCGGATCACCGGCGCCCAGGCCCCCTCCGGCGTCCCGGTCGTCATCGCCGCACCGGCGACCGAACGCCCCAAGCGCGGCGGCTCCACCCGAGGCCGCCGCCGCCCCGCTTCCGCCGCCCGCCGCGCCCCCGCACGCAAGCCTGCCGCCTAGGGCCTGATCCGCCTGATCGAAACGACGGGCTGCCGACGGTCGACGAGCAGAACACGCCTTCGGTAGCCTTCGTGCTTTCCCCGCTGAACCTGTCTCACCCCGGCCCGCCCGCTCTTCCTACTCCTTGTGAGGCTCCATGCGCTGCGTCATCGCCCGCTTCCCGTTCGATCTCACCAAGAACGGCGTGCTGGAATCGATGAAGGGCATCAAGCCCGAACCGAGCACCGGCGAAACCGTCACCATCGGCCGCCGTCAGTACCCCGCCAAGCAGGTCGGTCAGGTCGTCACCCGACAGGACCGCCGTGACTTCACCGCCGCCGAGGTCCTCCGGGCGATGGCCAAGCTCGGTTTCACCTGCCACGCCGCCCCCGAGCCGGCCCCCGAGCCCGCCCGCGACCCGCTCGAGCAGGCCTCCGCGATGCTCGGCACCACCACGCCCGCCTGAACCGGCGAAGAGGGTACTGATACCTGAATGACAGTGGGGCCCGACCGGTACGCCGGTCGGGCCCCACTGTCATTCAGGTATCAGCTGTTCTCGACCGTGGTCGTGGAGCCCCCGGATTCGGAGCGGCGGTATTCGGCATTGATCCGCTGGGCTTCCTCGAGCTGGTCTTCCAGAACGATGATGCGGCAGGCGGCCTCGACGGGCGTCCCCTGGTCGACGAGTTCCCGGGCGCGCGCGGCGATGCGCAGCTGGTAGCGGGAGAAGCGGCGATGGCCGCCTTCTGAGCGGAGCGGGGTGATGAGGCGGGCTTCGCCGATGGCGCGGAGGAAGCCCTGGGTGGTGCCGAGCATTTCGGCGGCCCGGCCCATGGTGTAGGCGGGGTAGTCGTCGTCGTCGAGACGCCCGAACGAGTCGTCTGCTGTCACTTGCACCTCTCTGTGGAACATGCTTGAGGGGCCCTGGTGCCGAACGGCACCAGGGCCCCGAAGGAACTTCTACACCATCTGCCGGTCCTCATACTTCGCCGGCCTTCTGTTTCCGCATGCCCGGACGTATTGCTGTCGGGGCCGCGGGGATCGCGGTTGCTTGACCGGAGACCACCTCACTATCGATGTCCTGCGGTACCCGGGTTCACGATTTCCGCCCGGGCGATCCTGATGGCGCCTGCTCCTCCGTTCTTCCTCGGGTAACGAGAAGAACCATACCCAGGCCGCAATCCAATGTCTACTCCAGCCAGCATAGATTTTTGCGTGTTCGAAGAGGAGTTAATCCGCCTCGAACACGCGGGCAAAGCTCCTCGCCGGTGCGGATCCGGTCACCCGCGCGCCGCGGCCGCCCCGACCGCCGCCGTCACGAAGGCCCGCAGGAGCGGATGTCCCGCGTGGGGTGGCCACGCCAGCACCAGGCGGCTCTCGGGGGCGTCCGTGACGGGTACGCACACCACGCCCGGCGGGACCGGGTGCACGAGTGAGCGGGGCAGGACGGCCACGGCCCGGCCCACCGCCACCAGGGGGATCAGCTGCGCGACATCCTTCACCTCGGGGCCGGGCCCGCCGTCGCCCCCGATCCCGGGCACACCCTTCCAGCGCGGCATCGGCTCGTCCTTGAGATCGGCGAGCCGCACCGCGTCGCGGGCGGCAAGGCGGTGGGCGGCGGGCAGGACCGCGACCCGCTCCTCGACGCGGAGCGTCTCGTGGTCGAGGCCCTCCAGATCGTCGAACGGCATGTACAGCAGTCCCACGTCGGCCCGTCCGTCGCGCAGTTGTGCCGCGCGGTCGGTGGGCCCGCTGAACACGATCTCGACCCGGCGTGCGTCGGAGCCCTCGGCGTACGCGGCGAGGATCGCCGACAGCAGACCGGCGTCACCACCCGGCTTGAGCACGAGCCGCAGTCGCGTCCCCGACCCCGCGGCCCGACGGGCCCGCTCCGCGGCGGCGGCCACCGCGTCCAGCGCGTACCGGCCGTCCCGCAGCAGCGCCTCGCCCGCCGGTGTCAGCGCGACCTGGCGGCTGGAGCGGACGAAGAGCGTGACGCCGAGCCGCCGCTCCACGCGCTGGACCGCCTTCGACAAGGCCGGCTGCGCGATCGCGAGGCGCTGGGCGGCGCGGCCGAAGTGCAGCTCCTCGGCGACCGCGACGACGTACTCGATCTCCCTTGTCTCCAGTTCAGCCATGCCTCCAGGTTATCGTTCGAGGCCGAGCGGATCTTGGACGGAACCCTTTGTCCCGCGGTTCGATGGCCGCATGATTCACCACACGATGCTCGTGTCCTTCGACGGCCCGATCCCCGACGCCGAGCTCGACCAATTCCTTCGGGACATCGAAAAGGTCATGGACGACTCCGGTCACATCCAGACGTCCGCCACCCGTCGGCACATTCCGGTTCCCGGTGAGGAGGGCATCCCCGCGATGATCGCCACGGCGGTCGTGCAGTTCGGCGCGGCCGACGTGGACGCACTCGGTGCCGCGTTCGCCGCCCCCGGCGCCGGGGAGCTGATCCACCGCTGGCAGGCCCGGTACCCGTACAAGGTGGCCTGGGTGAACCACGCGCCGCTGGACTGAACGTCGCGTCAGTACGCCGGGCGGCCCCGCCGCCCGGCCCGCGGCCAATATGAACGAAACGACGCGCCCCTCGTCCTGGGTTCCGCTTCCTCCTAACCTCGTGCCCGTCTGTGTGAGGGATCTTCCGCGCACTGATGCGCGGGCGTGCCGAGCAGTTGACCGACGAGGAGGTTGTTGTGGCGGATGCCGGGCAGGGGCGGTTCTCCAGGCGGCAGGTACTGGCGGCAACGGCGGTGGGAATGTCGGGAGTTGGCGTGATGGCCGATGTCGTGGGCGCGGCGCCGGCGGGTGCGGCATCGGCCAGCCCGCGGAACTACCGGATACCGGGCCTGCGGGCCCCGGTCGAGCTCATCGAGGACCGCTACGGCGTACCGCACATCTACGCCGACAACGAGCACGACGTGTTCCTCGCGCAGGGCTTCAACGCCGCCCGCGAGCGCCTCTTCCAGATCGACCTGTGGCGCAGGCGGGGACTGGGTAGGCTCGCCGACGTGCTCGGACCTGACTATGTGGCGCAGGACCGGGCCACCCGCCTGTTCCTGTACCGCGGTGACATGGACGTCGAGTGGGCGCGCTACGCCGAGGACGCGCAGCGCATCGCGACGCAGTTCACCGCCGGGATCAACGCCTACGTGGACTGGCTGGATGCCCACCCCGACCAACTCCCCGAGGAATTCGGCCTCCTCGGCTACCGGCCGGCCCACTGGGACCCCGAGGACGTGGTCCGCATCCGCAGCCACGGCCTCACCCGCAACCTGACCAGCGAGGTCAAGCGCGCCCAGGTCGCCTGCGCCGCCGGGGTGGACGCCGACCTGGTGCGTCAGGGGCTGCAGCCGGACCACAAGGCGACCGTGCCGGACGGCTTCGATCCGTGCGTGCTCCCCGACGGCGTGCTCAAGGTCTTCGAACTCGCGACCCAGGAAGTGGAGTTCAGCGAAGGGGCGGTACGTCGTGCGGTGGTGCGCGACGCGACCACCGAGGGCTCCAACAACTGGGTGATCGGTGGGCAGCGCACCGCCACCGGCCGGCCGATCCTCGCCAACGACCCGCACCGCTCCTACTCGGCGCCCTCCCTGCGCTACCTCGCGCACCTGAGCGCGCCCGGCCTCGATGTCATCGGCGCGGGGGAGCCCGCGCTGCCGGGCATCTCCATCGGGCACAACGGCACCGTCGCCTTCGGCCTGACCATCTTCCCGATGGACCAAGAAGACCTGTACGTCTACGAGTTGGACCCGGACGACCGCTCCCGATACCGCTACCAGGACGGCTGGGAGCCGCTGAAGGTGCTGCGCGAGCGGATCCCGGTGGCGGGGGAGGACGACCACCCCGCCGAGCTGAGCTTCACCCGGCACGGCCCCGTGATCCACGTCGACGAGGAGCACAACCTCGCCTACGCGGTGCGCACCGCGTGGCTGGAAGCGGGCACGTCACCGTACTTCGGCAGCGTCGCCTACATGCGGGCCCGCAACTACCGCGAGTTCACCGAGGCCATGCGCAACTGGGGCGCCCCGACGGAGAACCAGGTCTACGCCGACGTCGAAGGCAACATCGGCTGGGTGCCCGGCGGGCTCGCGCCCAAGCGGGTCGGCTACGACGGCCTGCTCCCGGTGCCCGGCGACGGCCGCTGCGAGTGGGACGGCTTCTACTCGGGCGACGACCTGCCACGCACCCTCAACCCGGCCGACGGCTTCATTGCCACCGCCAACCAGTTCAACCTGCCGCCCGAATACCAGGACATGGGGCTCGGCTACGAGTGGACCAACCCCTTCCGCCACCAGCGGATCGTGGAAGTCCTCTCGAAGCAGCGCAAGCACACCATCGCCGACTCGCAAGCACTCCAGCACGACCAACTGTCCATACCCGCACGCCGGTTGACCGCCCTGCTGTCCCGCCTCGACAGCAGCGAACCCGACCGCCGCCGGGCCCTGCGCCTGCTGCGCGACTGGGACGCCGTCGAATCACCCGACTCCGCCGAGGCGGCCCTGTTCGAGGTGTGGCTGTCCAGGCACCTGGGGCCCGGCTTCGTACGGGCCGCGGTGCCGAAGGCCGCCGAGCTGATCGAGGACGCCGACACCCTCGTCCTGCTCGGCGAGTTGGAGAAGCCGGGACGGTGGCTGAAGGACGGGGCGGCCCGCGACCGGCTGCTGCTCGACACGCTGGGGTCGGCCTACGCCGAGGTACGCAAGCTGCTGGGGGACGACGAGCGGACGTGGCAGTGGGGCGCGCTGCACCACAGCCTCTTCCAGCACCCGGCATCGGCGGCGCTCAGCGAGGCCGACCGGGCCCGCTTCGACGTCGGACCGATGCCGAGCGGCGGCTCCCCGGACACGGTCAACGCGGCGACGTACCGGACCAGCGACTTCCTGCACACCAGCGGCCCCTCGTTCCGGGTCGTCCTGGACGTCGGTGACTGGGACTCGTCCGTGGCGGTGAACACCCCCGGCCAGTCCGGCGACCCGGACGACCCGCACTACCGCGACCTCGCCGAACCCTGGCTCAAGGGCGAGTACTTCCCGCTCGCCTACACCCGCGCGGCCGTCGAGAAGATCGCCGAACGGCGTGTGCGGCTCCTCCCCGCCGAAGCGTAGAGCGCCCCGAAGCACCTCAACCCGCCGCCGGACGGTACTCCTGCTCGGGCCTCCCCGTGGCCCCGTACCGCAGTCGCATGCGCAGCAGGCCGTCCGTGCACAGTCCCGCGAGGTGGCGCTGTGCCGTGGCGCGCGAGATGCCGATGGACCGGCCGACCTCCGCTGCGGACAGGGCGCCATCGCCCTGCCGGACGGTGGCGAGCACCAGCTGGCGGGTGGCGGCGTGCGCGCCAGTGGGGCGGTCGCGGTGCGGTGGCGGCGCCGAGAGCGTGGCCACCGCCTCGTCGATCGTGTCCTGGTCGACCTGCGGGGAGTCCAGGGCGCGGCGGTAGCGGGCGTAGCCGCGCAGGCGGTCGATCAGGCGCTGAGGAGGGAACGGCTTCGCCAGATAGGCCAGCGCGCCGGCCGACAGTGCCGCGCGCACGGTCCCTCCCTCCGTCGCGGCGCTCAACACGAAGCAGTCGCAGGGCAGTTCGCGGACCAGGTCCACGCCGGAAGCGTCCGGCAGGAACACGTCCACCAGGGCCAGGTCGACCGCCTGCTCCCGTACGATCTCGCGCGCCTGCTCGGCCGACTGCGCGGTGGCCACCACCGTGAATCCGGGGGCCTGCGCCACGTGGGATGCGTGCAGGCCCGCCACGTGGAAGTCGTCGTCCACGACCAGCACCGACAGCGTGGTTCTCGCGCTCACCGTGTCTCCTCCAGTACGCCCGGCAGCCGTGCCACGAACACGGCGCCGCCGGGATCCTCGTCGCCCACCGGGCCGCCCGGTGTCACCAGGTCGACCTCTCCGCCGCGGCTCCGTGCGATCTGCCGCACCAGGGCGAGGCCGACGCCCCGGCCGCCGGGCGTTGATGTGTCCTCCTTGGAGGAGACACCCTCCGTGAAAATGTCCTCGGCGCGGTCCGCCGGGACGCCGTCGCCGCTGTCAGCCACGGTGATCACGAGCGTCGTGCCGTGCGCCATCAGCTCCACTTCCACCTGACGTGAGGTGCGGCCGCCCTCGCCCGCCGCGTGCACGGCGTTGTCGAGCAGATTGCCGAGGACGGTGGTGACATCGACCGGCTCGGTGACAGGGGAGTCGATCCAGGTGCCCTCGCCGAGGGCCAGCTCCACGCCCTTCTCCCGTGCCTGAGCCGCCTTCGCGCGCAGGAAGGTGCGCAGGTACGTGTCGTCCACCGCGTCCAGACCGGGCAGGGAGACCGCCGTCGAGCCCGTGCCGAGGAGTTCCTCCAAGTAGCGGGCCGCCTGGGTCAGATGGCCGCCGTGGACCAGGCCGGCCACCACGTGCAGCCGGTTGCTGAACTCGTGGCGCTGGGCACGCAGCGCCGACCCCATCGCCTGCACCGCGTCCAGCTGCCGGGTCAGCGACTCGACGTCCGTACGGTCCTTGACGGTGACGAGCGTGCCCAGGTCCCGGTCGGCCCGGCGCACCCGCCGGGCCGACACCACGAGGACCCGTTCGCCCGCAGCGGTCACCACAGGCTCACCGCCCCCGCCGTCCGGCCGGGCCGCGCGGGCCACCGCCAACACCCGTGGATTGAGGCCCCATTCGGACACCGGGGCGCCCACCGGGCCGTCCACCGCGAGCAGTCGCCGCGCCTCGTCGTTGACGACGGTCACCCGCTCCCGCGCGTCCAGGGCCAGGACGCCGTCGCCGATACCGTGCAGCACCGCCTCCTGCTCCTGCACGAGACCCACCAGTTCCTCCGGCTCCAGGCCGAGGGTCAGCCGCCGCCATCGCCGGGCGAGCGCCGCGGAGGCCGTCACACCCACGAGCAGTGCCACGGCCAGGCAGGCGAGACCGACGAGGAGGACGCGGACCACCTGGTCGTGCACGTGGCTGGCGGCGACCCCCGCGTTCGCCTCACCCACCACGCGACGGCTGTGCGGGGCGTAGACGGGGACCTTCGCCACGATCTCCTCGCCGAGGTGCGCGTGGTCGTGGTCCAGCACCTCGTGCCCGGCCAGCGCGCGCGACGGGTCGGTGCTCACCATGCGTCCGAGCTGGCTCCGCTGCGGGTGGGCGATGCGGATGCCGCGGTCGTCCGTGACCACGACGAACAGGGAGCCGGTACGGGCCCGGGCGGCCTGCGCCAGTGCCTGCACCGGCCCGTCCGCGAGCGCGGCGACGTCCCGCTCCGCGCGGGCCCGGCGACGCCCGTCACCGGACACGGAGTAGCGGGCCGCCTGCGTGCGGACGACGGGATTCGCGGCGACGGTGCGGGCCACCCCCAGCGCCCGCAGCTGGTACTCGCGCTCGACATGCTGATCGTTGACGTATGCGAAGGCCCCGAAGGCGGCCGTGAGGGCGAGCGCGACGACCGCGCTCTGCAGCAGCAGTACCTGGGTACGCAGCCGCAGGCGCCGACCGCGCCACCGCATGGACCTGGAGAACCTCACGTCGCGACGGTATCCGCAGCCCCCCGCGGGGCCGTCGGGGGCCCCGCTCCGAGCGTGCACTCAATGAGCACAACCCGCACAAGGCGGGTTTCGCGGCTTGCGCGCGCAACCTGTTCGGCGCGGATCGGCGCGGGATACGTTCACCCGGATCATCCGCCGGCCGACCCCGTGTGCGTTCGCCGGCCCACCCTTGCCCGATGCGCTTTGACCAGGAGTTCCCCCATGACACCAGCCACCGCAGAGGCCAGGGACGCCCTCCGCGACAGCACCCGCGGAGGCCGCCGGTGACCACGCACACCTGGGGGCTCCTGGCCATCCTGGCCTTGTCCATCGTCGCGCTGATCGCACTGATCAACACGCGGCTTCGCATGCACCCCTTCCTGGCCCTGACGCTGGTCTCGCTCGCCGCGGCCGTCGCCGCCGGTGAACCCGCGGAGAAGATCGCCGAGTCTCTGGAGACGGGCGCGGGCTCCATCCTCGGCGACGTCGGTGTCACCCTCGCCTTCGGAGCGATGCTGGGCCGGCTGCTGTCCGACTCCGGAGCCACCGACCGTATCGCCCGGCTCATCGTCGACCGCGCAGGCCGACGGTCCCTGCCCTGGTACATGGCCGGTGCGGCCTTCGTCATCGGTATCCCGATGTTCTTCGAGGTCGGGCTGATCGTGCTGCTGCCGCTGATCTTCAGCGTGGCGCAGCGGCTGCGCGAGAACCACGACATCAAGGGCTCCCCGTACGTATACCTCGCGGCCCCCGCGATCGCCGCCCTCTGCACCCTGCACGGCATGGTGCCCCCGCACCCGGGACCGCTGATCGGTGTGAGCGGCCTGCACGCCAACCTCGGGCTGACCATCGGCGTCGGCCTGGTGTGCGCGATACCCACAGTCATCCTCGCGGGCCCCGTCTACGGCCGGTGGATCGCGCCGCGCCTCGACGTGCGCCCGGACAGCACGCTCGTCGCCCAGTTCACCGGGGAGCGGACCGCGGGCGGTGACACCCCCGAGCCGGGACCGGCGCGCCGCGGTGTGCCCACCGGGTTGGCGGTCGCCGCGGTCCTGGTCCCCGTCGTCCTGATGCTCCTGAACACGATCGCCGACCTGGTGCCCGCGCTGCCCGCCGGGCTGCGGCACACCCTCGCCCTGACCGGTTCGCCGGTCGTCGCGATGTTCTTCGGGCTGCTCTTCGCGCTGTTCGTCGTGGCACTGCCCAGTGGCGCGGGCGGCGAGGCGATCCGTGACTCCCTCGGCGAGAGCCTGCGGTCCGTGGCCGGCATCCTGCTGATCATCGCGGGTGGCGGCGCGTTCAACCAGGTCCTCGAGGACTCCGGCATCGGCAAGGCGGTGGAGTCGGCCGCCTCGGGCGCACACCTCAACGTACTCGTCCTGGGCTGGCTGTTGGCGCTGCTGCTGTCGTTCTCCACGGGCTCCGCGACGGTGGGCATCGTCGCCGCCACCGGGGTGCTCGCCCCGATGGCCGCCACCGAGTCGAGTCTTGCCACCTCGCTGCTCGTTGTCGCCATCGGTGCCGGTTCCGTGGGCCTCAACTACGTGAACCACGCGGGGTTCTGGCTGGTCAAGGAGTCCTTCGGGATGACACTGGGGCAGGCCACCAAGTCCCACACCGTCATCCAGACACTGGTGAGTGTCTGCGGACTGCTGATGACACTGCTGCTGTCGCTGCTGGCCTGACACGGTGAGGAGGATGCGAAGGTCCCGTCGGGACACGTGAAGGCTCCACGTGCTCCTCTCCACGGCTTTGACCTCGGTGGAGATCGGTAAATAGGTTCAGGCGCCGAGTACTTGCCCCGCACGCCACGAAACGGAGCCCGCCCCGTGTCCTCCCATGACGCGCTGACGTCGTACGCCCTCAGCAGCGAGAACCCGGTGACCGGCGCACCCGAGTGGCTGCGCGACAACCTCGGCACGTTCGTGGGCGTACCGCTTCGCATCCTCCTGATCGTTCTCGGCGCCGTGCTGGTGCGTGCGCTCGCCCAGCGGGCGATCACCCGGACCGTGAACAAGGTCCTGGAGGCCAACGAACACGACAGCGAGCCGCGCCGCACCACCCGTGGCCCCGCCGTACTCCAGCGCGACGCCACCCGTGCGCAGGAGCGGCGCGAGCAGCGGGCACGCACCATCGGCTCGGTGCTCAGCAGCATCGTGACGATCGTCGTCTCCGTCATGGGTCTGGCCATGATCCTCGATCAGATAGGCATCGCGCTCGGCCCGCTGCTCGCCAGCGCCGGCGTGGTCGGACTGGCGATCGGCTTCGGCGCGCAGAGCCTCGTCGCCGACTATCTGGCCGGGATGCTCATCATGATCGAGGACCAGTACGGCGTCGGTGACTCGGTCGACCTCGGCGAGGCCATCGGCGAGGTCGAGCACGTCGGCCTCCGGCTCACCCAGGTCCGCGACCTCAACGGCGGCCTGTGGCACATCCGCAACGGCGAGATCATGCGGGTCCGCAACGACAGCCAGGAGTGGGCCCGCGCGGTGCTCGACGTGTCGGTGGCGTACGACTCCAACCTGGAGAAGGTCTTCGCCGTACTGGAGGAGACCGGCATGTCGCTGCGCTCGGACCACGACTACAAGGGTGTCCTCCTGGAGGACCCGTCGGTGTGGGGTGTGCAGTCCATCGAGGCCGACGGCATCGTGGTGCGGCTCGTCGTGAAGACCGCGCCGCTGAAGCAGTGGGCGGTCACGCGTGAGCTGCGCCGCCGGGCCAAGGAGGCCCTCGACGCGGCCGGCATCGAACTGCCCTTCCCACAGCGCGCGGTGTGGGTGCGGGGCGGCAAGGAAGCCGACGCGCAGGACGACCGCGCGGACGTCCCGACGGCGCGCTGAGCGCGGGGTCCCGGGACTACGTGGCCGGGTTCCGCGCGGCATCGAGTTCCGTCAGCCGGGTCACCAGCAGAGCGGCCTCCTCGGGATCCACGCGGATGTCGAAGACGTCGTCGAGCAGCTTGGGCACCTCGTGCGGCGGGACGGTCTCCGTCACGGGCTCCCCGCCCGGTCGCTCCGTCGTCCACACCAGTGCGTCGAGTGTGTCGTGCCGGTCCGTGCGCAGGCGCTGGATGTACGGGCGGGTGACGAAGGGGGAGCGCTCGTGCGTGGCCACGAAGTGGTTCCCCACCGCGTAGTCGACGGGGTACTGCGGGTTCTCGGTGAAGACCTGCCGCACCGTCCAGCCCTCAGGACCCTCCGGACCGTCACCGCGCTGGTGCACCGCCCAGCCCTCCGCACCGTGGGTGATGACCTGCCGGCGCAGCAGATACGGCCACGGTCCGCTCTCCACGCGGCCGCCGTCGACCAGCTCGATGGGCGCCAGCGGGCTGGCGCCGAAACCGATGTCGACCAGCCAACGCCCGCCGTCCAGGTCCACGATCAGCATCGCGTGGGTCGGCGGGCGCGGTGTGCCGGAGTCCGCGCCGAGCTGCACCCGCGCGGAGACGGCGGTGAAACGGAACCCGAGCGCCTCCAGCGCGGCGGCGAACAACACGGTGTGCTCGTAGCAGTAGCCGCCCCGGCCCCTGCGCACCAGCTTGTCCTGGACCGACGGCACGTCGATCCGCACCTCGCGGTACAGGAACGGGTCGAGGGTGTCCCACCGCAGGGTCAGCACGTGCGCGCGCTGCAGCGCCGCCAGTGTCTCCAGGGTGGGCGCACGGTCGCCCGCGTACCCGAGGCGGGTGAGGTAGGTGTCCAGGTCGAGTTGCTCGCTGCTCCACATGTGGGGGACAACCTCGTCGGGCTCGGCGGCTATTCCGGACGGCGCCCCTGAACCGCTCCCGGACCACGCCAGGACGGCTCACACCTTCAGCATCCGCTCGCACAGCTCCCACAGCCGCCGCGCGGAGTCGGGGTCGAGGGTGAGCTGGAAGCAGCCCAGACGGTTGACGGCGAGGGCGCGGGCCTACGAACTCCTGCGTGGCATCGGCAAACTCTGCATCGGCCACGAGAGCGACTCCGACTATGATCCGCGCCGGCTGATCGACCCGCTGCTGCGGGGACCCCAACAGCCGCGCTGAATAGGCTTGTTGGGATCCGGTGGGGCTCCGCACGGCCACGCCGGGACCGCCGCCGGCCGCGTCCTCGGAGGGGGCGCCGCCGGTCTCATCCACTTACGAGCCGTCCTCGCTCGCCCGCTGGTGTGACCCGTGGGCGCGCCACCCGCTCAAGGTGGTGCCCACACCGAAGACTGGCGGCATGATTCCGCGCCTCACCTCCGCCCGGCTCCTGCGGCGTGCCGCCCTGGTCGCCGCCACCGCGCTGACGACCGCCCTGTCCGCCACCCTCGTCGCCGCGCCCGCCGCGTCGGCCGCTCACTGCGCCGACTCCTCCTGCGGCGGCTCGGCCGTCGTGGCCCCGCTGTCCCAGGAGCCGCCCGCCGTCGGCGCGTGTACGAGCCCGGAGCCCGTGGTGTGCGAGATCCGTCGCTCCACGCCCGACGAGCGGGTGGAACAGCGCGACATCCGCATGCGCTATCTCGACCTCATCGGCGACATGGACCGCGTAGGGTGCACGATGCGCGCCGAGGGGCGCAGCCCCGAGGAGATCGCCCGCCGCCTGGTCGACATGCGCAACGACGCCAAGGAGATCACCCGGGCCGGCATGACACCGGACGAGGTCCGCGTCCTCGAAGCGCGCAACATGGTGAAGTACGGCAACCCCCTCGGCCCCACCGCCGACCAGCTGCACGCCAAGTACGGCTCGTGGGAGAAGGTCGCCGACGCGGCCACCCGCACCAGCCGCGCCGTCGACGGCGAACTCGGCCTGGCGTACGTCCCCTGCCCCTGCGAGGTGCCCGCCGCGGCCTGACCGTCCGGGCGCGGCGGGCGCGTGCGGTCAGCCGCCCGCCCGGTCCCAGTCCGCCGCGCAGGCTGCCGGTGGTGCGGTGGCGGCCTCGTCGTCGTGGGCCGGTGGCGGCCAGACAGGGCGGTGGTGCGGGGGCAGCGCCTCCAGGGCCCCGCGCACGGTGGAATGGCACGGCAGCAGTTCATCGCTGCCGGTCTGGATGAGCAGATCGGACAGTCGGCGTCCGGGGCCGGCCAGCAACAGCAGGCCCTCGCGACGCTGCAGCAGCCAGCGGGCGGCGAGCAGGCAGTTGAGGCCGCGCGAGTCGCAGAACGTGAGCGCCGTGACGTCCAGCACCAGATGCCGGTGCCCGGACAGCACGCGAGTCCCGATCGCGCGGAGGAAGAACTGCTCGCAGTTCTGGTCGAGTTCCCCGCTCACGCGCAGCACCGCACAGTGCTCGCACCTCGCCAGATCTGTGACGGACAGGCGGCCGGCCTGCGTGGACATCGCGCCTCCCGTGAGTCGAATGGATACGACGTGTCTTCCTCGGATGCCCCGGTCCTTCCCGCGTACGCGCAGAAGTACATCAATGAGCGCAGTCTTTCCGTAGACCTGCGCCACTCGTGTGACGGAGCGTCAAGTTACAGGTGTGTAACGGGGGGTGGTGGGTAGGAGCCGTGAACGCCGCACTCCCGACGGGGGAGTGCCCTTCCGCACGAGGGAGCGACGAAGATGCCCCAGGCCGACAGCCAGGCGATCCAGCGTCCCGATTCACCCGAACGACATACGTCCGGCCTTGGCGGTGCGGCCCCGGCGGCCGAAGCGCCGGGCCTCTTGTCACTCTCCGACACGGGTGGCCGCACGGCGGCGGACATCCGCGAACTGTCCAAGGCGCTGTTCGCCCGGCTCGGCGAACTCGAGGAGGGCACCCATGAGTACGCATACGTACGCAACAACCTCGTCGAGCTCAACCTGAACCTCGTGCACTACGCCGCGCGCCGCCTACGGGCGCGCAGCGACTCCTACGAAGACGTCGTGCAGGTCGGAACGATCGGCCTGATCAAGGCCATCGACCGCTTCGACCTGTGCCGGGGAGCGGAGTTCACCAGCTTCGCCCTGCCCACCGTCATGGGCGAGATCAAGCGCTTCTTCCGTGACACCACCTGGGCCGTCCACGTTCCCCGCAGGTTGCAGGAGCTCAGCCACCACATCGACCGGGCGAACACCCGCCTCGAGCAGGACAACGGCCATGCGCCCACCGTCGCCGAACTCGCCGCCCACCTGGGCCTGGACGAGGACGAGCTCACCGAGGGGCTGACCGCGGCCAACGGCTGCACCGCCGCCTCGCTGGACTGGTCGGCCGACGCCGACGTCGACGACACGCTGGCCGACCACATCGGCTGCCACGACCCGGAGTTGGCCAAGGCCGAGAACCTTCAGGCGCTCAAGCCGCTGATCGCCGCTCTCTCGCCGCGGGAGCGCACCCTCCTCGCGCTGCGGTTCGTCGACGAGATGACGCAGGCCGAGATCGGACGCGAACTGGGCGTCTCGCAGATGCAGGTGTCCCGTCTTCTTACGCGCGTCCTGGACCGGCTGCGGGACCGGCTCGGCGAGTAGGCCGCGGCGACCGGGCCCCGCCGCAGCGGTCCTGCGCGGCGGGGCCCGCCCACGGGGGCGGTGTTCAGGGCACGGCGACAGGGGTGCCCCGGTGTTCGCCCGGATGCGCTCCGGCGGGCTGCAGGACCAGGTCACAGGTGTCGAGCAGGGATTGCCTCTGACGTGTGCTGGCCGCCTGCAACCACGCCAGCGCGTCACCGACGGCGCAGTCCTCGCGCGCGGCCACGTAACCGGCGGCCCGGTGGATCCGCTCCCAGCGGGCCGCGCGGGTGTCGGTGGCCCAGACCGGCTGGGGGCCCGCGGGGTCCGCGTGCGCGGGGCGCCAGCGCAGCAGTTCCTCGCGCGCGAGCGCGGCGGCCCGCTCGGCCTCGGCGATGTGTGCCGCGGTCAGGTGGGTGGGGCGGGTGAAGTAGAGGCAGATCACACCGACGGGCCGGAACTCACGGTGCAGCGGCAGCGCCAGGACGTGTCGCACCCCGGGCAGATCGTCGGACCAGTCCGGCGCGTGCGAGCGGCCGTCGTGGTCGTGCACCTCGCGGACGTAGACGGTCCGTGCCTCCAACGCGGCGCTGACCGACGGCCCGTCGGCGTGCGTGAACTGGGCGGCCTCGGCCCGCAAGGCGCCCTCGTCACTGGCGTGCAGCAACTGCCACTGCTCGAGACAGGGGAACAGGGACATCGTCGTGTGCTGTGCGCCCAATGACCGGGCGAACGCCGTGCACAGCCGTATCGGCAGGGCGCGCCGTCCCACGGCCGCCGCGAGCGACACATCATGAACGATCGACGGGCCTTCCTCCAACATGCGCATACATCCCTTCCGGAGCGGTGGGAGTCCGTCTACCACTGGTACGTCGATCTCACGCATCCGATGTGCCACCGCGTACTCCCCGGTCCCGCGGTCTCGTACGTGCGTGCGGGCGACGGCGATCGGCCACCCCATCGGACGAGTGTCCCGCCCCCGGCGACGGGCAGCCGAACACGATGAGACTGGTCGAAGACGTGGAACGGACGATGGAACGCTGGACCGACACGATGTGGGCCCGGCTGCTTCCGCCCCGACGCAAGCGGGGCGAGGTGGTGTCGATACTCCGCCGCCACTGCGACGACCGGGCGCTCATCCTGGGACGGCAACGCGTACTGGTCCCCAACGCCTTCGTCGTCGAACTGCCCCCGCCGGTCCACCTCCAACTCGCCGCGCACGGCGGCGATGTGGGCCGCCACCTCTCCGTCCAGGTCCGCCGGCACGCCGCGGAGTCGGGCTACACCTTCGCGGGCCCCGTGGCCGTCCACCTGAAGCCATCGACGAGCAGCACCCTCGGCCGCTTCCGCGTCCACAGCCGCATCGCACCGCTCATGGCGCAACGCCGGGGCGAGTGAACGACCCGCCACACCGGGACCGCACGGCGGGGATGTCGCAGGGCTTCTGGCCGAACTCCGCCGGCCGTGCGCACCATGTCACCAACCGCACGTCCGCAAGGGGAGTTGGTGAAGGTGTGAGGGGCATGGAGCAGCGTCCTGGCGAGACGTCCCGGATGGCGCCCGGTGTCGCGCTGGCCGTGGTCGCGGCGAGCACGTTGTTGTCGATGAGCGTGTGGTTCTCCGCGTCGTTCGTGCTCCCGCAGTTGAAGGAGGAGTGGGGGCTGAGTCCCGGTTCCGGGGCGCTGTTGACCGTCGCCGTGCAGCTGGGGTTCGTCGTGGGGGCGGTGTCGTCGGCGATGTCCGGTCTTGCCGACCGGGTCGCGAACCGGTTTCTGATGTGTGGCGGAGCGGTGGGTGCCGCGGTGGCCAACCTTGGTGTGCTGCTCGCCGATGGGCTGGGGTCTGCCGTCGTGCTGCGGCTGGTCACCGGGTTCTTCCTCGCGGCCGTGTATCCGCCCGCGCTCAAGGAGACCGCGACGTGGTTCCGTGCCGGGCGGGGCAAGGCGCTGGGCGTCATGATCGGCGCGCTCACCGTCGGCTCGGCGCTGCCCCATGCCGTGAACGCGGCCGGGGGCGTGGACTGGCACCTCGTCATCGCGGTGACGTCTGTCATGGGCGCGTGCGGAGGCGCGCTCGCCCTCGCCCTGCGGTCGCCAGGGCCTTACCCGTTCCCGCGGCGGAAGGTCACGGTCGGGGGCGCCCTGCGGTCGCTGCGCAATCGCGATGTCGTGCTCGCCGACCTCGGGTACGTGGGGCACATGTGGGAGCTGTACGCGATGTGGGGCACGGTGGCGTCGCTGCTGGCGAGCGTTCCGGTGGTCCAGGAGTCGGGTCGTACGGACGCGCTGGCGTCCACCATCGCCTTCGTGTGCATCGGAGTCGGCGCGTTCGGGTGCCTCGTGGGCGGGGTGCTCGGCGACCGGTGGGGGCGTGCCTCCGCCGCGCGGCTCTGCCTCGTCTGTTCCGGCGGGGCCGCGCTGCTGCTCGCTGCCGGTGTCGATGCGATGCCGTCGGGTCCGGTCATCGCGGTGTGTGTCTTCTGGGGGTTCTGGGTGGTGGCCGACTCCGCCCAGTTCTCCGCGCTGGTCACCGAACGGGCCGACCCCGAATACGTGGGCGGGGCACTGTCGTTGCAGCTGGCGCTCGGCTACTCGACCACCGCGCTCACGTTGTGGGGCGTCCCCGTACTGGTCGCGCACACCTCGTGGCGGGTCGCGCTGCTGGTGCTCGCGGTGGGGCCGGCCGTGGGCGTGGTGGCCATGAGCCGGTCGATCGTCAGGGATCGGCGCGGGACGGCGGCCTGAGTTCGGTTCCCGCCCACTGGTCCGTGCCTGCCGCTCGTAGCGCCCGTAGCAATGGGGCTCCAGCCGTCGTGGTGGTGTCCGTCGGCTGCTTGGCGCGTGGCCCCTTGGGGCGTAGCGCACCCGCCTCGGAGACTGCCCGGGCGCCGACGCGGAGGGCCCGGTACTCCGCAGGGCAGACCAGAAATGCCAGCGCCGCCGCGGCGAACACACCGGGGACGAGGGAGAGGCCGGACGGCATCCCCGCGAGGAAACGGTCGGCGTGCAGCCGGCCCACCGGCACCGAGGGAAGCAGGTCGGGGAGGCGGCGGCAGGCGAATTGCGGGTAGCCGTCGTCGAGGAGGGCCGCCGCCACCTTCGTCGACGGGGGATCCGCCCAGACCTCGGCGACCGGCGCGGGCCATGCCTTCGGGACCTCATGACCGGCCAGGTCCAGGGCGGCGCGACAGATCCGGAGGCGGGTGACGAGCGGCGGGTGTGCCGTCAACTCCCCTGATTGTCCCGCGGGTTCGGGCCCCAGCGCGCTCAGGACATCCGCGAGGATCGCGGGGTACGCCACCCCGCAGGCCAGGCTCGCGCACACGTCGGCGAACACCTCGCCGCTCCACTCCTCGGGCAGTGACGTCCCCGCGAGGCGCGTGGCGATCGTCTCCGCCAAGCCGAAGTCGTCCTCGATGTGATGGCCGACCTCGTGCGCGACGGTGAGTACGGCGGGCACATGCGAGCCGTAGTACCAAGGCACGTCGATCACCGGAAACGGCAGGCTGCGCACCAGCTGGACACCCGCGCGCGTGTGCATGCCGCCGCGCGGCAACAGATCGCGGTACTGGCCCCCGCGCCGGTGCGCACGCGGCGCCGGATCCCGGCTGAACGACACGAGTGGTGGCTCCTTGGACCGTGTGGCCCCAGTGGCGAGAGCCGCCTTCAGCGGGCCCTCGTAGCACGCCCAGGCGAGTTCGTCCGCGGCGTCGAGGTAGCCGCGGTACTCCTCGAGCCTGCGCAGCGCGAACTTCGAGCGGAAGTAGTCCCAGACGTGGTGCAGGTCCAGGACCAGGACGGGCAGGCCCGCCGCTCCGGCACCGGTGACGAGCTCGGCACGCGCCACCGCGATGCCCTCGCTCAACATCGCCTCCACCGAACGGAGTTGGCTGTGGTGCTTCTCCAGCAGGGGCCTCTCGCCGACCGTGAGCCGCCGCCAGGCGGTCAGTTCGTCGGCAAGCCCGTCGAGCAGCGACTCCAGCTCCGCCCGGTGGTGGCTCGGCGACTCCAGGTCCTCCGGCGATGTCACGACTGGCCCATCGGGCAGCGCAGCAGCGCGGAGGACGCCGCGTACAGCGCCGTCGCCCGGAGCGCGTCCTCGTTGGTCTCGAACGTGGTGCCCCGGTCCTCCTCACCGGTGCCGATCGCCGCGCGCATGCCGCCCACCGCGCGCGCCACGGAGGCCTCCTCGGACAACGCCTGGTAGAAGGTGATCACGTGCTCCAGGCCGCCGTCGGGGAACAGCCCCGTGCACACGATCGCGGGGCAGTCGCCGAGCCGGAACAGTTGCGCGGCGAAGAGGTTGCGCAGCGCCAGTTGGACGTGGAGGTCCACCTCCGAGCCCGGGCACGGCGGTTCGAGCACCACCAGCGGCGTGCGCCCCGGCTCGAACCCGGCCAGCCAGCGCGACAGTTGGCTCGGGAAGAGGTCCGAGCCGAGGGCCTTGCTCTCCAGACGGCGGGCATGGCCCGGTGGCGAGAACTCGAGATACGGCATCCCGTCCCGCTGCCGCAGCGGGGCGGCGATGTGCAGGACGTCCGTGCCGTCCGGGGGAGACGTCAGACGGCCGGCGAGATCGCGCACCGAATCCACCACGACCAGCTTGACCGGGAAGCGGCGCTGCTGGAGGTGGAGACGGCGCTGCCAGTACGCCAGAGGCACCACCCGCTCCTCCTGCTTCGTGCTGAACACCAGGACCTTGCGCGGCCCCGGCTCGCGTGTCTCGTCCCGTTGCAGCGCGCGCCTGGTCCCCGGACCGACGAGCGGACACCCCGCCGTCGGGTCCCCGAACTGGATGCGGTTCAGCGCCTTGCGGGTCTCCGGCCCCACGAGGCCGTCCACGTCGAGGTTCACGCCGAGTCGCCGGTTCAGACGGAGCTGCAGCCAGCGCACGTCGATGTGGCGGGCCGCGGAGGGCAGCGTGCGGTACATCACCGGCTGCTCGCCGTCGCCCGCCGCGTCCAGGGCGTGCTGCAACGTCATCTCCCAGGGCAGGGCGTGCGCCGTCGGATCCTCGGACTCGAGCCGGGCGAACCGCAGCCGGCGCAGCGTGGGTTTGCTCAGGGCGGCGCGCAGCAGCCACTCGTCGGCGTGCCAGGCGGCCAGCTTCGCCGGGTGGGGCGAGGCCTCGTCGTCCACCGGGTCGATGTCGGGGCGCCGGCGCAGCACCAGCGTCCGCTCGTCCGGCCGGTCCTGGAAGAGGCGCAGATCTTCCTGGCGGTCCGTATCGCGCATCACCGGCCAGCTCAGGCTGAGCAGCAGCTCCTTGATCCGCTCCGGCACGCCGTCGACCTGGACACGGCGCGCGCACTCGGTCAGCGTCAGCGGCAGACTGTGCTGGACGATGCCGGTGTGCGAGGCCAGCGCGACGGCCCGATTGAACACCCGGACCGCCGCGGTGCGGTCCGGTTCGATCCCGGCGAGCAGCACCAGCGCGGCGAGCGCGAGCCGGGCGTGCGGCACCCGCGGGGCGTCGCTCGGCACGGTACGTGGCTGCTCCCACGGCACCCGGCGCAGCAGCCGGACGGCCAGCTTCCGGTGGCCGAGGCGCGCGGCGATGCGTGCACACCGCCAGACGATGAGCCGGTTCTCGCCCGCCCCTTCGACGAGGCCCGCCGCCGCCCGCTTCAGCCGCGCGGGATCGTCGCCGCCGACCTGGGAGATCAGGAGCCTGGCCAGCGCCTGATCGGGATGGTCCCCGTCGTCCGTCATCTCGTAGAAGGGGCGCAGCAGCTGCCAGGGCACCCGGTGCTCGAGGGCCGGGTTGTCGACGAGGTCGCGCAGCGTGGCCAGGCGCGCCTGGGCGGGCCGCACCTCGGCGAGCGCCTCCGTCAGTTGCCGCACATGCTCCCCGGGCGCCTGGTCCTCGGTCAGCGCTGCGATGCGGCACAGCACCTGCAAGGGGCGGACGAGCGCGGGCAGTTCCCCGTACGGCACGGGCAGGCCCTCGACCGATGTCACGCCGTGCGTGCGCTTCGCCCACTCGCGGGCGAGGAGGTGCAGGCGGAGCGCGAACTCCGGTTCCTGGCCCGGCGATTCCTTGGGTTCCAGCAGGCGGTGCGCGGAGGCGAAATCCATGCTGTCGCGCAGCAGGAAGCGCGCGAACAGATAGTGGCACTCGGGTTCGCCCGTGAGGTAGCCGAGTTCGGACCACAGCCCCGCCGCGCTCGTGAACCAGTCGTTGGCTTCGGAGAGCTCCTGAAGCTCGCCGAACGCGACGCCACGCAGCTGGGCGTTCTGCGCCAGATGCCGGTAGCGCTCGGCGCCCTGCAACTGCCCCGCGGCGATATCGGCCCGGTGGATCGCGGTGAGCGCCGGCTCCTCGCGGCCCAGCAGCAGCTGCGCCTTGGCCTGAAGCCGCGCCTTGTCCGCCTGCTCCGCGGCCGTGCCGACACGCGCCGCGTCGAGCACGCCGAGGGCCTGCTCCGCACGGCGGCAGCGCAGCAGCAGCCCCGCCCGCTGGGCGACGGCCTGGAACGTCGGCATCCCGGCCTCCTCAAGCAGCTCGGCGGCCTGCGCGTACAGCTCGATGGCGCGGCCCACGTCGCCCATCAGCCGACGCTGCGCCGCCTCCGCCGACGCGGCGGTCGCCGCCACGCCCCGCTGACCTATCTCCCGCGCGAACACGAGGACCTGGTGGTACGCCGCCGCCGTGTCCCCGGAGCGCAGCAGGCGCAGTTGCGCGGCGCGGATGCTCAGCGCCCACAGCCGCTCCAGCGTGGGAAGCTCCGCGCGGGACAGCACGCACCGGTCGAGCAGCCGCACGGCGTCCCCCGCGTTCCCGCCCAGGCCCAGCAGCGCGGACCGTACGACATCCTCACGTACCGAGTGCGGCCGGTCCTCCGCGCCGATGCCGCCCTGCGCGAAGAGTTCGTCGGCCCGTGTCAGGTGCAGCTCGATCTCGGCCCAGACATGGTCGTGCGCCTCCGAGGGCGTGCCCTCCGCCATGGCCTCGCGGAACTGGGCGTAGGCGATGTTCAGATGGGCCTCGGCCATGAGGGAGAACGTGATGACGGTGCCGCCGCGGACCTGGCGGGGGATGTCGCGGTCCACGTACTCGTCGCCGAGGATCTCCTCGGCGAGACCGCGCAGCTGGTCGGTGTTCCCGCCCGCCCAGGCGCGCTCCATCGCGGCACGCCAGCGCCGGGGCGCCCGCGGATCCCGCATCTGGAAGCGGTGGTAGAGGGATTCGCGCAGATACCAGGCCCAGTTCTCCGGATCGGCCTCGCCCGCGGCGGCGGCCCGCTCCTCGAAGCGCTGCGCGAAGTCCTGGTGCAGCTCCGTGAACACGTTCTTGTCGGAGATCAGGTCGCGCATCGGGCCGAGGACCACGCTGTGGAAGACCACCGACTCCTCGTCGCCCGCGACCTCGCTGATCCAGGAGGAACCGCCCGCGTACTTGAGCAGCTTCTCCCAGGCGTCGTCGAGACGCTCCCGGTCCGGCGGCGGCACGGGCGGGAAGACCGCACCCTCGTCGTGGAGTTGATGCGCGTCGGTCAGCGGATCGTCCGCCATCTCCGCAGGTCCCGCGGTCATCCGCTTCTCCAGATGCGGCCGCAGGATGTCGTGGACGTGCTCGCGGCGCAGCCGCCGGGGAATCACCCCGTAGCGCACCAGCCACAGGACGACCGGGTCCTCGATACGCCGCAGCACCCGCTTGACGAGGTAGCGGATGAGCGGATCGCGCAGGCTGCCCAGCTCCTCCGCGGTGACCTCGGGGTTCTGGTCGGTGACGTCCGCGAACAGCGCGAGGTGGAACGGCATGCCGGAGCTGCGGCGCACGATGATCTCCCGCAGTTCCGAGTGCCGGACATCGCGTACGTCGCGCAGATAGCGGTCCGCCTCGTCGGGGGTGAACTGCACCACCTGAACGTTCTCGTAGTCGCCCAGCGAGGCCAGGGCCTGCCCGTGCCGGATGCTCAGATCCTGGCGCCCGGAGAGGATGAGCCGCAGCGCCGGGCAGGCGCGCACCGTCTCGCCGAGCAGCCGCAGCAGGCCGTCCGTGTGGGAGGCGCTGCGCAGGACGACCTCCTCCAGCGTGTCCACCACGAGGAGCACGGGCCCCTCCGTGCCGAAGCTCTTGTTGAACCGGGAGGTGAAGGCCTCGACGACCTCGCGACCGATGCGGCTCTCGTCCTGCGAGCGGATGCCGCGGGCCGCCTCCTTGGCGGACCGTGAAGTGGGCCTGCGCAGCAGCGAACGGTAGGCGGCATACTTGTCGAGACCGGTGAACACCCGCTGCGGCAAACGCTGTTCGAGCTGCTCGGCCGCCTCCAGGAGCAGCAGCCAGGGCCAGTGCGCCGCATTCAGCGGATCGACGACATCGAAGTCGATCCGGGCGCAATTGATGTCCGCCTCCGCGGTGACCGCACGCCGCGACACCAGCCAGCGCAGCTGCATGGTCTTGCCGGTGCCGCCCGCGCCGTGCATCTGCCACACGCGCGGGCCCTGCGAGGAGAGCAGCCGCCTGGCCCGCTCCCACAGCCCGTCCGGTTCGAGGAACTGGGCGCAGCGGGCGTAGTCGGCGGCCCAGTACGTACGCGCCCGCAGATATCCGGCGCGGTCCTCGGCCAGTTTGAGGAGCGCGCGCGGGGCGATCTGGGCCCGGTCCGGATCCGTCAGTACGTCGACGAGGTCCTGGCAGCGGGTGAAATCACGCTTGGTGTCACTTGCGAGGAACAGCTCCTCGAAGAGTGCGGCGGCGCCTTGCGGATCGACGAGCATCAGATGACGCAGCCGCTCGTTCGGCCTGCCCCGCGAACCCCAGTGCTCGCTCAACAGCCGTTCCAGCTCCATGAGTTGCTTGGGATACGGCGGGCCGCTGGTCTCCTCCAGCCAGGGGAGCAGATAGGCGGGGCGGTCCGCGTCCGGGACCTGGTAGCACAGCCGGTGCCCGGGGATCTCCTCCACGGCGCCGCGCTCCAACAGGGCCGTGAGGCCGGGCGGGGTGCCGCCCACGAACTCTCGGATGACCGCGTACGTCTCCTCGTCGAAGAGCCGCGCGACGGCCGCGGCCCGCAGTGTGTTCGTCCACTCCGCGGGCAGCAGTGCGCGCCGGATGTCGTCCAGGGCCTCGCCCTGTCCGAGCCGGTCGGCGAGTTCGCTGAACGCGGCCGCGAGACGCTCGTCCGGATCGGACATCAGCCCGCCTCCTTCATGCCGCCGCCCATGCCACCCATGTCGAGCCATGTGTCCAGGACCCGCTGGTACATCCCGACGTGGAAGGATTGCTGGTTGCCCTTCATACGGTCCAGGAGTGCCTCGAAGTCCGTGAAGCTCAGGCGCTTCAGCAGCTTGTTCTCCTGCAGCTTGCGCTCCCAGAACTCCCTGGCGAGGCGCTTGTAGTCGTGCAGCTGAAAGTCGGTCAGGACCACGGGCGCACCAGGAATGAACTCCTGCAGATGCCTGAATCCCGCCCAGCTCTGCGGTGCCACGGCCAGAATACGCAGCGGGAAATCGTCGCCGAGCTCCTGCACGGGGCCGAGCAGCAGCGGCAGGAGCGCGCTGCGGAAATCGGACTCGCTGATCCGCTGGGCGCTGTCGATGGCCAGCAGGTGGGGACGGCGCCTGGCCAGGGCCCGGTTCCGCAGGGTGGTCAGGAAGGCGTCGAAGATCTCGGCCCGGCGCCGCTCGGCATGCCGGTCGGCGTCCACCGAGAAGGAGTGGCCGAGGTCCAGCTCGGACGACGGCATCCGCTCGGCCCACTGCCTGCCGCCCTGGGCGGCGAGGTTGAGCACTTGGTTGAACCGTGCGAAGTCCGTGGAGTTCATGGAGTCGGGCTGACGCTTGTCCATGCAGGCCTCGCGCAGCGCCCGCAGCACCGCCAGCCAGTCCAGTGTCACCGGCTCGCCGCCGTCGCCCCGGCCCGTGTACTCGGCGAGATCGATGTACGTGATGTCCTCGCCGCGCAGCATGCAGGTCAGCAGGCACCACTTGGCCAGCCACGTCTTGCCGCACTTCTGCTGGGCGGAGGTGATGGCGAGCAGCCGGTCCGGTGGGACCGTGGTCGCTTCGTCGGGCTGCTCCCACCAGCCCGTGCGGCGTTCCTTGGCCCGCCCCAGGAACATCGCGAGCTCGGCGAACGGCCAACTCCGGTTCATCCGCGTCAGTTCCGGCTCCAGATGGCCGAACTCGACCCTCACCACGTCGGACGGGTCCTTCACGCCGCACTGAAGGACCGGGAGCGCCCACGAGGGGCCGTCAGGGTCATCGATGTGCAGATGGTTGCGGGCCGCGGTGATGGCCGCATCGATCGACCGGGCACACGCGAGGCCCTCGTACAGCGCATGGGAGAACTCGGCTGCGGCCGGCGAGTCGATGTCGGCCTGCATGGCCACCACCGCTGAGGAGCCCCGCTCCAGACAGGTGTCGATCAGGCCCGCGAACTCGGCGGCGGGTGCGTGTGCCAGCCGGCAGGCGTTGAGGACCACGAGCCGCGGCGTCCAGGAACCGTAGAGGTGATCCATCTGTTCGGGACCGAGCGTCCAGGTCTCCTCCGGCCCGTCCGGCTCCGCGTCCGGGGAGTCGGCCGCGGGCTGTGTGGCATTGAAGTGGAGCCCGCCCATGTCGCCCGCGACCGCACGCATGCCGTGCCCGATGAAGTGCAGTACGTGCGGGCGCACATGGTCCACTTCGGCGATGAGTTCACGCAGGCTGGGACCGTCGATCACCTCGGTGTGCAGCCGCCCGGGCAGTTGCGTAAGTGCCGCGCCGATCATCGCCAGCTCGTGGTCCGCGAGGAGTCTGCGGTCACGCGGATTGCACACCACGAGCAGGACCCGCAGCGGACCCCTGGCGTTCTCCTGGGGAGTCTCGGCGGCGGCGACGACGCGTCCCCGGCGCAGCAGCACCCGGTTGTTGCGCCACAGCGCCTGCCGCTTGTCGCGCATCAGTTCCCAGGGTAGTTGGACCAGGGCCCGGCACTCGATGTCGACCCGGACGCGCAGCGGGTTCCGTTCGGTCACCCCGTTCTGCAACCCGGCCCAGAGACCGGCCGGTGCCGCGTCGAACACCCCTTGCTGCAATCGCAGCCCGATGTCGGTCCGCTGCTCCCGGGCCGCTCCGGGTTCGAGCGCCGCGGTGAACTCCGCGCCCGCGATGCCTGTCGGATCGCGGGCGACCTTCACCAGCTCGTCGCCCAACGCCCAGTCGAACTCACCGGAGTTCGTGTGCAGTCGGACCTGGTCCTCGGTGATACGAAGAACTACGTCGGGCATTTCCGGCCCCCCGAAAATCGTGCTGAGTGCTGTTGTACGTGGTGCTCGGCGCCCCGCGGCCGGCGCCTCGTGCCCCGCGCCTAGAGCCGTTCTTCCGACTCCTGGTGTTCCAAGTCCCCTGCCTGTTCCGCGTGTTCGATGACGGCCCCCGCCTCGTCCCGGGCCTCGTCCAGCAGGAGCGGAGGGACGGGACCCGCGGCGAGACCACGGCCCGGCTGCGGTGTGCCGTACTCCTCCCTGACACGCTTCAGCCAGGTCCGGCGCACCCGGACCACCCGGTAGCAAGGGGTGAGGTCCGTCCCCGTCCAGTTCAGCCCCAGCCGGCTCGACGCGCTGAAGGCGGCCCGCCCCGCGAGGTCCACCAGCTGCAACGGCCCAGGACCGACCGCCCCTTCGAGCCGCAACTCGGCGCTGGCGCCCGCCCGTTCGGCGATGAGCACGGTGCCCGCGCGGGCGGCGACCACGTCGGAGACGACGAGCAGATCGGGGTCCCAGTCACCCCGCCACAGCCGCCGCACCAGCGCATCGGCAAGCTCCGCGACGTCCGCCAGGCCCGACTGTTCGAGCCCGGTGTAGACGATCAGGGCGCTGCGCTCGTCCCGGAACTCCACCAACGCGCCGGCCTCGGCCGCAGCCACCGACGAGAACCCCTTCGCCGCGACCCCCGCCGCCTTGAAACGTACGGCGACGGTGCCCCCTGCGTCGTACGTGATGTCCCCCGGAGCGCCCGCGGGGCCCGGCTTCGCCTCGATGCCCCGGTCCGCGAGGCTGCCCGCGGGGACCGAGCCACCGCGGTGCAGCTGTCGCACCTCACCGACCGCGACGCGCTCCGTCAACGGCCACGCCAGCCACCAGCCGCGGTAGACGTCGCTGAGCGCCTTCCGGTACGCGTCGTATGAACCCTTGGCCATAGCCGCTCCCCCTTGCCCCCGTGAGAACGCGGCAGCTTTTTTGGAGGCTAGCAGCGGTTCCGCTCCGCGGCCCCGGGCCGAACGGCCCCTGCTTTCCGGCCGGTCCGAGCCTCGTACGGAAACGGCGGTAGGCGTACGGGGACGAGGCAGCGTAGAGGGGCCGCCCGGCCAGGCCCGTCGTTCGGATCAGGCCCTAGCAGTCCGAGAGGGAGCCCCGCTTCTTGTCGGGGGCGCCCTCGGCGCGGCGCGGTGATGGGGGAGTGGCCGACCCGCCGCCGGAGCGGAGCGTCAGTGCCGCCGCGATCCCCGTCGCCACCGCCATCACGAGGAAGCCGGCGGAGAACGTGGCCATTTGGGCGGCGAGGCCCAGCAGGAGCGAGCCCAGGCCGGTGCCCGCGTCGAAGCCGATGTTCCAGGCGACGGAGGTGGTGTGTCGGTTCTCCGCGCCCGCGCGGTTGAGCGCCTGTACGAGGGTGATGCTCTGCAGCCCTCCGTACGCCGCGCCCAGCAGCAGGAGTCCGGTCAGCAGTCCGGGGAGGGCAGCCGTACCGGAACGGCCGGACCAGGCGACGAGGCCGAGACCGGCGCACGCCGCGAGCAGCAGGCTGAAGTTGAGCGGCCGGGCACTGAACCTGTCCGCCAGGACGCCGCAGCCCCAGCGGGTCACCGCCGCGCTGGCCGTGAAGGTGATCAGCGCCCCGGCGGCCGCCCCCGGAGTGCCGGCGAACTGTGGGGTGAAGGTCAGGATCGCGCCCCCGGCCACGGTCACGAGAAGCAGCAGGATCACCGGTGTCAGGATGCGCCGCAGCGTGGCCGCCGTCGCCGTCGCCGTCGCCGTCGCCGTCGCCGTGCGGGGAGCGGAGGGGCCGGGAGCCGGGGTGTCGGCGTGGGCGTCGAGGGCGCGTCCCAGGGCGGGAGTGAACGGCAGGGCCAGCACGGGAAGGATGCCGCACGCAAGAATCGCGGGCAGGGCGAAGGCCGCGACGAGCGCAGGCGCCGCCGGGGTCAGCACCATCTGGGGCAGCGCGATCGACAGGCCGTACAGGCCGATGGCCGCGCCCTGACGGCCGCGCGGGGCCAGCGCCGCGACGGCGGTGCTGCCGCACACGGTCATGATGCCGAAGCCCGCTCCGCGCAGCGCCGTGGTGGCGAGGATCGCCCACAGGTTGTCGCTGAGTGCCTGCAGGGGCGCGGGCAGACCGAGCAGCAGGGCGCCGAGGGCGAACGTGCGCGCCCACCCCAGCTTGCGGAGCGTGGCTTTGACGCACAGCTGCGAGGCCACCGTCATGGTCATCAGGACGGCGGTGACGAGTCCGGCGCCGAACTCGTCGGCTCCTCCGTCCAGGGCCCACTGGGGGGACACGGGCAGCAGCAGCGCGAACCCCGAGAAGCAGCAGAGCACCACCACCATCAGGTGCGGGACACCGGGCGACCGCAGGACGGACGGTCTCGTTCCTTCAGCCATGCAATCAGTCCTCTTTTCCGTCGGGCTTGGCGGGGCTTCGCGGGACAAAGGACGAGCCTAGTTCCGCCGACTGAGGCCGTGCCGAGTAAGGGTTTGAAGCTTCTGACCCATTACGCCGATTCGGCGGACCGAGCGGCACGACGCACCGACCACACACCAGCCGCGACGATCAACGCGGCGGCCCCCAGCTGGCGCCCCGTCAACTCCTCGCCCAGCACCACGAAACCGACCCCGGCCGCCACCGCGGGGCTCAGCGCGAGCAGCACACCAAAGGCACGCGCGTCGATGCGCCGCAGCACCGTCATGTCCAGCGAGTAGGGGATCAGCGAGGACAACAGCGCCACGAGGAGCCCGGTGAACAGGACGGAAGGACGGTCCGCCACCCGGTCGCCCTCGGTGACGGCGGTGACCGGTGTCAGCACGCAGGCGCCGACGGCCAGCGCCAGCGTCAGCCCCGTCCAGTCGGGGAACAGCCGCCCGACCCGCCGGCTCAGGACCACATACCCGGCCCGGCACACCGCGGCGGCGCCTCCCAGGAGGAGGCCGGCGGCGGGCAGCGAGCCGCCGGGGGAAGCCAGCAGCAGTACGCCCGCCAGCGCCAGCAGCGCCACCACGAGATGCTCGATCCGGCGGGACAGGGCGATCGACAGGGCCAGCGGCCCGAGCAGTTCGAGCGTCGCGGCCACGCCGATCGGGAGCCGGCTGATGGCCTGGAAGTAGGCCACGTTCATGGCCGCGAGGACCAGGCCGAGCGCGACGGCCGCGCGCCACTGCGCGGCCGTGATCCCCCGCAGCCGCGGCCGGACGAGCAGCCACAGGATCACGGCGGAGAAGAACAGCCGCATACCGGCCAGGGCGGTGGGGCCCGCGGTCGCGTACGCGTCCTTGGCGACCGCGGAACCCACCTGGAGACTCGCGATCTGGGCCAGCATGAGCACGGGTGCCGTCGTGGCTCCCCGGGTCCGTCGGGGGTGGGGGCTCTTCCGGGGGTGGGGACTCTTCACCGGCACGTCCATTCGAGCCCTCCGCATCGTCGGCACCCTTCGCGTCCCACGGTGCTGTAATGGCCTTATGCACTTCAACCATTACGGTGGCGAGGCCGCCCGGCTGGCCGCCGACCTGGTCAACCTGACCGAGCCACTACGCCCTGCGGCTCTGGAGACACTGCTCGCCGCGCACGGTGTCGTGAACCGTGCGCTCTCCACCGTGCAGGCCGAGTCGATCTGGGACTGGAGCCGGCGCCTGGCCGTGTGCTTCGGGCGACAGGACCTCGAAGAGCGCTGCCACGCGGTCAACGAACTGCTCGCCGATGCCTCGAGCAGCCCGCGCATCTCCCTGCACGACGGGCGGCCCCACCTGCACTACAGCGCGATCGGCGCGGACGCGGCCGCGCACATCCGCGCCGTCACCGCGGCCGGACTCGCCTACGTCATCTGTTCCGCCGACGCCGACCGGCTCGGCCGCTGCGCGCGCCGGAGCTGCGCGCTCGCCTTCGTCGACACCTCCCGGAACGGCCGTCGCGCCTACTGCTCGGTGCGCTGCGCCAACAACGACGCCGTGGCCCGGCACCGCGAGCGCGGCCAAGCGTCACAAGAGCGCGGCCGAACATCTCAAGAGCGCGGCCACGCATCACAAGACAGAACACATTCCTAACACGAGGGGTGTTGTGTTTGATGGGTCCGCTGTTAGCTTGTCGGGCGACGGCAGGAAGGAAACGCTGTGGCCCCCGAGGAACTCCCCAATGGTTCAGCCGAGTTGCTGAGCCCGCAGGCGCGGCAGGAGCGCATCCGTGACCGGGTGCTCGAGCTGGGCTCGGCCCGGATCGAGGACCTGGCGCGCGAGCTGGGGGTCAGCGTGATGACGATCCACCGCGACCTGGACCGCCTCGCCGACGAGGGGTGGCTCCGCAAGACCCGGGGGGCGGCGACGGCCCAGCAGTCCGTCCTGTTCGAGAGCAATGTCCGCTACCGGACGACGCAGCAGGGCGAGGCCAAGAAGGCACTGGCCACGGCAGCCCTGGAGCACATCGACCGGGGTCAGGCGATCCTGCTGGACGACAGCACCACCTCTCTCGCCCTCGCCCGCGCGCTGCCCGAGAGCGGACCGCTGACCGTCATCACCAACTTCCTCGCCATCGTCAACGCGCTGGCGGGCCGGCCCGGCATCGAGCTGATCTCCCTCGGCGGCAGCTACGACCCGCACTACGACGCCTTCCAGGGCATGGCGACCTGCGACCACATCAAACCCCTGCGCGCCGACACCGTGTTCATCTCGACCTCGGCGGTCGCGGACGGCCACTGCTACCACCAGTCGCAGGAGGCGATCCTGGTCAAACGGGCGCTCCTGGAGGCGGCGCAGCGCCGGATCCTGCTCGTCGACCACACCAAGTTCCGGAAACGGGCGCTGCACCGGGTCGCCCCGCTGTCGGACTTCGACCTCGTCATCGTCGACGAACGCATCTCCCGGGCCGAGTTGGAGGCGTTGCGCGAGGACGGTGTCACCGTGCAGGTCGCCGCGCTGCGCCCGGGAGCGCCCGAGTCCTGACACACCCCCGATCCACTGAGACCCACCCCGAACCACTGAGCCCCCCCGAACCACCGTGATCCCGCCGGATCCAACCCCACACGGATTCGTGTCCCCAACCGCATCTCATCCGCGCGAGAGCCGACTGCCAATGGAGGTAGTAGTGACCAGTGTGCCGAAGCGAATGCAGGCCGTGGTAGTCCACGGGCCCGAGGACTACCGGCTCGAGGAAGTCGACGTCCCCACGCCAGGGCCCGGCGAACTACTGTTGCGGACCGAGGCGGTGGGGGTGTGCGCGAGCGACCTCAAGTGCTACCACGGCGCCCCCAAGTTCTGGGGCGACGAGAACCGCCCCGCCTGGGCGCAGCGCGGCATCATCCCCGGTCACGAGTTCGTCGGCGTCGTGGTGGCGGGCGACGACGACGCGCTGGCCGCCCAGCGGGTGAGCGTCGGTGACCGCATCGCCTGCGAGCAGATCGTGCCGTGCGAGGAGTGCCGCTACTGTCGGCGCGGTCAGTACTGGATGTGCGGACCGCACGACATGTTCGGCTTCCGCAACCACCACGGAGCCATGGCGCAGTACATGGTGGTTCCGCCGAAGGCCCGCGCCCACAAGGTCTCGCACGACCTGAAGCCGCACCACGCCGCGTACGCGGAGCCGCTCTCCTGCGCGCTGCACGCGGTGGAGCGCGCCGACATCCACTTCGAGGACGTCGTGGTGGTCGCCGGCTGCGGACCGATCGGCCTGGGCCTCATCGCGGGCGCCCGGCAGAAGAACCCGCTCAAGATCATCGCGCTCGACCTGGACGACAACAAGCTCGAACTGGGCCGCCGCACAGGCGCGGACATCGTCCTCAACCCCGCCAAGGAAGACGTCGTCGCACGCGTCAAGGAGATGACCGACGGCTACGGCGCCGACGTCTACCTCGAGGGCACCGGCGCGACACCCGCCGTCTCGCAAGGCCTCAACCTGCTGCGCAAGCTGGGTACTTACGTCGAGTACTCGGTCTTCGGCTCGGACGTCACGGTCGACTGGTCGATCATCTCCGACGACAAGGAACTCGACGTCCGCGGCGCCCACTTGGGCCCGCACTGCTGGCCCGCCGCGATCCGCCTCCTCGAAGAGGGCAAGGTGCCGGTCGAGGACATCTGCACCCACCAGTTCGGCCTGCGCGACTTCCAGAAGGCGCTCGACCTGGTCGCCGACACCTCCGGCGCCTCCGTGAAGGTGTCCATCCTGCCGAACGCCGAGGCCGAAGCGGTGATCGCGTGACGGCCGCGGCCGCCGGGCCCGCGAAGGCCCACGAGACCCGGCTCGACCGCATGGGCATACCCCACTCGCTGCGCTGGGGCTTCGTCGCCGTCCTGGTCTTCATGACCGGCAACGGCACCGAGTCCAACTTCATCGCCCCGCACATCGAACACGTCCTGGGCAGCACCACCGCGACGGCCAGCACGATCATCTCCATGTACGGCGTGTCCGTCCTGGTCGGCAGCTACCTCTCCGGAGCCCTCACCGACCTGTGGGGCCCGCGGCGGGTCATGCTGCTCGGCACCGTCGTGTGGGTCGTCTTCGAGGCGCTGTTCCTGGCGGGCCTCGCCGTCGGCAGCATGCCCATGGTCTTCCTGACCTACTTCCTGCGCGGCTTCGGCTACCCGCTGTTCGCCTTCGCCTTCCTGGTGTGGGTGAACCTCGTATCGCCGAAGGAGCGCAACGGCGCCGCCGTCGGCTGGTTCTACGTCATGTTCACCGGCGGACTCCCCACGCTGGGCTCGCTGTTCGCGCTCGGGATGATCCCGGCGTTCGGCGGCTCGACCGGCGGCGAGACCGGCGCCATGGCAGCCTCCACGGCGCTGGTGGTGATCGGTTTCCTGATCGCCCGGTTCGCCGTCAAGGAGCCGCACGGATCGCAGCGGGTAGCCCCGGCCGAGAAGACCTCCTTCGAAGTCCTGTCCGCGGGAGTGCGGCTGACGGCACGTCAGCCAAAGGTCCTGATGGGCTTCCTCGTCCGCCTGATCAACACCGCTCCCCAGTACGGCATGTTCATCATCCTGCCCGGCGTCATCGCGGACGACCGGGGCTGGGGACAGAGCCGCTGGCTCACCATGACCGTCCTCGTCTACGCGACGAACATCCTCGTCAACGCCCTGTTCGGCGCCATCGGCGACCGCTGGGGGTGGCGCCGCACCGTGCAGTGGTTCGGTGTCTTCGGCTCCTCCATCGGATTGCTCGCCTGGTGGTACGTGCCGCAGCTGGTGCCCGCCGGTTCCACCTGGGGCTTCTGGGTGTCCGTCGTCGCGGGCTGTGTGTTCGGCTGCCTGCTCGCCGGGTTCGTACCGATGGGCGCGATCATGCCGGCGCTCGTACCTGCGGAGTTCAAGGGGGCGGCCATGGCCATGTACACCACGGCGGCCGGTGGCGCCTCGTTCCTCGGCTCCGCGGTGGTCGCCGCCGTGCTGTCGGTCGGCCTCGGCAACGCCGGAGTGGTGTGGGCGTTCGTCGTGCTGTACGGCGCGGCCTTCGTGATGGTCTCGTTCCTCAACGTCCGCCAGAGCGAGGCGAGTTCGGAAGAGGAGCAGGCCGCGGCCGCCATGGCCCGCTGACCCGACCGCGTAGGCACGCGACGCACTGATGCTGTTTTGGGAGGTTCCCTCGTGACCAGACTCTTCGACGACCCGGCGAACTTCGCCGAGGACCAACTGGCCGGCTTTCTCGACCTGTACGCGGACCGGCTGCGCGGAGTGCCCGGAGGCGTCGTCGCACACCGCGGCGAGCGCCCACAGGTGGCGGTCGTCATCGGCGGCGGCTCCGGCCACTACCCGGCGTTCTGCGGAACGGTCGGCCCCGGCATGGCCGACGGCGCCGTGGTGGGCAACATCTTCACCTCACCGTCGGCGACCCAGGTCTACTCGGTCGCCAAGGCCGCCGACCAGGGCAGGGGAGTCATCCTCAGCTTCGGCAACTACGCCGGGGACGTGCTGAACTTCCGGATCGCCGCCGACCGGCTGTGCGCCGAGGGCATCGACACCCGGATCGTCATCGTCACCGACGATGTGGCGTCCGCGGAGGAGGAGGACAAACGCCGGGGCATCGCGGGCGACTTCACGGTCTTCAAGGTCATGGGCGCGGCGGCGGCCGAGGGCCTCGACCTCGACGAGGTGGAACGCCTCGGCCGGGCGGCCAACGCCGCCACGCGCAGTCTCGGCGTGGCCTTCTCCGGCTGTACGCTGCCGGGCGCGGGGGAGCCGCTCTTCGAGGTGCCCGAGGGACACCTGGGCCTCGGCCTCGGCATCCACGGTGAACCTGGCATCGAGGACGTACCGATGCTGAGGGCCGACGAGCTCGCGGCGCTCCTGGTGGAACGCATCCTCGAAGAGACACCCGCGTCCGCGGGGCACCGCGTGGGCGCGATCCTGAACGGCCTCGGTGCCACCAAGTACGAGGAACTCTTCCTCCTCTGGGGTCGGGTGTCCGGACGGCTGCGCGAGCGCGGGATCGAGATCGTCGACCCCGAGGTGGGCGAGCTGGTGACCAGCCTCGACATGGGTGGCTGCTCGCTCACCCTGATGTGGCTGGACGAGGAACTTGAGCCGCGCTGGCGCGCCGACGCCTACACACCCGCGTACCGCAAGGCACGCGCACCACTCTCCGGCCTGCGCGCCACCGATGCGCACAGCGGCACGGCCGCGGTCACCGAGATCCCCGAAGCATCCACTGCCGCAAGGGAGTTGGCGGACGGGGTCCGCGCGGCGCTGTCGACCATCCACCGCACGATGGTGGACAACGAAGAGGAACTGGGCCGGATCGACGCGGTCGCAGGCGACGGCGACCACGGCCGCGGCATGGTCCGGGGGGCCCGGTTCGCCGCGGAACGGGCCGAGCAGGCGAGCCGGGATGCCGGCGCCGGATGGCTGCTGCGGCAGGCGGGCCAGTCCTGGGCCGAGTACGCGGGCGGCACTTCGGGTGTGCTGTGGGGCGCGGCACTGGAGGCATTCGGGCGCACGCTGAACGACGTCGCGGACTCCTACACGGCCGCCGACGTCACCACCGGCGTACGGGCATTCGCCGACGCCATCGGCGACCTGGGCCGAGCGACACCGGGCGACAAGACCATGCTCGACGCCCTGCTCCCGTTCGCCGACACACTGCAACGCGCCACGGACTCCGGCGCCGACCCGGCCGAGGCCTGGCGCTCTGCGGCCCTGGCCGCGACGGCCGCCGCCGAGGCGACGAAGGACCTGCGCCCGAAGGTGGGCCGGGCCCGCCCGCTCGCGGAACGCAGCCTCGGCACCCCCGACGCGGGAGCGACCTCGCTGGCCCTGATCGTGACGGCACTGGCCGAGTCGCCGCACACACAAGGACAGGCGCACGAACAGGGCCAGGCATACGCACAGGGCCCCGCGCACGAACAGAACCGACAAGGAGTGACAACGGCATGACGGACCGGCTGCGTCTGGTCGTCGGCTGCGACGACGCCGGCTTCGAGTACAAGGAACGCATCAAGGCCGACCTCCAGGCCGACCCCCGCGTGTCCGAAGTACTCGACGTCGGCGTGGAGGCCGACGGCACGACCGCCTACCCGCACATCGGCGTCGCCGCGGCCCGCCTCGTCGCCGAGGACCGGGCCGACCGCGCCCTGCTCATCTGCGGCACGGGTCTCGGCGTGGCGATCTCCGCGAACAAGGTCCCCGGCATCCGCGCGGTGACCGCCCACGACGCGTACTCCGTGGAACGCTCGGTGAAGAGCAACAACGCGCAGGTGCTGTGCATGGGCCAGCGCGTGGTCGGCCTGGAACTGGCCCGCAAGCTCGCCACCGAATGGCTGGAACACCGCTTCGACCCGACCAGCTCCTCGGCGGACAAGGTGGCAACCCTGACCCGCTACGAGACGGATCTCGGCGGGGTTGGGGCGGAGGAGGTGCGGTTCACGGAGTGCTGAAGACCTCACGCCTATGACGTGGCCCCGGACAACGTCTCCAGTGAGCGGCCCCTCGTCGCGGTCGACAAGGTGAGGGTGAGGACGCAGCCCGCGGCGAGGACGGCGCAGATGAGGGTGAAAACGCCGGTGAAGCGGAGGGAGGCGTACATCGTGCCGATGAGCATGGGGGCGACGATGCCGCCGATCCGGCTGAAGGCGTCCGACGTGGCTGCCGCCATGGAGCGCAGCTGCGTCGGGTAGACCTCCGGAAGGTAGGTGTACAGCGGTGCGTAGAGGCCGTTGAGGAAGAAGCCGAGGAGCAGGCTGAGGATCAGGACCGACAGGTCGGAACCTGCCTGCGAGACGAGGAAGGCGCAGAGCGTGGACGCGGCGAGGCAGGTCACGATCGACCACTTGCGGTCCGTTCGGTCGGCCAGCCAGGCGGCGGGGTAGTAACCGAGTACCTGGGCGACCTCGACCATCAGCGCGTAGCTGAAGCTGTCGGTGATGCTCATGCCCCGGTCGAGCAGCATGCTGGGCAGGAACGTCAGGAACCCGTAGTAGGCGAAGCTCGCGACGAAGAACATGCTCCACACCACGATGGTCTGCCGCAGGTACGGTCCCCGCCACAGGCCGGCGAACTGCGCGGCCGCGCCGAGGTCCAGGGCGCGCGCGGCCGTTCCGGGCGGCTCGGGAGCGGGAAGGGGCGTGCCGGTACGTGCGCGTACCGACTCCTCCAGTCTCGCGACGACCGCCTCGGCCTCGTCGTCGCGGCCCTTGAGCAGCAAGTAGCGCGGCGACTCCGGCAGATTGCGCCGCCACCACAGGGCGAGGACCACGGGCAGGCCCACGAGGACCAGGCCCCAGCGCCACCCGTTGTCGACCCGGGCCACCACGAAGGTGCCCACCAGCGCGGCCAGTACGTACCCCAGGCCGAAGAACCCGGCGAGGGAACCGACGTAGGTGGCACGCTTCTCGCGGGGCGCGAACTCGGCCAGGTACGGGATCACGATGTTGACGTTGACCCCCACACCCACACCCGCGAGGAAGCGCAGGGCCAGGAGGAACCCGTAGTCGGGGGCGGCGGCCGACAGCAGTGTGCAGCCGCTGTACAGGACCAGGGACCACAGGAGCAGTGGCTTGCGGCCCACGCGATTGCCCAGCAGCGCGAGTGACAGGTCGCCCACGAGAGCGCCGGCGAGCGTCGCGCTCGCGATCAGGCCCTGCTCGCTGCCGGTGAGGGCGAACGCCGTGGTGATCAGCGGCAGCAGGAAGGACATGATGCCCAGGTCGAGCCCGTCCAGCGTGGTGCTCAGACCGCCCTGAGTGAGGATGCGGCCCTGCACCCACGTCATGGGGAGCCGGTCGATGCGGGCGGTCAGCCGGGCGGCGCGTTCGTCCCGGCCGTCCGGGGGTGGTGCAGCCCCGGACGGGTCCGGGTCCGGGTGCTGTGCCGGTTTGCCTGGCATGTTCGCTGTCTGCTCAGATGTCATGGCCCGTCGGCCTTTCGCTCGGAGGGCGGCCCGTCCATTGCCGTGGAGCAAGGGCCGCCCGTGGTGGGCGGGTTGTGGGTCGGGCGGACCGTTGCCGCGGGCCGCCCGACCGCTGGGTTCAACTGCCGTCGCCGCCCTCGAGGACGGCGGAGTAGAGGCGCAGCCAGTTGCCTCCGACCACCGCGTGCGCCTCGTCGGGTGCGAAGCCGAACTCGACCAGCCGGTCGGCGACTTGGGAGAGACCGGATGCGTCGGTCAGCCACTCCCCGGTGTCCGTTGCGGAGTCCGGAGATGCGCCGAGGTCCGCGCCGCGCTGTTCGCCGCGTGTCCAGCGCCCCTTGCGCATCCACGCGAACTCCGCCGCCCCTGCCTTGGGACTCAGGTCCGTCCCGATGGCGACGTGCCGCACACCGATCAGGTCGACCGTGCGAGCCACCATCGCGCACCAGTCGTCCAGGGTGCGCGCGTAGTGCCCGCAGATGGAGCGGTACGTGGCGAGGCCCACGACGCCGTCCCGCGCGGCGAGCGCCTTGAGCGTGGTGTCGTCGGCGTTGCGCGGATGGTCGTACAGGGAACGGGGGTTGGCGTGGGTGAGGGCCACCGGGAGCGCGGAGCGCTCGATGGCGTCGCGGCGGGTGCGCTCGCCGGAGTGCGAGAGATCGACCAGCATCCCGACCGCGTTCATCTCCCGCACCACCTCTCGGCCGAAGCGGGTGAGCCCCGGGTCGGACTCCTCGTAACAGGAGCCCCCGAACTCGGTGTTGTTGTTGTAAGTCAGCTGCATCACGCGCAGCCCCATGTCGTGGAAGAGCCGGACGAAGCCGAGCCGGCCCTGGAGCGGGCTGGCGTTCTGCGCCCCCAGGAGGATGGCGGTGCGGCCCTGAGCCTTCGCCCGTTCGATGTCGGCGGCGGTGCGTGCGGGCATCACCAGGTCGGCGTTGGCGGCGAGCAGTTCGTGCCAGGCGGCCAGGGCGTCCATGGTCTCGACCGCGTCCTCCCAGAACGAGACCGTGGCCGTCGCGCAGGTGACACCGCCCGCGCGCAGTTGGAGGAAGACGTCGCGGTCGTAGGGGCCGCATTGCAGGCCGTCGATGAGGAGTGGTGTGTCCGGTGAGGTGGAGGTGGCGGTCATGACGCGACCTCCATCGGCTCGTCCTCGCCGACCTCCGCGAGGATCTCGCCGCCGGGGCCGAAGAGCGAGTCACCGGCGTGTGTACGGGACAGTGCGGTGTCCGGCGTCAGCGCGGCCTCGGCCTCGGCGACGAAGCGCCGCCACAGGGCGGCCGCGACCGGCATCCCGTACGTCAGGGCGCGCAGCTCGGCGGCGTCGGGCCCGTTCCGCGGGCCGTCGAGGGCGGTCCTCGCGGTGACCGTGGAATCGGTGAGGGCCAGTTCCACCCCGTGGCGGCGGGCCAGCGGTGGCAGGGCGCGAACGGCCCAGTCGTCGCCGGGGGCGGTGAAGGAGGCGGAGCCGTCGGTGTGGGCAGCGGCTACGGCGAGGTCGAGGAGGTCGGCGGCCGTGGCGAGCGCGGGTTGCGTGTCCGGGGCGGGGAACCGGACGGCGGCGCCGCGCGTTTCGGGCCGCAGATGCCGGGCGCGCAGAGCGGGCAGCGCGTCCAGCAGACCGGCCAGGCCGGCGAGCCCGTGCGTCTCGGCGCCGACGACGATGTCCCGGGTCGCCGCCACGGAGCCGAACGGGATCGCGGTGGTCAGCAGCACCCGGCCGGTCATCAGACGCAGCTCGCGGACCGACACACGCAGGTCGGCGGTGGCGTGGTGGGCAGGGGCGGGGGTCACACGTTCTCCTCGATGCGGGTGGGAGCGGCTGCGTCCAGCCGCGCGGGCAGCGTCCAGTCGTCGTGGTCGCCTCGGTGGATGGCATGGCGTGTGGGCGCGCCGTGGAAGAGCAGACCGAGGACATTGCGTCCCGCGGAGTCGGCGGTCTTGTCCAGGCCGTGGACCGCCGAGTTGAGGAACCGGACGAGGTGCGCGGGCACGAACGCGTCGTCGGCGATGTTCATGTGCGGGCTGTGCAGGGCCAGATCGGCGAGCCCCTGCACCCGTGCCACGGTGTCCCGGTGCTCGGGATGCCGTACGCAGAACGCTCCCGTGGTCTCGCGCGGATCGGCGGCCCGCAGATCCGCGTACAGCGCTTGCACCGAACGCGGCACGTTGAGCTGCCAGTCGAGGCCTTCGGCGACCTCATCGCGCGGCCCGCGCCGGGGCTCCTCGGCTGCACGGGACTTGTACCAGATGTGACGCAGCGCCCCGGGCGCGGTGAGGTCCAGGTCGAGCGCCCAACGGTAGGCGGTGTCGAGGTGCTCCAGGAGGGCCCCGGCCGTCTGCTGGGGCGTGGCGGTGAGTGTTTCGTCCACCCGCTGCCGCTCGACGAGCGGATCCGTGAGGTCCGGCACGCTGTCGATGAGCACACCGGCGAGTGTCTCGACGGCCCGCTCGTCCAACTCCGTGTTCCACGTGGCCCACAGGCGCGGGAGCGCGTCGTTGTCGCCCGGCCGCTCCAGGCCGTCCAGGAGAGCGAGTGCCCGGTGCAGGGAGCGGGCGAGTGCGGCCGGTGACGCGAACTGTTCGTAAACGGTGGGGTCTTGGGCGTGGAAGCGCGCGGTGCGCTCGATCAGCTCTCGTACGGCGGCGAGGTGCGGGACGCCGCGCCGCGCGTCCAGGGCCTGCGCGAGGGCTTGTTCGCGCAGGCTGAGCCAGCGGTCGACGAGTCGGGGGTGGTTGTTGGCGAAGAAGACGAGGCCGAGCGCGGAGGCGTTGCCGAGACCCAGACGGCGCCGCAGTTCCGGGTCGAGCGCGGGGGCCTCGGGGTTGCGGTGCCGGGCCAGGTGCTCGGCGAGGTCCGCCGCGAACTCGCGCATCAGGTAGGCGGCGAGCATCTGAGCGTGCAGCGGCGCGGCCAACGGGTGGTTGTCGGGCAGTGCCGCGAAGGAGCGGGTGCCGAAGGTGCCGTTCCCGTCCAGGCCGGTGTTGCGCATCAAGTAGCCGACATCCCAAAGGCGTTGGGCGTCCGGCTGTCGCCCGTCCGCGAGGCTGGAGACGACGTGCTCGAACAGTCGCAGGCTGCGGTTGGAGCGGCACCACACCAAGGTGTGCGCGGTGGCCCGGCCGCCGTACAGCTTCGGCATCTCCCTTTCGGTGTGCGCGAGTTCACTGTCGTCGGCGGTGCCGTCGAAGAGCGCACCCGTCATGTCCCAGTCGGTGCCGACGATGCGGCTGGTACGTCCTTCGAGGCGCGGCCTGAAGGAGAAGGCGACGAAGTCGAGGGGGCCGCCCGGAGTCCGGACGCGGTAGCGGGCGCGGCCGCGGGCCTGCTCGTCGATGGCGAACTCGATCCGCTCGACCCGCCACGCCTGCGTCACCATGCGGTTGACCAGGGCGCGGCTCGCGCTGAGCCGGGTGGGCGGGACCTGGGCGAGACGCTCGGGCCGCAGGAGTCGGTCCGGGAGCCGGTCCGGGATCCGGTCCGGGAGCCGGCCCGGAATCCGATCCGGGGTGCGCCCGGCGGGTTCGACGACGGAAAGGGGCACGTTCATACGCAGTCCTGATCGTGTGTGGGTGGTACGCCCGACGCCCGACGGGCCCAGTGAATGGGCGGGGCAGGGAAAGGGGTGGGGGAGTGGGCCGAGGGAGTCAGCCGTGCAGGCCGAGAGCTCCGCCGGTGTCGAGCCGGAGCAGCTGCTCGATCTCGTGGGCGGCCGGTCGCAGCACGGCGAGCGCGTCGGCCGTGGTGATGCGCTCACGTGGTCCGTGCACGCTGAGGGCCGCGACGACCTGGTTGCCGGTGCGGCACAGCGGGACGGCGAGCGCGGCGATGCCGTCCTCGTCGTCATCGGTGGACGTCGCCCACCGGGTGCCGTTGACGACGGTGAGTTCGTCGGCGTCGGGCAGGGTGACACCGCGGGTGCGCAGCGGCTCCGTGATGTCCTCGGCGGACAGTGCCGCGAGCAGGCGTCCGGACGCGCTGGTGGTCAGGCTCAGCCGGTCGCCGAGGAGCAGCGTGGCGTGCAGGGACCGGCCCGGATCGGCGCGCTGGACGACCCGCGCGGTGTCCGTGTCGAGCACGGCGATGCTGACGACCTCGCCCGCCTGCCGCGCGGCGCGTTCGAGCAGCGGAGCCGTGCGCTCACCGATGCCGGCCTGGCGCAGTGCGGCGTGACCCAGATGGGCCGGACGCAATGTCAACCGGTAGGAGCCGTCCGGGAGTTGTTCCATCCAGCCGGCCGTCTCCAGGGTGACCAGCTGGCGGTGTGTCTCGGCCCGCGATGTGCCCATGGCCCGGGCGAGGGACGAGACCCGGACGGGTTCCGTCGCGTCGGCCAGCGAGTCGAGCAGGGCCAGTGCCTTCACGACCGTGGCCAGGGGAGGTGTGGCGGGCCGCGAGGGTCCCGGCGTCGCGGAGCTTGTCACAGTATTCATGACACCGTCTTTCTTTGAGAGACGGCGGGACTTTAGGGAGTGGCCGGGGGTTGCACAAGGGGTTGGGGCATTGAATCCAGATCGGGCGGTGTGTGGCCGACCGGTGTGCGGCCGGTGTGTGGGCCCGGCGGGTGCCGCACGCATTGCGATTACATTAGGTTAGCCTTGCCTAATATTTACTCACTGGATCGGCAGGGAGACCGCACCGATGTCCTCGCTCAACAGACGTGTCCACCGCACCGCGGCGAGAGCTGCCGCCCTTGCGGCCTGCACGGCGTTCACGCTGACGGAACCCGCCGCCGCGGCTGCCGGCTCGACGCTCAAGTCCGCGCCGCTCGCCCCCGGCCTGTACCAGTCCGCGTACTCCGAGAGGAACGACGTGCTCTGGGCGACCAGTTCGGTGGGGCAGCCGCCGGCGCCGGTCACGGACTCGGGGTTGGTGCGTCTCGACCCCGACACACTCGAGGTGGAGGCGACGTACCCCACGCCCCTCGACGGCAGCGATGACACCATCGAAGCCGCCTACGGCATCGATGTGGACGACGAGCACAACACGGTGTGGGTCACGAACACACGCAACGACAGCATCGCCGTGTACAGCCAGAGGATGGGCCGCCACCTCGCGACCGTGCCCGGTGTCGCGCACGCCCGCGAGATCGTCGTCGACGAGAAGCGGGACACCGTGTGGGCCACGGCGTTCGGCACCGGCTCGGTCGTCGCCTTCAACACCCGTACGTACAAGGAGACTCGGCGAGTCACCGTCGAGGGATCGGGCCCGACGGGCCTCGCGGTGAACGAACGCACCGGAGCGGTCCACGCCACCGACTTCACGCACGACCGCATCATCCGGATCACCCCCGGCTCCTCCGAGCCACGCCTCCTCCCCACGGGAGACGGCCCCCTGTCCATAGCCCTGTCCGCGAACGGCCGCACCGCCTACACGGCCGACCAGGGGGCGGGTGGTGTGTCGGTCGTGGACCTGCGCAAGGGCGCGGTCGTCAGGTCGATAGCCACCGGGCAGGGCGCCAAGTCCCTTGCTCCGGTGGGGCGTTCGGCGCGCGTACTGGTCGTCAACCGGCTCGACGGCAGTGTGTCCGTGGTCGACACGCGCTCCGGGGCCGTCAAGGAAACCATCGCCACCAACGCCCTGCCCAATCACGTCCACATGAGCGACGCGAGCACCGCCTTCCTCCTGGACAAGTCGGCTGCCGGGCCGAACGGTGAGGATCATGTCAGCCGGATCGATGTGGCCGGCTGACACCACCGGCCTGAGCGCGCCCGGTTGACGCCAGCGGCCTGGAAGCGCGCCCGGCTGACGTCAACGACCAGGGGGGGAGTGCGCCCGGCTTCCGGTCAGCGCATCGTCGACTCGATGCGGTCGACCTCGTCCTTGGCCTCCTTGAGGCCCGCGCCGGTCGCCTCGCGGTAGGCCTTGACCGCCGGGATCTTCTTGCCGTCCCGCAGCAGTGCCCGTACGCGGTCGAGGTCCGGGCCGACCATGTCGGTGTCGATGCCCAGGTGCTCGATGACCAGGTCCAACTTCCGCTCGACGCGGGCGGTCCTGCGGTCGGCGCGGTCGACCTTGCGCTCGATGGTGCCGACCGCGATGAGCACGCCGACCAGGAGGAGTATTGCTGCGATATCCATAATCGGTGATCCTAGGCAACGCGGATGGGCGGATGACGCGAACGGTGCGCGAGCCGCCGTACGCCGTTGGATCCTGGGACCATGACCGACCCGACCCATGACCCCCGCTTCCTCCGGGACCCCTATCCGGCCTACGCGGCCCTGCGCGCCACGTGCCCGGTGCTGGCCGTTCCGGCAGGCTCCGGCGGCCGGACCAACTACGTGGTCACCGGGTACGAGGAGGCCCGGGAAGCCCTCCACGACGCCCGGCTCTCGAAGGACACGGCGACCTTCTTCGCCGGCAGGGAATCGAGCCGACGCCTGCACCCCGCGGTCGCCCACACCATGCTCGCCAGCGACCCACCCCGGCACACCCGGCTTCGGCGACTGGTGACGAAGGCGTTCACGACGGGGGCCGTGGCGCGGCTGCGTCCGTTCATCGCCCGCGTCACCGATGAACTGCTGGACTCGTGGCACATCGGCGTACCGTTCGACTTCATGGCAGGCGTGGCGGTGCCGCTCCCGGTCGTCGTGATCTGCGAACTGCTCGGAGTCCCGCCGGCCGACCGGCCCGACGTCCAGCGCTGGTCCGCGGACCTCTTCGCGGCGGGTGAACCCGACGTGATCGACGCGGCCTCACACGCGCTGGCGGCGTACATGACGGACCTGATCGCCGCCAAACGCCTGGACGCCGGCAGCTCCCTCCTGGACCGGCTCATCGCGGCTCGCGACGGAGAGGACCGCCTGAGCGAACACGAACTCGTCTCCCTGGCGGTGCTGTTGCTCGTGGCGGGCCACGAAACCACCACCAACGCCCTCGGCAACGCAGTCCTGGCACTGCTCAAGCACCCGGCCCAACTGCACCGCCTCCGCCGAAACCCGGACGAGATCCCTGGCGCCCTGGACGAGCTCCTCCGCTTAGACTCCGCGGTGAGCACGTCCACCTTTCGATTCACCACAGAGGCCGTCACCCTCGGCGGCACGGACATCCCTGCCGGAGCCCCGGTGTCGGTGGCTCTCGGAGCGGCGAACCGGGACCCGGCGCGGTTCCCGGAGCCGGACGCACTCCACCTGGATCGGGACGCCGCAGCCCACCTCGCCTTCGGCCACGGAATCCACCGCTGCGTCGGCGCACCCTTGGCCAAGGCGGAGCTGGAGATCGCACTGCGAGCCGTCCTGGCGCACGCTCCCGGCCTCCACCTCGCCGTACCGGCAGAGGAGTTGGTGTGGCGACGCACCCGCCTCGTACGCGGACTGTCGTCGCTGCCCCTCGTGGCCTCGGAGGCCACCGAAATCCCGCTGGTGCGGTCCCGTCCCACCCAGTAAGGTCAGGATCTTCACGCGGCGGTGGCCGTGCTGGAGTCCTTGAAGGTACGGGTGCCCCTCATGCGTCCAGCCGACCACCCCGCCCGCCGCGGACTCGACGTCGCTCTGGCCCAACTCACCACGGTCTTCCGCGGAATGACCGCACGCCCGGACGAGGCGAACTGCGAGTGTCACTGGGGGAGCGCGGAGGAGCTGGCGCTGCTCAAGACGCCCGGCGTGGAGTTGGATCCGGACCTCTTGCGCCGCACCTGGCAGGCCGTCGACTGGACGGATCACGGGGCGGTGCTGCGCCGCATCCTGCCGCAGTTCGCCCCTGCCCTGGTGGCCGGTCGCGTCGATCCGCTCTTCGGTCTTGAAGAGGCGGGGGATTCCTTCGCCCGTGGCCGCTGGCAGCGGTGGCCCGCTGAACAGGCCGGTGCGGTACGCGAGTTTCTGCACGCCTGGTGGGTGCAGAGCCTCACGGACCCGGACGCGGCCGTCCCGGCACACCAGGTCCTGGCGATGTGCGCCGAGGCGTCCGGCACGGTCACACCCTGGCTCGCCGCCTGGGAGCGGCAGACCGGTCCCCTCAGCGACCAGCGGCTCGCGGAGGCCGCGGAGGAATGGGAGTACGAGCTGCTGGGCGACCAACTCCCGTGGTTCGTCAACTGGTACGAGAACGACGAGGATCGGATGAGCGCCGACCTGGCGGCCTGGCTCCACGGCCACGCGGCGGCGCGGCTCCGTGCCTCCGGCGCCGCACCGGAACTGCTGCGCCGGATAGGACTGCTCGCACTCACCGGCGAGGACCGCTGGACGCACCCGCACTGGCCGGGGCATCGCTACTGACGCCCGGCGGGACGTGGCCGGCGGGCGCGCTCCAGCACGTCATGGCTGCCATCAGGCCGATCAGGCCGATGATGCCCATCAGATCGATGATGCCGATGACATCAGCCCAGTGACATACGCATCCAACCGCCCCTCCACCACCCCCGTCGTCAGCTCCGTCCGTCCCGCCTCCCGCCACGGCCGCGCCACCACCTGCACCTCTTCGCTGAACGCGAGCGCATCACGGACTCGCCAGTACAACCGCTCACCTGCATCGCGCGCGAGCACCCCACCGGCCTCCTCGTACGCGTCGGCGAACCGCTGCCCCCACTCCGGTCCGTGCAGCAACGCGAGATTGGTGCAGCTGTGCGCCACGTCAAGGTCCGTCGGGCCCCAGGAGGCTCCGGCCCAGTCGACGACTCCGGTGATCCGGGTCGGGGGTGTGTCGAACAGGACGTTGCCGAGGTGGAAGTCCCGGTGCAGGAAGCGTCCTTCGTAGGGAGGTGTGGGCTCACGGATGAGGTCGATCGCCGCGGCCCATGCGGTGGAGTCGGCGCCCTCGGGGACCACGACGGTGTCGGCGGTGGTCAACGCCTCGTACTTCGGGGGCTGTTCGTCGGGGCACACCGCATGGATTGCCGCGAGTTGACGTGCGAGCAGCCGGACGCGCTCGCCCAGCCCTTCGTCGCCGAGAAGCGCACGGCCCGGCAGATGTGTCATCAGGAGCGAGGGGTACTCGCAGTGCGCCGCGGTCGGGTCGGCCGCGATCAGCCCGGGTGCCGCTACGTCGGTCGCCCCCGCCAGCACGGCCAGCGCCCCGGCCTCCCTGTCCAGCGCCTCCTCGGCACGGTCCACGAAGAACGGGTCCACGTAACTCCGCAGCACCAACTCGCGGGCGCCGCCGCCCCGCGCGGCGACGGTCAGCTTCCGCATTTCTGCGGTGACACCACCGTGCAGGGCCTCGACGCGCACGATCCGCTCACCGGCGTCGGCATCAAGGAATCGTCGTACCCACGCCGACGTCGACGGCCGGACCGTGGCCGACCTATCGGCCGTCTCATCGTGATTGATCACCGTGTCACCGCATCATCCGGAGGACGGCACGCACAAGTGCATTTCGCCCGACGTCGCGGCAAGTTGTGCGGCCCATCGAACGTCGCGCGAAAGGTATTGACGCCCGTTTCGGCCGTGTGAACTATGGCCTGACTACGCAGTCAGGCCCGCAGGTCAATCACCGGAGGGCGCATGCCGACCACCATGACCGACGTGGCCCGAGCGGCCGGCGTCTCGCAGAAGACGGTGTCCCGCGTCGTCAACGGTGAGCCGTATGTGAGCGCGGAGATCCGCAAACGCGTGCACCGGGCCATCCGCGAGCTCGACTTCCGCCCCAACAACACGGCCCGCGCGCTGCTCCGAGGCAGGCACCGCCGAATCGGTGTGATCTCGCTCGGCAGCGCGCACTACGGGCCCACCACTCTCCTCATGGCTCTGGAGCGGGCCATGCAGCGGGCCGGCTACGCGTTCTCGCTGGCCGGAACCCGTGACGGCCGGGACCGGAGTCTCGCCGCGGCCGTCGCCGCACTGCTGGCCGAGGGGGTCGACGGCGTCGTGCTGTCGGAGCCCGTCGATGACGGTTCGCCGCTCCGGTTCCGCTGCGACGTGCCGATGGTGAGTCTGGGCGAACCTGTGGAACCGTCCGGCGCCGCGAGTGCCGTGGTCAGCGCCGACGGTGTGGCCGACGCCCGGGCCGCAACCGAGCACCTCCTCGCCCTCGGTCACCGGACCGTCTCGCACATCCCCGGCCCCGACAACTGGTTCAGCGCCCGCGACCGCGAGCGCGGCTGGCGTGCGGCGCTGGCGGCGGCCGGTGCCCCGGCGCCGCCGCTCGCACCCGCAGGCGACTGGACCGCGGCCTCCGGCTACCGCGCGGCCCGGCAACTCGCCCGCGATCGCGAGGTCACCGCCGTCTTCGCCGCCAACGACGAGATGGCACTCGGCGCCCTGCGCGCCTTCACCGAGGCCGGGCGCCGCGTACCCGAGGACGTCAGCGTCGTCGGTTTCGACGACACACCGGCGGCCGCCTACCTCACCCCGCCGCTGACCACCGTCCGCCAGGACTTCGAGACCGTCGCGACCCGCGCCGTCGAGGTCCTGACAGCCATGATCGAGGGCAAGCCACACCAGGCTGAACGCCCCGAACTGGCAAGTGAGTTGATCGTGCGGGCATCCACCGCACCACGATCCCGACCCTGTCCGCGCAACCCGCAATCCGCAACGGACACCGTCGCCCCCCCAAAAAAACCACTCCACCCCGAGCCGCCACCTCCACCTCGACCGCTCGCCCACCCGACCACCGTCCCGCCGCACCCTGATTCGCGGCGCTCTCGGGCTCGGTGCCACCACCGCCCTTGCCGCCTGCGGTCGTGGTGCCACCACACCCCGTACATCGGGCGACGTCACCCTCGCGCTGTGGACCCATGACCAGAACTACGAGGAGTTCTTCACCCGTTCCATCCCGGCCGCCGACCGGCTCACCGACTTCGCGTACCACCTGAGCACCACCCGGGCCGGCGCCCCCGACCTGGTCACCAAGCTGCTGGCGCAAGCCGTCGCCGAGCGCGGTGTGCCGGACGTGGTCGGCTTCGAGATGAGCGCCTTTCCGCGGATGCTGCGCGGTGACATCGCCGAGCGACTGCTGCGCGACCTCGGCGAGGACGTGGCGAGGACACCGGGCCTGAAAGAGGACCTGCTGCCCGCGCGCACCGCCCCGTTCAGCAAGGACGGCAAGCTGTACGGCCTGGACTCGGACACCCCGTTGATCGTGCACTACTACCAGCAGGCTGTCTCCTACAAAAATGGGTACTAGTTTGTGAGCCATGGCTACGGCTCACGTGAAGCGGGCGTACAAGTACCGCTTCTATCCGACGGATGCGCAGGCAGCGGAGCTGTCGCGCACCTTCGGCTGCGTGAGGAAGGTCTACAACCTGGCGCTCGCCGCACGCACCGAAGCGTGGGTGATCCGGCAGGAGCGGGTGAATTACAACGCCACCTCGGCGATGCTCACCGCCTGGAAGAAGACCGAGGAACTCGCGTACCTCAACGACGTCTCCTCGGTCCCCCTCCAGCAATGCCTGCGGCACCTCCAGGCGGCGTACGGCAACTTCTTCGCGAAGCGTGCGAAGTATCCGCACTTCAAGTCGAAGAAGAAGTCGAAGGCATCCGCCGAGTACACGACCAGCGCCTTCCGCTTCCGTGACGGCAGGCTGACTCTCGCGAAGATGACGGAACCGCTGGACATCGTGTGGTCGAGGCCGCTGCCCGAAGGTGCGGCGCCTTCCTCGGTGACCGTGTCCCGCGATGCGGCCGGCCGCTGGTTTGCCTCCTTGCTCGTCGAGGACCCCACGGTGCAGCCGCTTCCTTGCACGGATACGGCGGTTGGTATCGACGTCGGGCTGAACCACCTGCTGACCCTGTCGACCGGGGAGAAAGTAGCCAACCCGCGCCATGAGCGTGCCGACCGTGTCCGCCTGGCGAAGGCTCAGCGGACGCTGGCGAAGAAGGGCAAGGGCAGCAGCAACCGGGCCAAGGCCCGACTGAAGGTTGCGAAGATCCACGCCCGGATCGCCGACCGGCGCCGGGACAACCTGCACAAGCTGACGACCCGTCTCGTGCGTGAGAACCAAACGCTCGTGATCGAGGACCTGACCGTCCGCAACATGGTCAAGAACCGGACTCTGGCCCGCGCCATCTCGGATGCCGCATGGTCGGAGTTCCGCAGCATGCTGGAGTACAAGGCCGACTGGTACGGCCGCGACGTGGTCGTGGTCGACCGGTTCTTCCCGTCCTCCAAGCTGTGCTCGAACTGCGGCACCATGCAGAGCAAGATGCCGCTGAACGTTCGCACCTGGACGTGTGACTGCGGGGCGGCCCACGACCGGGACGTGAACGCAGCGAAGAACCTGAGGGCCGCCGGGCTGGCGGTCTCTGCCTGTGGAGCTGGTGTAAGACCTCAACGGAGTACTCCGGGCGGGCAGTCGGCTGTGAAACAGGAAAACCACGGGGCGACCCGTGGAATCCCCCGCTTTTAGGCGGGGGAGGAAGTCAAGATGCAGCAGTACATCGTGCAGAGCGTCCCGGACGAGATCCTGGAGGCCGCCCGCATCGACGGCGCGAGTGAGTTCGGGATCTTCCGGCGCGTGGTGCTGCCACTGCTGCGCCCCTCGCTCGGAGCCCTCGGTGTCTGGCAGTTCCTGCAGAGCTACAACAGCTTCCTGTGGCCGCTCGTCCTGGTCTCCGACAGCTCCCAGTACACCCTTCCGCTCGGGCTGCAGACCCTCTTCCGCGCCGAGAACCGGCAGTACGACCTGGTCCTCGCCGGATCCGTGCTCGCGGTGCTCCCCGCCGTCCTCGTCTTCGTCCTCCTGCGCAAGCAACTCCTGGAGGGTCTGTCCACGGGCGCGGTCAAGGGCTGACACCAACGGTCCACGCACCACCGACTCACGCACCACCGACCCACGCACCACCAACTCTCGTATAGGAGAAGCATGTTCGACCTCCCGAACCGGGTCCTGTTCGGTGCCGCCTACTACCACGAGTACCAGCCGCACGACCGGCTCAAGGACGACCTCGACCAGATGGCCGAGGCGCACTTCACCGTCATCCGGGTCGGCGAGTCCGTCTGGTCGACCTGGGAACCCGACAACGGCCGCTTCGACCTCGACTGGCTGCGGCCCGTGCTCGACGGCGCCCACGAGCGCGGCATCTCCGTGGTCCTGGGCACCCCGACGTACGCCGTGCCGCCGTGGCTCGCCCGCCTCTACCCGGAGATCGCGGGGGAGCGGAGGACGGGGCAGCGGATCGGCTGGGGCGCCCGTCAGGAGGTCGACTTCACCCACCCCGCGTTCCGCTTCCACGCCGAACGAGTCATCCGCAAGATCATCGGCCGCTACGCCACCCACCCCGCCGTCATCGGTTTCCAGGTCGACAACGAACCCGGCAACGAACTCCTCCACAACCACGGTGTCTTCCAGCAGTTCACCGACCGGCTGCGCGCCCAGTACGGCGACGTGGAGACCCTGAACCGCGAATGGGGCCTGGTCTACTGGTCGCACCGGCTCGCCACCTGGGCCGACCTGTGGACCCCGGACAACAACGCCCAGCCGCAGTACGACCTGGCCTGGCGCCGCTTCCAGGCCGACCTCACGACCGAGTTCATCGGCTGGCAGGCGGACATCGTGCGCGAGTACGCGCGCCCCGACCAGTTCGTCACCACCTGCATCTCCTACGAGCGTCCCGGCATCGAGGACGAGCAGCTGACGCGCCGCCTCGACGTCACCGCCGGCAATCCCTACTACGCGATGCAGGACGGACTCGCCCACCCCGAGGGACCGCAGACGCCGCAGGGCTGGACGACCTCCGGCACCTGGGCCCTGTACCGCAGCGCGGACCGCATGTACTCCTCGCGCCAGGAGCCGTTCCTCGTCACCGAGACCAACGCCCAGGCCATCGGCGGGAGTCACCACAACCGGCCGGCGTACGACGGCCAGTACCGGCAGGCCGCCTGGGCGCTGATCTCACGCGGGGCCTCGATGATCGAGTACTGGCACTGGCACACCTTGCACTTCGGCACCGAGACCTACTGGGGCGGCGTGCTGCCGCACAACGGCCGCCCCGGTCGCGTCTACCGTGAACTCGCCACGCTCGGAGCCGAGTTGGAGACGGCGGGCGATCTGGTGGCGGGCCTGACCCCGGACGCCGACGTCGCCTTCCTCTATGCGGGTCCCAGCAAGTGGGCGTTGCAGGCCCAGCCCCCGCTGGCACGGGCGGACGGGGGAGCGGATCCGAACGCGTACCAGACCATCTTCGACGCCTTCTACCGCGGCGCCTTCGACGCCGGTCTCCAGGCCCGGGTGCTGCACCCGGCCCAACTGCCGGACGCCGCCGACCTGCCACGCGTACTGGTCGCCCCCGCTTACTACGCGGCCGACGACGCCACCCTCGATCTCCTCGCCGCCTACGCCGAGCGGGGCGGCCACCTGATCATCGGCCCGCGGACCGCGTACGCCGACCACGAGGCCCGCGCCCGCACGGACGACCAGCCCGCGCGACTCGCGGAGGCCGCCGGGGTGACCTACGACGAGTTCAGCAACCTGACGACACCGCTCACCGTTCGCGGTACGGACACCTTCCCGCTCCCCGAGGAGGCGCATGCGCTCCACTGGGCGGACGGGCTGACGCCGCGCGGCGCGCAGATCCTCGCGTCGTACGAGCATCCGCACTTCGGCCGCTGGCCCGCCGTCACCACACACCCGCACGGGGCCGGCCGCATCACCTACGTGGGCACGGTGCCTGACCCGGAGTTGGGGCGCTCCCTGTTCCGCTGGTCCGCGCCGGAGACGTCCTGGAACCCGGAAGCTCGAACCGTCACGGCGACGTCCGCCACCGCGCGGGACGGTCGCCGGGTCCGCTTCCTGCACAACTGGTCCTGGGAGCCGCGGTCGTTCACGGTGCCGCAGGCGGCGCGCGACGTTCTGACGGGCGCCGTCCACGAGCCCGGGAGCGACATCGCGCTGGGACCGTGGGACGTACGAGTACTGGAGGAGACGACCCGGTAGGACACACTCCACCGCGGGCGTGGGGCGCGGCCCCCGTGAACGAGGAGCCGCGCCCCACCACCTCAGTTCCCGGCCACCGCAGGCGGCGCCGCGTTCGTGCCCCAAGCCGTCGGCTTGTCCGACAGCTTGACGCCGATCGTGCCCGCGCCGAGCAGGTCCTTGTGGGAGAGCCAGCTCTGGCGCAGCGGCGTGCCCTTGCCCGTGGTGACGGACGAGACGTACTGCAGCTTCGACGCGTCCGCGCCCGGTGCCTCGATGCTGATGCTGCGGCCGTGCGCCGGACGGATCTCGACCTTGTCGAACATCGGGGCCGACAGGACGTACTTCGCCGAGCCGGGCTGGACCTCGAAGACGCCGGCCATGGCGAAGACGAGCAGCGACGACGTGGCGCCGAGGTCGTCGTTGCCGGGCATACCGTACGGGTCGTCGGTGAACAGCGTCCGCATGGCCCGCAGCACCGAGGAGGTCTTCCACGGGGTGTCGGTCCACGCGTACATCCACGGGGCGTGGAAGTCGGGCTCGTTGTTCGGGTTGAACGCGAAGTTGTTGTGGTAGTCGTACGCCCCCGTCACCCACGATTCCTTGGCGGCCTTCGCCGGGTCGCTGAGCACGGTCGGCATGTCGAAGAACTTGTCGAGCCGCTGCTCGGCGGCCTTCTTGCCGCCCATCAGGCTGTACAGGGCCCCCGGGTTCTGCTGTGCGAGCCACTGGTACTGCCAGGCCGTGCCCTCGTGGAAGGCGCCTGCCTTGGCCGGGTCGGTGTCACCGGCGGTGCTGCCGTCCGCGTTCCTCGTCACGGGGAACCCGGTGAAGCCCTGCGAAGTGACGCCGGAGTCCCACAGCTTGGTGAAGTTGTCGCAGCGCGAGGCGAGCGTCGCGGCCTTGTCCTTGTGGCCGAGACCGTCCGCCATCGTGGACAGGGCGCAGTCGCCGAGCGCGTACTCCAGCGTGGCAGAGCCCGCCTGGCGGCTGTCCCCGAACTTGTAGCCGGGCAGATCCTGGTAGCCGACGAAGCCGTTCTTCACGTACGTCGGGTTGCCGTCGCGGCCACGGAAGGTGGACTGGTCGGCGGGGACCTCGTTGACGTTCTTCCAGAGCGCGTCGAAGAGCTCGCGCGAGGTGCTGTGGTCGAGCAGTCCGCGGTTGTAGAGGTCGACGACGAACGGGGTGACGGGGTCGCCGCTCATCACGTTCGTCTCACTGTTGCCGAGGCTCCAGCGCGGCAGCCAGCCGGCGTCCTTGTAGACACGCAGCAGCGACTTGGCCATGTCGGCGGCCTTGTCCGGGTGCAGCAGCGCGACCAGTTGGTTCTGCGAGCGGTATGTGTCCCACAGCGAGAACATTTGGTAGTACGTGGAATCCGAGCGATGCACCTTGTCGTCGAGGCCGCGATAGCGGTTGTCGACGTCGGAGCCGATCGAGGGGTGCAGCAGCGAGCGGTACAGCGCGCTGTAGTACGTGCGCTGGTCGGCGGTGGAGCCGCCGGCGACCCGCATCCGGTTCAGCTCGCCCTGCCACGCGTCGTGCGCTCCGGAGCGGGCCCGGTCGAACGAACTCGGCTGCTCGGCGCCCCGGTTGAGGCGCGCGCCGTCGACCGAGGTGTAGGACAGGCCCACCGACGCGCCGACCTTGTCGCCCTTGGACGGGTCGAACGACAGCCAGGCACCCGCGCGCTTGTCGCCCCGCGAGGCCTCGCGCTGGTTCGGGGTGAGCGTGCCGTCGCTCCACGTGCCGAACTTCGAGAACGACCGGTTGAACTTGGCGCTGAAGAAGACCCGGTAGCGCTCCTTGCCGGTCTCCCCGCAGAAGTTGCCGCCCTGGACCCAGCCTTCGACGGTGTTGTCGCCGACGACCTTGATGTCACCGGCGTAGGTGCTGCCGTTGCTCTCCCCGGCCTCGATGAGGACGTTCTCCGCGCCCGAACCGCTGGGGAAGGTGTAGCGGTGCTGGCCGGTCCGCTTGGTCGCCGACAGCTCGGCCTTGATGCCGTTGTCGAACTTCACGCCGTAGTAGCCGGGTGAGCGGGTCTCGTTGTCGTGGCTGAACTTCGCGCCGTACTGCGCCGGATCGGACGACGTGACGTCGCCGGTGGTCGGCATGAACCGGATGTTGCCCATCGTCTGGCAGCCGACACCCGAGAGGTGTGTGTGGCTGAAGCCGAGGATCTTGTCCTGCGCGTAGTCGTACGAGGCGTACTTGTTCAGCTGTGTGTCGGGGCTCAACTGGACCATGCCGAAGGGCGTGGTCGCGCCGGGGAAGGTGGTTCCGTCGCCGTTGTTGCCGATCGACGTGTCTACCAGGCTGGTCGGGTCGGAGGCGAAGCCGGGCCCCGCTTCCTCGGCGCTCGCGACGCCGGGGGTGAGGGACGCGGCGGCCACGGTGGTGACGATGAACGCGGCGGTGACGGTGCGGCTCAGCGACCGCAGTGGTTTGAGCGACCTCAGCGGTCTGTGTGCGTTCTGCGAGCTCGGTGATGGCGACGCCCTCATCGCGACCCTCTCGATAGACAACGTTGTCGACGTGGTTCCTGTCGATCTTTGTCGGGAGGGAGGGGGTTCGTCAATGGATGAGGGTGCGGGGGCTGTTGGGGTGGCGTCCGGGGATGCCCCCACCACCGGAAACGTGCTTCACGGCGCCAACTTCTGTGCTACCTAAGGGCGTTCTTTTGTGTCACGGGAGCCTACTGGTGTGACCCACGTCACGTTACCAGCGGTATCTGAAACAGAGTGTCGCAGGTAAATTGCGGGTACCGCGCAGATGAGAACCACGTGTCTGAGTACCGCCGACGTCCCGAGCGACGTCGAACCCTCCGTCCCTGTCTCTCTCAGGGGCTCACGAGCGAGAGCGAGGACCCTCCGCGATGGAGCAGCAGCACGTCGACGTCCTGGTCATCGGTGCCGGAATATCCGGCATCAGCGCCGCGCGCCATGTCCTGCGCGACAACCCCAGGGCCTCGCTCGTCGTACTCGAGCGCCGCGCCCGCGTGGGCGGCACCTGGGACCTCTTCCGCTACCCCGGCATCCGGTCGGACTCCGACATGCCCACCTTCGGCTTCGGGTTCCGGCCCTGGAGCGACGCGCGCATCCTCGCAGGCGGCGCGCAGATCCGCCAGTACGTGGAGGACGCCGCGGCCGACGGCGGCATCCTGGAGCGCACCCGCTTCGGCCGCCGCGCCATCAGCGCCGACTTCTCGCACGAGACCGGACGTTGGACCGTCGAGGTCGAGGACGAGGGCACCGGCGAGCACGAGTCGTACAGTGCCGGCTATCTCGTCGGCGCGACCGGCTATTACGACTACGACAAGCCCTACCGCCCCGAGTTCCCGGGCGAGGCCGACTACCAGGGCACGCTCGTGCACCCCCAGCAGTGGCCGGATGACCTCGACTACGCCGGCAAGCGCGTCGTCGTCATCGGCTCCGGCGCCACCGCCATCACCCTGCTGCCCGCGATGGCCGACAAGGCCGCGAGCGTCACCATGCTGCAGCGCTCACCCACGTACGTCATGGCCCTGCCGGAGGTCGACCCGCTCACCTCCGTCATGAAGAAGCTGCGCGCTCCCGCCCGGCTGACCCACAAGGTCGTCCGGGCCCGCAACATCGCGTTGCAGCGCGGGAGTTACGCCTTCTGCCGCAAGTACCCCCGCCTCGCCCGCAAGGCGCTGCTCGGTCTCGTACGGGCGCAGGCGGGCAAGAGCGTCGACATGCGCCACTTCAGCCCCGACTACAAGCCCTGGGACCAGCGGCTCTGCGTCGTCCCGGGCGGCGACCTGTTCAAGGTGCTCAAGAGCGGCAAGGCGGCCATCGCCACCGACCACATCGACACGTTCACCGCCGACGGCATCCGCCTGAAGTCGGGCGAGGAGCTCAAGGCCGACATCGTCGTCACCGCCACGGGTCTGAGCGTCCAGCTCATGGGTGGCATGGACGTGACCGTCGACGGCGAGCCGGTGGACGTGACGAACCGTGTCCTCTACAAGGCCGTCCTGCTCGAGGGCGTGCCCAACATGTCGCTCGTCATCGGCTACACCAACGCCTCCTGGACCCTCAAGGCGGACCTGGCGGCCGACTACACCGCCCGCCTGCTGACGCACATGCGGCGGCACGGACACGACATCGCCACCCCGGTGGCCTCCGACGGCGACCGCTCCCAGTTCTCCGTCATGGGCGAGGCGCTGACCTCCGGCTACATCGCCCGCGCCGACAAGGTCATGCCGCGCCAGGGCACCCGCGACCCGTGGCGGCTGTGGAACAACTACTACCGCGACCGCGCCATGCTCCAGAAGGCCGCCATCGACGACAGCCCGCTGCGCTTCGACAAGGCGGGCCGTCCGGCCGACGTCAAGGAACCGACCCGCGCCGCCTGACCGTTCGCTCGCTCCACCCCTACCACCGACAATCGAGGACGAAGATGACCCCGAACCTGTCCAGGAAGGTCTACGACGAGCGCCTGCGGACCCTGTCCGAGGGCTCCGTCAACGTCAACTTCAATGCCTTCATCGACATCAAGTGGGACGACCCCGAGTTCACCGTGGACACGAGCGACACCCGCTGGGTGCTCACCTCCGCGGACGCCCTGGGCGCCCACCCCTGGTACCAGAAGCAGCCGCTGGAGACGCAGATCCGGATCGGGATCTGGCGCTGGGCGGTGATCGCCAAGGTGGGGATGCAGTTCGAGAACCTCCTGATGCGCGGGGCGCTCGACTACATCTACCAACTGGGCAACCAGAACCTCGAGTTCAGGTACCTCACCCACGAGATCACCGAAGAGACCCACCACACCCAGATGTTCCAGGAGCTGGTCAACCGCACCGGCGTGGACACCCCGGGCGGCAAGCGCTGGTTCCGCCAGCTCAGCCGGGTCCTGCCGCTGTTCGGCTCCCTCTACCCCGAGGCGTTCTTCACCGGCATCCTCGCCGGTGAGGAGCCCATCGACCACCTGCAGAAGGGGGCCCTGCGCAGTGGGGAGCCGGTGCACCCGTTGCCGCAGCGGATCATGCAGATCCACATCGCCGAGGAGGCCCGGCACATCTCCTTCGCGCACGAGTTCCTGCGGCTGCGCGTCCCGCGCTACGGCAAGGCCCGCCGGGGCGCCCTGTCCGTCCTCTTCCCGCTGATCATGCGGATCCTGTGCGACGTCATCATGATCCCGGACAAGAAGTCCGCCGATCTGGTCGGCATCCCGGACTGGGTGATCAAGGAGGTCTTCTGGAAGTCCGAGGCCGGCCAGAAGATGCTCCAGGAGCTCTTCTCCGACGTGCGGATGCTCGCCCGGGACATCGGCCTGATGAACAAGGTGTCCCGCCCGCTGTGGAGGGCCCTGCGCATCGACGGCCGCCCGGCCCGCTTCCGCGGCGAACCCGCGCCGCTCACCGACTGAGCACCCGCCTGTGCCAACTGGCCCTCTTTGAGCGCTGATTGACCACTCGTCAATCCTCGCGCCGCTCTTCCCTGAACGCCCGAACGGAGACCAGCCCGCCGTGCCGTACGCCGTCACCCGATCCTGCTGCGCCGACGCCTCCTGCGTGCTGGCCTGTCCGGTCAACTGCATCCACCCCGCACCGGGCGAGCCCGGCTTCGCCACCGCCGAGATGCTGTACGTCGATCCGCGCACCTGCGTGGACTGCGGCGCCTGCACGTCGGCCTGCCCGGTCGACGCGCTCAAGCCGCACACCGCCCTCAGCGAGGCGGAGTTGCCGTTCCTGGAGCTGAACGCCTCCTACTACAAGCAGAATCCGCACGACGACCGCGCACCGATGTACGTCGTGCCGAAGCAACGCACGCTCCCCTCGGGCGAGTTGTCGGTCGCCGTCATCGGCGCGGGCCCCGCCGGACTCTTCGCCGCCGACGAACTCCTGCGGCACCCGGGTGTCCGCGTCACCGTCCACGACCGGCTCCCCACCCCGTACGGTCTCGCGCGGGCCGGCGTCGCACCCGACCACCAGGACACCAAACAGGTCACCGAGCTGTTCCGGACCATCGAGTCGCAGCCCGGCTTCAGCTACCGCCTCGGCGTCGAGGTCGGCACCGACCTCACCCACGCCGACCTGCTGCGCGAGCACCACGCGGTGATCTACGCCGTCGGCGCCTCGACCGACAAGCGCCTCGGCATCGAGGGCGAGGACCTGCACGGCAGCGTCTCCGCCACGGACTTCGTCGCCTGGTACAACGGCCACCCCGACCGCGCCCACGACGAGCACCCCCTCGACACCGAACGCGCCGTCGTCATCGGCAACGGCAACGTCGCCCTCGACGTCGCCCGCATCCTCACCGCCGACCCCGACGCACTGGCCCGCACCGACATCTCCGACCGTGCGCTCGCCGCGCTGCGTGCGAGCAAGGTCCGCGAGGTCGTGCTCCTCGGTCGCCGGGGACCCGCACAGGCGGCGTTCACCGTGCCCGAACTCCTCGCGCTCTCCGCCCTGAAGGACGTGGACGTGAGCATCGAGGGCTGGCCCGAGGGCCTGGCCCACGACACCAACGAGAAGACCCGGCTGCTGGCGGAACTCGCCGCCCGCACCCCGGTCGAGGGCCGTCGCCGCATCGTGCTGCGCTTCCTCGCGGGACCGGCACGCCTCGTCGGCGAGGACCGCGTACGCGCCCTGGAGCTGACCCCGAACACCCTGCACACCGACGAGGACGGCACCGTACGTGCCCGGCCCACGGGCGCCACCGAGACCCTGGAGGCCGGCCTCGTGCTGCGCTCCGTCGGCTACCGAGCCCGCCCCGTCCCCGGCCTGCCCTTCGACGAGGACAGCGCGACCGTCCCGCACGAGGCCGGCCGGGTCGAGCCCGGTGTCTACGTCGCGGGCTGGATCAAGCGCGGCCCGACGGGGTTCATCGGCACCAACAAGACCTGCGCTCACGAAACGGTCGAGTCCCTCCTCGACGACTTCGCCGCGGGCCGCCTCCCGCAGCCGGAGCCCGGGGCCACGGCGGCGCCCGACGCCCTGGGCCTGGAGGCCTGGCAGGCGATCGACCGCACGGAAAGGACTGCGGGGGAGGCCCAAGGACGCCCCCGCGTCAAGCTCACGGACACCGAGTCCCTGCGTCAGGCCGCACGGGCCGTCCCGGTCACGACGGGCTGACGAGGCCGACGAACAGCGCTGCCGGTCGCATCACGACCGGCGGCGCCGTCAGGCCCCTTCCACATCCGCGACCCGCTGCTGCGGCGTCAGCTCCACGCCGAAGTCCCGCAGCGCCGCCTCCAGCACCGCCCAGACCGAGCGGCACAGCATGGCGCGCAACTCGTCCTCGGACAGCTCGCGTTCGGGATCGCGCATCCACTGATTGACCGCGGTGTCCACGAACCCCACGATGCCGACCGCCACCGAGCGGATCGGCGCCTCCTTCACCCCGAGCGCCCCCAGCACATCACTGAACCGCTCGCTCAGCATCAGCGCGATGGCCGTCTTCGTGTCCGCCACCAGTGAGCCGTCACCCATCGCGTGCTCGGGGACCCCCATGTAGGCGTACAGGCGTGGATGCTGGGTCACCCAGTCCAGATGCGCGCCCACCACGCGGTGCACGGACTCCTCGACGGTGCCCTCGAAGCTGAGCGTGGGCTCCATCCGCTTCACGAACGACTCCACGACCCGCCGGCGGATCAACTCGTCGAACGAAGCGCGGTCCTTGAAGTGCCGGTAGAGCACGGACCGCGGCAGCCCCACACGCTCAGCCAGGCGCTGCATCCGAAAGTGCGCGCCCTCGTCCTCGATGAGCGCGACCGCCGCGTCCACCAACTCCACCTGGCGCTGTGCCTTGTGCCCGTCCCAGCGGGTGGAGCGTCCATCAATCTGCGGCTCACCGCCGGTTCTCTCCGCCATCCCCCCAGGATATCGGCCCGTCCTGAACACATGTGCAACGGCGCGTTTGCGCCAGTTCGGCCGCATGGTATGGAAACGTTCCTTCCGCAAGGTGGCCGCCGTCGGGGACCTTCCGCCCCCTCCTGGGCCCCGGCGGCGCTTGCGGCACGTCGAGCGAGCCGTGGATGAAGCCGATGAGACGGCTGCCCGGCCGCTCAGCGCCGCTCGCTCAGGTTGCGTCGCAGTCGGCCCACGCGCTCAAGGCCCGTGCGTACCTGCGCCGACAGCGCCCCGGCCTCGCCGAGAGGCTCGTGCGGGCGGACGACTGGTGTCCGGGCGAGTGGCTGCTCGGCAAGCCGGTGCCGGCCCTGTACGGACTGTGGACGCTCCGTGGCCTCAGGCCCGAAGGGCGCGAGACCTCCCGGTAGGCGGCAGCCGCGCGGCACTCACTCCCCGGTCCCTGCCGTCGCGAGTTTCACCGCGATGCGGCTGCGGGATCCGATGCCGAGCTTGGAGAGGATGCGTTCCATGTGGGCGTCGACCGTGCGGCGCGAGATGAAGAGGCGTTCGGCGATCTCCCGGTTCGACAGGCCGTCGGCCGCCAGGCGCGCCACCTCGTGTTCCCGGCGGGTCAGCGACTCCCCGGAGGCCGTCCTGCGCTGGCCCGGCAACTCCGCCGATTCCAGGACGAGTTCGTCCGCCCCGGTGAGCGCCGCCGCGAACAGGGCCTCGCGCGGTGCGGTGGCGCCCAGCTGCCACAGCTGCTCGTAGACGTCCCCGCCCAGGCCTGAACGTGTCGCCTCCGCCGCCGTCCGGTGGTTCTCCACGGACACCGGCGCCCCGCTCAGCAGCTCGCCGCCGGTCGACTGCCACAGCGCGTCCGAACCGCCGAACAGCCACGCGGCCCGCCGGTGACGGCCGTCGCGGGCCGCGGCCCAGGCCATGATCTCCACCGCGTAGCCGCAGCCGATGACATCGCCGAGGGCCGCCTTGAGCGGCAGCGCCTCCTTGAGGGCCGCCTCGCTCGCCCCCGAATCGCCCTTCGAGTAGTGGCTGATCCCCACGACGGTGTGCACGAAACCACGCAGCCAGCACTCCTTGGAACCGGCGCCAAGCCGGGCGAGCCCCTGGCCGCTGCGCTCCAGAGCGAGATCGTCCTGCCCGGACAGGTGGTACTGGTACCCGGCCTGGACGTCCAGGCAGACCAGACCGACGAGGTCGCCGAGCGCCGCGAGACGTTCATGGGCCGCCACCGCGGCCCGCTCGGCGCGATCGAAGTCGCAGGCGAACGTGTACGCGCAGTGCAGGTACAGCCAACCGCGGGCCCTGATCAGCGATTCGCCGAGCCGGTCGGCGATCTCGATGCCTTCCTTGATGTCCGGCACGGCGCCGACCGGGTCGCCCTGGAACGTCCTGATGTACCCGCCGATGATCAGCGCCCAGGCCCGCTCCGGTGTCGCCCCGGGAAAGGCCGCCGCGGCCTTCCGCTGCCAGTACCGCCCCTCCGTGAGGAGCCCGGTGATCTGCCAGTACCCCCACAGCGCCCCGGCGAGCCCGGCCCCCTTCTGCTCCCGGTCACCGCGCCCGAGCGCGTACTCCAACGCCAGCCGAATGTCGGGGTGTTCGCGGCGCAGCGCCTGGCAGCGCGGCAACTGGTCGTCGTCGATGAAGTGCCGGTCGAACTCGTCCGCCGCCTTCACGTACCGGGCCAGATGCCGGTCGCGCGCGGCTGTCTCCTCGCCGGACGCGACCAGCTTCTCCGCCCCGTACTCGCGCAGCGTGTCGAGCATCCGGTAGCGGGTGGCACCGTCGGCGCCGGTGCCGGGACCGAACTCGTCCACCCGCTGCACCACCGACTTGTCGACGAGGTCGATGAGCACCTCCAGCACCTCGTCCGAGCCCAACTCGCCGAACCCGCACACCTCTTCGGCGGCCGCGAGGTCGAATACGTCACCGAAGACGGAGAGCCGTGCCCACAGCCGCTGCTCGCGGGCGTCGCACAGGTCGTGGCTCCAGTCGATGGTCGTACGCAGCGTCTGGTGGCGCGGCAGCGAAGTGCGGCGGCCGCCGGTCAGCAGCCGGAAGCGGTCCTCCAGGCGGTCGATGAGCTGGTTCAGCGGCACGGCGCGCAGCCGGACGGTGGCCAGCTCGATGGCGAGTGGCATGCCGTCCAGGCGGCGGCAGAGTCGCACCACGGCTTCCCGGTCGGCGTCGGTGACCTCGAAGCCGGGGACGACGGCCGCGGCCCGCTGCTCGAAGAGGGAGACCGCCTCGCCGCCGGCGTCGGACACACTGAGCGGCGACAGCGGGAAGGTGTGTTCACCCGGCACGTCCAGCGGTTGCCGGCTGGTGGCCAGGACGCGTACGCCGTCGGTCTCGCGCAGCAGTACGTCCACGAGTTCGGCGCAGGCGTCCACCAAGTGCTCGCAGGTGTCCAGGACGACGAGTGCGGGCGTCTCGCGCAAGTGGTCGAGCACCACGTCCAGTTGGGGCCGCCCCGACTGCTCGGGAAGGTCGAGGCAGGCGGCGAGGGTGTGCGGCAGCAGTCCGGGGTCGCGCAGCGCGGACAGTTCCACCAGGCACACCGGCACATCGGCCCCGGTGGTGCGGCCCGCGAGCGCGCGGAGCGCGAGCCGGGTCTTGCCGACGCCGCCGGGCCCCACCACGGTGACGCAGCGCTGCGTGTCCAACGCGGCCGCCAACTGGGCCAATTCAGGGGCCCGGCCGATGAAACCGGTGAGCTCGCGGGGAAGTTCGCCGGGACGGCGCCGCACAATGCCGAACGTCATGCAGCGCATTGTCCCTCGCGTGCCCGAGGCGCTCGGCGGGATACGCGAAGGTTCCCACGAATCGGTGAGGCGCGGCGTAGGATCCGCCGTCCGCTGCCGGGCTGCGCGGTTCAGTGGTCGAGCGCGGAGATGGCGGCGAGGCCGGCCACGCACAGCACCGCCCACGCGGCGATCAACGTACGGCGGTTCATCGGCTGAGGCTTGGGCACCCCGGCATCCTACGAGGCCCGTGGCGCTGGTGTGCGAACAGTCGAACAGGTTGCGTGGGAATGATGCCCATCCGCGACTATGCCAACGGCACTTCTGGCTCCGTACCTAAGTTGATTCGAGCGCCGTTCTACGGCTCGTTCCGCGGCGCGTCCACGGGGAAGGGGATGATCAGGATGGGTCCTGGCAGAGGCAGTGAAAGGCGACTCGAAGCGACCGTCCGAGGGCTCGTCGTCGAGGTGGACGGTGGCGCGTGTGAGCCGTGCGACGTCATGCTCCGCTACACGGGGGAAGCTCCACTGGTCGTTGCGGTGACCGTGTCGCGGCTCGGTCGTCGTGCCGAACACTGGGAGATATCCCGGGACTTGTTGTCGGACGGCCTGTCCGGCCAAGCGGGCATCGGCGACGTGACGGTGTGCCCCGACGTCGGTCCCGACGGCCCGCCCGGAGTACTGCTGCGGGCCCGGGACGCGGAGCGTGCGCTCGGCATTCGCGTCGGCCACCAGGCACTGCTGCTCTATTTGGCGCGCAGCCACGCCCTGATCCCGTTTGGCAGCGAAGTTCGCCCCGCCTGGATCGACAAGGGGATCGAGGGGCTGCTCGCGCCGCGATGACGGCGCCGTGGCGGGCGTCGATTCATCTGCGCGTGTAATGCGCGATGATCACCCCCTTCGGAGTGGTGACACTGCCGGTGAGCTCGAACTCGGTCAGCGGCGCGGGCCCCTCGAACAGTCTCGTCCCAGTGCCGAGGGTCAGCGGATGGATCAGCAGCGTGTAATGGTCGATCAGGCCGGCGGCGTGCAGGCTTCGTACCAGCGAGGGACTGCCGTTGATGGACAGATCCTTCCCGGGCCGCGCCTTGAGTTCGGCCACCGTCTCGACGGCGTCGCCGCGCAACAGCACCGAGTTCTCCCAGGCCTCCGCGTCCTCGAGGCTCCTCGAAACGACGTACTTGGTGGCCGCGCTCATGTGCGCGGTGAACGGGTTGCCGTCGGTCGAACGCCCCCAGGACGCGAGGAAGTCCTCCCAGGTGCGGCGGCCGAACAGCATGTCGCCCGGCGCGGCCATGCCCTTGGCCAGCTCCTGCCCCATGACCTCGTCGTTGTACCGGGGCCCCCAGCCGCCGTGCGTGAAGCCACCTCGGGTGTCCTCGTCGGGGCGGCCCAGCCCCTGCACGACGCCGTCCATGGTCATGAACATCCTTACGGTGATCGCGCGCATCGCTCTCCTTCCCCTTCTCTCTGTCCGTCGCCACTCTTCTGTCCGGAGGTGACGCCGGTCCAGGGGCCGTGCCGCCGGGAACGTGACAGTGACCCCGTCGGCCGCGTCCACCGTGCACCCGATCGCCTCCCCATCACCTCGTGGGCGGTCGGCCGTGACACCGCCGACCACGCACGAAGTCCGAACACTTAGGGTCGACAGATGGACCACGAACCCATGCGCCGCGTCGCCGAGTTCCGGGAGACATTCGACGGCGCCGCCCGTGCCGAGAGCCCCGAACTGGCCGAACACCGTCGGATGTTGCTGACGGAAGAAGCACACGAGGTGGCGGAAGCCCTCACCGAGCTGGCGACGGCCCTGCGGGCCGGCGCCGACGCGGCCACTGCGTACAGGGCGGTGGCCAAGGAGCTGGCCGACGTTCTCTACGTCACGTACGGCGCCGCCGACGCCCTCGGGATCGACCTGCCGGCCGTGTTCGACGAGGTCCACCGCTCCAACATGAGCAAGCTCGACGTGGACGGCCGGGTCCTGCGCCGGGAAGACGGCAAGGTACTCAAGGGGCCCGGCTACCGGCCACCCACCCTCGACGACGTCGTCGTATGGCCGCCGGCCGGTTGCTCGGCATGACCGAACAGAGTCCCGCCCAGCCGCTCAACTTCGTCGTCGTCCTCACCGACGATCAGGGGCGCTGGGCCATGCCGCACCGTATGCCCGAGCTGCACATGCCGCATCTCGCCCGGCTCATGGACGATGCCGTGGAACTCGACCAGTTCTACTGCGCTTCGCCGGTCTGCTCCCCGGCCCGCGCGTCCCTGATGACCGGGCGGATGCCGTCCGCGCACGGCGTGCACGACTGGCTCGTCGGCGAGCGTCATCCGGACGCCGAACCCGACCACTATCTCGCCGGGCAGCCCACCACACCGGAAGTCCTCGCCGACGCCGGCTACGCGTGCATGATGAGCGGCAAGTGGCATGTCGGCCACTCCCAATGGCCGGCTCCCGGGTTCACCGACTGGTACGCGCACCGCTACGGCGGCGGGCCGTACTACGACGCCCCTGTGTGGTCGCCCGATGGCACACCCACCGCCCAAGAGGGCTACCTCACCCACGCGATCACCGACAACGCCGTCCGCTTCCTCCGCGAGCGGGACCGCGGCCGCCCCTTCTACCTCCAGGTCAACTACACGGCCCCGCACGACCCGTGGATCGACAACCACCCGCGCCAGTACCTCGACCGGTACGCCGATTGCGACTTCCCCTCAGTCCCCCGCGAACCACGTCACCCATGGACGAACCCGCGACGGCGCGCCTTCCAGGCCGCGTTCGACGACCCGGCCGCGAACCTCGCCGGCTACTGCGCCTCGCTCACCGCGGTCGACGAAGGCCTGGCCGGCCTGCGCGCCGAGCTGGAGGCCCAAGGCGTATGGGAATCCACGGTGTTGCTGTTCACGGCCGACAACGGTTTCTCCTGTGGACACCACGGTCTGTGGGGCAAGGGCAATGGCACCTTCCCCCTGAACTTCTGGGACAACTCCGTGCGCGTTCCCGCCGTCGTCCGCGTCCCGGGCGGCACGCGCGGCGTGAGCGACCGCCTCATCAGCGCGGCGTCCTGGCACGCCACCGTGTGCGAACTCGCCGGAGTCCGGCCGCCGGACGACCAGTGGGGGGTCAGCGAGCCGTTCGCCGACCTGCTGCGCGCACGCCCGGCGCCGCGGCCGGAGACGGTCGTCGTCCTCGCCGAATACGGCCAGGGCCGCATGATCACCGACGGCCGCTGGAAACTCGTTGTGCGCTCCGAAGGCCCCGGCGAGCTCTACGACCACGCCGACGACCCGGACGAACGCACCAACCTCTTCGGCACGCCCGCCACCCGCGGCGCCCAGCAGGACCTCACCGCGGCGCTGCACGATTGGTTCGCCCACCATGAACGCGCCGGGATGTCCGCCTACCATCGTCGCGTCACCGGGCACGGCCAGGTACATCCGCTGTCCCGGGGACGCGACGACGAGGCCACGTACGTACAGAGCGACACCCCTTGAACCCACCCCGCCGCTGTCCGACCTCACCTCCTAAACTGGTCCGGTGACGGACAACACCTGCACCCAATGCGGCACCGGCGGCCTGGAAGACGGATTCATCGAGGACGCGGGGGAGCACTCGCGTGGCTACGCGCGCTGGATCGAAGGCGCGCTGGAGCGCGGCATCTTCGGCGGCGCCAAGCGGCTCGGCCGGCCCCGCCGACGGATCGAGGCGCGGCGCTGCCCCAAGTGCGGACACCTCGAACTGTTCGCCATCGACCAGGTGTAGGGCCTGTCGTTCGGATCGGGCCGAAGGCAAATGACCGACCCTGGTTCTCAGGTCCTCGGCGGCTCCGCGGAACCGGCCTCGGGCCCGCCCGCGAGCTCCCACGCCCCGATGTCCTGATAGCGCCTCGGCGTGGACGCGGTCCCGGGAGCGCCGGCGACCAGGTGGAGACGGAGAGCGGGCCAACGCCGGCCGGTGAAGGTCTCGAGCGCGGCGGACGCCTCTGGCACGGACGTCGTGTCGTGACGGCGGGCGCGCGCCAGCGTCAGGTGCGGACGGAGCGGACGCTCGGGGAAGTCGACCCCGCAGGTTCTGATCTGCTTCCGGACCGCTTCGGACAGCAGGTGCAGCTCGTCCAGGTCACCTTCCACGCCGGTCCACAGCACCCGGTCGTCGAAGTGGCCACCGCCGCGCAGCGCCAGCTCGGGGGAGGGCCGGCCGGCCGCGAGGTCGGCGAGTGGCCGCAGGAGCCGCTGGACCGTTGCCGCCGACTGCTCGCCGAGGAACGCCAGGGTGATGTGCCAGTCCTCGATGCGGTTCTGCCGCAGGCGGGGGTGGGCGGCGTAGACCGGGCGCAGAGCGCGTGCCAGCTCTTCCTTCGCGTCGTCGGGCGGGGCGAGGGCGATGAACGCGCGCAGGGTGGCGGCGGACTCGGCCGGTTCGGTCACGTGCCCTCCAGGATCTCGACGTAACCGTCCGCCCCGTGCACACGGATCCGCTGGCCGTCCCGGATCAGCCGGGTGGCCCCGTCCACACCGACGACCGCCGGCAGACCGTACTCCCGGGCGATCACCGCGCCGTGCGTCATCAGCCCGCCCACCTCCGTGACAAGCCCCGCGACGGCCACGAAGAGCGGCGACCAACTGGGGTCCGTATAGGCCGTGACCAGGATGTCACCCGCCTCGATATCGGCCTGCGCCATGTCGAGGACGACGCGGGCCCGGCCCTCGACGGTCCCGGCGGACACCGGCAGACCGATCAGCGCGCCGTCCGGGACGTCCTCGCGCCGATACGTGCCGGTGACCGCCTCGCCGTCCGAGGTGAGCACACGTGGCGGGGTGAGCGACTGATGTGTACGGAACTCGTCCTTGCGCCGCTGGATGAGCCGTCCGTCCGCGCGGTTGGTGCGTACGACGTCATGGAGTTCCTGAAACGTCAGGTAGCAGATGTCCTCCGTGTCATCCAGCACACCAGCTTGCACCAGCCGCCCCGCCTCCTCCCACAACGCCCGCTTGTAGACGAAGTAGCGGCGGATGATCCCGTACTTGGGGTACTCGCGGTAGCCGATGAAGGTGCGGACGCGGTCGATCATCCGCTGGGTCTCGTCGGCCTTCGCGTCCCCGTCCACAGGCAGGGCGCGCAGGCGTGACAGCACGTCCGCCTCCTTCCGGCGTGCCTTCTCGAGCCCCTCCTCGAACCGCCGCTCCGCCGCGCCCGGTTCGAAGTTCCGTACGTTGTCGAGGATCACCGGCACGAGCGTGGTGGGTCGTTCGCTCCAGCGCGGCCGCGTGATGTCGATCTCGCCGACGCAGCGCACGCCGTAGCGGTCCAGGTACGCCTCGACGGCGGCGCGCGCCTCGGGTCCGCCGGCGCGCTTCGCCAGCTCGTCCAGGAAGTTGTCGTCCGCGAGCCGCCCGGCGTCCCGGAGAAAGGCCACCACGGCCGGGAGCGGGCGGATCACGTCCGCGACATCCAGCAGGGCGAGACCCATCTCCGAGGTGATGTTGCCGGGCGCGGACAGCGTGAGTGTGTCAGCCGCGTTCTTCTCGCCCAGCCACTCGTACAGCTTGTCGTTGAGCCACCATGTGGCCTCCATGCCCGCCATGATCGCCTGCATGCTCAACCGGTCACCGAGCGCCCGTTTGTGCTCCTCGAAGGCATCGAGCAGAAAGTCGAACAGGGCAGGACCGGTCTTCGTACGGATGTCACGCTCCAGAGCGGCGACGGACTCCTGGCTGCGCTCGATGAGGCCGGTGACGACGGCCGGGTCGGTCTCGATGGGAGCGGGCGGACCACCGCCGGCCGGTGGCGTGGCGGGGGCCGGGTCCGGGAGCGTCGGGACGAAGTCGCCGCGGTCGAGGACGGTTTCGAGGGCGTCCCTGATCAGAGGATCGCCACGGCCGACGATGTCGAGGAGGCCCGCGCGGCTCGTGGGCGCGGCCAGGCGCTTGGTGGCGTCGACGAACAGCCGCCCGCCGGCCTCGTGCATCGGCGCCATCGCCGTCAACTGCCATACGGAGATGCCCAGCGGCCGCATCGCGTCGGTCATCATCTGCTGATGGCCGACGGAGAGGTAGACGTGGTTCTCCTGGTCGTCGCGCTCGGGGACCGGGAACAGCGTCGTGATCGGCCGGCTCTGCACGATCTGGAACTCGGCGCCGTCACCGGCATCGGTGTCGGCCTCTGCCAGGCACCATTCGATGTCCTGAGGCCGGCCGAAGTGTGCCTCGATGCGGCGCCCGAGCCGCACGAGCCTGACGACCTGCGCATCGGTCAGCGCCGGCTGCTTCTGCCGCTCCACGTCGACCGTCACATGCTCCGTGCCACCGCCCGGGAGCGCGTACACGGCATGCTGCTTGGCGGCGATGGTCCGCTCGACGACCTCGCCGTCCCGTACCCGGAAGACGTCCGGGTTCACCAGGCCGGAGACAAGGGCCTCACCGAGGCCGAAGCCGGCGTCCACGGTGGCGACCTTGCGGTGGCCCGTGACCGGGTCGGCCGTGAACAGGACGCCGGACGCTTCCGGGCGCACCATCCGCTGCACGACCACGGCCATGTCGACCGTACGGTGATCGATGCCGGCCCGCTGACGGTAGGTCACGGCCCGCTCGGAGAACAGCGAGGCCCAGCACCGGCTGATGTGCCGGAGGATCGACTCCGGCCCGATGATGTTCAGGTACGTGTCCTGCTGGCCGGCGAAGGAGGCCGTCGGCAGGTCCTCGGCGGTGGCGCTTGAGCGGACGGCGCAGGGGGCCTGCTCACCCAGACCGGAGAGCGCGCGACCGATCTCGGCCGCGAGGTCGTCCGGGACACCGATCCCATCGACGATCCGGCGGAGCTCCGCGCTGAGCGCCCGGACGGCCTCCCGGTCGTCCGGATCCGTCCGCGACAGCCGGTCGAGCCGCTCGTCGAGCGACGGCGCGTCCGCCATGACCCGCCGGAAGGCACCGGTCGTCACGCAGAAACCGGCCGGGACCCGGACGCCTTCGATCCGCGCGAGCCCGCCCAGTTGCGCACCCTTGCCGCCGACGACCGCGACCTGCGTCTCGTCGACCTCCCGAAGCCCCACCACGTACTGCTCGCTCACTGCGCTGCCTCCCTGGCGGCCGTCCGCCCACGTATGACGAATGACGGATCACGAACTATGGATTATGACTCCAGGGCCGCTCGGCGCAGGTGCCCGGCGAGCGCCTCGGCCGCAGGCGAGGCCGCGCCGTCCTTGGCTCCCCAGGCCAGCAGATGCCGCCTGCGGGCCCACGGGTCCTGCAACTCGCACACGTCGAGGGGGTGGCGCGGGTCGATCGCGCGCCGCGGCACGACGGCGAGCCCGGCGCCCGCGGCGGCGAGGGAGACGAGGACGTTCAGATCGGCGACGGTCGTGCGGTGGCGCACCGCGGGGGCGTGCGGCCCGAGCCGCTTCTCGATCCAGCGGCGCAGCGAGGAGCCGGCGTCGAGGCCGACGAGCGGGTGCTCGGCGACCTCGCCGTACGTCAGTGAGGTCCGCCCGTCGAGGATCCCTCCGGCCTGGCCGATCACGACGAGGGAGTCGTCGCCCAGGGGTTCCGTGCGCAGGCCGCTGTCGCCGGCCTCGCCGTCGATGACGACCCCCAGGTCCGCCTCGCCGTCGGCGAGCCTGCGTACGGTCTGTGGTGTGCGGCTCTCGGACACGGTGACGTCGGTGTCCGGGTGGGCGCGGAGGAACGGGACCAGGGCCTGCGGCACCAGCCGGTGCATCGCCGATCCGCCGCCCAGCAGGGTCAGTTGGGCGTTCGGGGACCGGGTGTAGCTCGCGACGGCGCTGTCGAGGCGCGCGGTCCTGTCGAGTACGTCGCGTGCGTGGCGGGCCAGTGTCGCCCCCGCAGGCGTGGGCCGTACGCCGCGTCGGCCGCGGATCAACAGCTCCACCCCGGCGTGGTGTTCAAGCGAGCGCACCCGGGCGCTGGCCGAGGGCAGGCTCAGGTGCATGCGCCGGGCGCCCGCCGTGATCGAGCCCTCGGTGACGATGTGCAGGAAGAGCCGCAGGTCGTCCAGGTCGTAGCGCACTGGCACATCGTAGGACACGCCCTCAGCAGCAGCCTATGGAGCAGGCTTAGGCTGGGAACGTCGATTCCGCATTGTGGCGCCGCTCGTCCACGGGTGATGCTCTGCGGGTGATGGAGCCTCTACTTGTCCTGCTGGCTGGTGTCGCCGCCGGAGCCCTCAATTCCATCGGCGGTGGCGGAACCTTCGTGGCGCTGCCCGCGCTCGTCGCCGTCGGCCTGCCACCGGTGGTCGCGAACGCGGTGTCGCGCGTCGCCCTCGTACCCGGAGCGGTCGCCGGCGCATGGGTCTACCGACGCGAACTCGCCCCGGTGGGAACGGCGTCCACCAAGGCGCTGACGGCGATCAGTGTGCTGGGCGGCGCTGTCGGCGCGGGTCTCCTGCTCGCTCTCCCCGCCTCCTCCTTCGACGCCGCGGTGCCGTGGCTGCTCGCCTTCGCGACGGTGGTCCTCGCCTTCGGGCGGCACCTTTCGAGTGCGTTGACCCGTGCGCTGGGCCGCCCGGTCGGCATGAGTGCGCGCGCCGTCCTGATCGGGCAGTTCTTCCTCGGTGTGTACGGCGGATACTTCGGCGGAGCCGTAGGCATCCTGATGCTGGCGCTGTGGGGCATCGGCTTCGGCCTCGACGCCGCGGCCGGCAATCCGATGCGGGTGACCCAACTCGCGGCCATCTACCTCAGTGCGACCGTGCTCTTGCTGCTGGCCTCGGACGCGCTGACCGCTCCGCTGCTCCTCACGGCCATGCTGGTCGGCGCGGTGGCGGGCGGTTTCGCCGGCGCCCACCTGGCGCGCCGCCTGTCGGCCCGACTGCTGCGGGGCGTCCTGCTGACGACGGCGGTGGTCACGACTGTCCTGTATTTCCTGGGCGGCTGACGAAGCGGGCAGGCGGGGGCAAGGGGGTGCCTTATGGCGGTCCCGTCCGCGGTTCGATAGAAACGGGACCATGGAACCCCGCCCCACCGGATACACCCCCGCGGCGTACGGCGCCGTCACCGTGCTCGTCGGCGCCCGCAACGGGGCGTACCCGGGCGCCAATTCGCTGCTCGTACGCGGTACGAGTGCCTCGCTGGTCGTCGACCCCTCGCTGTCGCTCGTCGACGACGCGCCGCCCGCGGACCTGGTCCTGGTGAGCCACGCCCACGAGGACCACATCGCCGGCCTCGGACGCTACGACGTGCCGGTGCACGTGCACCGCGGCGACCTCGACGCGCTGCGCTCGCGCGCGGCCCTCGTCTCCGCGCTCGGACTGCCTCAGGACACGGTCGACGCCGTCGACGCGGCGATGCGGGACGAGTTCCATGTGGAGGGCCGCCCGGACGCGCAGGCGTTCAAGGACGGCACCGTGTTCGATCTGGGCGGGCGGACGGTGACCGTGGTCCACCTGCCTGGGCACACCGCGGGCCACAGCGGATTCCTGGTCGAACCGGACGGTTTCCTGTTCGTCGCGGACATCGACCTGACGTCGTTCGGCCCGTACTACGGCGACGTGGGCAGCAGCCTCGTCGACTTCGAGACCTCGATGCGGCGATGCGCGGACATCGACGCCCGCTGGTACGGCACCGCCCACCAGAAGGGGGTGATCGAGGGAGCGGCGGAGTTCCGCCGCCGGCTCGACGCCTACGCCGGCGTGGTGGACAAGCGGGACGCCGAACTGCTGGCCTTCCTGAGCGAACCGCACACACCGGACGAGATCGCCGACCACCGGCTGGTGTACCGGCCGCATGTGGAAGGGGCGCACATCCGGCCCGTGGAACTGCGCACGGCGCGGCGGCACTTGGATCGGCTGATGGGGCAGGGCCGTGTCGAGGAAGTGGTGGCAGGGCGCTTCCGCGCCGCGTAGGGACGCGGCGCGGAGGGACGCGGCGCGTAGGGAAGTTCCCTTCCGTCCCACGGGCTCAGACCAGCGCCGCGACCAGCACGGCGAACGCGGCGACGATGACGGCGACGCGGGCGTAGTGGTAGCGGTCCCAGCGGCTCATCTGCTCCTTCCAGTCCGCGGGCCGGTTCTCGGCGGTCCACGTCTTGCCCTGGTTGTTGATCGGGACGAGCAGCAGGAGCGACATGACCACGCTGACGAGCAGCAGCGCGCCGGCGACGACGACGAGCCCCGCGCCGTCGTGGTGCCATCCGGCGACGGCCCACATCGCTATGAGGACGAGCGATCCGATGTACCAGACCGGCATCACGGCGCCCAGCATCCGGCCCCCGTGGGAGCGTGCCTGCTGATTGGCGTCGTCGGGAAGGCCGCTGAAGATCGGGTTCATGACGAAGGCGACGGAGAACTCCACCCCCACCATCACGCCGAGAACCACGGTGGTGAAGACCTCAAGTGCGTTGAGCATGACGACCCCTTCGGAGATATCTAGCGGCGCTAGCCAGTGAGGCAAAGCTAGCGCTACTGCCGCTCGATTGTCTAGCGCTGCTAGGATCGGATCGTGCCGGCACAGGAACGCCGCATCGAGTGCAGGGGCTACTGGTGGACCGGCTCGCCGTGCTCTGACGGCCCGGCGAACCACGTGCCCACCGTGTGAAGGTGGCTGGGGAGTCCGGTGCAGTTCGTCAACTCGGTGCCGTGCGGCAGAACATGGCGGACCGCGTGTCGTTACGTCCAGTGAAGCCGGTCGCGGTACCTGTCGCGTGATGAGCGTACGGGGGAGTGCACACCCCGCGGCCGGCCTCTTCCCCTCGGGGTGGCGGGTCAGCGGGTCAGCGGGTCGTCGCCCAGCGTGGTCCGTGGGGTCGGGGCCGCGGTGATCGTGCGGTACGCGGCCCGGGCGTGGGCCAGGCGCGCCCACAGTGTGCCGACGAGCGTGGCGGTCAGGAGGCAGGTCAGCCAGAGCGTGTCACGGTGGCCGATCCAGCTGAGGGTGCCGGCGGGTGGTATCGCGAAGCCGTTGAGGAACAACCAGCACAGCACCGCGGTGCCGGGTGCCGCGGTGAATCTGGCGCAGAAGCCGAGGCCCGCGGCGAGCAGTGCGAGCGCGGTGAGCGCGAGCCAGGGGCGGCCGGGACCGAGGAGTGTGTTGATGAGCGCCACGAGCAGCAAGGCGGTACCCCCGGTCAACGCCCACACCAGCGGAGTGGCCACGGGCCGGGGTACGGGACGCGGTTCGGCGTTCCCGATGGACACCCACTTGATCACGCGCACGCTTCCTTCCCGCCGGCTCCGGACGCCAGGGTCGTATTCTCCCCCACCGCTCCTCGCGCCCGGAAGTCCCGGCCCAGCTGGTCGAAATGTAGCGATATACGTGATTTGCGCAGGCCGGATGACGGTCCACGCGGGCCCGCACCGTCCGGAATTCGGATGGCACTGGTCAAGGCGTTTACGTGCGCGTAACACTTACCCTGTCCCGCGCACGGCAATGGCGCCGCGCGCTCATCGAACGACCGGACCCGAGCGAGCCGCACCCGCAGGGAGATGGCGACTGCCGAGCCCGAAAGGCTTTCAGTGACGACGCGATCCAACACGCAGGACATCCTCGGCAACCTCCTTGCCGAGATCGAAAAGCGGAACCCCGCGCAGCCCGAGTTCCACCAGGCCGTGCACGAGGTCCTCGAGACCCTCGCGCCGGTACTCCAGGCCCGCCCCGAGTACGCCGAGGCCGCCCTCGTGGAGCGACTCTGCGAGCCCGAGCGGCAGGTCATGTTCCGGGTGCCGTGGCAGGACGACCGCGGCCGGGTGCACGTCAACCGCGGGTTCCGCGTCGAGTTCAACAGCGCCCTCGGCCCGTACAAGGGCGGCCTGCGCTTCCACTCCTCGGTCAACCTCGGTGTCATCAAGTTCCTGGGCTTCGAGCAGATCTTCAAGAACGCGCTCACCGGTCTGGGTATCGGCGGCGGCAAGGGCGGCAGCGACTTCGACCCGCACGGGCGCAGCGACGCCGAGGTCATGCGGTTCTGCCAGTCCTTCATGACGGAGCTGTACCGGCACATCGGTGAGCACACCGACGTCCCGGCGGGCGACATCGGCGTGGGCGGCCGCGAGATCGGCTACCTCTTCGGTCAGTACCGGCGCATCACCAACCGCTGGGAGTCCGTCCTCACGGGCAAGGGCCAGGGTTGGGGCGGCTCGCTCATCCGTCCGGAGGCGACCGGGTACGGCAACGTCCTGTTCGCCGAGGCCATGCTGCGCGAGCGCGGCGAGGACCTGGAGGGGCAGACCGTCGTCGTGTCGGGCTCCGGCAACGTCGCCATCTACACCATCGACAAGCTGCACGCCCTCGGTGCGAACCCGGTCACCTGCTCGGACTCCTCCGGGTACGTCGTGGACGAGAAGGGCATCGACCTCGAACTGCTCAAGCAGATCAAGGAAGTTGAGCGCGGCCGAGTCGACGTGTACGCCGAACGCCGGGGTGCCTCCGCCCGGTTCGTGCCCGGTGGAAGCGTCTGGGACGTCGCCGGTGACGTGGCACTGCCGTCGGCCACCCAGAACGAGCTGGACGAGAACGCCGCCGCCGCGCTCATCCGCAACGGTGTCAAGGCGGTGTCCGAGGGCGCCAACATGCCGACGACGCCCGAGGCCGTGCACCTGCTCCAGAAGGCGGGCGTCGCCTTCGGCCCCGGCAAGGCGGCCAACGCGGGAGGTGTCGCCGTCAGCGCGCTGGAGATGGCACAGAACCACGCCCGTACGTCGTGGTCCGCGCAGCGGGTCGAGGACGAGCTGGCGCACATCATGAAGGACATCCACGACACCTGTCACGAGACCGCCGAGCGCTACGGCGCCCCCGGCGACTACGTGACGGGCGCGAACATCGCGGGCTTCGAGCGCGTCGCCGACGCGATGCTGGCGCAGGGCGTCATCTGAGACCGGTGGCCGTGCGGCCTCGCGGGGCGGGGGCGGTCACCCGCCTTCGTCCCGCGGGGTCTGCGCCGCCTCGTCCCACGGAGCCTCCACAGCGTCGAGCGCGCTGATCGCGGCCCGGACCCGCAGCGCGTCCGGGCCCGTTGTGACGTCGAGCCCCGTGATCTCGGCGGCACGGCGCAGCCGGTAGTCGACCGTGTTGGGGTGCACGCACAGCGCGTGCGCGGCGTGCCGGCGGTTGAGCCCGCAGCGCAGGTACGTGCGCACCGTCGCCAGTAGTTCGGGGCGCCCCGCCAACGGCCGCATCAGGTGCGCCAGTTCGTCCCGCGCGGGCCCCGGACGCATCAACTGGTACTCGAGCAGTACGTCCGGGAGCCGGTACAGCCCCGCGGGACGCTCCGACGCCGCCGCCACCCGGCGGACCTCCCTGGCGAGCGCCACCGCGGCGGGAACGTCGGCCGGGGCGGCGGACGCCGCGCCCGCCATGATGTCGACCCCGGCGATCCGTCGCATGTGCGCGACCGCGTCCGCCAGCCGCTTCCAGTCCTCGTGCGAGACATCGTCGGGCGCCGTACGGCACGGGACCAGGGCCAGGCCCCCGTCACCGGACAGCGCGGACAGGACCGTGCCGTCGACATGGCGGTCGAGCTCGACGCGCAGGCGACGCAGTTTGCGTCTGCCCGCGATGACCGGACTCACCCCGTCGAGCGCCTCGTCGGGGTGGGCGCCGATGGCGAGGTCGAGGACCAGGAAGCAGGGCGGGACGTCGAGACCCCAGCGGGCCGCGGCGCCGTGCACGTCCGTTCCCTCGACCAGCGCCGTCAGCAGGTCCTGACGTGCGGACTGTTCCTCGCCCAGGACCGCCTGGCGCTCGGCGGTGTACCCGGCGACCACGGTGACCGTCATGCGTTCCAGGAACTCGAGGACCAGCGCCGTGGCGGTCCGTACATGTTCCAGATCGCCAGCCGTGGCATGGCGCAGCATCTGCTGCAGACACTCCTGCGCACCGATGTGGTACGCCCGCAGCACCGCGTCGACGGGCACTCCCTCCTCGGCACGTTTGGCGGCCGACTGACGCAGCGCCAGAAACCGTCCCTCGTCGGGGAGTCGGCCCGTGCGCAGCATCGTGGCGAAGGAGGCGATGCACTGCCCGACGACCCGCTGGATCTCGCCGCGGAGCTGTTCGCGCGGCATGGTGTCGTACACCGGCACCCGGTCGACGAGGCGGTCAAGGACGCGGCCGGTCAGCTGGGGGAGCGCCTCGCTCAGGCGCTGGTGCAGGAGGACGCCGTCAAAGGTCAGCGGCGCCGACGAACCGCCATCGCCGGTCATGCCGCCTCCCCACGGACCCCGAGGTTACCTGCGCGTAGCGTCACCCAAGATCGCTGTCCGTGGGAGGGGTGTCAAGAGCCGGGCCGGGGTGCGGGCGCGATCTTCCGGAGGCGCGGCGCTTTGTGACGGCTCACAATCGGCGCTGTTCATGTCTGGACGTCAGCCGGGGTCGCCGGCGCGTTCGGTGCACCAGTGTTCCTCGGGACATCAGAAAGGCAGGACACACATGTCTGTGACCGATTCGCCCACGCGCACGTCCAGGACCTCCAAGGGTCTGGCAGCCGCGGCCCTCTGTGCCTCCGCCGCCCTCACCCTCTCGGCCGCGCCACCCGCGCACGCCGACGACGCGCCCAAGCTCCCCGAAGGCGGCGTGGCCCAGGCCCTGACGAACTATGCGACCTCCCCGGGGGCCGTCGCGGGCGCCAACGACTGGTCGTGCAGACCGAGCGCCGAGCACCCCGACCCGGTCGTCCTGCTGCCCGGCACGTTCTTCAACTTCGGCGCCAACTTCGTGAAGGCCGCGCCCCGTCTGAAGAACGCGGGCTACTGCGTCTACGCCATGAACTACGGTTTCACCGCCCTGTCCGCCGGGCGGGTCGGCGGCCTCGGCCCGAACCGCGAGTCGGCGGCCCAGCTGGACGCGTTCGTGAACAGGACCCTCGCCTCGACGGGCGCGAAGAAGGTGGACATCATCGGTCACTCGCTCGGCGGAAACGTCCCGATGTGGTGGATGAAGAAGATGGGTGGCGCGAAGAAGGTCGACAAGTACGTCGGCTGGGCGCCGAGTTCACACGGCACGAACCTCAACGGCATCGCCGATCTGGGCAACGCGCTGAACCTGATGGGCTTCGTGACCGGCCTGTCGAAGGTCGCGCAGTTCCCCGGCGTGATCGAGCAGACGAACACCTCCGAGTACACCCGCGAGATGTGGGCGGACGGCGACACCGTCCCGGACGGCCCGCACTACACGGTCGTCATGACGAAGTACGACACCGTCGTCACGCCGTACGCCTCCCAGGCGCTCAAGGGCAAGGACGTCGACAACGTGGTCCTGCAGGACGCCTGCCCCGGCGACCGCGCCGGGCACATGGGTCTGTTCAACGACGGCCCGACGCTCCAGATCACCATGAACGCCCTCGCCGACGGACCCGCGGACTTCAAGCCCTCCTGCCGGGACTACGGGCTGCAGTTGCTCTGACCCGAAGCCGGTGCGTGCGCGACAGTGGCGGAGCCCGAACCTCCGGCCTAGCGTGGAGTGCTTCGCCACAAAAGCCGCGCCAGGGAGGCATCGCATGACCCGCCCCGACGGACAGGCCACACCCACCGAACTCACCACCGCCGACGCGTCCGCCGCCCTGCTGGAGAGGCTGGCCGACAAGCTCGGCGGCCGGGCCTCCATCGCCGCGGTCTTCGGCGAGCCGGTCTTCCGGGAGGGCGTCACCGTCGTCCCGGTCGCCCGGGCCGGCTTCGGCTTCGGCGGTGGAGCCGGGCGTGAGAAGGCGGGGGACAAGGACGGGGAGGGCGGCGGAGGCGGAGGCGGTGTGCTGGCCAAGCCGCTCGGCTTCATCGAGATCAAGGACGGGGCCGCCACGTACAAGCCGATCCGCGACCCGTGGGTGGACGTGGCCCTGCCGCTCGCCACGCTGCTGGCCGGCGTCGTCGGGAGCAGGGCGATGCGGGCGGTGGCGAAGGCCCGGCTCGGGCGGCGCGACAAGGCGGAGTGAGGCGAGGGCCCAACACCCTTTCCGCTCACGCTGGGCCCCGCACCCTCGATGGCCGAGCTGGAGGTCAAGGCGATCATGCACCGCCTGCTGCGCACCCATCAGTGGACGGTCGACCCCGGCTACGCGCCGCCGATGGACTACCACTCGCTCCCGTTCCCCAAGGACGGGCTGCCGATCGCCCTGACCGGGCGCCGCTGACCTTTCCGGTTACTCCCTACTTGTCGGTAAAGTTCCATTAGGGACTTTCGGTCCTTACGTGGGTCATATGTTCTCGGCGACCCTTGGTGCCGGAGGACTGCGTGGCAGGGGGGTCCATCATGGAGGTCAGTGAATGCTCGGCACCGGTATGTCCGGCGGCGGCGCGAGTGCGGCTGTCGGATACCCGGCGGACGGCACACGCGGATCCACGCGTGTGGTCGGGCTGCTGCTCGCCGCCGTCGCGGCCCTGTACGTGGTGGCACCCGCGGTGCACTCGGCCAGCGTCCCGCTCGTCCACGCCGAACTCGGCCTGGGCGAGCACCACGAAGTCGTCGCCCGGGTGGTGGGCTCGTCCCTGGCACTGTTCGTCCTGTTCGTCGCGGGGCGGACCGGTGACCTGCGAGGACGGCGCTCCGTACTGATCGTTGCCCTGGCGGGGCTCGCCGCCGGGTGCGCGCTCGCCGCGGTCGCCTTCGACGGCTGGTCGTACGTGCTCGGGCGGATCGTCGTCGCCGCGGCCCTCGCGGCGGTCTTCGTCAGCTGCCTCGCCTTCCTGCCGACCGTGTTCCTGCCCGGCCGGCTGCGCAAGGTGATGGGCGGCTGGCTGGCCGCGATGTCCGTGGGCTTCGTGCTCGCCGTGAACCTCGCGCCGCGGGCGACGTCAGTGACCGGGTGGCGGTGGGCGATGGCCGCCATGACCGTCGCCGCGGTCGTCGCGCTGTTACTCGTGCACCGCTACATGCCCGACCCTGCCGCGACCACGCGCCGGCGACTGCCCGACCGGCCGCGCGCCGGCTACCTGATCGCCTTCGGCGTGCTCGCCCCCGCGGCGCTGCAGCTCGCCCCCGTGTGGGGGTGGGCGGACCCGCGCGTGGGCCTGCTGCTGCTCGCCGCCACCGTCGCCCTCGTCCTCGCGAGGCTGCGCTGCGCCGGCCTGTCGGTGCTGTCCCGCGGGCGTCCGGCGCCGATGCCGGGGGCGCTGCGCGCGGGCGCCCTGGTCGCGGGCCTCGCCCTCGGTTTCACCCAGGTCGTGCTCTCCATGGCGCTCCCGTCGCTCGCGGCGGAGAAGGGCGGCGGCCCCGAGTCCGCGGGGTTCGTCCTCTCGGCCTTCGGGATCGGCGGCGCGGCGAGCTGCCTGCTGGTGCGCCGCCACGCGGTCACACCGGTGACGGGCTCCTCCCTCGGGCTGCCGCTGGCCGCGCTCGGCCTCGTCCTGCTGCACGCCGGCCTCGGCGACCAGGCGTACCCGGTGGCAGGCGACTTCGCCGTCGTGGCGCTGATCGGCTTCGGCGTCATGCTGGCCGCCGCGCCGCAGATGGCGCGCTACCTCGCCGCCCTCCCGCGCACCCACCTCGGCACCGGCGCGGCCCTGCTGCCCGGCTCCATACTCCTGGGCACGGCCGCCGCGCAGGCCCTGCCCTTCACCTCCGCCCTCGACAGCGCCCCCGTACCCGCCGAAGCGCGCCAGCTGCTGCGCGTCGGCACGATCGTGCTCGCCGTGGCCGCGCTGCTGCTCGGCCGGGTCGCGGTCTCCGTGGCGGTGGCGTGCGCCGCCGGACTGCAGTACCTGCTGACACGCACCGGAATCGGGGACTCCGGCACCCTGATCATCGCGCTCACCTTCGGGGCCGCGGCAGGCGCCGTCGTCTGGTCGCGGCGCGAACAACGGGACAGGCTGGCCCGGTTCAGCCAGACCGCGAGCACCCTCCAGCACGCCGTGCTCCACCCCATACCCGAGAACCTGGGCCGGCTGCGGCTCGCGAGCCTGTACCGGCCCGCCACCGCGGACACCGGAATCGGCGGCGACTTCATCGAGGCCCTGGACACGCCGTACGGCACCCGGATCCTCATCGGCGACGTACGCGGCAAGGGCTTGCAGGCGGTGCAGACCGTCACCGATCTGCTGGGCTGCTTTCGCAGTCAGGCGTTCGAGACCGAGGAGCTCGGGGAGCTCGCCGCGCGCCTCGACCGGCAGGTGCTGCGCGCCGCCGCCACACGCGGGGACGAGGAGCTGTTCGCGACGGCGCTGCTGCTGCAGCACGACGGCCCGGAGCGGGAGGCCCGCGACCTGCGGATCGTCAACTGCGGCCACCTCACGCCGCTGGAGGTCACCCCCGCCGGCGTCACGGAGATCGACGTCCCGACCCTGCTGCCCCTGGGCTTCGGCGCGCTCGGCTCCGGCGCCCCGCTCACCCCGCACACGGTGCGGCTGGGCGTCGGGGCGACACTCGTGGCCCACACCGACGGACTGAGCGAGGCCCGTAACTCGACCGGCGAGTTCTACCCGCTCACCGAGGATCTGACCAGGGCGCCGTACGGCACGCCCGAGCACCTCGTGTGCCATCTCGACGCCGGTGTACGCGACTGGACCCATCACCTGGCCGACGACATCGCGATCATCGCGCTGCGCCCGGCCGAGGCCCCGGTCCCCGCTCCCGCACGCGGGCCTCACATCATCCGGACAACCCCGGGATGACCGGCGCCGGGGCGGCCTGCCCCGTGCGCAGGGCCGTGAGGAGGGAGTGCAGCGCGGCGTGGGCCTGTGGCGCGCAGGTGGCGGAGTCGGCGTCGGACACCGCGCGGTGGGCGCGTGTCCAGGCTCGGGCGGCGCGGCCGTTGTGGTGGTCGACGAGGGCCAGGGCGTAGCGGGCGCGCATGCTCGACCACACGTCGTCGCGCAGCCCGGGCTGCGCGAGAGCGGCGAGAGCCGCCCGGTGCGCGGCGCGCGGCTCGGTGTCCCGCCGGGCGCAGGCGAGGGCCGCGAGGTAGACGGCCCGGCCCGGCCCGCCGGTGGCGTGGTCGGGCGTGAGGACACAGGCCTGCTCGAAGAGATCGGCTGCCTGGTGGGGGTCCCCGAGGGTGAGGGCGATGAGGCCGTGGACATGGGCGATGCGGGCCAGCAGGGTGTCGTCGCCGTCGAGGACGGCACCGGGCCAGATCCGGTCGAGCAGGGTGAGGGCCGTGTCCGGGTCGGTGCGCGCGGCGAGCCAGGCGGCGAGCCAGGCCGCAGGGGCCGCCGAGGGGTGGTCCTCGGGGCAGCGGGCCAGGAGTTGGAGGAGATAGCGCAGCCCGGCCGTGCCGTGGCCCGTGACCCACCAGAACCACAGGCGGGTGGCGGTCTCCAGGGCGGCGACGGCGGCCTCGGGACGGGGGTCGGTCAGCGCGTGCCGCAGGATGGCGTTGAGGTTGTGCTGCTCGTCGGAGAGCAGGCGTACCGCCTGCGTCTGATGACCGTGCTCCCACAGGTGTTCCGCGAGGTGAACGATCCTTCGGCAGTGTCCGGCCCGGCGTTCGACGGCGATGTCGAGTTCGCCGGCCTCGGTGAGCCGGCGCTCGCCGAACTCCCGTACCGCCGGAGGCATTCGATAGCGCGGTTCGGCGGGGCCGTGCGGGTCGTTCTCGTGCTGGAGCAGGCCGAGCGAGGCCAGTTGGGTCAGCAGCCCCGGCACTTGGTGCGGGGAGACCTCGCCGCCGGTGCACAGCAGGACGGCGGCCGCCTCGCCGAACGACCCGGCCAGAATGCTGGCGCGGCTCCACACCATCCGCATCCAGGGGGAGCACAGCGCGTGGACGGCGCCGACGGCCTCCTCGACGGAACGGTGCCGCCGCAGACGCTGCCGGGGGCTGTGCAGCCAGGACTGCCCGTGTTCCACGAGTTCGGCCAGGTCGTGCAGGGAGTACGAGCGCAGCTGGGCGGCGGCGAGTTCGATCGCCAGGGGCAGTCCGTCGAGGGTGTGGCAGATGTCCTGGACTCGTTCGAGGGTGGACGGATCGCGGTGCCGCAGCGCGCCGCCGGCCGTGGCCAGGAACAGGCGCGCGGCGGGCGAGGGGGAGCCGTCGCCCTCGGGCTCGGTGGCGAGCGGGCCGAGTCGCAGCACCACTTCGTCGCCGAGCCCGAGGGGGCGGCGCGCGGTGATCAGTACCTGGAGCGTCGGGTGGTGCAGGAGATGCCGCTGGACCACTCCGACGCACTCGTCGTGGACCGGGTCGATGTCGTCCAGGAACAGCAGGACCCGAGGGGCCGACCGCCGACCGGCGGGCGGGCCGTCAGGCGAGAGCGGGGTGCCGAGCAGCGCCTGCCGCACAGCGTCCCTGAACGCCCCCGGTCGGCCGGTCGCCTCCGGCCAGGACACCCGCACCACCTGTCGCCGGGACAGCCGGGCCCGTTGCGCGGCGACATCGCTCAACAGGCTCTTGCCGACCCCGACCGGGCCGGTGACGGTGACCAGCCGGTGGCCCGCCAACAGGCTCCGCAGTTGGGTCAGTTCCGCTTCTCGCCCGATGAGGGAGTCGTCGGCCCGGCTGTCCGCGACGAGTCTGAGAAGCGTGCCGACCTCGCCGGCTTGCTTGCGCACCTTGTGTCCTTTGCGGCTTCGACGAATGGAACGAAGGGGTGGTGAGCGAAGATCAGCAGAATCGTTACTGTCGGCAACTCCCGGCAGCTTCAACGCCGGCGGTGCGCGCCGGTAGTGCGCGTGGGCGCAGGCGTACCCGCAGGGCAGACAATTTGGATGCACCGGATGACGGAATCCACGGAAAACCCCCATCAGGGGCATATTTCACGTGCACGCACCTACAGATACTCCACATAGGGGCGCGCTCTCCGCACGGACAACCGGGAACCTCCGGTCATGACACCGTATTCACCGCGCATCCATGTCAAACCAGCGCTTGCGGCGGCCGATTGCCTCGCCTGGCGCCTCAAATACGCACGCGATAGCGGCAATTGGTGCGCGACCTGTTGCCCCAGCGGCTCCAGCGCCTTAGCGTTCTCGCACTCAACCGCTTGAGTTCAGGGCAGTTGGGTTACGGGCCGTTCCGTTCGGGGGCGGCTTGCCGGTAGGCGTGGCAGGAGATTCCATGCGCCGTACTCCCTCCAGACGCTCGACCCTGAAGGACATCGCCGAAGAGGCGCGGGTGTCCGAGTCCGCCGTGTCCCTGGCGCTGAACGGGCGGCCCGGTGTCTCGCCGGCGACCCGGCAGCGGGTGCGCGAGGTCGCCGACCGGCTCGGGTGGCAACCGAGCGCGGCGGCGCGGGCGTTGAACGGGGACAGCACGGCCACGGTGGGGCTCGTCCTGGCCCGCCCCGCGCATGCCCTGGGCGCGGAGTTCTTCTTCCTGCAGCTGGTGTCCGGGATCCAGGAGGCGCTCGCCGGGCGGAGCATCGGGCTGCTCTTCCTGGTGGTCCCCGACCTGGACGCCGAGTGTGCGGCCTACCGCCGCTGGTGGGCCGAGCGCCGGGTCGACGGCGTGCTCGTCGTCGACCCGAGGGACGGCGACCCGCGTCCGGCCCTGCTCGACGAGCTGGGTCTGCCCGCCGCGTTCATCGGATCCGTGCCGGGGAGCGAGGGCGGCTCGGCGCACCCGGGCATCTCCAGCGTGTGGGCCTCGGACACCCGGGCGATGGCCGGCATCGTCCAGCACCTGCACGGTCTCGGGCACCGCCGTATCGCGCACATCGCGGGGCTGCCCCATCTCGCCCACACGCAGCAGCGGATCCGCTCCCTGCGGGACGAGTCGGAGCGGCTCGGCCTCGACCCCGCCGACATCCGCAGCATCCCCACCGACTACTCGCGGCAGCAGGGCGTCGTCGCCACCCGGCAGCTGCTCGACACACATGAGCGGCGACCCACGGCGATCGTCTACGACACCGACGTGCTGGCCGTCGCCGGGCTCGGCGTCGCCGCCTCGCTCGGCATCGAGGTGCCGGGTGCGCTGACGCTCGTCGCCTGGGACGAGTCCGTGCTCACGGGCTCCACCCACCCGCCGCTGTCCGCCCTGGTACGTGACACCCCGGCCTTCGGGCGGCACGCCGCCGAGGAGTTGCTCGCTCTGATCGACGGGGGACCCGCGCGCACCGTCGAGGACGAGACCCCCCGGCTCGTCCCGCGCGGCAGCAGCGGCCCGGCCCCCGCCGACCGCCGTCGGAACCCTGCCGGACGCGCCCGGACCGGAGGGGACGCGCCTCCCGACTCCGACCCTGCCTCCGACCGTGGCCCCACCTCCGACCATGGCCTCGCCCCCGACCCCACCCCCGGCTGATCCACGCACCACATCGCCCACCACCGCGCTCTGACAACGATGTCGAACGGTCCACGGCCAACGGCCAACGGCCCACGGTGTCTGCTCCGTGTCATGTCACCCCCCCCCCCCACGCGATGCCCCCCCGTCCCCGTCCCCGTCCCCGACACTCCCCGGGAGTCCCGATGAATCCGAAGTCCCGTCCCGCTTTCCGTAACGGCGCCCGCGTCGCAGCGGTCGGCGCCGCCGTCCTCTCCTTCGCCCTGTCAGGCTGCTCGGCCGCGCCGACCCCGGCGGGCGGTTCCGCCGGCGGCGGGGCGCTCACCACGAACCTCGGCTTCGCGGGCACCACCATCAACCGCAACTTCAACCCGTTCGCCCTCAAGCCGACGCAGGGCACCTTCGGGTTCCAGTACGAGGCGCTCTTCGACTTCAACATCCTCGAGGGCGGCAAGTTCACACCCTGGCTGGCCAACAAGTACGAGTGGGCCGACGGCGGCAAGAAGATCACCATCCATCTCGACGAGCGGGCCAACTGGAGCGACGGCTCCAAGCTCACCGCCCAGGACGTCGTGTTCACCCTGAACTACGTGAAGAAGAACAAGCTGCCCCCGACCTGGGCCTTCGACTTCGGCAAGGCCTCCGCGCCGGACGCGCACACCGTCGAGATCACCTTCGACAAGCCCGCCTACTCCAAGATCGACAGGATCGGCGGGATCACCCCGGTGCCCGAGAAGATCTGGAAGAAGAAGGACGGAGCGAAGGACACCAACCCGAACCCGGTCGGTTCGGGCCCGTACAAGCTCAAGCAGTACACCCCGCAGCAGCTCACCTTCGAGGCCCGCGACGACTATTGGAAGCAGAAGAACGTCCCGGTCAAGACCGTGAAGGCGCCCATCATCACGCAGGCGTCCGAGGTGCCCAAGCTGCTCAGCGGGGAACTCGACTGGAGCGGCGGCGTCGTGCCCGACGTCAAGAAGCAGTACGTCGACAAGGACCCGAAGAACCACCACGCCTGGTACCCCACCTACGGCGGCCAGTTCCTCTTCTTCAACCACACCAAGAAGCCGTTCAATGACGTCCACGTCCGCAAGGGCCTGTCGCTGGCCGTCGACCGCAGCCAGCTCCTGAACGTCACCAACCCGGGGATGTTCAACACCCTCAACCTCACGGGACTCGACTCGAAGACCCAGGGCAAGTGGATCGCCGACGAGTACAAGGACGCCGAGCAGCCCAACGCCGAACTCGCCAAGGCGCTCGCCGAGTTCAAGAAGGCCGGCTACACGAAGAAGAACGGCAAGCTGGTCGACGGCGGCGGCAAGCAGCTCAGCTTCTCCATCATGGAGGTGCAGGAGTGGGGCGACGCCGTGCAGTTCGACAAGGTCGTCGCCTCGCAGCTGCAGAAGGCGGGCGTCGCCGTCAACGTGAAGCCGGTCGCGGCCGCGCAGATCGACGCCAAGCGCAAGACCGGTGACTTCGACGTCACGATCGGCGGCGGCGTCTACTACTCCACGCCGTACAACTTCTTCGAGGACATGCTCTCCAGCGACAACGCCGGCATCTGGACCAACTACGGCCACTACAAGAGCAAGAAGGCCGACGCGCTGCTCAAGGAGATGGCGAGCGCCCACGACACCGCGAGCGTCAAGAAGTACGCGGCGAAGTTCGAGAAGATCATGGTCGAGGACGTGCCGGCCGCCCCGCTGATCACGATCGGCGTCTCCTCCGAGTACAACAGCAAGAACTGGACCGGCTGGCCGAGCGAGAAGAAGCCCTACGCCCAGCCCGCACCGTGGGGCGGCGGCGTCGACGCCATGAGCATCCTGCTCAACCTGCGCCCGGCGAAGGGCTGACCGATGGCCACCGCTCCTGTTCTCACTCCCGCCACGGCGGAGGCCCCGCCACCCGCACGGCGCACGGCGGGCGGCCGGTTCGGCGCCGCCCGCTACTTCCTGCGGCGCCTCGGCTTCTACATCGGTGCCGCCGCCGTCGCCGTCACCCTCAACTTCCTGATCCCGCGCGTGATGCCGGGCGACCCCGCTTCCGCGCTCATCTCGCAGATGCAGCAGAAGCAGAACCTGTCCGCCGACCAAGTGACCAGCATCTACCGGCTGTTCGGCGCGCCGGGTGCACCTCTGTGGGACCAGTACGTCACCTACCTCGGCCAGATCGCCCACTTCGACTTCGGCGCGTCCGTCGCCTACTACCCGACACCCGTGTGGGAAGTGATCCGCTCCGGCCTGCCCTGGACGATCGGGCTCGTCGGCCTGACCGCCGTGATCGCGTTCGTCATCGGCACCTCGATGGGCGTCCTCGCGGGCTCCCGCGTCGGCTCGCGCTTCGACTCCTTCATCACGCCCGCCTCGATGTTCCTCGGCGCGCTCCCGTTCTTCTGGGTCGCGCTGCTGCTGGTCATGGCGTTCGGTGTGCAGCTCAACTGGCTGCCGATCAGCGGCGCGTACGACGGTGACATGGCGGTCGCGTTCAACGGGCCGTTCCTGATGAGCGTCCTGGAACACGGCATCCTGCCGGCCGTGACGATGGTCGTCGCCTCGTTCGGCGGCTGGCTCGTCGGCATGCGCAACATGATGGTGACGACCGTCTCCGAGGACTACGTGCTCCTCGCCCGCGCCAAGGGCCTGTCCAAGGCCCGCGTGATGTTCCAGTACGCGGCCCGCAACGCGGTCCTGCCCAGCGTCGCCGGCTTCGCCCTCACCATCGGCTCCGCCGTCAGCGGCCAGATCCTCGTGGAGATCGTCTTCTCCTACCCCGGCGTCGGCTATCTGCTCTACCAGGCCGTATCCAGCGTCGACTACCCGCTGATGCAGGCCCTGTTCCTGATCGTCTCGCTCACCGTGCTCGCCGCGAACTTCGTCGCGGACTCGGTGTACGGCCTGATCGACCCGCGCGCGAGGGAGACCCGCTCATGACGAAGTCGGTACGCGCCCGGCGGCTGCCGAAGCTGCCGGGGAACGTCAAGGTCCGCGTAGGGATCGCGATCATCGTGTTCTTCACCCTGGTCGCGGTGTTCGGCCCGTTCGTCGTGGAGAACCTGATGGGGCTGCGGCCCGACGACGTCGACACCAGCGGCGCCATGCAGCCACCCTCAGGGGCACACCTGCTGGGCACCACGGCCAACGGCGAGGACGTCTTCGCGCAGCTCGTCGTCGGCAGCCGGATCTCGCTGCTCGTCGGGCTCGTCGCGGGCGTCGTCACCACGGTGCTCTCGGTCCTGGTCGGCGTCGCGGGCGGCTACCTCGGCGGCCGGGCGGACTCGCTCCTGACCGTCGCCACCAACATCTTCCTCGTCATCCCCGGCATGCCGCTCCTCATCATCGTGGCGAGCTACGTGCAGGGGCGCGGCGGCTGGCTCACCGTGGCCCTCGTCATCGGGCTCACCGCGTGGCCGTGGGCGGCGCGGCAGAAGCGGGCGCAGACGCTGTCCCTGCGGCACCGGGACTTCGTGGCCGCCGCCGAGATGACCGGCGAGAGCCGCTGGGGTGTCATCACCCGCGAGCTCATCCCGTCCCTCGCGCCGCTGATCTCCGTCAGCTTCCTCGGCGCGGTCGTCGGCTCGATGTTCGCGGACGCGGGCCTCTCCTTCATGGGCCTCGGCAACATCAACATCACCAGCTGGGGCTCGATGCTGTACTGGGCGCAGAACGGCTCCGCGCTCACCCGCGGCGCCTGGTGGTGGTTCATTCCGCCGGGCGCCTGCATCGCCCTGGTCGGGGTCGCCGCCGGGCTCGTCAACTTCGGCATCGACGAGGTGTCCAACCCCCGCCTGCGCAAGCCCTCCAAGCAGGTACGGATGCTGGCCCGAGCGGCCCGCCTGCACACGGCCGACGCCGCCGTACCCGCCCAGGCCACGCCCGTGAAGGAGGCCACCTCATGAGTGGGACGCTCGGCTCGCCCTTGCTCACCGTCCGCGATCTGCACGTCGACTACTTCGACCAGGAGAACCCGGTGCACGCCGTCCGCGGCGTCGACCTCACCCTGCGCCGCGGCGAGACCCTCGGCATCGTCGGCGAGAGCGGCTGCGGAAAGTCCACCCTGGTCACCGCCATGACCCGCCTGGAGCGGCCGCCGGCCGTCACCACCGGCGGCTCGGTGGTCCTGCACGGCCACGACGGCGCCGACAACACCGACATCCTGCGCCTGACCGAGCGTCAACTGGCCGCGCTGCGCTGGGAGAAGGTCGCCATCGTCTTCCAGAGCGCGATGAACGCCCTCAACCCGGTGCTCCGCCTCGGCACCCAGTTCGCCGACGTGCTGCGCAAGCACCGGGGCCTGTCGAAGAAGGAGGCCTGGGAGCGGGCGGGGGAGCTGCTCGGCATGGTCGGCATCCCCGCCGACCGGCTGCGCTCCTACGCGCACGAACTGTCCGGCGGCATGCGCCAGCGCGCCACCATCGCCCTCGCGCTCGCCTGTGAACCCGACCTCGTCGTCATGGACGAGCCGACCACCGCCGTCGACGTCGTCATGCAGCGCCAGATCCTGCGCCAAGTAGCCCGCCTGAAGCGAGAGTTGGGCTTCTCGGTCGTCTTCATCACCCACGACCTGTCGCTGCTCATCGAGATCGCCGACCGGATCGCCGTGATGTACGCGGGCAAGATCGTGGAGACCGGTCCACCGCGCCGCCTCTACGAAGACCCCCAGCACCCCTACACCACCGCACTGCGCGGCGCCTTCCCTCCGCTGCACGGCGAACGCCGCGAGATCACCGGCATCCCCGGCTCGCCGCCCGGCCTTCGCACCCCGCCGCCGGGATGCTCCTTCCACCCGCGCTGCACCCAGCGCCTGGCCGCCTGCGACCAGGAGGAGCCGGTCCTGCTGCAGCTCGGTGACGCCGGCGACGTCGCCTGCCACCTCCACCGGCACCCCGCCACGACGACCCCGGAAGCCGAGGACCGCCATGCCCGCACCTGAATCCACCCTCCCGGCACCGGTGTTGGAGGCCCGCGAGGTCGTCAAGCGCTTCCCGATGCACGGGCCCGGCGGCCACGGCAAGGAGGTCAAGGCCGTCGAGCCGACCTCGCTCGCCCTGCACAAGGGCCGCATCACCGCGCTCGTCGGCGAGTCCGGCAGCGGAAAGTCGACGCTCGCCCGGATGCTCGCGCTCGCCTACCCGCCCACCGAGGGCGAGATCCGGCTCGACGGCGACGTCGTCAAGAAGGCCCGCACGGCGAAGGCGAAGCGTGCGTACTACCGCCAGGTCCAGATGATCTTCCAGGACCCGTTCTCCTCGCTCAGCCCGGTCCACAAGATCCGCTACATCCTCAGCCGCCCCCTCAAGCTGCACGGCCTGGCGTCCGGCGCCGAGGACACGGAGCGCCAGATCCTCCAGCTCCTCGAACGCGTCAACCTCACACCCGCCGACCAGTTCATCGACAAGTTCCCCTACGAGCTCTCCGGCGGCCAGCGCCAGCGCATCGCCATCGCCCGCGCGCTCGCCGCCCGCCCCAAGGTGCTCCTCGGCGACGAGCCGATCTCCATGCTGGACGTCTCCATCCGCCTGGACATCCTCAACCTGCTCGGAAAGCTCCGCGACGACGAGGGCCTGGCGATCCTCTACATCACCCACGACATCGCCAGCGCCCGCTACTTCGCCGACGAGATCAAGGTCCTGTACGCGGGCCAGCTCGTCGAGTCCGGACCCGGCGACGAACTCGTGGCCAACCCCCAACACCCATACACCAAGCTCCTGTTGGAGTCGGCGCCCGACCCCGACCGCGGCGGCTTCCTCGACGAGCCGGACGGCGTCGACTCCGATGACGAGGAGACCCTCGGCGAACCCCCGAGCCTGGTCGACCCGCCCTCCGGCTGCCGCTTCCGCACTCGCTGCCCCCTGGCCAAACCGGTGTGCGCCACGGCCTTCCCGGCCAGGACCCACGTCGACGACAGCCACTGGGTGCACTGCTGGGCGCAGGACGAGCAGTACGCCTGAGTCCGGCCCGTACGACCCCGAAAGGACCCGCGTTGCGATCCGACGCCCCCCTCGCACCGACACCGCACCAACTCGCCTGGCAGCGTGCCAACACCGGCGCCTTCTTCCACTTCGGCATCAACACCTTCCATGGCCAGGAGTGGAGTGACGGCACTCTCCCGGCGTCGTCCTTCGACCCCACCGACCTCGACGCCGAGCAGTGGGTCGAGGCCGCCCGCGCGGCCGGCGCCCGCTACGCGATCATCACCGCGAAACACCACGACGGCTTCTGCCTCTGGCCGACGAAGACCACCGACTACTCCGTCGCCTCCGCGCCGTGGAAGGACGGGAAGGGCGATGTCGTCGGCGAACTGGCGGCGGCCTGCCGGGCGGCCGGGCTCGGCTTCGGCGTGTACCTCTCGCCGTGGGACCGCCACGCGCCCGAGTACGCCGACCCGGCCGCGTACACCAAGCTCTACACCGAGCAGATCCGCGAGCTGTGCACCTCGTACGGGCCGCTGATGGAGCTGTGGTTCGACGGTGCGGGCTCGGACGGCTACGCGTACGACTGGACCGCCATCATGGCCGTCGCCCGCAAACACCAGCCCGACGCCATGGTGTTCAACATGGGTGACCCGACGATCCGCTGGGTGGGCAACGAGGACGGGCTCGCGGCGGACCCCGTCGAGTACGTCGTCGACCACACTCAGATGAGCAACTACACGGTCGTCACCGCCGAGTTCGCGGAGGCGCTCTACCTGCCGCCCGAGTGCGACGTGTCGATCCGGCGCGGCTGGTTCTGGCACCCCGACGACGAGCCCAAGTCCCTGGAGCACCTGCTCGCCATCCACTACCGGTCCGTGGGCCTCGGCGCGAACCTCCTGCTCAACCTGCCGCCCGACACGCGCGGCCGGATTCCGGACGCCGACGCCGCGCGGGTGGCGGAGTTCGGCGCCGAGGTCGAGCGCCGCTTCGGGACACCGGCCGCCACCGCCGAGCTGACCCGCGGCGACACCTGGACGGCTTCCTTCGGGGAGCCGGTCACCTTCGACCACGTCCGGCTGCGCGAGGACCTCACCGACGGGCAGCGCGTCGTACGCCATGTGGTGTCGGCCGGAGGCCGCGTCCTCGCCGAAGGGCTCACCGTGGGCGCCGGACGCATCCATCTCACCGAGCCGGTGACGGCCGCCGAGCTGAGCGTCGAAGTCGTAGGCGACGAAGTGGTGTTGGAGTCCGTCGAGGTCTTCGAGACGGGAGTACGGGAGCTGCCGAAGGTTCCCGAGGGATACCGCGCGCCGACGGATCGGCCGGACGCATGAGAGGGCACGGAATCGTGGAACTGACGGGTGAGGGCTGGACGCTCCGTAGCACCAGTGACACCGGCGAGGCCGGTGACATCGAGGTGCCGGCGGTCGTGCCGGGATGCGCACACACCGACCTGATGCGGGCCGGAGTCATCGCCGACCCGTTCCTCGGCACGAACGAGGCGGCGGCACAGTGGGTCGGGCTCACCGACTGGGAGTACAGCAGAGAGTTCGACCTGGCCGCCCGGCCCGACGGCTCCCGCGTGCACCTCGTCTTCGACGGACTCCAGACGATCGCTACGGTCCTCGTCAACGGCACGGAGGTCGGCAACACCCGCAATATGCACCGCCGTTACCGCTTCGACGTGACCGACGCGGTACGCTCCGGGACGAATGAGCTGGCCGTGCGCTTCGCCTCGTCCGCGCGGGCGATGACGGAGGCGGCAGGCGACGACCCGCTGCCGTACGACTGGACGTACCCGTACAACGAACTGCGCACGATGGCCTGCGAGGGCGGCTGGGACTGGGGTCCCACGCTCGTCACCGCCGGGATCTGGCGGGACGTACGCCTCGAGGTGTGGGACACGGCCCGCGCGGACGTCGATGTCACCACGACCCTGGACGAGGACCTGCGGCGCGGAACGCTCGTCGTCGGTCTCGACGTGGAGGGCGGCCCCTGCGAGGCCGAGGTCGATGTCGCGGGGCGCACGGAGCGCTTCGCGATCGACTCAACAGGGCCTCGCAAACTGGCTCTTGACGTCCCGACCCCGGGCCTCTGGTGGCCGCGCGGCTACGGTGCGCCCACGCGGTACGAAGCGAGCGTGCGGCTGCTGGACGGGGGTGGGAAGGTCCTCCAGGAGACCCACCACCGCGTCGGCTTCCGGCACATCGCCATCGACACGGCACCGGACGAGCACGGCCGCGCGTTCACGCTGCGGGTCAACGGCCGCCCGGTGTTCTGCAAGGGCGCCAACTGGATCCCCGACGACCTCTTCGTCTCCCGCATCACCCCCGCCCGCTACGAGACGCGCGTCGACCAGGCCTGCGCCGCCAACATGAACACCCTGCGCGTCTGGGGCGGCGGCATCTACGAGGACGAGGCCTTCTACGCGGCGTGCGACGAGCGCGGCGTCCTGATCTGGCAGGACTTCGCGTTCGCGTGCGCCGCCTACCCCGAGGAGGAGCCGCTGCGCTCGGAGGTCGTGGCCGAGGCCGACGACGTCGTCCGACGCCTCGCGGCCCACCCGAGCGTCGTCGTCTGGAACGGCGCCAACGAGAACCTGCTCGGCCACGAGGACTGGGGCTGGCGCGCGCAGATCCGGGACCGCACCTGGGGCGAGGGCTACTACCGCGAGCTGCTCCCGGCCGCCGTGGAGGCCCACGCGCCCGGCGCCGTGTACGTCGTGAACAGCCCCGTGGCGAGCGAGCCCGGCGTCCACCCGCAGGTGCCCGGCGACGGCCCGACCCACCTCTGGGACACCTGGAACCTCCTCGACTACGCCCACTACCGGGACCAGATCCCGCGCTTCGCCGCCGAGTTCGGCTGGCAGGCCCCGGCCACCCGGGCCACGCTGACCGAGGCGCTCAGCACACTGCCCGACCGTCCCGACGACCCGGCCCTCCTGGCGCACCAGAAGCAACCCGGCGGCGAACGCAACCTCGTGGACCGCCTGAAGGGTCGCTTCCCCGACCCGGCGGGCATCGCCACGTACACCGACCGCTGGCACCTGGCCACCAGCCTCAACCAGGCCCACGCCCTGCGCACCGCCGTCGAACACCACCGCTCGTGGTGGCCGCGCACGGCCGGCTCCCTGATCTGGCAGCTCAATGATGTCTGGCCGGCCCTCTCCTGGTCCCTGATCGACCACGGCGGCCGCCCCAAACCCGCCTGGTACGCGGTGCGCGGCGCCTTCGCCGACCGCCTCGTGACGCTCCAGCCGAGGGAGGCAGGCCTCAGCGCCGTCCTCGTCAACGACACGGACGAGCCGTGGACGGGTGAGCTGGCACTCCGTCGCGTCCACGTCGTGGACGGCGAAGTGGCCCGCACGGAAGGGGAGTTCATCGTTCCCGCGCGCACGGTCCTCGCCCTCCCCGTGGGCCCACGGATCACCCAGGCGGGCCGGCGCCGCGAGGAACTGGTGGTCGCGGAGACCGAGGGAGCCGACCGCGCCATCCACGCCTTCGTACGCGACGACGGCGTCCGCTGGCCGGCCCCCGACGTCAAGTGCTCCGTCGAGCGAAAGGCGGACCACGCGCTCGTGCACCTGACAGCGGGAGTCGCGATCGGTGACCTGATCGTGGAGGCCCCGGGCATGCGCGCGGACACGGCGCTCCTGACGCTGCTGCCGGGGGAGACGGGGACGGTCGTGCTGCGCCCGGAACGCGAGGACGTCCGGCTGCCGGGGGACGAGTCCGTGTCCGTGCGCACCCGCAACGAGCTGTTCTGACCGTGGTGACGGCAGGGCAGCCGGCGGATTCCGTCGGCTGCCCGCAGCCGGTCTGCGGCGGGCTCAGCCGTTCACGTGCCGCCCCAGCGCCCCGATGAAGTCACGGAAGTACGCCTGCGTCACACGGGCGTCCGGGACCATGTCGTACGCGTGGTACGCCCCCGGATACACGTGCAGTTCGGTCGGCACCCCGGCACGGATCAAACGCGTGGCGTACGCGACGTCCTCCTCCAGGAACAGGTCGAGCGCGCCGACGCTCACGTAGGTGGGCGGGAGGCCCGCGACCGACTCGACGCGGGCCGCGGCGGCGTACGGCGAGACATCACCCCCGCCGGGCTCGTGACCCAGGAGGGAAGCCCAGCCGAAGCGGTTGTCGGCCGGGGTCCAGATGAACTCGCCCGCGTGCGGGTGGGCGTCGACCGTGCTGGAGGTGCGGTCGTCGAGCATCGGATAGATGAGGAGCTGGAACGAGACGGGTATCTCGCCCCTGTCGCGGGCGAGGAGCGTGAGGGCAGCGGCGAGCCCGCCTCCTGCGCTCGCGCCGCCGATCACGATCCGTTCGCGGTCGACGCCGAGGTCGGCGGCGTGGTCGTGCACCCAGCGCAGCGCGGCGTAGCAGTCGTGGACCTGCCCGGGCGCCCGGGTCTCGGGGGCGAGCCGGTAGTCGACCGAGACGATCTGGACGCCGGTCTCCGTGGCGATCCGGCGGCACAGGATCTCGTCGGCGTCGGCCGTGCCGAGCACGTAGCCGCCGCCGTGGATCCATACGAGCGCGGCGGTGGTGGTGGCGGGCGCGGGGCGGGCCTTGGGTTCGTAGTGGAGGACACGCACCTCGGGGTCGCCGGCCTCGAAGCCCGGTACCGATCGCTCGGTCGTCGTGATGTCCGGGTGGAGCGCCTGCGGGTCGGGCGCGTCCGGCACAGGTGTCCGCGTGGCCTCGCGGGCCAGGGGCAGGGTGTCCGGACCGAGACCGAGCGGCGGGAAGGCGTCCAGGAGCGGCGCGATCTCCGGGTCGACCAGGTGGCGGGTGCCGGCCGGCAGACCGGGCGTTGCGCGGGTGAGGGCGAAGCCGCGGTAGCCGTCCTCGGCGACCTCGTCGCAGATCTCACGGTAGGGGCCGACCCCGCCGACGTACGGCATGAAGATCCGGGGCTTTCCCGGGATGTTGGCGCCCATGTACCAGGACGCGGCCCGCGGGTAGAGGGTCTGCTGCGCCACCTCGTTGACGTGATCGACCCACTTGTCCTGGGCGTCGCGCTCTGCCTCGATCCGGACGACACCGGTCCGGCGCGCGTGGTCGATCGCGTCGGTGATCCAGTCCACGTGCTGCTCGATGGAGACGATCATGTTGCTGAGGACGGACGGGCTGCCCGGCGCGGTGATCATGAACAGGTTCGGGAAGCCGGCCGAGGCGACCCCGAGATATGTGCGCGGCCCGGCGGCCCACTCCTCGCGCAGCGCGGCACCGTCGAGCCCGCGGATGTCGATCGCGTCGAGCGGCCCGGTCATGGCGTCGTACCCGGTGGCGAAGACGATGGCGTCCACGGTGTGGTCGACGCCGCCGACCCGCAGGCCGTGGGGTGTGATGCGCTCGATCCGCTGGTCGCGCAGGCTCACCAGCGTCACGTTGTCGCGGTTGTACGTCGCGTAGTAGCCGGTGTCGACGCAGATGCGCTTGGTGCCGATGGGGTGGTTGGTCGGGCAGAGGAGTTCGGCGACGGCAGGGTCCTCGACGACGGCGCGGATGCGGTCGCGTACGTAGTCGGCGGAGACGGCGTTGGCCGATTCGTCGATCCCGGTGTCCTCGAAGGCGCCCATGAAGGTGGTGCCGCCGAAGGCCCAGCGCTGGTCGAGCTCGGCGGTGCGGCGGGACTCGTCGAGGTCGAGGGCGTTGCCGAGCGGCGGCGGGACGACGACTCCGGAGGCCGAGGCGCGGGCCTCGGCGCGCAGCTCGCGGTAGCCGGCCTTCACGCGGCGCTGCTCGTCGGGATCGAGTGGCCTGTTGTGCGCCGGGACGGAGAAGTTCGGGGTGCGCTGGAAGACGGTGACGTGCGCGGCCTGCTCGGCGATCACCGGGATGGCCTGGATGCCGGAGGACCCTGTGCCGATGACGGCGACGTGCCGCCCGCTGAAGTCGACGCCCTCGTGCGGCCAGCGGCCGGTGTGGAACGTGGGACCGGTGAAGGAGTCGAGGCCCGCGAAGTCCGGCACACGGGAGGCGGACAGACAGCCGACGGCGGTGACGAGGTAGGTCGCGCTCACCCGGCGCCCGTCCTCCAGCGTCACGGTCCAGGTATCGGCCGCCGCGTCGTAATCGGCGCCCCGTACCGAGGTGTTGAACTCGATGTCCCCGCGCAGCTCGAAGCGGTCGGCCACATGCTCGGCGTAGCGGAGGATCTCGGGCTGGGACGGATAGCGCTCGGTCCACTCCCACTCCTGCTGAAGTTCCTCGGAGAAGGAGTACGAGTAGAACATCGACTCGACGTCGCACCGGGCGCCGGGATACCGGTTCCAGTACCAGGTTCCGCCGACGCCGTCGCCGCGCTCAAAGACCCGCACCCGCAGGCCGAGGTCGTCGCGGAGCCGGTGCAGGAGATACATGCCGGCGAACCCGGCACCGATCACGATGGCGTCGTACTGAGGAGTCTGCCTGGTCTGCTGAGCCTGCCGCATGGTGCACCACCACTCCCTTCCCGGCGACGGGGCGCCGGGCTCGGTTGGGCCGATCATCAGCAGGATCGTCAGAACGTGTGAGGCACGTCATTGGGCAGGTGGCTCGGTTGACGAGCCATCTGTCCCGCCCGTCGTGCCTCCGGCCTGAAAGAGGTCGCCGGACTCCTGAAGCCGCCGAAGTACCAGGGCCAGGAACAGCCGGGTGCGCCCGTACGGTTCCGTGAAGCTGAACCCGAGGTAGCGCTGGGCGCGTTCCACCCGGTACGCGACCGAGTTGTGGTGCCGGTGCAGCAGGCGGGCGGCCTTGCGCACGGAGTCGGTGGCGGCGACCGCCTCCAGGCAGACCAGCATGTCGTCACCGTGGTCGTCGACCAGCAGGCCTAGCTGCCGGACATCGGGCACGGGGGCGATCTGCTCGGCGCTCAACGTCTCGGCGAGCAGCGCGTACCCGCCGAGTCCGGCCGCGTCGACGAGCGCCGCCTCCTCGACGGCGTACGGTCCATGCGCCCGCGTGCTGGGGCGGGCGAACCGCAGTGCGGAACGTGCCCGTTGCCAGGCCCGTGGCGCGTCAGCGGCGGGACAGGGCCCGGCGAACGCCGCGCGGGCGCCGACCGGCACACCCGGAACGTCATCGGGGTCGAGCTCCTTCGCGACCACCAACTCGATCGTGCCGACGGTGGCGTGCAGCACGACGGGTGTTCGGCCCCGCAGCCCGTCGACGAACGCCCCGGCGGCCCCGGCCGGCCCTGTCAGCGCGAACACCGTCACGACGGACGTTTCGCCGATCCCGAACCGCAGCCACGTACGGGCCCGTTCCGCCGGGGCGACGCCGGCATCGACAGCGGACCGGAGCGCGACGCCGTCCTCGACGGGATGAGCCGCCGGAACACGCCCCAGCAGGGCGACCTTCGCCGCGATCCCGAGCCGACGCAGCAGCAGCGCGGTCTCGGCTCCGGTCAGCGGGAGGCCGTCGGTGTCGATCCAGACTTGCCCGGTGCCGGGTAGGTCGCGGGTCACCACCAGGCCGGGCACGACCGGGTCGGGCGGACGGCCATGAGGAGCCCCCGTCCAGACCTCGCCCTGCTCGGTACGGATTCCGACGGGGCGTCCGAGGGCGGTGGCGGTGCGGTCCAGAAGAACGCCCGGGTTCGCGTCGGACTCGGCCAGGTCGTCGATGAGCCGCAGGACCGCCTCAAGGTCGAGCGTGTGCGACACGGCGCCCCCTACTCCTTCACCGCCCCACCCAACATCCCCTCGATGAACTTCCGCTGCAAGGCCACGTACACGACCACCACCGGCAGCGCGATCAGCACCGACGCCGCCGCCAGCAAGGTTGTGTCCGCGCTCTGCTGGCCCTGGAAGAAGGCCAGGCCCAGGGGGACCGTGCGCAGGGACTCGTCGCTGATCATGACCAGGGCCATCAGGAACTCGTTCCACGTCCACATGAACGTGATCACGATGAGCGTGGTGATGGCCGGGCGGCCCATCGGGACGAGGATGCGCCACAGCGTGGTCCACGACCCCGCGCCGTCGACGCGCGCCGCCTCGATGACCGAGTGGGCGCTGTTCCTGAAGTACGTCCGCATCCAGAACACGCTGAACGCGAGGGACTGCGCGGTCTGGGGCAGGATCAGCGCCCAGTAGGTGTCCGTGAGGTGGAAGTACCGCAGGTCGAAGTAGAGCGGGACGACCAGCGCCTCCTGGGGGAGCGTGAGGCCGAGGACGAACAGGTAGAAGAGCAGCGTCGAGCCGGGGAAGCGCATCGTGCCGAAGGCGTACGCGGCCAGGATGGACAGGATGGTGGCCGCCGTGACGACCGCCAGTGTGACCAGGATCGAGTTGCCGAGGTAGGTGCTGAAGTGGGCGCGCTGCCACGCCTGTTGGAAGTTGGACCAGTGGACGCTGTCCGGGAGGGTGAAGCCGCCGCCGACCGCGTCGGGTGAGGAGAAGGCGGTGGAGAGGATGCCGACCACCGGGGTCAGTGCCAGGGCCGCGAAGAGCGCCAGGATCGCGTACGTGGCGGTGCGTTCGATACGGGAGGTCATGCGCGGCGCCCTTCGACGAGACGGGAGACCGTGACGGTCAGGGCGAAGATGAGGACGGTGAGTGCCACGCCGATGGCGGCCGCCGAACCGACCTCGTTCAGCTCGAAGGCACGGTGGTACACCTCGTAGGCCGGTACGGAGGTGGCGTTGCCGGGGCCGCCGCCCGTGGTGATGTAGATCAGGTCGAAGTTGCGCAGGCCCGCGATGATCGTGAGGGTCAGGGCGACCGAGATCTCGCCCCGCAGGCCGGGCAGCGTCACCGCGAGGAACTCCCGCACCGCGCCCGCTCCGTCGAGCCGCGCCGCCTCGTACAGCTCGCGCGGAATGCGCTGCGCTCCCGCGAGGAAGAGGACCATGCACAGGCCGGTCATGACCCAGGTGCCGACGACACCCACGGCGGGCAGCGCCCATGTGTCGTCGCCCAGCCACGGGCGGGCCAGGCCGTCGAGGCCGACGCCCCGCAGCACGTCGTTGAGCAGGCCGTCCGGGGCCAGGATCGAGCGCCAGGCCACACCGACGACGACCATGGCAAGGACCTGCGGCAGGAACAGCACCGTACGGAAGAAGGTCAGGCCGCGGACCCGGATCCGGGACATCGTCGCCGCCAGCAGCAGGCCGATGGCCACCGGCAGCGCCGCGTAGAACAGCAGCAGTACCAGCGCGTGGCCGAAGGGGGCGCGCAGGGTCGGGTCCGTGAAGAGTGCCGAGTAGTTGTCCAGGCCTGCCGACGTGGCCCGGGTCAGCCCGTCCCAGTGGAGGAAGGACAGGCCCACTGCCTGGCCGAAGGGGTACAGGAGGAACAGGCCGTAGACCGCCAGCGCGGGCAGGACGTAGAGGTAGCCGATGGAGCGGGGTTCGCCGGGCGCCCGGCTCGATGTGTGCACACTCTTGGTCACGAGCCCGACGCTCCCGAACTGCCCTTGCCGTGCTGTTTGTTGATGAACGGGGCGTAGTCGGCCTGGAGTTTGCGGGCGAATTCCCGCGGCGAGGTCTTGCCCGCGATGAGGTCCTGCAGAGCCGCGGAGCTCGTGTCGTAGAACGTGGGCGTCGCGTAGTCCAGGTACGGCGCCAGGCCGTCCGCCGACGTCAACTGCCGCCAACCGGCCACCATTTGGCCGTCCGGTGACTTCGGGTCGAGGGCGTCCGCCGCCTTTCCGGGGACTGCCGGCAGCACCCCGTTCTCCGTCATCACGTCCGCCGCGTGCTCGCTGGTGATGAAGTCCAGGTAGGCGGCCGCGACATCGGGGTGCGCGGAGCGCGAGGTGACCGACCAGGCCAGGCCCTGGCCGCCGGTGGTGACCGGCTTGCCGCCCGCGGTGGGCGGGGGCGGGGGCATGACGCCGAGATCGTCGCCGAGCTTCTTCTTCAGATCGGCCAGCATCCATGTGCCGGTGATCGTGTACGCGCCCTGCCCGGCCATGAACTTCTTGTTGGCGTCGTCGTAGCCGAGCCCGTTGGCGTCCTTGGGGAGGTAGCCGCGGTCCAGCCAGTCGGTCAGCGTGGTGGCCGCCTTCGTCGTACGGGAGGTGTCGAAGCCCTCGCCGTCGCCGAGGACCGTGTCACGGGCCTGCTCGGCGCCCTGCTGGTCCTGGAGCATGCCGAAGGTGTGGATCGCGGGCCACTTGTCGAGGTTGCCGAACTGGATCGGGAGCTCCCCGGACTCCTTGAGCTTCTCGAGGCCGTCGATGAACTCGGCCCAGGTGCGCGGGGGTTGAACGCCCGCCTGCTTCAGGACCTTCTTGTTGTAATAGAGGCCCACGAACTCGCCGGTCTGCGAGATCCCGTAGAGGCGGCCGGTGCCGAAGCGGCGGGACGCGCCCGGCTCCGCCACGGAGACCCGGTTGAGGTTGAGGAGCGTGGTCGGGTAGCGGGTGTTCCACTCGTAGATGCCCGCGTAGTTGTCGAGCGGTGTGAGCAGGCCGGCCTCGACGAACGCCACCATGTCCGGGTAGCCCTGGTTGGCCTGGACGACATCGGGCGGGTTGTTGCCGGACAGGGCCAGCTTGAGCGTCGTCTTGAGGTCGTCGAAGCTCCGCGACACCCGCTTGATCGTGACGTTCGGGTACTTCCGCTGGAACTCCTTGTTGAGCTGCTCGATCTCGGCGTTGGTGCCGCCGCGGGTCTCCTGGTCCCACACGTGCAGCGTGACGTTCCCGGCCTTCGCGGGGTCGGGTATGCCGTTGCTGCCGCCCGGCGCGGTGTCACCGGTCACGGCGCCCGAACCGTCGGTGCCCGGTGTGCAGCTCGCGGCGCCGACGGCGAGGGCGGCCGCGAGCATCGACCGCCGCGTGAATCTTGAGCTCATGGTGATGTCTCCTACGCGGCGCGGAAGCCGAGGGTCGGTGTGGCGCGGCGGCGGGCCACCTCGTGCAGGCGGGCGGGGACGAGGTCGTGCAGGAAGCCGTAGCGGCCTGCCAGTTCGGAGGCGGCGGCGTCGCCGGCCTTGGCCCGCACGGTCAACTCGCCCCACCAGGCGGCCACTTCGACCCAGCCCGGCGCGGACAGTGAACCGCCGAAGTGCTGCACGGACAGGGCGGCCGTGAGGTTGGCGAAGGCCAGGCGGTCGGCGAGCGGCCACCCGGCGAGGGTGCCGGTCACGAACCCGGCCATGAACACGTCCCCGGCGCCGGTCGGATCGAGCGCCTCCACGCGCAGCCCCGGTACGTCGGCGTGCTCCCCGGTGAGCGAGTCGACGGCGACCGCGCCCTCGGGGCCCTTGGTGACCACGGCGATCGGCACGAGGTCGGCCAGCCTGGCCACCGCGTCCCGCGGGGTGTCGGTACGCGTGTAGTGCAGCGCCTCGGTGGCGTTGGGGAGGAAGGCGTGGGCGTACGGGAGTCCGGTCAGCGTCGCGGTGTCCCAGCGGCCCGACTCGTCCCAGCCCACATCCGCGAAGATCCGGGCACCCTGCTCGTGCGCCTGCCGCAACCAGGCGTCCTCACGGTCCGGTTCGAGCGAGGCCACACCGGCGCGGGCGCGCGGCACGGTGTGCTCCAGCGGGGGCGCCGGGTGCTCGTGCGTCACCATGGTGCGCTCGCCGTCGTACGCCATGGAGACCGTCAGCGGCGAGTGCCAGCCGGGGAGGCGCTGCGAGTGGGTGAGGTCGACGCGCTCGACGTCGGCGAGCGACTCCCAGCAGTAGTCGCCGTACAGGTCGGTGCCGAACGTCGCCGCCAGTGTGGTGCGCAGGCCCAGGCGGGCGAGCGCGGTGGCCATGTTGGCGATGCCGCCGGGGCTGGAGCCCATGCCGCGGGCCCAGTTCTCGGTGCCGATGCGCGGGGCTCCGTCGAGCCCGGTGAAGACCAGGTCCATGAAGACGGTTCCGGTGAGGAACACGTCGTGTTCGGGGTCGCCGGTGGCACGCACCTCAGCCAGCGGATCGATGCAGTCGCACACCGCCCTGCTCGGACTCACAGCGGTCCCCTCCCTGTTCGCAGACGTCGGCCGATTCAGCGCGACGATGATCGATACCATGCACTTCCGGCCAGGGAGTTGCAAGAAGTTGCTTATCTTTGCGCGGGCTCTCCCTCTGCGTATGACGTAGGGACGTCCGCCCTCCGGCCGCGTGGCGGGAGGGCGGACGCCCCTTCGGCGTGGAAGCGGTGTGCGCGCGGGCGGAGGAGGAGGCGCGGTCAGCGGACGACGCTCCCGGTGGTCGCGAACCGGGGCTCACCGCGCGGCAGTTCAGCGGTCGGCGTGGCCCGCAGCATGAGCGCGGCGGTGCCGGACAACAGCACGGTCACCCCCGCGTAGACGAAGACGAGAACGAACGCGGCACCCACGGACTTGTCCGTCCAGGCATCGACACCACTGTGGGGCGCCACGGCCCGCAAGCTCCTTCCCGTCCCCGGCAACAATCCACGCCCGCCGACTGCCGTGAAAAGTCCGCGAAGACGAGAGCGTGCGGCGGATGGCCTTCGTCCACGGGCCCGAGGGAACATCGTCTCGTTGGCCGAGCGCATCGAGACGCAAGGAGACTTCATGAGCACGAGCGTGACCGACGAGCAGATTCAGGCACTGGCCGCGACCGCGAAGCCCTACAGCCTGGCGCTCCTTCAGTGGGGACCGGAGCGGGCCATGGACGGCGCGGAAGCGATCGAACTCGAACACCAGCGACGCATGGTGTCGCTGCGCGCCGAGGGGGTGATCGCGATCCTGTGTCCGGTCGCCTCCGACACCGTGGCCGGCGCCGCGATCATGACCGTGCCGGCCGAGAAAGCCGCGGAGATCATGGCCGGGGACCCCTGCGTACGGGCCGGGATGATGCGCTGCGAGGTCCACCCGTGCCACGGCTTCCCCGGAGACGCCCTACCTGCCTGAACGGTCCCGACCATTCCCCCTGTACGGCGGTGCCGGCCGGCACCGCCGTACAGGGGGATGACGACAGGCCTAGCTCAGCGTCTTGAGCGCCGCCGCGTCGTACGGCTTCAGCTCGTCGACGCGCCCGGCGAGGACCTTCGCCGCCCACTGCGGGTCCTGGAGCAGGGCACGGCCGACCGCGACCATGTCGAACTCGTCACGCTCCAGGCTGTCGAGAAGGTCGTCGATGCCCTTGAGGGGCGAGCCCTCGCCCGCGAAGCCGCGCAGGAAGTCGCCGTCGAGACCGACGGAGCCGACGGTGATGGTCGGCTTGCCGGTGAGCTTCTTGGTCCAGCCCGCCAGGTTCAGGTCCGAGCCGTCGAACTCCGGGTGCCAGTAGCGGCGGGTGGAGGAGTGGAAGACGTCGACACCGGCCGCCGAGAGCGGGGCGAGGACGGCCTCAAGCTCCTCGGGGGTCTCGGCGAGCCGCGCGCGGTACGCCTCCTGCTTCCACTGCGAGTAGCGGAAGATGATCGGGAACTCGGCGGAGACCCGCTCGCGGATCGCGGCCACGACCTCGGCGGCGAACTTCGTACGGGCCACGGCGTCGCCACCGTAGGCGTCGTCACGGCGGTTGGTCCCCGCCCACAGGAACTGGTCCAGCAGATAGCCGTGCGCGCCGTGCACCTCGACACCGTCGAGACCGATCCGCTCCGCGTCGGCGGCGGCCTGCGCGAAGGCGCCGATGACATCGTCGAGGTCGGCCCGCGTCATCGCGCGACCCTCGCCCTCGGTGCCGTCCACGCGGATCCCGGAGGGGCCGACGGGCTCGGCGTCGGCGAAGGGCGGCTGTCCCGCCTTGCGCACCATGCCGATGTGCCACAGCTGCGGAACGATCGTGCCGCCCGCGGCGTGCACGTCCTCGGCGACCTTCGCCCAGCCGGCCAGCTGCTCCTCGCCGTGGAACCGCGGCACCCGGTCGCTGTCGCCGGCCGAGTCGTGGCCCACGTAGGTGCCCTCGGTGATGATCAGGCCGACGCCCGCGGCGGCCCGCCGCGCGTAGTACGAGCGCACATCCTCACCGGGGATGCCGTCCGGCGAGAACATGCGGGTCATCGGAGCCATCGCGATGCGGTTCGGCACCGTCAGGCCGTTCAGCGTGATGGGGCGGGAGAGTATCTCGGCGGCGCGGGACGTGGGGTCGGCCACGGGTGCTCCTCAAAAGTACGGGCATACGGGATTACGGACATAAGGGATATCGGTGCCGCTCGGCTGTGCAGCGCCGCACGACTCGGCTGTGCGGCGCCGCGCAACTCAGCTGTGCGGCGCTGCACAAACGGCGATCTTCGATGGCAACCGCGCCACCTCCCGCGCGCATTCCGCGAGCGGGCGGCACCGTGCTGTGATCCCGGCCACGGACGGCGGGCGGACCTGCCGATCAACCGTGTTGATCACTCCCGTACCGTGCTGCGACGCGGCCGGTCTCCCCCCTCCCGGCCTCGCAGAGGGAGTGAGAGCTGGTGCGTACGGTCGACACGAGTGTGGTTGTCGTCGGAGCGGGTCCCGCCGGGCTGACGCTCGGTGTGTTGTTGCGGCGGCGTGGGATCGACTGTGTGGTGGTCGACAAGTTCACGCGGGAGCAGTTGCTGGCGCGGTCGCGGGCCGGTTTCCTGGAACGGCGGACCGTGCAACTGCTCGACCGGCACGGCCTGTCCGCCCGGCTGCGCGCGGAAGGCCTCGCGCACAAGCGCTGCGAGATACACGCCGAGGGCGAGCGCGTCACCGTGGACTACGAGGAGTGGTGCGGCGACGCGCCCAGCTATGTCTACCCCCAACAGGACGTCGTGGCCGACCTGTTGGACGCGTACGTGGGCGAGGGCGGCACCCTGCTGCTCGGCACCCCGGTCACCGATGTCGTACCGGACGCGGCGCCACGGGTCGTGTGCGCCGACGGCACCGTGATCCGCGCGGACCTCGTCGCCGGCGCCGACGGGTGGCACGGGCCGACCCGCGCGGCGCTGCCGGACGAGGCCTTCACCCGGTACGACGTCCCGCACGACGCACGCCTCCTCGGTGCGCTCGTCGAGGCACCGCCGTCCGCCGGGCACACCGTGTACGCCCAGCACCCCGACGGCTTCGCGGGACACATGCTGCGCTCCCGCGACGTCACGCGCATGTACCTCCAGATACCCGCCGGTGACACCCTCGATCACTGGCCGGACGAACGGATCTGGAAGGAACTGCACACGCGGCTCGACCTGCCGGACTGGACGCTGAACGAAGGTCCCGTCCTGGACCGGGCCATCGTGGACATGCACACCAAGGTCGTGGAACCCATGCACCACGGGCGGGTGGTGCTGCTCGGCGACGCCGCGCACATCGTGCCGCCCTCAGGGGGCAAGGGCATGAACCTCGCGATGGCCGACGCCGCCGATCTCGCCTCGGCCCTTCCGGGCCACTTCGCGGGTGAGGAGCCCCTGGCGGCGGTGCTGGCCGCGTACTCCCGGCGGCGCCTGGCCGACGTGTGGCAGGTGCAGGAGTTCAGCCACACCATGCTGGAACTCCTGCACGCCGACGAGCCCGGCACCCCGCACGCCGCCTACCGCGACCGGTTGCGGCGGGCGCGGTGGCAGCGGCTGCGAGACGACCCCGCGTACGTACGGTCCTTCGCGGAGCAGTACATGGGTCCATCGCTCACGGAGTAGCCGGGGCTGTCGGTGTCCCGCGGTCGGAGCCGCGGCTGCCCCGACCGGATTACTGCTGGCCCGCGAAGCGCGGACGCTCCAGTTCTCCGAAGGAGTCCGGGGCCGCACCCGTGAGGCGGTCCGGGGCGAAGTCGGCGAGGAGCGGGTCCCGTTCGCCGGTCAGCAGCTCGTGCGCCGCGAGGCGTCCGAGCAGCGGGCCGAGCGTGATGCCGCTGTGCGTCGCCAGCGCGTAGACCCTGCCGTCCGGGCGCAGCCGGCCCGCGACCGTGAGGCCGTCTGCGGGGAGGGCCCGTTGGCCCACCCGCAACGATTCGAGGCGTGTGCCGCGCGTGCCGTGCAGCAAGTCCGCGAGCCGGTCGAGGAGTTGGGTGGCGTGTGGACCGTCGACCGGCGGGGGCGCGGCCGGGTCGGCGTCCTTGTCCAGGTCGAGTCCCTGGACGACGAGGCGGCCGCCGCCGTCCGGGCGGACGTTGAGGCGTGGCGTGGTGAGCACCGCGTCGAGGCGCGTCGCCGTCGGGGAGGTGTAGCCGAGGAGGCCGACCGTGGCCGAGCCGGGCTCGGTGGCGTCCGCCATGGGCAGTGACACCCCGGTCAGCGCCGCCGTCCGCTCGCTCCACCGCCCGGTCGCGCTGACGACCAGGTCGAAGGTCTCGCTGGTGCCGTCGGCCAGTTCGACCCGCACGTCACAGGCGCGCTCGTCGATGCCGGTCACGTCGGCCGGGCAGCGCAGCTCGACGCCGTGGTCGCGGGCCTCGCCCCACAGGCGGGCGACGAGCGGGTGCGGCAGGACGTGGCCCTCCTCCGGGAAGTACGCGATGCGCCGCACCTCGTCGGGGACGCGCAGGTCGGGCACGAGCTCGCGGGCCCGGTCCGGCTTCAGCCACCGCCAGGGGTAGCCGCGGCCCTCCAGGACTTCGAGGGCGTCCGCGAGGCGTGCGTCGCCCACGTCGTCGGCCGCCCACTCCAGGTTCCCGGACGGAAAGAACCAGTCCGGCGCCGGGCCGCCCGCCTCCCGCAGCGCGTGATGCTCGGCGACACCCGCCATGTTCAGCTCGTGGTACGAAGTCGGGTTCTTGGCATGGGAGTTGACCCAGGCGAACGTGGTGCCGGTCGTCCCGGCGGCGAATCCCGTGCGCTCGTAGAGGGTGACAGCGGCGCCGCGCAGGGCGAGGACGCGGGCGGTCGCGGTGCCGAGGACTCCGGCGCCGATGACGGCGATGCGGGGGGTGGGTGCGGTCATGCGGAGGTGCTGCCTTCCGGTGAGGGGGCGGGGACGGGGGAGGACTGGGCGGGCACGGAGGCCGTCGGACGGCCCGAGGCGAGGGCGCAGCCGAGCAGGACGACGGTGGAGGCGGCGATGCCGTACACCGCGTACGGCACGACGGTGTCGGCGAGTTGGGCCGCGCCGCAGCCCGCGAGCCCCGCGAGCATCGCGGCGAGCGCGGCTGAAGGTGTCAGCCGGAACCGGCGGCGCAGCGCGTAGCCGAGGAAGAGCGGTGCGGCGAGCGCGGCGGCCGAGTACGCGTAGGTGGCGACGAGCCACGTGAGCGCGGTCGGGAAGGAAATGGCGAGCACGGCGGCGATCGCGGTGACCGCGACCGTACAGAGCCGGGAGAGTGTCACCATGCGGCGGTCGGTGCGCCGCCCGCCCACGACGCTGCTGTACAGGTCGCGCACCAGGCTGGTGACGACCGACTGCAACGCGCTGCCCGAGGTCGAGACGATGGTGGCCACGAGGAACGCGCCGTAGGTGACCAGGAGGAGTGGCGGAAGCTGAGTGATCAGCCAGCCCGCCGCCTCCTCGGGGTTGCTCAGGCCGGGGTGCTGGGCGCGGACGGAGAGGCCGATGGCGGCCGCGTAGACACCGCCGACGAGGATGGTGAGCCCGCTGAGGACGATGCCGCGGCGGGCGTCGGAGACGTTCTTGGTGGCGAAGATGCGCTGGTAGTAGAGCTGGTTGGTGAGAGTGCCGGGCAGGATCGCGGCCACCCACAGCCACACCTGGTCACCACCGGCGGCGAACAGGCCGGACGGCTGCCACAGCCGCTCGGGTACGTGTGTCGTGATGCCGCTCCAGCCGCCCGCGAGATGGACGGCGTAGGCGGCGACCACGAGCGACATCACGATCTTGAAGATACCGAAGACGAAGTCCGTCCAGGCCACCGATGTCAGCCCGCCGGGCAGCACGAACAGCAGCGAACCGGCGGCGATGACGGCGATCAGCAGACTCGGCGAGAGCCCGGTCAGCTGCCCGAACAGCTGGGAGAACGCGACGAATTGGGTGGCCAGCCAGCCGAAGGGGACGACCAGGGCGCACACCCCGGCGAGCGCGACGACGACCCGGCTGCGCCCGAACAGTCGGGTGACGACATCGGGGACGGTGCCGAAGCCCTGGTCCCGCAGCCAGCGCGCGGTCAGGGCGAGCCCGAAGAAGCCCAGCACGACGCAGAGTTCGTACGCGAAGACCGACCAGCCGGAGGCGTACGCGATGCCGACGTGGGCGATCAGTACGCCGCCGCCCGCCGCGGTCGCGAACTGGGTGATGACGACGACGATGAGGGGCAGCGACTCCGGCGCGGAGAGCCAGTCGGCGGAGTTTTTCGCGCGGCGGCCGAAGTACACCGAGAGCAGTGCCCCGGCGGCGATGATGACAAGGCCCGCGACGACGATCGCGGCTATTTGAGCGGTGGAGTGGTGCGGCAAGGGGTCACGCTCCATGGGGAGGGCAGGGGGAAGCCAGGAGGGTGTGCGGTGCCGTGCGGGTGGGGGAGCGGTGGGTGTGTCAGCCGGTGAAGCGCGCCGGGTCGAGGAACGAGATGTCGTACGGCGACTTCCCGTCCGTGACCAGGGATGCGGCGATCTCCCCGAAGACCGGGGCGAGTTTGAAGCCGTGGCCGGAGAACCCGGTGAGGAGCGTGGCGTCGCGGGCGCCGGGCAGCGGGCCGACCAGGGCGTGGTCGTCGGAGCTGAACGCCTCGGCGTACACACCGATCCGTACGGGGTGCGGGACGAGGCCGGGCAGCAGCCGGGTCACGGCGGCGGACGCGGCCTGCGCGAACTCGGTGTCAGCGCTGCGGGGCAGGTCTTCGGGGGCGCCCGTGGCGTGCCAGGGCAGGTGGTGCGGCACGATTTTGACGGCGGTTCCGTCGAGCACGGGGAAGCAGGAGAAGCCCGCCTCGTGGTGGCGCCTGATGGCGATCGGCAGCCGGTCGGGCCGGTGGGCGGCGACGTCCTTGGCGGCGAACCATGCGGCCGTGATGCGCCGTCCCTGAAGTGGCAGTCCCGCGAGCCGTGCGAAGGAGCCGGACCAGGGGCCGGGGCTCAGCACCACGTGATCGACGTCGTACGTGCCCTGTCGCGTGCGGACGTGCCAGCCGCCGCCGGGGCGTTCGTCGAGCCCGTCCACCCGGTGGTAGGGCAGCAGTTGAGCGCCGAGCTCCTGGGCCCGGGTGAGTGCGGCCTGCACGGCGGGCTCGGGGCGGAGCACTCCGGCACCCGGGTCGAGGACGGCGATCTCGTCGTCGTCGAGCCGGTGCTGTGGGAAGCGCCGCGCGGCCTCGGTGGCGTTCAACACCTCGATATCCAGGCCGTGTTCGGCGGCACTGCCCCGAACGGCGCGCAGATCGGGGTGGTCGGGCGGGCCGAGTGTGAGCCCGCCGCAGAGGGTGAGCAGTTCGCGGTCGGCCTCGCTTTCGAGTCGGCGCCACAGTTCGTACGAGCGGCGCAGCAGCGGAACGTAGGAGGCGCCCTCCTTGTAAGCGGTGCGGAAGATCCGGGACTCGCCGGCCGATGCGCCGCGGTCGTGGCCGAGGGCGTACGCGTCGAGGGCGAGCACCTCGGCACCTCGGGCGGCGAGGTGCCAGGCCGTCATGGCGCCGATGACACCGGTGCCGACGACGGCGACGCGCGGCGGGGAAGTGGGCATGAGGGTTCCTTCCAGCGGTCACGAGAAGGGTTCAGGAGCCGCCCGGCGCCTCCGGCACTTCAGGCTGAGGTACCTCCGGCACCTCAAGGACCGACTGCTCGACGAAGAACTCGGTGAGGCCCGGGCGCATGATGTGCCACATCGCCTCCGCGAGGCCGCCGTCGGTGAGCCGTGTGAGACGCCGCAGCCGCAGGACGGCCTCGCCGGGCGGGGTCTCCAGCAGGGCCGCGGTCGTCTCGTCGAGGACCTGGGCCTCGACGTACATCCGTGAAGTGCTGACGGGGATGCCGGTGCGGTGGAAGTAGTGCAGGACGGTCAGCTGTTCCAGGTCCTCGCTCAGCAGGTGCGGGGCGAGGGAGAAGGGCACGGCGGACAGTTCGACGGCGAGCGGTTCGCCGTCCTCGCTGTACTTGACGCGCCGCAGTTCGTTGACGGGTTCGGTGTCGGACACTCCTGGCAGGGCGACGCCGGCGTCACCCGCCGGAACGACCTTGGCGGACTGGACGATGTGCGGACCCGGCACCTCGGGCCCGGTCTGCCGCACGTCGGTGAAGCGCAGCAGATTCTCCTGGCGGGCCCCTTCGGCGACGAACGTGCCGCGCCGCCGGTAGCGGACCACGAGTCCCGCCTGGGCGAGTTCGTGCAGGGTGCGCTGCGCGGTGGCGCGACTCACCCCGTACTCCTCGCGCAGCTCGGCCTCCGTCGGTACGCGGGCGCCGGGCTGCCATTCACCCGAGGTGATCCGGGCCTCGATGTCTGCCCGGATCAGTTGGTACTTGGGGATGCCCATTGATTTGATCCAACCATTCGCCAATTGACCGGTCAATAGTGCGGAGCAAGGTGATCTCCGCCACCGGCCATTGTCGGGGGCGTGCGGTCGGCGCGTGGTGCGAGAAGCTGGAGGCATGGAATTCCTCTGCTACCACCGGGACCGCAAAGGCTCCCTGACGTTGCGTCACCAAATGGTGCAGGAGCACTGGTCGTACATGGACCGGTTCGCGAAGGAGATGATCGCCCGCGGGCCGACGTTCGCCGACGACGGCGAGACGCTCACCGGGAGCGTGCACATTGTTGACCTGCCGGACGCCGCGGCGGCCCGTGCGTTCGCCTTCGACGAGCCGGGCTACCAGGCGGGCGCCTACCGGGACGTGCTGCTGCGGCGCTGGCGCAATGTGCTGGGGCGCACCATGTGGGACTTCCCCGGCGGCCGGACCGGGGGCAACCGATACCTCGTGCTCGGTCTCGGCGCGGAACCTGCCGCCGACCTCGACGTGCCTGCCGACGACCCGGACCCGTCCGTCGACCGGGACCGACTGGTCGCCTACGGGCCGCTGTTGTCCGACGACGGCGCCGTCTGGCTGGGTACGGCGGTGCTGCTGCGCGCGCCCGACGCGGACGCGGCCCGCGCCGTCCTGAACCCGGGCCGGTACGCCGACATCGAGGTGCACAACTGGGAGTTCGGTGGGCGGCAGTGATCGCGGTCTTCCGCCGCGTCGATCTCAGGAGCTAAAGTCGCGGCGCGTACCGGGGGCGGCCCCCTGAGGAGACCGAGAAAGGCGACGCCCGTGTCCGCACCGAACCTCGTCCTCATCTGTGTCGACCAATGGCGCGGCGACTGCCTCTCCGCGGCGGGACACCCCCACGTACGCACCCCGCACCTGGACCAACTCGCGGCCTCCGGAACGCATTTCACGTCCGCCTACTCCGCGACCCCCACATGCGTCCCGGCCCGCGCCGCCCTGTTCACCGGCCAGTCCCAGGAACGCCACGGCCGCGTCGGATACGTCGAGGGGGTGCCGTTCGAGACCGCCCACCCGGTCACCCTCGCGGGCGAGCTGCGGCGCGGCGGATACCAGACGCAGGCCATCGGCAAGATGCACGTGTGGCCCGAACGGGCCCGCGCCGGGTTCGACGACGTCGTCCTGCACGACGGGTTCCTGCACTACGCGCGCCGCGAGGGGGGCCGCAACTTCGCCTTCTTCGACGACTACGTGCCGTGGCTGCGCCGCCAGCCGGGCGTGAGTCCCGACGCCGAGTACAGCGACCACGGGGCGGGCTGCAACTCCGTCGTCGCCCGTCCCTGGGACAGGGCGGAACATCTGCACCCGACGAACTGGGTCGCCACGCAGACCACCGAGTGGCTCTATCGCCGCGACCCCTCTCGGCCGTTCTTCCTCTACCTGTCCTTCCACCGGCCGCACCCGCCGTACGACCCGCCTGCCTGGGCCTTCGAGGAATATCTTCAACTACCGCCGTACGAGCCCGTGGTGGGTGACTGGGCGGATGACTTCGCCGGGCACCGCAAGGACGGCGACCACGAAGCCTTCGCGGGGAGCATGGACGCCCGGACGCTGCACCGCGCGCGGGCCGGCTATTACGGGCACATGGCCCACATCGACCTCCAGATCCACCGGATCCGTATGGCCCTGGAGGACTTCGGCCTGCGCGACGACACGGTCATCGCGTTCACCTCGGACCACGGCGAGATGCTCGGCGAACACCACCTGTTCCGCAAGGGCTTCGGCTACGAGGGCGCGGCCCGCGTCCCCCTGCTCTTCGGTGGACTGCCCGACGGGTACGCGGCCGGGAACGTCGCCGACGAAGTGGTCGAGCTGCGTGACATCATGCCGACTCTGCTCGACCTGGCCGGGCTGCCCGTCCCCGACACCTGCGACGGACGCAGCCTCGTGCCGCTGCTGCGCGGCGAACAGCCGGACGCCTGGCGGCCGTTGCTGCACGGCGAGCACGTGCTCCTCGGGCAGTCCCTGCAGTGGGTGACCGACGGCCGCACCAAGTTCCTGTGGATGTCGGGCGACGGCCACGAGCACCTCTTCGACCTCGCCGCCGACCCGCACGAACAGCACAACCTGGTGGACGATCCGGCGGCGGAGGACCTGCTGCACACCTGGCGCGGACACCTGATCCAGGCGCTGGCCGGGCGGGAGGAAGGCTTCGTCGAGGACGGCCGACTCGTCATCGGGCGTCCTGTGGTGGCCGTCCTGCGTCACGCCCGTGAGCGCATCGAGGCAGCCCGGTAGCCGCGGGGCTCCGCCCCGGACCCCGCTGCTCAATCGCCGCAGGGGCTTGAGAATTCAAGCCGTGCCCCGCACCTGACGCGGTGACGCGCCGAGTTCCCTGCGGCAGGTCTTGTTGAACGCCTGGAGGTCCGGGATGCCGACCGTGGCCGCGACCGCGGTGATCGCGAGCGTGGAGGACTGCAGCAGGTGCCGGGCGCGCTCCATCCGGCGACGGCGGATCCAGGCCACCACGGTGTCTCCCGTGTCGGCGCGGAACAGCCGGGTCAGATGGCCGGGGGAGACACCCGCCGCGGCGGCGATCCCCGGCACCGTCAGCGCCGTCGCGAGGGACCGCTCGATGTGTTCCATCGCCGCCGCGAGGGCCGGGTGGGGGTGACCGGTCCGCTCGGGCGTGCCCAGGTGGGTGGTGTGCCACAGCACCGTCCACACCTCGGCGGAGGCCCGCGCCCGCGCCAGCGGCATGGCCGCCACGGCGCTCCCGAGCAGTGTGCCGAGCAGTGCCGCCTGCGCGCCGGCGTCCTGCATCACCGGTACCCGGCGCAGCCCCTGCGGATCCCGGCCCGGCAGCCGGAAGTGCGCGTACAGGTGCTCGCTGCGCCGCGACGCGTAACGGAAGTGGGCCTCGGTGTCCGGCCGGATCAGGCTGATGTGTCCCGGCCGGATCGGATGGCGGTGGCCGTCGACCGTCAGCTCGCCCGCGTAGCTGTAGAGGTGCAGCTGCCACAGGTCGGGCAGCCGGAAGGACTCGCTCAGCGCCTGCCCGCCGTGCACGCCGACGCCCGCGCTGACCACCTCGGGCGGCTGGTCCAACGGCAACGCGACGCTCTCGGTCATGCCGGGAAATTACCAGTAGAGGCCCGATACAGCCCACGACGAACGGCCGCCGGCTGCCTACCTTTGCCTCATGCCAACCAGTGAGCAGCTGCTGAGCTCCGTACAGATGGCGCGCTTCGTCGCCCACGGTTCGCTCCGCCTCGACGCGGTCGTCCCGAAGGAATTGAACGACCAGGCCATCGACGTGTTCGAGGCCGGGATTCCGGCCGCACCGTACGGCACCCCCGTCCCGAAGGCCTACCCGGACGGCTCCTTCGCCCGCCGGCTCCTCGAACTGCCCGCAGTGGCAGGTGCGGTGAAGAGTCTGGTGGGTCCGGACCCGACCGTCGACCATCACGCCGTGCATGTGCGCGAGGCCAGGGACGGCACCGCCCAGCCCTTGCACGGAGACGCCATCATCGATGTGCGCCCGGACGCCTTCGACGTCCAACTCATGTACTACCCGCAGGACGTGACGCTCGACATGGGTGGCACGCTGAGCGTCCCGGGCAGCCATCTGCGGCACACCAACGAGACCGACACCGGCCGCTACCAGAACCTGCGCGGCCAGAACCGGCTGACCTGCCCGGCCGGCACCGTCCTGCTGATGCACCACGGCATCTGGCACGGCGGACGCCGCAACGACAGTGACATCCGGCGCTACATGTTCAAGATCCGGTTCAATCCGACCGTGCCGCAGGTGCGCCTGTGGGACACCGCCGACCTCGACGACCCGGCCGTCGGCGACGAGCTCCGCCACGTCTTCCCTTGGTACGAGCCCGCCACAGGCCGCCTGGAGATCCACAACCGGATCCGGCTGTGGCGCGCGCTGACCGGCGACGACAGCTTCGACCTCGACCACTGGGTGACCCGGGTCTCCAACCGCCCCACCATCGGGGACCGTCCCACCATCGGGAGCCACGCATGAGACAGCAGGTACTCGTCCTCTACCTCGCCAACTCGGCGCTCGACGCGAAGGTGGTCGGCTGGGCCCGCTACGACGGCACCGGGACCACCGACCACACCACGGGCGACAGCGACGACCCGCCGTACGAGACGGGCCTCGAAGCCCTCCTCGACGGCTGGCGCCTCTTCCAGGCCGCGCAACTGCTCCCGCCGCATCCGGGCCACGAGTACGACACGTCGTACCTGAAGCACGAGTTCTTCTTCGAGAAGCTCCAGCCGACTCCCTGAGGCCGGCTACGAGTTGGGTGATTCCTGTCCCGGTTCGCGCGGGGGAGGAGTCACCGTCTCGCCCTGGATGACCTGGGGCGGCGTCCGGGGCTGGTCGTGCGCCGGGTCCTCCTGCTCCTTCAGGGCCTTCGCCTCGGCCTTGAGGATGCGCGCCGACTTGCCCGCGCTGCGGGTCAGTTCCGGCAGCTTCTTCACGCCGATCACGACGGCGATCACGATCAGGACGATGGCGATCTCGCTGAGTCCGAACATGGTCAGTCCTCGCCGCCCTCGTCGTCGCCTTCGTCCTCGTCCTCGCCCTCGAAGAAGTCCCCGACCTCGTCGACGACTTCGGCGGCCACCATGCCGCCGACCACACCGACCGCGAGCCCGGCGGCGCCGACTGCCACGGCCGTGCCCACGCCGGGCCCGGAGCGGTGTCCGCCCTCGTGCCCGCCACCGTGCCCGTACGAGGCGTGGGTGTCGTAGGCCGAGTGGTGCTCGACCAACTGCCGTACCCAACCGTCGACGACCGCGTTCCAGTCCAGGCGTCCGGCCTCGTCGTGCGTCACGGTGAAGCGGGTGAGGGCGTCGTGGCCGCCGGAGAAGGGGCCGCCGCGCTTGTCGGCCTCCAGGACCACCTCCGCGCCGCCCGGCGTGGCGAGGAAGGTCAGCTCGATCTCCTTGACGGCGTGCGCGTACTGCGGGGACGGCGCCAGCTCGATCTCCTGGTAGAAGGGGAGCTGCTGGCCGGTGCCGCCGATGTGCCCGTACTCCAGGTCCGCGGACGTGAAGCCGAAGCCGAGCTGCCCGAACGCCTCGAGGATCGCCTCCTGTACGGGGAGCGGTCCGACGGTGAGCTGGTCCAGGTCGCCCTTGTCCTTGGCGCCGGCGACCGAGAGTTCGGTGCGCACGCCGAGCGCGATGCCGAGCTGCTGCCCGTACAGCTCGGTGATCGGCGTCTCCCACGGCAGCGTCACCGTGAACGGCACGCTGTGCTCGGCGCCCGCGACGAGCCGGAAGCCGCCGCCGACCACGAGCCGGTCGAACACCACGGTGCCGTGGCCCTCACCGGCCGCATCTTCGGAAGTCTCCGCCTCGACCCGGGCGACGAGCTCCAGAGTGATGTGCTCGATCTCGAAGTCGCCGCTGCCGCCCTTGAGATGGACCCGGCCGGAGACGGTGCCGCCGGGGGCGGTGGTCCAGTCGGGCAGGACCGTGTCGACGGTGGGCCCGCCCACGCCGAGCGAGCCGAGCAGTCGTTTGAACACCATCGAGGCGTGAACTCCCTTGTGAGCGTAGGAGATGTTCTACAGGCGTGTAGAAGTATATCCGTGGGGCGGAACTTTCCCGGACCTTCGCCAGTTTCTACAGTGCTGTAGAAGTATGGGCGGTAGAAGTATGGGCGCGCGAACAGCGCGGCACGAAATCACAATCCGAGGAGAACCCGTGGCCCTGTGGGACCGCATCAAGGATTCCGCGTCGACGATGCAGACGCAGTTGGTGGCGAAGAAGAACGACCTGAAGTCCGGGGCCTTCCGGGATGCCTCCATGGCGATGTGCGCGCTGGTGGCCGCGGCCGACGGCACCATCGACGCCTCGGAGCGCCGCCGCGTCGCGCAGCTCATCATGAGCAATGAGGTGCTGCAGAACTTCGACGCCACGGACCTCCAGAAGCGCTTCGAGGCGAACCTCGACAAGCTGACGGCCGACTTCGACTTCGGCAAGGTCAGCGTGTTGCAGGAGGTCGCCAAGGCGAAGAAGAAGGAGGCCGAGGCGCGCGCCGTGATCCAGATCGGCATCGTCATCGGCGGCGCGGACGGTGACTTCGACCAGACCGAGCGGGGCGTCGTGCGCGAGGCGTGCCAGATGCTCGGCCTGGCACCGACCGAGTTCGACCTCTAGCCGACTCGGGTTGATGCGCCGGTCAGAGCGGGGTCGCCGCGTGCAGCGTGGCCGCCAGGGTGAGCGCGGAGTTGGCGGACGACATGGCGGAGGCCGCCGTGCCGAATCCCGCCGTCCACGTGGCGAGCCCCACGGACGTGAACGCCGAGGCCCGGTCCTGCTCGCTGGGCGGCGGCGCGAGCAGCGCGGCGACCCGGCGGGGCAGCGGGCCGGGAGCGGCGAACGCCGCGAAGAGCGGTTCGCGCGTCCCGCCCGCGGACAGGGCCGCCTTGCCGATGGCGCGGGCGACCACCTTGCGGTCGCCCACCCGCGCGGCGGCCTCCTCGTCGGCCCACCGCTCGGCCGTGTACGCGACGGCCGAACTCAGCGGGCGCAGAAACGGGTTGGCGCGGGCGGCGAGGCGCACGGTCAGCAGCAGTCGGTGGTGCCGGGCCGTCAGATGGGCCCGCTCGTGGGCGAACAGGGCCCGCCGCTCCGCGGGCGCGAGCCGGTCGAGCAGTGCGGCGCTGACGACGATCCGGCCGCGGCCGCCGTCGGGCAGCGCGTAGGCGTACGCCTGAGGGTCGGGCAGCACCGCGACCTGTGTGGCGGGCAGTCCGGCGAGCGCGGCGTGGGCGCGTCGGCGCAGTGTGAAGTGGCGCCAGAGCGTGCGGGCGCAGGCGGCGACGACGGTGAGCAGCGCCGGGATGGCCGCCTTGCCCGCGATCTCGTCCTGCGGCACGGCGGCCCGCACCTCCGGATCCGACCAGCCGTCCGGCAGCGGGTTGCCCGGCAGCTGCGCGGTGCCGACCACCATCAGCAGGGCGAGGCACACCGTGCTGCACACCGCCATCACGGCGGCCACGCAGGTCAGGAGCCGGGTCGCGGTGCGCGGATGCAGCCGGTGCGCGGCGAGCCGGGCCACCGGCCATGCCGTCAGCGGCAGCACCAGCGGCAGGAAGACGAAGATGCCCACGGCTCAGTCCGTGCCTTCCTCGTCGCCCGCCGCCGTCCCCTCGTCCCCGGTGGTCCCCTCCGCGCGCCGCAGCAGATCCCGCAGCAGTCGCTCGTCGCCCTCGGGCAGCGAGGTGACGAAGCTGGCCAGGACGGCCTCCCGGTCCGCCTCGGCGTCCAGTACCTTGCGCATCTTGAACGCGGCGAGCCCGGCCTCGTCGGCCACGGGTGTCCACACGAACGAGCGTCCCTCGCGCCGCCGGGTGACCGCGTCCTTGGCCTGGAGCCGCGCCAGGATCGTCACCACGGTGGTGTACGCGAGGTCGCCGCCCATCCGGTCGCGCACCCATCCGGCGCTCACCGGATCCTCGGCCGTGCGCAGCGCGGCCAGGACCTGTGCCTCCAGCTCGCCCTGGGCGCGTCGTGGGGTCCTGTGGCGGGACGTCGTCACCGGCTCCTCCTGGTGGCTGGGTGTGGGGGCCAGTTCATCATCCCTGTTCGCCCCCGAGGGCCCGATGGGAGGTGCGGTGGCGCCGCGTACGGGCCCGAAGGAGAGTGGTCGGGAACGACGGCGCCGGGCCGGGCGTTGCCGTAGTGAAGGCAAAGAGAAAGCAAAATGCGAAGGAGTAGCCGGTTGTCCGCCAGACCGACGGACCCAGCGGGGCACAGTCCCCGACCACCCCGCCCCTTGATCGGTGAGCACGGCACGCGGCGAGGTGGTGGCGCATGCTGAGTGCCGTGCTCGGCCTCCTCGCGGTCCTCGTGCTGACCGCAGGGACCGGCTATTTCGTGGCCCAGGAATTCGCGTACGTCGCGGCGGACCGGCTCACGCTCGCCCGTGACGCCGAGGCGGGCGACAAGAGAGCGGCCAAGGCCCTCAAGGTCCTCGAGCGGCTGTCCTTCATGCTGTCCGGCGCCCAGCTCGGCATCACGGTCACCGGCCTGGTCGTCGGCTTCCTCGCCGAACCGTCCGTGTCGACCCTGCTGCGCCCGGCCCTGGACGGCATCGGCATCCCGGACGCCGCGGTGACCGGTATCTCGGTGGTCCTGGCGTTCGTCGTGGCCACGGTCGTCCAGATGGTGCTGGGCGAGCTGGCCCCCAAGAACCTCGCCCTCGCCGTCCCCGAACGCCTGGCCAAGTCCCTCGCCGGGTCCACGCTCGGCTACCTGAAGGTCGTCGGCCCCGTCGTGCACCTCTTCGACAGCGCCGCGAACAAACTGCTGCGCAAGGTCGGCATCGAACCCGTCGAGGAGCTGCACCACGGCGCCACCCTGGAGGAACTCAGCCATCTCATCGGCGAGTCCCATCAGCAGGGCGAGCTGCCCCGCGAGACCGCCACCCTCCTCGACCACGCCCTGGAGTTCAACGAGCGGACCCTGGACCAGGTGATGGTGCCGCGCGCCGACGCGATCTTCGTCCGCAAGGAGGCCACGGCCGCCGACGCGATCGAGCTGATCGCCAAGCACGGCCACTCGAACTACCCGGTCATGGGCGACCACCCCGACGACGTCACCGGCGTCCTCGGCGTGCGCGAACTGATGCGGCTCCAGCAGTCCGCGTACGCGAGCACCTCGGCCGGGACCGCGGCCCGCCGCCCGCTCCTGCTGCCGGACACGCTTCAGCTCCCCGCCGCCGTCGACCGGATGCGGGAGGCCGACGACGAGTTCGCGGTCGTCCTCGACGAGCACGGTGGCGTCGCCGGTGTCGTCACGTACGAGGACATCGCCGAGGAGCTGGTCGGTGACATCGCGGACGAGACCGACCGCGAGACACAGCTGGCGGTCCAGGACCCGGAAGGTACCGGCTGGGTGATCGACGCGGGCCGCAGGATCGACGAGATCGCCGAGGCCACGGGCGTCGAGCTGCCCGAGGAGGAGGGCTACGACACCGTGGCCGGCCTGATCGTGGACCGGCTCGGCCGCTTCCCGGCGATCGGAGACCGGATCACGATCGGCCTGGGCGGCGACGGCGAGCACGCCGTCATCGACGTCCGCACCCTCGACCGCCACGTGCCGGAGCTCGTCCACCTGACCCGCGAACCCGCCACCGCCGACATCGAGGAGGAGCCGCGCTCATGAGCTTCCCCATGGCCCTCTTCATCACGGTCCTGCTGCTGATCGGCAGCGGATTCTTCGTCGCCGCCGAGTTCGCGCTGGTCGCCGCCAAGCGGCACCGCATGGAGCAGGCGGTCGCGTCCGGCGCCAGCGGCGCCAAGGCGGCGCTCGCCGGTATGCGCGAGCTGTCGTTGATGCTCGCCGGCGCCCAACTTGGCATCACCATCTGCACGTTGGGCCTGGGCTCGATCTCCAAGCCCGCGATCTCGCACGAGCTGGACCCGCTGCTGCACAGCTGGGGCCTGCCCAGCGGTCTCAGCTACGGTGTCTCCTTCGCCTTCGCGATGCTCGTCGTGGTGTTCCTGCACATGGTCGTCGGTGAGATGGCGCCCAAGTCCTGGGCGATCGCCCACCCCGAGCGCTCGGCGATGCTCCTCGCACCGCCGTTCCGCGCCGTGGTCAAGGCGGTCCGCCCGCTGATCTGGGTCCTCAACAAGGTCAGCAACGCACTGGTGCGGATGTGCCGGGTCACCCCGCGCGACGAACTCGCCGAGGTCCACAACCGGGAGCAACTCACGCACCTCGTCGTGGAGTCCGAGCGGCTCGGCCTGATCAGCAAGGACGACTCGGAGCTGATCACCAGCTCGCTGGTCGAACCGCTCACCCCCGTCGGCGACCTCCAGACGCCCGCCGCACGGATCACCTCAGTACCGGCGGACGCGGACCTCGACGCGATCCTCGCCACGGCGACGGCGCGCGACCGCAGCCGCCTCCTCGTGCGCGCGGGGGACCGGATCGTCGGCTCCGTGCACGCCCGCGACGCGCTGATCGCCCGCAGCCGGGGGCGTGCCACCACCGCGGGCGAACTGGCCCGCCCGGTACCGGAGTTGCTGGCAGGCGACACGGTCGGCCAGGCCATCGAGCAGCTCCGTCACCGCCGGGCCTCGCTCGCTGTCGTCCGCGACGACACCGGCCGGCTGACCGGCCTCGTCGCCCTCGACGACCTGCTGGCCCGGCTCACCCACCCGCAGGCGGCCGCCTGAGCGTGCTCGGGGAAGGTGCCGTCAGCCGAGCGACTCCCGGAAGGGGGCGTGGTGCTCCTTGACCCCACCACCGCAGTGGGGGCTACCCGGCTCCCGGTAGGGATCGCAACTCCGTTGATTCAGCGGCATGTTGAAGCAGACAGCACACGCAGCCTTCGGTCAACTCCACCTTCGGCGCTCAACCGTCGTCGGCGGGACTGCGTCCCCCATGCCGGGGAACACGTACAGCGACATTCGACAGCGTGTCGAAACGTCGACGTGTCGGATCAAGGAGGCAAACAGGTATGGAGATCTCCGGCATCTTCACCGCGATCGTCATCGGCGTCGTGATCGGCGTGCTGGGCAGGCTGGCCATTCCGGGCCGGCAACGCATCGGCATCCTGTGGACGCTCCTGGTCGGCATCGCCGCGGCACTCGTCGGGACCGCCCTCGCAGGCGCCTTCGACGTCGCCGAGACGAACGGCATCGACTGGATCGAACTCGCCATGCAGATCGGACTCGCCGCGGTCGGTGTCGCGGGCGTGGAGAGGCTCAAGGGGCGGCGCTGAACGGTTGGCGCCACCGGGGTTCATTCAGGTTGCACCCGGACACCGGTCAACGCACCGCGCTGGCCCAGGTGTTCGGGTGCGTCCGTGCCGTGTTCAACGACGCGGGTGCACAAGGACGGGCCCAAGCCCTCGACGTACGGGAAGGGAGCGCCGGTAGGACCAGGGGTCGGGAGCAACCTCCGTAAACGGCAACGAAGTTGATCGTCCGCGCCTAGGTTGGTGATCGCCCCGATTCGTACTGTTCGAAGGAGCCTGCCGTCATGCCCGACTCCGCGCCCCGCGACCCCGCCGCCGACCCGCTGCGGACGGACGTCTCCCACTCCGCCCGGATCTGGAACTACTGGCTGGGCGGCAAGGACCACTACGAGGTCGACGCCGAGGTCGGCGGGCAGATCCTGTCCTTCGTGCCGGAGCTGCCCCGTTCGGCCGTCGCCGACCGGCGCTTCCTGGCCCGCGCGGTGCGTTACCTGGCCGGGAAGGCCGGAATCCGGCAGTTCCTGGACATCGGCACCGGCCTGCCCGTCGCGAACAACACCCACGAGGTCGCGCAAGGCGTCGACCCGACCTGCCGGATCGTCTACGTCGACAAGGACCCGGTCGTCCTCCACCACGCCCACGCCCTGCTCACCAGCGCGCCCGAGGGCGCCACGGACTACATCGAGGCGGACGCCCGGGACCCGGAGGCGGTCCTGCGGGGCGCCGCGGCCACCCTGGACCTCGAGCAACCGATCGCGATCACCATGCTCGGCGTCCTGAACTTCGTCATGGACACCGACGAGGCGGTCGACATCGTGCGCCGGCTCCTCGACGGCGTCCCGCCCGGCAGCCACCTCGTCGTCTCGCATCCCACCACCGAGGTCGACGGCGAGGCCATGACGGCGGCGGTCGACCACTGGAACAGCCAGGGCTCGGCGCCCATGACACTGCGCGACCGCGAGGACCTCGCGCGCATCTTCAGCGGCGTCGAACTGCTCCCTCCGGGCATCGTCTCCTGCTCCCGATGGCGCCCCGAGCCGGGAAGCGAGGACGTCGAGGTCACCCACTTCGCGGGTGTCGGCGTCAAGCGCCGCTGAAGCGTTTCTCGATACTCTACGAAGGTATGGCGCCACGCCGTCGGCATGTAGCAGGATTCGGCTACCATGGCACAACGCCCAGTGGAGGAGCCCGGATTGACCAGGCCGACCGGATCGGGGAGCGCGCGCTCCCTCCTGCTCACCGTGCTCGGTGAGTACGTGCTGCCACGGGACGCCCCCGTCTGGACCTCCGCGCTGTTGCGGGTCCTTGACGGCCTCGGCGTCGAGGAGAAGGCGGCCCGCCAGGCACTGAACCGGCTGTCGGCGAGCGGTCTCGTCACCGCCGAGCGGTCCGGGCGGCGGGTGCGCTGGGCGCTGACCGAGCACGGCAGGACGCTGCTGAGCGAGGGCGCGGAGCGCATCTACTCCTTCGGGCGGGCGCGGTCGAGCTGGGACGGCCGCTGGCTGGTGCTGTTCGTCAGCGTCCCCGAGTCGAAGCGCGAACTGCGCCACCGGCTGCGCACCCGGCTGACCTGGGTGGGCCTCGGCAGCCCAGCGCCGGGCCTGTGGGTGGGCCCGCACACCGCACGCGAGGCGGAGGCCAAGCAGGTGGTGGAGGAGCTGGGTCTCGGCCCGGAAGTGTCCTCGTTCTGCGGGCCCTTCGCGGGGATCGGCTCCGAGCGGGACATGGTGGAACAGGCGTGGCGCCTCGGCGACCTGGCCACCGAGTACGCGGAGTTCGTCCACGCCTTCGCCGGGATGCGCGCCGAACCCGGCGCGGACACCCTCCTCGCCCAGGTCCGCCTCGTCGACGCATGGCGCCGCTTCCCGGCCCTCGACCCGCAACTGCCCCTGGAACTGCTGCCCCCGCACTGGATCGGCGTGCGCGCGGCCAACCTCTTCACCGAGCTGCACGAGCGCTGGCACGGGGCCGCACAGGAGGAGTGGGACCGGCTGACCGCCCCGCTCACCCCTCCGGCTTGAGCCGGTACACCTGCGCCGCGTTCCCCGCCAGGACGAGGCCCGCGGTCGTCTCGTCCGGGCACAGGGCCGCCACCGCGCGGGCGTTTCGCGCGATGCCCGGGACTCCCGGCCAGTCGGTGCCGAAGATCATTCGGCGGGTGAGGCGGGCCCAGTCGTGCTTGCCGTAGTACGTGCGCAGACGGGACGGCGGGAGGCCGGAGAGTTCGATCCACACCCGTTCGTTGGACAGCGCCATGAAGGCCGCCGCGTCGTACCACCAGCCGCGCCCGCCGTGCGCGAGCGCCACGTCCAGGCGCCGGAAGTCGCGCAGCACGTCGTCCAGGAACAGCGGGTCGGCGTACTTGTTGAGGGCGCCGGGGAACGTGCTCGTGCCGCAGTGCACGACGAGCGGGATGCCGGCCGACTGGCAGAGCTCGTACGCGGGGTAGAGGCGCCGGTCGTTCGCGGCGACACCCGCGTGTACGGGGTGCAGCTTGCACGCGACCGCGCCCAGGTCGAGCTGGCGCTGGAGTTCTTCCTCGATGGGGTAGTGCAGATGCGGGTTGATGTTGGCGATCGCCTTGGCCCTGGACGGGTCGTAGGACGTGATCGGCAGCAGGTCCTCGATCGGCTGGATGCCGGTCGTCCGCGGGCTGTACTCCGACAGCAGCAGCGCGATGTCGACGCCCTCGGAGACGAGATGGCGGTGGAACGCCTCGGGGGACACCGTGTCGCCGTCGTAGATCCGGGCGAGGAGATCGTGGTCGGCGACGCCCTGGGTCCACTCCTCGTACGTGGGTTTCAGCGTGGACAGGCGCGCCGGGTGCAGGTGGACGTCGATCAGTGGGTGGCCGTCCAGCATCAGGTCTCCTCGTGCTGTTCTCGGGATGCGGTCACGTCGTCGGCCGCGCGGGCCCGTAGCTCCACGCGGCGGATCTTGCCGGTGGCGGTCGTCGGCAGCGCCTCGGTGAACACCACGTGCCGGGGCCGCTTGAACGAGGGCAGCCCGGTGCGGCAGTACGCGATGAGTTCCCCGGCGGTGAGCCGCTGCCCCGGTGATGTCACGACATACGCGACCGGTTTCTCCAGGCCGTCCGTGTCCGTCGCCGCGACGACCGCGGCCTGGGCGACGGCGGGGTGTTCGAGCAGTCGTGCCTCGACCTCGGCGGGGGACACCCAGATGCCACCGGCCTTGAGCATGTCCCCGGTGCGGCCGAGACATGTGAAGTAGCCGTCCTCATCGCGTACGTAGGTGTCTCCCGTGCGCAGCCACTCACCCCGGAACACCTGGCGGGACTCGTCGTAGCGGGACCAGTAGCCGGTGGCGACGGAGCGGCCGCGCACGTGCAGGGTGCCCGGGGTGCCGGTCGGTGTCTCGCGGTCCGCCTCGTCGAGGACGCGCAGCTCGTAGCCGGGCACGGGGCGGCCCGTCGTGCCCGGGCGGATCGCTCCCGGCGCGTTCGACAGGAAGATGTGCAGGGTCTCGGTCATGCCGATGCCGTCGATGATGTCGACGCCGAAGCGCTCGCTCCAGCGGTGTTGCAGCGCGGCGGGCAGCGGCTCGCCCGCGGAGGCCGCGAGTCTGACACCGGCGAGCGCGTCGCCGGGCAGGGCGGCGTGCAGCATGTTGGCGAAGAAGGTCGGGCCGGCGAAGAACAGCGTCGCGCCGAACTCCTGGACCCGCGAGGCCAGCAACTCCGGGCGCGACGGCTCCGGTTCGAGCACGGTCGCCGCCCCCACCGCGAGCGGGAACAGCAGCGAGTTGCCGAGGCCGTACGCGAAGAACGCCTTGGCCGCCGACAGGCACCGGTCACCGGGCCGGATTCCCAGGACCCGGGTCGCGTACGTCTCACAGACCTCGGCGACGGCGCCGTGCCGGTGCATCGCGGCCTTCGGCGAACCGGTGGTGCCGGAGGTGTAGAGCCAGAAGCCGGGGGAGTCGGCGGCGGTGGCGTACACATCGGTGTCCGGGTCGGCCGCCGCCAACTCCCGCAGGGAGTGGACCGGCAGGCCGCCCGTGAAGGTGACACCCTCCCCGGCGAGCAGCCCCCGCAGCTCCGGAGCGTCCGGCACCGCCTTGTCGGCCACCGCCGCGTACGAGGAGCTGACGGCCAGGAACGCGGCCCGCGCGTCCCGCAGCAGCTCGGCGAGGTCGCCCGCGTGCAGCATCGTCGACACCGGCACCGGGATCGCACCGACCCGCAGCGCGGCGAGGAAGACGGTGACGAAGTCGGGGGAGTCGGCCATGAACAGCAGCACGCGCTGCTCGGGCCGCAGGCCGATCGCGCGCAGGCCGCACGCCGTACGGCACACCCGGTCGTGCAGTTCGGCGTAGCTGAACTCGCCCGCGGGGCCGGTCAGTGCGGGGCGGTCGCCGTCCCCGAGGTCGAGCCGGCGGTCGAGCAGATAGCGGCACGCGTTGAAGGGTTCGCTCATCGTCGGCTCCCCGGATCGTCGTCATCGTCGTCAGGCGAGGTGCACGTACTCGTAGTCGAACGGCTTGCCGTTGATGCCCTGGCGCGGCGGGGCGATCCAGGAGGCGATCCGGCCGGGCTCGTGCACGGGCCGCATCAGCGAGCGGATGTACGTCTTGTCGACCTCGGTCGGCAGCCAGGCACCCTTGGCGTCCTCCCACGCGTCGGCGGTGAGAACCGTGCCGTCGGGCGCCGTCTCGACCGCGGCGAAGGCGCCGACCTGCCGGTTGAACGCGATGTGCGGCAGATACAGCCGCCGGTCGACACCGGCCTCCTCCAGCAGGCGGTTCCAGCGGTTCAGGCCGCTGTGGCAGTCGCGGATGTACTCGCGGCGCAGATCGGTGTTGAGACCCACGAGCGCCGCGACCTCCCGCTGCCCGATCGCGCCCTCGACCAGCGCGTCGACCAGGAACGAGTCGTCGGTCAGGGTGTGGTCGTCCTTGCGGCGCTCCTCGCCCCAACGGCCCTTGAGGCCCGACGTGTAGTAGTTGGCGACGTTCGTCGACGTCTCCGAGCCGAACAGGTCGAGCGAGACCGAGTAGTGGAAGTTGATGTACTTCTGGATCACGTCCAGCGGGATGCCGCCGGAGGCCGTCACGTCGTCGGTGTCGTGCTCGCGCATCAGCTCGGCCGTGCGCAGCACCACCCGGTCGATGCCGGTGGTGCCGACGAACATGTGGTGTGCCTCTTCCTTCAGCATGAACTCACATGTGCGTGACAGCGGGTCGAAGGCCGACTCCTTGAGCGTGCCCAGCTGGTACTTGCCGTCGCGGTCGGTGAAGTACGTGAACATGAAGAAGGACAGCCAGTCGGGGGTCTCCTCGTTGAACGCGCCCAGGATGCGCGGCGAGTCTTCACTGCCGGAGTTGCGGTGCAGCAGCTGCTCGGCCTCCTCGCGCCCCTCCCGGCCGAAGTAGGCGTGCAGCAGATACACCATCGCCCACAGGTGCCGGCCCTCCTCCACGTTCACCTGGAACAGATTGCGCAGGTCGTAGAGGCTGGGCGCGGTGGCACCCAGGTTGCGCTGCTGCTCGACGCTGGCCGGTTCGGTGTCGCCCTGGATGACGATGAGGCGCTGCAGATCGGCCCGGTACTCGCCGGGCACCTGCTGCCAGGCGGGCTCACCACGGTGTGCGCCGAAGGCGATCCGGCGGTCGGGTTTCGGTTCGGCGAGGAACACACCCCAGCGGTAGTCGCGCATGGCTACGTGCCCGAACTGCGCCCAGCCGTCACGGCCGACGTCGACCGCCGTGCGCAGATACACGTCGTCGGTGGGGAGGGTGGGGCCCATGGAGTCCCACCAGGTGAGGAAGTTGGGCTGCCAGGACTCCAGGGCCCGCTGGAGCCTGCGGTCCTCGTGCAGATCCACGTTGTTGGGGATCTTGTCCGAGTAGTCGGCGGTGAGCGCCATCGTCACACCCGCTTCCGGTCGAATTCGGCGCGCTGCCCGGTGCCGTACCTGCGCAGAGCCCCTTCGGGGCCCGAGGCGTTGGGACGGTTGAAGATCCAGTTCTGCCAGGCGGTGAGGCGCCCGAAAATCTTGGTTTCCAGTGTCTCGGGACCCGCGAAACGCAGGTTCGCCTCAAGTCCCGTGAGGGCGTCCGGGCTGAACCCGGACCGCTCCTCCAGCGAGATCCGCACCTCCTCGTCCCAGTCGATGTCGTCGGGGGCGAAGGTGACCAGGCCGAGCCGCTCGGCCTCTTCGGCGTCGAGCGGCCGGCCCGCTGCCTCCTGCGCCGCGGCCAGCGCGGGAGCGTCGCCGAGGAACCGGGTCTCAAGGCGGCTCAGCCCGTTGCTCATGGGGAGCGGGCCGAGGTTCATCGGGCCGACGACGAGCGCGGCCGGTTCGGCGTCCGGGGCGATCTCCTCGAAGACACCGGCCAGTTGGAAGGAACGGTCGGCCGCGAGCACGGTCTCCAGGAGCGTCCCGGCGAAGCAACTGCCGGGCTCGATCAGGGCGATGAGGCTGCGGCTGCTCAGGTCGAGGCGCTTCAGCGTGCGCTTGAGATAGAGCGTGATCTCGCGGGCGAGCCAGTCCTCGCGGTGGGCGAGCAGCAGGGCGTCGTGGTCGAGGACGCGGGAGGCGTCGCCCCGGCTGCGTACGACCCAGGTGCCCAACTCGGGCTCGTTCGTCCGCAGATCGAGGATGAGGTCGTCGAGTTCGCGGGCCAGGGCGAGCGGCCAGCTCGCGTCGCCCTGCCGGTGCAGGGCGGCGAGGTCGGTCGGCGCGTCCTCTTGTGGGCCTTCGATGGTGATGTCCACGGTGCGGCAGGCGGGGTCGAGGGCCGCGTGCACGTACCGGTACGCGATCCGGTCCTTGGTGCGGGTCTTCTCCAGCGGTGTGAGGCGGATGCCCTGGGGTTCGCGCGCCGGGCGGTCGGAGCGGGCAGCGGCCTCGGCCGCGCGGGCGGCGACGGTGTGCTCCCAGTCCCTGCGCGGCACAACCTCGTCGACCAGACGCCACTGCGCGGCCCGTTCGCCGCTCACGCCCTCCGGCTTCGTCGCGAAGTAGTCGGCGCGGTCGCGTCGGACATGGCGCTTGTCGACGAGCCGGGTCAGACCGCCGGTGCCCGGCAGTACACCGAGCAGCGGCAGCTCGGGCAGTGACACCGCCGACGAACGGTCGTCGACGAGCAGGATCCGCTCGCAGGCGAGCGCCAGCTCGTAACCGCCGCCCGAGGCCGTGCCGTTGAGGGCGGCGAGGTAGGTCTGCCCGGAGTGCGCGGAGGCGTCCTCGATGGCGCCGCGGGTCTCGTTCGTGAACTTGCAGAAGTTCACCTTCCACGTGTGACTCGATCCGGCCAGCATCCGGATGTTCGCCCCGGCGCAGAACACCTTCTCCTTGCCGCTCGTCACCACGACCGCACGCACCTCGGGGTGCTCGAAGCGCAGCCGCTGCACGGCGTCGTACAGCTCGATGTCGACGCCGAGGTCGTAGGAGTTGAGCTTGAGTTCGTAGCCGGGCACGAGTCCGCCCTGCTCCGCCACGTCCATGGTGAGCGTGGCGACGGCCTCGTCGACCTTCAGCGACCAGTGGCGGTAGTGCGTCGGGGCGGTCCGGAACTCGACGCGCATGGCAGTCCCCTTGCCCTCGGATGACGTGTCATCGGATGACACAACACTCCACGTTCTCGTGCAGGAGCGTCAATATCCCGTAGTACGTTTCCTGGGACCTGGGCAGGGGCCGGGCAGGGCCTGGACGGCCGGCCGGAGGCAAAAGGTATGGTCGCGAGCATGACGGCCTACAAGACGGTGAACCCCGCGACCGGCGAGACCCTCGAGGAATTCCCCGAGGCGACCGCGAAGCAGATCGAGACGGCACTGGCCGACTCCCACGCGGCCTACCAGAGTTGGCGCAGCTCGCCCGTCGAGACCCGCTCCGCGGTGCTGCGTCGCGTCGGTGAGATCTACCAGGAGCGCAAGGACGAGCTGGCCCGGATCATCAGCCTGGAGATGGGCAAGCCGCTCGCCCAGTCCAAGGGCGAGATCGACATCGTCACCAGCATCTACGAGTACTACGCCACCCAGGGCCCCGGCTTCCTCGCCGACGAGGAGCTCTCGGTCAGCGGCGGCGGCACCGCCACCGTGCGCACCGCCCCGCTTGGCTCGCTGCTCGGGATCATGCCGTGGAACTTCCCGTACTACCAGGTGGCCCGGTTCGCCGCGCCGAACCTGATGCTCGGCAACACGATCCTGCTCAAGCACGCCCCCAGCTGTCCGCAGGCGGCCCTCGCGATGGAGCAGATCTTCGCGGACGCCGGCCTGCCGACCGGCGCGTACATCAACGTCTTCGCCACCAACGACCAGGTCGCCGACATCATCGCCGACCCGCGCAACCAGGGTGTCTCACTGACCGGCAGCGAGCGGGCCGGTTCGGCCGTCGCCGAGATCGCGGGCCGCAACCTGAAGAAGTGCGTCCTTGAGCTGGGCGGCTCCGACGCGTTCATCCTCCTGGACACCGAGGACGTCGCGAAGACGGCCCGCAAGGCGGCGGGCGGCCGGCTCGGCAACGCGGGGCAGGCCTGCAACTCGCCGAAGCGCTTCCTCGTCCAGGAGGGCCTCTACGAGGACTTCGTGCGCGAACTGACCGCGAACATCAGCGCGGTGCAGGCCGGCGACCCGCTGGAGCCCGGTACCAAGTTCGGCCCGCTGTCCTCGCGCGCGGCGGCCGACCAGCTGCTCGAGCAGATCAAGGACGCGGTCGACAAGGGCGCCACGCTGCACACCGGCGGCGCCCGCGGCGAGGGCCCGGGCGCGTACGTCCAGCCGACCGTGCTGACCGGCATCACGCCCGAGATGCGCGCCTACACCGAGGAGCTGTTCGGCCCCGTCGCCGTCGTCTACCCGGTGGCCGACGAGGACGCCGCCGTCGAGCTGGCCAACAGCTCGCCGTACGGGCTCGGCGGCGCCGTCTGGAGCGGCGACGTCGAGCGCGCCAAGCGGGTCGCCGACCAGCTCGACACCGGAATGGTGTGGATCAACGGCTTCGCGGGCACCCAGGCCGACCTGCCCTTCGGCGGCGTCAAGCGCTCGGGCATCGGCCGTGAGCTGGGCAAGTACGGCATGGCGGAATTCGCGAACAAGAAGCTGATCCGCGTCCAGGGTTGATCGCTCGGCCGCCTACGCCCGCCCCTGTGCGTCAGGGGCGGGCGTAGGGCCGGGTCATGATCTCCAGATTGTGGCCGTCCGGATCGTCGAAGTAGGCCCCGCGCCCACCGAACAGGTCGTTGACCCGGCCGCGCTCGGTGTGTGCGGGGTCGGCGTAGTACGTCACTCCGACCGTCTCCAGACGAGTGATCATGGCGTCGAACTCCTCGTCGGGCACAAGGAAGGCGTAGTGCTGCGCCTGGATCGGCTCGTCCCGCTTCTCGTAGTAGTCGAGCGTCACGCCGTTGCCGAGATCGACGGGCAGGAACGGCCCGAACGGGGCGCTCACCTTCAGGCCGAGGATCGCGGCGATGAACTCGGCGGACAGGTGCCGGTCACTCGCGTAGACGGCGGTGTGGTTCAGCTGGACATGCATCAGTGGTGTGTCTCCGGTCTCGGGATCCGCTGGAATGCGGCGCCGCGTACGGGCGCCGGGGGAAAAGACGCGGAGGGGAACGGCGGGCCTCTCGCCCGCCCCGGGCTCACGCCGGGGCCGGGAGCCTTACTCGTGCATGGCCCATGGCCGACCCGGTAGTCACGTCGGTGACCTTAATGACGGCGGCCGACAGGGGCAACGCTATTTCCGGCGGCGGATGAACAGCCACACCCGAGTGACCATGAGGCCGAGGATCACCACGGCCGCCGTGATCTGAAGCCAGCGCGGGACCGCGTCAAGGCGGGGCAGGAACAGGGCGAGCGGCGTCATGGGCACCACGCCTCCTCGTGTGCGACATATCGGCATCCAGGCCGCGAATGTACCTCGCGGCGGTGGCCGTCGGTCGCGGTCGTCGCCCTCGGCCCGGCGATCCGGAGTCAGATCACCTTGCGGCGCACCAGTGCGGCCAGCACCAGGGCGCCGGGCAGCAGCGGCACCCAGACCGTGAGCAGGCGGAAGCCCACGACCGCGGCGGTCGCCTCGACGACCGGTGACCCCGCGCCCACGAGCGCGAAGGCAAGGGCCGCCTCGACGGACCCGATCCCGCCCGGCGTCGGCACCACCCCGGCCACGACCGAGGCCGCCAGATACGCGAGGGCGATGTCCAGCGACGGCACCGGCACCTGAAGGGAGCGAGCCACCGCGACCATGACGGTGGCCTGCAACGCGGGAAAGCCGACCGCCCCGCACCACAGGGCCAGCGCGCGGGCGGGCCAGGCGTGCAGGGCCCGCACATCGGTCAGCGCGGTGGCCAGGAAGTCCCGGACGGCCCCGCGCAGCGGCCGCACCCACCACAGCGCCCCGGCCACGACGGCGACCACCGTGACGAGCAGGAGCACCGCCAGGCCACCCCGCTCGGCCGGCATCAGCCCGCCCAGCGGCAGCGCGTCGGGCGAGGCCGCCATCAGCGCGATCAGCAGGGCGTACCGGCCGATGGGCTGCGCCAGCGAGTACAGCGCGAGCGCGGCGCAGCCCCGGGTCGCCGATATCCCGCACGAGCGCATGAACCGCAGCGTCACCACGTGCGCGCCGAGCCCCGCCGGCAGCAGGTGATTCGCGGAACCCGCCGCGACCTGCGAGGCCAACAGCCGCCCCGGCGGCAGCGGTTCGAGCACCGCGCCCTGCCGCAGCAGACACACCGGCACCCAGCACGCGGCCGTGGCCACAGCGGCGGCCAGCAGCCAGCCGGGATCCGCGCCGTGCAACTGCGCGAGCGCCGAGGTGAACACGGGCCAGTTCCAGGCCACCCACCCGGCGACCAGGACGAGCGGAACGAGCGGAACGAGCGCAAACCATTTCCGTACGGGACGTCGGCGTCGCGGGGCAGGCCGCAGGACAGGGGGAGGGGGAATGGCCACGCTTGAGCCGTCCTTTCAGGGCGCGCACAGCGCAGGGCAGGGGAGGAGCAGTGCGGGGTCACTACGGTGATGCCCGTTTTGGTGACGTCGTAGTGTCGTGCGCCCGTCAATCTACGAAACGGTGCGGGCCTGCAATCTGCGAAACGGTGCGGGCCCGCAATCTGCAAACGGTGCGGGCCCGCCGCCGCGCGGTGGCCCGGCACGGCGCCAGGTAAGGTCTTCGCGGCGGTGTGCGCGATCACCGCGCGGTGGTGGGGCCCGCCGTCCTCCAACCGCGGCACAGTCGCCGCCAACGGTCCCTGCTTGCGACGACGCACACCCGTAACGTGTGCCCGGCGAGTAGGAGACGTACGTGGAAGAGGCCCGCCCCCCGATGCTGAACGAACCCGTCGATCCGGACGTCGACCTGCGTGTTCCCGTCCCGCGCAAGGCCGCGTGGCGGGGGCAGGGGCCCGTCGTCGCCGCGGTCTCGCTCGGCGGCGCGACCGGCGCGAGCGCCCGCTACGGGGCGGCCCTGCTGTGGCCCACCGCGACCGGCGCCTTCCCCTGGACGACGCTCATCGTCAACGCGATCGGCTGCGCGGTCATCGGCGTCTTCATGGTCGTCATCACGGACGTGTGGGCGGCCCACCGCCTCGTCCGGCCGTTCTTCGGCACCGGCGTCCTCGGCGGCTTCACGACCTTCTCCACGTACGCCGTGGACATCCAGCACCTCATCGACGAAGGCCATCCGCGCACCGCACTCGGCTACCTCGCCCTGACGGTGTGCGTGGCGCTCGCGTCGGTGTGGACCGCGGCGCGTCTGACCCGCCGCGTCATCGGCTGCGGGGCCATCCGCCACGTGGGGCGTGCGGCTAAGAACGGGGGCGAGAAGTGAACTGGCTGCTGGTGATCGTGGGCGCGATGGTCGGCGCCCCGCTGCGCTACCTCACCGACCGCGCCGTCCAGTCGAGGCACGACACGCTCTTCCCCTGGGGCACGTTCGCCGTCAATGTGACGGGCTCCCTGATCCTCGGCCTCGTCACAGGCGCCGTCGCGGCCGGCGGCGCTTCCTCCCAGGTGCAGTTGCTGCTCGGCACCGGACTGTGCGGGGCATTGACGACGTACTCCACGTTCTCGTACGAGACGCTGCGCCTGGCCGAGGGCGGTGCGCGCTTCTACGCGGCCGTCAACGTCATCGGCACCGTCGTGGCCGGACTCGGCGCCGCCTTCACGGGCGCGGCGCTCGCGGCCACCATCTGGACATGAGGAGGCGGGGCGGCTTACGCCTCTCCGTACGCCTTCTTTAGGAGGCGCGCCGGACGTCCTCAGGCCGCGACGGCCAGCCGCTCCACCGGGTACGACCGGTGCGGGGCCACGACGTCCCCGTCGGGCCGCAGCTCACCGGTGTCGTCGAAGACGATCGTGCCGTCGCAGCACAGGCTCCAGCCCTGCTCGGGATGGGCGGCGACGACGTGCTCGCGGTTCGGGCACGTGGGGCGGTGGAAACACATGGCGAACCTCCGGGTCGGCCGGAGGGCGGTCCTGGAGGGCTGCCCCCATGTGTCGACGATGCGCCCGTCGCGCCCCGTGAACCAGGTCCCGGCGCCGAATGTGACAGCTCCCGGACAGTCCCGGAACCGTTCCACGACCGCCGCCCGCCCCCGCCCGCGTAAGAGACGCGTCAAGGGCGCACAGAGCGGCGTATGGGAGCCGTCAACGAGCATCGAAAGCTGCCCTGACCGGGGGTTTCCTCTCAGTGTCAGTTCCGAATCACGACCTTCACCCAGGGAGCTCACGATGGCCGACCTGGCCTTCGTCGTCACCACGATCGCGGTGTTCGCGCTGGTGGCACTCGTCGCCAAGGGGGTGACCAAGCTGTGACCGCCGAAAACATCGTCGGCCTCGTCGTGGCCGTCGCCCTCCTGGGCTATCTCGTCCTCGCCCTCATCTACCCGGAGAGGTTCTGACCGTGATATCGGCTGCTGCCGCAGCGGGAGACATGAGCCCCGAACTCGCCGGAGTGCTCCAGCTGCTCGCGCTCATAGCGGCGCTCGCACTGGCGTACCGCCCGCTCGGCGATTACATGGCCCGGGTCTACTCCTCCGGGAAGCACCTCCGGGTCGAGAAGTGGATCTACAAGGGCATCGGCGCCAACCCGGACGCCGGGATGCGCTGGACCGCCTATCTGCGCGGCGTCCTCGCCTTCTCCGCCATGAGCGTCCTGTTCCTGTACCTGCTGCAGCGGATCCAGGGCAGCCTGCCGGGCTCGCTCGGCTTCGCCTCGATCGACCCGGACCAGGCGTTCAACACGGCGGCGTCCTTCGTCGCCAACACCAACTGGCAGTCGTACTACGGCGAGCAGGCCATGGGCCACGTCGTACAGACCGCCGGGCTCGCCGTGCAGAACTTCGTCTCGGCGGCCGTGGGCATCGCCGTGGCGGTCGCCCTCGTACGCGGCTTCGCTCGATCCCGCACCGGTGAACTGGGCAACTTCTGGTCCGACCTGGTGCGCGGTGTCGTCCGGATCCTCATCCCGATCTCCATCGTCGGCGCGATCGTCCTGGTCGCTTGTGGTGCCATCCAGAACTTCTCCGGCATCCACTCGGTCGGCCAGTTCATGGGCGGCAACCAGGAGTGGAACGGCGGCGCCGTCGCCTCCCAGGAGGTCATCAAGGAGCTGGGCACCAACGGTGGCGGCTACTTCAACGCCAACTCGGCCCACCCCTTCGAGAACCCCACCGCGTTCTCGAACCTCTTCGAGGTCTTCCTGATCCTCGTCATCCCGTTCGCACTGACCCGCACCTTCGGCACCATGGTCGGCTCGGTCAAGCAGGGGTACGCGATCCTCGCCACGATGGTGACCATCTGGGTCGGCTTCACCGCCCTGATGATGTGGACCGAGTTCGCCCACCACGGCCCGGCCTTCCAGGCCGCGGGCGGCGCGATGGAGGGCAAGGAGAGCCGCTTCGGCATCGGCGGGTCGGCGATCTTCTCGGTCGCCACGACGCTCACCTCGACCGGCGCCGTGAACTCCTTCCACTCCTCCAACACCGGTCTCGGCGGCGGCCTCAACCTGCTCGGCATGCAGCTCGGCGAGATCGCGCCCGGAGGCACCGGATCCGGCCTCTACGGCATGCTGATCATGGCGATCATCGCGGTGTTCATCGCCGGCCTGATGGTGGGCCGCACACCCGAGTACCTCGGCAAGAAGATCGGCACCCGCGAGATCAAGTTCGCGGCCTGCTACATCCTCATCACGCCGGCCCTCGTACTCGTCTTCACCTCGGTGTCGATGGCGCTGCCGACCCCGCCGAACTCGATGCTCAACTCCGGCGCGCACGGCTTCTCCGAGATCCTGTACGCGTACACGTCCGGCGCCAACAACAACGGCTCCGCCTTCGCGGGCCTGTCCGCCGACACCCAGTGGTTCAACACCACGATCGGCCTCGCGATGCTGCTCGGCCGCTTCCTGCCGATGGTGTTCGTGCTCGCGCTCGCCGGCTCGCTGGCCGAGCAGACACCGAGCCCGGCCACGGCGGGGACCCTGCGCACCAACAAGCCGCTCTTCACCGGCCTGTTGGTCGGCACCCTCCTGATCATCACCGGCCTGACGTACTTCCCGGCGCTCGCGCTCGGCCCGCTCGCGGAAGGCCTGGCGTCATGACCGTACGTACCGAACGTTCCGAGAATTCCGGACGTTCCGAGAATTTTGAGGGCACGATGTCCACTGCCACACCCACCAGGGCGCCCCACCAGGATGTGCCCACAGGGCACAAGCCCGGCGGCGGCAAGGTCGGCGGGGGCCTGTTCGACCCCAAGCAGCTGCTGAGGTCGCTGCCCGACGCCTGCCGCAAGCTCGACCCGCGCATCATGGTCAAGTCGCCCGTGATGTTCGTGGTCCTGATCGGGTCCGTGCTGACGACGGTGTTCTCCTGCCTGCACCCGTCCGACTGGTTCGGCTGGACCATCAGCGCCTGGCTGTGGCTGACGGTGATCTTCGCGAACCTGGCGGAGGCCGTCGCCGAGGGCCGCGGCAAGGCGCAGGCGGATACGCTGCGCAAGGCCAAGACCGACACCGTGGCGCGGCGCCTGACGGGGGGCCGCGAGGAGCAGGTCGCAGGGACGCAGCTGACCATCGGTGACCTCGTCGTCTGCGAGGCCGGTGACATCATCCCCGGCGACGGTGACGTGGTCGACGGCGTGGCCTCCGTCGACGAGTCGGCCATCACCGGCGAGTCCGCCCCGGTCATCCGCGAGTCCGGCGGCGACCGGTGCGCGGTCACCGGCGGTACGAAGGTCCTCTCCGACCGCATCGTCGTCAAGATCACGACGAAGCCCGGCGAGACGTTCATCGACCGCATGATCAACCTGGTCGAGGGGGCCGCCCGGCAGAAGACACCCAACGAGATCGCGCTCAACATCCTGCTGGCCTCGCTGACCATCGTCTTCCTGCTCGCGGTCGCCACGCTGCCGCCGTTCGCCGACTACGCGGGCAAGCACCTCACCATGGTCGTGCTCGTCGCCCTGTTGGTGTGTCTGATCCCGACCACCATCGGCGCGCTGCTCTCCGCGATCGGCATCGCGGGCATGGACCGGCTCGTGCAGCGCAACGTACTGGCCATGTCCGGCAGGGCCGTCGAGGCGGCGGGCGACGTGTCCACGCTGCTGCTCGACAAGACCGGCACCATCACCCTCGGCAACCGCCAGGCCGCCGAGTTCGTGCCCGTACGAGGCACCACCGAGGCCGAACTCGCCGACGCCGCGCAGCTCTCGTCGCTGTCCGACGAGACACCAGAGGGCCGCTCCGTGGTGGTCCTCGCCAAGGAGAAGTACGGGCTGCGCGAGCGGCACCAGGGCGAGCTGACGGGCGCCGAGTGGATCGAGTTCACCGCCCAGACACGCATGTCGGGTGTCGACGTGGACGGGCGCAAGATCCGCAAGGGTGCGACGAATTCGGTCATCGCCTGGGTCAAGGAACGTGGCGGCGAGGTCTCCGAGGATGCCCAGGTACTCAACGACCGCATTTCACAGGCTGGTGGCACGCCGCTGCTTGTAGCTCTGGAGGACGCTGAGCGCGCCCGCGTCCTCGGTGTCATCCACCTCAAGGACGTCGTCAAGGACGGCATGCGCGAGCGGTTCGTCGAGCTGCGCCGCATGGGCATCAAGACCGTGATGATCACGGGTGACAACCCGCTGACCGCCAAGGCGATCGCCGAGGAGGCGGGCGTCGACGACTTCCTCGCGGAGGCCACCCCTGAGGACAAGATGGCCCTCATCAAGCGGGAGCAGGCGGGCGGCAAGCTCGTCGCGATGACCGGTGACGGCACCAACGACGCGCCCGCCCTCGCGCAGGCCGACGTGGGTGTCGCGATGAACACCGGTACGTCGGCAGCGAAGGAGGCCGGCAACATGGTCGACCTCGACTCGAACCCGACCAAGCTCATCGAGATCGTCGAGATCGGCAAGCAACTGCTCATCACCCGGGGCGCGTTGACGACCTTCTCGATCGCCAACGACGTCGCGAAGTACTTCGCGATCATCCCGGCGCTCTTCGCTGCGGTCTACCCCGGCCTGGACAAGCTCAACATCATGCACCTGTCCAGCCCCGACTCGGCGATCCTCTCCGCGGTCATCTTCAACGCGATCATCATCATCGCGCTGGTCCCGCTCGCCCTGAAGGGCGTCCAGTACCGGCCGGTCAGCGCGGACAAGCTGCTCCGCCGCAACCTCGGGATCTACGGGCTCGGCGGGCTCGTCGCGCCCTTCATCGGCATCAAGATCATCGACCTGCTCATCTCTCTCATCCCCGGAATCGGCTGAGGTAACTGTCGTGAACAACTCGGTAGCAAACACGGGCCGGTTGCTGTGGGCGGGCCTGCGCGCCCTGATCGTCCTGACCGTCGTGTGCGGCGTGATCTACCCGCTCGCCGTCACCGGCATCGCCCAGGCCGCCTTCCACGACAAGGCCAACGGCTCGGAGGTCAGCGCCGACGGCAAGGTCGTCGGCTCCTCCCTCATCGGTCAGAGGTACCTCACCAAGGACGGCAAGCCGGACCTGACGTGGTTCCAGCCGCGGCCCTCGAACGGCCTGGGCGAGAACAGTGTGAACACTCAGTACAAGCTGATCCTCTCCGGAGCCACCAACCTCTCCGGTGACAACAAGGAGCTGGTGAAGCAGGTCGAGTCCGCCAAGGCCGCCGTCGTCAAGGACAACTCCACGGCGACGTACAAGGTGAAGGCGTCGGACATCCCGGCCGACGCCGTCACCTCCTCGGGGTCGGGTCTCGACCCGGCGATATCGCCCGAGTACGCCGACCTTCAGGTGCACCGGATCGCGGAGCGGAACCACCTCTCCGTCGAGCGGGTCCAGAAGCTGGTCGACGCGCACAAGGACGGTCGGGACCTCGGATTCATGGGGGAGCCGCGGGTCAACGTCCTCGAACTCAACATCGCGCTACGGCAGTTGACCCGCTGAGTAGTGACCGTGACACCCCCGTCCTCACAGCTGGCCGGGGATCACGAGGATGACCCAGGTCGCGAGCGGGGCGATCAGGGTCATGCTCAGACCCCATGTCATCAGCCGTCGGAAGACGGTGTCCCGCATCTCCTCCGGCGCGCTGGCCACGGTCAGTGCACCGCTGGTGGAGAACGGTGAGGAGTCCACCACGGAGGACGAGATCGCCAGAGCGCTGATCATGCCGATCGCGCCGATCTCACCCCCGGCGAGGAACGGGACGGCCAGCGGGATGAGGGCGCCGAGAATGCCGGTCGTGGAGGCGAACGCGGACACTACGCCGCCGATCACGCAGATGAGCAGCGCCGACACCAGGGGCGTGCCGAGGTCGCTGACGCTCTCGCCGGCCCACTTGATGGTGCCCATCTTGTCCATCAGGCTGACGTACATCACGATGCCGCAGACCAGCAGGACCGTGGGCCATGCGCAGCGCTCGACCGCTCCCTTCGCGGAGGCGGGGGAGACGAGGCACAGGACCGCTGAGACCACGAAGGCCATCAGGCCCACGTCGAGGTCGAAGGCGAGCGAGCCGACGGCCAGGCTGATGACCCCGAGCACGGTGAGTGCGCGGACGGGGTCGAGGCGGTAGATCTCTTCCTCGGTCCCGGTGGCCGGTCGGTCGGGTGTCGTGGTCCGAACTCCCGTGGGAGCGGGGGCTGTTGCGGTACCGGTGCCGTCACCTCCGCGGGCCGGCGGTGCCCCGCCGTCCGGGGAGGGGGTGGGGGCGGGCACCGCCGCCAGGCCGCCTTCGGCCGGTTTCCCGGTGAGGGGCTCCTTCTCGGTGAGGGGCTCCGCCCGCCTGCCCAGCAGCTTGCGGCCGCCGAACAGGAAGAAGACGATCACGCTCAGGGCGAGATTGAAGAGGAACGAGGTCAGGAAGAGCATGCCCTCGCTGCCGGGCAGGTCCTCCCGCTGCACCACGCCGTTGGTGATGGTGCCGAAGATGCTGATCGGCGAGAAGCCGCCGGCGCTGGCACCGTTGATGATGAGCAGGCCCATCAGGATCGGGTTGATCTTGTGACGCACGGCGAAGCCCATGCCGATGGGTGCCATGATGCCCACCGCGCCGGGGACGACCGCGCCGGAGGCCGTCAGTGCCCCCGTGATCAGGAACATCACCCACGGGATGAGGGCGATTCTGCCGCGCACGGCACGGGTCGAGGCCTGGACGAGCCAGTCCACGGTGCCGTTGTTCTTGGCGATCGCGAACAACAGGGTGACGCCGACGAGCACCACGAACAGATCGCCGGGAAAGCCGGCGAACAGTTCATCGGCCGACTCACCGGCGACTGCCGTGCCGACGACGAACGCGGCGACGATGGCGATGACGCCCATGTGCACCTTGGAGAAGGTTGCGATGACGAACACGAGCACAAGGCCGATGATGGAGATGACTTGATCTGACACGAGGCTTCCTCGCCTTCGGTCGGTGGTCACCACACATTCAGGACGTTCCGGAATCCGGAATCTGGGTTTCGGGCTGGGGCGAGAGTATGGACAGCGCCTGATGGCTCGTCAAGACACCCCGCACATCAGGAGATTCAGGTTGCACATCAGGAGATTCGGGCGCTGATGGTCCGCGCCGCCTCCTGCACCAGGTCACCGAAGGTGGCGGCGGTGTCCTCGGTCATCCGGCTCGTCGGCACATTGACGCTCACGCTGGCCACCGGCAGGCCCCCCGCGCCGAGCACGGCCGCGGCCACCGCGGAGACATCCGCGCGCCACTCGCCCGAGTTCGTCGCGTAGCCGCGCGCCCTGATCTCCCGGACCTCCGCGAGGAGTTGCTCCCGGTCGGTGACGGTGGTGCCGGTGTAGCGCGGCAGCCCCTCGTCGAGGTAGCGCTCGACCGCGTCGTCGGGGTCGGCGGCGAGCACCGCCTTGCCGTTGGCCGAGGCGTGCATCGGCAGATCCTGGCCGAGCGGAAGGATGATGCGCACGGCCTTGCTCGTCTGCAGCCGCTCGACCAGCAGCACCCTTCCGCCCTCGCGGACCGCCAAATGGACGGTCTCGTCGGTCCGTTGGCGCAGTTCCTCCATCACGGGCAGCGCCGCGTCGCGCAGCCCCAGCTCGTCCGTGGCGTGCCGCCCGACGTGCAGTGCCTTCGTGGTCACCACCCAGCGGGTCGGGGTTCCTCCGGCGGGGCGGATCCAGCCCGTGGTGTGCAGTGTGACGAGCGAGCGCTGGACGGAGCTCTTCGGCAGGTCGAGGGCCCTGGCCAGGTCGGCGACGCCGACGGGCTGCAGAGCCGCCACTTCCTCCAGCGCCCGCAGGGTGTTGGCCACGTTCTGCATCATCGCGAGTCCTCACGCATCCGTTGATCCCAGCCGGCGACCCGTACGCGTGACCCCGCTCAGCGGCCCGTACGCGTGATCCCAACCCACGAGCCGTACGCGGCCGTTGACGCGTCGGCGAGGGGAAGCCTACGCTCCATGTGCCGCTTCACGGTACGGCGTGCCGTCTCACGGCACAACACCCTTGAGGAGTCGACCGCATGACGCTCCGCACCGGCCGCCACTTCCTGCAGATCCCCGGCCCCACGAACGTCCCCGACCGGGTACTGCGCGCCATGGCGGCGCCCACCATCGACCACCGCGGACCGGAGTTCGCCGAGCTGACGAAGCGTCTGCTCGCCGCCCTGAAGCCGGTGTTCGGTACGGCGGGGCCCGTCGTCGTCTACCCCGCCTCGGGCACCGGTGCCTGGGAGGCCGCGCTGGTCAACACGCTCAGTCCCGGCGACCGGGTACTGTCCTTCGAGACCGGGCACTTCGCGGCGCTCTGGCGTGAGATGGCCCGTGGCCTCGGCCTGGACGCCGACACCGACGCGATCCCCGGTGACTGGCGGCACGGCGCGGACCCGCAGGCGCTCGCCGAGCGGCTCGCCGCCGACACCGAGCACCGCATCAAGGCGGTGTGCGTCGTGCACAACGAGACATCGACCGGTGTCACCAGCCGAATCCCCGAACTGCGCGCGGCGATCGACGCCGCAGGGCATCCTGCGCTGCTGTTCGTCGACACCATCTCCTCGCTCGGATCCATCGACTACCGGCATGACGAGTGGGGCGTCGACGTCACCGTCGCCGGCTCGCAGAAGGGGCTGATGCTGCCGCCGGGCCTCAGCTTCAACGCCGTGAGCGACAAGGCCCTCGCCGCCTCACGGACCGCCCGGCTCCCCGCCTCCTTCTGGCGCTGGCAGCCGGTCATCGACGCCAACGCCAAGGGCGCCTTCCCGTACACCCCGGCCACCAACCTCCTGTACGGCCTCGACGAGGCGCTGCGCATGCTGGAGGAGGAGGGCCTGGAGAACGTCTTCGCCCGGCATGCCCGCCATGCCGCCGCCACCCGCGCCGCCGTGCGGGGCTGGGGACTCGAGGTGCTGTGCGCCGACGAACGCGAGCACTCCGGCTCGCTCACCGCCGTCCTGATGCCCGAAGGGCACGACGCCGACAAGCTCCGGAAGATCATCCTGGAGCGCTTCGACATGTCACTCGGCTCCGGCCTCGGAAAGCTCGCCGGCCGTGTCTTCCGCATCGGTCACCTCGGCAACTTCAACGACCTGACCCTCGCGGGCACCCTCGCCGGAGTGCAGATGGGCCTCGAACTCGCCGGCGTCCCCGTCCAACGGGGCGGCCTCGAAGCGGCGTTGGAGGTGCTGCGATGACGGCCCCCAGCGAGGTCCGCACCGCCACCCGCGACCTCGAGGCCGCGCTGCGCCGCGATCTCGACGGCGAGGTGGCCTTCGACGACTACACCCGGCACCTGTTCTCCCGCGACGCCAGCATGTACGCGATCGAACCGCAGGGCGTCGTCTTCCCACGCCACGCCGACGATGTGCGGGCCGCGGTCGCCGCCGCCGCGGAGCACGGTGTGCCGCTGGTACCCCGGGGTGCCGGGACCAGTCTGGCCGGGCAGACGGTGGGCCCCGGCCTCGTCCTCGACCTCTCCCGGCACATGCACCGCATCATCGAACTCGACGCCGACGCGCGTACCGCGCTCGTCGAACCCGGTGTGGTCCAGGACGAGTTGAACCGGGCCGCCGCACCGCACGGCCTGATGTTCGGCCCCGACACCTCGACCAGCAACCGCGCGACCATCGGCGGCATGGCCGGCAACAACTCGGCGGGCAGTGGCTCGATCCGCTACGGCATGACCATCGACCACGTACGGGAACTGGATGTCGTCCTCTCGGACGGCACCACGGCCCGCCTCGCCCCCGTAGACGAGGCGGAGCGCGCCCGCCGCGCCGGCCTCGACACCCTGGAGGGGCGGCTCTATCGCGAGCTCCCCAGGATCGTGGAGGCGCACGCCGCCTCGATCGCCACGGACTTCCCCGCCTACTGGCGACGCTCCGGCGGCTACCGCCTGGACCGGCTCGCCGACCCGAGCGGCGACGCCCCCTTCGACCTCGCGAAGTTCGTCGTCGGCTCGGAGGGCACCCTCGTCGTCGCCACCCGCGCCCTGGTCGACCTCGTCCCCAAGCCCGCCCGCACGGTCATCGCCGTCGGCCACTTCACCTCCGTCGCCGGCGCCATCGAGGCCACCGAGGACGCCCTCGGCCTCGATCCGGCCGCCGTCGAGATGATGGACCGGACGATCCTCGACCTCTCCCGGCAGAAGATCGAGTACGCCTCGCTCGGAAACATCCTCGAAGGCGAACCGGAGGCCTTGCTCTTCGTCAGCTTCACTGGCGACGACGAAGCCGAACTCACCGGTCGCCTACAGGGGTTGACCGGCCTCTGGAAGCGGCACGGCCACGGCTACCACACCCTCCAGGCCGTCACCCCCGCCCAGCAGTCCGGGCTGCTCAAGGTCCGCAAGTCCAGCCTCGGACTGCTGATGGCCGCGAGCGAGGGCACCCGCCGCCCGCTGGCCTTCATCGAGGACACCGCGGTCGACCCGCGACACCTCGCCGCGTACACCCGCCGCTTCAAGCAGGTCCTTGACCGGCACGGACTCAACGCCGGTTTCTACGGCCACTGTTCGGTCGGCTGTCTGCACATCAGGCCATTCGTCGACGTCGCCGACCCCGACCAGGTCCGTACGATGAGGGCGGTCGCCGAGGAGATCAAGGAGCTGGTACGGGAGTACGGCGGCGTCAACTCCAGCGAGCACGGCGACGGCCTGGCCCGCAGCGAGTTCAACCGCGAGCTCTACGGCGACGACCTGTACGAGGCGATGCGCGAGGTCAAGGGCCTGTTCGACCCGGAGAACCGGCTGAACCCCGGCAAGATCGTCGACGCCCCGGCGATGACCGAGCACCTCCGCGACGTGGCCCTGCCGCCCGCGCCACCGCTGCGTACCCACCTCGACTTCGAGGTCGTCGGAGGCGGTGACATGCGCGGCGCCGCCGACCGGTGCATGAACATCGGCCTGTGCCGCAAGAGCGAATCGGGCGCCATGTGCCCTTCGTACATGGTGACCCGCCACGAACACGACTCCACGCGCGGCCGAGCGAACGCACTTGTCAAGGCGCTCTCCGAGCCCGACCCCAAGGCGGCGCTCGGCGACGAGGGGCTGCACGAGGTCCTCGACCTGTGCCTGATGTGCAAGGCGTGCAAGAGCGAGTGCCCCCTCGGCGTCGACATGGCGACCCTCAAGGCCGAGACCCTGGCCCACCACCACGAGCAGCACGGCACACCACTGCGTTCGCGGGTCTTCGGCGCCATCCGCCGCCTCAACCGACTGGGGTCCGCGACCGCCCCGATCTCCAACCTCCCTTTGCCCAGGCGGTTGTTGGAGCGCGGACTCGGCATCGCGAGCGCCCGCCCGCTGCCCGTGTTCGCCCGCCGCAACCTCGTGACATGGTTCCGGCGCAGGCCGGGGACGGTGGCGGGCAGCCAGGGCACCGTCACCCTCCTCGCCGACTCCTTCACCACGTACACCGACCCGGACGTCGGCCGCGCCGCCGTCGAACTCCTCGAACGGGCGGGCTGGCACGTACAGTTGGAGAGCGGCGGCTGCTGCGGCCGTGCCGCCTTCTCCAAGGGACTGCTCGACCAGGCGAAGGCGCAGGCCGGCGATCTCGTGCACCGCCTCGCGGACTCCGGGGATGGACCCATCGTCGGCTGCGAACCCTCCTGCCTGCTGACCCTGCGCGACGAACACCGTGCCCTGCTGCCCGGCGACCCGGCCGTCGCCGACGTGTCGGGACGGGTGAGGCAACTGGAGGAGCTGCTCACCGAGGCCATCGACGACGGCAGGCTCCCACTGCGGGACGACACAGGGCCCGCGGGCCGCCGCATCCTCTTCCACGGCCACTGCCACCAGAAGGCCGAGGTCGGCACCGCGGCCACCGTCGCGCTGCTCCAGCGCATCCCGGGCGCCGAGGTCGTCGAACTCGACGCGGGATGCTGCGGGATGGCGGGCTCCTTCGGCTTCGAGGCCGAGCACTACGACACATCCATGGCGGTCGGCGAGGACCGGCTCTTCCCCGCGGTGCGGGCCGAACCGGACGACACCGTGCTCGCCGCCACCGGTGTCTCCTGCCGCCAGCAGATCCACCACGGCACGGAGCGCACGGCGGTGCACCCGCTCCAGCTGATACGGGAGGCGGTGCGATGACCGGCACCGCAGGTGCGCTGGACGGCGTCCGCGTCCTCGACCTCACCCAGGTCATGGCGGGCCCGTACTGCACGATGCTGCTCGCCGACCTCGGCGCGGACGTCATCAAGATCGAGTCACCGGAGGGCGGCGACCAGACCCGCACATCCATGGGCACACCACGCCCCGGCAGCGACACCCCCGCCTTCCACGCCCTCAACCGCAACAAGCGCAGCGTCACCCTCAACCTGCGCACCGACGCCGACCGCGCCGAGTTCTTCCGGCTCGTCGCCGACGCGGACGTCGTCGTGGAGAACTTCCGGCCCGGTGTCACCGACCGCCTCGGTGTCGGCTACGAAGCCGTCCGCGAGGTCCGGCCCGACATCATCTACGCGTCGATCTCCGGCTTCGGCCAGTACGGCCCGTACGCCGACCGACCCGGCTACGACCTCATCGCGCAGGGCATGGCGGGAGCCGTCAGTGTCACCGGAGACCCGGACGGCCCGCCGGTCAAGTGCGGCCTTCCGGTGGGTGACCTCGGCGCGGGCATGCTCTGCGCGCTGAGTATCGCCGCCGCGCACGTCCACCGGCTGCGCACGGGGGAGGGCCAGTACCTCGAAACGTCGCTCTACGAAGCGGTGTTGGCGATGTCGGTGTGGGAGTCGGTCGAGTACTTCGCCGGTGGCGAGCCCCCGCAGCGCCTCGGCTCCGCGCACCGGATGTCCGCGCCCTACCAGGTCGTCCGCACCAAGGACGGCCACGCCACCATCGCCGCCAACAACCAGCGGCTGTGGCTGCGGCTGTGCGAGGCGCTCGACCTCCAACACCTCGCGGACGACGAGCGGTTCGCCACCAACACCGACCGGATGGGCCACCGCGCCGAACTCATCGCCCTCCTCGAAGGTCGGCTCGCGGCGACCAGCACCGAGTCGTGTGTGGCCCAGCTCCTCGAAGCGGGCGTCCCCGCGGGCCCGATCCTCGACTACGGGCAGATCCTCGACCACGACCCGCACGCCCGGGCCCGCGGCATGGTCGAGGAGTACGACCACCCGGTCGACGGCCGCAGCCGCGTCGTCGGCTTCCCGGTGAAACTCGCCCGCACCCCGGCGACGTTGCGCCGCCACCCGCCGGTCCTGGGTGAGCACAACGAGGAACTCCTCGGAAAGGAACCGGAGTTGACGGCAGACGAGGAACTCCTCGGAAAGAAACCGGAGTTGACGGCAGACGACGACGCGGGGAGCGGCTCCGTCACCTGGACCCGCCACGCGGTCCCCGGCACCGACACATACGCCGCCCACCTCACCCTCGCCAACCCGGACCGGCGCAACGCCCTGACCCTGCACATGTACGACCAACTGGAGCGCGCCTGCCAGGAGATCGACGCCGACCCGGACGTCCGCCTCACGGTGCTCCGCGGAGCGGGCGGGCGCGCGTTCGCGGCCGGCACCGACATCCGCGAGTTCCGTGACTTCGCGAGCGGCGACGACGGCGTGGCGTACGAGCGCCGTGTCGGCCTCGCCGTCGACCGGCTCGCGGGGATGCGGATGCCCGTCGTCGCGGTGGTCGAAGGACCGGCGGTCGGCGCGGGCAGCGCGCTCGCGAGCTGCTGCGACGTGGTGCTGTGCACCCCGGACGCGGTCTTCGGCGCCCCCATCGGCCGCACGCTCGGCAACTGCCTCGCCCCCGCCATGATCTCCCGCCTCTACGCGGGACTCGGCCGCGCCCGCACCCTGCGCGCCCTCCTCGCCGGCCGCCTGATCACGGCGACGGAGGCCTACGAGTCGGGATTCGTGGCGGACATCGTCGACCCGGCCGACCTGGACGAACGCCTCGCGCACCTCACGGCGGACATCGCCCGCTGCGCCCCGTTGACCCTGGCGGCCCTGAAGGAGGCGGACCGCCGCGTACTGGCGGCCGCCGCCCCCGGACCCGCCGAGGACCTGTACGCCCGTGTCTACGGCAGCCGGGACTTCGGGGAGGGCGTGGCCGCCTTCCTGGAGAAGCGGAAGCCGGAGTGGGAGGGGCGGTAGGGCCGCCGGGGTCCGGGGGCGTCACCAGCGCGTCAGCATCGCCGCCGTCGTCGTCAGCGTCCCGTCAGGACGGGCCGGGGGCGGAGGAGAGCGCCATAGCGTCCTTGGTGAGCCACCATTCCCGGACTCTCCAGGAGACACCCCATGGCACAACCCGTGAGCGACGAGGACCCGGAACCCTCCGAACGGTTCCCGGCCTGGCCGCTGTACGTTCCCGTCCGGCCGGGCCCGCTCGGGCACGCCGCCCGGCTGTTCCGCACCCCGCTCGGTGACCGCACGGCGGTCGGCTTCACCTCCGAGCACGCGCTGACCGCGACCCTCGGGGCAGGCCAACCGTGGGTCAGGCTGGCCGAGTCCGCCCTGCGCGACATGGCCACGCCGCTCGGCGCCGCCACCGTCACGGTGGACCCCCAACCTCGGCATGGCGCTGTCGTACTCGATGGGTCGAGGAGGGCGACGGCGCGATGACCACCCTTCACGAACCCGCCGCCATGACTCCTCCCGAGGACCTGTCGGTGTGGCCGAGCTCCGCCACTGAACGGCACCCCGGCGACACGACCGTCGGCGGTGTGCCGCTCGCGGAGGTCGCGGGCCGCTACGGCACGCCCGTGTACGTCCTCGACGAGGGCGAGGTACGCCACCGCTGCCGCACCTACCGCGACGCCTTCCCGGAAGCCGAAATCCACTACGCCGCCAAGGCGTTCCTGTGCCGCGCGATGACGCACTGGGTGTCGGAGGAGGGCCTCGGCCTCGACGTGTGCTCCGCCGGTGAGCTGGAACTCGCCGTCGCCGCGGGCTTCCCCGCCGACCGGATCGTCCTGCACGGCAACGCCAAGACACCGCACGACCTGCGGCGGGCCCTGGGGTACGGCGTCGGCCGCATCGTCATCGACAGCCCCTCCGAGATCGCCCGGATCGCCGCGGCGGTCGGCCCCGAAGGACACCAGAAGGTGATGGTCCGCGTGGTCCCCGGCATCAGCGCGGGCGGCCACGACAAGATCCGCACCGGCACCGGGGACCAGAAGTTCGGCCTGTCCATCAGCGACGGCTACGCCCAGCACGCCATCGCCCGCATCCTCGACCAGCCGCAGCTCGAACTCACGGGCCTGCACTGCCACTTGGGCTCCCAGATCGCCGACGTCAAGCCGTACCTCGCGGCGGTCCGCCGCATGGTGGGCCTGATGGCCCGCCTCAAGGAGCAGCACGGTCTCGCGCTCCGCGAGCTGGACCTCGGCGGCGGTCACGGCATCGCCTACCGTCCCGGCGAGCCCGCCATGGACCTCACCCGTCTCGTCCGCAAGGTCCGCGCGGAGCTGACCGAGGCGTGCGCGGCGGCCGGACTCACCGTGCCGCGCCTGATCATCGAGCCGGGCCGGGCCGTCGTGGGGCCCGCCGGGGTCGCCCTGTACCGCGTCGTGTCCGTCAAGCACACCGCGGGCCGCACCTTCGTCGCGGTCGACGGCGGCATGAGCGACAACCCGCGGCCCGCGCTGTACGGGGTGCGCTACGCGCCCCGCCTCATCGGCCGCCGGGGCAGCGCGGACCTCGCCCCGGTCACGGTCGTCGGCCGGCACTGCGAGGCCGGTGACGTGCTCGCCGCGGATGCCCGGCTCCCCGACGACGTGCGGGCGGGCGACCTGGTCGCCGTGCCGGTGGCCGGGGCCTACCAGCTGTCGATGGCGTCCGGTTACAACGCGGTCGGCAGGCCGCCGGTGGTCGCCGTCCGCGACGGGCGCGCCCGACTCCTCGTACGCCGCGAGTCGTTGGAGGACATCCACAGCCGGGACGTGGGCCTGTAGAACCGGCCCTGAACGACAGATCCTAGGGGGCCACGTTCCGCGCGAGGTGCTGCAACAGCCGGCTCAACTCGGCGCGGTCGGCGTCCGAAAGGCCGGCGCCCAGGCCGCGATCGAAGGCGGTCGCGGCCTTCCGCATCCGCTTGAAGGCCTCCTCGCCGGCCTCGGTCAGCTCCACGACGTGGATGCGCCGGTTCGCGGTGTCGCGCCGCCGGGTGATCAGGCCGCGCTTGTCCATCGCGTTGAGGTGGTGTGTGAGCGTCGCGTCCCGGACACCGACCGCCTCGGCCAGCTGCCGCTGGTTGGCGGGGCGCCCGGTCTTCAGGTTCAGCAGGATCAGCCACACCGGCAGCGAGCCTTCGGCCTCCTCCAGTGCGTCTTCGAAGGCCCGGCTGACCGTCCGGGCGGCTTGGCTCAGCTGGAGGCCGAGGGGCGGGGATGCGGGTTGCGGCATGCCGGAAACTTTAGCAGCGAGTTCAAAACGTTTGATGTCTAAGCGTTAGGCGTCTATCTTTGAGAGGCAGGGAGGGGGCGGCACGGCGTACCCGACGGAGAAGACGAGGTCCCACCATGTCCACCAGGAACTATCTGCGCCCGCCCTGGGCGGCGCGTGTCATCGGCGGGCGCATGGCCCGCCTGGTCAAGCCCAAGGTGGTCAGCCTGCTCGCGGTCCCCGGCCGCACCACGGGAGCCTGGCGCTCCACCCCTGTGGCCGTGCTCGATCACGGGGGCGCCGAGTACCTGCTGGCGGCCTACGGCGACACCGAGTGGTCCCGCAATCTGCGTGCCAGCGGGTCGGGGCGGCTCACCCGGCGCGGCCGTGTCGAGCGGTTCACGGCGGTGGAGGTCGACCCGTCGGAGCTTCCGGCACTCATGGAGGACTACCTGCGACAGTTCGGCAAGCTCCCGAACGTCGCCAAGACCTTCGACGCGCTGCCGGACCCGGCCGACCACCCCGCCTTCCGCATCACGGTCACAGGGAGCGAACGCGCGTAGCGACGCCAGGACTCGCACCTCAGTCCTCCCACCGCTTGCGCACCGCCGCCGGGGACCCGGTCACCAGCGTGTCCGGTGGTACGTCCTCGGTGACGACGGCGCCGGCGCCGACGACGGCACCGCGACCGATCGTGACACCGGGCAGCACCGTCACCGACGCACCGATCCACGCGTTGGCCTCGATCGTGACGGGTGCCCGTGTGTAGTACTCGGGGCGCTCGGACGCGCGGATCGGATGGTTGGCGGAGATCAGATTGGTCTTCGGCCCGATCAGCACGCCGTCGCCGATGCGGATGCCGCCCTGGTCGAAGAAGGTGCACCCCTGGTTCACGAAGACGTGCTCGCCGAACTCGATGCGGAGTCCGTAGTCCGTGTAGAAGGGCGGGTAGACGGTGGCGGATTCGGGCAGCGGCTTGCCGAAGATCTCGGACAGCAGAGACGCGCGTGCGGCCTTGTCGTCGAAGGGTAGGACGTTCAGCCGTGAGGTCAGCGTGGTGACGTACTCGATGCGCTCGGCCACGCGCGCGAACTCGGGTGTGTGGACGTAGAGGCGATCCTGATCTGGCATGGCCGTTATCCAAGCCATCAGGGGGAGTCGGGATCAAACAACGAACACGGCGCGCAGGCACAACGGTTGGTTGTGCGCGTCGCTCTGCACAATAGGGATGCAAAGGTGCGAATCTGTCGATATGACTTCGACGCCCAACGCCGCGCAGCCGGCCATCACCCAGCAGCAGACGGAACTGCGTGCACGTCTCCCGTTCTCCGACACGCAGGACTTCGAGGACGCGAAGCGGGGGTTGATCGCCCGGCGTGCACCGAACGCCGTCACCGCCGAGGACGGCCGTGTCGTGTGGGACAACGACACGTACGCCTTCCTCAAGGGCGATGCCCCCGACACCGTGAACCCGAGCCTGTGGCGACAGTCCCAACTCGTCGTGGAACAGGGCCTGTTCGAGGTCGTCGAGGGCATCTATCAGGTGCGTGGGCTCGACCTGTCGAACGTCACGTTCATCGAGGGCGACACCGGTGTGATCGTGATCGATCCGCTTCTGTCGAAGGAGCCGGCCGCGGCGGCGCTGGCCCTGTACCGGGAACACCGCGGCGAGCGCCCGGTCACCGCCGTGATCTACACACACTCGCACGCCGACCACTTCGGCGGCGTCAAGGGTGTCACCACGCAGGAGGATGTCGACGCCGGGCGCGTACCCGTCATCGCACCGGAGGGCTTCACCGAGCACGCGGTGGCCGAGAACGTCTACGCGGGCACCGCCATGGCCCGCCGCGCCGCCTACATGTACGGGGCGGCGCTCGCCCGCGGCCCGCAGGGGCAGGTCGGCGCCGGGCTCGGGCAGACCCTGTCGACCGGTGGTGTCACGCTGATCCCGCCGACCCTGTCCGTCACGACGACGGGTCAGGAGGAGACCGTCGACGGGGTGCGTATGGTCTTCCAGATGGCGCCCGACACCGAGGCGCCTTCGGAGATGCTGATCCACTTCCCCGACTTCAAGGCGCTGTGCGCGGCCGAGGACGCCACGCACACCCTGCACAACTTGCTGACCCTGCGCGGCGCCGTGGTCCGCGACCCGCACGGCTGGTCGCACTACCTCACCGAGACCATCGACCTCTTCGGTGACAAGAGCGACGTCGTCTTCGCCTCGCACCACTGGCCGACCTGGGGTCAGGAGCGCGTCGTCGCGTTCCTGGAGAGCCAGCGCGACCTGTACGGCTACCTCCGCGACCAGACGCTCCGCCTGATCAACAAGGGCTGGACCGGAGCGGAGATCGCCGAACATCTGCAGTTGCCGCCCGCCCTGAAGAACGCCTGGAACGCCCGCGGCTACTACGGCTCCGTCAGCCACAACCTCAAGGCCATCTACCAGCGCTACATGGGCTGGTTCGACGGCAACCCGGCCCATCTGTGGCAGCACCCGCCCGTCGAGGCCGGCAAGCGCTACGTCGAGTTCATGGGCGGCGCCGACACCGTCGTGGACAAGGCGCGTGGCTCCTTCGACGCGGGCGACTACCGGTGGGCCGCAGAGGTGCTCAGTCACGTCGTGTTCGCCGAACCCGATCACTCGGCGGCACGCGAACTGCTCGCCGACACCTACGAACAGCTCGGCTACGGCGCGGAGAACGGCCCCTGGCGCAACTTCTACCTCTCCGGCGCCACCGAATTGCGCGACGGCCAGTTCGGCACTCCCACCGTCGCCGCATCGGCCGACGTGATCGCGAACCTCAGCCCGACGATGCTGTTCGACGCCATCGCCATTCAGGTCGACGGACCCAAGGCCTGGGACGAGAAGCTCAGCATCGACGTCCATCTCACGGATGTCGACGAGCGCTACCGGCTCCGCCTCGCCAACGGTGTGCTCACCTACAGTGCAGCGTCCCAGAAGACCGCGGCTGATGTCTCCCTCACCGGTGGGGTCCAGTCTCTGTCCGCGCTGGCCGTCACGGGCCTGACCTCCGAGGGGCTTGAGCGGGCGGGTGTCCGGGTCGAGGGCGACGCGTCGGTGCTCGGCCGGCTCGCCTCGGTGCTCGACCCCGGTGACCAGGACTTCGCGATCGTCACGCCGTGAGGTTTGCCGGGTAAAAAATGTAACTCGGTTACGTTATTATGGTTCCCGTGAAGATCGACAAGGCGCAGCAGGCAAGCAACGAAGAGCAGGCAAGCAACGAAGGCGGGCAGGGCGGGACGCACCCCGTCCTCGTGACGGGAGCGACCGGCCGTATCGGCCGGGCGGTGGTCGGTGAACTCCTGGCCGCGGGTGTGCCCGTGCGGGCGCTCACGCGCGATCCCGCGGCCGCGGGGCTCCCGGACGGGGTCGAGGTCGTGGCGGGCGACTTCGCCGACCCCGCCTCGCTCGACCCCGCACTGCGGGGCGTGCGCTCGGTGTTCCTCCTGTGGACGGCGCCGCCCGCCACGGCCGGGGCCGTCGTCGAGCGGATCGCGGCTCACACGTCACGGATCGTCTTCCTCTCCTCGCCCCACCGGACGCCGCACCCGTTCTTCCAGCAGCCCAACCCGATGGCCGATCTGCACGCGGAGATCGAGCGCCTGATCGCGGCCTCGGGGCTCGACTCCACGATCCTCAGGCCCGGCATGTTCGCCTCGAACGTCCGCCTGTGGTGGGAGCCCGCGATCAACGCCGGCGAGCCCGTCCGGTGGCCCTACGCCGGCGTCGAGACCGCCCCGATCGACGAGCGGGACCTCGCCGCCGTGGCGGCCCGCACCCTGTTCGAGGATGGGCACACCGGCGGCGACTACGTCCTCACGGGCCCCGAGGCGCTCAGCCACGCGGAGCAGGTGCGCGTGATCGGCGATGTCATCGGCCGCCCGATCCCGTTCGAGGAGCTCACGCCGGACGAGTTCCGGCACGCGACCGAAGGTGTGTGGCCGCGGCCCGTCGTCGACATGCTGCTCGACGCGTGGGGTGCGAGCGACGGGCACCCGGCGTACGTGACATCGGCGGTGGCCGATGTCCTCGGGGTTCCCGCGCGGACGTTCCGCGAGTGGGTCGCCGATCAGTGGAAGATGCCGCTGTAGGCATTGAGCGCCGGCTGGCCGCCCAGATGGGCGTAGAGGACGTTCGAATCCTTGGGGATGTCCCCGTCGCGTACGAGATCGATGAGTCCGGCCATCGACTTGCCCTCGTACACCGGGTCGAGGAGTACACCCTCCAGCTCGCCGGTCAGCCGGATCGCGTCGACGGTGGAATCGACCGGAATGCCGTAGCGGTCACCGGCCCAGCCCTCCAGGACGGTGATCTCGTCCTCGCGCAACTCCCGTTCGAGTCCGATGAGTTCGGCGGTTCCGCGGGCGATCTTCGCCACCTGTGCGCGGGTCTCGTCGATCTTCGCCGAGGCGTCGATGCCGATCACCCGGCGCGGCCGGTCCTGGCCCGCGAACCCGGCGATCATGCCCGCGTGCGTACTACCGGTGACACTGCACACCACGACCGTGTCGAAGAAGACGCCCAACTCGCGCTCCTGCTGCTCCACTTCATACGCCCAGTTCGCGAAGCCGAGGCCGCCGAGCGGATGGTCCGAGGCGCCCGCGGGGATCGCGTACGGGGTGCCGCCCGCGGCGCGTACGTCGTCCAGGGCCTGCTGCCAGCTGTCCTTGAAGCCGATGCCGAACCCGGCCTCGACCAGCCGTACATCGGCGCCCATGATCCGGGACAGCAGGATGTTGCCGACCTTGTCGTTGACCGCGTCCGGCCAGTCCACCCAGCTCTCCTGCACCAGCACGGCCTTCAGGCCCAACTTGGCGGCGACCGCGGCCACTTGCCGGGTGTGGTTGGACTGTACGCCGCCGATACTGACGAGGGTGTCCGCGCCCTGGGCGAGCGCGTCGGGGATCAGGTACTCCAGCTTGCGGGTCTTGTTGCCGCCGAAGGCGAGCCCGGCGTTGCAGTCCTCCCGCTTGGCCCAGACGCGCGGGCCGCCGAGGTGCCTGCTGAGCCGGTCGAGTGGGTGCACGGGGCTGGGGCCGAACAGGAGGGGGTGGCGCTCGAAGTCGTTCAGGGACATGTCGTTCAGGGACATGGGGACTCCTTGCCTGGGCGGGCCCGTCGGGCGCTGGTCATCGGGGGTGCAGGGAACGGCGGCGCAGTACGAACAGGCTGGTCAGGCTCGCCAGGGCGGCGAACGCCACCCAATATGCGGGGGCCGCGGACTGCCCGGTGGAGTCGAGCAGCCAGGCCGCGATCATCGGGGTGAAGCCGCCGAAGACGGTGACACCGATGTTGTAACCCACCGCCATCCCGGTCGCGCGGGTCTCCGCCGGGAAGATGCCTGCCATGAGAGCGCCCATCGGACCGTAATAGCAGCCCTTGAAGAGTGCCATCACCATGACGACGCCGATCAGCATCGCCAGCGAGGGTGCGGCCACGAGGAGTGCGAACATCGGGTAGATCAGCAGCAGGACCGCGCCCGCCGCCGGAACCATGATCGCGATCTGTCCCACCCGGTCGGAGAAGTGGCCCGCCACACTCGTCACCGCGAGCAGCACCAGGCCACCGGCGAGCGCCGCGATGAAACCAGTGGAGTCCGGGAGGTCCAGGGTCTTCGTCGCGTACGTCGGGATGTACGTGATCAGGTAGTTGAGGCAGGTCGTGACGGCGAGCAGCCCGATGGTGAGCAGCACGCCGGCCTTGTGCTCGCGCAGCATGGTGCGGATCGGGGTGGGGGAGTCCTCCTTTCGGGATCCCTCCTGCCGGGGCGCGGCAGGAGGCTCGGGGACGTTGCGGCGGATGTAGAGGCCCACGGGCGCCACGAGCAAGCCGATCAGGAACGGGATCCTGAAGCCCCACGAGATGAGCTGGTCCTCGCTGAGGGTGGACGTCAGCACGGTGCCGAGGAGCGCCGCGAGGAGCGTGCTCGCGGCCTGGCTGGTGAACTGCCAACTGGCGGCGAAACCACGCCGGTTCGGCATGAACTCGACCATCAGGGCCGTCGCGCTGCCGAACTCCCCGCCCGCCGCGAAGCCCTGGATGAGCCGGGCGAGCAGGATCCCGATCGGTGCGACCACACCGATCGCCGCGTACGAGGGCATGACGCAGATCAGCAGTGTGCCCACCGCCATCAGCCCGATCGACCAGGTCAGCGCGGCCTTTCGGCCCGCCCGGTCGGCGTAGGAACCCAGTACGAGCGCGCCCACGGGCCGGATCAGGAAGGAGACACCGAAGGTGCCCAGGGTGAGGAGCAGCGACACGGCCGGGTCGTCATTGGTGAAGAAGACCTTCGACAGGTACGTCGCGAAGTAGCTGTAGACCGCGATGTCGTACCACTCCAGGGCGTTGCCGACGCACGCCGCGGTGATGATCTTCCCTGGGCTCGGGGTGGTGGTGGTCGGTGCCGTGGTTCTCACCGGGGGCGCGCTCATGGGGTGTTCCCCTCGGTGGCCGGGGCCTGCGGAGGCCAGGTGCCGGACCCGGCGAGTTCGGCGAGATCCCAGAAGAGTCCCGCCATGACCTGGAGCGAGTCGCGGACGAGCGGGGCGGGCAGATGCTCGTCGGGGGCGTGCTGGGAGCAGCCGGGGTAGGAGTGCGGAACCCACACGGTGGGCAGGCCGAGGCCGCGGGAGAAGGCGGAGTTGGGCAGCGAGCCGGCGAGGTTGGGCAGCAGCGCGGGCGTCGTGCCGGTCGTGCGCTCCAGCGAGTCGAGCGTCCAGCGCACCCAGGGGTTGTCCGGGTCGAGCCGGCTCGCCTCCATGCCGTAGTCGGCGGTGACCTCGACCATGTCGAAACCGTGCTCGTCGAGGTGCTTGCGCACCGCCCGCGCCACGTCGGACGACTCCAGGCCGACGACGAAGCGGAGCTGGCAGTGGGCGCGGGCGGAGCCGGGGATGGCGTTGGTGGGGTTGTCCGGCTGGCCCGTGGTCATCGCGAGGACCTCGATGGTGTTCCAGGCGAAGAGGCGCTCGTTCGGTGTGAGCCCCGGCTCGCCCCAACCGGCGTCGGGCGTCGGCCCGTCGGTGCCGGCGGGGATGTCCGCGAGGGCGCGGCGCACCTCGTCGGAGATCCCGGCGGGGCGCAGGCCCTCGACGCGGATGCTGCCGCGCTCGTCGACGAGGCAGGCGATCGCGCCCGCCAGGACGGTGCCGGGGTTGCGCAGCAGCCCGCCCCAGTTGCCCGAGTGGTGGGACCCCTCGCGCAGATCGAGGCTCAGCGTGAAGTTCACGGCGCCGCGCGAGCCGAGGAACACGGTGGGCCGATCCTGCGCGACGCGTGGGCCGTCGGAGCCGATGAGGAGGTCTGCGGCGAGCGACTGGTCGCGCTGCTGCTCGCAGAACTCGGCGAGGCCGGGGGAGCCGAACTCCTCGCCGGTCTCCAGTAGCAGCACGACGTTGTAGCCGAGCCGCCCGCCCCGCTGCCCGATGACATGTTCCAGGGCGACGAGGTTGACCAGGTGCTGCCCCTTGTTGTCGGCGACCCCGCGCCCGTACCAGCGTTCGCCCTCGACGGTTAGCCGCCAGGGGTCGAGCCCGGTGCGCCATCGGTCGGGGTGTCCCGGCTGCACGTCCGCGTGACCGTAGGTGAGCAGCGTGGGCAGACCCTCGGCCTCGGTGCGGCGGGCGACCAGGAACGGATGGCGGGCGGAGACGGGGTTCTCCGCGATGTCGACGGCGAACCCCATGCGCTCAAGGCGAGGAGTGACCTCCTCGGTCAAGTACCGGTGCAGCGCGGGTTCCTGGCGCGGGTCGTGACTCTCGGTCGGGACCGCGACGAGACGGGTGAGTTCCTCCCTGAACGTCCCGGAGTCGAAGTGGTGTGCGGCGCTGTCGATCGCGTCCTGTCTGCTCATGGGCCACGACGGTGGCACTGCCCCTCGGACGTCAACAAGGGGCGGCGAGCGATCCGGCAGTGACAATATGGGAATGCGTGCGTTGCCGCTGCGGCAATGCCAACGCCCCTGCCCTGTATACGAAGAGACGCTCGTCGCGACCGACACGGAGAGACATCCGATGCCGCTGATCGACCCGGCCCTGAAGTACTTCATCGCCGTCTTCGAGACGGGTTCGGTGAACGCGGCCGCGCGCCGTCTCTTCGTCGCGGGTTCCGCCGTGAGCCGTCAACTCGCCCGTCTGGAAAGGGAAGTGGGTGCGCCACTCTTCGAGCGCCTGCCGAGCGGTGTGACCGCCACCGCGGCCGGGCGCGCCTTCGCGGGCTTCGCGCGCCGGGCGATCCAGGACGCCGAGGCGTTCACCGAGGAGGTGCATCAGCGCCGCACGACCCGGGCGGTCATCACCGTCGCCGCCACCATCGGCGTCACCCACCACCTGCTGCCCGACGTCGCGGCCGGCTTCCACGCGGAGCACCCGGAGGCCCGCGTCATCCTGCACGTGGCGCGGCCGACGGAGGCGACCCAGATGGTCGCGGAGGGCATCGCCGACCTCGGCGTCACCTTCAACATCGCGCTGCCCGCGGGTGTTTCGATCCGTTACACCCAGGAGGCCCCGCTGTGCGCGATCGTCCGCAGGGGCCACCCGCTGGCGGACAGGCCGGCCGTCTCGGTACGCGACCTCGTCCGGCACCCCGTGGCGCTGCCCTCGACCGACACCACGAGCCGCTTGCTCCTTGAAGCCTCGGCCGCCGCACACCAGCTCACGGTGGAGGGCGTCTTCGAGTGCACCACGGTGGACGCGCTCCTGCGTTTCGTACGTGCCAGCAGTGCGGTCACCCTCGCCAGCCGCGTCACCCTGGGTCCGTCCGACCGCCGCGCGCTCGTCGCCGTCCCCCTGGAGGAGAAGGAATTCCGCCAGCGCACACTCCAGGTCCAGTGCCGCGCGGGCCGCGAACTGGCGCCCGCCGCGGCGGATTTCATGGACCGGGTCATCGATGCGCTGGGGCATCGGGCGGTGTGAGACCGCGGCACGCCGATCACGGTCGTGGCGGTCACGCTCGTGCCGACAGCAAGACGCCGCGGGCGGGGCAGACATCTGCCCCGCCCGCGGCGGTGTGCTCACTCAACCAGCGGGGGCGTCAGTCCCCGTGGCCGAGCGCGACGTCCAGGTCGCTCGGGTTGCCGCTGCCCGCCACCGTGACCGGCTTCGACACCGGCGGGTAGCCGCTGGCGATGACCGTGTACGTGGCGCCGGACAGGCCGACGAAGGCGTACGCGCCGTCGTCGCCCGTGGTGTGCACCGCGACCACGTTGCCCGCCTGGTCGAGGAGGGTGACGCGCGCGTCGTGCACGGGGGAGCCGTCGGTGCCCCGGACCGTGCCGGTCAGGGTCGCGGCGGAGCGCAGCACGGCGTCCTGCCGGGTGGCGGTGCCGCCGGCGACCTGGGCCTGACCCGCGTACGGCTGGAAGCCCTCCGCGCTGGCGGTGAAGGTGTAGGCGCCCGGCGGCAGTTGCGGCAGCGAGTAGCCGCCGTCGGTGTCGGTGAGCGCCGAGCCGACCGTCTCACCGCGCTCGTCGGTGGTGACGACGAGCGCGCCCAGGACGGGGGCCGAGTCGGACTCGGACCGTACGGTGCCGTACAGGCCACCGTCGCCGCTGAGGACGAGGTCGAAGCTGACCGGTCCGTCCGCGCGGAGCGCGAGCGTGGCGACCCGCGGGTCGCGGCCGGGCGCCGAGCCGACGAGGACGTAGCCGTCGCCGTCGGCGGACGGGGCCGACACCGCGTAGCTGCCGTCGGAGGCGGCGGCGCCGCGACCGATCTGGGCGCCGGTGCGGTCGATGAGAGTGACCACGGCGCCCGTCAGGGGAGCACCCTGCCCGTCGAGGATCCGGCCGTGCACGCCGGAGCCCTCCACCACGGGGGCGGTGGCGACGGCGGCGATGGGCGCGGTCGCGCCCACGGACTCGGCAGCGGCTTCGACCGCCTCCGCGGACTCGGCCTTCTGCTGCGAGTGCGCCAGCGGACGGCCCGCGCGGTACATCAGGACCGAGACGATGAGACCGGCCACGAAGAACCCGGCGGCCCACCAGTAGGCGGTCGCGTAGCTGTGCACGGCGGCCTCGGCCTGGGCGGCCTTCGAGGCACCGTGGTCGGCGATGTAGTTCGAGGCGGCCGTCGCGGCCATGGTGCTGAACAGCGCCGTACCGATCGAACCACCGACCTGCTGCATGGTGTTCACGGTCGCGGCGGCGACGCCCTGGTCCTTCGGGGCGACCCCGAGGGTGGCGAGGCTCATCGCGGGCGGCATCACGAGGCCGATACCGACACCGATCATGATCAGCGGCGGCAGCACGTGCGAGGCGTAGCTGCTGGTCACGTCCAGCGCGGTGAGCCAGACCAGGCCGCCCGCGGTGAGACCCATGCCGACCGGGACGACCGGCTTGGGACCGAGCTTCGGGATCAGTGCCATGGTGGCGAGCTGCGCCGTCACCATCAGCGACAGGATCATCGGCAGGAAGGCGACGCCCGTCTCCATCGGGCTCTTGCCGAGGATCAGCTGCAGGTAGTAGGTCAGGAACAGGAAGATCCCGAACATGCCCGCACCGGTGATGAAGACGCTCACGTAGGAAGCGGCGCGGTTGCGGTCGGCCAGGACGCGCAGCGGAAGCAGCGGGTGCTTGGCCTTGGTCTGCCAGGCGATGAAGAGCCCGAGCAGGACGACGCCCGCGGCCAGGAAGACCCAGCACATCCAGTTGCCCCAGCTGTGCGTCTCGGCGTTGGAGAAGCCGAAGACGATGCTGAAGAGGCCCGCCGCGACGAGCAGCGTGCCCAGCAGGTCGAGCTTGGGACGCGGGCCGGGCGCGGGCTTGCGCACGAAGACGACCGCGCCGACGACCGCGACCGCGGCGATGACCAGGTTGACGTAGAGCGTCCAGCGCCAGTCAAGGTGCTCGGTGAGGAAGCCGCCGAGCAGCATGCCGATGGCACCGCCGGAACCGGCGATGGCACCGAAGATGCCGAACGCCTTGGCGCGTTCCTTGGGCTCGGTGAACGTCGTCGTAAGGAGCGCCATCGCGGTCGGCGCGAGGATCGCGCCGAACACACCCTGCAGGGCGCGGCCCGCGACGAGCATCGAGAACCCGGTGGCGGCACCGGCGAGGGCGGACGAGCCCGCGAACCCGACGAGGCCGATGATCAGCGTGTTCTTGCGTCCGAAGAGGTCGGACAGCTTGCCGCCGAGCAGCAGGAGGCTGCCGAAGGCGAGCGAGTAGGCGGTGACGACCCACTGGCGGCCGTCGTCGGAGAAGCCGAGGTCCGCCTGGGCGGACGGCAGGGCGATGTTCACGATGGTGGCGTCGAGCACCACCATCAGCTGGGCGAGGCCGATGACGGCCAGGACCCACCAGCGGTGGGGCACGTGGTGCGCTGCGAGGGCGCCCGGCGGCTGTGCGGACGGGGCCGCGGCCGGACGCTCGCGCGCGTCGAGCGGGGTGGGCATTGCGTGGTCCTTCGAGGGTCTGTCGTGCGCCGGAGGCCGGGAGCGGCCGGAGGCGGTCAGGCGTGCAGCAGCAAGGGGAGGACGACGGTGTCCACGTAGCGCTGGAGATATTCGGTGTCGGCCGGCTGCCGCTCAAGGAGCGGCCGGGAGAAGACGGAACCGAGGAACATGTGCGGAAGGAAACCGCAGGCGGGCCGGGAGCGGTCGATCTCGCCGCGCTCCGCGGCCCGCGCGAGCATCGCCTCGAACAGGTCGAGCTCGGGCTGGACGAGCGCCTCGTGCACGGCGTCCGCGAGCTCCGCGTCCTTGCGGATGGCCAGCGAGATGCCGCGTACCAGGTCGAGGTCCTTGCGGGCCTCGCCGATCCGCCGCGCGAGCGCGTGCAGATCGCCCCTCAGGGACCCGGTGTCCAGGTCGTCGAGGGAGAACGGCCGCATCTCGCGCAGCGCCTCGGACACCAGCCGGGGCTTGCTGCCCCACTGCCGGTAGAGCGTGGCCTTGCTGCACCGCGACTGGGCGGCGACGGCGTCGAGCGTCATCGTCTCGTAGCCGACGTCGCGTACGAGGTCGAGGGTGCGTCCGTAGAGCTCGCGCTCCCGCTCGGGGGTGAGCCGGGTGCGCCGCTTTCTGCGCGTGAGGGGTTCGGGCAGCCCCATGGATTCCTTGCCTGACGGTTGGTGCGCGGATCCGCTCGCGGTCTGTCGTGCGCGGATAAGCGATCCGAAACGGTTTCGTACCGCTAAAGGTACGCCCTCCTTTCATCGAAACGCAAACGTTTCGTTGTACGTCACATGCGGGACACCTCCGCGAGACCTGCCCAGTGATGCTCAACGCGCATCGCAAGATGCGAAATCGGTGTTGGACGTGCATGAGCGGCAGCTCATAGCGTCACGCCAGACCAGTGACGCGGGCCATACGGGAGTTGGCCCGCCTCTGGTACGTCTGTCGCACACCTCAGTTCGGGAGCACCACCGCTATGACCGCCTACACGCCTGCCGACCTCGGTCGACGACTCGGCTCGGGCCTGCTGTCCTTCCCCGTGACCCACTTCCGGGGCGAGGACCACCCCGCCTCCTTCGACTTCGACGAGGAGGCCTACCGGGAGCACATCGGCCGCCTCGGGGCGTACGAAGTGGCCGGTCTCTTCGCGGCCGGCGGCACCGGCGAGTTCTTCTCGCTGACCGTGCCCGAGGTCGGACGTGTCGTCGCCGCCGCCGTGGCCGCCGCGCCCGAGGGCACCCCGATCCTGGCCCCGGTCGGCTACGGCACCGCCACCGCCGTAGAGATGGCCAAGGCTGCCGAGAGCGCGGGCGCCGACGGCATCCTGCTCTTCCCGCCCTACCTCACCGAGGCCCCGCAGGACGGACTCGCCGCGCACGTCGAGGCGGTCTGCAAGGCCACGAACCTCGGCGTCATCATCTACAGCCGCGCCAACGCCGTGTACCGCGCCGACACCGTGGCCCGCGTCGCCGAGCGCTGCCCGAACCTGATCGGCTACAAGGACGGCGTCGGTGACATCGACGCCATGACCCGCATCTACACGAAGCTCGGCGACCGGCTCACGTACATCGGCGGCCTGCCCACCGCCGAGATGTTCGCCCTGCCGTACCTCGAACTCGGTGTCACCACCTACTCGTCGGCGATCTTCAACTTCGTCCCCGAGTTCGCGCTCTCCTTCTACGCGGACGTCCGAGCCCGCCGCCACGACGAAGTGCTGCGCAAGCTCGACGAGTTCGTCCTCCCGTACACGGAGATCCGCAACCGCAAGGCGGGCTACGCGGTCAGCATCGTCAAGGCGGGACTCACCGCCACCGGCCACCCCGCGGGCCCGGTCCGGCCGCCGCTGACCGACCTCGAACCGGACGAACTCGACGCACTCACCGCGCTGATCAAGGGCATCACCCTCTGAGAGCGTCCAGCGCACGCCCCCTGCACCGCCCGCCCCTTCCGTAGGTCCCCTCATCCGCCTGCGAGCCGCACGCGAAAGGTGTCACCGTCCATGAGCACCAAGGCCGTTCCCCCCGCCGCCACCCCCGTCGTCGCCTCCATGCGGGTCGTCCCGGTCGCAGGCCAGGACAGCATGCTGCTGAACCTGAGCGGCGCCCACGCCCCGTACTTCACCCGCAACCTGGTCATCCTCACCGACTCCGACGGCCGCACCGGCGTGGGTGAGGTCCCCGGCGGCGAGCCCATCCGCACCACCCTCGAAGAGGCGAGCGACCTGGTCGTCGGCCGGCCCGTCGGTGACCCGCAGGCCGTGCTGCGCGCGATACGCGAGCGGTTCGGTGACCGGGACGCGGGCGGGCGCGGCGCGCAGACCTTCGACCTGCGCGTCACCGTGCACGCGGTCACCGCCGTCGAGGCCGCACTGCTCGACCTGCTCGGCCAGTACCTGAACGTGCCGGTCGCGGCGCTCCTCGGCGAGGGCGTGCAGCGCACGTCCGTCCCGGTCCTCGGCTACCTCTTCTACGTCGGTGACCGCCGCCGCACCGACCTCCCGTACCGCGACGAGTCCGAGGCCAAGGACGACTGGGAGCGGCTGCGCAGCGAGGAGGCGCTCACCCCCGAGGCCGTCGTCGCGCTCGCCGAGGCGGCCCAGGAGCGGTACGGGTTCCAGGACTTCAAGCTCAAGGGCGGTGTGCTCGACGGCTGGGCCGAGGCCGAGGCGGTCCGCGCACTCGCCGAGCGGTTCCCCGAGGCCCGCATCACCCTCGACCCCAACGGTGGCTGGCTCCTCAAGGACGCCATCGAGATCGGCCGCTCGCTGCGCGACGTCCTCGCGTACGCCGAGGACCCCTGCGGCGCCGAGGGCGGCTACTCGGGCCGCGAGGTGATGGCCGAGTTCCGGCGCGCCACCGGCCTGAAGACCGCCACGAACATGATCGCCACGGACTGGCGGCAGATGGGTCACGCCATCAAGGCCGACGCCGTCGACATCCCCCTCGCCGACCCGCACTTCTGGACCATGAACGGTTCCGTGCGCGTCGCCCAGCTCTGCGACGCCTGGGGTCTGACCTGGGGTTCGCACTCCAACAACCACTTCGACGTATCGCTCGCGATGTTCACGCACGTCGCCGCCGCGGCGCCCGGTGACATCACCGCGATCGACACCCACTGGATCTGGCAGGACGGCCAGCGCCTGACGCGCGAGCCGCTGCCCATCGAGGGCGGCGCCATCGCGCTCCCCGAACGCCCGGGACTGGGCGTCGAGTTGGACATGGACGAGGTGGAGGCCGCCCACCAGCGCTACCTCTCCCTCGGCCTCGGCAGCCGGGACGACGCCGCCGGCATGCAGTACCTGATCCCCGGCTGGACCTTCGACGCCAAGCGCCCGGCGCTGGTGCGCTGAGCCTTCTCCGCCCGGGCCGTTTCTCCCGGTGCGGTGTCCGTCCGTGACGCCGCACCGAGCCCTCGCATGCCCTGACTTCAGAACGTGCACCTCCGTCACTTCGAAGGGGAAGTGATCATGCCAATGCTCGTCGTGGCGCTCAGTGTTGTGGCGCTGCTGTTCCTGATGACCAAGGTGAAGCTCAACGGCTTCATAGCCCTGCTGCTCGTCGCGGTGGTCGTCGCCATCGTCCAGGGCATCAGCCTCCCCGACATCTCCGATGTCCTGGAGACCGGAATCGGCGATCAACTCTCCGGTACGTTGCCGGTGATCGGCCTAGGGGCCATGGTCGGCCGCGTGATGGGTGACGCGGGAGCGGCCCAGCGCATCGCCACCAAGCTGACCAAGGCCTTCGGCGACCGCTGGGTGCAGGTGGCGATGGTCGTCACCGCGATGCTCATCGGTGTCACCATGTTCTACGAGGTGGCCTTCGTCATCATCGTCCCGGTGGCGTTCACCCTGGTCCGTGTCACCCGGCAGAACCTGCTGTGGATCGGCCTGCCGATGTCCATCGCGCTCTCCACGATGCACAGCTTCCTGCCGCCGCACCCCGGCCCCACCGCCGTCGCCGAGATGTTCGACGCCTCCGTCGGCAAGACGCTCTTCGTCGGCCTGTTCATCGCCGTCCCGGCCGGCGCCCTGATCGCCCTGGCCTGGCCCCGCCTCCCGTTCATCCGCCGGATGAACCCCTCGATCCCCAAGGGCCTGGTCACCGAGCGCGTCTTCGAGGACGACGAGATGCCCGCCCTCGGCTGGTCGCTCGCGGTCGCGCTGCTCCCGGTCGTCCTCATCGCCGGCGCGGCCATCGCCGAGATGTCCCTCGACGACCACGCCCCGGGCATGGGTGTCATCAAGTTCGTCGGCTCCCCCGAGTTCGCGCTGCTGCTGACCCTGCTGCTCGCCATCTACGTCTTCGGCCCGCGCATCGGCCGCTCGCTGAAGGACATCGCCACGTCCTGCGGCGACGCCGCCAAGTCCATGGCCATGATCATGCTGGTGATCGCGGCGGGCGGCGCGTACAAGAACGTCCTCGTCGAGGGCGGTATCTCGGACTACATCAAGAACACCACCGAGCACTGGTCGATCTCCCCGCTGCTGCTCGCCTGGCTGATCGCCGCGATCCTGCGCATCGCGCTCGGCTCGGCCACGGTGGCGGTGTCGACGGCGGCCGGCATCGTGGCCCCGATGGTGGCAGGCAGCGGTTCGTCCCCGGAGCTGATGGTGCTCGCCGTCTCCTGCGGCTCGATCGCCTTCTCCCACGTGAACGACCCCGGCTTCTGGATGTTCAAGGAGTACTTCAACCTCTCGGTCCTCGACGCGATCAAGGCACGGACCACCTATACGACGGTGCTGGCGCTCTTGGGCCTCGGTGGGGTCATGGCGCTCAACGCCGTGATGTGAGGATCCGGCAGTCGTTAGGCCTCTCGCTCACGGCCTGCCAGGGCGGCGAGGGCTCCGCCGCGAGCACGGACGACTCCGGTTCCTCCGCCTCGTCGTCGTCCTCGGCCTCGAACTCCGACGGCGGCGGCGACGCGCAGCAGGGCGCGGACGACAACGCCACGAACACCGGGGACGGCTCGTCGAACCCTGGCTCGTCCGCCAGCGGTTCGGCGGACCCGGCCGAGGGCAGCGGCGGCGGGCAGATCAACACCGGGCCGTGCAAGACGGCCCGGCTGTCGTCCTCAAGAACGGCGAGGAGACCCGCTTCACGCTGCACACTCCGCGCAACGACACCGGCGGCTCGGGCGTCGACATCGTCAGCATCGTCGTCACGCCGCCCGGCGAGACCCACTCCAAGACCCTGCCGGTCTCCCTCAACCTGCCGGCGAGCGACTCCACGACGTCCAACGTGACGGTGGACCCGGTCGGCTCCGGCAAGCAGTGACACCGGGTCGCCGCGCGCCCCGTCTCATGACGACGTCAGGGCCCGGAGCACCGCCGTGACCGCCGGGCTCGGGGTGCCGGGAAGGCGCGCCACGTGCACCCGGCGGGTCTCGGGCGGCGCCCCCTCGACGCTGAGCAGCGTCACTCCCGACGGCAACACCGGGGCGAGCGCCCGCGGCACCGTGGTCACCCCGAGACCGGCGGCGACCAGCTGCGTCTTCGTCAGCCAGTCACGCGCGGAGTGGACCACGCGCGGCCGTCCGGGCAGACCGGGCCAGACACCGAGCAGCGGCTCGGAGCGGGACGACGGGGTGGCGATCCACGACGCGTCGACCAGCTCGTCGATGTGCACCGCGCCGCGGCCTGCGAACTCCCCGGTCGTGGACGCCGCCACGACGAGCTCGGTGTTCTCGACGGTCTCGAACCGCAGGCGCGGTGACTCGCCGTCCGAGGGCCGGTGGGGCGGGCGGGAGGTGAGCAGGGCCAGGTCGATCGAACCGGCGCGCAGCGCCCGCGTCAGGGCGGGCGTGGTGCCCTCGCGGGTGGTGACCGTGAGCTGCGGATCGGTCTGCGCGAGACGCCGGAGCGCGGCGGGCAGGAGCGCCGCGCCCGCGCTCAGGAAGGCGCCCAGGCGCACCACTTCGGTCGGCTGTGCGGCACCGGCGAGTTCGCGCTCCGCCGTCGCGACGGCGTCGAGGATCGTCCGGCCGTGCCGCAGCAGCGTCAGCCCCGCGGACGTCAGCCGCACCCCGTTCGTCCGGCGCTCGAAGAGGGCGGCGCCCGCGGCCTGTTCGAGGGAGGCGGCCTGCCGGGAGACGGCCGACTGCGTGTAGCCGAGCCGGGTGGCCGCCGCCGTGAAACTGCCGGACTCCGCGATCTGCCGCAGCACCCGAAGGCCCGCACTGGAGATGTCCATGGGCCTACGGATACCAGGGTCGCTCAGCGCGGACACCACCGGCTCGCCATGCGGGGCCCGCATGCCCGGGATGCTGGATCTTCGCTTCCCGCATGACCTGCACGCTCCTAACGTCGACTCCGGAACCCGCCCCCTCAACCCCCGGAGGTCCTCCCATGCGCGCAGCCGTCCTGACGGAATTCGGCGCCCCGCTCACCGTGCGGGAGCTGCCCGACCCGAAGCCCCAGGCCGGTGAGGTGCTGGTCGAAGTGCTGGCCGCCGCCGTGGCCCCGTACGCGGGCGAGGTCTTCGGCGGCGTACGGAACTACCCGCTCGTCCCGCCCGTCGTACCCGGCACAGGTGGCGTGGGCCGGATCGTGCACATCGGCCCGGACGCCACCCGGCTGCGCGCGGGCGACCTCGTGTGGTGCGACCTGACCGTGCGCTCACGCGACGACGCGCTGACCCCCGACATCACGCTCCAGGGCTGGAGTTCACGTGGCGAGGGCGGCGCCGCGCTCGCCCGGCACCTGCACGACGGGGCGTTCGCCGAGCTGATGCGTGTCCCGACGGAGAACGTCCACCCGCTGCCCGCCGCTGCGGGGGACGACCCGGCCCGGTGGGCGGCGCTCAGCGCGCACACCATCGCGTACGGAGGACTGCTGGCCGGTGGCCTCGCGGCGGGCGAGACCCTGCTCGTCAGCGGGGCGACCGGCAACCTGGGCAGCTGCGCGGTGGCGATCGCCCTCGCGATGGGGGCGGGGCGGGTCGTCGCTCCGGGACGGAACCGGGCCGCCCTCGGCCTCCTCGCCGACCGGTTCGGCCCGCGGGTGCGAGCGGTCCGGCTGACCGGCGACGAGGCCACCGACCGCGCGGCGACGACCGAGGCGGCCGAGGGGCCGGTCGACATGATGCTCGACCTGCTTCCACCGAGCGCGCCCAGTTCCGTGACGCGTGCGGCGGCGATGACCGTGCGCGAGTACGGCCGCGTCGTCCTCATGGGCGGCGTCGGCATGCTCGGCGGCGACGACCTCGCGTTCCCCTACCCGTGGCTCATGCGCAACTCGATCACGGTGCGCGGGCAGTGGATGTACCCGCGCGAGGCGAACACCGGCATCATCCGGCTGCTGGCCGCCGGTGCCCCGGACCTCACCGCCGAACGCGTCCGGTCCTTCCCGCTCGACGAGGTCAACGAGGCCATCGCGTACTCCGCGGCACACGGCGGCCCGTTCGACCGCACGGTTCTCGTGCCCACGAGCGGCTGACGCGCCGGAGCCGTCGCCGAGAGCGCCGCCGGCCTCCTGGGCGCGCCGCTCTCGGGGCGTTCTCGTGCGCACCCCTGGACGGGACTCCCCGAATCATCCGATGATTGCTGGGCATCGCAAGCGCTCCACTTCCGCCCCAACGGCCCCCAGAGACGCCCCGGATGACCGAGACCGGAAACTCCCCCTCCCCAGCACCCGTCCCGTTCCCGCTGCGCACCAAGCTCCTCCCGCCCCCCGCCGTACGGGAGCTGCCCGCACCGCCCGCGAAGACCTGGCGCATCATCGGCCCCGGTATCGTGGCCGCCGGAGTCGGGGTGTCATCGGGCGAGTTCATCCTCTGGCCCTACATCGCCACGCAGGCCGGCCTCGTCTTCCTCTGGGGCGCCGTGGTGGGCGTGGTCACCCAGTGGTTCCTCAACATGGAGATCGAGCGCTACACCCTCGCCACCGGCGAGACCGCCGTGACCGGCTTCAACCGCTACTGGCGGCACTGGGGCCTGGTCATGGTGGTGTTCACCTACGCGGCCAACCTCTGGCCGGGCTGGGCCACCAGTTCGGCGACGATGCTCAGTTACGTGTTCGGCGGCAAACCCGCCTACATCGGCATCGGACTCCTCGTCCTCATCGGTCTGATCCTCACCCTCGCGCCCGTCGTCTACAACGCGCTGGAGAAGCTGCTCGGCGTCAAGATCCTCGTCATCGGCGGCTTCTTCGTCCTCGCCTTGATCCTCGCGGTCACCGCCACCACGGTGGGCGATCTGCCGAAGGCCGTCACCGACGCGACGTTCCCCTCCGAACTCGGCGTGGCCGTGCTCATGGGCGCCCTCGCCTACGCGGGTGCGGGCGGCGGGCAGAACCTCGTGCAGAGCAACTGGATCCGCGACAAGGGATTCGGCATGGGCCACTACGTGCCCCGCCTGGTCAGCCCGGTCACCGGCACGGAGGAGGCCGCGGACCCCGTCGTCGGCTACGTCTTCGAGCTCAACGAGACGAACATGGCGCGCTGGCGCCGCTGGTGGCGCTTCGCCAACGTCGAGCAGGCCCTCACCTTCGTACTCGTCACCGTCGTGACCATCGTGTTGTCGTCGCTGCTCGCGCACTCGACGCTGTTCGGGACGGGCGGCCTCGAGAACAACGTCGGCTTCATCCAGAAGGAGGGGCAGGTCCTCCAGGAGCGCGTCGGCGACTGGTTCGGCGTGTTCTTCTGGCTGGTCGGCGCGTTCTCGCTGTTCAGCGCGGCCACCGGCATCATCGACTACACCAGCCGGATGGCGGCCGACGTCCTCAAGTCGACGTATCTGCGCGGCAGCCGGACGAGCGAGTCGCGGATGTACGCGCGCCTCGTGTGGGCGGTCATCGCCGTCGGCGCGATCGTGCTGCTCTCCGGGCTCGACCAGCCGCTCGTGCTGCTCGTCATCTCGGCGTGCGTGTCCGGGCTGATGATGTTCGTGTACTCGATCCTGCTCCTCGTCATGAACCGCACCGCGCTGCCGAACCCCCTGAAGGTGCGCGGCATCCGCGTGGCCGCGCTGCTCTGGGCGGTGGTGCTCTTCGGCGTGCTGTCCGTGCTGACGGTGCGGCAGCAACTGACGGATCTCTTCGGCTGAACCACCCGGCCCCGCCCGCAACCCTGGTCCCGTACAACCCCGCTACGTACAGGAGTGGAACTTCATGACGGATGGTCACGCAGCCCGACGCAGCCAGGCCTGGTTCGGCGCCGCCGGACGCGGCGGCATGGTGTACCGGTCGTGGATGCGCAACCAGGGCTTCGGGCCCGAGGTGTTCGACGGGCGGCCGGTGATCGGCATCGCCGTGTCCGCCTCCGAACTCGCGCCCTGCAACGCGCACTTGACGCGGGTCGCCGAGGCGGTGAAGCGCGGGGTGTGGCAGGCCGGCGGCTTTCCGCTCGAATTCCCCACCATGGCCACCGGCGAGACACTGATGCGGCCCACGGCCATGCTGTACCGCAACCTCATGGCGATGGAGGTCGAGGAGCTGATCCGCGCCAACCCGCTGGACGGTGTGGTGCTGCTCTCGGGCTGCGACAAGACGACACCGGCCATGCTCATGGGCGCCGCGAGCGTAGACCTGCCCGCCGTGATGGTGACCGGTGGACCGATGCTCAACGGCAAGTTCCAGGGCCGCGATGTCGGTTCGGGCACGGCGGTCTGGCAGATGGAGGCCGAGGTCAAGGCCGGGCGGATGACCGAGGAGGAGTGCTTCTTCGCCGAGGGCTGCATGGCCCGCTCCAACGGCCACTGCATGACGATGGGCACGGCCTCCACCATGGCGTGCATGGCGGAGACCCTCGGCATGCAACTGCCCGGCTCCGCCACCTGGCCCGCGGTCGACATGCGCCGCTACGAGACCGGGCAGGCGGCCGGCCGCCGCATCGTGGACATGGTGGACGAGGACCTGCGCCCCTCGCGCATCCTCACCCGCGAGGCCTTCGAGAACGCGATCCGCACGAACGCGGCGATCGGCGGCTCCACCAACGCCATCATCCACCTGACGGCGCTCGCGGGCCGGGTCGGCGTCGACCTCGACACCGAGGACTTCGACCGACTCGCCCGCGACGTACCGACCTTGCTCAATCTGATGCCCTCCGGTCAGTACCTCATGGAGGACTTCTGCTACGCGGGCGGGCTGCCCGCCGTCCACCACGAGCTGGTACGCGCCGGGCTGCTGGACGGCGAGCAGCTCACCGTCACCGGGCGCAGCATCGCCGAGAACGTGGCGGACGCGGAGCGCATCGGCGACGAGGTGATCACGGGGGTGCTCGACCCGTTCCAGCCCGTGGGCACGGGGACGGCGGTCCTGCGCGGCAACCTCTGCCCCGACGGCGCGGTCATCAAGCAGTCCGCGGCCTCGCCCCATCTGCTCACGCACTCCGGTGTCGCCCGCGTCTTCGACTCCCCGGAGGCCTACCACGCGGTGTGCGACGACCCGGACCTCGACGTCGACGAGAACACCGTGCTCGTCATCCGCGGCGCGGGCCCGAAGGGCTACCCCGGCATGCCCGAGGTCTCGAACGTGCCGCTGCCCACCAAACTGCTGAAGGCCGGGGTCACCGACATGGTGCGCGTCTGTGACGGCCGGATGAGTGGCACGGGATACGGCACGGTCGTCCTCCACGTGGCACCGGAGGCGGCGGTCGGCGGCCCCCTGGCCCTCGTACGCGACGGGGACGTCATCACGCTGGACGTGCCGAAGCGGTCGCTGCGGCTTGAGGTCGAGGAGGCCGAGCTTGCGCGGCGCCGCGCGGCCTGGCAGCCGCCCGAGCCGCGCCACACCAGCGGCTACGCGTGGCTGTACACGCAGCACGTCGAGGGCGCCGACCGCGGTGCGGACTTCGGCTTCCTGCGCGGCTGTCGCGGCAGCGCCGTGCCGCGCGACTCGCACTGAGGCGGGTGTGGGTAGCCTCGGGGGCATGGCCAACATCAATTTCAGCTCTCGTGTCGGCGTCTGGTGGACCAGTGACCGGTGGCCGATCAACGACGTCGTCGCCCGAGCCCGTGAGATCGAGAACCTCGGCTACGGCTCGCTGTTCTACGGCGAGGCCGGAGGCAAGGAGACCTTCACGCAGGCCGCCGCCCTGTTGGGCGGCACCGAACGCCTGGTGGTCGGCACCGGAATCGCCAACATCCACGCCCGCAGCGCCCCGGCGAGCGAAGCCGGAGCCCGTACGCTCGGCGCGCTGCACCCGGGCCGCTTCGTGCTCGGCCTCGGCGTCAGCCACGCGCCGCTGGTGGAACACAGCTACGCCGGGTCCTACAGCAAGCCGCTTGCCACCATGCGGGAGTACCTGCGGACCATGGACGCGGTGCCGGACGCCGTGGAGCCGGACGGGCAGCGCCCGGCGCGGCTGCTCGCCGCCCTGGGCCCGAAGATGATCGAACTGTCCGGCAAGGCGGCCGACGGGGCGCACCCGTACCTGGTGACGCCGGAGCAGACCGCGTCCACCCGCGAGCAGCTGGGTCCCGACAAGTGGGTGGTCAGCGAGCAGGGTGTCGCGCTCACCACGGACCGGGAGACCGGCCTGCGCCGTGCGCACCAGCACCTGGACATGTACTCGCAGCTGCCCAACTACCGTAATTCCTGGCTGCGTCAGGGATTCGACGAGTCCGACGTGGTCGTCGGAGGCTCGGACAAGCTGGCCGAGGCCATGGTGGCCATGGGCGACGCGGAGGCGGTCGCCGCGCGCGTGAAGGCACACCTGGACGCGGGCGCCGACCAGGTGGTCGTGCAGGTCCTCGGCGACGACCCCTCCGCCGACCCACTGCCGGCGCTGCGGGAACTCGCCCCGGCCCTCGGCCTGCACACCGCCTGAGAGGGCGCAGGTCAGCCCCGGTACGTCGTGGTCGCGAGCTGGACGAACGAGCGGACCAACGGATTGGTGTCGCCGTCGCTCCACGCCGCGACCACGCGGCTCGGTGGCATGTCGGTCAGCGGCACCACGGTGAGCCCACGCGCCGGTCGGTGACTCAGAAGTGTCATGCCGACCGTGCCGTTCCAGAGCACGGCCTGCTGGCACTCCTGGACGGTGCGGACCACCGGTCCCTCGCGGGGTTCTCCGCCGCTCCAGTACGCCTGCCAGGCGGGGTCGGTGCCCGGCGGGAACACGAACCAGCGGCGGTCGGCAAGATCCGCCAGAGCCAGGCTGTCGCGGCCGGCCAGCGGATCGTCGTCCCGCAGTAGGGCGCCCACCGGGTCTGCGCGCAACTCGTGGACGGCCAGGCCGGTTTCGTCGAACGGGCCACGGGTCAGGGCGATGTCGACGAGGCCGGCGTGCAGCCCGCAGGTGGGGTCGGTCAGATCCGTCTCGCGGACGGACACCTCGACGCGCGGATGCCGGCGGCTGTGAGCGGCGGCGAGCCGGGTCACGCCCGGATCGGTGCTGTCACCCAGGACGCCCACGGTGAGGGCCGCGGCCCCTGCCGCCGCTGCCACCCGGGCACGTACCAGATCGGCCCGCTCCAGCAGAGCGCGCGCCTCGTCGAGCAGCACCGTGCCCACCGCGGTCAGCGTGACACCGGCGGGGGAGCGGTCGAACAGCGCGGCTCCGACCTCGGTCTCCAGCTGCTTGATCGCCCGGCTCAGCGGCGGCTGGCTCATGTGCAGCCGGGTGGCGGCCCGGCCGAAGTGGAGTTCCTCGGCGACCGCCACGAAGTAGCGCAGCGCGCGTAGCTCCATGCGGGGACGATACCCGCACGGTATCGGCGTCGCGAAACAGGTCTTGGACGGATCCCGCGCCCCGGCGGTGGAATCGGGGGCATGACCGTTGCTTATTGGATCGTCGGCGGGTCGCTCGCCCTGTTCTACGTCTACGCGGGAGGGCTCAAGGTGGTCCGCAGCCGCGAGCGGCTGCGGCCGATGATGGCCTGGGTGGACAGCACGCCGATGCGGGCCGTCAGGGCGATCGGGGCGCTGGAACTGCTCGGCGCGCTCGGCCTTGTGCTGCCGCCGCTGACCGGGATCGCGCCCTGGCTGGCCCTGGTCGCGGCCGTCGGGTTCGTGGCCCTTCAGGTCGGGGCGACGAGCCTCCATCTGCGCCGTGGCGAGCGCCAGGTCGCGCTCAACGGTGTGCTGCTCGGCGCGGGGGCCATGACTGTAGGCCTTGCGACGTCCTGGCTGTGACCGAGACCCACTGGGATATCTGCGTGGTGCGCATTATTGCTTGGCAGGAATTATTGCGTGCCACGCAAAGTTTGCTACCTTGGTGTCATGAGTGGATTGAGGGAGCGCAAGAAGGAGGCCACGCGGGTGGCGCTGAGCTGGGCCGCGATCAGGCTCACCGTGGAGCGCGGGCTCGATGACGTCCGGGTCGAGGACATCGCCGAAGCGGTCGGTGTCTCGCCGCGCACCTTCAACAACTACTTCTCCAGCAAGGCGGAGGCGATCGCCTTCCGTCACCTCCAGCGCTCCCTGCGGGTGGCCGCCGAAGTGCGGTCCGCGCCGGAGGGCGAGCCGTTGTGGGAGGTCGTCTCCCAAGCGGTCCTCCGGCAGTTGGAGCCAGGGCCCGAGGTGCGGGACATGCCGCCGCAGGAGCCGGCCGACTGGGCGGCGGGGCTCCGGGTGATGGTGGCGGAGCCGGCGCTGCAGGCCGAGATGCTGCGGGCGGGCAAGGTCGCGGAGAGTGAACTCGCCGCGGCGATCGCCGACCGCACGGGCACGTCCGTCGACGTCGACCTCTATCCCCGCCTGGTGGCCGCGAGTGTGACCGCCGCCAACAGTGCCGCGCTCGACCTGTTCCTGCACGGAGGCGGTGCGGCGGAGTCGACGTCGATGGAGGCGCTGCTGAAGTCGGCCCTCACGATGGTGGCCGCAGGGCTACCGACCCCTTAAAGCCTTCCCCTTAAAGCCTGAGGAGGCATGTCATGTTCGATGTGATCATCGCGGGCGGCGGCCCCAACGGGCTGATGCTGGCCGGCGAGTTGGCGCTGGTCGGGGTCCGCCCGGTCGTCATCGAGCGGCTCACAGGACCGAAGACGGAACCCCGGGCGAACGGCTTGGTGGGCCAGGTGGTGCGGATGCTGGACCGGCGCGGTCTGTACGCCCGGATCAGCGGGTCCGACGAACCCGTCAGGCCCGTGCCCCGCTACATGTTCGGCGCGTTCCCCCTGGAACTCCACCGGCTCGAGAACAACCCGGTCGGCATCCTCCCCGCACCACAGGCGCGGATCGAAGAGGTCCTCGCCGAACGCGCCGCCGAACTCGGGGTCGACCTGCGCATGGGCCAGGAAGTTGCCGACGTCCACCAGGACGCCGACTCGGTCCGGGTGACGCTGGCGAACGGGGAACACCTCACGTCCCGTTACCTGGTGGCGGCCGACGGAGGGCGCAGCACCGTGCGCCGCCTGGCCGGTATCGGTTTTCCCGGAGTCACCAACGACGACTTCGTGTCACGCTCCGCGAACGTCACCGTGCGCGAGGAACACCTGGGCCCGCAGGGCGAGTTGCTCGTCCCCGGCTACGGGACGCTGCCGCCCACCATGTACGTGCGCACCGAGCGCGGGACCATCGTCTACGCCAGGCTGCCCGGCCGACCCGCGAGCGTCCACACCACGGAGGTCGAGTCACCGGACGACGACCGGTCCGCGCCGATGACCTTCCAGGAGTTGCTCGACAGCGCCGAACGCGTCCTGGGCGCACCCCTGCCCGTACTTCCGCCCGAGGGCGAGGGCCCGCACCTGCTGCGCCGCCTCGTCGGCGGCAACACACGGCTCGCGGACCGCTATCGGGAAGGGCGGATCCTGCTGCTCGGGGACGCGGCCCACGTGCACTCGGCGATCGGCGGCCCCGGCCTCAACCTGGGCCTCCAGGACGCCGTCAACCTCGGCTGGAAGCTGGCCGCCACGGTGCGCGGTTGGGCGCCGGAGGGGCTCCTCGACACGTACGACGAGGAGCGCCGCCCCGTCGCCGAACGCGTCGTGGACTCGACCCTGGCCCAGTCGGCGCTGCTGCGCCCCGGCCCGGAGGTCACGGCGCTGCGTACGGTCTTCGGCGAGCTGCTGACGACGCCCGCGGGCACGGAACGCATCGCCCACCTCGTCGCGGGCACCACCGAAGGCTTCGCCCCCGACCTCACCATCCACACCACCACGGGCACGCACCAGCTGGCCGAACTGACGGTCACCGCCCGCCCGTTGCTCCTGGACCTCGGCGGCGGCTTCGCCGAAGTGGCGAAGCCCTGGCACGACCGGGTCGACGTCATCACCGGCACGGCGGCCGGCGCCGACGCGACGGGACTGCTGCTGCGCCCCGACACCCATGTCGCCTGGACCGGCCACGGCCACGGCCACGGCCACGGCACGGACGACGCGACCGGACTGGAGGCGGCGCTGCACCGGTGGTTCGGCGCACCGTAGAGGCGGGGTGCGGGTGTGTCACCTGCCGGCGGGCCGCCGGACGGCGCGACGGTCGAGCGGACGGTCCACCGCCTCGACCAGCCAGTCGAGTTCGGCCCGGCCGACGCACACATGGTTGGTCAGCACGCCCACCCCGTCGATCGCCGTCTCCACCAGGTCCCCCGCGTGCAGGGTGAAGTCGATCTCCGGCACGATGCCGGTCCCGGTGGACAGCACCGCGCCGTCGGGGAACGGCTGGCACTTCCAGAGATGGTCGGCGAGCTCCTCCGGGGAGCGGTGGAAGGCGGCGGTGGAGGTCGTCCCCTGGAATGCCGCCACCCCGTCCCGCCAAACGGTCAGCGAGATCTTGAGCGCCTGCGGAGCATCGACCTCCCACACCGGGACGATCCCGGAGGACACCGCCGCACTCCCGGCGTAGATCTTCGCCTGCGGCAGATAGAGCGGGTTTTCGCCCTCGATGGAGCGCGAGCTGACATCGTCCACGATCACGTAACCGACCGTCTCGGACGCCTGGTTGAGCACCACGCCGAGCTCCGGCTCCGGCACGTTCAGCTCGGAGTCGTCCCGCACCGCGATCGGTTCACCGTCGGTGACCAGGCGCCACGGCAGCGCCTTCAGGAACAGCTCCGGCCGCTCGGCATCGTAGATCCGCTCGTACACGGACTGCTCGGTGCTCTCCTCGACGCGTGCCTCGCGCGAACGCTCGTACGTCACGCCGGCCGCCCACAGCTCCATCAGCCCGTCCATCGGCGGCAGCAGAAGCACGTCGCCCTCGTCGACGTCGGCCCGTGGCCGCGCGGCCGTCGCCGCCACCAACTCCCGCAGCCCTTCGACCGGCAGCCGCAACAGGTCGGCGACGCGGGGCGCCCCGTCGAAGCGGCGGATCGCACCGGATGCGTCGGCGATCCCTGTCCTCACGGTCCCGGTGCCATCGGCGAAGCGGACGATGCGCGTCATGCGGGGTCCTTCCCTTGGGGTTACGGGTTCGGTGGGTGTGCTTCCCTGATGGGTGCGCGGTCAGTCGGGTGCCGGGCCGCTCGTCGACTCCCGGACCTGGAGCGAGGTGCGCAGCACCACCGTCTGCAGCGGCTTCGCGGTCCCCGCGATGCGCTCCTGCAGCAGTTGCGCGGCCGCGAATCCCAGCTCGTACGAGGGGAGTTGGACCGAGCTGAGGGGCGGCGTCACAAGCTCCGGCCAGGGTACGTCGCCGAACGAGAGCAGTCCGGTGCGCGGCGGTGCCAGCCCAGCCTCGCGCAGCGCCGCGAGCGCGCCCACCGTCATGAGGTTGTTGGCCACGAACACGGCGTCCGGCGGCTCGGGCAGCGCGAGCAACCGCTCCATGGCGGCGCGCCCGCCGTCCACCCGGAAGTCCCCGTGCACGACGTATTCGGGGGGTGGCTCGGCCGGCTGCCCGGAGTCGCCCAGATGGTCGCGCAGCACCGCCCGGTACCCGGCGAGGCGTTCGTCGGACGTGGAGGCGCCCTCGGGGCCCGCGATGCAGGCGACGCGTCGGTAGCCACGGGCCAGCAGATGCTCGGTGGCCTCCTCGCCGCCGTGCCGGTTGTCCATCATCACGGCGTCGACGGAGGCGCCGCGCGGGCGCCGGTCGACCGCGACGACCGGGGTGCCCCGGCCGGCGAGCGCGGACAGGTCGGTGCGGTGGCGGGAGGCGGCGGCGACTATCACCCCGGCCATCTGCTCGGCCGCGGCCACCTCCAGATAGCGGTGCTCCTTGTCCACGTCCTCGTCGGTATTGCACAGCACCACCGAGAGGTTGGTCTCCTGCGCCGCGTCCTCGACGCCGCGGGCGAGCGCGGTGAAGAACGGGTTGCCGATGTCCGGGATGATCAGGCCGATCACAGAGGCGCGCTGCATCCGCAGGGAGCGGGCGACCCGGTTGGGCGCGAAGCCGAGCACGGCCGCGGCGGCGCGCACGGTCGCGGCGCGCTCCGCGGTGACCCGGCCGCCGTTGAAGACCCGCGACACGGTGGCGGGGGAGACCCCGGCCTCGCGCGCCACGTCGTAGATCGTCGCCACAGACCTCTCACTCAACCTCTCGTCCAGGCAGGGGAGTCGGCCCCGCGATCCGTGCTGTGTCAGTGCTGTGTCCGGCACTGCCGTCATTCTCCGCCCGACCAACTCCCTTTCCCACGCCACCTCTTGACAGCGTGTGGCGGGAAACCTACGTTCCCGTGAAACGGATTTCAAGACGTTCGGCTGCGACCCGCTACGGGAGCGGATTCCTCAGCTCGGCATTCCAGACATTGACGGAGAGAACCTCCGCGATGTCACGCGAAATCGATTTCAAACGATGGAGCTTCGATGAGCATCGCCCCCGGCCTCACCGGCCTCGCCCGCACCACCAGCGCGGTCACCCGCTCGATCAGCGCGGAGAATTTCACGGGCGCCAAGGGCGCGGGCGGCATGGCGACCGAGGGCACCGGCGCGCGGGCCGCGAGCAGGCTCGGCCGCGGCTGGAAGATCTCGCCGAGCATCGACATCGCGGCCGGCGAGACCGTGGAGCTGGCCGACATCGACGGGCCCGGCACGATCACCCACATCTGGTGCACCACGGCCCCGCACGCCGCCTGGCGCCAGACGCTTCTGCGCTTCTACTGGGAGGGCGAGGACGCCCCGGCCGTAGAGGTCCCGCTCGGCGACTTCTTCTGCAACGGCTGGAACGTCTTCAGCCAGGTCAGCTCCATCCCCGTGGCCGCCAACCCGAACGGCGGGCTCAACGCGTACTGGCCGATGCCGTTCCTCCGGAGGGCCCGGATCACGCTGGAGAACCTGGCCCCGGAGCAGCTCACGCTCTACTACCAGGTCGACTACGAACTGGGCGAAGTCGCCGACGACGCCGCCTACTTCCACGCCCAGTGGCGCCGCAGCAACCCGGTCACGGCGGGCACCGACCACACGCTCCTCGAAGGCGTCGAGGGCAAGGGCCAGTACGTCGGCACGTACCTCGCCTGGGCCGTCAACAGCCCCGGCTGGTGGGGCGAGGGCGAGCTGAAGTTCTTCCTGGACGGCGACGACGAGTGGCCGACCATCTGCGGCACCGGCACCGAGGACTACTTCGGCGGCGCCTGGAACTTCGACGTCCCCGGCCAGGGCTACACCGCGTTCACCACCCCGTACCTCGGCCTCAACCAGATCCTGAAGCCGGACGGACTCTACGACAGCCAGCAGCGGTTCGGGATGTACCGCTGGCACGTCCTCGACCCGATCCGCTTCCAGGACGACCTGCGCGTCACGGTGCAGTGCCTCGGCATCGGCCGCGGCCAGGGCAACGGCCTGCGCCACCGCTACCGGGCCAACCACGACGACATCGCGTCGACGTCCCTCTTCTACCTGGACCGCCCCGCGGGCTCGGGCCTGCCGCCCACCCCTGACCTGCTCGACCTCGAGGTCGACACGCACATGTGACCGGGCCGCGCGCCCGGCACCCCTTCGCAGGCAGGCACGTACCCACACCCACCAAGAGAGACGGGAGCACGCCATGCTCCAGCACGGCAAAGGCGCCGTGACGCCGTCCCGCCGCCGCTTCCTCGGCACCGCCGGGCTCGCGGCGGCCGGCGCGGCCGCACCGCTGCTCAGCGGGTGCGGCGGACCGGCCAGGGCCGACGGGCGCACGCTCAAGTTCTGGTACTTCTACGACGCCCACTCGCCCGAACCGGCGGACCGGGCACGCGCGAAGTGGTTCCAGAACCTCGTCAAGGACTGGAACACCGACCACGACGTCAAGATCGAGCTGTACTACGTGCCCGGTGACAGCTACCAGGGCTCGAAGATGGTCACCGCCTTCGCCTCCGAAGCAGGACCCGACATCTTCCTGCTCAGTCCCGGCGACTTCCTGCGCTACTACAACGGCGGCATCCTCGCCGACCTCACCCCGCACCTGGACAAGGGAGTCGTCGAGGACTACGGCCACAGCCTCGACAGCCGCATGGTCGACGGCAAGGTCTACGCCCTGCCGATGGAAGTCGAGCCGCTGGCCATGTACTACAACGTCCCCGTCTGGGAGAAGGCCGGACTGTCCGAGGGGGACATCCCGACCACGTGGGACGCGATGCTCGACGCAGGCGACAAGCTGCGCGCCAAGGCCGGTGCTGGTCTCGTCTTCCAGACCGACCCCGGGTACTACCAGAATTTCACCTGGTACCCGTGGATGTGGCAGGGCGGTGGCGAGGTCGTCGACGAGCAGGGGCGGGTCGGCTTCGACTCCAAAGCCGCACGGCAGGCGCTCGGGCTGTGGCAGGACGCCGTCCGGGCGGGGATCGCGCCGCGCACCATGCCCGCCGCCGACGACCCGATCACCGCCTTCACCTCCGGGCTCGCGGGCATGTGGCAGAGCGGCATCTGGGAGATCTCCGGGTTCCGGACGTCCGCGCCCAAGCAGAAGTACGGAGTCTTCAAACTGCCGTTGCCGAGCGGCGGCAAGTACGCCACCGTCCTCGGCGGTTGGTCGTTCTGCGCCAGCACCCAGGGCAGCAACCCCGAGATCGCGGCGGAGTTCTGCGCCTGGGCCCTCGGCGGGATGAACGACGAGTCCATCGGGCGGACCGTCGACTGGTGCACCGGCTCCAAGTCCGACATCTCACCTCGCACTTCGGCCCTGGAACGGGCGGCGGCCAAGGGCGGTTACGACTTCTGGGCGATGAAGAAGTTCAAGGAAGAGATCTTTCCCGGCGGCCGCGCCGAACCCCGCTACCCACCCGTGGTCTACAAGGCTGTCTCCGACGCCATCCAGGCCACGATGCTGGCCGGCAAGGGCGTGGCGGGCGAGACGGACCGGGCAGCTCAGAGCATCGAGGCCTTCATGCAGAGCTACCAGGGGGCGAGCCTGATATGACGAGCGTCGCGTCACGGACGACAGACAGGCCGTCGGCACCGGCCCCCGCCAACTCCGCACAGCCCGCGGGCCGTCGCATGTCCCGGGCCCGCAGGGAGTGGCTGGCCGCCGCGCTGTTCCTGCTGCCCGACGGCATCGGGCTCGGTGTCTTCGTCGTGCTGCCCATGTTCCTGTCGATCGCGCTGAGTTTCTTCCAGGTCTCGGGCTTCGGCAGCTACGAGTGGGTGGGCCTCGGCAACTACGAGCGGATGCTGCACGATCCGTACTTCTGGTCCTCGATCGGGGTGACCGCGAAGTACGTGGTGATCCTCGTGCCCACCCTCTTCTGTGTCAGCCTGGCGCTCGGCGTGCTGATGAAGCAGAAGCTGCCGGGCATGGCCGCCTACCGCACGGCGTTCTTCCTGCCGCACATGCTCAGCCTGGTCGTCGTAGGCCTGCTGTGGAAGTTCATGCTCGACGAGCAGACGGGCGTGGTGAACAAGGCGGGCGGCGCCCTCGGCATGAACCCGCTGTCCTGGCTGGGCGACCCCGACCTCGCGCTGTACGCCGTCATCGCCGTGACCGTCTGGTACATGATGGGCTACTACATGATCATTTTCCTGGCGGGTCTCAACGAGATACCCCAGGAGCTGTACGAGGCGGCGAAGCTCGACGGTGCGGGAGCCTGGACGGCCTTCCGGCGGATCACCTGGCCGCTGCTGCGGCCGACCAGCTTCTTCGTACTGATCATGACCACCGTCGCGGCCATCACCGGAACCTTCGACCTGGTCTTCGTGCTGACCTCCGGCGGCCCGGCCAACGGCACCGCCGTGGCGATGTTCTACATCTACCAACAGGCCTTCGTGTTCGGCGAGTACGGGTACGCCGCGGCGCTCGGCTCCTTCCTGGTGCTGATCATGGTCGCCCTCTCCGGACTGATCTTCAAGGTGACCAAGGGCGGGAGGTTCGACGATGAGCAGTGACACCGCGACCCTGGTGAGGACGGCCCGCACCGCGGCCGGCCCCTCCCGGCGTCGGTTCGGGCCCCGCGCCGGCCTGGTCGCCCTGGCGATCGTGCTGGCCGCCGTGAGCATCTTCCCGGTGCTGTGGATGCTCACGGCCTCCGTGAAGACCCGCGCCACGGTCACCGACGGCAAGCTGATCCCGACGGACCTGACGTGGGACAACTTCGCTTACGTCTTCACCGAAGTGCCTTTCGCGCGCTGGCTGTTCAACAGCTTCATCACGGCGGCGGTGATCACCGTGGTGGCCCTGCTCTTCCACTCGATGGCCGCGTACGCGCTCGCCCGGCTCAAGTTCCCCGGCCGGGACGGCATCTTCGTGGTCATCTTCTCGACGCTGCTGATCACCGCACCCGTCATCCTGATCCCACTGTTCATCGTCGTCCGCACACTGGGGATGCTCGACAGCTACGCGGCACTGATCGTCCCACCGCTCTTCAACGCCTTCGGGATCTTCCTGCTCCGCCAGTTCTACCTCGGTATCCCGAAGGAGCTGGAGGAGGCGGCGATCGTCGACGGCTGCGGATACTGGCGCGTGTACTGGAACGTCATCCTGCCGCTGTCCCGGCCGATCCTCTCCGCACTGTCGGTCTTCTTCTTCCTCGCGAACTGGAACGCCTTCGCCTGGCCGCTGGTCGCCACCAACAGCGAGGCTCTGACGGTCACCCAGGTGGGCATCGCCTCGTTCAGCACGCAGTACGGCGCGAACTGGAACTACGTACTGGCCGCCGCCGTGGTGGCGGTCGTCCCCATGCTCGCCCTCTTCCTCGTCTTCCAGCGCCAGATGGTCGAATCCATTAAGACCTCCGGCCTGAAGTAGCACCAGAAAGGGTGGCCACCATGCCCCAGTCAGCAGTCATCGGCGTGGACATCGGTACGTCCAGCAGCAAGGGGATCCTCGTCGCCCTCGACGGAACCGTGCTGCACACCGCCGTCCGCGAGCACACCGTCGACCGTCCCGCCCCCGGGCACGTGGAGATGGCGGGCGAGGTGTGGTGGGACGAGTTCGTCTCGCTCGCCCGCGAGTTGACCTCCGACCGGGACGCGGACGTCGTGGCCGTCGGCGTCAGTGGCATGGGACCGTGTGTGCTGCTCACCGACGCCGACGACACGCCGCTGCGGCCCGCGATCCTGTACGGCGTCGACACCCGCTCCGGCGCCCAGATCGAGCGTCTTGAACGGGAGTTGGGGGCGGACGAGATCGTCCACCGGTGCGGTTCGCGGCTCACGTCGCAGGCGGCGGGCGCCAAGGTGGCGTGGGTCGCCGACGAGGAACCGGAGCTGTTCGCCCGCGCCCGCCGCCTCTACATGCCCAGCTCCTGGCTGGCCCGCAAGCTCACCGGCGCCTACGTCCTCGACCACCACTCCGCCAGCCAGAGCACCCCGCTCTACGACACGCTGGCCCGCGACTGGTACGCGCCGTGGGCCGAGCGCATCGCGCCCGGACTCGAACTCCCGCCGCTGTGCTGGTCCGGCGAGGCGGCCGGCACGGTCACCGCCGAGGCCGCCCGCGCCACCGGCCTGCCCGCCGGTATCCCGGTCACCACCGGCACCGTCGACGCCTGGGCCGAGGCGCTCAGCGTCGGGGCGCACGGCGTCGGTGACCTGATGCTCATGTACGGCACCACGATGTTCCTCGTGCACACCGTGCCCGACCTGCTGCGCGACCCGGCGCTGTGGAGCACGGTCGGCGCCCTGCCCGACACCCGCAACCTCGCCGGCGGCATGGCCACATCGGGCGCCGTCACCGGCTGGCTGCGCGACCTGTTCGGCGACGTCGACTACCCCGAACTACTGGGCCTCGCCGAGAAGTCGGGGCCCGGCGCGAACGGCCTGCTGATGCTGCCGTACTTCGCCGGGGAGCGCACCCCCGTCGACGACCCGCGCGCACGTGGTGTGATCGCGGGCCTGACGCTCGGCCACACGCGCGGCGACCTGTACCGGTCCGCCCTGGAGGCCACCGCGTTCGGCGTGCGGCACAACATCGAGGCGCTGGAGGCCGCGGGCGGTGACATCCGCCGCGTGGTCGCCGTCGGCGGCGGCACGCAGGGGCGGCTGTGGACCCAGATCGTCTCCGACGTCACCGGTCGCACGCAGGAGGTACGGACCACGTCCGTCGGTGCGTCTTACGGAGGGGCACTGCTCGCCGCGCAGCTCGTCACGGACGACGCCCGTATCGACGACTGGAACCCCGTCGCCGAACGGATCGCCCCGCGCCCCGAGGTGACGGCCCGCTACGACGAGCTGTACGCGCTGTACCGCGACCTCTACCCGGCGTCGGCGGACGTGACGCACGCCCTGGCCGACCTCCAGACACGCTGACACCCCCGCCACGCGGGGATGTCAGCGACCGGCCGGTCAGTGCGCCGCCGTCGGCTCCGTCTCCCGCCCGACCCCCTCCCGCAGCGCCGACCTGCGCCGCCCGAACGCCAGGTACAGCGCGGCCGCCAGGGCCAGCCAGCACAGGAACAACGTCCAGGTCAGGCCCGGCAGTTGGTAGGCGAGGTAGGCGCAGGCGGCCGCGGTGAGGATCGGGACCACCGGGTAGAGGGGGACCCGGAAGGGGCGTGGGGCGTCGGGGGCGATGCGGCGCAGCACCATCACCGCCGCGGCCACCGCCACGAAGGCGATCAGCGTGCCCATGCTGGTCAGGTCGGCCAGTTCCTGGAGCGGGACGAAGCCGGCAAGGGCGGCGACCCCGACGCCCACGATCCAGGAGTTGGCCGCGGGGGTGTGCCGCTTGCGGTCCACCCGGCGGAAGATCTGAGGCACCAGGCCGTCCCGCGCCATCGAGAACAGGATGCGGGTCTGCCCGTAGAGGGTGACGAGGACGACGCTGAAGATGGAGACGACCGCCCCGGCCGACAGGACGAGCGCGGCCGTGCCGGAGCCGGTGACCGAGGTGAGGATCGACGCGAGCACCGCCTCGCCGGCCGCCTCCTGACGCGCGAAGGCACCCTCCGGCTGCGCGCCGATGCCGGCGACCGCGACCAGGATGTAAAGGGTTGTTACCACGAGGAGAGTCAGCAGGAGGGCCAGCGGGATGGTGCGGCGTGGGTTGCGGACCTCCTCGCCCGCCGTCGACACCGTGTCGAAACCGACGTACGAGAAGAAGACCGCGGAGGCCGCCGCCGTGATGCCGCCGACGCCGTGCGGGGCGAAGTCGGTGAAGCGGTCGGCCTGGAAGGCGGTGAGCGCCACCGCCACGAACATCACGAGGACGCCCAGCTTCACGCACACCAGGATCGAGTTCACCAGGATGGACTCGCGGGTGCCGCGGGCGAGCAACGCCGTGCATGCGAGGACGACCACGATGGCCGGGATGTTCACCAGGCCGCCCGCGCCCGGCGGTTGGCTGATCGCGGCGGGCAGCGTGACACCGAAGAGTGCGTCCGAGACCTCGCTCAGGTACTGGCCCCAGCTGACCGCGACCGTGGACACCGCCACCCCGTACTCCAGGACCAGACACCAGGCCACCAGGTACGCGATGCCCTCACCGAGGGAGGCGTACGCGTACGAGTAGGTGCTGCCCGCCACCGGGATCGCCCCGGCCAACTCCACGTAGCAGAGCGCCGCGAGCGCGGCGACGGTGCCCGCGATGACGAACGACAGCACGACGCCGGGACCGGCCGTGGGCACACTGGTGCCGAGGACGAAGAAGATGCCGGTGCCGAGCACGGAGCTGATCCCGAGCAGCGTCAGCCGCCCCAGACCCATGGTGCGTTCCAGGCGGGGGCCGTCGTGCGCCGTGCCCTCGGCATCCGCGACGATGCTGTCCAGAGGTTTGCGGCGGCACAGCTGAGTGGCCACAGGGCCCATGGGTCCTCCTGTACGACGAGTGACACGGCGAGCGGTCGGTGAGGGTGCGGATCCTTCGGGACCGGCGGGCCCCGCACATTGGCCGATCGGCACGAGTGCGACGTGGGGTGTTGGCCGATGTCACAACCCGCGGCCCGCGGCGTCGTCCGACCATGGTGGGCGCACCCCCGCGGACACCCCGCGACGCAGACATGAAGGAGACCAGCCGTGCCCCTCGACCTCGACGCCGACGTCGTCGCACTCACCGAGGCGCTGGTCGACACGCCCTCCGAGAGCGGCGCCGAGGGCCCGCTCGCCGACGCCGTCGAGGAGGCGCTGCGCGCGCTGCCGGGCCTGGACGTCGAGCGCGTCGGCAACTCCGTCGTCGCCCGCACCGACCTCGGCCACCCCGAACGGGTCGTCCTCGCCGGACACCTCGACACCGTCCCGGAGGCCGGCAACCTCCCGGCGCGCCGGGACGGAGAGCGGCTGTACGGGCTCGGCGCCTGCGACATGAAGGGCGGCGTGGCGGTCGCGCTGAAACTGGCCGCCGCCGCGTCCGGCGCGCGCCAATCGCTGAACCGCGACGTGACCTTCGCCTTCTACGAGTGCGAGGAGATCGCCGGCGACCGCAACGGGCTCGCCGTGATCGCCGCCCGCGGGCCCCAACTCCTGCACGGAGACCTGGCGTTGCTCCTCGAACCTTCCGACGGCGGTGTGGAGGCGGGCTGTCAGGGCTTCCTCCTCGCCGACATCGTCGTGCCGGGGCAGCGGGCGCACACCGCGCGCGCCTGGATGGGCAGCAACGCCGCACACCTCGCCGGCGAGGTGCTTACCCGGCTGCACGCGCACGTCCCGGAGCGGATCACGATCGACGGCCTGGAGTACCGCGAGGGCCTCAACGCCGTCGCCGTACGCGCCGGGGTGTCGTCCAACGTCGTGCCCGACGAGTGTGTGGTCAAGGTCAACCTCCGCTTCGCGCCCAGCCGTTCACCCGAGGAGGCGCAGGCGTACCTGCGCGGGCTCTTCCCGGAGTACGAGCTGCGGATCACGGAGGTCGAGCCGGGCGCGCTGCCGGGGCTCGACCGGCCCATGGCCGCCGGTCTCGTCAAGGCCCTGGGCGTCGAACCGCAGCCGAAGCTCGGCTGGACCGACGTGGCACGCTTCGCGTCGCTCGGAGTACCGGGAGTGAACTGCGGGCCCGGCGATCCCCAACTGGCCCACACGCCGGGGGAGTTCGTGCCGATGGCGGAAGTGCGGGCGTGCGAGGAGCGGCTGCGCGGGTGGCTGCTGTCCCGGGACTCAGCCGCGTAGCCCCGCCAACGTACGCAACTGCACCCACAGCACAAGGCGCTCGTCCGGGTCGTCGAGGTCGATGCCGAGCTGCCGCTGCACCTTGCGCAGCCGGTAGCGGCAGGTGTTGGGGTGGACGACCAGGCGCTCCGCCGCGCGTCCGGCGTCGCAGCCCGCGTCCAGCCAGCAGATGAGCGTGCGGGCGTACTCGGTGCCGTGCTCGGCGTCGTGCGCGAGGACGTCCCGCCAGGGCCCGGCCGCCTGGTCCCTGCGGTCGGCGAGGAATTCGCCGAGGACGAGCAGCGAGGTCCGCGCCCGCACCTGCCCCGCGTCCGCGACCTGCCCGGCCCTCAGCACCCGCAGCACCAGATCGGCGTCGTCGCGCGAGTCCCGGGCCCCGGCGACGCCCGGCACCGTGTGTCCGAGCCCGGCCCGCACGGAGATCCGCAGCGCCTCCTCCGCGCGCCGCACGATGTCCTCGGCGATCCGCAGATGCCGGTCGGCGGCGTGGTCGGCGGCCCCGACCACCGGCAGCAGCGCGTACACCACGCCGTCCAGTAGGACGCAGGCGTGCTGCCCGTAGCGGGTCTGGCACTGGAGGCGTACGAGGTCGAGCAGGCGCAGTGCCGCCTGCCCGCCGTCCTGCGCGGTGGCAGCACCCGCGAGCGCGAATGCCGCGACCCGCACCGGGGCGTCCGGCGCGAGGCCGAGACGGTGCGCGGCCGCGGCCGGCTCGATGGAGCCGTCGAGCAGGCGGCGCAGCAGGTCGCTGCTCAGGTGTCGGGCCAGCTCGTCGGTGGCCCGCGCCCGCAGCAGCAGCATCGCGGCGGCCGAGGCGCCTTGACGCAGCCCGTCCTCGGCGTCGGCGGCCAGGCTCCCCGTGTCCACTGCCCAGATCGAGCCGAGCAGCTCGCCTCCGGCGCGCACGCTGGTGGCCAGGCGGGGCAGCTCGTCGGCGGTCACCCCGGGGATTTTGAGCGGGCCCCGGGCGGCGTACAGGAGGCGGTAGTCATCGTCGTTCTCCGGGCTGCCGGGGACCTGGCGGCCGAGGATGCCCTGCCGCCTGGTCTCGTCGACCGGCTGTCCGGGGACGGTCGAGTACGCGAGGATCTGGCGGCCCAGGTCCTCCACGGCGATCGCCCCGCCGACGGCCGCCGCGACGGCGTTGGCCAGCGCGAACAGATCGCCCGGCAGCGCGTCCTCGCCCAGCGGCGCCGTGCGTGCGCCGTGCGCCCCGACGACGGACGACAGCAGCTGGAACACCTGGTGCCAGGCCGCGTCCCGGTCCGTCCCGAGCAGCGCGGCACCCGCCGCCTCGGCATCGGGGACCGCATCCGACCCGTCGCCGCGCACCACGACGCCCGCCATCCCGGCCCGCCCGGCCTCGCGCACCAGCGGCCCCGCCTCGCCCGCGCGGACGCCGACGGCGAGGAGCAGCGCGCCCGGCGCGCGCTCCGGCAGCGGGGCGTGCGGATCGTGCAGCAATACGTCGGCGACCGGGACGGTGAGCCCGTGCGGGGCGCTGAGCAGGCGCAGCGTGGAGCCGCCGAGCGCGTCGAGGAGGTTGCCCAGTGTGCAGGTGTCCATGGGTGAACCTTTCGCCGACGGCGGGAGCGGGGGATTGTCCGATCGCAACAGGCTAGAGGCCGATGATTGGCCACCACCACAAGGCCCTCCCCAGGGGCCGCCTTGAGACTCGTGGCATGAACGATCTGACGACCTCGACCGTCGACGACGTGGCGGGACTGCGGGCGGTGGCCGACTTCCTCGCCGACGTGTGGCAGATGCCCCGCGACGCCCCGCCCTTCCACACCGATGTGCTGCACAGCGTCGCCCACGCGGGCGGCGCCGTGCACGCGGCCCGGTCGGGCGGCGCCGTGGTCGGTGCGTCGGTGGCGGTGTTCGGGCCGCCCGCCGAACGGGACGTGTACTCGCTCGCCGCCGCGGCGGCCGTCTCCGACCGCGGCACGGGCCACGCCGTCAAGCAGGCCCAGCGCGTCTGGGCCCTGGAACGCGGCGCCCGCACCATGCGCTGGACCTTCGACCCGCTCGTCGCCAGGAACGCCCGCTTCAACCTGGTGAAGCTCGGCGCGGTCGCCGGCGAGTACCAGGTCGACTTCTACGGGCCGATGGACGACGGCATCAACAACGGCGACGAGACCGACCGCCTCACCGCCCTGTGGGACCTGACGGCCTCCTCCGCTCAGGACCCGGACCCCGCCGAGGGCCGCGCCGAGGCCGCCGTGACCGCCAAGGCCCCCGACGGCGGACCGCTCGCCGCCCGTGACGCGACCCGGCTGTGGTGCCGCGTCCCCGAGGACATCGTCGCGCTGCGCGCCAGTGACCCGGACACCGCGCTGCGCTGGCGGCACGCCGTGCGTGACGTGTTCACCTCGGCGTACGCGGAGGGCATGCGGGCGACGGCGATGTCCCGCGACGGCTGGTACCTGCTCACCCACCTCACAGACCGCACCCGCCTCACCGCCCAGGAGGACCAGGCATGAAGATCGAGCGCGTAGAGCTGCTGCACATCGCGATTCCGCTGGTCAAGCCGTTCCGTACCTCGTTCGGCAGCGTCGACAGCAAAGACGCCTTCCTGCTGCACGTGGTGACCGACGAGGCCGAGGGCTGGTCGGAGTTCGCGGGCGACCCCGACCCGCTGTACTGCTCCGAGTTCATCGCGGGCGCCGAGATCGTCATCCGCGACTTCCTGCTGCCGCGCGTGAAGGCGCTGCCCGAGCCGCGAGCGGCGGCCGCCGGGGCGGCGATGGAGCCGGTCAAGGGCAACGAGCTGGCGAAGGCCGCGCTGGAGACGGCGCTGCTCGACGCCGAACTGCGCGCCTACGGAATGCCGTTGGCTACTTACCTGGGCTCCACCACCGGACAGCGAGTGCCCGCCGGTGTCTCCGTCGGCATCAAGAACTCCATCCCGGAGCTGCTCGACGACGTCGAGGAGTATCTCGCCGAGGGCTATGTCCGGATCAAGCTGAAGATCGAGCCCGGCTGGGACCTGGAGCCGCTGCGCGCGGTGCGCGAGCGCTTCGGCGACGCGCTGCCGCTGCAGGTGGACGCCAACACCGCGTACACGCTCGCCGACGCCGAACACCTGCGGAAACTGGACGAGTTCGGGCTGCTGCTCATCGAAGAGCCGCTCACCGAGAACGATCTGCGCGCCCACGCCCGGCTCCAGCAGCGCATCAACACCCCCGTCTGCCTGGACGAGTCGATCCACAGCGCGCGTGATGCCGCCACCGCCATCGCCATGGAGGCCTGCCGGATCATCAACGTCAAGCCGGCCCGTGTCGGCGGCTACCTGGAGGCCCGCCGCATCCACGACGTGGCGGTCGCGAACGGTGTGCCGGTGTGGTGCGGCGGCATGCTGGAGACGGGCATCGGCCGCGCCCCCAACCTGGCCCTTGCGGCACTGCCCGGCTTCACCCTCCCCGGCGACACCTCGGCCTCCAGCCGGTACTACGCCGAGGACATCACCGAGCCGTTCGTGCTCGACAAGGACGGCTGTCTGACGGTGCCGTCGGGCCCCGGCATCGGCATCGACCCGCTGCCGGACACGCTGGCGCGCTTCACCACCGCCACACACGTGCTGTAGGCGGGGCTCGTATACGGCCCCGGTCGGGAGTTCGGGGGCGTCCTTCCTGGGTAGCGGCGTGAAGGGCGTCACCGGGCGCGGGTCCCTCCAGGGCCGCCGGTGGCGTGAACTGTCCGACGACAAGGGAGACTTGGGTGTCAGAGAGTCAGGACCGGATCAAGCGGGCGCACGGTCTCGATGGGATTCCCGACCGCATCGACACGTACTACGGAGACTGGGCGGCCTCGTACGACGAGGATCTGCGGACCACCGACTACCGAGGTCCGCACGAGATCGGCGAACTGTTCGGCTCACTGGCGGGCGACCATCCCGGAGCCGTCGGGGCCGGGTCCGTGGTCCTCGACGCCGGCTGCGGAACCGGCCTCGTCGGCGCGGTGCTGTCGCGGCGTGGTGTGTCGGTGATCGACGGCTTCGACCTCAGCGAAGGCATGGTGACCGAGGCCCGCAAGACCGGGATCTACCGTTCGCTCACCGCGGGCGTGGACATGAACCAGGGCTTGGTGGAGTTCGCCGACGACAGCTACGACGTCGTCGTGTCGTGCGGTGTGTTCACGCTGGGACACGTCCCCCCGCCCGCACTGCGCGGCCTGCTGCGCGTCACCAGGCCCGGCGGCCTCGTCCTGATGAGCACCTTCTCCAAGTACCTCGCGGGCTCGGACTTCGTCGAGTACGTGCAGGGGCAGGCGGACGACGGCGCCCTCAAGGTCGTCGAGCGTCGGCAGGACGTGCCGTACACGGCCGAAGGGCCCGCGGACTACTGGGCACTCGAGGTGCTGCGCTGACGGATCCGCGCGGCGGGCTCCCGCCGATGGGGCCGCTGTCGGTGAGCTGTCGGCGGCGGTCGGTGGTGTGTAGGTGATCTGTCGTGGGCCGCAGGGAGATTGGTGCCGGTCGGCGTCGCGCAACAGCGGCGCCGGTCGCGGGCATCCCAACCTGCGGCCCACGCACGATCCGGAAGGACCCCTCATGACCCACGACGTCACGATCATCGGCGCCGGTCTCGGCGGCCTCGCTCTCGCCCGCGTCCTGCACCTGCACGGCATACCCGTCACCGTCCACGAGGCGGAGGCCTCCCCGGCCGACCGCTCGCAGGGCGGCCTGCTCGACATCCACGACTACAACGGTCAGCTCGCCGTCGAGGCCGCCGGCCTGATGGAGGAGTTCCGCGGCCTCGTCCTGGAGGGCCACGAGGCCATGCGGGTCCTCGACCCGGACGGCACCCTGCTGTACGAGCAGGCCGACGACGGAACGGGCGGCCGTCCCGAGGTCTACCGGGGCGAGCTGCGGCAAATCCTCCTCGACTCCCTCCCTCCGGGCACCGTCCACTGGGGCCACAAGGTCACCGGCGCCCGCGCCCTCGGGGACGGCCGCCACGAGGTGACCTTCGCGGACGGCACCGGCGTCGTCACCGGCCTGCTGGTCGGCGCGGACGGCGCCTGGTCACGGATCCGGCCGCTGCTCTCCCCGGCCACCCCCGAGTACAGCGGCAAGTCGGTCGTCGAGACCTACCTGTACGAGGCCGACACCCGGCATCCGGCCACGGCGAAGGCGGTCGGCGACGGAATGATGATCTCGTTCAAGCCCGGCCGGGAGCTCTTCGCCCACCGGGAGCGGGGTGGCACCCTGCACGCCTACATCGGTCTCGCCGAGCCTCCGGAGTGGTTCGACGCCATCGACTTCACCGACGCCGCCGCGGCCACAGCGAGGATCGCGAAGGAGTACGACGGCTGGGCGCCGGAGCTCACCGCGCTGATCACCGAGGCGGACGGCACACCGGTCCTGCGCCCGTTGTTCACCCTGCCGGTCGGCCACCGCTGGGACCGGGCCCCGGGCGTCACCCTGCTGGGCGACGCCGCCCACCTCGCGCCCCCGAACGGCGAGGGCGCCAATCTGGCGATGCTCGACGGCGCCGAACTCGGCAGGGCGCTGGCCGCGCACCCCGAGGACGTCGAGGCCGCGCTGAGCGCCTACGAGGAGACCATGTTCGTCCGCACGGCCGAGACCCACGGGCCCGACATCGACGACCACGCGATGCAGGAAATGCTCGACGAGCTGACCCGGCAGAAGCAGTCCGGCTGAGAGTTCCGGCTGTCCGGTGTTCCCCGTGCGGGGGCGGTGCGGACGCCGAATAATGCGGAGGGCCGGGGCGCAGCGTGGCGCCCCCCGTGGAAAGGATCGGCCCGTGGCTTCTCGCCTCAACCCGTACATCGCCTTCAACGGGGACGCCCGCCAGGCCATGGAGTTCTACAAGGAGGTGTTCGGCGGCGAGCTCGCCCTGAACACCTTCGGCGAGGCCGGTGGCGGCGGGGCGCCCGCGGACTTCGCCGACAAGATCATGCACGCCCTCCTGGAGACACCGGACGGCTTCACCATCATGGGCTCGGACACCCCACCCGGCATGGACCACACCGCTGGCACGAACATCTCGGTCAGCGTGAGCGGCGACGACGCCCGGGCGCTGCGCGGTTACTGGGAGAAGCTGGCCGCCGACGGGACGGTCGCCGTGCCGCTGGAGAAGCAGATGTGGGGCGACGAGTTCGGCATGTGCACCGACCGCTTCGGTATCAACTGGATGGTCGACATCAGCGGCGAGTAGCCGGCACACGGTCCGCCCGGCACGGTCCAGGGGGCGCTGGGCCGTGCCGGGCAGTCTTGGGGGAGCGGCGTCAGACGGCGGTGCGCCGCCTGCGTCGCAGGGTGAGGTACGTGCCGGTGGCGCCCGTGGCGAGCAGCGCGGCCACCCCGAGGCTCACCGGGAGCGCGGGGAAGTCGTCGGTCGTCGCGGCCGTGTTCTCCATCGGCGGGCCCGGCGTGATGTGTGTGGTGACGGGGGCGACGCTCTTGACCGGCCCGTCGGACTTCACCGAGCCGTCCGCGTTCAACAGCAGCTGTCTGTTGTTGGGGTGCTTGAAGTCGAACATGCCGGACAGCGGGCCCGCAGTGGCGTCGAAGGAGTGGTCGCCGATCCGGCCGGTGTGCCAGTTGTCCTCGATGAACCGGATGATCGACGCCTGGTCGGTCATGGTGTGGTCGACCTTGTTGACCCTGCTGTACGGGGAGATCACGAGCAGCGGCTGCCGGGTGCCGGGACCGCAGCGGTCCTGGTAACCCCCGGCCGCCGCAGGGCCGTTCTGGCAGGCGGGGGAGTCGGCGGCCTTGCCGTTGGAGCCGACCGTGGTGTCCTTCGAACCGTTGCGCGGCGGAATGTAGGCGTGGTCGTACCAGCCGTCGGAGTCGTCGTACGCGACGACGATCGCGGTCGACCTCCACTGCGGCGAGCTCTGCACCGCGTTGATCTGGTTCACCAGGAAGTGCTGCTCGTCGATCGGATCGGAGTAGCCGGCGTGCCCGTCCTGGTACGCGCTCGCCTTGACGAAGCTGACGGCCGGGAGGTGGCCCGACTTTGCGGCGGCCGAGAAGTCGGTCAGGTCGTAATTGTGGTTGGCGCGGCCCGCGTGGCCGATCTCCGCGACGCTCCTGGGCGCGAGGTGGTGCGGGTTCGCCGTCGACTTGTAGTAGGCGAACGGGTTGTGGTGCGGGCTGTAGTCGAGTGTGGCCGCGCCGCCGACGTTGGCGTGCGCGTCCTCGCACTTGGCGTACGAGCCGTCCTCGCCGCTCCACGCGCTGCTCGGCCGGAACCCGCCCTGGAACCAACCCCAGGACGCCTTCCGGGTGTTGAGCAGGTCGCCGATGTTCCTGCCCCGCATCGTGGCGAGCGCGTTCGTGGAGGTGTGGTTCTTGTCGGAGCAGTCGTCGTAGGACGGGTCCGGGTCATTGATCATCGTGCCGACGCCGTGCGCGTCGGGCGACTGGACCGCGGTCTTGTCCGGTGTGTCGGTCTGCTTCGGATTCTCTGTGCCGGAGGCCGGGTCGGTGGAGATGACACCGTGGGTGTTCCCGGAGGCCAGGTTGATGGCGCCGGGCGTGGAGGGGCCGTAGTTCGAGCCGTAGGAGCGGTCGCTCAGGGAGTAGTGCTGGGCGTAGTTCCACAGCGCGGTGACGGTGTTGCCGTCGAAATAGTCCATGACCAGGCCCGGCTCGCCGAACAGGCCGCCGCTGCACTTGTCGACCTCGGTGTTCTGCACGAACTTGTCGGCCTTGCCGCCGTTGTACGCGTACTGCTCGGGCCCGTAGGAATGGTTCTGGTCGCAGGTCACCGCGTGGTCCGGCGTCAGCCGCTTCGGGGTGTACTGGTTGGGGTTCTTCTTCAGCAGGCCCGCGTGCGCGAGGGTGTCGATGTTCTTCGGCGTGCCCTTGGCCGGCGTGAACTTCGTGCCGTCGGTGTTCGCGGCCTTCGGGTACGTCGCGAAGTAGTGGTCGAAGGAGTTGTTCTCGTCGAAGAGCACGACCACATGCTTGATCGGGGTGGCCGTGGCCGTGGAGGCGGGTGCGGCCCAGGTGGGCGACGCGCCGCCGAAGAAGGTGAGCGCGGCGGCGCCCGTGAGCGCGCCCACGGTGCGGATCGCCGTGCGTCTGGCTGAGGTACGTGCCTTGCTGGGCATGCGGGTTCAACCTCCGGCCTCAACTGCAGTGGCCTCCAGTGAACATGGCGCGTACATGTAAATGGGTCGGCCTTGACCACATGTTGACCGCCTGTGAGCCGAACTTTTCCTCTTGGGTCCGGTCCGGGGTCAGGACAGCAGTGCGCGGCCGTACCAGTCGTCCGTGTCGCGCACGCCCGGCAGCGCGAAGAAGTAACCGCCGCCGAACGGGGAGATGTAGTCGGTCAGTGGTTCGCCCGCGAGCCGCTTCTGCACGGTCTCGAACTGCCGCCGCACGTCGTGCTGGTAGCAGCAGAACAGCAGGCCCATGTCGAGATTGCCGTTGGCGTCCGTGCCCCGGTCGTAGTTGTACGCGCGCCGCAGGATCCGCTGGCCCGCGGTGTGCGGTGTGCGGGGGTTGGCGAGCCGGATGTGCGCGTCCAGCGGGATGACGTCACCCTTGGGGTCGTCGACGAACTTCGGCGCGTCGTGCTCCGCGTCGCCGTCCAGCGGCGCACCCGACGTACGGGAACGACCGAACATCCGCTCCTGCTCGCTGAGCGAGACCCGGTCCCAGAACTCCACCAACATCCGTATGAGCCGGACCACTTGGTAGCTGCCGCCCACGGCCCACTCCGGCTCGTCACTCCCCTTGCCGACCCACACCAGACGGTCCATCGCGCGGGCGTCGGCGGTGTCCGGGTTGGCGGTGCCGTCCTTGAACCCCAGCAGATTGCGCGGCGTCCCCGAGGGGCGCGGCGGGCTGGTGAAACCGTCCATGCGCCAGCGCACCTGGAGCGCGCCACGTGTGTGCCGGGCGATGTCGCGCAGCGCGTGCAGCACCGTGTCCCGGTCGTCGGCGTGCAGTTGCAGGCTCAGGTCGCCGTGGCACCAGTCGGCCGCGAGGTCGTCGTCGGGGAAGGTGGGCATCGCGGCGAGCCTGCGCGGCCTGCGCCGGCCGAGCCCGAACCGGTCGTCGAACAGCGAAGCCCCGACGCCCACGGTCACCGCCAGCGTCCCGCCCGGCAGCCGCTCACCGAGGACCCCCGAGTCCGCGGGCGGCGCCGTGATCCCGGCGGGCTCCGGCGTCCCGCCCGCGGCGAGGAACCGGCAGCGGTAGGTCAACGTCCGCAGCGCGTCCGCGAGTTCGGCCCGGCCGTCGGCGGTGACATCGAGGGAGACGAAGGCGGTGGCCCGGCGCTGCGCCGCGACGACGGACGCCTGCCGGACGCCGTGGAACGCGGCGACGGGCGGCGTGACCGGGACGCCGCCCGGCGCATCGACCGGGGGTGCGGCCCCACCCGCGGTGAGCCCGACCCCGGCGAGCGCGGCACCCCGCAGCAGGCCGCGCCGCCCGACACCACCCGCCCCGCTCACACCGTCCTCCGCGGATCGCACAGCGTCGCCACCGACGCGAGGCGCTCGACGAGGTCGCCGAACAGGGCGTCGAGGTGCTCGCGCCGCGTGCGGCTCAGCCGCTCCAGCGGCGGCCAGTCACCGTCGTGGCGCAGCTCGTCGAGGCGCTGCCCGGCCCGCCGCACGTCCCGCTCTAGCGCCGGGAGACGGGCGTAACGCCGGGACAGGATCGGGTGCAGGCGGGAGAGGACCTCGCGGGTCCCGTCCACATTGGCGCGGGCCGTGGCGAGATTGCTGCCGCTGCCGAAGTCCGTACGCCCTGTCAGCTCGAACTGCACCGTGTTCTCCAGGATCTCGTGCGCCCGCAGGCCCAGTTGAGCCGGGTCCATCCGGGTCTGTGCCCAGTCCTCCCGCAGCGTGCTGACCGCCGTCAGCAGGGCCGCCGTCGGAGCGCGCAGTTCGTGGGCCGACTGCCCGTGCCACAGCCCGTACTCGACGCGGTGGAAGCCGGTGAAGTCCTTGTCGCCGGTGCCGCCCGGGAGCCCGGCGTCCGTGCCGTTGATCCGCCCGTCGGCGTCACCGAACGCGTCGTAGGCCGCGCCCATCCGCTCGTACTGGAGGTGGGCGGGCAGCCATGACGTGCGGGCCGCGCCGAGGTCGCCCCGGTCGACGGCGTCGCGCAGGTGCCGCGTCAGCCGGACCACCTTGTCGAGGCCGTCGCCGACCCACTTCTGGTAGGCGATCGCCCGCGGGATCAGGTCGTGCGTGGTGACCGGTGCGGCGGCCGGCCCCGAACGGCCCTTGTGGATACGGACGGTGGGGCCGGTGACGGCGTCCGCGTCCTCCGGCAGGCACGTGAAGGCGTACGCGCCCCTGCCGAGCCGCACCGTCAACTCCCGTGTCGTACCCGGCCCGATGTCCTCCACCTCGCCGTACACGACGTGGCTGCGCGGATTCTCCAGGAACACCTCGGCGGAGGCGTCGGAGGTGTTGTGCAGCGCGAAGACCTGTACGCCCGGCGCGGGCGCGTCCCAGCCCTCGCCGCAACGGCTCCCGGAGACCTCGACGAGCGTGCGCCGCAGTGCGCCGGAGGGCCCGGTGTCGTCGTGCGGACGCTGCGTGAGCGCGATGACATTCGCCACCAGCAGACAGAGCAGAACGACGAGTGCGCCCGTGATCAGCCACCGTTGTCCGCGCCGCCACCCGGGGCGGGGCATCGGCATCCGGGCCTCCCAGGAGTCGTACGGTGCGGGACGGCCGATGCTAAGCGGCGCTCTGTACGCGAACAGCAGTCCACCGAAAATCATGACCAAGAGTTGACGAGAGCTCCTCATCTCGTCCGCCCGCACGGAGGTTTGCGCACGCCATGGCGCGTGTCGCGGCGTGTGATTGACTGGCTCGCATGGCCCCGCCCCTGTCTCTGTCCCCGCACTCGCCGGCCCGGTCATGACCGCGGAGCCGATGCCCGCCACGCGTCCCCGCAACCGCAGGCAGCTGATCGTCGAGGCGGCCGGACGGCTCTTCAGCGAGCGCGGCTACCACGCGGCGTCCATGGAGGAGATCGCCTCGGGTGTGGGCATCACCGCGGCGGCCCTGTACCGGCACTTCCCGAACAAGTACGCGCTGTTCTCCGAGTGCGCGCACGCCATGGTGGACGGGCTCGTCGCCACGCTCGACGAGCTGCCGCCCGAGGCCGATGCGGCGGAGCTGCTCAGGTCCCTCGTCCGGATCACCGTGAAGCGCCGGGCGGAGGGCGGTGTGTACCGGTGGGAGGCCCGGTACCTCAACCACGAGGACCGCAGACTGCTCCGCGGCAAGTTCGCGCGCGTCGTCGGGCGGGTGACCGAGGCGGTGCGCCGCGAACACCCGGGGGAGCGCGCGGAGTTGCGGGTCGTGGCGGCGCTCGGCGCCATCGGTTCGATCACGATGCACCGCACGTCCATCGCCCAACGCCGGGCCGAGGAGCTGCTGTTGACGTGCGCGCTCCGCCTGGTCGCCGCGGACCCCGCGCCGACCGTTCCCCTCAGGGGGCGCGCCATCGCGCTCCCTGACCTCCCGGTGGCGCGCTCACGGCGGGCGGAGATCCTCGCGGCCGCCGTCCCGCTGTTCGCGCGCGACGGGTTCGCCAACGTCACGAACGGCCAGATCGCCGAGGCGGTGGGGCTGGCCCCGTCCGCGCTCTACCGCCACTACCCGGGCAAGGTCGACATCCTGGCGGCGGCCTGCCTGCAAGCCGCGGGGCTGCTCGCCCAGGCGGTGGACCAGAACCTGGAGGGGACGGCCGACCCGCACGAGGCGGTGGCGGCGCTGGCGGCCACGTACGTGGCCTACAGCTTCGAGCACACCGCGCTGACGAGCGTCGCCGAGGCCGAGTTCGTCGGCCTTCCGGCCGAGCTGCAGCGGCCCTTGACGCTGGCGCAGCGCGAGCACATCGCCGTATGGGAACAGCAGTTGAGGGCGGCGCGCCCCGAACTCGACCCGCGTCAGGCCCGCGTCCTGGTGCACGCCGGGTTCGGCGTCGTGGTCGAGGCCGGGCGGCGCATGCGGTGGCGGGACAGTGCTGAGCACCGGGCCACGGTGGCGGGACTGGTGGTTCGGGCGCTGGGACTCTGAGCGGAGAGCCCCAACGCCCGTGCGAGGGGTGTCAGTCCTGCCGGTTGTGCGTTGGGATCACGATGGGTGTGGTCTTCCCCGACTCGCCCTTGTTCAGGAACGCCATGGCGAGCGCGCGGACGAACTGGTCGAACATGTAGAACGCGCTGGGCGCGACGGGGTTCAGCCCTTCACGGAAGAGGATGAAGGCCGGCCACACGGTGCGGATCAGGGTCGCCGACGCGTAGTCGCGCTTGAGCCCCAGCCAGTCGCCGATCTCGTTGCTGAGGACGTAGCGCACGAACTCGTTGAGGAATCCGCGCGTGACACCGAGGTCGATCTGCGCGGTCAACCCGAGCAGGTCCTCGGCCAGTTCGATGCCCTCGGTGGTGGGGGAGAGGATCGGTGTGAGCACCTGCGCCGACTGCTTGTCCGCCTCGTCCCACGACTTGGGGATGTACTCGGTCCGCACGCCGAGCAGGTGCAGGGCGACCTGCCAGCTGTGCAGGAAGGCCTCCTGGTCCTCGGCCGGGAACGGGACCTTCCACTCGAGCAGCTTCCTGCGCACGAACGTGCCGAGGCTGTGGAAGGTGACCAGGATGTCGGCGTTGCTGATCGGGATCTTCTGGTCCGCGACCGCCGACCAGTGCGGCGACTGCGGCAGCATGTGCCGCACCGCGGCGTGCACCAGACGCGTCTTGTTGGCGGTGACGATGAACTGGCCCTCGGGATCGAAGCCCTTCAGCTCGGCCAGGTCGTAGCCGAACGTGAACGTCTTGGCCGCGCGGTCCTGCATGTCGGCGCCGCCCGCGGACCAGTAGACGCTCTTCGCCTCGCGCGGGATCACCGTGCTCATGATCCCGCTGCCGAGCCCGTAGAGCAGGAACAGGTAGGTGTCCTTGCGCCGGTTGAAGTCGGCGGCGCGGGCCAGCTTCTTCGGATCCGCCCAGGAGGGGAGCTTGTTGACCCCCTGAAGGTATGTGGTGAGTTCGGCCGGAAGACCGCTGGGCAGCGGGTCGTCGTTGTTCACCCACGACGCCATCGCCTTGTTCACGGCGGGGACCTGACCGCTGGTGATGATCTTGGCCATCAGCGGGTCGATCTCGTCGTCCCACACGTACTCGGGGTCGGTACCCGCTCCGGAGCCCGCGACCGAGCCGGTCGGCGACCAGGCCCAGGCGTTGGTGGCGGTACCCGTCGCGCCCACGAGTCCCAGCGCGGCACCGAGCGACAGGATGTTTCTGCGGCTCAGATTTGTCATTGACTTACTCGCTTCCCTGGTTGGCCAGGCGGTTCAACAAGCCCGGATGTGCTGGGGGTTGAGGTCTCCGCCACGCTTTAAATCTTGTTCCAGGATGTGATTTCTGATTAACATAGCGAGGCGCGCAGTCATCGACAAGAGCGAGGAGAGCCCACATGGTCACGGATCAGGCGGACGAACGGTGGAAGGCCCTCCGCGCGGTGGACGGACTGGTGGACCCGGCGGAACTCGACGCCCTGTGGGCCGACTTGGAGACGGTGGAGGCGACCTCGCTCATCGGCTCCTGGCGCGGCTTCGCCTTCCTGACCGGCCACCCCATCGAGAAGGTGCTGGCCGCCAGCCGTTGGCACGGCAAGCGGTTCGACGCGCTCGACGACGCGAAGCCGCTGATCTGCCGCGCCGAGGACGGCAGCCTCTACTCCGACACCACGTCGGGGCGTGGCGAGGCCAGTCTGTGGAACGTCGAGTTCCGTGGCGAGGTGACCGCCACGATGGTGTACGACGGGATGCCCGTGTTCGACCACTTCAAGCGGGTCGACGACACCACGCTCATGGGCGTGATGAACGGCAAGCCCGGCGTCGTGCTCGCGGACGGCAGGCACTTCTACTTCGGCCTGGAACGCGAAACCCCGGACCGTGCATGAAGGCCTCGGTACTGCTGTCCCGTGGGGCCGCGCCCACCGCACTCGTCGAGGCCGAGCTCGACGACCCGCGTCCGCACGAGGTGCTCGTCCGGATCGAGGCGGTGGGGGTGTGCCACACCGACCTCGCCACGCGCAAGGGGCTCGGCGACCGCCCGGCGGTGCTCGGTCACGAGGGCTGCGGCATCGTCGAGCGCCTCGGGGCGGAGGTCGCGGGCCTTGAGGCGGGGGACCGGGTCGTACTGTCGTTCGCGCACTGCGGCCGCTGCGCGCAGTGCCGGTCGGGACATCCGGCCTACTGCGCGCTCGCGACCACCCTCAACAACTCGGGGCGACGCCCGGACGGCACAGCCACGATCCGCGTGGACGGCGTCCCGGTCTTCGGCTCCTTCTTCGGCCAGTCGTCCTTCGCCACGGCCGCGCTCGTCGACGCCCGCTCCTGCGTGCCGGTCGGCGACACACCACCGTGGGTCGCCGCCCCGCTGGGCTGCGGATTCCTGGCCGGGGCGGGCGCGGTCCTCAACGTCCTGCGGCCGGGGCCCGGCGATCGGCTCCTGGTGGTCGGGGCGGGCGCGGTCGGCGGCGCGGCGGTGCTGACCGCGCTGTCCGAGGGCGTGGAGGTCGTCGTGGCGGAGCCGGTGGCCGCGCGCCGCGAACTGGCCACCCGCTTCGGGGCGTCGGCGGTCGCCTCCCTGGACGACCCGCTGCCCTCGGTGACGCACGCCCTCGACACCACCGGCCGCCCGGAGCTGCTGACCCGCGCCCTCGCGCTGCTCCGGCCACGCGGCACGCTCGCCGTGGTCGGCCTCGGCCCCGCCAGGGCCGAGATCGACGTGCGGGACGTGATGCTGCGGGGGCTCCAACTCCGGGGCTGCGTCGAGGGGGACGCGGAACCGGCGCAGCTCGTGCCGGAGTTGATCGGGCGCTACGAGAAGGGGCGGCTGCCGCTGGACGAGCTGGTGACGACGTACGGGCTTGGGGAGTTCGATAGGGCGGTGGCTGAGCAGAGGGAGGGGCGGGCGCTGAAAGCCGTCCTGCTGCCGGGGAGTTGAGGGGATGACGGGGGCGGCTCAGGACGAGCGATGGTCCACCGGGACGTGCCCCCGGGCGCGCCCGTCGTCGTCCAGCAGGCGGCCCATCCGCTTGGCGGTCAGCAGGGTGACATCACGGCGCAGGATTCGGGCACCGGGCAGCCTGGAGCCGAGACGGACCTCGAAGCCGGCGGCGTCGCTCAGCGAGCGCGCCCACGTCGACACCAGCAGATTGGCCTCGCCGGTCACCGCCATGCACAGCCGGACACCGGGTAGCGCGGCCACCAGGTGCCCCGCCGCGTCGAGTTCGGCGGAGGGCACGGCGAGCCGGTACGTGCCGATGACCGGTCGGCCCGCGGCCAGGTGGGACACGTCGCAGCGGATCCTGACCTGGCCCGAGGCCAGCATCCGGGCCAGCCGGCGGCGGACCGTCGCCTCGCTGGTACCGGTGTCCCGGGCGAGCTCGCTGTAGGGGCGGCGGGCGTCGCGGGACAGGGCACGGAGCAGCGCACGGTCGGCGTCGCCGTGCTGCGCGGCCGCGGCCCCGGCCGCCACGGCGGACGCCAGGCGGGAGCGCTGCCCGCGGTCGAGCGCGTGCACCTTCCAGTCCGCGCCCTCCCGGTAACTGTGCAGCACCACGGAGAGTTGGACGTCGCGCACGCCCGGCAGCCCGGCGAGCGGGCCGTCGGCGAAGCGCGTCAGAGCCGCCGTTCCGGAGCAGGACAGCGTGAGGAAGAGGGCGCCGTCGGTGCCGGTGCTGCCGCCCCCGGTGGTGCGTTCGACACTGGCCACGCGCGGGTCCGCGCACGCCGCCTCCGTGGCAGCGGCCAGACTGCCGGGGGCCACGGCCACATCGGCGAAGGCCATGCAGAGGCGCTGCCCCCGCCCGTGCCGCTCCCACGCCTCGTACGCGGTGCTCCAGGCGAGCCCGGAGGCGCGCAACCGGTCCCAACGGCGGGCGGCGGTGGTGGCGTCGATGCCGAGAACCGCGCCGATCCGCGACCAGGGGGCACGCGGGCTGGTCTGCAGGGCGTCGACGAGCGCCATGTCCGTCTCGTCGAGGTCGTACACGTCGGCGGTGGCGGAGTCGTACACGTCGACCGTGGCGGAGTCGCACATGTCGGAATCCGGGGAGACGGAATCCTGCGCCTGTAGGGCGATGGATTCCGGCATCGGTGCGGGGGCGGATGGCATGGCGACCATTGTGGGGCCACTCGTACTCACCCGTGCGGCGGCCCCGGCCCAGCGGCGGACGCCCGCCGTGCGGAGGTGCGCGCCTGCCCGGACGTGGACCCGTTCGCAGGTTCAGGCGTGCGCGCCCACTCCCCGTCGCGACACACCGTGGAGCCGCCGTGAGCGCCACCAGTACATCGACCGACACACCCGCCGGGCACCCCGGACCGGACAAGGGCCGGGTCCGGCTCGACCGGGCCGCGAAGACGACCGTCGGCCTGCTGTTCCTTGCCTGGATCGTCGACTACATCGACCGGCTCGTGATCAACCTCGCGCTGCCGCACATCGGCACCGAGTTCGGCATCGACCGCACTCAACAGGGCATGGTCCTCTCCGCGTTCTTCCTCGCCTACGCCGCGTGCCAGATCCCCGGCGGGCTGCTCGCCGACCGGTTCGGATCCAAGCGGATCCTGCTGTGGGCGATGCTCGTCTGGTCGGTGTTCACGGCGCTGACCGGGACCGCCTGGTCGTTCGCCGCGCTCGTCGCGATCCGCGTGCTGTTCGGCGCCGGGCAGGGCATCTTCCCCGCCGCCGCGATGAAGACCGTCGCCGAACGCACCGGACCCCGCGAGCGGATGACGGCGAGCGGCTGGATCTCCTCGTCCAACTCCTTCGGCGCGGTCGTCGCGCCGCTGATCGCGGGACCCGTCATCGCCCTGTGGGGCTGGCGCATGTCGTTCTACGCCGTCGCGGGACTCGGCGTCGTGACCTTCGTCCTCGTACAACTCCTGCTGCCCCCGGCGCGGCCGACCGAGCGGACGGAGGCCGCGGAGGGCGGCGGCGGAACGCGTGCGCTGCTCGCCACCCCGGCGATGTGGCTGTACGTGGGGATGCTGTTCGGCTACGGCATGCTCGTCTGGGGCCTCAACTCCTGGGTGCCCTCGTATCTGCAGACCGAGCGCGGGCTCTCGTTGGGGAATTCGGGCCTGCTCACCGCGCTGCCCGCGCTCGTCGGCGGCCTGGCCATGATTCTCAGCGGCTGGTGCGCGGACAGGCTGAAGGGCCGTCCCGCGGTCCTGGTCGCGCCGTCCATGGCCGTCGCCGGCGTGGCGGTGCTGGCGATGACGCAGGTCAAAAGCCTGGTGGCGTTCGAGACGCTGCTGTGTCTCGCCATGGCCACCTGCACGTTCTGCTTCACGCCGATCTTCGCTGTGCCGCTGCGGACGCTGTCGACAAGACTGAGCGGCGCGGCTTCCGGAATGATCAACTTCGGCGGCCAGTCCGCGGGCATCCTGGTGCCGATGCTGATGGGATATCTGGCGGACACCTACTCGTTCACCGTCGCCTTCGCCGTCCTTGCCCTCGGCGCGGCGCTCACCGCCGGCCTCGCACTGATCGCCCCGCAGACCTCCGATGCCCTGCGCTCCCGGCTCGGCCCGGCCGTCCGGGACTGACCACTCCTCCCCAACTCAGCGAAGGAGCTTTGCCGCATGACCACCTCCACGTCTCCCGCCTGCCCGGTCGACCCCGCTCGGCTCACGCTGCCCGCCGGCACCCCCGCCGACGAGGGGCTGCCGCAGCTGCTGCCGGCCCTCGGCGAGCTCTACCGGGACCTGCACGCCCACCCCGAGCTGTCGATGCACGAGACCCGCACCGCCGCGATCATCGCGACCGTGCTGCGCGCGCAGGGCTGGGAGGTCACGGAGCACGTCGGCACCACCGGTGTCGTCGGCACGCTCACCAACGGCGAGGGCCCCACGGTCCTGCTCCGCGCCGACACCGACGGGCTGCCGCTGGCCGAGGACACGGGCCTGCCGTACGCCTCGACCGACACCGCGACGGGGCCCGACGGCCACGAGGTACCGGTGATGCACGGCTGCGGCCACGACCACCACGTCACCGCGCTGCTCGGCGCGACCGCCCTGTACGCGGCGGACCGCACCACCTGGAGCGGCACGCTGCTCGCCGTCTTCCAGCCCGGCGAGGAGATCGCGGCGGGCGCACAGGCCATGGTCGACGACGGCTTCGCGGACCGCTTCCCGCGCCCGGACGTCTGCCTCGGCCAGCACGTCAGCCCGCTGCCCACAGGGACGGTGGCGCTGCGCCCCGGTACGACCATGTCGGCCGCGGACAGCTTCCGCGTCCGCCTGTTCGGCTCCGGGGGACACGGCTCCCAGCCCGAGCTGACGGTCGACCCGATCGTGCTCGGCGCGCACGTGGTGACCCGGCTGCAGACGGTGGTGTCCCGGGAGATCGCCGCCCAGGACGCGGCCGTGGTGACGGTCGGCTCGTTCCGGGCAGGTCACAAGGAGAACATCATCCCGGACAGCGCCGAACTCAAGATCAACGTCCGGACCTTCGATCCCGAGGTACGCGAGCGGGTCCTCGCCGCGATCGAGCGGATCGTCCGCGGCGAGGCCGAGACCGCGGGAGCCCCGCGCGAGCCGGAGTTCGAACCGCTCAACGCCTTCCCGCTCACCGTCAACGACGACGAGGCCACCGAGCGCGCCCGCGCCGCCCTGCTGACCGTGTACGGCGAGGAGGGAACGCAGCACATGGCGCGCCCGCTCTCCGGCAGCGAGGACTTCGGCGTCTTCGGCACGACCCTCGACTGCCCCTCGGTGTTCTGGATGTGGGGCAGCCTCGACCCCAAGCTCTACGAGGGCGAGGACCCGACGCGGGCGCGTCCCGGCATTCCCGGCAACCACTCGCCGCGCTTCGGCCCGCAGGCCGAGCCGGTCATCGAGTACGGGGTGCGCGGGCTGCGCGCGGTGGCCGCCGAGTTCAACGGCCCGCAGGGCTGAGCGCGCGCCGGCCGGCCCGGTGTGTCAGGGCTCGATCTTCTCCAGATCCTCGAGCAGACCAGGGTGGGTCGGCTGCCAGCCGAGAGCGGCGCGGGTGAGCGCGCTGCTCGACGGCTGGTCGGTCGCGAAGATCGGCCCGAGCGGACCGAAGCTCTCCTCCGGCACGGACTCGGACGGGAGGCCGAGCCGCCGCCCGATGACCGCGGTGATGTCCCGTACGGCATCGCCCTCGTCGGCGACGGCGTGCCATGCCGTGCCGGCGGGAGCCTTCTCCAGGACGAGCCGGAACAGGACGGCGGCGTCGAGCGCGTGCACGGCGGGCCAGCGCTGCGTGCCGTCCCCGGGGTAGCCGGCGACGCCGGTCCGGCGGGCGATCTGGGTGAGCAGTCCGGCGAATCCGCCGTCGCCCTCGTTGTGCACGGTGCGCGGCAGCCGGATCGCCGAGCTGCGCACCCCGCGCGAGGCGAGGTCGAGAGCGCGCTGCACCGATACGCTGCGCCCGCCGACGGCCCCGTCGGTGGACAGCGGATCCTTTTCGGTCGAGGCCCGCCCCACGGCGTGCGGTGTGCCCGACACGGTGACCAGCGGCCGGTCCGTACCGACGAGGGCATCACCGAGCGCGCCGAGCGCGGCGCCCTCCTCGGCCACCGCACGAGCGAGCGCCTCCGGCGAGCTGAAGTCGTTGCTGAAGGCGAGGTGGACGACGCCGTCCGCCTGCTGCGCGCCGGTGCGCAGCACATCGAGATCGGTGAGACCGCCGCGGACCACCTCCGCGCCGGCCTCCGTGGCCTTCTTCGCCGAGGCGTCGGAGCGGGCGAGGGCGGTGACCGCATGACCTGCGGCGAGCAGTTCCGCGACGACGGCCGAGCCGATCAGGCCCGTACCGCCGGTGATGAAGACGCGCATGGCGGACTCCCAGGTGCGAGGGGTTTGGTGATGCGACATGTGTCGCATCACCAATCACGGTACACCCGGCGATGCGACATGTGTCGCATCACTTAGGATGGTCGTATGCCGAGATGGAAGCCGGATGCCCGGCAGCGCCTGTCCGTGGCGGCGCTCACCCTGTTCGCCGAGCAGGGCTACGACGACACGACGGTCGCCCAGATCGCCGAGCGCGCCGGCCTCACCCGCAGCACGTTCCACCGGCACTTCGCCGACAAGCGGGAGATCCTCACGGCGGGCCAGAAGACCCTCAGTCGCCTGCTGGTCGAGGGCGTCTCCGGAGCCTCCGACGACGCGACGCCGATCGCGGCCGTCGCGGCGGGCCTTGAACGCGCATGCGGCGAGATGACCTCGTTCAACCGCGAGCTGAGCCCGCTGCTGCACGCGGCGATCGAGGCGAACGAGGAACTCCAGGAGCGCAACGCGCTGAAGAGCATCGGCATGGCCGCCGCCATGGTCGGGGCGTTGCGCCGCCGCGACGTCCCCGAACCCACGGCGCAGGTCGCCGCGGAACTCGGCGTACTCGCCTTCAAGCTCGGCTTCACCGAATGGGCCGACCCCTCCCGCGACGAGGTCCCCGGCGACCTGGCACCCCTCGTGCTGGCCGCGCTCGACGAACTGCGCGCGGCGGCGACGGGGCTTCGCTAGCGGCTCCCCAGTTCCGCACGCGGCTCCGCAGTTTCGTCGGTCCGGGCTAGTAAAGTTCCTGGCGGCAAGCCCAGTTGAACCGGACGATGCTGCTGAGAGGGAGCCCGTGAGGATCGAACTTCCGCCGGAGCCGGTGCATTTCGTGAACCGTCACGACGAGCGGGAGCGGGCACTGCGCGCGGTGGAGGACTGGCGGGGCCGGTCCCGGCCGCTGGTGATGTCGTTGAGCGGCCCTGCCGGGCTCGGCAAGTCGGAGCTCGCGTACGTCATCGCCCGCACGGTGCGCGACCGGTACCCCGACGGCGTCCTCACGGTGGACCTCGACGACTTCCGGCTCGACGGCGTGCTCGACCCCGGCGACGTACTCACGCAGCTGTTGCGGTCCCTGAACGTCGAAACCGCTCTGGTGGCACGCCAGTTCAAGGCGCGGTGCAAGCAGTACTGGAGCATGACGGCGGACCGGAAGCTGGTACTGATCGTCGACAACGTCCGCTACGCGTCCGAACTCGTCCCGCTGCTCCCGGCCTCCGGCGCGAGCCTCGTGATCGTCGCCAGCCACGGGCCCCTGTACGACCTGGAGGACGGCGCGGCGGTCGGCATGCCACTGCAACCGCTGACGGAACAGGCGGCGGGCGAACTCCTCGACCTGATCGTCCGCGACGACCGGCTCGCCACCGACCCGGCGGCCGTGCGCGCGCTCATCGGCCTCTGCGACGGCCTGCCGACCGCCCTGCACGTCGCCGGCCGCTGGATCCGCTCCCGCCGACTGCGGCCCCTGCCCCGCCTGATCGACGAACTCCGGGGAGAGTGGGGCGAGAAGGGCGTACCCGGGGTCGAGCGGGTCTGGGACACGGCGTACGACGCCCTGTCCGACGACGCGGCTTGCCTGTACCGGCTGCTGCCCCACCACCCCGGCGCCACCTTCACACCGGACTCGGCCACCGCCCTCCTCGGCCTGGGCGCCGAGGCCTGCGAAGAGGCACTCGAAGAACTGGACCGTGCCGGAGTCCTCGACCTGCGCGCCCGCGACGGACGCATGAGGCTCCCCGGCCCCCTGCACGCGCACGCCCTGCGCAGATCGCGCCGCGACGCGGCGGCGGGCGAGGCACAGGACGCCAGGATCCGGGTGCTGCGCTGGTACGTACGCCAGGCTCAGCTGGCCGACCTGATCGCGGCCGGACCCCGACTGGTCGTGACGGACCGCGTCGCGCCCGTGCCCGACGCCCCCGACGTACCGCTCCCGGACGCCGCTACGGCCGCCACCAAGTGGCTCTTCGCCGAACGGCACACCTTGTTCGCCTGCGTACGCCTCGCCCACGCCCTCGGAATGGACGCCGAGGCGGTGGCCCTGTCGGAGCCCCTGTGGACGTACGCCCTGGACCACCCGGGGCAGCCCGAGGCCGTCGACGCGCTGAAGCTGGCGCGCGACGCGGCGGTCCGTGACGGCGGGAGCGCCGCGTGGCTGGTGCGCACGCGTTGCCAACTCGCCCGGCAGCTGTGGGAGATGTCGGAGTACGCGGCGGCAGCGGACGAACTCGACGCGGCGGCATCGGCCGCCCGCCTGCTCGGCGCAGCAGTGCCGGAGCGCAAACTCGCCGCCTCCGTCGTCGAGTTCCAGGGCATGCTGAAGAGCGCGCAAGGCAATTGGGCGGAAGCGGCAAGGGACTTCGAGGCGTCCCGCGACGCACACCGTGCGATCCCCAACCCGTACGGCGTCATGCTCCAGACCTACCGCATGGGCGAGGCCCTGGCGTGCCTCGGTGCCACGGAGACCGCACACCGCCTGCTCGCCGAGGCGCACGACGCCGCTCGCGAGCTGGGGCGTGAACGCATGACACGCCGTACGGGCTTCGCGCTGGCCGGCGTGCTCGCCCAACTCGGCCGAAGGGTCGAGGCGCAGCGCCTGTACGAGGAGTCCCTGGCGAGCGCGCAAGAGCGGGAATCCGGGTTCGACGAGGCCCGTGTGCGCGATGCCCTCGCGGACCTGGCGAGCGCGGACGGTCGGCCCGCGGAGGCGGAGGGCCACCGGCGGTCCGCGCGCGAGATCCGTCGCCGAAACGGCCTGGGCTAGACCGGCTGTTGGGTCTCGCCGGGCGTGGCGGGCCGCAGGTGGACGGGGAACGAGCGCTCGCCGATCACGCAGGTCAGCGTGGTCCCGGGAGGGGTCCGGGCTGCGGTGGTGTTCCTGGCCAGCCACGCGTGTGCGGCCGATACGGCGGCGGCCGGATCCACGCGGGCGACGAGACCGGCCTCGTCGTGGACGAAGGGCTCGGCTTCGAGGACGTACGGCCGCTCGTGCCCGCGTACCCGCAGCAGGCAGTTCCCTGTGGGCAGGACGGCGGCGGCCGTCCGGCATCCCGGCCACTCGGACAAGGTCCGCTGTGCCCAGCCGTCGAAGGTTCGGGCGAGGCCCGCCGCGTCGGCGGGGCCGGCCTGTGCTCGCCGATACAAGAGGCCCGCGGAGCGGACGAGTTGCCCGCTCGCCGCTCCCAGCTCCACGGCGAGGTGATGTCCCGGTGTCCCCGTCCCGGCCGGGTGTCGGGTGATGACGACGCCGTCCTCGGTGAACTCGGCGTGCACATCGAAGGCGGAAGGCGTCCGGCTCGGCGGGCCGGGGAGTGGCAGAGGCGTGACGGCGGGGAGCGTCCGCGGGGCGAGGTCGAGCAGGGCGTAGAGCTCGTCGCGCAGCCGCAGCAGGGCGTCGTGACGGTGGGCGAACGCGGCTCGGGCGGCCTCGGCGGCGCGACCCGGACGGTACGCACGCAGGGCTGCCGGCAGGTCATGTGCAAGGCCCAACTCCGGTACTCCGCCCAGGAGTACGTCCATGGGACTGCCTGGAAGGAGTTCGTCGCCGCCCCGGCAGGCTGCGACGACGGGCCTGTCCTCGGCGGCGGCGTAGTACAGGGCCGCCGAACCGTGGTCGGTGACCAGGGCGTCCGCCGCGACCAGGACCGACGCCCACTCGTCGCGCGGGTGCGGCAGCAGCATCCCGGCCGCGAGGGCGGGTTCGAGCCGCTGCCCGAGTTCGAACGCGCCGAGTCGGCTCCACTCGTTGGGGTGCACGATGAGTGCCAACTGGTACTCGTCATAGGGGAGTTGAGTGGCCAGCCGCGCCGCAAGACCCGGGTGGCGCTGGATGAGTGACTCGGGTCCCCACGTGGAAGCGAGCGCGATGAGTGTGCGCGGCCCCGTGCCGAGCGCGGCCCGGTAGCGGTCGCGGTGGGTGCGCGAGGCGAGGACGCGCTCCAGCGTGGGGTCGCCGATGACCTTCGCGCTCCGCGCCGCCTGCGGGGCCACCTTCGTGAGGCGGGTGAGCTGGTCGGGGTGGGCCAGGGCGTGCAGGGCGACCGGCGCGGAGCCTTCCGGGCGGCTCAGGTGCACCGGGTCGAGGCCGGACGCGGAGTCGGCCGAACCCTCGTACGGAATCGTCTTGTTGAACCCGGCTCCGTGCGGCAGCAGAACGTGCGGCCCCCGCAGCCGCCCCAGGTCACCCTTGGGACTCGCGGCGATGACCAGGTCGTACGACCGTGCACAGGCCTCGCTCCACGGCACGGTGCGCGCGCCCATCCGCTCGATGGCGGCCAGCGCGTCTGCGCCGAAGTCCGAGCCCGGGACGAGGGTGAAGCAGCGGGTGACGCGGTCGTCGCCCGCGAGGGCGGGAAGCACGTCAAGGAGGCGGTAGAGCGCTACGGCCGACCGCGCGGCGAGAAGAACGGTCCGCTGCCGGCCACCTCGGTCACCGCTGTCGCCTGTCGCCCGTCGCCCGTCGCCCGTCGCCCGTCGCCCGTCGCCCGTAAATTGTCAATTCTAGTGGGGGCGCGGCGTCTGCGATGTCGTTTTCGCAGATGGGGCCTGGTTCTTGTGCGTCGTCCGGCGACATGATCCGATCCTACCTTCGAGCGTTCGGGGCGAACCGGGCGCGGGAGCCGGGGAGGGTGTGTCGGGGGATGAGTGACTGGGGAGTCGCGTTGATCGCCGCGGGGTCGGCGATCGCGGGCAGCGTCGTGACGGGCTGGTACGGCCGCTCGGCCGGCATCCGCCAGGCCGAAGCGGCACGGCACTCCGGCGACCGGCAGGCCGACGCGCTGCTCAGCTCGGTCCGGATGACGCTCGGCGCCGACGAGCAGCGCGCGGCCCGTGAGGCGCGGCGCACGACGTACGCGGAGTTCCTGGCGGCAGCCGAGAGCGGCATCGTCGCCGCACGCACGGGCCTCGGCACCGCCGACGACGAACCGCGCCTGTACCGGGCGTCGAGCGCGGTGGCCCTGGAGGGGCCTCCGGCGGTCGCCGAGGCGGCGGTGGCGGTCGTCGACGCGCTGCGCCGCCATGACACACAGGACGATCTGCGGCGCGCGAAGGACGCGTTCATCGCGGCCGCGCGGGAGGACTTGAACGGCTGAGGGGGAGTCGTGCCCCGGCCGGTCGTGGCGGCCGGCTCGCGCGGACGAGCGCGTGGTGGAGCACGGGCCGGACACGAGGAGAGGCGGTCAGCGGTCCGCGATGGCCGCGAGTACGAGCTGCGTGAACTCCTTCGTGGTCGCCGTTCCGCCCAGGTCGGCCGTGCGCGCGTCCGTCGTCGCGAGGACGGACGCGAACGCCTCGAAGACCTCGGTCGCGGCCTCGGGGTGGCCGAGGTGGTCGAGCATCATCGAGGCGCACCAGATCGCGCCGAGCGGGTTGGCGGTGCCACGGCCCGCGATGTCGGGGGCCGAGCCGTGGACGGGCTCGAACATCGAGGGGTACTCGCGCTCGGGGTTGAGGTTGGCCGCGGGCGCGATGCCGATGCTGCCCGCTACGGCGGCCGCGAGGTCGGAGAGGATGTCGCCGAAGAGGTTGGAGCCGACGATCACGTCGTAGCGGGACGGGTCGAGCACGATCTTCGCGACGAGCGCGTCGATGTGTTCCTGCCGCCACTCGACGTCCGGGAACCGTTGACCGGCCTCGCGCACCAGCTCGTCCCAGAACGGCATGGTGTGCACGATGCCGTTCGACTTGGTCGCCGAGACCAGGTGACCAGCGCGTCGCTGCGCGGCGGTGAACGCGTAGTCGAGGATGCGCTCGACACCGGGGCGGGTGAACACCGCTTCCTGGACGGCCATCTCGTTGGGGAACCCGCGGTTGAGGCGCCCGCCGATCTCCGAGTACTCGCCCTCGACGTTCTCGCGCACGACGACGAAGTCCACGTCCGCGCCCGCCTTCGCCACCGGGCTCGGGACGCCGTCGAGCACCTTGATCGGGCGCAGATTCACGTACTGGCGGAACTGGCGGCGGATGGGGATGAGCAGTCCCCAGAGGGAGACATGGTCCGGCACCCCCGGCCAGCCGACCGCGCCGAGCAGGACCGCGTCGTGGTGGCGGATCCGGTCCAGGCCGTCCTCCGGCATCATGGCGCCCTCGGCGAGGTACCGCTCGCAGGACCAGTCGAACGAGTCGTAGGAGAAGGCGAGTCCGTGGCGCTTGCCGACGGCGTCGAGGACGGCGCAGGCGGGCGGCAGCACCTCGGTGCCGATGCCGTCACCAGGGATGAGAGCGATGCGGTGGCGAGTGGTCGTCATGGTGACCATGGAATGCCGTGGCGTCCGGGGCTGTCCAAGACGCGTTTGCAGCTCGTTCGATAACGCTCGCCTATCGGTTCGCCGGATCCCCCTCGCGCCTGTCGGTGCGCGACCTCTCGATCACGTCGATGAAGGCCGCGGCCGCCGGGCTCAGCCGGTGTCTGCGCCACACGAGGCCGACGTCGAGCGTGTCCTCGATGGCGAGCCTGCGCACACGCAGCCCGACCGTGTCGGCCAGCGGGCGCCACGAGTCGGCGACCACGGCCACCCCCACACCCGCCATGACCAGTGGGAGCAGCCCCTCACGATGCTCGATCTCGACCGCGATACGGGAGTCGGTCGCGGCGACGATGGCATCGGCGACGCGGCGCATGCCCGTCCCCGGCTGGCCTGCGATGAGCCGCAACGCGGGCAACTCGTCGACGGAGAGCGGGTGTTCGCCTTTGGGCAGGTCGGCGTCGTCGCGTGCCACGAGCACGAACGACTGCGTCTCGATGGGAACCCGGTCCAGATCTGCGTACGCCTCGTGCGCACCGGCCGCGGCGAGCACACCCACCTCCGCGACACCTCTGCCGAGCGCGTCGCGGACATCGTCCGGCCGGGCGGCGGCCACCACCGCCACCTGCACCTGCGGATACGCTTCGGAGTACGCGGCGATGAGGCCGGTCAGCGGGCTGACGACCTGGGACGGCATGGACGCGATCCGCAGCTGCCCGCCCCGCAGCCCGTCCACGGCCATGACCGACTCCCGGGCCACGTCGAGCGAGCGCACCACTTCCCGGGCGGGGCCGACCAGGGCCGCACCCGAGGGACTCAGGACCAGGCCCCGCCCCTGCCGCAGAAACAGGCTGGTCCCGAGCGCGGCCTCCAGGCGGCGGATGGTCTGGGTCACCGACGGCTGCGCCACGAAGAGGTGCTTGGCGGCCCGGTGCACGCTGCCGTGGTCCACGACGGCCAGGAAATGGCGCAACTGCCGTACGTCCATGCGTTCTCACGTTCTCCTGCGACTGGTCGTTCGATAGGCCTTCGATAGGCCGACGTTATCGGTCGGGCTGCAAATGGGTCTTGGACGTGAGGGGTGACCGTCGTCACGATGTACGGCAGTTCGCAACGGCGCGAGAACGAGAGCGGAGCCTGCCCGTGTCCCACGATGCCCTGTTGTTCCTGAGCACGGCGGTCGCCATCGGCGGCATCGTCGTCGCGATCACGTGGCTGAAGCTCCCGCCGGTGCTCGCGCTGCTCTTCGGCACCCTCTTCCTGGGGCTGACCACCTCCGTCGGGGCGAAGGGCACACCGGACGCGGTCGCGGACGGCTTCGCCGATGTCATGGGGGAGATCGGCATCCTGGTGGCGCTGGGCGTCATGCTCGGCGCGCTCCTCACGGCGGCCGACACGATGCAACGGCTCGTCGAGACGACCCTCAAGGCATTCGGCAGGCGCAGCATTCCCTACGTCTTCGCCGCGACGCTGAGCGCGCTGTTCACGGCGATCTACTCCGATGTGCTGCTCGTACTCTCGGCACCCCTCGCACGACGCCTCGCGCCGAAGCTCGGTGAGCGGGGCCGCGCCCTGATGGGTGGCGCGCTCACCGCGGGTATCGAGGTGGGCCTGGTGTTCGTGGCGCCGGGCGTCGCGGCGGTGGCCATCGCGGGCATCCTGGACGTCCCGCTGGGGCAGATGTTCCTGCTCGGCCTCGTCGTCGCGCTGCCGACGGCCCTGCTGACCGTGCTCGTCTTCTCGATCGTCCTGCGTTGGATGAAGTGGGACCCCGCGAGCGACGAGATCGAGGACGGCGGGGGCGGGGCCGGTGAAGCGGGCGAGGAGTCCGATGCGCCCGCCTCCGTTCCCGCCGCACGGACCGCCGATCCCGCGCCGTCCGCTGCCCCAACACCCGCTGGGAAATCGGCCGTTCGGACCACCGTCACCGTCACCGACGCCCCGGCCGAGGCATCACTGGCGCAGGCACGAAAGCCCCGCCCGCTGCCCCTCGCCCTGGCCGTCACCCCGGTCCTGCTCGTCCTCGTCCTCATCGCGGGCGGCGCCCTCGCCGACGGACTCTCCCTGGACGCGGCGCCGGTCGGGTTCCTCACCGACCCGGTGGTCGCGCTCCTCCTCGGCACCACCGTGGCGTATGTGTTGGCGCGTCGCGTCCGGTCCAGGGAGGAGATCGGTGACGTCATCGGGAAGTCGCTGGCGCAGTGCGGTTCCATCCTGGTGCTCAGTGGGATCAGCGGTTCACTCGGAGCCATCATCGAGCGCTCGGGCATGGGCAAGACGCTCGGTGACCTCTTCTCGTCCGGCATCCTCCCGCCGCTGCTGCTGGTCTGGATGATGGCCGCGGTACTGCACATCGCGCTCGGCTCCATCTCGGTGGCGGGTATCACCGCCGCGGGCATCCTCGCCCCCATCGCGGGTCACCTGGACACCCCGCTCGTCCTGGTGGCGCTGGCGGCCGGCTCGGGTGCCCTCTTCGTCCCCCACGTGTCCAGCAACTTCTTCTGGATGTTCCAGTCACTGCTCGGCTTCTCCACGCGGGGCACCATCAAGACCCACACGGTCCCGATGACACTGGCCTCGCTGATCTCGTTGCCGATCATCCTGGCGGTGTCGCTGTTCGTGTGACTGGCAGTGAGGGTGCGGCGGATGGAGTTGCGGTCGCGGGGGCTCTGCCCCGGGCCCCGCGCCTCAATCGCCGGCGGGGCTTGAAGGGATCCGGAGGTCGTCGAATGTCACGATGCCCCGTTTCCCGTTCCCACCGTTCGCCGCACTCATGAACGCCCCCACGTCCTGCCCGCCGTCCGCCACCCTCGACGGGGTCGCCGTGCCGACCGTGGTCCATGTGGTGCCGTCCGTGCTGAACTCGCCCTTGTAGGAGGCCCCTTGGCGGGTGAGGCGGAGGTGCACCGGGGCCGTCGTCGCCGAGTCGCCCGCCGTCGTGACGGAGTCGAGGCGGCCGTTGCCGTCGGCGTCCCAGGAGAGGGCGCAGCCGTTGGACGGGGTGAGCGCGAGGTTGACGTAGCCCGGGCTCGCCTTCGCGGTGAGGTCGTTGCGTACGATCAGGCCCGCGCGTGCCCAGCCGCCCGTGCGGTCCTGGGCGGTGACACGGACCGATGCGGAGGAGCCGTCCGTCAGGGCACCCGGTCGGTAGATCGCGCCGAACTCGTCCGTGCCGCCCCACAGATCGGCGCCGCCGCCCTCGATGGCGAAGGTGTCACCGGACCGGCCGAACACCGCGTCGTTGAACGACACCGTCCGGTACGGCTCCTCGACCCCGGTGCCGGCCAGGAGCCGGATCGCATCGACCGCCGCGCCGCGCGCGGTGCCCATCCGGTATGTGGCGTCGGTGCGCACCTGGAGCACGAGCCCGTCCGTCGCGCCGGTCAGTGACACCGTGAAGTGTGCCGTGAAGGACTCGCCGGGGGCCACCGAGGCGGCGGCTGCGGGGCCTTCGGCGCGGGCGGTCAGCCCGTCGGGCAGGTCGAGCGAGAGGGCGACGTCCCGCGCCGCCGCGAGGCCGTTGCGGTTGGTGAACGTGACCGAGATGGTGACCGGCTCGTCCGTGGAGACGGCGGTGTGTGCGGCGGAGGCGGTCAGTGCGGCCTGGTGCGCGGCGCCCGCGAGGGTGTCGTGGATCCGGCGCGCGAGCCGCTCGATCGACCCCGAGGGGCGCCGCGGATACGTCTCGTGCCCGTGCGCCCACGTGTCGTCCATGGCGAACCAGTCGATCTCGGCGGGCTTCCGTCCCTCGGTCAGCGCGGCCGACAGCTCGGCGAAGTACCGGCGCCAGCGAGGGAGGTAGAGGCCGGAGATCAGGCCCGACCACTCCCGGTTGGCGTAGTCGCGCAGGCCTTCCTCGCTGCCGGCCCGGTCGCCCCAGGTCGTCAGGATCGACCGGGCGTCGTACTCCAGCCTGTCCTTTTCCGAGCGATCGGCTCCCCAGGCGCGGGCCTCGGCGAGCCACCGTCCCAGCAGATGCTGCTCAGAGGTGGCCAGCGCGTCGTCGAGGAGCTTCATCCAGTCGAGCCACGTCCGCGTCAGCTTCCCGAACAGTGCCGCGTCGCGCACCTCGTACGCCGCCCTGATCTGCGGCAGCAGCACCCGGCTGCGGTTGGCGAGCACCTGGCGGGCGACGTCGAGCAGGTCGTACCGGTAGGCGGAGCTGTCCCGCAACTCCTGCCCCACGTTGAGGAGTTCGGTCAGTGCCCGATCGAAGGCCGCGGTGTCGTAGCGCTCCGACTTGGGGCTCCATGCGGCGGCCGACTGGACGTCCAGTGCCGGGCGGGCCCCGAACAGGCCGTCGGGTGCCTCGCTCCAGGAGTCGGTGCGGCGCATCCCGTACGCCGTCTCGCGCAGCACCCGCCAGGCCGCGGCCGCGTGGCGGTCGGCGCCGCCGTAGCGGGACGCCGCCCACCGCTCGAACCAGTCGTCCAGATCGACGCTGCCCGCCGTCCACGCGAGGTCGCCGAGGAGCGCGAGCGCCGCCGGGTTGTTGTCGGCCCCCTCCGGCATCGCGGCGATCCCGGAGAGCCTGCTGCCGTCCTTGTCCCGCCAGCGCGGGTAACTCGACACCCAGTCGGGCGTGTTGGCGCCGAGTGCGGTGTGACCTCCGAAGTTCCAGATGCTGCCGTACGTGTACGGGGTGTCGCCCCAGTCGCTCTCCCTGTCGGTCACCGTGGCATACCGGTCGGAGAGGCCGTCGACGATGAGCATCCGGTCGCGGTCGACGGCGTCGAGGATCTCGCGGCGCGGATTGGTCTGCCAGCCGAGGATCGCCCACACGGCCTCGGGGTGGGCCGTGCGCAGGGCCGTCTCCACGGCGCGCGCGGCCTCGCCGACCGGCACGTCGCCGGGCCGGCCGCCCTCGTGCAGCAGGTCCATCTTGTACATGGAGGTGCCGCCGAGCCGTGTGTCGAGCCGGGCGTAGAACTCGGCGCCGACCTCCGCGAATGCCTTGGTGCGCGGGTCGAGCCAGTCGGGGCGCTTGAAGCCGCTCCAGGCGCCCTGTGGGACGACCTTCGCCCCGTCGACGCGCTCGGCGAAGCCGTCGGGTACGGTGCCGAACCAGCCCGGGAGTACCGGCGTCATGCCCAACTCCCGTACCCGGTCCGCGATTTTGCGCCCGAGGTCGGCGCGCCGCTCCAGCAGGCGGCGGCTGACCGGGCCGCCGAACCCGGACATGTTCTGCAGCAGCCACCACGGTTGGTGCGCCGGCCCCGGGGTCCACGCCAGCAGCTCGGCCTCGGTGTATCCGAACCGCCGGAACGTGTCGAAGTAGGCGGCCTCCATGCCGGTCGTCACCAGGACCTCGTTGAAGCCGTGCAGCGCGAGGACGTCCAGCTCACGCTGCCACGCGTCCCAGTCGCGGTAGGGGCCGGTGTAGCCGTCGTTGGTGTCGTTCAGGGCGAACCGGTGGGAGACGTTCGCCGAGGCGGTCAACTCATCGGTTGGTGCGGGAAGTTGTTTCGGGAGGTTCAGTTGCTCGCCGTTCCACGTGACGGAGGCGTGTGCGACATTGCGTAGATAGCGGTGCAGGCCGGTGAGGAGAACGGCCGGGGACGATCCCTCGACGACGATGCGCCCGCGCGTGCCGGAGACCCGGAAGCGGTCGGCCGCGCGCCCGCCGCTCGACGGGCGGAAGGTGACCTGGTCGTGGTGGCGGGGCAACAGCCGGCGCAGCGCCGCGTCGGCGGGGCCGGTGTCGAAGCCGCCGTCATCGGTGGCCGCGAAGGCGGTCGCGCCCGGCGTGGGCAGGGAGGCCGTGACACCCAGCACGAGAGCCGCGCTCGACAACAGGCGTCTGCGGCTCGGGCGGGGGCGGTTCGGGTACTGCGGCGTAGGTCCGGTCACGAGGTCAACTCCCGAATGACGGCCGCTCTGGCCTGCTCGATGTCGGTGACGTCCTTGGTGCGGCCGTCGAGGTTCCTGGTGGCGAGGTCGAGGGCGGACTTCAGCGCGTCGCCCACGACATCGGGGTCGCGGTCGCCGGGCACCTCGGTGGGGGAGCTCACCTGGTCGATGGTGGCGGACCAGTCCAGCTCCGACTTGGAGCGCTGCACGGGCACATATTTCACGAACCGCACCACCGCCGAAAGCTTCAGCTCCTTGGTGTCCCTGCCCCCGATCGCCTTCATCGGATACCTCGGTACCCGTGCCTCCGCCGAATTCGCGAAGCCGGGTTCGGGCCGTCCCGCTCTTCGGGGTGAAATGCGCACGGATCATGTCCTTTGTTCGTATGGAACCCGGACTGAGTGCTGCCACTGTGCAAGAGCGTGCTTGATTCGTCCCATGTTTGAGCACGAAACGTCAACGTGTCAACGGAAGTGCACTCGACTGTCGGATCCGGCACGTCGGCCTCGAATCCCCGCCTCGCGGCACAGTCACAGCCGATGAGTACCGGTCGAAGAGATTGGCTGGACCGATGCCGGGAGGGGGCCGCACGCTGATCTTGTGAGCGAGAATCCTGACTTTCCCCGTGACCCGCTGCCGTGGTTCGCGCGGCCCGGCGCCCGTGCCTGGCGCTGTGCGCCCGCCCCCGCGGACGTACGCGACTTCCACGCCGCGCTGTCCGGCTATGCGCCGACCCGGCTGCACGAACTCCCCGAACTCGCCGATGAGTTGGACGTCGGCCGCGTCCTCGTCAAGGACGAGTCGAACCGTCTGGGGCTGCCCGCCTTCAAGGCGCTGGGCGCGTCCTGGGCCGTCCACCGCGCACTCGCCGGAACGCACGGCCCGGTCACCCTCGTGACCGCCACCGACGGCAACCACGGCCGCGCCGTCGCCCGCACGGCCCGACTGCTCGGGCAGCGCGCCCACGTGCTCGTCCCGCGAGGAGTACATCCGGAGGCCGTGGCGGCGATCGCCGGAGAGGGGGCCGAGGTCACCGAGGTGCCGGGCGCGTACGACGAGGCGGTGCGCCGCGCCGCCGAGGTGGCCGCCGCGTCGGACGCGCTCCTCGTCCAGGACACCGCCTGGCCCGGCTACGAGCGGATTCCCGGGTGGATCGTCGAGGGCTACTCCACGCTCTGCGCCGAGGTGGACGAGCAGCTGGGTGTTCAGGAACCGGACCTCGTCGTCGTGCCCGTGGGCGTCGGGTCGCTGGCCCAGGCCGTGGTGACCTACTTCCGCAGCCGGCCCTCGGGGCACGCGCCCGCCCTGCTCTCCGTGGAGCCGGAGTCCGCGGCCTGCGTCCTCGAAAGCCTCGCCCGCGGCGAACCCGTCAGCGTTGCCACGGGCGACACCGGCATGGCCGGCCTGAACTGCGGCACACCCTCCACGCTCGCCTGGCCGGTCCTGTCCGAGGGCCTCGACGCCGCGGTCGCCGTCCGTGACACCGACAGCGCCCGCGCGGCCGCCCGCCTCGCGGACCTCGGTGTCTCCTGCGGCCCCTGTGGCGCCGCACCCCTCGCCGGCCTGCGCGCGGCACTCAGCGGCACAGGCGCCCACGAGCGGCGCGCGGCACTGGGACTCGGTCCCGCATCGGTCGTCGTGCTGCTGAGCACGGAGGGCAGCGCGGCGAACCCGTCCGCGACCACCGGCGCCGCGGCATGCTGACCGCCTCGTGAACCGTCCGCTTCGATGAGACGTACGTTGGATGGGGCGGGCATGCGCCTCCAGGGACGTACGCCCGTCGCGCGAGACACCGGACTTGAGTCACCACGTAAGGACACACGAGTCATGAGCACCACTCCCGAGGTCACCCTCAACAATGGCGTGACCATGCCGCAGCTCGGCTTCGGCGTCTTCCAGGTCCCCGACGACGAGGCGCACGCCGCGGTCACGAGCGCCCTGGAGGCCGGATACCGCAGCATCGACACGGCGGCCCTGTACGAGAACGAGAAGGGCACCGGCCGCGCGATCGCCGACTACGGTCTGGCTCGCGAGGACGTCTTCGTCACCACGAAGCTGTGGAACACCGAGCAGGGCCGGGACAGCGCGCTGCGCGCGTTCGACGCCTCGCTGGAGCGGCTCGGCATGGACTACGTCGACCTGTACCTGATCCACTGGCCGGTGCCGTCGCGCGACAAGTACGTCGAGACGTGGCAGGCGTTCGAGGAGATCCTCGCCAGTGGCCGGGCGCGCGCCATCGGCGTCTCCAACTTCCTTCCGGAGCACCTTGACCGGCTCGCCGCCGAGACGTCCGCCGTCCCGGCCCTCAACCAGATCGAGCTGCACCCGCGCCTCCAGCAGAGCGAGCTGCGCGCGTACGACGCGAAGCACGGCATCGCGACGGAGGCGTGGTCCCCGCTGGGTCGCGGCAACGGCGTCCTGGACGACGAGATCGTCACCGCGCTCGCCCGCAAGCACGAGCGCAGCCCCGCGCAGATCGTGCTGCGCTGGCACCTCCAGCTCGGCAACGTCGTCATCCCCAAGTCGGTGACCCCGTCGCGCATCCGCGAGAACATCGCCGTCTTCGACTTCGAGCTGGCCGCGGACGACATGGCCGCGCTCGCCGGCCTGGAGACCGGCGAGCGCGTGGGCCCGGACCCGGCCGTCCTCGGGTCCTGAGGAAGCCGGACCCGTAGGGGCGGCTCACTGGCCGAGCGGCCGCCCCTCCCACAGCTCGAGCTGCCAGCCCAGTTCCGGTGAGCCGGAGAGGGTGACGATGCCCGTGTTGGGCAGCGGGTGGGCGGCGACGAACGCGACGTCCACGTTGGCCGCCCGCGCGGCCGTCCACGTCCGGATCACGGCGCCGTGGCTGACCATGGCCACGGTGTCCGCGCCCGTCCGGGCCGCCTCCGCGACCACGGAGTCGAAGCGGCCGAGCGTCTCCTCGCCACTCTCGCCGCCGGGCATCCGCAGCGAGGTGTCGCCGGAGGACCAGGAGAAGGCGGTGTTGAGGTACTTCTGGGCGGACTCGTCGTCGCCGCGCATCTCCAGGTCGCCGGCCGCGATCTCCCGGATCCCGTCCCGGACCACGACGTCGAGGCCGGTCGCCCGGGACAGGGGCTCGGCGGTGAGCTGCGTGCGCACGAGGGTGGAGGCGTACAGGGCGTCGATCCGCTCGTCCGCCAGCGTCCCGGGGAGCGCCGCCGCCTGCTCGAGGCCGAGCGGGGTCAGGCCGGGGCCCGGCGCCGCGGAGTCCAGGAGCCGCTTGAGATTGGACGGGGTCTGGCCGTGACGTATGAGCAGCAGACGCATGCGGGGGGAACCTCCACGAGACGAACGGAACACGTGGGTCCACTGTGCCATCCGTGGGGGAAACCGGTGGTCAGGCCAGCTTTATCGGCGGTCAGGCCAGCTTTTCCAGCAGCTTGGCCGCGAGCGGGGCGGAGGACGCCGGGTTCTGTCCGGTGACCAGGTTGCGGTCGACGATCACGTGCGGCGCCCACGGCTCGCCGACCCGGACGTTCACCCCGGCCTCGGTGAGCCGGTCCTGGAGCAGCCACCGCGCCTTGTCGGCGAAGCCGGCCTGGGCCTCCTCGACGTTGGTGAACGCGGCGATGTCGTAACCGGCGAAGGCGTTGCTGCCGTCGGACTTCGTGGCGGCCAGCAACGCGGCGGGCGCGTGGCAGACGACACCGAGCGGCTTGCCGGACTCCAGGGTGCGGGTGAGCAGGGCGCCGGATTCGGCGTCGGAGGAGAGGTCCTCCATCGGGCCGTGGCCGCCGGGGTAGAAGACGGCCGCGTAGTCGTCCAGGTCGACCTCCTCCAGCTTGATGGGGGAGTGCAGCTCGGTGTTCGAGGACACGGCGGCGGCCATCCGGGCGGCGTTCTCCTGGCCGTCGTTGAACTCGGGCGCGAGGCTGCCCGCGTCGACGGTGGGGACCACACCACCCGGCGTCGCCACGACGACCTCGTACCCCGCCGCCTTGAACGCGTCGTACGGGGCGATGGCCTCCTCCGCCCAGAAGCCGGTGGGGTGGCGGGTGCCGTCGGCCAGCGTCCAGTGGTCGGCGCCGGTCACCACGAAAAGGATCTTCGACATGGGGTGCGCATCTCCTCGCGAGACGTCGGTGCGGTGATGTCTTGACGTCTACGAAGGTAGGGCCGGGGGCCGCGGCCGACCAGCGGTGGGCTACCGTGCCCGCGTGGCAGAGCGGATCCAGGCGGTGGAGCGGGCGGCGCTGGTCCTGCGGCTGCTCGCGTCCGGGCCCCGGCCGTTCGGGGTGACGGAGCTGGCCCGCGCGATGGGGCTGCCGCAGGAGTCCCTGCACGGGATTCTCGGCACGCTGGTCGCGGCGGGCCTGGTGGAACGGGACCCGGCCACGGCCAAGTACCGGATCGGTGCCTCGCTGCTCCACCTGAGCAACGGAGACCTCGACACGAACGAGCTGCGTGCCCGCTCCCTGCACAGCGCCGACACCCTCGCCGCGCGCAGCGGCGAATCGGTCTGGATCGCCACCCCGCACAAGGGGGCGGCCCTTGTCATCCACCACGTCTTCCGCCCCGACGACAGCGCCCAAGTCCTGCGCATGGGCGCGCACTTGCCGCTTCACGCCTCGGCCGTCGGCAAGGTGCTGCTCGCCTTCGACCACGACCTGGACGTACCCGAGAAGCTCCCGGCTCTCACCGACCGCAGCCTCACCGAACAGGCCGCCCTGGCCGCGGAGTTGTACGAGATACGCCGCCGCGGCTGGGCCGCCGCCGTCGACGAACACGAGGACGGCAAGGCCGCGATCGGCGCACCGCTCCGAGACGGCTCGGGCCGAACGGTCGGCGCGATCAGCATCGCGGGCCCCACCCGCCGACTGACCGAGGCCGGCCGCGCCCGGGCGGACCTCGCGGCCCAGGTCACGGACGCGGCGGACGAGATCGGCAGAGCGCTGGCGCGCTGAGCCGGTCGAGGGGGATCAGGGCACGAGCACGATCCGGCCGAAGGCCTCACCGGAGTCCAACAACCTGTGCGCCCGGACTGCCTTGCCCAGGCCGCCGTCATGCGCGCCGCGAGGTCCGCGGGCGGCGGCCCCGCGACCATGCCGATCGCCACCAGGCGGCCGTCGGGGTTGAGACGGTCGAGGCCGGATCGGCCCCCGCCCGCGTCGCCGCCTCCCGCCGCATGGCCGCCTTCGTGATCGAGGCCTTCGCGGCGTCCCCGGAGAGGCGTGGGGAACTGCCGCCGGTGGCGCGACTGGCGCCGTTGCTGTCGGTGTAGGCGGGAAGTTCCCCAGGCCCCGTCGTGCGGGGCCTGGGCGGCGGTCGGTCAGGCCGTCGGCGGGGCGAACTCGGGCTGGTCGAGGAAGCGCAGCCAGCTGCCGTCCGGCTGGCGGCGGACGACCTGGGCGCGGGCGCCGGTGCCGTCCTTCGGCGGTGTCGACGTCAGGGCGATGTCGCCGTTGACGAGCGTCGGCAGCGGCTGTTCCGGTTCGAAGTGGGGGCGGTTCGCCAGCACCTTCTCCCACAGCTCGCGGATCGCCTCCCGGCCGACCGTCTCCTGGCCGGGCGGGTAGGCCAGCACCGCGTTCTCTTCGTAGAGCGCGGCGACACCGGCCGCGTCGCCCGCGTTGGAGCGCTCGACGAACAGGCGGGTGATGTCCTCGGGGCGCATGGCCTTCTCGTACGCGGACTCCTGCATGGGTTCCTCCTGCGTCGGTTCCGGGCTTGGTGCTTCCAGCTTCGGCGTGCGACGGTGAGAAGTCCAACAGATGGTTTGGCTGGAAACCAGAACCTGTGGTCATGGTGGACATGGATGGGACGTGGAGGGGCGGGTCATGGAGCTGAGGCAGCTCGAATACTTCGTCGCGGTCGCCGAGCAGCGGAACTTCACGCGCGCCGCCGAGCGGGTGCACATCAGCCAGTCCGGCGTCAGCGCCCAGATCCGGCAGCTGGAGCGTGAGCTCGGGGCGGAGCTCTTCGACCGCTCGTCCCGCACCGTCACGCTCACCGTCGCCGGCAAGGCCGCGCTCGAACACGCCCGCGCCACCCTCGCCGCGGCCGGGACGATCGGCCGGGCGGTGGCCGAGGTGTCCGACTTGGTCAGGGGGCGGCTCACCGTCGGCATGGTCATCGGCTGCACCATCACGCCGCTGTTCGACGCACTCGCCGCGTTCCACGAGGCACACCCTGGCGTCGAGCTCTCGCTGCTCGAGGACGGCTCCGACCGGCTCGTCGAGGGGGTGCGCGCGGGCGAAGTCGACCTCGCGCTCATCGGCGCCGCGCACACCACCCCCGACGGCCTCGACGCGCTGACCATCGTCGACGAACGGCTCGTCGTGGCGGTCCCGGCCGGACATCCGCTGGCGAAACGACGGCGCGTCGCGCTCAAGGATCTGATGGCACACCCGATCGTCTGCATGCCGCCCGGCACCGGCCTGCGCACCGTCTTCGACCGGGCCTGCACCGCGCAGGGGCTGCACCCCACCATCGCCCTGGAGGCGAGCGCCGCGGACTCCATCGCCGCGCTCGCCGACCGCGGCCTCGGCGTCGCCGTCCTGAGCGAGTCGATGGCCGCGGGTTACGGCGACCGGCTCACCGCCCGCACCATCGACGACGTCGACACACCGGCGCTGCTCGCCCTGGTCTGGAAGCGGGCGCACAACCCGGCGCTGCGCGAGCTGCTCGAGCACGCTCGGCGGGCGTTCGCACCGGCGTGATGCCCCGCCCGCCGCGCGTCACAGCTCGCCGTACTCGCCGACCCGCTTCCCCGCGACCCACGTCTGGAGCACCTTCGTCTGCCACACGGCCCGGCCGGACGGCAGGTCGAACGGGTCCGTGTCGGTGAGGACGAAGTCGCCCCACTTGCCCGGCTCCAGCGTGCCGAGGACGTGCTCCTGGTGGGCGGCGTGCGCGGGCTCGAGCGTGAACGAACGCAGCGCCTCCACCGGCGTCATGGCCTGCTCCGGGTGCCAGCCGCCGGCCGGTTTTCCGTCCCGGTCGGTGCGGGTGGTGGCGGCGTGCAGACCGTCGAAGGGGTTCTCGGACGACACGGGGAAGTCCGAGCCGGACGGCAGATGCGTGCCCTGGTCGATCAATGTGCGCCAGGCGTAGGCACCCTTGATGCGCTCGGGCCCGATCCGGTCCTCGGCCATGTTCATGTCGTCGGTGGCGTGCACCGGCTGCATGGACGCGATGACGCCGAACCTGCGCAGCCGAGGGATGTCCTCGGGCGAGAGCACCTGTACGTGCTCGATACGGTGCCGCATCCCGGCGTCGCCGACGCGCCGGAACGTCTGCTCGTATGCGTCCAGGACGACGCGGTTGCCGCGGTCGCCGATGGCGTGCACCGCCGACTGGTAGCCGCCGCGCACCACTTGCTCCACGCGGCGTCGCAACTCCTCCGGCTCCACCTGGAGCAGCCCGCTGGTGTCCGGGTCGTCGGCGTACGGGGCGAGGAGCGCGGCGCCGTGGCTGCCGAGCGCGCCGTCGATGTACTGCTTGACGGTGCGGATGCGGATCATGTCGTCGGCGTAGGAGTCGGTGCGGGCGTCCGCGCCGATGTCGGTGAACGCCTTGTAGGAGAGGAAGGCGTTCACGCGGATCGTCAGCGCGCCCTCGTCCGCGAGTTGGCGCAGCACGACGACACCGCTCGCGTCCGTGCCGGCCTCCGACACCGACGTCATGCCGACGCCGCCGAGCTGCTTCTGCGCGGCGAGCGCACGGGCCCGGACGTCCTCCAGCGTGGGCTCGGGCAGCTTGTCCTCGACCAGCGACTGCGCGGCGTCGATGAGGACTCCGGTCGGATGGCCCGCGCCGTCGCGCACGATCCGGCCGCCGTCGGGGTCGGGGGTGTCCGCGGTGACGCCCACGGCCTTCAACGCCGCCGAGTTGGCGACACCGGCGTGTCCGTCCACCCGGCCGAGCCACACCGGCCGGTCGTCGACGACGGCGTCCAGGTCGGCCGCGTTGGGCAGCCGGCCAAGACCCCACACGACCTCGTTCCAGCCCCGGCCGAGGATCCACGCGTCGTCGGGGTGCGCGGTGTCGTACGCGGCGAGCCGGTCCATCGCCTCCTTCAGGGAACGGGTCCCGACGAGGTTCAGCTCGACGGCGAGGGCGCCGAGCCCCCACAAGTGCCCGTGCGCGTCGTGCAGTCCGGGCAGCAGGACGCGGCCGCGGCCGTCGAGGCGGCGGATGCCCTTGGGGGCCGCGCCGATGTCGAGCGCGGCGACCCGCCCCTCGGGGGTGAGCAGCATCCGGGAGAATCTGCGCAGTTTGCCGCGCGAGAGCGTGTAGCCGCGGACGTTGTCGACGAGCAGGGGCCCCGGCCTTTCGGCCTTCGCGGACCGGGAAGTGGCGGAGGCCGACCCGGTGAACGCGCCGGACCCTGCCAACGCGGCGGCCCCGGCACCCGCCAGTTGCAGGAACCGCGCGCGGCTCATGCGGGGCGTACGCGGTGTGGGGCAGCAGGACTCACACATTCGACGTCTCCCAACAACAAGGTTTGCGGCCTGGAGAGTTGGCCACAAGATGATCGAATCGGATCACTGCCCGAAGCTAAGCAGTCACCGCCTGGTGGTCAAGATCCCCTACGCTCCCGATTCCCGGCGCCGCGGCTCACCAGGGTCTGATCGGGCGCACCCCGATACGTCTGCCGTCCTCGTCCAGTAGATGGCCCATGCGCTTGACCGTGTGCAGGCCGACGATGCGGTCGGTGACCTCCAGGGTCGGCAGGCGTGCGCCCATCGCGGTCTCGCGGCGCTGGATGTCACCGAGGTCGCGCACCCACAGAGTGGCGAAGACGTTCGTCCGGCCGGTGACCGCGGCGACGAGACGGCACTCGGGCAGTGCGGCGAGGGCGCGGTGGACGGCGGCGATGTCACGGGCCGGAACGCGGCCGAGCAGCGAGACCGGGAGCGGGCGGCCCGCGAGCGCGTTCGCCATGTCGCAGCGCAGGGTGAGGACACCCGAGTCGGTGAGCCGGTGCAGGCGGCGGCGGACGGTGGCGGGGCTGGTGCCGGTGTGTTCGGCGAGCGCCGCGAGGCCGAGGCGGCCGTCGCCGACCAGGGCGTCGAGCAACCCCCGGTCCACCGCGTCGAGTTCGACGGTCGGCGCGGGCTCGGACGGCCGCGCGCCCGCCCGGCCCAGGGCGGTGACCTGCGCCGGGTCCAGCGAGCGGAGCCGCCAGCGGCTGCCCTCCACGTAGAGGGACGTGGCGAAGAGGCAGTCGACGGCGGTGACACCGGGCAGCGGTTCGAGGTGTGTCGTCACGAACCGGGTGAGCGCGGGCAGGTCGGGGGCGAGGACGTCGATGAGCAGGTCGGCGCTGCCGGGCCCGGTGAGTTCGATGGTCACGGCCTCGGCCCGCTCGCACAGCCGCTCAGCGACACGTGCGCGGGTGCCGGGCCGGCAGCGCACCAGGACGAACGCCGTGCAGCGCGTGCGTGAGAACTCCCGCCCCGGCGCCGCGTACACCCACGCGAGCCCCTCCTCGGTCAGCCGCTCCCAGCGGCGGGCGAGGGTGCTCGCGGTGACACCCAGCGGCGCCGCGAGCTCGGTCCAGGAGGCGCGGGGGCGCACCTGGAGGGCGTTGACGAGTGCGAGGTCCAGCTCGCTCGTCGTGACCGTTTCTCGCATCCGGCATCCGTTCACTGCTCGTTTCCGAAGAATCCGCGGCCCGCCGCGACCGCAGCCCGCACAGTAGCCACCGCATTCGATTCCGGCCAGCTTCGATTCCGGCCGGCCATGAGAAGGGCGTCTCCTATGGGCACAGGTGCGGGCACACACAGATCAGTGGTGGGAACCGGCCGCGGCATGCTCGGCGCGATGGCGGTCGTCGTCGTGTTCAGCGGCGTCGTCCAGGGCTATCTCACCCCGCTCCTCCCGGAGTTGGGGCAGCGGCTCGGCATCGACGGAGTGGCCCAGAACAACCTCTATCTGCTGTCGCAGTGCGCGTTCGCGGTGCTCACCCCACTGCTCTCCCGCCTCGGCGACCTGTACGGGCACCGCCGGCTGCTGCGGGTGGCGCTCACGATGGTCGCGGCCGGTTCGCTGCTGATGGCGCTGTGGCCGACGGTGGCGACGCTCGCCGTGGGGATGGTGCTGCAAGGAGCAGTGGTCGGATTCTTCCCGCTGCTCGCGGGGATCCTGCGCTCCCGCGCCCCCGAACGCGGCCGCACCGGCATGTCACTCCTCGTCGGCGCCCTGCTGATCGCCGTCGGTGTGGGCGGCCTCGTGGCGGGCGCCCTCAGCGAGCGGCATGCCGAGGCAGGACTGTGGGCGGCGGTGCCGGTCGCGGTGCTCGCCATGGCCGCGGGCCTCGTACTGCCCGACAGCGACGGGGAGTTCGGCGGCCGGTTCCACTACGGGGCGGCGGCGCTGCTGACCATCGGGCTCGTCGCGCTGGTCCTGGTGCTCGCGCAGGGCGGTACGTGGGGATGGACCTCGGCGCGCTCCCTGGGAACGGGCACCCTCGCGGTGGTGGTGTTCCTCGCCTGGGTGACGGTGGAGCGCCGCGCGGCCCAGCCGCTGGTGAGTGTCCGCATGCTGCGGGACCGACGGCTCGCGGCGGTCAGCGCGCACACGTTCTGCGCCGCTTTCGGGTGCATCGGATTCCTCGGTGCCAACGCCCTCTTCCTGGGCGCCGATCCGGCTGCCGTCGGGTACGGCATGGGGCTCGGCCCGCGGTCCATCGCGACGGTGTCCCTGGCCATGGTGGTGCTGGGCTTCGTCGGCTCCACGGTCACCCCGCGCCTGGCCCGCCGCATCGGCGACCGCGCCGTCCTCGTCTCCGGCGGCGCCCTCGTCGGGCTCGGCTTCCTGGGCATGATCCTCTTCCACGCCACGCTCCCGCAGTACGTCGCCTCGGCGCTCGTCGTCGGCCTGGCCACCGGCGTCTTCGAGTCGATTACGCGGACCCTGTCGGCGGAGATCGTGCCCGAACGGCAGACCGCGCTCGCCGTCGGCATCAACGAACTCGCGCTGTCGCTGGGCGCGGCGATCGGCGCCGCCGTACTCGGCGGCCTCTTCTCCGCACACCGGCTCGGCGGCCACATCGCCCTCTCCGGCTATCTGTGGGGCTGGGGCACCTGTGCCGCGGTCGCACTGCTCGGCGGGGCGCTCGCGCTGCTGTACGGGAGCGGGGCCACGGCCGGCACCGTCGCACACACCGCCGTGAAGGAGAGCCTCGCGTGACGACCTCGGATTCCCTGTACGACGAGGTGACCCGGGCGGTCCGCGCCTGGCGCGAACGGCTCGTCGCCCTCAGCCACAGCCTGCACGCCGAGCCCGAGACCGCCCTCGAGGAACACCGCTCGGCCACGAAGATCGCCGAACTCCTCGACGACGCAGGCTTCACGGTCACCCGCCCCCTCGACTCGCTGCCCACCGCGCTCGACGCGACGTACGGCAGCGGTGAGCTGGTGCTCGCCTTCTGCGCCGAGTACGACGCGCTGCCCGGTATCGGTCACGCCTGCGGGCACAACGTGAACGGCGCGGCGGCGGTCGGCGCGGCACTCGGGCTCGCGGCCGTCGCCGACCGGCTCGGCGTCACCGTACGGCTCATCGGCACCCCCGCCGAGGAGGACATCGGCGGCAAGGTGCTGCTCATCGACGCCGGCGTCTTCGACGACGTGGCCGCGGCACTCATGGCACACGCCGCACCGGAGGACACCGTCGGCGCCTCCTCCCTCGCGATCGGGGCCTGGGACATCACCTACCGGGGCCGTCCTGCGCACGCGGCCCTCGCGCCGTGGGAGGGTGTGAACGCCCTCGACGCGCTGACCGTCGCCCAGACCGCGATCGGCGTGCTGCGCCAGCAACTGCCGCCGGGCTCCCTGGTCCACGGCATCGTCACCGACGGTGGCCGGGCCCCGAACGTCATCCCCGACACCGCCGCGGCCCGCTACGAGGTACGGGCCCCCACCGTCGAACAGCTCACGGCGGTCAAGCGCCGGGTCCGCGCCTGCTTCGAGGCGGGCGCCCTCGCCACCGGCGCCCACCTCGAACTCGCCCCGCACGGCCGGGACTTCGATGACCTGCGGCAGGACCCGTTCCTGACCGAGACCTATGCGGCTGCCGCCCGCTCCCTCGGCCGCACTCCGCTGCCCCGGCACGGCGCCACCACCGCGTCCACCGACATGGGCAACGTCTCCCGCCTCCTGCCCGCGATCCACCCCACCATCGGCTACGACACCGCGGGCGCGAGCCAGCACACGGTCGAGTTCACCGCACACGGCACCACCCCCGGCGCGGACCTCGCCGTGACCGACGCGGCGGCGGCGCTGGCCCTGGCGGCCGCGGCCGCGGCAACGGACGAGGAGCAGCGGAGCCGGCTGCTGGCCGGTGTCGAGCGGCGCCGAGTCCAACGGCAGGACGCGGCCCGGTCCGCCTGAGCGGGGCGACGTACACACGCACGACACACTGCTGCAACAAACGCCCACGGAACGACACTTCGGCGCCGTCCGACATTCGAGCGCGGCTTGACGAAACGGCCCTGCGGACGGCTCAATTGATCCATGACTGCCCAGCGCTTGGTCTCGCGTGACCACATCGACTTCGGTCGGGTGTGGTCCGCGGCGTGTTGCGCCTGAACCGGCAGTGGGCCCTCTGACCGGCCCTTTTCTCTCTCGGCAAGCTCCTCGGCGGCTCCAGTTCCCCCTGTGACGCCGCCCCGGGCCGAGTTCTGACGCCTCGCGCGCTGCCACCACACCGCATCCCACGACGCCCCGCGTCGTCACGCCCGTATCGACCCGTCTCTGTGACGCGTCGTCAATCCCGCCTGCGTGCACGGCTGTTCAGGCATGCCCGCGGACGGATTTCGCCGCCTCCGAAAGGCCCACCCCATGCCCGTGGAATTCCTCGGCATCGCCGCCACCAACGACGGCTCCGAAACCACTCCCCGTTCCGGCGCCGCCTTCGACAAGGAGTACACACTCCGGCTCGCCCGCGCCCATGAGGACCACGACTGGGACCGGGTGCTGTTCGCCTACGGCTCCGGGTCGCCCGACCCGGCACCGGCCGCCGCCTACATCGCGAGTCACCTCGACCGCCTGCAGATCCTGCTGGCCCACCGGCCCAACGTCTCGTACCCCACCTTCGCCGCCAAGACCTTCGCCACTCTTGACCAGATCAGTGAGGGGCGGCTCACCGTCCACTTCATCACCGGCGGCAACGACCAGGAACAGGGCCGGGAGGGCGACACCCTCACCAAGGACGAGCGCTACAGCCGCACCCGCGAGTACATCCGGCTCGTCAAGAAGATCTGGACCACCCACGAGCCCTTCGACCACGAGGGCGAGCACTACCGCTTCCACGATTTCGTCAGCGATGTCTTCCCCGTCCAACAGCCCCGCCCGGGTGTCTCGTTCGGAGGTTCCTCGGCCGCCGCGTACGCTGCCGGGGGCGCGGAGGCCGACATCTACTGCTTGTGGGGCGAGCCGCTGGCGAAGACTGCCGAGCAGATCGAGACCGTGAAGGCCGCCGCGAAGGCCGCGGGCCGTACCGACGTCCCGCGCATCCAGGTCGCCTTCCGCCCGATCATCGCCCCGACCGAGGAGCTGGCCTGGGAGAAGGCCCATCGCACGGTCGGCGCGATCAAGGCCCGCAAGGAGCGGGGCGAGCGCATCGGCAGGCGCCACCACGGGCAGGCCGAGCCGCAGAATACGGGCTCTCAGCGGCTCATCGCCATCGCCGAGGCGGGCGAGCGCTACGACCGCGCCCTGTGGACCCCGACGGCCGCCGCGACCGGCGGTGCGGGCAACTCCAACGCCCTCGTCGGCACCCCGGAGACCGTCGCCCAGGCGCTCCTCGACTATTACGACCTCGGCGTCGACATCCTCTCCGCGCGCGGCTACGACCTGCTGGACGACGCCGTCGACTTCGGCCGGTACGTGATCCCGATCGTGCGCGAGGAGGTCGCCAAGCGCGACGCCGAGCGCGCGGCACGCGGGACCGAGGCACCGGCGGCGGTGGGCGCATGACCTCCCTCGCCCAACCCCCCGCGCCACAAGAGGACTTGACGGTCGTCCACGTCCCGGTCTCCGACCCGCGCGTCGAACCCCTGCTGCGCGAGCTCGGCGACGAGTACTCGACCCGCTACGGCAAGGACGCCCACGCCGAGATCGCCCGCTACCCGGACGAGGAGTTCACGCCCGCTCACGGCGGACTGCTGCTCCTCATCCTGGAGAACGGTGAACCCGTCGCGGGCGGTGCCTACCGCCGCTACGACGCCGGCACCGCCGAGCTGAAGCGGATCTGGACGCACTCCGCCCACCGGCGGCGCGGGCTCGCCCGGCGCGTCGTCGACGAGCTGGAGCGCGAGGCGGGCGAGCGCGGCTACCGGCGGATCTACCTGACCACGGGCCCGCGCCAGCCCGAGGCCCGCGGCCTGTACCTGGCCACCGGATACACGCCGCTCTTCGACACCGAGGCCGACCCCGAGTCCATCGGCCCGCTGCCGTTCGAGAAGGACCTTCCCGGGGCCGCTCGCACCGCACCGGCCCCGACCGCCCCGGACGACCCGGCCTCGCTCAAAGTGGTCCCGATCCGCCACTACGCCCGCTGGGTGGCGGCCGCCGCCGTGCTCGTCCTGGTCGCCCAGTTCGCACACGGCCTGCTGACCAACCCCGTCTGGGAATGGAACGTCTTCCGCGACTACGTGCTGTCCGAGACGATCGTGCAGGCCGTCTGGGTGACGCTCCAACTCACCGCCTACGCGACGGTGTTGGGGTTCCTGCTCGGTACGGTCCTTGCCTTCATGCGGCTTTCGCAGAGTCCGGTGCTGCAGACCGTGGCGTGGACGTACATCTGGATCTTCCGGTCCATCCCGATGATCGTCCAGCTCGTCTTCTGGTTCAATCTCAGCGCGCTCTACAAGGAGTTGGGCCTGGGTATCCCCTTCGGCCCGGTCTTCTGGTCCGTCGACAGCAACAGCCTCATCGGCACCATCGGCGCCGCCATCATCGGCCTGACCCTGCACCAGGCCGCGTACGCCGCCGAGATCGTGCGCGGTGGCGTCATCTCCGTCGACCGGGGCCAGCTGGAGGCGGCAGCCGCTCTCGGCATCCCGCGCCTGCGGCAGGTCCGCCGGATCGTGCTGCCGCAGGCCATGCGCGCGATCCTGCCCACGGCCGGCAACGAGATCATCGGCCTGCTCAAGGGCACCTCCGTGGTCTACGTGATGTCCATCGGCGAGCTCTTCTACCAGGCCCAGGTCATCTACGGCCGCAACGGCCGGGTGATCCCGCTGCTCCTCGTCGCCACCGCCTGGTACGTGGTGCTGACCTCGCTGTTGTCCATTGCCCAGCACTACGTGGAACGCCGATACGCACGGGGCGCCGCCCCGAAGACCGCACGGGGCACCGCTCCGAAGACCCTCCGGGCCCTGGGAGGCCGACGATGAGCAAGCCCATGGTGGACATCCAGGACGTCCACAAGAGCTTCGGCCCGCTGGAGGTGCTGCGCGGCGTCGACCTGCGCGTGCACGCCGGCGAGGTCACCGTGATCCTCGGCCCGTCCGGCTCGGGGAAGTCCACGCTGCTGCGCACCATCAACCACTTGGAGAAGGTGAACAGCGGCTGGATCAGCATCGACGGCGAACTCATCGGCTACCGCCGCGCGGGCAGCAAGCTGCACGAGCTGAGGGAGAAGGACGTCCTGAAGCAGCGCACCAATATCGGGTTCGTCTTCCAGGACTTCAACCTCTTTCCGCACCTGACCGTCCTCGAGAACCTGGTCGAGGCCCCGGTCTCCGCCCTGCGCCGCCCGCGCAAGGAGGCGGAGGACACCGCACGGGCACTGCTCGAACGCGTGGGGCTCGGCGACCGGGCCGACGCCTACCCGCGCCAGCTCTCCGGCGGCCAGCAGCAGCGCGTCGCCATTGCCCGCGCGCTCGCCCTCGAACCGAAGGTGCTGCTCTTCGACGAGCCCACGTCGGCGCTCGACCCGGAGCTGGTGGGTGAAGTCCTCGATGTCATCAAGGACTTGGCGAGCACCGGCACCACGATGATCGTCGTCACCCACGAGATCGGCTTCGCCCGCGAGGTCGCCGACACCGTGGTGTTCATGGACGCAGGTGTCGTCGTGGAGCAGGGCACCCCCGAGGTCGTCCTCGATGCCCCGCAGCAGGAACGCACCCGCGCTTTCCTCTCCAAGGTCCTGTGATTCCGGGTCCTGGGATCGGCCCCCACCCCGCTTCGTACGCAAGGAGTACCACCACCGTGTCCACCACCCTCGTCCGTCGCCGCACCACCACCGCGGCCGCGCTCTCGCTCGCGGCCTCCCTGCTCCTCGCCGCCTGCAGCAACCCCTCCGACGGCGGTACGACCGAGGTCGCGGACGGCTCGGGCGCCAAGGCGAAGATCAACCTCAGCCCCGAGCAGCACCGCGTCACCACCGGCAAGGTCGACTCCATAGCCGACGAGGTGCCCCAGCGGATCCGCAAGAGAGGAACGTTGGAGGTCATCGGCTCCTCCAGCTCGGCCGCGCCGCTCGGATTCCACGCCACCGACAACAAGACGGTCATCGGCGTCGAGCCGGACCTCGCCCACCTCGTCGCCGACGTCCTCGGCCTCAAGGTGCGTCGCACCACCGCCTCCTGGGAGAACATCTTCGTCGGCCTCGACAGCGGCAAGTACGACGTGGGCCTGAGCAACATCACGGTCACCGAGGACCGCAAGGAGAAGTACGACTTCGCCACCTACCGCAAGGACAACCTCGGCTTCGAGGCCAAGAAGGGCAGCGGCCTGAAGGTCACCGGACCGAAGGACGTGGCGGGGAAGACGGTCGCCGTCGGCAGCGGCACCAACCAGGAGAAGCTGCTCATCGAGTGGAGCAGGGCGAACGTCAAGGCGGGCCGCAAGCCGGTCGACATCAAGTACTACCAGAACGACGCCGATAGCTACCTCGCCCTGCAGTCCGGCCGCATCGACATCTACCTCGGCCCCAACCCGACCGCCGCCTACCACGCGGCGAGCACCGGAAAGACCGAGGTCGTCGGCACGTACTCGGGTGCGGGCGCGAAGCTCCAGGGCCTCATCGCCGCCACCACCAAGAAGGACAGCGGGCTCGTGAAGCCGCTCGCGGACGCGCTCGACCATGTCATCGACAACGGCAGCTACGCGAAGGTCCTCAAGCGCTGGGGGCTGTCCGACGAGGCCGTGACCAAGTCGAGGATCAATCCGCCCGGACTGCCGAAGACCGGCAAGTAGTCGCTTTTGTAGTAACGCCTGTAGCCACGCCTGTAGTTGCTCCTGTCGGCTGTTCCAGAAAGGCACCCCTCGTGTCTCCATCTCCCTCTCTGCACCTCGCCGTCGCCCTCGACGGCACCGGGTGGCACCCCGCCTCGTGGCGTGAGTCCGTTGCCCGGCCGCGCGAGCTGTTCACCGCCGCCTACTGGGCCGAGCTCGTCGCCGAGGCCGAGCGGGGCCTGCTCGACTTCGTCACCATCGAGGACGGGCTCGGACCTCAGTCCAGTCACTTCCTCGATCCGGACGAGCGCACCGACCAGGTCCGCGGCCGCCTCGACGCCGTACTGATCGCCTCGCGCATCGCCCCCCTGACCAGGCACATCGGCCTGGTCCCGACCGCCGTGGTCACACACACCGAACCGTTCCACCTCTCCAAGGCGATCGCCACCCTCGACTACGTCAGCGAGGGCCGCGCCGGAGTCCGCGTACAGGTCACCGCCCGCCCGAACGAGGCCGCCCACTTCGGCCGCCGCACCATCGACCGCATCGACGCCTACGACAGCCCGGAGGCAGGGGAGTTGGTGACCGAGCTCTTCGACGAGGCCGCCGACTACGTCGAGGTCGTGCGGCGGCTGTGGGACAGCTGGGAGGACGGCGCCGAGATCAGGGACGCCGACACGGGCCGCTTCATCGACCGGGACAAGCTGCACTACATCGACTTCCAGGGCAGCCTCTTCAGCGTCCGCGGCCCCGCCATCACACCCCGACCGCCGCAGGGCCAGCCGCTCGTCACCGCCCTCGCGCACGACACCGTCCCGTACCGCCTGGTGGCTCGCGCCACCGACGTCGGATACGTCACCCCGCACGACGCCGAGCAGGCCCGCGCCATCGTGGACCGGATCCGCGCCGAGCAGGACACTGCCGGGCGGGCCGGAGAGACCCTGCATGTCTTCGGTGACCTCGTGGTGTTCCTCGACGAGGACCCCGCCGCCGCGAAGGACCGCCGGGACCGGCTCGACGCGCTGGACGGAGCGCCGTACAAGAGCGACGCTCCGACCTTCGCGGGAACCCCCGAGCAACTCGCCGACCTGCTCCAGGAGTTGAGCGGCGCCGGACTCTCCGGGTTCCGGCTGCGGCCCGCCGTCGCAGGACACGACCTCCCGGCGATCACCCGGGGCCTCGTCCCCGAACTCCAGCGCCGCGGCGTCTTCCGCCGCGCGTACGAGGCCGACACCCTGCGCGGCCTCCTCGGCCTCGACCGCCCCGCCAACCGCTATGCCGCCGCGTGAGCCGGAGGGAACACTCATGACCAAGCCGCTGAAGCAGATCCATCTGGCCGCGCATTTCCCCGGCGTCAACAACACCACCGTGTGGAGCGACCCGCGGGCCGGAAGCCACATCGAGTTCAGCTCCTTCGCCCATTTCGCGCGGACCGCCGAACGCGCCAAGTTCGACTTCCTGTTCCTCGCCGAGGGCCTGCGCCTGCGCGAACAGGGCGGAGAGATCTACGACTTGGATGTCGTCGGCCGCCCCGACACCTTCACCGTGCTCGCCGCGCTCGCCGCCGTCACCGAGCGCATCGGGCTCACCGGCACCATCAACTCCACCTTCAACGAGCCCTACGAAGTGGCCCGCCAGTTCGCGAGCCTCGACCACCTCTCCGGCGGCCGCTCCGCCTGGAACGTCGTCACCTCCTGGGACGCCTTCACCGGCGAGAACTTCCGGCGCGGCGGCTTCCTCCCGCAGCGCGAACGCTACTCACGCGCCCGGGAGTTCCTCGACACCGCGAACGAACTGTTCGACTCCTGGCACGCCGATGAGATCCTCGCCGACCAGGAGACCGGCGCCTTCCTGCGCGACGCCAAGGCGGGCTCCTTCGTCCACACCGGACAACACTTCGACATCCACGGGCAGTTCAACGTCCCGCGCTCCCCGCAGGGCCGCCCGGTGGTCTTCCAGGCCGGTGACTCCGACGAGGGCCGCGAGTTCGCCGCCGCCGAGGCCGACGCCATCTTCAGCCGGCACGGCACCCTCGACGCGGGCCGGGAGTTCTACGCGGATGTGAAGTCCCGCGTCGCCAAGTACGGCCGCGCGGAAGACCAGTTGCTCATCCTGCCCGCCGCCACCTTCGCCCTCGCCGACACCGACGCGGAGGCCGAGGAGCTCGCCCGCGAGGTGCGCCGCCACCAGGTCAGCGGGGCCACCGCCCTCAAGCACCTGGAGTTCGTCTGGAACCGGGACCTGTCCTCATACGACCCGGAAGGCCCGCTGCCCGACATCGACCCGGACGTGAGCGAGGGGCACATCGCCGAGGGCCGCGCCCAGGTCCGCATGTACCGGGACCCCCTGGCCACCGCCCGTGAGTGGCGCGAGCTCGCCGCCGCCAACAAGTGGTCCATCCGCGACCTCGTCATCCACACCGGCAACCGCCAGAACTTCGTCGGCTCCCCGGCCACCATCGCCAAGACCATCAACGACTACGTCCAGGCCGACGCCGCCGACGGCTTCATCCTCGTCCCGCACATCACCCCCGGCGGCCTGGACGAGTTCGCCGACAAGGTGGTCCCGCTCCTCCAGGAACAGGGCGTCTTCCGTACGGAGTACGAGGGCACCACCCTGCGCGACCACCTCGGCCTGGCCCACCCCGACGACGTCCCCGCGCCCACCGAGGAGTTCTCCCGTGCCTGACATCCCTCTCGCCGTCCTCGACCTGGTCCCGGTGTCGTCCGGCTCGACCGCGGGCGACGCCCTGCGCAACTCCATCGACCTCGCCCAGCAGGCCGAGCGGTTCGGCTACGCCCGCTACTGGTTCGCCGAGCACCACCTCAACCCCGGTGTCGCCGGCACCTCGCCCGCCGTCGTCCTCGCCCTGACCGCGTCCGCCACCGAGACCATCCGGCTCGGCTCCGGCGCCGTACAGCTCGGACACCGCACCGCGCTGTCCACGGTGGAGGAGTTCGGCCTCCTCGACGCGCTGCACCCCGGGCGCATCGACCTGGGCCTCGGCCGCTCGGGAGGCCGCCCGCCCGCGCAGCCCGCGGCGCCGAAGCCGACCGCGACCCCGGTCGTCGACGGCGAGGCCCCCAACGGCCTGGTCATCCCGCCCCGCTTCTCCTTCGAGCACCTCCTCGGCTCGCCCCGCGTCGCGCTGCAACGCAAGCTTCTCCAGCAGCCGGGCGCACAGGCGCAGGACTACGCCGAGCAGATCGACGACATCCTCGCCCTGTTCGCAGGCGCCTACATATCCCCCGACGGGGTCGAGGCACACGTCGTGCCGGGGGAGGGGGCCGATGTCGACGTGTGGATCCTGGGCAGCAGCGGCGGCGAGAGCGCCGAGGTGGCAGGCGCGCGCGGACTGCCGTTCGCCGCGAACTACCACGTCAGCCCCGCCACGGTCCTCGAGGCGGTGGAGGGCTACCGGTCCTTCTTCCAGCCCTCCGACGCCCTCGACAAGCCGTACGTCAGTGTCTCCGCCGACGTCGTCGTCGCCGAGGACGACGCCACCGCCCGCGAACTCGCCACCGGCTACGGCCCGTGGGTGCGCAGCATCCGCAACGCCGAGGGGGCCATCGACTTCCCGACGCCGGACGAGGCCCGCGCGTACGAGTGGAGCGAGGCAGACCGCGCGCTCGTGCAGGACCGCCTCGACACCCAGTTCGTCGGCTCGCCGACCACCGTGGCCCGCCGTCTCGCCCAGCTCCAGGAGGCCACCGGCGCCGACGAACTGCTCATCACGACGATCACCCACGACCACGCCGACCGGGTCCGCTCCTACGAGCTGCTGGCCGAGGAGTGGAAGCGCTCTTGACGCGAAGTCCACACGGCCACACACTCCTCTAAGGGAATCCTAGTGAAACGGTAGGGAATGATGGACGGTGCGGCGCGCGACCTCGGCAGCCCGGCTGTCCGCGCCGCCGTCGGGGCACTGCCCCGGCTCACGTCCCGCCGTCACATCGATCTCGCGCGGGTGTGCAGCGCGGCGAGTTCTCCCCTCTTCGGCGGCCAACTCGCCGCCCGCGCCTGACACTTCCGTACGCCTGCCCGTACGCCCGTGATCGAGCACACCCCAGGGAGACGCATGTCCGCACCGGCCCCGTCCACCGTGCCCACCTTCCGGAGCAGGATCGGCTGCGACGCGCGCAGCGGGTACTACGCCGCCCCGCACCGCTACCGGCTCCACCTGTCGCCGTCCTGCCCGCACTGTCTGCAGATCGCCGTCACCCACAGCCTGCTCCGCCTCGACGACACCCTCCCGGTGACCCTGCTGTCCACCGTGCCCGACGCACCCGGCGGCGGGCACCGGGCCCTTGCTCCCCTGTACGAGGCCACGTCCCACCAGTACCCGGGGCCGGCCCTGGTGCCGGTGCTCAGCGACGACTGGACCGGGCGGATCGTCAGCACCCACCCCGGAGACATCCTGCGCGACCTCGCCCGGCACTTCGCCGAGCACGGCCCCGACCTCCTCCCACGCGGCGCCGAGGACGCGATCGACGCGGTGGGCCGGCTGTGCGAGCGGGGCATCACCGCGTCCGCCCGGCGCGGCGACGACACCGGGCTCGCCACCCTGCTGCGCGCGCTGAACGTCCTCGAACGGCGGCTCGCGGGCAGGGAGTTCGTACTGGGCGGCCAACTCACCCTCGCCGACGTGCGGTTGTGGTCGACGCTGGTGCACCCGGACACCGCACACCGTGCCATCGGCCATCCCCGGCTCTCGGCGTACCTGCGACGCCTCTCCGAGCACCCCGCCTTCGCGCCGCACCTCGCGCGCTACTCCTTCGCGCTCGCCTGACGCGAGTTGAACTCCTCGACGTTCTTCTTCTGTTCCTCGTAGCTGTCGGTGAACCGGGTGTCCCCGGGCGCGACCGTCACGAAGTACAGCCAGTCACCCTTGGGTGGCGCGATCGCCGCGTCGAGGGCGTCCTCTCCCGGATTGCCGATGGGCGTGGGCGGCAGGCCCTTGTGCTTGTACGTGTTGTACGGGCTGTCGGTCCTGGTGTCGGCATGGCTGGTGTCGAGGGTGGAGCGGTTCAGGGCGTAGTTGATGGTGGAGTCCATCTGGAGCGGCATGCCCTGGTCGAGCCGGTTGTAGATGACCCGGGCGACCTTTCCCATGTCCTCGTGGGTGTCGGCCTCCGCCTGCACGATGCTGGCGATGACGACGGTCTCGTAGACGGAGACGCCGTTGGTGTCGGCGCCCTTGGTGACATGGTCGGCCTTCAGCCGCTGGTTCGCGGTGGTGTTCATGTAGGAGAGCAGGGACGCCGGGGTGGTGTTCTTGTCCACCGGGTACGTGGCCGGGAACAGATAGCCCTCGGGGTTGCCGTCCGCGTCGCTCGGCAGGGTGAGGTGCGCCTTCGACGCGGCCTTCTTCGTGGTCCCGTCGTCGACGGCGAGCGCCTTGTCCACGGCCTCGTACACCTGGCTCGCGCGGTACCCCTCGGGAATCACGAGCTTCTCGGACCGCGCCTCCTCCTTCCCACCGAGGACCACTACCAGCGTCACGACAATCGCTGCGACGACCGCGAGACCCACGACAACCAACACGACCAACCGACCACGACGGCTCAGCCGCCGTTTCTTCTCGTCCTTAGGCACACAGGAAAGGTAACCAATTCCAGCCCCGCCGGCGTTTGAGGCGCGGGGTCCGGGGCAGAGCCCCGCGTCCGCAACCACGGCCACCCGGTCACCTCACCCGCAACGCCACCGCGAGAAGCGCCGCATCCACCGGCCTCCGCACATCCCGCCCGGTCAACTCGTAAAACCGATGGAACCGATGCTGCACCGTGTTCCGGTGGCAGTACAACGCCTCGGCCGTGTCCGCGATGGACCCCGACCCCGCCAAATGGACCCGCACGGTGTGCAGCAGCCGGTCCGCCTCGCCACGCGTGACACCGGGCCCGTGCAACGCGCCCAGCACATCCGCGGCCAGGTCACGCCCGAAGTCCCCCGCACGATGGGCGAGGACATCCAGCCAGCTGTCCTCCAGGAGCCGCGGCGAGCGGGTGTCCGCGGGCAGCACCTGCGCCGTCGCCACCGCGAGCACCGTGGCCCGCGGCACGGCGGCGAGCCCGGCCGCCTGCGGAGCCACCCCGCACGGCGAGTCCTGCAACTGGTCCAGAAGGTACGCCCGGGTGATCCGGCCGCTGAGCTGCACCACCAGGACCGCGTCCCCGCCGACCATCTGCTGCTGCACCGCCGCCCCCGCCCCGCGCAGCGCGAGGCCCGCGCGGTGCAGTCCTGGCCCGGCCGCCGCGGACGACGCCGCGCACAGGAACCGGCCGTCGTCCGCGAGCCCCAGGGCGCGGCCCGCGTCACGTACGACGGTCGGATTGCGCCCCTCGGTCTCCAGGAGCCTGGCGAACCACATGCGCCGCTCGTCCTCCTCGCGGCGCCCCATCTCCAGGACCGTGCGCTGATACGCCGTCATGATCCCGGTGACATGCCGCTCGACCGCCTCCCACACGTGGTACGCCGAGCCCGCCAGATCGGCCATGTCCTCCGGTCGTGCCCGGTTCACGAGCGCCTGCCACACCACCCGGAAGTCGAGCCGCGCCGCTTCCAGGAGTTCGTCGAGCGGGACGCCCTGCCGGGCGCGCTCCTCGCCCACCCGCCGTGAGACGTCCGCGACGTGCGGCGGCACGGGCAGCCGCGCCACCGTGCGCAGCAGCAGTTCGAAGGCCTGCCAGGCCGAATCGCGGAACTGGACGTCCGGTACCTGGGTCGCGTACGCGGTGCGTACCGGGCTCACCATCTCCAGCCATTCGCCGATCAGGTCGTCCACATTGTCCAGGCACTGCCCGGCGAGTTCCGCGATGCGCGGCGAGGTCGGGGGCAGGCCGGGGCGGCTCCGGCCTTGGGGATTGTGCATGTGACCAATTCTCGGTGGTGCGGGGGCGATGTTTCAACGTTGGTTCTGTGCCCGGTGCCGAGGATCCTGGTGCGATCCCTGGGCGAAGCGTCCGGGGCCCGCCGACCAGGAGGGCCAGCCGACCGTGCACTTGACCCCTCGCGAACAGGAACGGCTCCAGCTGTTCACCGTCGCCGAACTCGCGCGCCGCCGCCGCGCGCGCGGGCGCCGGCTCAACGCCCCCGAGGCGATCGCCCTGATCTGCGACGAGATCCTGGAGGCCGCCTGGGACGGGCTGAGCCTGGACGAGGTGATCGAGGCGGCGGAGCGGGTGCTCACCGTCGACGACGTGCTCGACGGGGTCGCCGACATCGTGACGACCGTGCAAGTGGAGGCGCTGTTCCCGAGCGGCACGTCACTGGTGGCCGTCGACCGCCCGATCGGTCCCGCGAGTCCCGAGGGGCCGGGCGCCGTGCGCACCGCCGAGGCGCCACCCGTCGAGATCAACGTGGGCCGCCCGCGTTCCACGCTCACCCTCCGCAACACCGGCGACCGCGTCGTCTACATCTCCTCGCACTACCCGCTGCACGAGGCCAACCAGGCGCTGGAACTCGACCGCGAGACCGCCCGCGGGCTGCGGCTCGACATCGCCGCCGGCACCGCCCTCGCCTTCGAACCCGGCGAGCGGCGCGAGGTCGTCGTCATCCCCGCAAGCCACAGGACTCCGGCCGACCGCAAGACCCGTACGACCGAGGAGCGCGCATGACCAGCGTCGACCGCCGCACGTACCACGCCCTGTACGGGCCCACGACCGGCGACCGGATCCGGCTCGGAGACACCTGTCTGTGGGTGGAGGTCGAGGCCGACGACGGCACCCCGGGCGACGAACTCCTCGGCGGCTGCGGCAAGACGGTCCGCGACGGACTCCTCGCCTCGCCGCGCTCCGACCGCGATTCCGCCCTCGACATGGTGGTGGCCGGTGTCGTCCTCATGGACCCGGTGCTCGGCGTGCGCAAGACCGACATCGGCATCAAGGACGGCCGGATCGTCTCCGTCGGAGGCGTCGGCAACCCGGACGTGATGGACGTCGAGTACGCCATCGACTCGCACACCTCGGTGGTGCCTGGCGAAGGGCTCATCGCCACGCCCGGCGTCGTCGACAGCCACGTCCACCTGTCCTCGCCCGAGGTCGCGCCCGCCGCGCTGTCCGCCGGAGTCACCACCCTCGTCGGGATGGGGCTCGGCGGGGTGTGGGAGATCGGCTGCAACCCGACCCACAACCTCCATACGCTGATGAGCGCCTGGCAGGACACCCCGCTCAACATCGCCTTTCTGGCCCGCGGTTCGTCCAGCTCGCGGGCGCTGCTCGACGAGATCACCCTCGCCGGGGCCGGCGGCTTCAAGATCCACGAGGACTTCGGGGCGACCCCGCGCATCATCGACACCTGCCTGGACACCGCCGAACAGGCCGACCTCCCGGTCGCGCTGCACACCGACTCCATGAACGAGTCGGGGTACTTGAGGGACACCCTCGGCGCCACCCGCGGGCGCACCGTGCACGCGTACCACGTGGAGGGCGGCGGTGGTCACCCCGACCTCCTGGAGATCCTCTCCGAGCCGAACATCCTGCCCTCGTCGACGACGCCCACCGTGCCGTACACCCCGAACACGGTCGGTGAGCTGTTCCCGATGACGATGACCGTGCACCGGCAGAACCACGCCTCCGCGAGCGATGTCGCCATCTCCAAGGGTCGGATCCGCGAGCACGCCATCGCCGCCGAGAACGCCCTGCACGACCTCGGCGCCATCTCCATCGTCAACTCCGACTCCATGGGCATGGGCCGGATCGCCGAGACCGTGCGCAGGACGTGGCAGCTCGCCCACGTCCAGGCGCTCGCGAACGGTGGCGGGGGAGTGGAACACCCCGACAACGTACGGGCGTTGCGCTACCTCGCGAAGATCACACTGAACCCGGCCATCGCGCATGGCCTCGCCCACGAGGTCGGCACCGTGCAGGCCGGGCGGATGGCCGACCTGGTGCTGTGGGACCCGAAGTGGTTCGGCAGCAAGCCGGAGTTGGTCATCAAGTCGGGGTTCGTGGCGTGGGGCAACACGGGCTCGGGGTCCGGGTCGACCCGGCTCACCCAACCCCGTTCCTACAAGCCCTACTTCGGGTCCCTGGGTGCCGCGCCCGCCAGGCTCGCCAAGGTGTTCGTCGCCGAGGCCGCGCTCAACGACCGTGCCGCGCGAGCGGCACTGCCGAAGGGGCTCACGTACGCCCCGATCCGCGACAGCCGCGGCCTGACCCGCGCCGACATGCTGCACAACACGGCGACGCCACGGGTCGTGGTGCCGCGTGAGCCCGCGCCGGTCCTCGTCGACGGGGTCGAGACTGGGACGCCGGCCGCCACCGAACTGCCGCTCGCGCAGCTGCACCACTTCGCCTGACGTCCACGGAGGCCCGCCGATGCAGCTCGATCTGCTCGTCCGCAACGCCCACATCCGCACCCTCGACCCCGAACGGCCCACCGCCTCCACGCTCGGCGTCCTGAACGGCGTCGTCGTCGGACTGGGCGAGGACGTGGCCGGACTCGGCGCGCGCAAGGTCCTCGACGCTGGCGGCGCCACCGTCGTCCCCGGTTTCAACGACGCGCACTGCCACACCGCCTGGTTCGGCCTGAACCTCACCCAGCTCGACGTCTCCACGGCCCGTTCGGTCGACGACGTGTACGCCGCCGTGGCCGCGCACGCCGAAGGACTCGCCCCGGACGCCTGGGTGCTGGGCGCCGGGCTCGACCACAACAACTGCGGGGGCCACTGGCCGCACCGCGACGCCCTCGACCGCGCGGCGGGCGGCCGGCCCGTCTGGATCAAGCACACCTCCGGCCACGCCTGCGTCGTCAACACGCCCGTGCTGCACGCGGCCGGGGCGCTGGAGGAAGGCTTTCAAGACCCGGACGGCGGCGTCGTCTCCCGTGACGAACACGGGCGCCCCGACGGCCTGTTGGAGGAGACCGCGCAGAGCCTCGCGCAGCGCCAGGTGCTGCCGTACCCGGTGGAGACCGTCGCCGACGCCGTCGACGCGGCGACCCGGCACTACCTCACCGAAGGTGTCACCAGCTTCACCGAGGCCGGGATCGGCGGCGGCTGGATCGGGCAGACACCGGTCGAGCTGGCCGCATACCAACTCGCCTGCGACACTGGCCGGTTGCACACCCGTGCCCAGCTGATGGCCGCCTCCGACGTGCTGCACCCGCTGACGGCGCACGCGGACGACGACATCACGCTCGGCCTCGACCTCGGCATGCGCACCGGCTTCGGCGACGACACGCTCTCCCTCGGCCCGGTCAAGATCTTCCTGGACGGCTCGCTGCTGGGGAGGACGGCGGCCGTCACGGAACCCTTCTGCGGGTGTCCGCACAACGAAGACAGGCCCACTGGGTACTTCCAGGGCGACGCCGGTTCCATGACCGACCTCGTCGTCGCCGCGCACCGCTCCGGCTGGACGGTGGCCGCGCACGCCATCGGCGACCGCGCCGTCGACCTGGCCCTCGACGCCTTCGCCCGCGCCCACAAGGAACGCCCGCGGCCCGGCGTCCGCCACCGCGTCGAGCACGCCGGAGTGGTCCGCCCCGAACAGCTCGCCCGCTTCGCCGAACTCGGTGTCGTCCCCGTCCCGCAGCACAACTTCCTGCACACCTTCGGCGACGCCATGGCCGCCGCGCTCGGCCCCGAGCGCACCCCGTGGTCGTACCGCATGCGCACCTTCCTCGACCTCGGGCTGCCCGTCCCCGGCAGCTCCGACCGGCCCGTGGCACCAGGTGCCCCGTTGCCCGCGATCCAGTCGATGGTCGTGCGCCTGACCGAAACAAAGGTGCCGTACGGTCCCGACGAAGGTGTGCCGGTCCTCGCCGCGCTGCGCGCCTGGACCGAGGGCTCGGCCCTCGCCACCGGTTTCGGCGGACGCAAGGGGCGGCTCGCCCCCGGGTATCTGGCCGACCTCACCGTCCTGGCCGGCGACCCCGTCCGCACGGACCCCGACCGCATCGGCGCGATCGGCGTCCTCGCCACCGTCGTGGCCGGCGACCCCGCCCACGACCCGCACCATCTCACTGGCACCCCCGCACGCCACGGTCCCCCTTCCGCTCCGGCCACCCAGGCCGCCCCTCCCCAGGAGACCCCGTGAGCACGACCGAGAAGCCCCCGCTCAAGGACATCAGAAGGCTGTTGTTCGCCGCGTTCAGCGGCACCGCCCTGGAGTGGTACGACTACTTCCTCTACGGCACCGCCGCCGCGCTCGTCTTCAACAAGCTGTTCTTCACCGACCTCAGCCCGGCGGCCGGCACCCTTGCCTCCTTCGGTACCTTCGCCGTCGGCTTCGTGGCCCGACCCATCGGCGCCGCGATCTTCGGCCACATCGGCGACCGCTACGGGCGCAAGGTGTCCCTCATCATCACCGTCGTCATGATGGGCGCCACCACCGGCTGTATCGGCCTGCTGCCCACATACGGCACCATCGGCATCTGGGCGCCGATCCTGCTCACCGTGCTCCGCTTCGTGCAGGGCATCTCCGTCGGCGGCGAGTGGTCGGGCGCGATGCTGCTCACCCTGGAGCACACCCCGAAGGAGAAGCACGGCAGTTACTCCTCGGTGCCCCAACTCGGCTCGCCAGTCGGCACGTTGATGTCCAGCGGCGCCTTCGCGCTCGTCGGCATGCTGCCCGACGACGCCTTCTACTCCTGGGGCTGGCGTCTGCCGTTCCTCGCCGCGTTCCCGCTGCTCGGCTTCGCGCTCTACATGCGCGTACGCATCGAGGAGTCCCCGGTCTTCCGCGCCATGCAGGAGGACGCCGAGCGCAACGGGCCGCCGCCCGCGCCGCTCGTCGAGGCGTTCCGCCGTACCTGGGGTCGCATGATCGTCGGCATCGGGGCCGCGCTCCTCGGCGTCGGCGGCTTCTTCCTCATGACCACGTTCATCATCAGTTATGGCACCGGCGAACTCGGCATCGACAAACAGACGATGCTCAACGCCACCGTCGTCGGCGCCGTCGTCGAGGTCGTGGTCATCATCATCGGCGGCCGCCTCGCCGACCGCATCGGCTCGTGGAAGGTGTGCGCCGTCGGCGCCGCCGTCACCATGGTGGCCGCGTTCCCCGCCTTCTGGCTCGTCGACACCAAGCAGACCCCGCTGGTGTACCTCGGCGTCGCGCTCGGCATCGGCGCGCTGTCCATCCCGTACGGACCGATCGGCGCGGTCGTCGCCTCGCTCTTCCCCGAGGAGTTCCGCTACAGCGCGGTGGCCATGTCGTACAACCTCGCCGGCGTCATCGGCGGCTTCATCCCGCTCATCGCGGCCTCGGTCACCGGCGCCGCGGGCGGCGCCTCGTGGGGCGCCGCACTGCTCCTCGTCCTCGTGGCCGCCTGCACCGTCGCCGGGTCCGTCGCGGCCGGTACGGTGCTGCGCCGGCACGGCTCCCTTCCCTCCAGTGACACCCTGAACGCAAAGGTTCCCGCATGACCGTGCAGCATCCCGCCCGCACCGGTGGTCAGGTCCTCGTCGACCAACTCCGGGCCCACGACGTCGACACCGTCTACGGTGTGCCCGGCGAGAGCTACCTCGCCGTCCTCGACGCCCTGTACGACGCGCCGGTCCGCATGGTGGTGTGCCGCCACGAGGGCGGCGCCGGGTACATGGCGGAGGCCTCCGGCAAGCTCACCGGGCGCCCCGGCGTGTGCTTCACGACGCGGGGCCCCGGCGCCACCAACGCCCTTGTCGCCCTGCACACCGCCCACCAGGACGCCACCCCGCTGGTCCTCTTCGTCGGCCTGGTGCCGCGCGATCACACCGACCGGCACGCGTTCCAGGAGCTGGACCTGCGGGGCACGTTCGGCACCAACGCCAAGCTCGTCGAGACGATCGACGACGCGGCCCGCGTCCCCGAGTACGTGGCCCGCGCCTTCGCCGTCGCGAGCAGCGGCCGGCCGGGGCCCGTCGTCGTCGGGCTGCCGGAGGACATGCTGACGGATACAGTCGAGGTGGCCGACGCCAAGCCGCTGCCGGTGCCGCAGGGCGGGGTGTCGGCCGATGAACTGGACGTACTGGAAGGCCTGTTGGCCACCGCCGAGCGACCCGTGGTGCTGCTCGGCGGCAGCCGCTGGACGGACCGGGCGCGCGCCGACGTACGCGCATGGGCCGAGGCGTGGTCGCTGCCCGTCGCCGTGGACTTCCGCTGCCAGGACCTGATGGACAACGAGGCCGATGTCTACGTGGGCAACCTCGGCTACGGGCGTGCCAAGGCGCTCGCCGAGCGGGTGCGCGAGGCGGACCTGCTGGTGAGCGTCGGCGCGGCGCCGGGGGACGTCACGACGGACGGGTACCGGTCGCTGCCCACGGTCGGCGGCGACGACGCGGGCCCGCGCCTGGTGCAGGTGCTTCCCGAGGCGCAACCGCCCGGCGTCGTCCACCGCGCCGAACTCACCCTGCTCGCCGCGCCCGAGGCGTTCGGCGCCGCGATACGCACCCCGCGCCCCGCCGCGCCCGTGCCCTGGGCGGAGCGCACCAAGCAGGCCAGGGCCGAGCACCTGGCCGCCCGTACCCCGGAGCCGGACGGCGACCCGCTCGACCTCGGCGAGGTCTTCGCTCACCTGGACAGTCGGCTCCCGGCCGACGCGATCGTCACGTTCGGCGCGGGCAACCACGCCATCTGGGCGCAGCGCTTCCTGACATACCGCGACGGCATGCGCCAACTCGGCCCGCGCAATGGCTCGATGGGCTACGGCGTCCCCGCCGCCGTGTCGGCCGCCATCGCGCACCCGGACCGGCGTGTCGTCTCCGTCGCGGGCGACGGCTGCTTCCTGATGAACGGTCAGGAACTCGCCACCGCGGTGGCCGAGGGGGCGGCTCCGCTGATCCTCGTCCTGGACAACGCCCAGTACGGCACGATCCGCGTGCACCAGGAGCGGGAGTATCCCGGCCGGGTGAGCGGGACGGCCCTCGGCAACCCGGACTTCGCCGCGTACGCCCGCGCCTTCGGCGCCCACGGCGAGACGGTCACCACGACCGAGGAGTTCGCCCCGGCCCTCGACCGTGCGCTGGCGTGCGGCCGCGCGGCGATCATCCAGCTCAAGGTGACGGAGGGGCGGCTGTCTCCCGGCGTCACCGTCACCTCGCTCCGTGAGAGGGGACGCGCCAAGGGCTGAGAGTCTGTGTCCGGGACTCAAGGGCGCAGATGGATCAGGCCCGCATCCGTGGGCCGGAATCCGCACGCCTTGAAGTAGAAGTCGTGGAGTTCGGGCTCGAAGTCGACGTGGAGCCACTCGCAGCCCGACTCCCGCGCACTGGACGCCGCGAGGCGCACGACCGCCGTGCCGATGCCGCGATGCCGGTGTGTGCCCCGGGTCTTGGTGTCGATGAGGAACGCGTGGTCGCCGCCGTCCCAGGCCACGTTCACGAAGCCGACGAGGAGCCCGTCCGTGTCGCGGGCCGTCGCCCAGCCGAGGCTGTATTTCTGGATCTTGGTCCACCAGCCGGCGATGTCATTTCCGCCATGGGACCGGACCAGGTCGACCATCTCCTCGTCGGTCACCGGGTCGCGCCATGCGCAGGTGATCGCTTCGCTCATGGGGCCTCACCCTCGCACAGGGAGTGATCCGCGACACTAACGAAACGGTTTCGTTTCATCTGGGTGGCGGGTTAGTCTGCCACCGTACGAAACCGTTTCGTTCGGCACAGCAGTGATTTCCGCACAGCAGTGATGGGGGAGCAACGCGTGAGTGGCACCGGCACCGTGCGGCGCAGACGTATGACGGCGGAGCGCGAGGCCGAGTTGTACGACGCCGTGCTCGGACTGCTGCGTGAAGTCGGCTACGACGCGGTGACCATGGACGCCGTCGCGGCCCGCACACGGTCGAGCAAGGCCACGCTCTACCGCCAGTGGGGCGGCAAGGCCGCACTCGTCGTCAAGGCGATGCGGCACCACAAGCCGGTCGACATCGCCGCCATCGACACCGGAACACTGCGCGGGGATCTCCTCACACTGGCCCGGCGTCAGGACGACTGCTCGGTCGAGGAGTCGACCGCCCTGATGCGGGGACTCGCGATGGCGATGCACAGTGATCCCGATCTGCTGCGCGCCTTCCGGGAGCTGCTGATCGAACCGGAGTTGGAGGAGCTGGACCAGGTCCTCCAGAGAGCCGTCGCCCGGGGCGAGATCCGCCAGGACAACCCGGCGATGGACTTCACGCTGCACATGATGGTCGGCGCCATGGCGACCCGCGGTGTGATCGACGAACTGCCGCCCACCCAGGAGTACCTCATCTCATACATCGACGCAGTGGTACTCCCCGCCCTCTGCGCCTGATCCCCCCCCACCACACATCACCGACTCTCCCCGTACCTGACGCCACCGCTCACCGTCGTCGGGCCGAAGTCCCCTGCCCAGCACCACATACGACCTGACCGGGAGTACGCCCTCGTGGCTCGATTCCTCTACAAAATGGGCCGATTCGCCTTCCGGCGACGGTACTTCGTCGCCCTCTTCTGGGTGGTGGTCCTCGCCGCCGTGGGTGTGGGCGCCTCCCAGGCCCCCACGGCCGCATCCTCCTCCTTCTCGATCCCGGGCACCGAGGCCCAGAAGGCCTTCGACCTGCTGGAACAACGTTTCCCCGGCGGCAGCGCCGACGGCGCCACCGCGCGCGTCGTGTTCAAGGCGCCGGACGGGGAGAAGATCACCTCGGCCGCCAACAAGAGCGCGGTGCGCGACACCGTCAAGGAACTCGGCGGTGGCTCCGAGGTCCAGAGCGCGACCGACCCCTTCACGTCCAAGTCGGTCAGCCGCGACGGCGAGATCGCCTATACGCAGGTGTCGTACAAGGTCTCCGGCATGGAGCTGGAGGAATCCTCGCGCGACGCGCTGAAGGACGCCGCGCAGGACGCCCGTGACGAAGGGCTCACCGTCGAGGTCGGCGGTGACGCGCTTCAGACCGTGCCCGAGACCGGCTCGACCGAGGTCATCGGCGTCGTGGTCGCCGCCGTCGTCCTCGTGATCACGCTGGGTTCGCTGATCGCGGCCGGACTGCCGCTCCTCACCGCGCTGTTCGGCGTCGGGATCGGTGTCTCCGCCATCACCGCGCTCGCCAAGCCGCTGGAACTGGACTCCACGACGTCGACCCTCGCGATGATGATCGGCCTCGCGGTCGGCATCGACTACGCGCTGTTCATCGTGACGCGATACCGGGCCGAACTGGCCGAGGGGCGCGAGCGCGAAGAAGCCGCCGGCCGGGCCGTCGGCACAGCCGGGTCCGCCGTCGTCTTCGCGGGACTGACCGTCGTCATCGCCCTCGTCGGCCTCGCCGTCGTGAACATCCCGATGCTGACGAAGATGGGCTTCGCGGCCGCGGGGACCGTCGTCGTGGCCGTCCTCGTCGCACTGACCCTGATCCCCGCCCTGCTCGGCATCGCCCGGCGCCGGGTGCGCCCCGCCGGGGCCAAGAGCAAGCGCAAGGAACGCAAGGCCGAGCGCACCGCGCAGGAGCAGGGCCACGTCCACGGGGAGCACGCCGAACCCAAGCCCGCCCTGGGCACCCGCTGGGCGCGCCTCGTCGTCAAGCACCCGGTCGCCGTGCTGCTGCTCGGCGTGATCGCCCTGGGCACGGCCGCCGTACCGGCGATGGACCTCGAACTCGGCCTGCCCGACGACGGTTCGCAGCCCACCGACACCACGCAGCGCAAGGCGTACGACCTGCTCTCCGAAGGCTTCGGACCCGGCTTCAACGGGCCGCTGATGGTCGTCGTCGACGCCAAGGGCAGCGACGCGCCGAAGGCGGCCGTCGCCGATGTCACCAAGACCGTCAAGGGACTCGACGACGTCGCCGTGGTTACCCCGGCGACGTTCAACAAGTCCGGTGACACCGCGATGCTCAGCGTGGTCCCGAAGTCGAAGCCGACCTCGACGGACACCGAGGACCTGGTGCACAACATCCGCGACGCGGGTGAAGGACTCAAGGCCGACTCGGGCGCCGAGCTGATGGTCACCGGCTCCACCGCGATGAACATCGACGTGTCGCAGAAGCTCAACGACGCGCTGCTGCCGTACCTGGGGCTCGTCGTCGGTCTCGCATTCCTGCTCCTGATCGTCGTCTTCCGCTCGATCCTGGTGCCGCTGAAGGCCGCGCTCGGCTTCCTGCTGTCGGTCCTCGCGGCGCTCGGCGCCGTCGTCGCCGTGTTCCAGTGGGGCTGGCTCGCCGACCTCATGGGCGTCGAGGAGACCGGGCCCGTGATGTCGATGATGCCGATCTTCATGGTGGGTGTCGTCTTCGGCCTCGCGATGGACTACGAGGTCTTCCTCGTGACGCGGATGCGCGAGGCGTACGTCCACGGGGAGAGCGCCAAGGAGGCGATCGTCACCGGTTTCCGGTACAGCGCCCGCGTGGTCACGGCGGCCGCGGTCATCATGATGGCCGTGTTCGCGGGCTTCATCGGCTCGACCGAATCCATGATCAAGATGATCGGCTTCGGACTCGCCATCGCCGTCTTCTTCGACGCGTTCATCGTGCGCATGGCGATCGTTCCGGCGGTCCTCGCGCTCATCGGACGCGGCGCCTGGTGGCTGCCCAAGTGGCTGGACCGCGCGCTGCCCAACGTCGACGTCGAGGGCGAGGGCCTGCGCGAGCTCGACGAGGCCCGCGCGGCGCGGCCCGTCGACGAGGTGCCCGAAGGCGCCGTCCCGCACCCGACCGAGCCGGAGCGCGAGCTCGTGACGGCCTCGGTCGGCGCGCAGGGAGCGGCGCAGCCGCAGAAGCACCTGGCGACGGCGTCGTCCGCGGAAGTCGGTGGGGACGCACGGTCGTTCACCCCGAACGGCAACGGCATCCTCGGAACCGTCCGCACCGGCGGCGGCGAGGTCGTGGCACGCGCCGCGATCACGCTGATCTCGACCGGCGGCCGGCAGATCAGCCGCTCCGTCACCGACTCCGGCGGCGCCTACAGCCTCGACGTACCCGGCGCGGGAACCTACGTGCTGATCGTCGCGGCCGACGGGCACCAGCCGCAGGCCTCGACGGTCACCGTGGACGGGGAACTCCTCTCCCACGACATCGTGCTCACCGGCACCGGCGGCCTCGCGGGCCTTGTGCGCGAGTCCGGCGGCCGTCCGGTGCCCGAGGCGCTGGTCGTCGTGACGGATGTCCGCGGCGAGGTCGTGGCCACCGCGCGCACCGGACTGCACGGCGACTTCGCCTGCGGCGGCCTGGTGAACGGCATGTTCACGCTCGCCGTCAACGCGCCGGGCTTCAGGCCCACGGCGCAGCAGGTGGAGACCGGCGCGCAGGGAGTGACCCGGGTCGAGCTCGTGCTCGGCGTCGGCAAGCGGGTGCAGGGAGTGGTCCGGGCCGGCACGGAGGACGGCCCGTTGGCCGACGCCCGGGTCACCCTGGTCGACGCGGCGGGCAATGTGATCGCCACGACGACGACCGGCTCGGACGGCGCGTACGCGTTCACCGACCTGGACGCGGGCGACTACTCGGTCATCGCGACGGGGTACCCGCCGGCCGCGCAGACGCTGCGGGTGGGCGACGCCGAGCCCGGTGATCTCGACATCCGGCTGGCGCACCCGGAGGCGTAACTCCCTTACGGCAGCAGTCCAGGGGCGGCGTCCACCGAAGCAGGTGGGCGCCGCCCCTACTGATGCGCGGAACAGCAGCACGGGCCCGCCGCCTCCCCGGATGTGGGAGCGTGGCGATGATCCTTTTCTCGATCTCCACGCAAGAGAGAGCACGCAACCGATGGACCTGGACACCCGCCGCAGGCGGACGGCACTGTTCCTCTTCTTCCTCATACCCGGCCTGTCGATGTCGTCGTGGGTGACGCGCACCCCCGACGTACGGGATCAACTGGGCGCGTCGACCGCGCAGATGGGGCTCATCCTCTTCGGGCTCTCGGTCGGCTCGATGATCGGCATCCTGTGCTCCGGCACGCTCGTCGCCCGGTTCGGCTCGCGGCCCGTCATGGGCGTGGCGACGGTGCTGATCACCGTCAGCATGGCGGTCATCGGACTCGGCGCGATGGCCTCGTCCGCGCCCCTCGTCACCGCGGGACTGCTCCTCTTCGGCGCCGGAATGGGCGGGGGAGAGGTGGCCATCAACATCGACGGCGCCGAGGTGGAACGGATCACCGCGCGCACCGTCCTGCCGACGCTGCACGGCTTCTTCAGCCTGGGGACGGTCGTGGGAGCGGCGGTCGGCATCCTGTGCACGGCGGTCGACTTCCCCGTGCAGTGGCACCTGATCGCCGTCGCCGTGGTCACCACCGCCATGTTCGGCTACGCGATCCGGGCCATCCCCGCCGGAGTCGGCAAGGCGTCGGGCGGTGCTCCGACGGAGGGCTCCGCGGACGGCGCGTCCAAGGCGAAAGTGTGGCGGGACCGGCAGTTGCTGCTCCTCGGCGGCATCATCCTCGCGATGGCGCTCGCCGAAGGAGCGGCGAACGACTGGCTGCCGTTGCTCATGGTCGACGGTCACGACATGGACGCCGCGCTCGGCTCCGCCGTCTACACCGGCTTCGCCGCCGCGATGACGATCGGCCGGTTCGTCGGGGGATTCTTCATCGACCGGCTCGGCCGGGGGCCCGTCGTGCGGGCCAGCGCCGTGTCGGCGACCCTCGGCATCGCCCTGGTCGTCTTCTCCGACTCCGCCGTCCTCGCCAGTGCGGCCGTGCTGTTCTGGGGGCTCGGTGCCTCGCTCGGCTTCCCCGTCGCGCTCTCGGCGGCCGGTGACTCGGGCGAGAACCCGGCGGCGCGGGTGAGCCTGGTGGCGATGCTCGGCTACGTCGCGTTCCTCGTCGGACCGCCGTGCCTCGGCTTCCTCGGGGACCACTACGGGCTGCGGACGGCCATGGTGGTCGTGCTCGCCTTCACTACGGTGGCCGTCTTCCTCGCCCCGGCGGTGGGGGCCCGCTCCCCGGCGAAGGTGGCCTCGAAGACCGATGCCGAGCGGTCGCGGCAGCACTGCGATTGACCGCGGTCGGGCCCCGCCTCTGGAGGCGGGGCCCGGTGCGGCTACGGCCCGCGACTGCGGCGGGATCCGCCGGAAGGCCCTACGGCAGGGTGTGACCCGCCGCGCGGAACAGCCGGTACCACTCCTCGCGGGTCAGCGGAATCTCCGAGCCCGCCGCGGACTCGGCGACCCGCCCCGGGTTGGTGGTGCCGAGCACGACCTGCATGTCGGCCGGGTGCCGGGTGATCCAGGCGACGGCGATGCCGGTCGGTGTCACCTCGTACTTCGCAGCCAGCTCGTCGAGCGCGGTGTTGAGCTCCGCATAGTTCTCACGGTCGCCGACGAAGACGCCGTCGAAGAAGCCCTTCTGGAACGGCGACCACGCCTGCAACGTCATCTTGTTGAGCCGCGAGTAGTCGAGCAGTCCGTTGTCACGGCTCACCGACTGGTCGAGCCCCGCCATGTTCGCGGCGACGCCCTGAGCGATCAACGGGGCGTGCGTGATGCTCAGTTGGACCTGATTGGCGACCAGCGGCTGACGCACCGCCGACTTCAGGAGCTCGACCTGGCCCGGCGTGTGGTTGGAGACGCCGAAGTTCACGACCTTGCCCGCCGCGTGCAGCTCGTCGAAGGCAGCCGCGACCTCCTCCGGCTCGACGAGGGTGTCGGGGCGGTGCAGGAGCAGCATGTCGAGGTAGTCGGTGCGCAGCGCCGCGAGGGACTCGTCGACGGTGCGCAGGATGTGCTCACGCGAGAAGTCGAAGAAGCCGGGGCGGATGCCGACCTTGCTCTGGATGACGATCGACTCGCGCTCCGCGGCGCTCAGCGTGACCGCCTGCCCGAAGCGCTCCTCGCAGGCGTGCCGCGTGGGCCCGTAGATGTCGGCGTGGTCGAAGCTGTTGATCCCGGCGTCGCGGGCGCTGTCGTAGAGGGCGCGGATGTCCTTGTCGCCCATCTCGGCGATGCGCATCAGACCGAGGACGACGTTCGAGGACGGCGCCTTGGCACCGGGGAAGGAGATCGATTTCATGGCCCCATCCTCGCAGAGCCGGTCAGGACTCCTCGGGATCCGAAAGCGCGTACAGCTTCGGCAGGTTGACCACGATGGCCTCCTGCGTGCTGCGGGCGATGACGACCACGGCCTCGTCGGCGGGGTCGGGGTTCTCCTCGCGGTGCGGCACGTAGGGCGGGACGAAGATGTAGTCGCCGGGCGAGGTGCGCAGCCTGACCTCCTCGCCGTCCTCGCCCTCGCCCGAGTCGTCGAGGAACACGAACTCCGGGTGTCCGCTCACCACGTAGATCGCGGTCTCGGACTCGCCGTGGTGGTGGTCGGAGGACGCGGTCGACGGGGCGACATGGGTCTGGCCCATCCACAGCTTCTCGGACCCCACCGTGTTCCCGCTGACGGCGGCGAAGCGCCGCATGCCGCCGCTCTGCGCGGTGTCGCCGTCCAGGGCGTCGGCGCGGATGTGGTGCAGCCGCGAACGCAGCGGAGCGGAGGCGGAGTTCGGGGCGTCGTGGAGATGGGGGTGGAAGCCCTCACCGGGTGTCGTCAACGGCTCGGTCATGGTGTCGACGCTAGAGCGGCGACAGAAAAGATGTCAAGAGGTGTCCATTGGCTCTCACCTGCGGCAATGTTCCCGCAATGTTCGAGGCGGGATGCGTTCGGACCTTGCCACGCCGCGGTCTTCGGGCATCATGTGGCCATGCATATCTCCGCGAAGGCGGACTACGCCACGCGCGCGCTCCTCGAGCTTGCCCGCGCCCCCGACCAGCCGCTGACCTGCGAGGCCATCGCCGACGCCCAGGGGATTCCGTTCCGGTTCCTCAAATCGGTGGTGGGCGAGCTGCGCAGGGCCGGCCTCGTGCGCAGCCAGCGCGGCTGCGTGGGCGGGTACTGGCTGGGTGTGCCGGCCGATGCCATCACGCTGCTCGATGTCACCCGTGCCGTCGACGGTGAGCTGATCACCCTGCGCGGCGAGCCGCTGTCCGGGCTCGGCTATGCCGGTGCCGCGCGAGGGCTGCCGGAGGTGTGGCGGCGGATCGAGGCGGACGCCGCCGCCGTGCTGGGCGGGGTGACCGTGGCGGCGCTTCTGGCGGAGGCCGAGGCTGGGGACGGGGTGGAGCCCGTGGCCGCCCGGGGCGTCGCGTGAGCGGCGTACCGGTGGCCCCGCGGCTCGAAGTCGTCGAGTACACCGACCCGTTGTGCCCCTGGGCCTGGGGCTCCGAGCCGACCTTCCGCAGGCTGCGGCAGGCGCTGGAGGGGCGGGCCCGCTGGCGCCGCGTGTACTGCATCCTCTTCGACGACGACGATGACCCGGCCCCCGACCTGGCCGCGGAGACAGCCTGGTACGCGCGCTACGTCGAGGAGATCGGCGCGCACACCCGGGCCCCGTACGCCGCCCGCCTGAGCCGGGTCGCGGCGAGCTCCTGGCCCTCGTCCCTGGTGGCCAAGGCCGCGGAGGCCCAGGGGGAGAAGGTGGCCGCGCGAGCGCTGCGCCGCCTGCGCGAGACGGTCTTCGTCCTGGGGGAGCCCGCCGACACGCTCGACCTCGCCCTGGGCGCCGTACGCGACGTACCCGGACTGGATCCCGATCGGCTGGTCAGTGATGCCGCGTCAAAATCCGTACGGGAGGCGGTCGTTGCCGATCGGGCCGAGGCCCGGCGGCCGGTCCCCGAGGTCCTCGCGCCACCGCCTGGTGACACGCCGCACCCCGGCGCGGCCAAGGAGACGGACGACGGTACGGGGCTGCGGTACGCGCTGCCCACGGTGCTGGTGCGCGGGGAGGCGGGGTATCGGGCGGTGCCGGGATGGCGGCCGTACGACGAGTATGCCGCGGCCGTGGAGGAGTTGAGTCCCGGCCTGATGGCACCGGTGCGGCCGGGGCCCGCTGGTGAGGTGCTGCGCCACCACCGCACCCTGACCGAACCCGAGCGGACGGCCCTGGTGTGCGGTCCCTGGCCGCCCCCGGACGCGGTCCGTACCGACACCGCGAACGGCCCGCTGTGGCTGTGCCCGAGCGAGGCCGAGACGCATCCGGCGACGCGACCCGCGACAACTCCTGCCCGCTGACAACGCGTTGACCAGCGACATCGACGCGTCCCGCGTAATGAGACACCAATTGGTGTCCATTGACAGTCGGGTGCCGGGCAGGTCAGGATGTGCAGCATGCTGACGACGCACCCCGGCGTGGTGTGCCGCTACGTGGACCTGCGGCGCACGTGTAGCGCACTCTGTCGCTGACCCTCCCTGCCTCCATGTAGCTTCGAGCGTGCCCGGATCCCGTTCTGCGGATGCCGCGGGCGCCGCTTCCTGACGGCCGGCTCTTCGAGCCGCTCATCCGTCATGCCTCCTTCACCGCGTTCTGCCCTGCCCACCGGTGTGCCCCTGCGCACTGCGTGGGGTGGCTGCGCGTGCCTTGTCCTTCGCTCCTTCGCGCTGCCCTCGAAGCGCGGGAGCCGTCGCAGAGAGACACTCATGTCCGGACGCCCCATGCCCAGAACGCGCCGACGCACCCTGAAGGCCGCCGTCCCGGCCGCCGGGGCCGCCCTCCTCCTCGTCTCCACCCTCAGCGGATGCGGTGGCGACAGCGCCTCGGCGACGGGCGGGGGCGGAACCCTGAAGTGGACCTCCACCTACTTCCCGACCCACTGGGACCCGGTGGTCGGTGGCAGCGGCGCCCAGTTCCGTGAACTCTCCATGGTCTACGCCTCGTTGACCCGCACGGACGAGAAGGGCGACGCGGTCCCCGACCTCGCCAAGAGCTGGGACTACAACAAGCGCGGCGACCAGATCACGTTCCACCTGCGCCCGGGACAGAAGTTCAGCGACGGCGAACCCGTCGACGGGGCCGCGGTCAAGGCGGCGATCGAGCGGGCCAAGAAGCAGAAGAACTCCGCCCTGTTCGGTGACCTCACGTCGATCGAATCGGTGCGCGCGAAGGGGCTCGACGCGATCGTCGACCTGAAGCAAGTCGACTACCAGATACCGCAGTTGCTCGGCCAGCGCGTCCTCCAGATAGCCAGCCCCAAGGCGGCCAAGTCGCCCGCGAAGCTCGACCAGCGGCCCGTCGGCGCCGGACCGTTCACCGTCACCCAGCTCATCCCCGGCACCAAGGCCGTCCTGAAGAAGAACCCGAAGTACTGGGACGCCAAGAACATCCACATCGACCAGGTCGAACTGACCTCGGCGCCCGACGCCTCCACCGTCGTCTCCGGCCTGCAGACCGGCGTCTACAACTTCGCCGACATCGAGCCCAGCCAGGCCGACGCCGCCAAGAAGGCCGGACTCGACGTCTTCGTGCAGCCCGGCTTCAACGCCTCCAACATCAGCCTGAACGTCAACAAGAAGCCGTTCGACAACGACAAGGTCGTCGACGCGGTCCGTCATGCGATCAACCGTCAGGAGTTCGTGGACAAGCTGACGTTCGGCTACGGGGAGGAGACCGACCAGCCGTTCCCCAAGGGATACACGGCCTACGACCCGAAGTCGGCGAACGCCTACCCGTACGACCCGGCGAAGTCCAAGAAGCTCCTCGCCGACGCCGGCTACAAGGCGGGTGACATCAAGCTCGACCTCGTCATCCCGGAGGAGCAGCCCGAGGCCGAGATCGTGCAGTCGCAGCTCGCCAAGGTCGGCATCAAGGTCAACATCAAGATCGACAAGAACTGGGCGACACCGTTCTTCGCGAAGGACCTGACGTTCTCCCTGTACTCGACGACCGGACGCGACTCCGCCGCGCAGACCCTCACCGCGCACTTCGGTCCCGACGGACCGCTCAACCTCAGCACCCCGTACGAGCCGCAGGGCTTCGAGGACGCCATCGCGAAGGTCCGCGAGACCCGCATCGACGACCCCGACTACCCGAAGGTCCTCCAGGCCGCGACCCGTGCGGGACTGCACAGCAAGGCACTGGTCTTCACCTACTCCCAGCCGAACCTCATCGCCAAGAGCAAGACGGTCTCCGGCCTCCCGAAGAACCCGGCACACATCGACTGGACCGGCGTCACCATCAAGCCGGGGTCGTGAGCGGCATGCCTGACACGCAAATAAGTACTCACACGCGCAAGAGAACCGCACACATCCTGGGCCGCGTCCTGGCCACCGTCGGGCGCTCCGTGGCCATCTTCATCCCGGTCTTCGTGGTGGCGACGTTCGTGACGTTCGCGCTGCGCTCGATGAGCGGACTCAGCCCGGCCCGCATCCAGTTGGGGGAGAACGCGACCCCGGAGGCCATCGCCCGCGTCGAGGCCCAGTGGGGACTCGACCGGCCCTTCCTCGCCCAGTACGGCGACTGGTTCAACGGCGTCCTGCACGGCCAGTTGGGCACCAGCTGGACCAACGGCTCCGACATCTCCACCCTCATCGGGACCGGCCTCGGCGTGAGCCTGTCCGTGGCCGGCGCCGCGCTCGTCATCGGCGTGGTCCTGGGCTTCGTCCTCGGCACCGTGGCCGCGCTGCGCCGGACCACCTGGATCGACCGGGCGGTCACCGGCTTCGTCACCGTGATCTCGGTGATGCCGGCGTTCGTCGTCGGCATCGTCCTCGTCACCGTGTTCGCGGTCGGTCTCGGCTGGTTCCCGTCCGCCGGATACGTGCCGCCCGCCCAGGGATTCGGGCCGTGGTCCCTGCACATCCTGCTGCCCGCCCTCGCACTCAGCTGCGACGTCGTCGCCGACGTGGCACGCCAGCTGCGCACGAGCCTCATCGCCGCCTCCACCGAGAACTACGTCACCGGGGCCGTGGTCCGTGGACTCAGCCCGCGCCGCATCTTCCTCGGCCATGTCCTGCGCAACGCCCTCGGCCCGACGCTCGCCACCCTCGGCCTGAAGTTTCCCGCGCTCGTGGGTGCCTCCGTCGTCACCGAATGGATCTTCGGCCTGCAGGGCTTCGGCCGGTTCGCCAACGACGCCGCGCAGGCCGGCGACGTACCCGCCGTACAGGGAGTGCTCGTCGTGTCGATCGTCCTCGTCGTCGGCTTCAACCTGATCGTCAACCTGGTCCTGGCGCGCGTGACGCCGGCCGCCCAGCGGGGGGTGTGAGCCACCATGATCCGACGCATACTCGCCCTCACCACGGGCCGCATCGCCGTCGTCATCCTCACCGTCGTCGCGCTGCTCGCCGTCCTCGGCCCGCTGCTCGCCCCGCAGAGCCCCCTCGCGACGAGCGGCGACACCCTCGCCGCCGCCTCGTGGGAGCACTGGCTGGGCACCGACTACCTCGGCCGCGACGTGCTCAGCAGGCTCCTCGACGGGTCCCGTGTCAGTGTCCTCGGCTCGCTCGAAGTCGCCCTGACCGCACTGGTCGTGGGCTCGATTCCGGGCATCCTGTCGGTGTACCTCGGCCGCGTCTTCGAGTGGCTGACACTGCGCCTCGCCGACACCCTCGTCGCGCTGCCGTTCCTGCTCTTCGTGGTCGCGGTGATCGCCCTGCTCGGCAACGGCATCACCCAGGCGATGCTCGTGACCGGCGCCCTGGTGTCCCCGCTGTTCTACCGGGTGTCCCGCGCCGCCACATTGGCGGTGGCCCGATCCCCGTATGTAGAGGCCGCGTTGATCTCCGGGGCCTCGATCGGCTGGATCGTCCGGCGGCACGTCTGGACGAAGGTGCTGCCGCCGCTCGCGGTCGCCCTCGCGCAGACCATCGGCACCGGCTTCGTGATCGTGTCGAGCCTGACGTTCCTCGGCATCGGCGTCCAGCCGCCCGAACCCACCTGGGGCGGGCTGCTCGCCTCCGACCTCGGCTACCTCGGCCAGCAGCCCTGGGCCCCGCTCCCGCCCGCCCTGCTGATCATGGCGACGGTGTGGGCCGCGAACCTGCTCGCCGACGCGATCCGCGACGTATCGGGCACGGCCGCGAGCGCCGGTACCCCCGTCGGCGTCGGCAGGAACCAGACCGCCCCCGCCGGAGGTACGACATGACCACAGCGCCCACCGGCCTCGCCCACGAGCGGAAGCACGAAGACGACATCCGGGCCGCCCCCGTGCTGTCCCTGCATGACGTACGCGTTGCCGACACGGCCACCGGCCGGGAGATCGTGCACGGCGTCGGCCTCGACCTCCGGCCCGGCACGACGATCGGCATCGTCGGCGAGTCCGGCAGCGGCAAGACCCTCACCTGCCGGGCGGCGCTCGGCATCCTGCCACCGCACTTCGAGATCACCGGCGGCCACGTCGAACTCGACGGCACCGACACCGCCACCCTGACCCCGAAGCAGTGGACCCGGCTGCGCGGCACCACCATCGCCGCCGTCTTCCAGGACCCGGCCTCCTACCTCAACCCTTCGATCCGCGTCGGAGCACAGCTCGCCGAGGTGCTTCGCGTGAAGAAGGGCCTGAAACGGCGCGAGGCGCGGGAACGGGCCGTCGAGCTGCTCCGCACCGTGCACCTGCGCGACCCGGAACTCAGCTACGACCAGTACCCCCACGAACTCTCCGGCGGCATGCTCCAACGCGTCCTGATCGCCACCGCGATCGCCGCGGAGCCCCGCATCCTCATCGCCGACGAGGCCACGACGGCACTCGACGTCACGGTCCAGGCGGAAATCCTCGACCTCCTGGCGGACCTGCGCGACCGCGCGGGCCTGGCCCTCGTCGTCGTCTCCCACGACCTCGCCGTGGTGGCCCAACTGTGCGACGAGGTGCTGGTCATGAAGGAGGGCACCGTCGTCGAACAGGGCCCCACGAGCGAGGTGCTGCACGCCCCGCGGCACGAGTACACCCGGCTGCTCATCGCCGAACACGAGCTGTACGGCCTCGAAAGGTTCCGCACGACGGCCGCTTCCTTGGAGGGGGACTCATGAGTGACACCACCCCGCGTTCCGTACTCGACATCACCTCGCTCGACGTCCACTACGGCCCACGCCGGCGCCGCCGCCAGGCCCTGCACGGCGTCTCGCTCAGCGTCGCGCCCGGCGAGACACTCGGGCTCATCGGCGAGACCGGATCCGGCAAGTCCACCCTCGCCCGCGCCGTCCTCGGGCTCGTCCCCGCCACCTCCGGAACCATCACCGTCGGGGGAGTGGACGTCACCGCCCACAGCCGCCGCCAATGGCGCGGCCTGCGCCGCCGAGGCGTGATCCAGTACGTCTTCCAGGACCCGCTGCGCAGCCTCGACCCGGACCTCACCATCGAGGAGTCGCTGAGCGAACCGCTGCAGGTCGGCGGAGTGCCGCGCGCCGAGGCGGCCGAGCGGATCCGGGAGTATCTCGAACGGGTGCGCCTGAGCGAGGAGTTGCTGAGCCGGCTTCCCGGCGAACTCTCCGGTGGCCAGCGTCAACGCGTCGCCGTGGCACGGGCGTTGGTGACACGCCCCCGCCTCGTGATCCTCGACGAACCCGTCAGCGCCCTCGACTCCGCCAACCGCGTCCAGATCCTGGAGATCCTCAAGGAGCTGCGCGCGGACGGCACCGCGCTGGTGTTCATCTCCCACGACCTCGGCTCGGTCGCCGGTGTCGCCGACCGCGTCGCCGTCCTGTATCGCGGCGAACTCGTCGAGACCGGTGCGACGGACACCGTCGTCAACGAGCCGCGGCACCCCTACACGCGTCTCCTGCTCGGCTCCGCACCCACCCTGCACGGCGCCCCGGCCACCCGGGCCGAACGCCAGGCGCTGCGCGCCCTGCTGCCCGCCTGAGCCTCCCGTCGCCCGCTCCCACAGAGAGGCACACCCATGCCCCGCAAGAAGATCCACCTCGCTCTGCACCCCTACGGCGTCGGCGGCCCCGGCCAGCACGGCCTGTGGAAGGACCCGCGCGTCGCCAACGACGCCAGCATCGACATCAACTACTACATACGGCAGGCGCAGGCCGCCGAACACGCCCTGTTCGACGCCCTGTTCGTCGTCGACAGCCAGTTCATCAACGCCACGTACCCCTCCCACTACCTGAACCGGCTCGAACCCCTCACCCTGCTCTCCGCCGTTGCCACGCACACCCGCCACCTCGGCCTCGTGGGCACGGCCAGCTCGACGTACAACTCGCCGTTCAACCTGGCCCGCCGCTTCGCCTCCCTCGACCACATCAGCGGCGGCCGGGCCGGCTGGAACGTCGTCACCAGCTTCGACACCGGCACCTCGCGCAACTACGGGTTCGAGGAACACCTCGACTACGCCACCCGCTACGGCAGGGCCCTGGAGTTCGTCGAGGTCGCCCGCGGCCTGTGGGACTCGTACGAGGACGACGCGTTCCCCGCCGACGTAGAACGCAACGTGTTCCTCGACCCGGCCAAGCTGCACGAACTGAACCACGTGGGCGAGCACTTCAGGGTCGCGGGCCCGCTCAACCTGTCGCGCTCCCCGCAGGGCCAGCCGGTCATCTTCCAGGCCGGTGTCTCCGAGGAGGGCCGCGACCTCGCCGCCCGCGTCGCCGAGGGCATCTACGCACCCGGTGGGCCCCTCCAGCAGGCCCAGGAGTACTACGCCGACATCAAGCGCCGCACCGCCGCCCACGGCCGCGACCCCGAACACATCAAGATCTTCATCCACGGCGGCCCGATCGTCGCCGCCACCGACGAGGCAGCCCGCCGCCGCGAGCGCGAGATCTTCGAGGAGGACAACGACTTCGACCGCCACCTCGCCCTGCTCGGCCGCTCCTTCGGCGCGTACGACTTCAGCGTCCACGACCTCGACGCCCCCTTCCCCGACGTCGCCCACCTGGCCGAGAAGGGCGGCAGGACAGGGGCCGCGAAGATCATCGAACGGGCCCGGACCGAGAACCTCACTCTGCGTCAAGTCGCCCAGTCCCTGGCGGAGTTCCGCCGCTCGCCGTTCGTCGGGGCGCCGGAGACGGTCGCCGACCGGATCGAGGAGTGGTTCGACGCCGGCACCTTCGACGGCATCAACCTCGCCTTCCGCACCGAGGACGAACTGGAGCTCTTCGTCGACGGCGTCGTACCGATCCTCCAGAAGCGCGACCTGTTCCGCACCGCGTACGAGGCCGACACCCTGCGCGGCCACCTCGGCCTGCCGATCCCGGCCAACCGCAACACCATCGAATCCGCGCCCCTTGGAGCCCTGCGATGACCCGCCAGTACACCGACCACCTCGCCCCCGAGGGCCTGCTCACCCGCGGCACCGTCCTCGTGGTGCCCGGACGCGGCGAGACACGTGCCGTCTACGAGCGGTTCGGCAAGCGGCTCGCCGCGGACGCCTACCGTGTACGGGTCGTGGACACCCCTGACCTGAGCGGCGACGACCTCGACGCCACCCTCGACGTCCTCGCCGAGCAGCTCGTCGAGGCGGCTGACGGCACGACGTCCGAAGCGGTCGCCCCGCTGGTGCTGGTGGGCGCCGACAGCGGCGCCGCGGCGGTCGCCGCCCTCATCGCGGACCCGGCCCGGGCGCTCCGGCTGCGGGCGGACGCCGTGGTGTTGGCGGGGCTGCCGGGCAGGGCGGCCGCCACCACCGAGGCGTGGGACGAGGAACTCGACGTCCGCACCTCCTGCCCCACCCACCGCGGCGTGCTCACGGACGACACCCGCGTACGCCGCGGAGAGCTGAACACACCAGTGCCAGAAGCGGTGTTGGAGCGGGCCCACGACAGCGCGGCGGACCTCCCGCACCTGCTCCTGGCCGGCGACGCCGACCCCCTGTCCGACCGCGACGCCCTCGCGCTCACGGCCCAGAAGCTGGCCTCGGCCCGCCTGGCCGTCGTCCACGGCGCCCACCACGACGTGCTCAACGACAAGCAGCACCGCTCGGTGGCCGCGGAGGTCGTGACGTTCCTCGAAGCACTGCGCGAAGGCCTGACGCCCGCGGTCACGGTCGTGTCGAGCGCGTGGTGAACACCACCCACCGGCGGTACCCGTAGTCCCTGGCCCGCTCCCGCCCCACACCTCTCACGAAAGGCCCCACCATGGCCACCATCCTTTCCGTGTCCGGCAGCCCCTCCGCGACGTCCCGCACCGCGCGACTCCTGGAACACCTCGACGAACGGCTGCGCGACCAGGGACATGAGGTGACCTCATTGCAGGTGCGCACCCTGCCTGCCGACGCGCTGCTGGGCGCGGAGTTCGGGCACCCGGCCATCGTCGACGCCGTCGCCCGGTTCGAGCGCGCGGACGGCATCGTCATCGGCACACCCGTCTACAAGGCCGCCTACTCGGGCCTGTTGAAGTCGCTCCTCGACCTGCTCCCGCAGTACGCCCTGGCCGGAAAGACCGTGCTGCCCCTCGCGACGGGCGGCACCACGGCCCACGTCCTCGCCCTCGACTACGCCCTGCGCCCCGTCCTGAACTCGATGGGCCCGCATCACATCCTCCCCGGCTGGTTCACCCTCGACCGGGACGTCACGGTCGACGAGAACGGTGACCTGGCTATCGCCGAGCCGTCCGCGGAGGCACTCGCCGAGGTCACGGACCGGTTCTCCGCGGCGCTCGGCGGACGGACGGTGGCACTGGCGCAGGCGGGGTGACCCGGACAACCCGAGTACCGGTATCCCCACGGTCGACGACACCCACGAGATCGCCCAGCGCAGGGTCGGCCGGAAGGCGTAGGGCCTTTGGTTCCGTGCGCGGGGCCGCCCGTCAGCTCTGGAGCGCCGCCTTACGGTGCCGCTCCGTCAGGCGCGAGCCGGATTCGCGGCGGGCGGCGCGGCGCAGCAGCGGGATCGCGAGGAGGAAGCCGAGGACGGTCCAGGCGGTCAACACCAGGGCGACCATGGGCAGTTCCCAGGAACCGGCCGGCTCGGCGGCCCGTGCCGCATCCGGCAGCAGCGCCGAACGCAGGCCCTGCGCCATCCACTTGAGCGGGAAGACCGACGCCACCTGCTGCACCGGAACGGGCAGCACGGTGAGCGGGAACACCGCCCCGGAGGTGACCAGCAGCCCCATCACCGGCAGCATGATCAGGGCCAGTGCCTCGCGCGGGTTGGGCAGCACCGCGCCGATGGCGGCGCCGAGCGGCACGACGGCCAGCAGTCCGAGCGTCGTGACCCACGCCAGCGTCAGCCAGCCGCCCGGCCCCTGCGGCAGGGGACCGTCGGCGACCAGCGCCGCGGCCGCCAGGAGCAGGGCCAGGGTGGCGACCGAAACGGCCACGATCAGCAGGCACTTGGCGACCAGGTACGCCGGAATCCCGCCGGGCGTGGCACGCAGCCGCAGCAGGGCCCCCTCCTCCCGCTCCGTCACGAGGATCTGCGGGAGCGTGACCAGGCCGACCTGGAAGAGGAGATACGCGGCGAAGCCCGCCACCACCAAGTGCGCCATCGGCGTCCGGGTCCCCGGCACGTCGCTGCTCATGTAGGCCGCGATGACCAGCGCGACGACCACGTTGGTCAGATGGCCGGACATCTCCTTGCCGTTGCGCACGAGGTGCCGCAGCTCGATGCCGCCGCGCTGGATCCCGGCGCGCCAGCTGTTCGTCATGGACGGATTCCTCATGCGGCCCGCGACTCCTTGTTCCTTGTCTCGTGCTCGTCCGAATCCGGCTCCATGTCCGTGCCGTCGGCCGCCAGGTTCACCATGTGCAGATACGTGTCTTCGAGCGTCGGCCGCCGGACCTCCAGGTCGGCGATCGGCCCTGGCGCGTCCCGGTGCAGATCCCAGACGAGCTGCGAGGGGTCAGCGGTGCGTTCGCGGCGAGGCGTCCCGTCCTCGGACGTCCAGCGGACCTCGGCGCGGGCGGCGGCCCTGCGGGCCAGTTCCGCGGGTGTGCCGCAGGCCCGGATCCGGCCGCCGACCAGCATGGCGATCCTGTCGGCGAGCCGCTCGGCCTCCACCAGGTCGTGGGTCGTGAGCAGGATGGTGACACCCTCGTCGCGGGCCAGGCGCTCGACCAGGGCGTGGAACTCGTACCGCGCCTCCGGGTCGAAACCGGTGGTCGGCTCGTCCAGGAAGAGGAGTTGGGGGCGGCCGACGATACCGAGGGCCACGTCGAGACGCCGGCGCTGACCGCCGGAGAGCCGGGCCACCTGCCGGTCGGCCTGGTCGGTGAGGCCGACGAGGGCCAGCAGCTCGGCCGGGTCGCGCGGGTCGGGGTAATACGTGGCGAAGTGCCTCAGCAACTCGCCGACCCGCCAGCGGCCGTGATCGCGCCACGACTGCAGAACGAGCCCGATCCGCGCCCGCCACGCGTCGTCGCCGCGCTCCGGATCCGTACCGAGCACGCTCACTTCCCCCGCGGACCGGCGCCGGAAGCCCTCCAGGATCTCGACGGTGGTCGTCTTCCCCGCCCCGTTGGGACCGAGCAGCGCGAAGACCTCGCCACGGTGGATGTCCAGGTCCACGCCGTGCAGGACGTCGATGTCGCCGTACGTCATCGTGATGTCGCGAGCTTGCACGACGACGGGCCGGTCGGATGTGCGCTCGGCCGTCATCGCGCCACCTCTGAGGTGGTGGGTACCGCCGAGCCGGCGCCCTGGACGATGGCCCGCAGCGCCGCGACATGGCCCTCGAAGGCGGTGCGTCCACGGTCCGTCAGCCGCACCCTGGTGCGCCGGTTGCGGCCGCCGCCCTCCTTGCGGAGCTCCAGATACTCGGCCTCTTCAAGGGTGTGCAGCTGCTTGGAGAGCGCGGAGTCGCTGAGCGAGAGGCTGTCGCGGACGAAGGAGAACTCCGCCCACTCCGTGGCGGCGAGCAGCGAGACCACCGAAAGCCGGGTGGCGGGGTGGATCAGCTCGTCGAATCCCGCGGGAACACTCATCGGCCGGCCTCCGCCGTCGTGCCCGGCGTGCGGGCCTCGTGGCTCCGCGCCGACCTGGCCGCCCAGCGGCTCGTCGGCCCGACGAAAAGGACGAACGCAGCCGCCGAGACCGTGGCCTGGATCAGGCTGCCGGTCATCGGCTCCAGCGAATCGACCAGGTGTCCTGAGAGCAGCACCGTCCCTCCGGTCACCACCGCCCCCGCCGCGAAGGCGGCGAACATGCGCGGTGTGGTCCGGGTGTGGTGCAGGAGCACCCGGCTGCGCCGCTGATGGCGCACGGCGAGACCGCCCAGCAGCGCGACGTACGCCGCCATGACCAGGCCCACGCCCCACCCGGGCAGTTCCAGCCCCAGGCCCGCCAGGAACAGCCACATGATCGCGGCCGTGACCCAGGGGCTGCCCGAGCCGGCCGCCGCGGACCGCTCCACCTCGTCGTACACCCGCTCCTGCGGCACACGAATGCGCTGCAGATCCCTCCATGCCTGCTCGGCATCGACCGGCGTGCTCACGCGTCTCGCCCTCCCGTCCCCGCTCTACTTTCCCAGGGGGAAAGTTACGCTCGACTTTCCATCCAGGCAAGTCAAAGTCGCACCGAGGTGCGGCGGACTCGATCCAGGAGGGCGTCGGCGCGCACAACGGTGGCCTCGCACGCGAGCAGGCGCTGTTCGAGCGCCGCGCCGGTGGACCCGTAACCCACGATCGCCACCTGCGAGTCCGCGTGAGTCACCCCTGCCGGCGCAGGTCCTTCAGCTGGGACGACTGGGCCCGCAGCTTGCCGAGCATCCAACCCTGGAACAGCCCGACGGCGAGACCGGCGGCGACCGGACCGTACTTGGCGAAGAGGGGGCCCGCGACGAGCGAGAGGCCGTCGAGTTCGGCGGGAGCGGTGGCGGCGGTTGAGGTGGCGGTGGTTGCGGTCGCGGTGGTCGCGGACCTGGGCTGTGCAGCCGCGGCGGGCCCCCGGTCCAGCAGCAGATTCCCGAGGTTCTGCGCGAACTGCTGAAGGATCCGGTCCGAGACCGTGGCGATCGCGCCCTTGCCGAACTGGGCCAGCTTGCCGCGGATCAGCAGATCGGTGCTGAGTTCCAGCCGCGCGCCCGCCGCGTCCTCGCCGATGTCCAGGATCACCTCGGCCTCGGCGTCACCGTTGCCGTGCGTGTCGGCGCCGCTGGCGTGGACGCGCAGGCGGCGCTTCTCCGCGTCGACCTCCAGGAAGCGCACCGTGCCCGCGTACGCGGCGCTGATCGGGCCCACCTTGACCTTGACGGCGCCCCGCCAGGCATCGCCGTCCCGGCCCTCGAGGGCCGCGCCCGGCATGCAGGACGCCACCTTCTCCACGTCGCTGACGAGAGCGAACACCGCGTCCGGGGCGGCGTTGACGACGACGGTGTTGGTCAGCTGCATGCTGTCTCCTCGCTGGTGGTGCAGGTCTTGGCGCAGCCGGTGCGGCGGGCGGTGGCGCAGGAGTCGATGGCCTCGACGATGGTCTGGTAGCCGGTGCACCGGCAGAGGTTGGCGGCCACGACCTCGCGGATCTCCTCCTTGGTCGCCTCCGGACGCTCGGCGAGGAACCCGTCCGCGAGCATCAGGAATCCGGGTGTGCAGAAGCCGCACTGCAGGCCGTGGTGCTCGGTGAACGACCGTTGCAGATCGTTCAGTTCACCGGTCGCCGGGTCCGCGAGGGACTCGACGGTGCGGATCCGGGCGCCCTCGGCCTGCGCGGCGAACATCAGGCAGGCCCGCGCGGGCCGCTCGTCGACCAGGACCGTGCAGGCCCCGCAGATGCCGTGCTCGCAGCCGACATGTGTGCCGGTCAGGCGCAGGTCGTGGCGGAGTACGTCGACGAGGGTGCGGCGCGGCTCGGTGATCACCTCGTGCTCCTCTCCGTTGACGGTCAACGTGAGCAGGAGCAGGTTGTCCGGGGTGGTGGTCATGAGGTGGGCTCCAGGCTTGAGGACTCCAGGTTCAGGGCGCGGTGCACCGTCTCCGGGGTGATCGGTGTGTGGTCGAGTTCCGTGCCGGTGGGGCGCAGCGCGTCGTTGACGGCGTTGAGGATCGCGGCGGGCGCGCCGATGGTGCCGCCCTCACCGGTGCCCTTGGCGCCGGTCTCGTTGAACGTGCACGGTGTCTCGAGGTGGTGGATGAGCACGTCGGGGATCTCGTGGGCGGTCGGCACCTTGTAGTCCATGAAGCTGGTCGCCGAGGGCTCGCCCTGCGCGTCGTACGTCACCTGCTCGAAGAGCGCGCCCGCGATGCCCTGGGCTATGCCACCACGGCACTGACCCTCCACGACCTGCGGGTTGATGGCGACACCGCAGTCCTCGACGCACACGTACCGCAGGATCTCCACCTGCCCGGTGCCCTGGTGGAGCTCGACGACGGCCGCGTGCGTGGCGTTGGAGAAGGTGCCGTCGTTGAACACGTCGAAGGTGGCGGTGGCGCTCAGTCCCGGCTCGATGTCGCGGGGCAGCAGGTGGGCGCGCAGGTACGCGATGTCGGCCAGCTCCTCGTACGTGAGGACGCTGCCGTCCGCGCGTCGCACACCGCCGCGCGTCAGCTCCACCTCGCCCGGGTCGCACTCCCAGAGCGCCGCCGCGATCCGGCACAGCTTCTCGCCGAGCCTGGCCGCGGCGAGCCGGACCGCGCTGCCGCCGATGGTGACGGAGCGGCTGGCGAAGGTGCCGTAGCCGTACGTGATCCGGTCGGTGTCGCCCTGATGCAGCTTCACCTTCCGCAGGTCCAGGCCGAGTTCGTCCGCCGCGATCTGCGCGAGCGTCGTCTCGTGGCTCTGTCCGTGGCTCATCGTGCCGCTGGTGACGGTGATCGCTCCGCTGGTGTCCATCCGCACCTCGGAGATGTCGAAACCGGGCACGACCTGCATCTTGCGCTGGGCGAAGGCCGTGGACCCATATCCGGTGCGCTCGCTGAAGCAGGAGTAGCCGATGCCGAGGTACCGGCCCTCGGCCGCGGCGGCCGCCTGCTTCTCGTACCAGCCCTCGTCCCTGACGAGTCGCTCGCACAGGTCGAGCGACTCCAGGTAGGAGCCCGGGTCGTACGTGATGTTGTTGACGCCCGTGTACGGGAACTCGGTGATGACGTTGCGGCGGCGGATCTCGACCGCGTCGAGGCCCAACTCGCGGGCGGCGCGCTCGAAGAGACGCTCCATCACCATCACGTACTGCGGACGGCTCACTCCGCGGTACGGGGCGGTGGGCGCCTTGTTGGTGGTGACCGCACGGCCGCGTACCCGGTAGGCGGGCACCTTGTAGACGCCGGGCATCTCCGCCGAGGCCATCAGCGGCTCGATGCCGGCGGTGAACGGGTAGCAGGAGTACGCGCCCATGTCGCACACCACGTCCGCGTCGAGCCCCAGGATGTGTCCGTCGGTGTCGAAGGCGGCCCGGACGTCGTAGTGCTGCTCGCGGGCGAGGAACGAGGCGGACAGCGCGTCCTTGCGGTCCTCGATCCACTTCACGGGCCGGCGCAGCCGCAGCGCGGCGGCGGCCGCGGCGATCTCCTCGCGGCCGACGACGCACTTCTGACCGAAGCCGCCGCCCATGTCGGGCACGACGACCCGCACCGCCCGCTCGTCGAGGTGCAGACAGCGCGAGGCCACCGTCCGTACCTGGTGAGGGACTTGGGTGCAGGTGTTGAGGACGAGCTGCTCCTCCCGGTCGTCCCAGTGGGCGACGGCCCCGCGCGTCTCCAGCGGGAGGGCGTTCTGCCGGCCGGTCCGCGACTCGACGTGGACGACACACTCGGCCGAGGAGAAGACCTCGTCGATGCTTTCCGTGGCGAACAGCGAGACATCGACCAGGGTGTTGCGCGCTGCCTCCTCGTGGACGAGCGGGGCGCCGGGCGCCAGGGCCTCGGCCTCGCAGGTGACCGGGGGCAGCGTCGTGTAACGGACCTTGGCCGCCTCCAGGCCGTCCTCGGCGGCGTACGCGTCCCGTGCCACCACGATCGCGACGGGCTCGCCGACATAGCGCACCCGGTCGCGGGCGAGCACCGGCATGGCGGTGGGCACGAACTCCTCACGGGGACGGCCGAGTTCGGCCGTGATGTCCGTCAGGTCCAGGTCATCGGCGGTGAACGCGGCGACCACGCCCGGCACCTCGCGTACCGCCGTCAGATCGACGGAGGCGATCTCGCCGTGCGCGACCGTGCTGCGCACGAACTGGGCGTGCAGCATGCCGGGCAGCGCGATGTCGTCGACGAACCGGCCGCGCCCGGACAGCAGCCGCGGATCCTCGCGGCGTGCCACCGACCGCCCGGTCAACCGCCCGTTGGTGTCTGCCGGATGTGTCACCGGCTGAACCGGGTGTGTCACCGGCCGATCCGGATGTGCCATCGGCTGATCCGGGTGTGTCATCGGCTCATCGCCTCCTCACAGGCACGCAGCACCAGCGTGCGGACAAGCTGCTTGCGGTAGTGCGCGCTGCCCGAGGCGTCCGACGGGGGCTCGATGCCCTCGGCCGCCGCCTCCGCGCAGTCGGCGAAGGTACCGCCGTCCGCGAGCACCGCCTCCGCCTGTGGCACCCGGACCACCATGGCCGCGACCCCGCCGAGCGCCACCCGGCCGCCGCGCACCGAACCACCCTCCACATCCAGGTCCACCGCGGCGGACACCAGCGCGAAGTCGCCCTGGCGCTCGGCGAACTCGGTGAGCGCGGCGTGCGGGGCCGGGTGCGGGAAGACGACCTCGACCAGCAGCTCGTCGGGGTCGAGCGCGCTGGTGTAGTAGCCGAGGAAGAAGTCCCCGGCCGCGATGCGGCGCTCACCGCGCGGGCCGCGGGCCACGAATTCGGCCCGGAGCGCGAGCGCGAGCAGACACCACTCGGCGGTGGCGTCGGCGTGCGCGATGCTGCCGCCGATGGTTCCGCGCGTACGGATGGGCAGGTGTCCGATCCACAGCATGGCCTCGCGCAGCACCGCGAACTCACGGCCCAGCACACCTTCCGGGTCGGTCTCCACCGTGTGATGGGTGGTGAGCGTCCCGATGTGCAGGGCGCCCGACGCGTCCCGGCGCATCCCGTCGAGTTCGCGCAGTCCCGCGATGTCGACCAGGTGGCCGGGCCGTGCGAGCCGGAAGTTCATCATGGCGACCAGGCTCTGGCCGCCGGCGATGACCTTCGCGTCATCGCCGAGCTCGGCCAGCAGCCGGGTGGCGCCGTCGACGTCACGAGCCCTGTGATAGCCGAAGGGGGCTGGTTTCATGGTTCTCCTGGTCTTTCCGGTCTTCCTGGTTTTCCTGTCGCGGGGAGGGCTGACCGCCGCCGTCGTGGTCCGGATCGTCCAGTTCCCGTCCCTTCGTCTCCGGCGCTGCCACGGCCATCCAGACCACGGCGAGGAGCACGGCCGCGCCGAGCACCGCGAACGTCAGCGGAAGGCCAAGCAGGGGCCACAGCACCGAGCCGAAGAACAGCGGGGCGAAGCCGGTGAGCGCCCGGCTGACCGAGGAGGCCCAGCCGAAGCCGCTGGCCCGCAGTTCGGTCGGGTACAGCTCGGATACGTACGCGTACAGGGCGGGGATGGCGAGTTGGGCGAGGAAGCCGAACACGCCGATGGTCACGACCGAGCCGGTCGGCATGTCCCGCACGATCGCGAAGATCACGAGGGCGAGCGAGGCGACCGGGGCCGAGACACCGATCAGCCACTTGCGGCCGACCAGATCGACCAGGGCCGTCGAGACGAGCACACCGACGATGCCCACGCCACTCATCAGCGTCGTGCTCATGAAGGCGGCCGTGTCACCCTGCCCTTCCTCCTTGAGGATCGACGGCATCCAGCTCAGTGCCGCGTAGTACACGAGCATGATGGTGGCGAACAGCAGCCAGGCCACCGAGGTGATGCGCGGGCTGAACGCCCAGATGTTGCGCAGCTGTTGGGCGGCTGCGGCGACCCCGCGCGGGCCCTCGTCCGGCACCGGCTCGGGGATGACGTACGGCTCGACGGTCGCGCCCGTGCGGGCCACCAGGTCGTCGATGACGACTCGCGCCTCGGCCTCGCGGCCCTTCTTCGTCAGGTAGATGGGCGACTCGGGAATGCCCCGGCGCGCCCAGAACAGCAGCAGCGCGGGCAGCACCATCGTCGCGAGCATCCAGCGCCAGTTGCCGTCGAGGGACAGCATGCCCGTGGACACGAGCCCGCACAGGGTCACCCCCACCGGCCACCAGGCGTCGAGCGCGGTGAGCACCCGGCCCCGGTACTTGCGCGGCGAGAACTCGCCCACCAGCGCGTAGTCCACCGGAATACAGCCGCCGAGCCCGACTCCCGCGAGGAAGCGCAGCAGCAGGAAGACCTCGTATGTGGGGGAGAGCGCGCCCAGGACGGAGAAGAGGGCGAAGATCAGCAGGGTGACGCTGAACGCCTTCTTGCGGCCGATCCGGTCGGCGACGGCGCCCCAGGCGATGGCGCCGACGGCCATGCCCACCAGATTGGCGGTGGCGACGAGACCTCGGGCGCCGAGGGAGAGGTCGAAGTGCTGGCCCAGGAGCGGCATGAGGAAGCCGTTCAGGGCGATGTCGTACGCGTCGAAGAGGTAGCCGAGACCTCCGATGATGAAGATCTTTCCCTGGACGTTCCATCTCCAGGGGAGATCCTGAACGATCTGATCGCCTGTTCTCATGTGCGCTCCACAGGGTCGTGTCGGGGGACGAACTGCGACGGGAGGTGCCTGAGTTACCGATGAGGCGGGGGAGCAGTGGGGGAAATGGAGGTAATCCGAGCACGTACGATTGCCCTTGGCAAGGGGTCGCGCGCTGAGTTAACCGGGTCGTTTCACGGCGCGGTCGGGCCGGCCAGCAGGCTGCCCGCGTCCGGTGCCAGCGGCGGCAGGCCAAGCTCGGACAGGATCCGGAACGCCGTGGCGGTGGCCGCGGACAGGACCGGCAGCCCCAGCTCGTCCTCGACCGGCTGGATCGCCGGCAGGGACGGCATCTGCACGCACGCGGACAGCACCAGGGCTTCCGCGTCGCCGAGCTTCAGGCGCTTGTAGTGCTCGCGCAGGTCCTGCGGGTCGAGCCGGGCGACGGCCAGATTGTCCGGCACCTCCAGGCTCAGCGCGTCCACCACCTCGACGCCCGCGTCCTCGATGTAGTCGGCGACCTTGCGGGTCAGCGGCTTCATGTAGGGCGTGACGATGGCGACCTTCTTCGCACCGAGCGCGGCGATCCCGTCGAGCAGCGCCCCGGCACTGGAGACCACGGGCACCAGCGCGTCCTGGGCGCGCAGCACGTCCTTGATCTCGTCCTCGGCCGTGCAGTGGTGGCCGGGGCCCTGCGCCATGATGGCGACGAGGCAGGCCGTGGCGACGACGTCGGGCCGGGCGTCGGCCAGCTCCAGGACGGCGCGCTCCGTCTGTGCGTTCATCGCCCGCAGCTCTTCGGGGGTGACGTGCTTCATGCGCATCCGGCTGCTGTGGAAGACGAAGCGGTCCTCAGGGGAGACGGCCTCGCGCGCCCGCATCAGACGGGGGAGTTCGGTCTCCATCGTGAGGTTCGAGCTGGGGACGATCATCCCTATGTGGTGGTCCGGCATGGTTCGCTCCAAGTTTTGAGGCATGCCTGATGAGGGCGGGGGCCTGAGTGTGCTCTTCGGACGGGTCGGTTACGGAGGTCAGTGCTCCTGGCCGAGCCGCTCCCAGTGATCGGCGAGCACCGCCAGGCTGCGCAGTACGTCGGCGCGCTCCTCCGCCGGGATCGGGCGCAGCAGCTCCTCGTCCAGCTTGCGGGCCCGCAGGTTCGCGTCGTGCACGGTGGCGCGGCCCTCGTCGGTGAGGTTGAGGAGCTTGCGCCGCGCGTCGGAGGGGGAGGGGGTGCGGGACAGTAGGCCCCGGTTCTCCAGGCGCCGGGCGACATCGGCCATCGTCGAGGTGTCGAGCGCGACAAGGTCGGCGATGGAGCGCTGGTCGCAGCCCGGGTTCTCGCCGGTGATCTGCAGGACGGCGAACTGTGGTCCGGTCAGCGTCGCGTCGACGTCGTGCAGCCAGGCGGCCAGGTAGGCCTGGTACATCCGGCGGGCCAGGAAGCCCGGGGCGTGGCTGAGTTCGTCGGGCGTGGCGACGTCGTCGGCCCGGTCGGGGGTGGAGGGCGAGGTCATGGCACCGCTGTCGTGTGGAGGGCTCGTGGGGGCGTCCGGCTCCGGAGAGAGGGTCTGCCGCAGCGCGGTGCGCAGCAGGTCCAGGGCCGGTGCCGGGTTGTCCCAGAAGACCATATGTCCCGCGTCCGGGATGCGAACCATGCGCGCCGCGGGGTTCGCGGCAGCGGCCTCCGCCGCGCCCTCCGCGGTGACGACGGGGCTGTTCGCCCCGTACAGCAGCGTCGTGGGGACCGGCACCCGCGGCCACCAGGCGAAGAAGTCCTCGCTCTCGAAGCCCTGGTGGGCGCGCTCGATCGCCTCCAGGCCGCAGCTCGCGAGCCAGCGGGCCCGCAGCTCCAGCTCCCGGCGCGGCCAGGTCGGCCAGAAGCCGGCCACCTCGTCGGCGTCCGTGCCGCGCCGGGCCTGCGACAGCTGGCGCGTGAACGCCGCCAGCGTGGTCGGATACGGCCCCCGTCCGGGGCCGCTCATCGGCGGGTCCACCAACAGCGTTCCGCCGAGCGGGACCTGGCCTCGCACCGCGGTGGCGGCGGCGATCCGGGCACCCATGGAGTGGCCGAACAGGACGGGGTCCGCAAGATTCAGCTGCTGGATCACGGCCTCGGTGTCGGCGGCGAGGGCGTCGAGTGAGTGGTCCTCGGCGTCGTCACTGAGGCCGCGGCCGCGGATGTCGAGAACCAACGGCCTTACCAAATCGGCGAGTTCGCGGGCGACGAAGTCCATGGTGATCGCCGGGCTGGTGATGCCGGGCAGGATCAACAGGGGGACGCCGTCGCCACCGTAGTCCAGGACGTGCAGCCGTACGTCCCCGCTGTGCACCCAGCGGCCGGTGGCCGGGATGTCGGCGAGATCCGCCAGGCCGGGCTGCGTCAGGAAACGCTCCCGCCGTCGAGCCTCGCGGTCGTGTGCGGCATCCTGCGCGGCTCCGGAAGACGCGTCCATGATCTCAAGCTCCCTTCGTCGTCAGGTACTTCACCATGTCCTCGTGGCCCACGACATCCCCGTACTTGGCCTGGATGTCGAAGAGCGCCGCCTCGTGCGGCCCCGCGGCCCGGTCGCCGCAGGCCAGGGCGGGCACGAGCACCGGCCAGCCGTACTGCACCGCGTCCACCGCGGTGGCGCGCACACAGCCGCTCGTCGTGGCGCCGCAGACGACCGCCGTGTCGCGGCCGAGGCCGGTGAGCAGCGAGGCCAGCGCGGTGCCGAAGAACGCGGACGCGCCCTTCTTCACGATGAACTGGTCCCCCTCCTCGTACGGCAGCCGGGGGTCCAGGGCGACGGCCTCGCCGCCCTCGCGCAGGGCACGCATGCCGGGCGCCTTGGCGAGCCAGGTGACCGAGTCGCCCTCGGCCTCCGCGGCCGTGTAGGCGATGGCCGTCCACACCACGGGTACGCCGCCGGCGCGGGCCGCGCGCACCAGCTCCGCCGTGGCCTCGACGGGGGCGGTCAGATCGCTGCCGGTCGCGAAGCCCGGCTCGGTGAAGCCGCGCGTCAGGTCTACGACGATCAGGGCGGGACGGTTCCCGCGGGCGACGGCGGCGCCGAATCCGGCGCGCTCGTAGACGCGGTCGGTGGCGGGGTCGTACGGGGTGGGCACACGGCCTCCAAGTGCCTTAACGGCAGCGGTCAGTGGTGGTGGCGGTAGGCGAAGGACTCGTCGTCGGCGGTGTCCAGCGGGGTGCCGCGCCACAGCCAGTCGTAGGAGACATCGGACTCGCCGTCGTAGCGCTCGCCGAGCTGGGCGTCGCGGGCCTGCTGCTCGGGGCCGTCGGGGAAGCGGTAGAAGACCTGGTTGCGCAGCGAGGCCTGCTGCACCATCCCGGCGTGCCGGGCGCGGCGGTTGACGTAGCGCTGGAGCGCACCGGCGATGCCCTCGCGGGTCACCGCGCCCAACTCCTCGGCCAACACGGCCCCGTCCTCCATGGCCTGCGAGGCACCCTGCGCCTGGTAGGGGAGCATCGCGTGGCAGGCGTCGCCGAGCAGGGCCACACGGCCGTCGACCCAGTTCGGGTCGCGGCGGCGGTGGTAGAGCGGGAAGCAGGTGATGTCGCCCTTGGCCTTGGCGAGCATGGCCGGGGCGCGGTCGTCCCAGTCTGTGTAGGCGTCGACGAGCATCTCGGTGGTGCCGGAGAAGGTCGTCTTCTCGCCGTACTCGTCCTTCCATGGGACGCAGCCGACGATGTTGAGCCACTCGCCGCCGCGGATCAGGTAGTGGACGAGGTGGCGCCCGGGGCCGTACCAGATGGTGCTTTGGTAGCGGTCGAAGAGGAAGCGGGTGGCCGGGTCGGCGTGCAGCAGCTCGCCGGGTATCAGGGTGCGGAAGGCCATGTCGCCGGAGAAGACCAGCGTGTCCTCGGCGCCGATGAGGTCGCGGACGCGGGAGTGGATGCCGTCGGCGCCGACCAGGACGTCGGCCTCGTGCCGGGTCCCGTCGTCGGTGACCGCGACGGGACGGTCCGGGGACGTACGGTCGAGTTCGACGACGCGCGCGCCGGTGACGATCTCGACGGCGGGTCCGGGGCCGAGCGGGTCGGTGCACGCGTCGAGGATGGTGCGGTGCAGATCGGCGCGGTGGTAGTGCCAGTAGGGGGCGTTGAACTCCTCCTGGACGCGGCGGCCCAGCGGGGTGAGTCCGATGATGCTGCCGTCCTGCCAGCGCCGGCGCACCTGGTCCTGCGGCTCGGTGCGGATGGCCTCCAGCTGCTTGCGCAGGCCGAGGCGCATCAGGACCCGGCTGGCGTTCGGCGCGGTCTGGATGCCGGCGCCCACCTCGCCGAGCTCGGCGGCCTGTTCGAGGACGGTGACGCGCAGTCCCTTGTGGCGCAGGGCCAGGGCGGCGGTGAGGCCGCCGAGACCGCCGCCGACGACGGTGACTTCGTAGGACTGGCTGAGAGGCAAGGCTCCTCCAGGGGTGCGGCGTTGGGGCGGGGGACCGGGGTTCAGCCTTCGACGAGGTGGCCGCCGGTGACGACGTCGGTGCCGTCCAGGCTGACCGTGCAGCCGCGCATCGCGATGTCGAGGTGGGCGTAGGAGTCGCGCTGGAGGTGCGGGTGCGGTCCTGTGGACCACAGGAAGTTGCCGGCGAAGGCGCGGGCGTCCATGCCCATCAACTCGTCCTTGCCGTACATCGCGGTGGCGAACCAGTCGGCGGACTTCATCAGGCCCCAGCCCATGTGGGAGAGGCTGCGGGCCCACTTGTCGTGCGAGTCCTCGAAGAAGGTGTTCAGCAGCTTGGCCTCGGCGCCGCCGGTGACCTCCTGGATGTGGCCGCCGGAGACATGGAGCGTGACGGGGCGCTGCACGTACTCCTTGAACGGCAGCAGGATGTCGCCTTCGGCGAGCACGATCTGTCCGTCGGAGATCTCCGGCCAGCACAGCACCATCGTGCTCGGCCAGTGGTCCCAACGGCCCGGGTCGTCGGCGAAGCCGGTCTGGAACTCCGGGTGGCTGTCGGCCAGTTGGACGGTCAGGTCCGTACCGGCGTCGGAGGTCACGCGCATGACGGAGGAGGTGCGGACGCGGTCCACGCCCTCCTGGACGCGCACCTTGTCCTGCTCGGTCGGCAGGTTGCGGACGAGGACGTCGGGGGCGTCGCAGACGAAGATGATGCGGGTGCCGGTCTTGAGGATGTCCTGTTGCAGCGGGGCGTGGATGAAGCCCTCGCGGGTGAGGTCCACGACCAGGTCTGCCGCCTTCAACAGCTCTTGCGCGGCGGTGTCGTTGAGGACGGACACGAGGCCGGGGCCCGCGCCCGTGTGGGTGCTGGGCAGCGGGGCCGGGCTGCCGCCGGGCACCGTGGCGGACACGACGTGGGCACCGAGGCTCTTGGCGGCGCCGAACGCGGCGGCGACGTAGTCACCACGGCTGCCGGGCTCGGAGAGCACGACGACGTGCTCTCCCTCGCGGACCTTGCACAGCTGCAGTTCACGGGTGAAGGCGTCGAGGACGTCGACGGACGAGAAGTCGAACATCGGGTGTTCCTCCGGGAGACGAGCGCGGACGTACTGGGCACGTGCGGGTGGTGCGGAGGGTGCGAAGGCATGCGGGAGCACCGCGGCGGACGCCGTACGGGGGCGCCACCGGGGGTTCTCGTGAACCCGCCTGCCGAGATCATCCGAGCACGTACGATCTGGGAAATCAAGGGGTCGGGTGGTGGGGGCGGGCCCTTGGGGTGGGGGGAGCGGGGGGTGGGCCGATTGTGGCAACACGACAATGTCTCGCGGGAGAATCCGTCGACTCCTTGCCTGATAAGCCAGCTGATCGTTGACATGATCGCCCGGAGACCAGAGCGGCAACTATGTAGCATCTGAACAATGCAAGGAGGCTCAGGTGACTCGGAACGGTCATGTGCAGGTGACGGGCGTCGGAGCGATGACACCGCTGGGAGCCGACGCGCCGACGTCGTGGTCGGGGCTGCTGGACGGCACATCGGGAGTGCGGCTCCTTCAGGAGGAGTGGGCCGCGCAGCTGCCCGTGCATGTCGCGGCCGGGCTCACGGTGGACCCGACCTCGCTGCTGCCGCGACCCGAGGCCAGGAAGCTGGACCGCGGTGAGCAGATGGCCCTCCTCAGCGCGCGCGAGGCATGGCAGGACGCGGGCGCCCCGCAGGTCGAGCCGGAGCGGCTCGCCGTCGTCATCGGCACCGGGACCGGCGGTGTGCTCACGACGCTCGGGCAGGACGACATCTTCGAGGCCTCCGGGATCCGCCGGCTCTCACCCTTTACCGTCCCCATGCTGATGCCGAACGGCCCCGCGGCCTGGGTGAGCATGGACCTGGGCGCGAAGGGCGGCGCGAGGACCCCGGTGAGCGCGTGTGCGTCCGGGGCGGAGGCGCTCGCCATGGGGCAGGACCTGATCCGGGCCGGGCGGGCGGACGTGGTGGTCGCCGGTGGGGTGGAGGCGTGCCTGCACCCGTTCACCCTCGCGGCGTTCGCCCAGATGAAGGCGCTGTCGACGCGGTCCGATGACCCGGAGGCGGTGTCCCGCCCCTTCGACGTCGAGCGGTCCGGGTTCGTCATGGGCGAGGGCGCGGGGATGATGGTGCTCGAACGCCCCGAGTTCGCGCGGGCCCGCGGCGCGCGCGTCCACGGCACGCTGGCGGGCAGCGCCGTGACATCGAGCGCCGACCACATCACGGCGTCCGACGCGGACGGCCAGTCCTTCGCCATGGAACTGGCGCTGCGCGACGCCGACGTGACCCCGGCGGACATCGGGGTCGTGCACGCCCACGCCACCTCCACGGAGTCCGGTGACGTGGCGGAGGCCGAGGCGATCGGCCGCGTGATCGGCAGGCACGCCGCGGTCACGGCGACCAAGTCGATGACCGGTCACATGCTGGGCGCGTCCGGGACAGTGGGCGCCATGGCCGCGCTGTTCGCACTCAGGGACGGCGCGTTGCCGGCCACCCGCAACCTCGACACACTCGACCCGCGCGTGGACCTGGACGTGGTCCGGGGTGAGCGCCGCTCCGGACGGTGGTCGGCGGGCCTGGCCAACTCGTTCGGGTTCGGCGGGCACAACGTCACGCTGGTGTTCACCGGCTGAGTGGGCCTACGTGGCACCGGCGCGGGCCACGAACAGCGGCTGGAAGAAGCCGGACTCCGACGGCGCCCGCCATGCGCCGTCGACGAACCCGGCCCGAGCCGCGAGCCCGGCCAGCCGCTCTTGACCGAGGGCCCAGTAGGTGGCCCGGCGCACCCGTACACGCCAGCCCTCTTCGGCGTCCGGGAGGAGCTGGAGGTGAGCAGGTGCGGCAACGAGTTGTCGGCGCACACCGCCACGTCGAACGGCTGTCGGCGAGGTGACGCGGTGCCCGCGCAACGCCAGACCTATGGCCTGCGTGCCGATGCCGCAGGAACAGTCGAGCACCTCGGCGCCACGGTGGTCTCGGACATGGGCCGAGAGTACCGGCGCCGTTCGTCACCCGCGCCGCCGGAACCACTGCCCGATCGTCCGACGCCGGGGACGTACCACTACGCTGCCGAAGGCCTTGCCGCCGACGAGCTCGACGCGCAGAGCGACAGGCGCGTCCGGATCCAGGTTCTGGTTCCGCCGCTTGACCTTGCAGTGCGCGAGCTGCAGGCCGTCGGTGTCGACCACGACACCCGGCCTCGTGATCAGCGTCAGCCGTTTCCCGGTCATCTTCGAGTCGATCACCAACGTGTCGTGCGTGAGTACCGCGTCGGTGAAGTCGAGCGTCACGTCGCAGAAGGTCACCACGAGTTCCAGCCGGCGCGGCACCACCCAGCGCCCCAGCCGCTCGACGGCGCCGCTGTGGGCCTGCTCGATCCGGACGACGTCCTTGGCCTCGGCAGCGGTCCGCAAGTCGGCGGTGAGCGGGGCCAGTTCGGCCAGTGTCCGCGCCGACAGGGCGGCCTCCAGACGCTCGTCCAGCTCCTCCGCCGTCAGCATGCCGTCCCCCGCGGCGACACGCAACACGTCCACGACGCGGTCCCGGTCGGCGTGCGAGGCCCGCGGCTCAGGTGCCGGGCCGGAACCGGAACGGCGGCCGGTGGGCGAGATCTCTCCCGACATGTTCCCCTCCTGACGGTCCTGGCGATGAGGTTACGCGAGCTCCGGCTGCGGATCGGGCGTGCCCGCCTTCGACGGGCGCGGGGGCGGAGGCGTGGCCCGCGGACCCCACTGCCTGACGGTCCGTACGTAGAGGAGAACCACGGAACCCGCCAGCAGCAGGAGCAGCGGGCCGAACGCCCAGGGGTGCGCGGCCATGTGGGTCGGGAGGTAGCGGTAGGACACCAGCAGCATCGTGAGGACGGCCGCTCCGTAGCTCACCATCAGCGTCGCGTGGCGGTCCCAGCCGCGGGAGAAGGCGCGCATCGAGGCCTCGATGGACAGCGCGAAGACCGTGCCGGCGAGCAGGTCCACACCGTAGTGGTAGCCGAAGCCCAGGGTCGCCGTGAGCGTGCCGACCAGCCAGAAGGTGCCCGCCCAGCGCATGGCGCGGTTGCCCTCGCGGGTGTGGATGAAGAGCGAGATCGCCCACGCGGTGTGCAGGCTCGGCATGCAGTTGCGCGGGGTGATCTCGTCGAACGGGAAGGGGTGCGGGACGCCGATCGCCGGGAGGGTGTCCGGCCAGATGTTCGCCACCGCCCAGTGGCCGCCGTCGGGGCCGAAGGCGTAGAGCGGGCCGACGACCGGGAAGATCATGTAGATGGCCGGGCCGAGGAGGCCGATGGCCAGGAACGTGCGCACCAAGTGGTGGGCGGGGAAGCGGCGTTCCTTCGCCACGTGGCGCAGCTGGTACAGGCCGACGAGGGCGGCGGCCATGGGCAGCTGACCGTAGACCAGGGTGAGGAGGCCGCTGCTGATCGGCGAGGTCATCTCGACCAGTTGACCGACCAGCCACGAAGGGTTGGCGAGGGCGTGATCGGCGGCGGCCACGTACTGGTCGAGGACCATCGGGCGGGTCTTGGACGTGATGAGGAGCCAGGTGTCGCCCGTCTTGTGGCCGAAGACCAGAAGAAGCCCGAGGCCCGAGCCCTTGAGGAGGACCGATCTCTCCCGGCCTGTGTGACGTACGAGGCCGAGGACCGCGATGCCCAGGATCACCCACAATGCGCCGTTGCCGAAGTTCATGTCGGCGCCGACGATCAACCGCACGAGCCAGAACACGATGTCGATGCCGACCGCCGCGCAGGCCGCGATCGCCCGCTGCCGCCAGGTCAGCACCACCATCGTGAGCGCCAGGCCGCCGTACAGCAGCGGCCCCGAGTGCGGCGCGAAGATCACCTCTTGGGCCTCTACGGTGATCGGCCCCGGCTGCCCGTAACGGCGCGCCACGAACTCCAGGGCGATGTGGAAGCCGAGCGTCGCCAGGCCGGCCGCGATCCACAGGAGGGTGCGCGGCTGCCGCCATGCGGGCGGCCGGGGTTCGGCGCCGCGCTGGTGCGGCAGGGGTATGGGAGGTGGTGTGGTCTTCAATTGTCCGACTTGGTGGCTTGGTTCCGGCTGCGGGCAACTGCGACGATCTGGATGATCGTCGCAGTTCGAACATGTTAACGGGGGTCGGGTCCGGTAGGTAGAGGCACGTCCGGGGCTACTCCGCGGGCAGCACCTTCGCCAACGCCCGCAGCACCGGCTCCCGTCGGATGTCGATGTGCGCGTAGGTGAGCGCCTCGGCGAGCCGGGGGCGTCCGTCGCCGATCGCCCGGCAGATCTGGTCGTGCTCGGTGCGGTGCTGTACGGCGCCGTGTTCGGTGGCCGTGAGCCGGAACAGCCAGTGCATGAGGCCGAGCGAGCGCTGGAACGAGGACTGGAGCAGCCGGTTGTCCGTCATCGTGATCAGCTCGGCGTGGAAGGCCGTGTTCGCGGACGCGATTCCGGCCTGGTCCGCGCTCCGGGTCGCCGCGTCGGCCTCGGCCATCACGGTCCGCAGGCCCTCGTGGCCGCCCCCGTCCGCGACGATCTCCGCCGCCCGGCGCGCCGCGAACACCTCCAGGCTCAGGCGCAGGTCGAAGAGTTCCGCCACGTCCCTGAGGGTCAGACGGCGCACGCGGGCGCCCCGGCGCGGTTCCAGTTCGACGAGCCCTTCGGCCGCGAGACGCATGAGCGCCTCGCGGACCGGGACCCGTGAGACGCCGAGTGCCTCCGCCAGCTCGCGTTCCCGCAGCCGCGAGCCGGGCGGGTACGCGCCGGAGTGGATGCCGGCCCGGATCAGCTCCTCGGTGCGCGCCACCTGCGAGGCGGCGGCCGGCCCTGAGTTGGGGCCGGTTCCGGTTCCGGTTCCGCCGACGGTTGGGGCTCCGGTACCGGCGCGTTCTGCCGTGAGTGTCACGCGGGCGACCCGCTCTCGGGTGCGGCGGAGCCGGGCGCACGGAACGCGGGGAACGTGGGCGGGAAGAGCGTGTCGGTGTCACGGCGCTCGGTGTCGCGTTCGCTGTAGGCCGCGCGCATCTTCTCGAACAAGGCCTGGGCATCGCGCGCCAGTTGCGGCAGGTCCGTGCCGGGCAGCGCGCCGTCGACCAGGACCGGGTTGCCCGCGACGACCGAGTTCGTGGCCTGCCGCGCCGTGCCGTTGAGCAGGAACGTACGGACCGGGTCGTCCATGACCCCGTCGCGGATGTCGTCCAGGGAGAAGGCGACCAGGTCCGCCTGCGCGCCGACGGCGATCCGGCCGAGGTCCTCGCGGCCGAGGGCGCGGGCCCCGCCCAGCGTGGCCGCCTCCACATAGTGCTCGGCGGGCGCGGCGTCCGAACGCCCCTCGGCGATCTTCGCCAGGTGGACGCCGACGTCCATGCCGCGGATCAGGTCCGGCGGGAAGGAGTCGGTGCCCAGGCACAGGTTGACGCCGGCCTCGCGGTAGGCGCGGAACGAGTGCAGCATCTCGCTGTAGCGCAGGGACGTCTGCGGGCAGTGGATCACCGAGGTACCACTGGCGGCGAGCAGTGCCAGGTCGCCGCGGTCCTCGCCGTGGACGGCCGGGTGCCGGTCGAGCAGCACCGTGTGCGGGATGAGCAGGTTCGGGCTCAACAGGCCGTGCTTGTCGAGGAGTTCGAGCGGCGTCAGGCCGTCGTGCCGGCGCTGGATGATCTCGCGCTCGGCCAAGCCCTGGAGGGCGTGCAGCCGGATCAGGGCCCCGCGCTCGCGCGCGATCCGGGCCGTCTCACCGAGCAGTTCCTCGGTGAGTGTCTCGATGCGGCAGGGGAGCAGGACACCGGTGAGAAGGGGGTCGTTCAGGTCGTCGATGTGGTCCAGGAAGCGGACGGCGTCGCGCAGTCCCGCGCGGCCCTCCTCCTCGTCGAAGGCCACGTCGCGGGTGCCGTCCGGCAGGACGACGTTGACCCCGGAGCGGTAGGCCGGGCCGAGGTAACCGCGCAGGCCGATACGGCGTGCGGTCTTCGCCATGTCGACCAGTTCGTCGTAGGGCTCCGCCCACCGGCTGTGCACCTCGGAGGCGATCGGCATGAAGGTGGTGATGCCGTGGAGGGCGAGCTGTGCGAGCGCGTACGCGCGGATGGTGGCCCGCTCCTGCGGCGTGAACACGTCGTGGCGGCGGTGGGCGAAGTAGTCCAGGGACCACTGCAGTCCCTTGCCCCGCTCGGGCCCGGCCCAGGAGTCGAGGACGAGGTGGTCCACGTCGGTGAGCGCGTCGAGGTCGATGAGGCCCGGCATCACCAGGGACTCGCCCAGGTCGCGCTCGTCGTCGACCTCGCCGTCGAAGCCTTCGTCACGCGGTCCGACGTAGATCACGGTGTCGTCCTGCCACACCACCTCGCCGTCCCGCAGCAGCGCGTGGCCGCCGTCCTGGTGGGCGAGGACGTGTCGGGCGCGCCAGCGGGTGCGCATAAGTGCCTCCTGGGGTGGGGGTGTTGCGGATGTGGCCGATCGTACGAGTTGGTATACCGCGACGGGAAGACGGTGTCCACGGAGTGACCTTCGAGTGCCGGCGGGACGCAGATGGGGGTCGCAATGTCCAGCAGTGGGGCTTACTTCAGGTAGCCGGTATACCAAAATGCGGTTACCTCTATCGCTTCCCGATAGAGCTGGTATACCGTCCCGCCAACCTTCCCCCTTGCGCCGAATGGATCACGCGACGTGACGGATTCCCCAGTGCTGCCCGCTCGGCCGCCCTCCGACGCCGACGGCGCAGCCGCGCCCAACTCGCCCTCGGATGCGTCGAGTTCGGGGCCACCCGTGGTGGCCGCCCGCTCCCTCCTCGGTACCGCCTGGCTGCGCATCCGCCGCAGCCGGGTCGCCCTCGCCGCGCTCGCCGTGGTGGTGCTCATGATCCTTTTCGCGGTGCTCGCCCCCGTACTCACCGCGATCGAGGGCCAGGACGCGTACACCACGAGCACCAGCCCGGACGTCCTGGACGACTACGGCACGCCGGGCCTGCCGCTGCCCTACTACCGCTACCCCTCCGGCGAGCACTGGCTCGGACTCGAACCGGGCCTGGGCCGCGACATCTTCGCGCGCATGGCGCACGGCGCCCAGGTCTCGCTGGTCATCGCGCTGCTCGCGACCGTCGTCTCCGTCGTCCTCGGTACCGTGCTCGGCGCCGCCGCCGGCTACTTCGGCGGCAAGGTCGACATGGTGATCAGCCGGGTCATGGACCTGTTCCTGGCCTTCCCGCACCTGCTGCTCGTGCTCTCGCTGACGCCGATCCTGCAGTCCCGGCTCGGCGACACCGCGTTGGGGAACGGGAGCCTGCTGCCGATCGCCTCGTTGGTGATCATCCTCGGCTTCTTCGGCTGGGCCTATCTCGCCCGCGTCGTGCGTGGACAGGTGCTGTCCATCCGGGAGCAGGAGTTCGTCGAGGCCGCCCGCGCCTACGGCGCCTCGCACCGCTCGATCATCCTCAAGCAGATCGTGCCCAACGTGATGGGCGTCGTCCTCGTCTACGCCACGATGATGATCCCCACCAACATCACGGCCGAGGCCGCGCTCTCGTTCCTCGGCGTCGGCGTGAAGGATCCCACCCCGTCCTGGGGCCAGATGCTCAACGCCGCCCAGCAGGGCAACTGGTACCTCACCGACCCCTGGTTCCTCGCCGTACCCGCCGGCGCCCTGGTCATCACGGTGCTCGCCTTCAACCTGCTCGGCGACGCCGTCCGCGACGCCCTCGACCCCAAGTCCTCCCGTGGCTGACCCCGTACGGACTCGTACCCGCCGGCCAGGAACACCAGGAGCAGCAGTGAATCGACGCACCGTGGCGGCGCTCGCCCTGACGGTGAGCGCCGGGCTGGCCCTCACCGCCTGCGGCGCCAAGCCCGCGCCGGGCTCGGGCTCCCGCGCCCCCGCCGACGCCTTCGACCCGGTCAAGGTCGGTGACGGAGACACCACCAAGGGCGGCAACGTCAACGTCCTGATGTCCACCGACTTCCAGACCCTCGACCCCGGCAACAGCAACTACGTCCAGACCGCCAACGTGGGCCAGCTCTACTACCGCACGCTCACCATGGCGAAGGAGGAGGCCGGCAAGCCGCCGAAGGTCGTCCCCGACCTCGCCACCGACCTCGGCAAGGTTTCCAAGGACGGGCTGACCTGGACCTACACCCTGAAGAAGGGGCTGAGGTTCGAGGACGGCAAGCCCATCACGGCCAAGGACGTCAAGTACGGCGTCGAGCGCACCTACGCCCGCGACGTCTACACCCAGGCGCCGCAGGAACTGAACGCCGCCCTGTCCGACGACACGTACAAGGGCCCGTACAAGGGTGGTGACTTCAAGGGCATCGAGACACCCGACGAGCGCACCATCGTCTTCAAACTGAAGCAGCCGTTCGCCGAGTTCCCCGCCCTCGTCTCCCGCTCCAACACCGCGCCCGTGCCCCGTGCCAAGGACACCAAGCTCGACTACACGAACCACCCGGTGTCCACGGGCCCGTACAAGATCGAGTCGTACCAGCGCGGGCGCGCCATGAAGCTCGTCCGCAACAAGCACTGGGAGCAGGCCACCGACCCGAACCGCAGCGCCCTGCCGGACACCTTCACGTTCAGCCTCTCCACCGCGCAGTCCACCATCAGCCAGCAGCTCCTCGCCGACTCCGACCCCACGGCCATCACCCTCGACAGCGCGGGCGGGCTCCAGGCATCGGACGCGGCCAAGCTCGACCAGCCGAGCATCGCCCGGCGCACCGCCTCCGGGATCATCGGCTGCACCGACGTACTCGACTTCAACACCGAGACCATCAAGGACCCGGTCGTCCGCAAGGCGCTCGCGCTCGCCATCGACCGCAAGGCCATCCAACTCCAGTACGGCGGCGCCCGCTTCGGCAAGCTCACACAGTCGTACATCAACCCCCAGCAGCGCGGTTACGTGCAGCAGCACACCGACCTCGACCCGACGGGCCAGCCCAAGCTGAACGAGGCGAAGAAGCTGCTCAAGGGGCGCTCGTACCCGAAGAAGCTGATCTACGGCTACGCGGACGCCACACCCCGCTTCAAGAACATGGGCACCTCGCTCCAGGAGAACCTCCGCCAGCTCGGCATCGACCTCGAACTGCGCCCCATCCCCGCGGCGAACTACTTCACCACCCTCGCCGGCAAGGCGATGCCGGACCTCGCCCGCAGCGGCTGGTGCGGCGGCGCCGACAGCGGATCGGTGCGCACCACCATCGACCCGAACCTGGGCCCGAGCGTCGACGGCAAGACCTTCGGCTTCTCCAACATCCCCCGCTACCACGACCCGGAGATCTCCAAGGCCATGTACGCGCTGCGCGGTGAGAACGGCACGAGCGAGGAGCTGGGCCGCAAGTGGTCGAAGCTCTTCGACCGCGCCATGCAGGACTATCCGCTCGTCCCGCTGATCAGGAACGTGACGCGCAGCGTCGTCGGCTCCCACGTCCGGGGCGCGCAGGTCGGCTACTTCTTCGGCGGCATCGACCTGTCGACGGTCTCCGTCGCCACCGGCTCGGGGAAGGGGTGACCTGACATGATCGCCTTTCTGACGCGGCGTCTGGGCGCCACCGTCGCCCTGCTGATCGTCATCAGCTTCGTCACCTTCACGCTCTTCCAGTTCGGGCCCGCAGATCCGGCGGCCGCAGCCTGCGGCCAGGAGTGCACGCCCGAACGCGTCGCCGAGGCGCGGGTCGCCCTCGGCATGGACAAGCCGTTCCTCACCCAGTACGTGAACTACATGTCGGGCCTGTTCCACGGCCGGACGATCGGGGCGCCCGGCGCCGAATCACTCTGCCAGTGGCCCTGCCTCGGCAAGTCCTTCCAGACGAACGAGGACGTCGCCGCCGTCCTGGAGCGCGCACTGCCCTACACGGTGTCGGTCGCCGTCGGCGCCATCGTGCTGTGGACCGTCGCCGGTGTCACCCTCGGCACGCTCGCGGCGCTGCGCAAGAACAAGCTCACCGACAAGCTGATCGTCGGCGCCGCGTCCATCGGGGTCTCGCTGCCGATCCCGGTCACCGGACTGCTCCTGCTGCTGGTCTTCGTCTCGACCTTCGACGTGCTGCCGTTCACGACGAACGCCATCACGTCACCCTTCGGGCCCGCCGGGTTCGACGGCTGGTTCCTCAACTACCTGCTGCCGTGGGTCGCGTTGGCGGTGCTGTTCAGCGCCCAGTACATCCGTGTCACCCGCAGTTCCATGCTGGAGACCTTCGGCGAGGACTTCATGCGCACCGCCCGCTCCAAGGGCCTGTCGAAGCCGGCCATGGTCGTCCGGCACGGCGCCCGCGCCGGGCTGACCCCCGTCGTCACCATGCTGGGCCTCGACATCGGGCTGCTGCTCGGCGGCGCCGTGCTCACCGAGCAGATCTTCTCCGTACCCGGCATCGGCTTCACCGCCGTCCGTGCCGCCCAGGCCGGCGATCTGCCCGTGACCATGGCGATCACGCTGCTCGCCGCCTTCTTCATCATCATCGCCAATGTCGTCGTCGACGCCGTCTATGCCGTCATCGACCCGCGAGTGAGGGCCGCCTGATGACCACTCCTTCCTCCGGCTCTTCTTCCGGACCTTCTTCCGGCGAACCCCTGCTGCGGATCAGGGATCTGCACGTGGCCTTCCCCACCGACGACGGGCTCGTGCACGCCGTCAACGGCATGGACCTCAGCCTCGCCAGGGGCGAGACCGTCGGCCTCGTCGGCGAGTCCGGCTCCGGCAAGACGGTCACCAGCCAGGCCCTGATGGGCCTGCTCAAGGAGACCCGCGCCCAGGTCACCGGCGAGATCGTCCTCGACGGCACCGACCTCAACAGCCTCTCCGAGAACCGGATGCGGGCCTGGCGCGGCAAGAAGATCGCCATGATCTTCCAGGACCCGCTCTCCGCGATGCACCCCTTCCACGCGGTCGGCGACCAGATCGCCGAGGCGTACCGGGTCCACAACAAGGTGTCGAAGCGGGCCGCGCTCGCGGCCGCCGTCGACATACTGGGCCGCGTCGGCATCCCCGACCCGAAGCAGCGGGCCCGCGCGTACCCGCACGAGTTCTCCGGCGGTATGCGCCAGCGCGCGATGATCGCCATGGCCCTCGTCTGCGAACCCGAACTCCTCATCGCCGACGAACCGACCACCGCCCTCGACGTCACCGTCCAGGCGCAGATCCTCGACCTGCTCGGCGAACTCCAGCAGGAGACCGGCACCGCCATCGTCATGGTCACCCACGACCTCGGTGTCGTCGCCGAGGTCTGCCACCATGTCGCCGTGATGTACGGCGGGCAGTGCGTGGAACGGGGGAGCGTGCGCGAACTGTTCCGCGACCCGCGCCACCCGTACACGCAGGGCCTGCTCGCCTCCATGCCGACACTCGGCGACGACGGCGAACGGCTGCGCCCCATCCCCGGGTTCCCGCCGTCGCTCACCGCGCTGCCCGCGGGGTGCCTGTTCGCGGACCGCTGCCCGCAGACCCACCTCGTCCCCGACGACCTGTGCCACGCCGAGCGCCCCCTCTTCGTGACGAACGAAGCCGGTCACCCTTCCCGGTGCCACCAGGAGAACCTCGCCACCGCCGAGGAGGCCGCGCGATGACATCGACCACCCCGCTCCTTGAAGCGCAGGGGCTGACCAAGCACTTCCCGGGACGCGGCGGACTGCTCGGCCGGGGCGGCGCGCCGGTCAAGGCCGTCGACGGCGTGAGCTTCTCCGTCGGCGCCGGGCAGACGCTCGGCCTGGTCGGCGAGTCGGGCTGCGGAAAGTCCACCACCGGGCGGCTGCTGATGCGCCTGCTCGACCCCACGGCCGGAACCGTCCGCCTCGAAGGACAGGACCTCGGCTCGATGAACCGGGCCGAGGCCCAGGAGTACCGGCGCCAGGTCCAGATGGTGTTCCAGAACCCGTCCTCCTCCCTCAACCCCCGCCAGTCCGTCGGCAGCGCCATCGCCGCGCCGCTGCACGCGCAGGGCATCAACCCGCCCGGCGGCGTCAAGACACGGGTGCGCGAGCTGATGGACCGCGTCGGCCTGCGCCCCGACCACTACAACCGGTTCCCGCACGAGTTCTCCGGAGGCCAGAAGCAGCGCGTCGGCATCGCCCGCGCCCTCGCTCTCGAACCCCGCCTCATCATCTGCGACGAACCGGTCTCCGCCCTCGACGTCTCCGTACAAGCGCAGGTGGTGAACCTCCTCCAGGACATCCAGGCCGACACCGGTGTGTCGTACGTCTTCATCGCCCATGACCTGTCCGTCGTCCGGCACTTCGCGGAAGAGGTCGCCGTGATGTACTTGGGCCGGATCATGGAGAGCGGGCCGACACACGAGGTCTTCGACGACCCGCGCCACCCCTACACCCGTGCCCTGCTCTCCGCTGTGCCGCAGCCGGACCCGGACGCCGACCGGAGCCGCAGGATCCGGCTCAGCGGCGACCTGCCCACGCCGGCGAACCCTCCCTCCGGGTGCGTGTTCCGCACACGGTGCCCGCTGCGGCCGACCCTTGGCGAGTCCGAACAGGCGCGGTGCGCCGGCGAGTTGCCGCCCTTGGCGGGCGCCGGGGGACCCGCGTGCCACTTCGTGGACACAGCCCTCGCGGCCCACTGACCGGTCCGCACACCTACGCACCCCACGCACCTACCCATCAGTGACATCACCGAACAGAAGGAAGTCGCACCACATGCTCATCCGTGACGTACGCCCCTGGGGCGGCGAGCGCAGTGACGTACAGGTCGACGGCGCCCGCATCGCCGCGATCCGCCCGCACGACCCGCGGGCCGAGCCCGTCGGGGACGTCGTCGAGGGCCGCGGCCGGCTCCTCTTCCCCTCCTTCAGCGATGTGCACGTCCACCTGGACTCCACCCGCATCGGCCTGCCGTTCCGCCCGCACACCGGAGGACCCGGCGTGTGGACGATGACGATGAACGACCGCGAGAACTGGCGTGACGCGGAGGTTCCGCTGCCGGAGCGGGTCGCGGGCACCCTGGAGCGCATGATCGCGCGCGGTACGACGCGGGTGCGTTCGTACGCGCAGGTCGATGTGGACTGCAAGCTGGAGAAGTTCGAGGCCGTGGTCGCGGCCAAGGAGAAGCACGGGCACCTGGCCGACGTCCAGATCATGACGTTCCCGCAGGCCGGCATCCTGCGCGAGCCGGGGACCGAGCAGTACCTGGAGGCATCGCTCAAGGCGGGCGCGGACGTCATGGGCGGCATCGACCCGTGCACCCTGGACCGCGACCCCAAGGGCCACCTCGACGTCGTCTTCGGACTCGCCGAGAAGTACCAGGTCGAGGTCGACATCCACCTGCACGAGCCCGGCGAACTCGGCGTCTTCTCCACGGACCTGATCCTGGAACGGGTCCGCGCCCTCGGCATGCAGGGCAAGGTGACGATGTCGCACGCCTACGAGCTCGGCTCCGTGAACGAGTCCACCAGCCGGCGCCTCATCGAGGAGTTCGCGGAGCTGGACATCGCCATGGCGACCGTCGCCCCCGCGGCGCGGAACCAGCTCTCGCTCGTCGAGCTCACCGAGGCGGGTGTCCGCGTCGGCCTCGGCGAGGACGGCCAGCGCGACTACTGGAGCCCGTACGGCAACTGTGATCTCCTCGACCGCACCTGGCAGTTGGCCTTCACCAACAACTTCCGCCGCGACGACCACATCGAGATGTCCCTGGCGGTGGCGACCATGGGCGGTGCCTCCATCATGAGCCACGACGTGCCGCGCCTCTCCGGCGTCACCGACCGCCCGGGCCTCGCGGTGGGCGACCGTGCGGACCTCGTACTGGTCGACGGCGAGACCCCGGCCGCCGCGGTCATGGACCGCGGCAAGGACCGCACGGTGCTGCACGACGGCCGGGTCGTGGCGGAGGGGTTGGAGCTGGTCGCGGGGGCGTGACGGGTGGTGTGCGGGGGCCGGTTGGTGTGTTCGGCCGGCCTCCGCGGTCCCACGGGGCTACCGGACCGGACGCCCTCCCTGGATGACGGCCACCTGATGCCGCGCGGGTTCGGCCAGCGCCGCGATGTCGGCGAGTGGATCGCTGTCGAGGACCAGCAGATCGGCGCGGGCCCCGGCGGCGATCGTCCCGATCTCCCCGCTCATCCCGAGGAGTTCGGCGGCCACCGACGTCGCGGAACGGATCACGTCGAGGGGCTTCTGCACCTCCGCACGGATCCTGAACTCCTCGTTCTGGTGGCGGTGCATGCCACCGAGGAGATCGGAGCCGTACGCGATCCGGGCCCCGCCGCGCGCGGCACGCTCCAGGGCGCCGAGGCCCGCGCCGAGCACGTCGTCGACCTTGCGCCAGCTGTCCTCGGAGAGGCCGAACTCGCGGCCCTCCCTCTTGAGCGCCCAGTACGTGACCAGGGTCGGCACGAGGAACGCGCCGTGCTCCGTGAGCAGTTCGACGCTGCGGTCGTCGATCAGGTTGCCGTGCTCGATCGACCGGACGCCCGCCTCCAGGGCTCGGTTGACCGCGCGGGCGGTGTACGCGTGCGCGGCGACGTACCGGTTCGCGGCTTCCGCCTCCTCGACGGCGGCGCGCAGTTCGGCGGGGGAGTACTGGGTGGAATCGATGCGGTCGGTGGGCGACGCGACACCACCGGACGCCATCACCTTGATGTGGTGGGCGCCCTTGCGCAGTTCGTCGCGGGCGGCGACGCGCACCGCGGCCTCGCCGTCCGCGACCCGCCCGTGATCGGCGCAGCACGGGTGCTCGTCGTGGTGCCAACTGCCCGCGTCGCGACTGTCGCCGTGCCCGCCGGTCTGACTCAACGCCTTCCCGCCGAAGGCCAGTCGGGGGCCGCGTACGAGCCCTTCCCGCTGAGCCCTGGCGAGTCCGAAGTCGGCGCCCGCCATGTCACGGACGGTGGTGAAGCCGCGGTCGAGCATCTCGCCCATGATGCGGGAGGCCTGCGCGGTGACGTAGCTCGGCGGGGTGGAGGCGAGCGAGCCGAGCGCGGCCGTGAAGGCGGTCACGTGGACGTGCGCGTCGATGAGTCCGGGCAGCACGAACCCGCCCCGCACGTCCAGTACTTGGGCGTCGTCCGGCCGCTCGGCCCCGTCCTCGGACATCCGGCCGTCCACGCAGAGGAGGTCACCTTCGTGCCAGGTGCCGGCTTCCAGGTCGAGGAGGTGGGCGTTGCGCAGCACGAGGGTGTCACTGGTGCGCTTCGAGGGATTGCTGATCATGGTTGGGGTCACTCCTTGGTTGCGGGGGTGCTCGGGGCGACGGTGACGGGGGCACCGATGTCCTCGAGCGAGCGGTTGGCCGTGGACAGGCCGAAGGCGAGCGTGACCACGACTCCGACGGCGAGCACCGCCGTCGTCATGCCGAAGACACCGGCGAACCCTGCTCCGGCGGCCATCAGCCCGATGGCAGTGGGCGCGATGATCGAGCCGATCCGGCCGAACGCGCTGGCCAGACCGCTGCCGGTGGCGCGGATCCAGGTCGGGAAGACCTCGGGCGTATACGCGTACAGACCCGCGTAGGTGCCATTGAGGAAGAAGGACAGCACGGCTCCGGACACCGTGATGGCCACCGGTGTCGAGGTCTGGCTCAGCCAGTACGCGGAGAGGGCCGAGCCGGTGAGGTAGAGCGCGATGGTGTGCTTGCGGTCGAGGCGCTCGCTGAGCCAGGCGGCGGAGAAGTAGCCGGGCACCTGGGCGGCGTAGATGATGAGCGAGAACGAGAAGCTCTGGGTGACCGTGATGCCGCGCTGGACGAGCAGCGTCGGGATCCAGGAGAAGAACCCGTAGTACGAGAAGGTGATGACGAACCACATCACCCAGGTGACGGCCGTACGGCGGGCCATCCGACGCGACCACAGGAAGCGCAGCCCGGTCCATACACTGGGTGGCGCGGTCTCCTTGGCGGCGGGGGAAGCCTCTGAACGCAGGTTCTCAACCGGCGGTAGCGGTTGGCCGGTTGACTTCTCCACGCGGCGCTCCAGCTCGGCGACGACCCGCTCCGCCTCCGCGGTGCGACCCCGTTCCAGGAGATAGCGTGGCGACTCCGGCAGGGCGCGGCGCCACCACAGCAGCATCACGATGGGTACTGCCGTGACGACCTGGGCCCAGCGCCAGCCGTCCGCCCCCAGCGGCACGATGAACCGGCCGATCAGCGCGGCGGCCACGAATCCGAACGAGAAGAACCCGGCGAGCGCGCCGACGAACCAGCCGCGGCGCTTGGACGGCACGAACTCGGAGAGGAACGGCGCGATGATCGCGCTCTCCGCGCCGGTGCCGGCCCCGGCCAGGACGCGGGCACCCAGGAAGACGGGGAAGTTCGGGGCCGCGGCGGCGACCAGGGTGAACACGACGTAGAAGGCGAGGGCGTACATCATCACGCGCTTGCGGCCGATGCGGTCGCCGAGGATGCCGGCGATCGCGGCACCGAAGAGATAGCCGAACGGCGAGGCCGAACCGATCAGGCCGAGCGCCCCGTTGTCCAGGTGCCACAGATCCTGGACGCTCGGCAGCAGGAACGCGACCACGGCCGCGTCCAAGCCGTCGAAGGTATAGCCGAGCCCGCCGATGAGCAGCAGGACGTAATGGGGTCTGGACAGCGGGAGTCTGTCCAGGCGAGCGAGGAGGGACATGGGCGGATCCTCGAAGGTGTCGGGGGCGTCCTCGGGGTGTCGGGGACGCGGGGGACATTCACCGCCCACGCAAAGTAGATTGCGTAGTGCTATTCACGCAACGATCTTTGCGTTACATTCCGGGAACGTAGAGTCTGGGCGAACGCCTTGCTCGGAGGAGCCCGGTGTCCTCTACCGCGGAGTTGTGTGTGCACGGCGAACTGGCAACCTGGCTGCGTGATGCCACCCCGGCCCGCGGGCTGCGCCCCAAGGCCGCCGCGATCGTGGACTTCCTCATCTCGCAGCCTCAGCAGGCGGCCTACGCCTCCGTCGCGGACGTCGCCCGCCGTGTCGGCGCCAACCCCGCCACCGTGACCCGCACCGCCCAGACGCTCGGCTACGGCGGCTGGCCCGACCTGCAACGGGAGTTGCGGGCGCGCTATCTCTCCCACCTCAGCGCGGCCCAGGTCAACGCCGCGCACCGCGAGGAGGGTGGTACATCGTGGGCCGGCTCGCTCAGCCGTGACCAGGAGAACCTCGCCCAACTCGCGGCCCATGCCGACGACGAGGCGGTCGCACGGATCGCCCGGGCCATCGCCTCCGCCCGCCGCACCCTCGTCATCGCCGCAGGCAGCTACGCCTCCGCGGGCACCGCCCTCGCCCACAACGCGCGCCTCGCCGGGTACGACGTCCGGCTCGAGGCCACGGGCGGCGCGGATCTCGTCAACTCCGTTGCTGCGCTGGGCACGGAGGACCTCCTGATCGCCATCTCCTTCTGGCGCCTCTACCAGAGCACGGTGACAGCGGCGGAGGACGCGAGCGAGCGCGGTACGCGCGTTTTCGTCATCACGGACGCGGCCAGCCCCCCGCTCGCCGCCGCGGCCGAGGGCGTGCTGCTGGCTCCCGCCGAGGGCACGTCCTTCTTCCCCTCCCTCACGGCGGGCCTGGCCCTGTGTCAGTCGATCGTCGCCGAACTCGCCGCTCTCGACCCCGACCGCACGGCCGCGTCGGTCGCGGCGGCGGAGGAGCGGTGGGTGCGGTACGGGGTGCTGCACCGGGTGGCGACGTTGAAGTGGGACGGGCAGCGCTAGCCGGCGCGGGCCGAACGCGATGTGACCGAGGCCGAGTCGGCGTGACTCCGTGGGCTTCGCGCAAAATCATGGTGGCTACGGGGCCGTCGGCGGTGTGGTGTGTGGCACAGCACGTCCGAGGCGGTGGAATTTGTGTGTCCGTTGTCAGTGGCGCCCACTATTCTCTTCACATGGCCCCCACACCCGAGGATGCTGCTGCGCGGTCCGCCGATGAACTCAACGAGCGGATCCGCGACCTGATGCTGCGCTCCGGTGGGCGGTTGAGTGCCGAGCAGCGTCGTGAGTACGAGGCGCTGGTCGCGCAGTGGGCGGCAGCCGAGCGTGGCGGGATTGTGAAGGCGGCGTAGAGGGTGCCTCGGGCGTCGGTCAGCCGTGGGCGCGGGGGAGGCGGACGACCGCCGTCCCGCTGTCCAGATTCACCGTCGTCCTGTTCGGCGGCGCCCCGTCGTCCTCGTTGTCCGGCATGACCAGGGCCGACTGGCGCTCCTTGAGCTCGTGCTGCTTGCCGGGCGACAACGCGCCGTGCAACTGCTCGAACCCGGTCGCCGACACCTGGCCCTGCCGGATGCCGGGGCGCCACGGCAGCACACCGGCCCGGCCCGCGCGTAACAGCAACTGGTCCACGAACGCCAGCAGCGTCAGCACGATGACAAGACCCGGCAGCGTCATGAAGAAGACGAACTCCATGACACTCCCAACTGGCTCCGATTGCTCAGAGTTCCCGGGAGGCCTGCCGGTGCACCGTGAGTATCGAGGCGATGTAGCCGCCCGGCCACACGGATGTCAGCGGACACGAGGCGAGCCCCTCGGGCGCGGGAAGCCGGTCGGCCGCGCCGACTACTTCATCCGCGCCGCGGTGGCCGAGCATGCCGCCTGCGAGGCCTTCCTCGCCGAGAAGCCGAGCGGACTCCCCGGGGGCCGGCGCTTCAGCTCCCACCTCACGATGAAAACGATCAAGTCGGTGGACTGATGGACCCGCGGCGGCTCCGCCCCGATTGACATGCAGCCGAATGGCTGCCTATCGTCGGATACGCGATTACGCAGCCAGTCGGCTGCATGTCGAGTCGACCGAAAGAGGGCACGACCCCCGTGGACGCGATATTCAAGGCGCTAGCCGACCCCGGCCGCCGGCGGCTGCTCGACAGCCTCAACGACCGGGGCGGGCAGACGCTGGGCGAACTGTGCGGGGAACTGGACATGGCCCGGCAGTCGGTCAGCAAGCACCTCGCGGTCCTGGAGGCCGCGGGTCTGGTCACGAGCGTGCGCCGGGGCCGCGAGAAGTTGCACTACCTCGACGCCGCGCCCCTCAACGCGGTCGCCGACCGCTGGCTCAGCCGCTACGACCGGCATCGCGCCGCCGCCCTCGACGACCTCCGTACCGCACTGGAAGAGGAATCCCCCATGAGCAACGCCACCGACGCGGGCCCCACCGCTACGGAGCCCTTCGTTCACACGAGTTACATCCGCACCACCCCCGAGCGGCTCTGGGAGGCGCTCACCTCGCCGGCCTTCACCCGCCGCTACTGGGGTGTGACCTTCGAGACCGACTGGAAGCCCGGATCGCCCATGGTGTGGCTGGAGGGCGGCGGCCGCGTCGAGGATCCCGAGCAGGTCGTCCTGGAGGCCGACCCGCCGCGCCGCCTCGCCTACACCTGGCACACCTTCACCCCCGCGTGGGCGCAATCCGTGGGTGTCGACGAAGAGTTGCGGCAGCGCATCGCCCGCGAGGGCCGCTCGAAGGTGTCCTTCGATCTGGAGGCGATGGGGGAGACCGTGAAGCTGACGGTGGTCCACGACGGGTTCGACCCAGACAGTACGGTCCGCACGATGATCGGTGACGGCTGGCCGGCGCTGCTCTCCAGCCTCAAGACCCTCCTGGAGACCGGTGAGCCGCTGCCGGATTCGCGGCAGGGCTGAGCCGCACGCGTCGGAGGTGCGGCACCACCCCCGGCGGTGAACGGCACGCCGCTCGGCTCCGTCGCGTCGAGCGCCGCGAGTCCTGCGAGCGGGGTCGGGTCGACGGCGCAGCCCGGCTCGGCGCCCCCCCCCGTAGCGCGGTGAGCGGTGCCTCCCGGCGTCGGCAGTACCGGCCCGGAACGCGGTATTCGCCCTTAACCTCCCTACGGGGGTGGGCACTTGAGGCCTGGCGTGAAGCGAGTGGGGTATCTCCTGCTGCCCGGCGCGGGCGCGGCGCTCGCCGTGGGTGGCGCCTTCCCTTCGTGGAGCGGGCGCACGGACGGCGACGGGTTCGGGACGGTTCCGTGGTGGCTGCGTGTCCTGTTGCTCGGTGCCGGGGCCGCCTGTGTCGCCGGCGTCGGGAGACGGAAGTGGGCCTGGGGCGCCGCGGCGGCCGGGGCCGCGGCCGCGCTCGGCGGAGGACTCGCCTTCGCCCTCTGGAGCCGGTCCGGCGAGATCGCCGAGGGGCTCCGCCGGGATCGTGCCGCCGCGACGTCGGAGGGCTGGCACTTCGGCCCGTTCGACAACGAGCTGCACGCCGTGCTCACGGCATGGCCCGACGCCGCGCTGCTGGCGGCGGCCTGCGCAGGGGCCGGGGTGGCGGTGGTGGGGCTTCTGCTGGCGCACCTTCGTGGATGCGGCGTGGACGAACTCCCGGTCGATGTCGATGAGTTGGGGCGGAGGATCCGGTCCGTGCTGAGCTGGAGTCTGGTCGGTGTGCTCCTCGGCGGGGTACTCTCCGCCGCGGCCGTGGAGGGCGCTCGCGCCGCCCGCGACGCGCGAGTGGAAGCGCTCGGCCCGTGGTGGACGGAGTTCGCCGACTCCTCGCCGGTGCCGCGGGAGCGACTGCACGACGGCTCGCGCAAGGTCACCGAGAAGACCCGGGCGCCGGGCGCCCCCGCGAAGCCGGGCGCGGTCGCCTGGCGGCACACGTTCACCGGGCCCGTCGCGCTCAGCACCTGCACCTACGAGGGCCGGGCGCGCGGCACCCTCGTGGCACTGGAGGAAGGGCGCCGTACGGCACGGGTGTCCGGCCGGGACGCGAAAAGCGGGCGGCTGCGCTGGTCGTTCACCGTGCGGCTGTCGAAACGGACCGAGTTCTCGCAGGTCGCGGTGAGCGAGGGCTGCGCGGTCCTGGTGCTGGTCGGTTCGATGGTCGTCGGTGTCGACTCGTACACGGGCAGGGTCGGTGGGGCGTCCGTGCTGCCCATGCCGGGCCGGACCGGCTGGCGGTTCGTCACCTCCTACCGGCAGTCCGTGGCGAAGGCGCCGCGGATGGTGACGCTGACCGACGCGGATCTCGCGCACGTCGACGCGGGGGACGCCGGCATCGTCGCGCTGCGGCGCGAGGACGCGAAGCCCGTCGCGTGGGGGACGCCCAGCGGCTCCGGGTGCCAGTACCTCGCCGACTACGCCGCGGACGCCGCTCCGGGCACGCTGTTCATGACGGGTTGCCGCAGCCAGGACATGCTCGTCACGCTCCCGGACGTCACCGTGCCCGGCGAGGACCGCCGCAGTCGCCCCGACTACCGCGTCCCGGACCTGCCGCCGCTCCTCGCACCACGGGAACGTCCGGTGCCCTCGCCCTCCGGCTGTGACCGCGGTGCGGTGGAGCGGCTGCGGGCCACGTCGCCGCGGTACGCGTATGTGATGGGCAGGTGGCGGTGCGGGTCCGGCGCCCGCCGCGAGCGGTTCCATGCCCGCGCGACCTTCAACCTCTCCTACGACTGGCCCCGTCGGAGCCCGTGGGTGCGCACCTCGCCCGACCGCTCCCAGCTCGAACCCGTCGTCAACCTCGAGAACGGTGACGCGGGTGCCGTCGGTGACACGGTCCGGCTCGGGTGGGGCGAGGAACTCGACGCGGAGGGGCGCCCTTCGGTGACTCCCGCCCGAGGCGACCGCATCGCCGCGCTCGTGGGCCCCGGACGCACGGCCGGCGACCGTGACACCCTCCTCGCGCTCGGCGAGAGCGGCCTGCTCACCGCCGTCCGCTACGAGTACAGGCAGCGCGACCCCATTGACCCCGACGACGAAGGCCCCGGGTCCCGCATCCGGCGCGCCGGAGCCACCGATGCCGTACGCGGCGCCTGCGACGGCACACGGGACGTACTCGTCGACGGGGCCTCGGCGACGGCGCTGGTGCTCTGCCGGGGCGCAGGGCAGCGCGTCACCCGGGTCGAAGCGGTGGTGGACGGGAAGGGGTTCAGGGCGGCGCGGTGAGGCGGCGCGCGTCGGTCCTGCGCCCGACGTGATTCTCGTGCGTCGGCCCGGGTGGGTGCGTTGACGTGCCACCCTTATTCATCGCATGATGAATAACGGTACGGTCCGGTGTCACCAGGCACGCCGGGCGCTCACCGCAGGCAGGAAGGTACGCCATGCCGCTCGTCCTCGACCTCCGTTCCCTCGACGCGACGATGCTCGCTACCGTCGGCGGCAAGGCGGCCAACCTCGGCGAACTGACCAGAGCCGGACTGCCCGTGCCGCACGGCTTCTGTGTCACCACGGACGCGTACCGGGCGATCTCGGAGACGGACGGCCTCGCGGGCCTGGAACCCGCCAAGGCGCGCCGGCGCGTTCTCGAGGCGGCGGTGCCGGGGGAGTTGAGAGAGGCGATCCACGCCGCGTACGCGGGACTTGGTGACGACGTGGCCGTAGCCGTGCGCTCCAGCGCCACCGCCGAGGACCTGCCGTTCGCCAGCTTCGCGGGGCAGCAGGACACGTACCTGAATGTCGTCGGGGCCGACGCCGTCCTCGATGCCGTACGCCGCTGCTGGGCCTCGCTGTGGACCGACCGCGCGGTGAGCTACCGCGAGAGCAACGGGATCGACCACGCCTCGGTCCAACTGGCCGTCGTCGTCCAGCAGATGGTGAACTCGGCGGTGTCCGGCGTCCTCTTCACCGCCAACCCCGTCACCGGCAAGCGGGACCAGGCGGTCATCGACGCGAGCCCCGGCCTCGGCGAGGCCGTCGTCTCCGGGGCGGTCAACCCGGACCACTTCGTCGTCGACGGCCAGGAGATCGTCGAACGGAAGCTCGGCGACAAGCGGTTCCTCATCTGCTCACTGGCCGGAGGCGGCACGGAGAAGGTCGACATCGGCGAGAACCTTGCGCCCTGCCTCACCGACGACCAGATCCTTCAACTCTCCGCACTCGGCGCCAAGGTGCAGGCGCACTACGGGAGTCCGCAGGACACCGAGTGGGCCATCGACGCCCGGGGTGCTTTGCACCTCACCCAGTCGCGTCCCATCACCACCCTTTTCCCGGTGCCGGAACACGCCGACGGCGACTTCCACGTGTACTTCTGCTTCAGTCTCGCCCAGGGCCTGGAACGGCCGATCACCCCGGCCGGGCACGCCGCGATCCGGGAGATCGCCGGGGCCGCCGACCGGATCATCATCGGCGACCCGGCGTCGAACGGCTGCACCGAGGCCGGCGGCCGGATCTTCGTCGACGTCACCAACGTGCTCCGAAGCAAAACCGGAAGGGCCTTCTTCCCGCGCGTACTCGACGTCATGGAGGCCCGCTCGGCGCATGTCCTGCGCAGCCTGTACGACGATCCGCGCCTGGGCCTCACCCACACCTCGCCCTGGCCCGCGATCAGGCGGGTGGCCCGCCTCGCCCGCAGATTCCACGCCCCCTCCACCGCGCTGCGGGCGCTCACCAACCCCGAGGCGGCGGTGCGGCGCGCACGGGAGACGGAGGCGCGCGTACGGAAGATGGCCGAAAACAGGTCCATCGAAGAGGCGCTGCGCGACTGCGTGATCCCGGTCCTGCCCACCGTCGCCCCGACCGCCCTGGTCGGCTTCGCGATGCTGGGCCTCGCCGGCCGGCTCGTCCGCACCGAACCCGGCGAACTGCAGACGGTCCTGCGCAGCCTGCCGAACAACGTCACCACCGAGATGGACCTCGACCTGTGGAACCTGGCGCGTACGATCCGTGCCGAGCAGGACGCCGTGGACGTGTTCCAGGACGCGGACGTCCAGGAACTGGTGGCCCGTTACCGCGCCGCTGAACTGCCGCCGGTCGCGCAAGACGGGCTCCGCGCCTTCCTGCACCAGTGGGGTCACCGGGCCGTCGCCGAGATCGACATCGGCCTTCCGCGCTGGTCCGACGACCCCACGCACATCATCGGCGTCCTCCGCAATTACCTGCGCCTGGACGACGAACAGGCCCGCCCCGACGCCGTGTTCGCGCGCGGAGCGGCCGAGGCGGAGGCGATGATCGAGCGGCTCGCGCGCCGGGCCAAGGGGCGCGGCCGGCTCGTCCGGTTCGCCCTGCGCCGCACCCGGCTGCTGGCAGGACTGCGCGAATACCCGAAGTACCTGGCGATCACGCTCCTCGGCGCCCTCCGCACCCGCATCGCCGCACGTGGAACCGAACTGCACGCGCAGGGGCGCCTCGACGCCGCGTCGGACGTCTTCTTCCTGGACTTCGATGAGCTGCGCTCGACGGACGGGGACCTGCGCCCGACGGTCGCCGTACGCAAGGAGGAGTACGAGCGGGAGATGCGGCGCCGGCACATCCCGCGTGTCCTCCTCTCCGACGGAACCGAACCCGAGACGAGCCCGGGCGCGCGGACCGCACCCCGCGCGCCCGGAGACCTGGTCGGCACCGCCGCCTCCGCGGGCGGGATCACCGGGCACGCGCGCGTGGTGACCGATCCTGTCGGCGCGCACCTGGAGCCGGGCGAGATCCTGGTCGCACCCTCCACCGACCCCGGCTGGACCCCGCTGTTCCTCACGGCGGGCGGCCTCGTGATGGAGATGGGCGGCGCCAACTCCCACGGTGCGGTGGTGGCCCGCGAGTATGGCATCCCCGCCGTGGTCGGGGTGCCGGACGCCGTGACGCGGATCGGGACCGGTGACGTGATCACGGTGGACGGGAGCGCGGGGGTCGTGCGGGTGCGCCGAGAGGGCGCGTAGCCGGGGAGGGACGCCTATCCTGTAAGTCACCGCGCGGTCGTTCGGGGGGAAGGGGCGGTAGATGAACTGGTTTTGGGTGGTCCTCATCTTGTTCTGGACGGGGGCGTTCGCCTGGGTGGCGGACACCGGACGCGGCGCGCTGCGCCATCGGCACGAGCGGAAGCTGGAGCGGCTGGAGGCCGCCAAGGAGGCGCGTCTCGCGGTGGAGGCCGCGAACAAGCCGCCGGAGCCGGTCTGCGGCTGCGCCCACCACCTCGCCAAGCACGACAAGACGGGCCGCTGCCACGAACGCGTCGAGGTCCCCACGGCCTGGGACGAGAACAAGAAGCCGCTCCGCTACGAGGCGGATCAGTGCAACTGCCAGCAGTACGTGGGGCCTCAGCCGCTGTCCCAGGTGTACGCGGAGGAGTTGACGGACCGGGTCTAGCATCCGGTCCTGACATCTGAGACGACATCAGACCCGGCGACCGCTCGGCGAAGCGGTGGCAGGGCCCGGCTGACGGTGGCCGACGGCTGCCGACGGCCCGAAACCGCCGGTAACACACCGTTCAACTCCTGGTCATGGGCTGCCTGTTGAAGATCTATGGCGTACGGTCGCCAATCGCACCTGAGACAGACCGAATTTGCCAGGAGCAAGGGAGTGCACAGTGGCGGACATCTTCAACTCGTGGTGGGACAAGGCGGCATGCAAGGCCACGGACCCTGAGGACCTGTTCGTGGAAGGCGCGGCGCAGTCCCACGCCAAGCGGTTCTGCGACACGTGCGTGGTCAGGACCGAGTGCCTGGCGCACGCCCTGGACGAGCGCATCGAGTACGGCGTCTGGGGCGGCGCCACGGAGCGCGAACGCCGGGCCCTGCTCCGCAGGCGCCCCACCGTCACGTCCTGGCGCAACCTGCTTGAGGCGGCCCGCGCGGAGCACGCGCAGGACGGCCGCCAGGTCAGGGCCTCGTGAGGTCCGTGACGCCCCGCGCGGTCAGCTCCGCCCGGGATCGAAATCGAGCACCTGCGTCAACCGGATGTTGTTGCCCGAGGGGTCCCGGAACGAGGTGTCGATGCCGTACGGCTGCGAGGTCGGCGGGTCGTTGAACGTGACGCCCCGTGCGGACAGCTCGTCGTAGGCGGCCTTGCAGTCGTCGGTCTCCAGGAACAGCGTGCCACCGGCCCCCTTGGCCACCAGCTCCGACAACTGGACGCTGTCCTTCTCGTCGAGCATCGGCGGGCGGGGCACAGACATCAGCACGAGCGCGGGACCTTCGCCGCCGGGCGGCCCGACACACAGCCACCGGAAGGCCCAGGACTCCATCGTCACGTCGGACCGGACCTCCCAGCCCAGCTTCGTGGTGTAGAAATCGAGCGCCTCGTCCTGGTCGTGCACCCAGAACTGCGCATTGGCGATCTTGATCGTGGTCGGCATGTCGGTCCTCGCGCCTCACTCATCGGCCGTCCTGCTTCGGGACGTGAATGGTCCCGACACCGACGCTAGGCATCCGGTCGGGCGCTGTCTTCTCGAAACGTGCGGTTCCGCGGCCGTCCGTACGCCATCGCGACACACCGGGGGATGCGCACATGCCGCGCGGCCGGAGGGTGCGCCGCCCGGTACGCCTGCGGGGGCACCCCGTACATGCGCCGAAAACTCGTCGTGAACGACCCGATGCCGCGCAGCCCCACCGCGACCCCGATATCGGCCACCGTCCAATCCGTGGCAAGCAGCAGATCGGCCGCCCGCTCCAGCCGCCGGGTCAGCAGATACTGATGCGGCGACTCCCCGAACGCGTCCTTGAACCGGCGGCTGAAGTGCGCGGGCGACAGCGCGGCAGCCGCGGCGAGATCACCCACCGTGAGCGCCTCGGCGTACCGCGCGTCCGCGAGATCGCGGGCGCGGAGCAGATGGCGGGAGGGCGGGACGTGGGGCACGGGTCCATTGTGCGGGGTTCGGGTTCCGGACAGCCCGGTGGAGCGGATCCACCGGGCGCAGCCGTCGAACGTCCTGCTCCTGCTACTCGTCGTCGGCGGCGGGCTTCGGCATCGCACGTCGTTGGGCGTCAGGGGCAAGTCGTACGGGCGGCGCCGATGGTCCTCCGTCGGGAAAGTTGAGAAGAGCGGCTACTGGCCGCGCAGGCAGGCGGGCACCACCGCGGCGTCCGGGTCCTGCCAGATGTTCACCCAGTGGAATCGTTCTGCGGTGCGGCCCAGGCGGAGGCGTAGTCGCATGCAGAAGGTGCAGCCCGGACGCCAGTAGATGACCGGGAGGCCGTCCTGCGCGCTGCGTCGCCGGGCCTCCGATGCGCTACAGGACCTCGGGAAGATCAGCGGTGAGTTCACGCCGGCGAGCAGCAGGAGTGTTGGCAGGGCCCATACACGCACCATGACGTCGCAGGCTATCAACGAGGCGCACGGTGGCGGGCCCGTGCGCAGTCGCCACCGGTAGTTGAACATTGCGCGGTTACTTGACATGAACGCGACGGAAGAGCACTCTCGCGGAGGTTTCGTTCCCGTGCGTCGTGGCTCGACCGATGGCAGGGCAAGGAGTCGTCGTGGACACGCAAATCTCAGGGGTGCAGGCGGGGCGGAGCACCGTGCGCGGTCACCGCAATCGCGCGGTCGTCGCCAGTACGGTCGGTACCGCCATCGAGTGGTACGACTTCTTCCTCTACGGCACGGCCGCCGCGCTTGTCTTCCCCCACCTGTTCTTCCCCGGGCAGTCCGAGTACACGGGCGTGCTCGCCTCCTTCGCCACGCAGTTCGTCGGGTTCGCCGCCCGGCCCCTCGGTGCCGCGATCTTCGGGCACTTCGGAGACCGGGTCGGCCGCAAGTCGACGCTTGTCGTCACCCTGCTGCTGATGGGGGTGAGCACCGTCCTGATCGGGTGTCTGCCCACCTACTCATCGATCGGGCTCGCCGCACCCGTCCTCCTCGTGGTGCTCCGCGTCTTCCAGGGCATCGGCGTGGGCGGCGAGTGGGGCGGCTCGGTGCTGCTGTCCATGGAGTGGGGGTCGAAGAAGCGCCGCGGGCTGATGGCCAGTTGGCCGCAGATGGGTGTGCCGATCGGGCTGCTCGTCTCCACCGGCATGGTGAAGTGGCTGAGCTCCGCCTCCGGGGACGGCTTCGAGAGCTGGGGCTGGCGGGTCCCGTTCCTCGCGAGCGCCGTGCTCGTCGCCGTAGGCCTCTACGTACGCCTCAAGGTCATGGAGAGCCCCGACTTCACCACCGTGAAGCGCGAGGAGGCCGTCGTCCGCATGCCGCTGTGGGACGTGCTGCGACACCAGTGGCGCGAGGTGCTCGCCGCCGCGTTCGTCCGGCTCTCGGAGCAGGCGCCGTTCTATCTCTTCATCACCTTCGTGCTGACGTACGGGACCTCGCACCTCGGTCTCGCCCGCGGTGATCTGCTGAATGACACGCTGGTCGCCGCCGCCATCGGGCTGGTCACCATCCCCGTCTTCGGGCACCTCTCCGACCGCTACGGGCGCCGCCTGGTGTACGGCGTCGGCATCGTGTGCGTGGGTGTGTTCGCGTTTCCGTACTTCGCTCTGCTCAATACGAAGACACCAGGGCTCGTGCTGCTCGCCATCGTGCTGTCCCTGGTCTTCCACGACATGCAGTACGGGCCCCAGGCCGCGCTCATCGCCGAGGGCTTCGGCGCCAACGTCCGCTACAGCGGCGCGGGCCTCGGCTACCAGCTGGCCTCGGTCATCGCCGGCGGCCCGGCCCCGCTGATCGCCGCCGCAATCCTGGAGGACACCGGGTCCAGCACCGGCATCAGCCTCTACATCGTGGGCTGCTGTGTGCTCTCCATGGGCGCGCTGTTCCTCATCCCGCGCCGCGCCGCATCGGCCGACTGAATCGCAGCTTCTTGCGCCAAACGTAGGGGTCGCACCGCCGCACCGGCGGTGCGACCCTTCTCGTTCTGCTCAGAACTCAACAAAGTTCTACGGCGTCATTGTGTCGGTTGTGTTGTCTTCTTAGGGTGGTGGCGGCTCAACAGGCGTCCCGCACCACACCAGTTGCACGTGTCCACACCCGCAGAAGGGCACAGCCATGCCGCAACCGCACCCCTCCCACCCGATGCCGCTCAGCCGTCGCCGCCTCCTCCAGGCGAGCGCGGCCGTCGCAGGCGCGCTCGCCCTGCCCCTGGGCCTCCCCGCGGCACCGGCCGGCGCGGCCGACGGCGACGAGTGGAACGGCCGTATCGACCTGTTCCGGCTCGGCACCGAACCCCCGCACACCACCCTGATGCCGTACGAGGGCGTGGCGCAGGCCCTCACGGCCGACCGGACCCGCTCCCCGTACCGCCAAAGCCTCAACGGGGACTGGAAGTTCGCCTACGTCGACCGTCCCTCGGAGCGCGACGAGGACTTCCACCGCACCGATCTCGACGACAGAGGCTGGGGCACCATCCCCGTGCCCGCGGTCTGGCAGCTCCACGGGCACGACTTCCCGATCTACACCAACATCACGTACCCGTGGTGGGGCGCCAACGGCCTCGGCGAGGAGGCCCGCCCGCCCGCGTCGCCGACCCGCTACAACCCCGTCGGTCAGTACCGGCGCACCTTCACCGTGCCGAAGGGGTGGCAGGGCAGACGCGTCTTCCTGCACTTCGAGGGAGTCAAGTCGGCCCACTACGTATGGGTGAACGGCAAGCTCGTCGGCTACCACGAGGACTCCTTCACCCCGGCCGAGTACGACATCACCCCGCACCTCACCGAAGGCACCAACCAGCTCGCCGTCGAGGTCTACCGCTTCTCCGACGGTGACTGGATGGAGGATCAGGACATGATCCGGCTGAGCGGGATCTTCCGCTCGGTGTACCTGTACTCGACGCCCGCCGTGCACCTGCGCGACTTCAAGCTCGACACCCCGCTCGGCGACGGATACACCACCGCCGAGCTCTCGGTCACCGCCACCGTGCACGACTACGCCGGTGACGGGGGCGCGTACAGCGTCGAGAGTCAGCTCTACGACGCCGCCGGGCATCCCGTCTGGTCCCGCCCGCTCACCCAGAAGGCCGACCTCACCGATGCCGAGGTGACGGTACGGGCCGCCAAGTCCGTTCCCTCGCCGCGCCTTTGGTCCGCCGAGAGCCCGTACCTCTACACCGCAGTGCTCCGCCTGCGTGACCCGGCGGGCAAGGTGGTCGAGACACTCTCGCACCGTGTCGGCCTGCGTGAGTTCGCGCTCAAGGACGGACTGATGCGGATCAACGGACAGCCGGTGTCCTTCCGTGGCGCCAACCGTCACGAGATGCATCCCGACCGCGGCACCGCCCTCACCCGCGCCGACCTGGTCCAGGACATCGAAATCGTCAAGCGGATGAACATCAACACCATCCGCACCTCGCACTACCCCAACAACCCGATCTGGTACGAACTTGCCGACGAGTACGGCCTGTACCTCGTCGACGAGACCAACCTCGAGACGCACGGCGTCCGCGACGACTACCCCGCGAGCCGCCCCGACTGGACGAAGGCGTGCGTCGCCCGCGCCCAGAACATGGTCCACCGCGACAAGAACCACGCCTCCGTCGTCATCTGGTCGCTCGGCAACGAGGCGGGCGCCGGTTCCACCTTCACCGCCATGCACGACTGGATCCGCTCCTACGACACCACCCGCGTCATCCAGTACGAGGGCGACGACAGTCCCGGCGTCAGCGACATCCGCTCCGAGATGTACCCGTCGACGAGCCACGTCGAGTCGAAGGCGAAGGACACCGCCGACACCCGCCCGTACGTGATGATCGAGTACTGCCACGCGATGGGGAACTCGAACGGCAACTTCAAGGAGTACTGGGACCTCGTCCGCCGCTACGACGTACTGCAGGGCGGCTGGATCTGGGACTTCGTGGACCAGTCACTGAGCTGGCCGACACCGCCGCGGACACTGCTGACCGAGACCGGCCCGGTCGGGCTCAAGGGTGAACTCCTCAACCCCACAGGGAAGTTCAGCAAGGACAAGGGCCTGAGCGGCGCCACCGTCTTCGCGCGCGACGACCGCCTCGACCTGACCGGATCGCTCACCCTCGAAGCCTGGGTCACCCCGCATGTCACCGGCTACCACCAGCCGATCGTGGCCAAGGGCGACACCCAGTACGCCCTCAAGCAGAACGACAAGAGCCTGGAGTTCTTCATCCACTCCGGCAGCCAGTGGGTCACCGCGACCTGGGCCACGCCCGCCGACGGCTGGACGGGCCGCGAACACCATGTCGCCGGTGTCTTCGACGCGAGCGCCGGCACGCTCACGCTGTACGTCGACGGCTCGGCGAAGGCCACGAAGAACACCACCAGCAGGCCCACCAGCAACACCGCGCCGCTCGCCCTCGGTGTGGACGTCGACAACATGACCCGCGAGTTCAGCGGCACCATCCGCCGCGCCCGTGTGTACGCCCGCGCCCTGAGCGCCACCGAACTCGCCGACGACGGACGCGGCCCGGACGGCGAAGGCGTGCGCTTCTGGTTCGACGCCAGGACGGTCGGTGTCACGGAGAAGCAGCCGCGCGACAAGACCTTCTTCGCGTACGGCGGCGACTGGGGCGACAACCCCAACGACGGCAACTTCGTCGCCGACGGCATCATCACCGCGGACCGCGGCCACACCGGCAAGGCGGCCGAGGTCAAGCGCGTCTACCAGGCGATCCAGGTGTCACCGAAGGAGGGCGCCGGGGGAGCGGGCGACGTCACCGTCACCAATGAGTTCCTCTTCACCAACCTCCGCGAGTACGACGGCCGTTGGGAACTGGCCCGGGACGGCGAGGTGATCCAGCGCGGCAGCCTGAGCCGCGCCCAGCTCGACGTCGCCCCGCTCGCCCGCAAGGACATCACCGTCCCGCTGAAGCTGCCCAGCGCCCCCGCACCCGGCGCCGAGTTCTTCCTGCACCTGTCCTTCCGCCTGAAGGACGACACGGCCTGGGCCGACGCCGGTTTCGAGGTGGCGCGGGCGCAACTCCCGCTCGACGCGGGCAGCCCGAAGGTGACTCCGGTACCGCTGAAGAACGTACCGGCACTGCGCCACGAGGACGGGGGCGGGGCCGTCTCCGTGACCGGCGACGGTTTCACGCTCACCCTCGACAAGGCGACCGGCGTCATCACCTCCTACGAAGCCGGCGGCGTCCGGCTCGTCGACTCCGGCCCCGTACCCAACTTCTGGCGGGCCCCGACCGATAACGACCACGGCAACGGCCAGCACACCCGCAACCAGACCTGGCGGGACGCCGGAGCGCGCCGCAAGGTGACCGGAGTGAGCGTCAGCGGCCTCGACGGCCGGGCCGTGCGCATCGAGGTCAAGGGCACCCTGCCGACCACAACCGAGTCCACCTACACCACCACGTACACGGTCTTCGGCGACGGCGCCGTCAAGGTCGACAACACCCTGCACCCCGGCGCCGCCACCCTCCCGTACCTCCCCGAGGTCGGCACGATCCTGCGGCTGCCCGCGGCTCTTGAGCGGCTGCACTACTACGGACGCGGCCCGGAGGAGAACCACTGGGACCGCAACGACGGTACGGACGTGGGGCGTTGGGACTCGACCGTGACCGAGCAGTGGACCTCGTACATCCGCCCCCAGGAGAACGGCAACAAGACGGACGTGCGCTGGGCGGCGCTCACCGACCGACGGGGCCGCGGCCTGCTCGTCGCCGGTGACCCGAGCGCGGACCACCCGCTGCTGGAACTCACCGCCTCGCACCTCACCCCGGAGGACCTGTCCGTCGGTGCGCGCCACGACTACCAGCTCGACCCGCGCGACGAGGTCGTCCTGCGGGTCAACCACCGCCAAATGGGTGTCGGCGGCGACGACAGCTGGGGAGCCCACACCCACGCCCCCTACAAACTGCTCGCCGACCGGGACTACGCGTACACGTACTGGCTGCGGCCCCTGACGGATGTGGGCGAGGCGACGAAGTTGGCGCGGAGGACGGTGGCGGTGGACTGAGCCCTTCCCGTATCAGCTCTCTGCCCGCGAGTACGGCACGAACAACCTGCCCGACTGCCGGGCTCAGTTGAAGACGACCGTGCGGTTTCCGTGCAGCAGGACGCGGTTCTGGCAGTGCCAGTTGACCGCGCGGGCGAGGGCCAGACGTTCGGCGTCGCGGCCCACCAGGACGAGTTCCTGGGCGCTCTGACGGTGATCCACACGGATCACCTCCTGCTCGATGATGGGCCCTTCGTCCAGGTCGGCGGTGACGTAGTGGGCGGTCGCGCCGACGAGCTTGACGCCCCGCGCGTGGGCCTGGTGGTACGGCTTGGCTCCGGCGAAGCTCGGCAGGAACGAGTGGTGGATGTTGATGGCCCGCCCCTCAAGCGCCTTGCACAGGTCGTCGGAGAGGATCTGCATGTACCGGGCGAGCACCACCAGGTCGATGGCGTGCTCGTCGACCAGGCGCAGCAGCCGCTCCTCGGCCTCCGGCTTGGTGGCCCGGGTGACCGGCAGGTGCAGGAACTCCACGCCCGCATGTTCCACCTGTTCGCGCAGATCGGGGTGGTTGGACACGACGAGGGCGATGTCCCCGTCGAGGGTGCCGCTGCGCCACCGGTACAGCAGGTCGGCGAGGCAGTGGTCGAACTTCGACACCATGACCAGCAACCGGGGGTTGGCCGCCGCGTCGCGCAGCCGCCAGTCCATCGCGCACGCCTCGGCCGTGGCGGCGAAGCGCTCCTCCAGGTGGGCCGGTTCCGTCCCGGCGGGCGCGGTGAAACTCGTCCGCAGGAAGACGGTGGCGTTGTCGGGATCGTCGAACTGCTGGTGCTCGGTGATGTCGCAGCACTCGCCGACCAGGAAGGCGGTGACGGCGTGCACGATGCCAGGGCGGGCCGGACAGTTGAGGGTCAGGATGTACTGGTCGCTGTCGGTGCGTGCACTGCGTGCGGTGGTCACGACAGGTGTCTCCTCAGCATTCGACGACGTTGAGGGCGAGGCCTCCGCGTGCGGTCTCCTTGTACTCGACCTTGAACAGGTCGACGACGCTGACGCTCATCAAGCGGCCCCGGCGTACTCGGTGCAGGCGTCCGCCAGCCACGCCGCGAGGTATCCGGCGAAGGACGACCGGACGAACAGCCAGACCGCGCGCGGGCCCGCTTCGCGCACCACCACCGTGACACCGGTCTGCGCGAGCAGCGTGGTGTGACAGGCGCCGGCGTCGGCCTTGTCGGGCGCGAGGTCCAGGGCGCAGCCCTGCGACAGGATCTCCGGCAGCAAGGGCCCCGCGAGGGCGAGGACGGTGCGCTGCGCGGACGTGTCGGTGACGGTGGCGAACTCCTCGCCGATGGCGAGGCGCAGCCCGGCCGTCAGTTCCTCGGCGCGCCCGGCGGGCGCCACCAGGAGCCATTCGTCGGGGCCGAGCCAGAGCGCCTTGACCTCCGCGTCCAGGTGGGCACGGCCGGCGTCCGGCAGGGCGTACCCGAGGTACCCCTCGACGGCGGTGGCCGCCGCGCTGCCGGGCGTCACCCGGAGCGTGAGCTGGGTCAGGAACGGGAGTTCGTGTGCGCTCAGGCCGGACGGGAGCTGCGGGTACCAGTCGGCGAGCGGGCTGATGCGTGCGGGTGTGGGGGCGGGGGTGTCAGCCGTCACGGCGGGCTCCCTCCTTGTCGAAGAGGACGGGTTCGGCGACGGTCACCGGCACGGTGGCGCCGTCGAGCGGGACGTAGAGGGTCTCGCCGACGCGGGCGGCGCCGGAGCGCACGAGCGCCAGGGCGAAGGTGCGCTGCAGGGCGTCGCTACGGTAGCTGGAGGTGACATGGCCGAGCATCGGGACGGGCGGTGCGGGGACCGCCTCGGTGGCGATGATCTGCGCGCCCTCCGGGAGCAGGGTGCGCTCGTCGGTGGGCAGCAGCGCGACGAGCTGTTTGCGGTCCGGGCGCTGGTTCTCGGGCCGGGCGAAGGACCGCTTGCCGACGAAGTCCGGCTTCTTCTTGGAGATCACCCAGTTCATGCCGAGGTCCTGCGGGGTGACTGTGCCGTCGGTGTCCTGCCCGATGATCGGGTACGCCTTCTCGGCGCGCAGCACGTGCATGGTCTCGGTGCCGTACGGGGTGAGGCCGAGCGGCTGCCCGGCGTCGCACAGCGCCTGCCAGACGTGGGTCCCGTACCAGGCCGGCACGTTGACCTCGTACGCGAGCTCGCCGGAGAAGCTGATCCGGCACAGCCGGGCGTCGACGCCGGCGATCACGGTGTCGCGCCAACTCATGAACGGGAACGCCTCGTTGGAGACGTCCAGGTCATCGCCGACGACCGCGGCGAGCACCTCTCGTGAGCGCGGGCCCACGAGCGGGATCGTCGCCCAGTGCTCGGTCACGGACGTGAGGTGCACGCGCAGCTCGGGCCATTCCGTCTGGAGCCACTCCTCCATCCACTCAAGTACCTTGGCGGCGTTGCCCGTTGTGGTCGTGACGAGGAACTCGTCCTCCGAGACGCGGATGACCGTGCCGTCGTCGATGGCCATCCCGTCGACGCCGCACATGACTCCGTAGCGGATCCGGCCAGGCTTCAGTGTGGCCATCATGTTCGTGTAGAGCCGGTTGAGCAGCTCGCCCGCGTCGGGGCCCCGCACGCTGATCTTGCCGAGCGTCGAGCCGTCCATCATCGCCACGCCGTTGCGTGCCGCGTGGCACTCGCGCCGCACCGCGTCGTCCATCGTCTCGCCGGGCAGCGGGTAGTACCACGGCCGCTTCCACTGGCCGACGTCCTCGAACAGCGCGCCGTGCCGCTCGTGCCAGGCGTACAGTGCGGTCACCCGCACCGGGTCGAACAGCTCGCCCCGGTTGCGGCCCGCGAACGCCGCGAAGGCGATGGGCTGTACGGGAGGCCGGAAACTGGTGGTGCCGAGGTCCGCGACCTCCGCGCCGAGCGCCTCGGCGACGATGCCCGAGGTGAGGATCCCGGACGTACGGCCCTGGTCGTGGGCGGTGCCGATGGTGGTGTAGCGCTTGACGTGCTCGACGGAGCGGAGCCCGGCGCGGGTCGCCCGGAACACGTCACTGGCGAGCGCGTCGCGCTGCAGGTCGACGAACTGCGCCGTACCGTCCGCGCCGTCCCGCGGGCTGGGCACGCGCCACAACACCGCGACGGGGGAGGGGAGTTCGGTGGCGGCCGCCGGAACGCCGACTGGCGTGACCGCGACGCCGAGCGCCTCAAGCGCCGTGGCCGTCGCGGCGATCCCGCTGCCCAGGCACTCCCCTAGCGTACGCAGACCGTCCGCGGCGCCCGCGGTCCGTACGGTGGCCGGCGCCTCGGTGGGCACGAACGTGGCGAGTTCCGCGTCGTAGCGCAGCTTCCCGCGCGCCTGGCTGAACAGGGCCACGGCCGGGTTCCAGCCGCCGGAGACGAGCAGCACGTCGCAGTCGACGCCGTGCCGCCGGGCGTCGTCCGCCGAACGCCGGGCGATGTGCACACGGGAGATGCGCTCGACACCGCTGGTCCCGGTGACGACATGGTCCCGGTGCAACGGGATGCCGCGCTCGGCGAGAGCCCCCGCGAGCCGCTCGGAAACGGTCGGCCGCGCGTCGACCACCGCAGCGAACTCCACGCCCGCGTCCGCGAGTTCGAGCACCGTGTCGTACGCGGAGTCGTTCGTCGTGAAGACGGCCGCCCGGCGACCGGCGAGGACGCCGTACCGGCCCAGGTACGTACGGGCCGCGGAGGCGAGCATGATGCCGGGGCGGTCGTTGTCGTCGAAGGCGATCGGACGCTCGGTGGCGCCGGTCGCGTGCACGACCTGCTCGGCCCGGATGCGCCACACCCGCTGGCGTGACACGTGGCTCGGGGCCGCGGCGCCGAGGTGGTCGGTGCGCTTCTCCAGGGCGAGGACGAGGTTGTCGTCGTAGTGCCCGAAGGCGGTGGTGCGGGTCAGGACGGTGACGCTCCCGGACGCCGCGAGCCGGCTCGCCACGGAGTCGACCCACTCCTGCGCCGGGCGGCCGTCGATGGCCTCCTGCGTGCCGAGCAGGCTGCCTCCCAACTCCGGTGCGCTGTCGACGAGGACGACCCGGACTCCCGCGTCGGCCGCGGCGAGCGCGGCCGCGAGACCGGCCGGTCCGGCCCCCACGATCAGCAACTCGGCGTGCAGGTGCTTCGCGTCGTAACGGGCGGGATCGGCCTCGGCGGCGAGCCGCCCCTGGCCGCTCAGCCCGCGTGCCACCAGACCGTCGTAGAGCTCGACCGTGGTGGCGGTGAGCATGGGCTCGGGGAACGGCGCCTCGATCTGCACGAGGGCGTTGGGCTCCTCGACACCGGCGGCGAGGATGCCGCGCGGCCGCCCGTACTTGATGCTCGTAGCCACCTGGTGCACGCCGTTCGCCAGCAGCGCGGAGGCGAGGGTGTCTCCGGGGTGACCGGTGTAGTCCGTGCCGTCGAAGGTGAAGTCCAGCGTGGTGGAGCGGTCGACGCGGCCGTGTGTGCCGGGGGAGCGGAAGGGAGTGCTCATGCGGTCGCCTCCTGGCGCTCTCGCGCGGCGGTGCCGAGAGGGTTCGGGGAACCCACGGGGTACACGGTCAGGAACTCGTAACTCACGGTGTCGCGCACGGCGTTGAACCAGCGTCGGCAGCCCGCCGTGTGCGCCCACCGCTCGGCGAAGGGGCCCTTGGGGTTGTCGCGGAAGAAGACGTACTGGGCCCACTGCTCGTCGTCGATCGCGTGCGGGTCGGCGGGGTGCTCGACGTGCGCCTGACCGCCGTAGTGGAACTCGGCCTCCTCGCGCGGTCCGCACCAGGGGCAGGGAATCAGCTGCATCTCTCGGTCTCCTCAGGGCTCGGCAGGTGCTCAGTGCGCGACGGCGGCGGCGCCGTGCTCGTCGACGAGGGCGCCGGTCGTGAACCGGTCGAGGGTGAACGGCGCGTTGGTGTCATGGGGTTCACCGGTCGCGATGGTGTGCGCGTACGCCCAGCCGACTCCCGGAGTCGCCTTGAAACCGCCGGTACCCCAGCCGCAGTTGAGGTAAAGGTCCTCCACCGGCGTGAGCCCGACGATGGGGGAGGCGTCCGGTGTGGTGTCGACGATGCCGGCCCAGGTGCGCAGCATGTGGGCGCGGGCGAACACCGGGAACAGCTCCAGGGCCGCTGCCATCTGCCGCTCGATGATGTGGAAGGCGCCGCGCTGCCCGTACCCGTTGTAGCTGTCCATGCCCGCGCCCATGACGAGTTCGCCCTTGTGCGCCTGGGAGACGTACACGTGCACGGCGTTGGACATCACGACGGTCGGGTGCACGGGCTCAAGCAGTTCCGACACCAGTGCCTGGAGGGGATGGCTCTGCAACGGAAGCCGCAGGCCGACCATCTGCGCGAGCACGGAGGTGTGTCCCGCCGCCGCGAGCGCGATCTTCCCGGCGGCGATCCGGCCCCGCGTGGTCTGAACCCCGGTGACCCGGCCCCCGCTCACATCGATGCCGGTGACCTCGCAGTTCTGGATGAGGTCGATGCCGTACGCGTCGCAGCGGCGGGCGAAGCCCCACGCCACGTAGTCGTGCTTGGCGATACCCGCGCGCGGCTGGTACGTGGCGCCGTGCACCGGATAACGCACGTCCGGGCTCGTGTTGACGATCGGACACACCTTGGCGACCCCGTCGGGCTCCAGCCACTCGGCGTCGATGCCGTTGAGTTGGTTCGCGTACACCCGGCGCTTGCTGTCGCGGACGTCCTGGAGGTTGTGCGCGAGGTTGAGGACGCCGCGCTGGCTGAACAGGATCGGGTAGTCGAGGTCCTGCTCCAGCGTCTCCCACAGCTTGAGCGAGCTCTCGTAGATGCCCGAACTCTCGTCCCACAGGTAGTTGGAGCGGATGATGGTGGTGTTGCGGGCCATGTTCCCGCCGGCCAGCCACCCCTTCTCCAGGACGGCGATGTTCGTTATGCCGTGGTTCTTGGCGAGGTAGTACGCGGTCGCCAGGCCGTGTCCGCCACCGCCCACGATCACGACGTCGTAGGACTTCTTCGGGTCGGCGTTGCGCCACAGGAAGTCGGGGTGGTCGGGCAGGTCGTGTGCGTCGGGGGTCATGAGGACTCCTTGAAAACCGACTGGTGACACTCTGATATATCAGCGGCGGGTCGTCGTCACGGTAGCCAGCGGCTCAGGGGCGCGTCAATGGTGTCCGGAGGAGGAAAACAAGCCGGTAACCGCCGCATCGATGCGGCGAGTTGCGGCGGCCGGATCTCAGCCCGGCAGCACGTCCAGGACCGTGTGCATCCGCGAGGCGCGGGCCAGGTCCGCGAGCGCCTGCTCCATCACCGACAGCGGATCGCGCGGCGGCAGCAGCAGACCGATCCGTGCGCTGCGCCGGGGCCCGATCAGTGGCACGGCCTCCATCCCGGCGGGGATCCCGAAGACGTGCAGCCAGGTGTGCGGGATGATGCTCGACCACTGGCCGGTGCGCACATGCGCGATCAGTGAGGCGATGGAGTCCGTCTCCACGCGCGGCGCCACCGACAGAGACAGCTCCGCGAACACGTCGTCCAGGACCCGGCGCCCCAGCATCCGCGGATGCAGCAGGCACAGCGGCAGCGCCGCCGCCTCGGCCCAGCTGATCTCCTGCGCCGACCGGTCCGGGTCCTCCTGGGTGAGCACGACATAGCGCTCCCGGTACAGCGGCACGAACGGCAGATCCAGGTTCCGGCTGTGGTACGAGACCGCCCCGTGCAGCTCGAAGGCGCGCAGCCGGCGCACGATGTCATCACCCTGGAGATCGGCCTGGACGTTCACCGTGGTGTGCGGGTTGGCCGCGCAGAACGGCTGCGTGAGCAGGGCGACCGCACCGACCGCCGTGGGCACGGCGCCCAGCCGCAGCTCACCGCTCAGCCCTGCGCGCAGCGCCGCGAGCCCCGACTGCATGGCGTCCCGGTCCGCGAGCATCCGGCGCGCCCACAGGACGACCTGCTCGCCCTCCGCCGTCAGGCCCTCGAAGCGCCGGCCGCGCCGCACCAGCGGCACGCCGAGCTCCGTCTCCAGCTTGCGGATGCCCTCGGACAGCGTCGGCTGCGACACGAAGCACTGCTCGGCGGCCTTCGCGAAGTGGCCGGTACCGGTCAGTGCGACGAGGTATTCGAGCTGTCGCAGGAGCACGGTCCCACCCCCTTCCCGGCCGATTTCGGTGGACAGCGCCCACCGATGATCGTAGCTGCCTATCAACGATCGGATTTTCCGCTTTGACCGTGGGCCGGGCGCCGACGAATGCTGGGTGGCGGGGGCGTGTCGGCTCCCGGTGAGTCGGAAACGTAGAGGTGATGGGCGTGCGCGCGATCGAAGAGCCCGAAGAGGATCTTTCCCTGAGCAAGCCCAAGACCTGGGCCACCGGGGCGCCCGCCGTGGCCCACGCCCTCCAGTACGCCCTGAGCCAGACCTCGCCGAAGCGCACCGCCCTGACCCTGCTGAATCTCAACCAGGCCGGCGGCATCGACTGTCCGGGCTGCGCCTGGCCCGAGGAGACACCCGGCAAGCGGAGCCGCAACGAGTACTGCGAGAACGGCGCCAAGCACATCGCCGACGAGGCCACCACGCGCCGCGTCACCCGCGAGTTCTTCGCCGAGCACCCGGTCAGCGAGCTGGCGCAGGCCTCCGACTACTGGCTCAACCAGCAGGGCCGGCTGACCGAGCCCATGGTCAAGTACCCGGACAGCGACCACTACGAGCCGATCGGCTGGGAAGGTGCGCTCGCCGACGAGCTGAACGGCCTCGACACCCCGGACGAGGCGCTGTTCTACACCTCGGGCCGACTCGCCAACGAGCCCGCCTTCCTGCTCCAGCTCTTCGCGCGGGCCTACGGCACCAACAACCTGCCCGACTGCTCCAATCTGTGCCACGAGTCAAGCGGTTCCGCCCTGAACGAGACGCTGGGCATCGGCAAGGGCAGCGTCAGCCTCGACGACCTGCACAACAGCGACCTGGTGTTCGTCGTCGGCCAGAACCCCGGCACCAACCACCCCCGGATGCTCACGGCGCTGGAGGAGACCAAGCGGCGCGGCGGAAAGATCGTCGCGGTCAACCCGCTGCCCGAGGCGGGGCTGCTGCGCTTCAAGCACCCGCAGAAGGCGCGGGGTGTCATCGGCCGCGGCACCGAGATCGCCGACCAGTTCCTGCAGATCCGGCCGGGCGGCGACCTGGCCCTCTTCCAGGCGCTGAACCTGCTGCTCCTGGAGGCCGAGGACAAGGCGCCCGGCACGGTCATCGACCGCGAGTTCATCGATGCCCACACCTCGGGCTACGAGGTCTTCACCGACAACATCCGCGGGCTCGACTGGGCGGAGGTCCTCAAGGCCACGGGACTCACCCGCGAGGAGATCGAGGAGGTCCACCAGCGGGTGCTCGGCGCCAAGAACGTCATCGTGTGCTGGGCCATGGGCCTGACCCAGCACAAGCACGGCGTCCCCACCATCCGCGAAGTCGTCAATTTCCTTCTGCTGCGCGGAAACATCGGCAGGCCCGGCGCCGGAGTCTGCCCGGTGCGCGGCCACAGCAATGTGCAGGGCGACCGCACCATGGGCGTGTGGGAGCGCATGCCGCAGTCGTTCCTCGACGCCCTGGAGAAGGAATTCGGCTTCGCTCCGCCCACCCGGCACGGGGCCGACGCGGTCGACGCGATCCGGGCCATGCGCGACGGCCGGGCCCAGGTGTTCGTGGGCGTCGCGGGCAATTTCGTCCGCGCCACTCCCGACAGCGACGTGACCGAACGCGCCCTGCGCAATTGCCGGTTGACGGCCCACATCTCGACGAAGCTGAATCGCTCGCACGCCGTGTGTGGCCGCACCGCGCTGATTCTCCCCACTCTGGGGCGCAGCGACCGCGACGTTCAGGCGGGCGGTGAGCAGTTCATGACGGTCGAGGACTCGATGAGCGATGTGCACGCCACCCGCGGCCGGCTCGCGCCCGCCTCACCCGCGCTGCTCAGCGAGGTGTCCATCATCAGCCGGCTCGCCCGCAGGACCCTCGGCGAACGGCACGGGATCACCTGGCAGGCCTTCGAGAACGACTACGACACGGTTCGCGAGCACATCGCGAACGTGGTGCCGGGATTCGACGACTTCAACCGGCGCGTCAGGGAACCTGGCGGCTTCAACCTGCCCAACCCCGTCAACAAGCGCGTCTTCCAGACGGCGAGCGGCACCGCCGTCTTCACCGCGAACACCTTCACCGGGCTCACCGCGCCGCCCGGCCACCTGATTCTGCAGACGCTCCGTTCGCACGACCAGTGGAACACCATCCCGTATGCGATGGACGACCGGTATCGCGGCGTCAAGGGCGCGCGGCGCGTCGTCCTGGCGAACGCGGAGGACCTCACCGAACTCGGCATCGAGGAGGGGAGCCTGGTCGACCTGATCAGTGTGTGGACCGACGGCAGCGAGCGCAGGGCGCCCGCGTTCCGCGTCGTCGGCTATCCGACGCCCCGGGGCTCCGCGGCCGCCTATTACCCGGAGACCAACGTCCTCGTGCCGCTGGACAGCGTCGCCGAGAACAGCAACACCCCCACGTCCAAGGCCGTGATCATCCGGATGGAACCGGCCGAGGGGGACGTCCCCGGTCAGTCCAGGTAGCCCATCTTGCGGCTGACGTCCTGCGCGCTCCGCAGCAGCGTGGGGGAGAGCTCGTGCATCCGCTCCTCGGTGAACCGGTAGGCCGGGCCCGAGGCGCTGATGGCGGCGATGACCTCACCCTGGGCGTTTCTGATCGGTGCGGCCATTCCGTGCAGCCCGATCTCCAATTCCTCCAGTGTCACCGCATATCCGCGCTCAAGGGTCTGCGCGAGATCCTTCTCGAGTTTTCCCTTGGCGGTCAGGGTGTGCGGTGTCATCTTTTTCATGTGGGAGGCCGCGAGCATTTCCGTGCGCTCCTGCTCCGGCACGTGAGCGAGCAATATCTTGCCACTGGATGTGGCATGCATCGGGGTGAGCTGGCCGACCCAATTGTGCGTGCTGACCGCCATCGGTCCGCGTACCTGGAGGACATTCACCGCGTAATGCTCCTGCAGGATTGCGATGTTGACGGCCTCGCCGAATTCCTCCGCGAGCTGCTCGCAGAATGGCCGGGCCTGCTGTGTCACATCGAAGTTGTCGGTGACCGAGCTGGCCAGGCGTACGATGCCGAAACCGATCCGGTACTTCCCCCGGTCGGCCGACTGCTCGACCAAGTCGCGCGCCTCCAGTGCGCCCAGCAGACGGAAGGCCGTCGACTTGTGCACGTCGATTTCCGCGGCGATCTCACTGACGCCGGCCTCCCCGCGCCGGGCGAGAATCTCCAGAACGCTCACGGCACGGTCGACGGACTGCACTCCGGCGCCCGACGGGCCCGATGTCTCACTGTCTGCGTCACGCTTTCTCATGGCGCGACTATAGGCGCTGTCCGTGGGCTGGCGGCAGGGCGATGCGGAAGCGGATCTTCGACTCCGGCCGTATGATCGCGGCCGATAAGCGGCGTCTCCTGAATTAGGGCATACAAGACCCGCCTAGCCACTTCCGCTACCCGGGTCGGCGGGAGTCATGCACCCTTGCGCACCGTCTTGACGCGGACACGCGAGGCCGTTCGATACCTCTGCCGTAGTCGGCGTCCTCGTGGGTGGGCCTGCCCCGACGCGGCCCCCAACCCCCGTGCGCTGCAACGTCGTTGACGGCGCCGTGGTGGCGGCGTCGGGCGGTGCGGGGTGCGGGGTTTCTGTGGGGCGGGACAGTTCTCAGATTCCTCTTGACACGCGCCTCCGACGGAGACGACAGTTTGGGCGTTGCGTAGAACGCGTCAAGGTTCTTCATGCGCAACAGAGTTCGGTGCTTCAACAGATCTTCAAAAGCTCCCTCACGGCTCTTCTGCCTCCCCTCAACAGACTCCGTCGGGCCGCCGCGTCCGGCCGTCCCCGCAGCAAGGAGCTCAACCGTGACTCACGAGGTACGCGCAGTGGTCGCCCACAAACAGGGCGCTCCCGTCTCCGTGGAGACGATCCTGGTCCCGGAGCCCGGGCCGGGGGAGGCGCTGGTGCAGGTGCGGGCCTGCGGCGTCTGCCACACCGATCTGCACTACCGGGAGGGCGGGATCAACGACGCGTTCCCGTTCCTGCTCGGTCACGAGGCCGCCGGCGTCGTCGAGTCCGTCGGCGACGGGGTCACCGACGTGGCGCCCGGTGACTTCGTCATCCTCAACTGGCGTGCCGTGTGCGGAAGTTGCCGGGCCTGTCGGCGCGGCCGGCCCTGGTACTGCTTCGACACGCGCAACGCCACACGGCCCATGACCCTCCTCGACGGCACGGAGCTCTCGCCGGCCCTCGGCATCGGCGCGTTCGCCGAGAAGACCCTCGTCGCCTCCGGGCAGTGCACCAAGGTCGACCGGACCGCACCGGCCGCCGCTGCGGGCCTGCTCGGCTGCGGCGTCATGGCGGGCTTCGGCGCGGCGGTCAACACCGGCGGCGTCGGCCGGGGCGACTCGGTGGCCGTCATCGGCTGCGGCGGCGTGGGCATCGCGGCGATCGCCGGGGCGAAGGTGGCCGGCGCCGCTCGCATCATCGCCGTGGACATCGACGAGCGGAAGCTGGCGAAGGCCGAGCGGTTCGGTGCCACCGACACCGTCGACTCCTCCAGGACCGACCCCGTCGAGGCCGTCCGTTCCCTCACCGGCGGCTTCGGCGCGGATGTCGTCGTGGAGGCGGTGGGCCGCCCCGAGACCTATCAACAAGCTTTCTACGCCCGCGACTTGGCGGGCACCGTGGTCCTCGTGGGCGTGCCCACCCCCGAGATGAAGCTGGAACTGCCGCTCGCCGACGTCTTCGGGCGCGGCGGCGCCCTCAAGTCCTCCTGGTACGGCGACTGCCTGCCCTCCCGTGATTTCCCCGCCCTCATCGACCTCTACCTCCAGGGCCGCTTCGACCTCGGCGCGTTCGTCAGCGAGGAGATCGGCCTCGACGAGGTGGAGTCCGCGTTCGACGCCATGCGTCGCGGAGACGTACTGCGCTCAGTGGTGACGCTGTGAGCGCACGGGCGCTCTGAGCCCCCACCACACACAACTCGCATCGCTTCGGCACCTGCCGCATGTCCGTACGACATCTACCGAGGTGACATCTGATGAGCAGCACGAGCCTGCCCCCGAGCCTCATCTCCACTCTCCCTGGCGACTACTACACCGACCCGCAGATCTTCGCGCGGGAGCAGGAGCACATCTTCGAGTCCATGTGGTTCTGCGTGAGCCGGGCGGCGGACCTCTCCAAACCGGGAAGCTTCCGCACCTACCAGGTGGGCCGCGAGAGCGTCCTCGTCTCCCGCTCCCGCGACGGCTCCGTCCGCGCGTTCCTCAACATCTGCCGGCACCGCGGCGCCAAGCTGTGCACCGAGGAGTCAGGCGAGGTCAAGCGGAACTTCCAGTGCCCGTACCACGCCTGGACCTACGGCCTCGACGGCAAGCTGGTCGCCGCACCCAACCTGACGTCGATGCCGGACATCGGCCGCACCGAATACGGTCTGGTCACCGTGCACGTGCGGGAGTGGCTCGGATACGTCTGGGTGTGCCTGGCCGAGCAGCCGCCCTCCTTCGAGGACGCGGTGATCGGCGCGGTCAGCGAGCGCCTCGGCGGCGCCGAAGCCATCGAGAACTACGCGATCGAGGACCTCGACCTCGGCCGGCGCGTCACGTACGACGTCCGGGCCAACTGGAAACTCATCATCGAGAACTTCATGGAGTGCTATCACTGCGCCACCATCCACCCCGAACTCACCGAAGTGCTCCCGGAGTTCAAGGATGGCCTGGCCGCCCAGTACTTCGTCGGGCACGGCGCCGAGTTCGCCGAGGAAGCGCAGGGCTTCACCGTCGACGGATCCGAAGGACTCGACCGCATCCCCTCGGTCGCCGACGAGCAGGACCGGCGCTACTACGCGATCACCGTGCGGCCGCAGGTCTTCATCAACCTGCTCCCGGACCACGTGATCATCCACCGGATGTACCCGGTCGCCCACGACCGCACGATCGTCGAGTGCGACTGGCTGTACCTGCCGCACGTCGTGGACGGCGGCGGGGACAGCAAGGACATAGCGCGCTCCGTCGAGCTTTTCCACCGCGTCAACCAACAGGACTTCGACGCCTGCGAGCGCACCCAGCCCGCGATGAGCTCGCGCGCCTATGTCAAGGGCGGCGTCCTCGTCCCCAGCGAACACCACATCGGAGAGTTCCACACCTGGCTCCAGGCCAGGCTCGGTGCACAGCGCGCCAATTGACCGTCCATTTGTTTCCTGGAGGTTCCCCATGATCCCGGTGTGCCGCATCGAAGATCTGCCGCCTGGTGAGTCCATCCGCGTGACCGAGGGCGTGCCGGCCCCCGTAGCCGTCTTCAACGCGGACGGCACGGTGTATGCCATCGACGACACCTGCACCCACCAGGACGCCTCGCTCGCCGACGGCTTCCTGGAGGGCTGCTTCGTCGAATGCCCCCTGCACGAGGCGTCGTTCGACCTGCGCAACGGCCGCCCGACCTGCCCGCCCGCGAAGACGCCCGTCCGCACCCACCACGTCACCGTCCAGGACGGTCAGGTCCTGCTTCACGTCACCGTTGGGGAGCCCGCATGAAGCACATCACTGTCGTCGGAGCCTCGCTCGCCGGCCTCAGCGCCGTCCGGTCGCTGCGCGCCGAGGGGTACGAGGGAGAGATCACCGTCGTAGGAGAGGAGCTGCACCGGCCCTACGACCGCCCGCCCCTGTCCAAGGGATACCTCAAGGGTGACGTCACGGCCGACGCACTCGCGCTCGGGGACGCCGAGGAGTACGAAGAACTGCGCATCCACTGGGAGTTGGGTGAACGCGCCGTCCACCTGGACTGCTCCACCACTTCCGTCATCCTCGGCAACGGGCGCAGGATCGACACCGACGGCGTCGTGGTCGCCACCGGCTCGACCGCCCGTCGCCTCCCCGGCGCGGAGGGCCTCGCGGGCGTGCACACCCTGCGCACCCTGGACGACGCCCGGAGCCTGCGCACCGAGCTGGTCAGCGGGGTGCCCCGGATGGTCGTCATCGGCGCCGGGTTCATCGGCGCCGAGGTCGCGGCCACCGCACACTACTTGGGCCTCGACGTCACCGTGGTCGAGGCGCTCGACACCCCGCTGGAACGCCAGTTGGGCGCCGAGATGGGCCGCCTATGCGCTTCCCTCCACACCGATCACGGCGTCCGCCTGCTGTGCGGCACGGGTGTGGCGGAACTGGAGAGCGGCGGCGGCCGGGTCGCCGGAGTGCGGCTCACGGACGGGCGGCTGCTGCCCGCGGACATCGTGCTCGTCGGGGTGGGGGCCCGCCCGGTCGACGACTGGCTCGCCGACTCCGGTGTGTGGGTGGACAACGGCGTGGTGTGCGACGCGGGCGGTGCGTCCAGCGTCCCCAACGTCGTCGCGGTCGGCGACGTGGCCCGCCGCCCGCACCCCTTCACCGGCCGGCACGCCCGCATCGAGCACTGGTCGAACGCCACCGAGTCGGCCGCCACCGCGGCCCGCACCCTGCTCACCGGCGAGTCCGCGATCCCCCGGGCCACCCCGCCGTCCTTCTGGTCCGACCAGTACGACGTCCGCATCCAGCTCGCGGGCGTCGTGAATCCCGGCGCCGAGTTGGAGCTCGTCGAGGGCTCGTACGAGGACCGGTCCTTCGCGGCCCTCTACAAGGAGGACGGGGCACCCACCGCGGTCCTCGCGATGAACCGCTCCAAGATCTTCAACCGGCTGCGCCGCACCCTGATCCCCGCCACGGAAAGGATCGCGCCCGCCGCAGTCTGACGGGCCCACCACCATGCCTTCGCCTCTCCCGCCGCCCCGCACCCCTGATATATCAATGCAAGGGTGCGGTACGGTGAGGTCTCATCGCGGACACGTCATGGGAGGGGCGAAATGCCATCTGTGCCTGCCGCCGGGGACCAGTCGAACGGCGCGACGCTGGCCGACCAGGCGTACCAGGAGATCACGGACCGGCTCGTCACCCTGCAGATCCGCCCCGGCGAACCCGTCCACGACGGGCGCCTCGCCGCCGATCTCGGACTCGGCCGCACCCCGGTCCGCGAGGCCCTCAAGCGCCTGGAGACCGAGCGGCTCATCGTCGCCTTCCCCCGGCGCGGCACCTTCGCCACCGAAGTACAGATCGCCGACCTCGGCCACATCTCCGAAGTGCGCCAGGAGCTCGAACCCCTCGCCGCCGCGCGCGCCAGCAAGCGGGCGACCGCGGCGGACCGGGAGCGGCTGCGCGCACTGCTCACCCGCGTCGAGGAGGAGTCGCAGACCGCGCCGGAGCCCGGCGATGTCGCCCTGCTCCGCCTCGACATGGCGGTGCACCGCGCCGTCTACGCGGTCACGTACAACCCGTACCTCGAAGCCACGCTGGTCAACTACGACAACCTCGCCACGCGGATCTGGTGCCTGTTCATCGACCGCCTGGCCGGACTCGAGCAACACGTCCACGAACACGGGCAGTTGCTGCGGGCCGTCATCGACGGCGACGCGGCCAAGGCCTCGGCCGTGGCTGCCGAGCACGTGGAGAACTTCGAGCGAGCGATCCGCTCCATCATCTGAGGCCGTCCTCCGCCCCTCAACCATGGGGAACGCGGGGCCCATTGACGGCCGCCGCGCAGCGGTTCTAGTGAGCCGACCGCTGGTATATCAATCACGTTCAACTGTCGTGTCAATTCCACGTGGACACGCGATCGTTCCCGCCGACCTGGACCGGTTCGTGAACGAGACGATCGACCTCACCGATGTGCGGGGTGCCTTCGACCGGATGAGCCGCGGCGAGGTGCTGCGCCCGGTCGTCCGCCCCTGACGACACCACCCAAGACCCCTCCCACGTCACGTCACCCTCGTGCGCCCTTGAACTCCCGGAGGAACTCCATGACTTCGCAGCCCAAGGTGGTCATCATCGGAGCCGGCATCGTCGGCTGCTCCCTCAGCGACGAACTCACCGCACTCGGCTGGACGGACATCACCGTCCTCGAACAGGGCCCCCTCTTCGCGACCGGAGGGTCCAGCTCGCACGCCCCCGGCCTCGTCTTCCAGACCAGCCCCTCCAAGACCATGACCGAGTTCGCGCGCTACACCGTCGAGAAGACCAGCGCCCTCGACCTCGACGGCGACTGGTGCTACCGGCAGGTCGGCGGCCTGGAGATCGCCACCACTCCCGAACGCCTCGCGGAACTCGAACGCCGGCACGGCTGGCTCACCTCCTGGGGCGTCGAGAGCCACCTCCTCGACCCCGCCGAGTCCGCCAAGCTGCACCCGCTGCTCGACCCCGACGCCATCCTCGGCGGCTACCACATCCCCAGCGACGGCCTCGCCAAGGCGTTGCGGATCGGTGAGGCGCAGGCCCGCCGCGCCCTCGCTCGCGGTGCCACCTTCCTCGGCCACCACACCGTCACCGACATCGAGACAACCGGCGGAACCGTCAGCGCCGTCGTCACCGACCGCGGCACCTTCCCCGCGGACATCGTGGTGTCCTGCGCGGGCTTCTGGGGCCCGCGCATCGGGCGCATGGTGGGCCAGGACGTACCGCTGGTCCCCATGGGCCACCAGTACGCCACCACCACACCGATCACCGAACTCAAGGGCCGCAACAGTCAGTTGGACGAGGCGAACCTGCCGATCCTGCGCAACCAGGACGCCGGTCTGTACTACCGCGAACTCGTCGACCGGATCGGCATCGGCTCGTACGCCCACCGACCGATGCCGATCTCCGCCGACGACGTCGTTCACCCCGCCGACAGCCCCGACCAGCCCTCGAAGCTCGACTTCACGAAGGCCGACTTCGAAGGCGCCTGGGCCGACACCCGCAGGCTGCTGCCCGCGCTGAACGACGCGGAGATCGCCGACGGCTTCAACGGCCTGTTCTCCTTCACCGTCGACGGCATGCCCCTGATCGGCGAATCCCCGACGGTGTCCGGCTTCTGGCTGGCCGAAGCGGTGTGGGTGACACACTCGGCGGGCGTCGCGCGGGCCGTCGCGAAGTGGATGGTGGAGGGTCGGCCCGGCATCGACGTCCATGGGTGCGACATCAACCGCTTCGAGGACGTGCAGCTCGCCCCCGACTACGTACACGAGCGCAGCTGCCAGAGCTTCTCCGAGGTCTACGACATCATCCACCCGCTCCAGCCGCCGAACCGGCCCCGCCCGCTGCGCGTCAGCCCCTTCCACACCCGCCAGCAGGAACTCGGCGCCGTGTTCCTGGAGGGCGGCGGCTGGGAGCGCCCGCACTGGTACGAGGCCAACGCCGACCTGCCCGAGGTGTCCCGCATCAGCGGGCGGAGCGAGTGGGCCTCCCGCTTCTGGTCGCCCATTGCGGGAGCCGAGGCACTGGTCACCCGCGAACGCGTGGCGATGTACGACATGACCCCGCTCAAGCGCCTGGAGGTCACCGGCCCAGGAGCCCTGGCATTCCTCCAGGGCCTCTCAACGAACCAGCTGGACAAGGCAGTCGGCGCGGTCACCTACACGCTCATGCTCGACGAAGCGGGCGGCGTCCTGAGCGACCTCACCGTCGCCCGGCTCACCGATGACCGCTTCCAGGTTGGCGCCAACAGCAACCTGGACCTCGCCTGGCTGCGCCGCCACCTGCCCGCCGACGGCACCGTGCAGGTCCGGGACATCACGGCCGGCACCTGCTGCATAGGTGTGTGGGGCCCGCGCGCCCGCGACCTCGTGCAACCCCTCACCGACGCCGACTTCTCGCACGAGAACTTCGGCTACTTCAAGGCGAAGCAGGCCTTCATCGGCGATGTCCCGGTCACCGCGATGCGCCTGTCCTACGTCGGCGAACTGGGCTGGGAGCTGTACACCACCGCCGACCTGGGCCTGCGCCTGTGGGACACCCTCTGGCGGGCCGGGCAGGACCACGGCGTCATCGCGGCGGGCCGCAGCGCCTTCAACTCCCTGCGCCTGGAGAAGGGTTACCGGGCCTGGGGCCACGACATGACCAGCGAACACAACCCCTACGAGGCCGGTGTCGGCTTCGCCGTCCGCAAGAAGAAGGGCGACTACCTGGGCCTCGACGCGATCCGCGACATCACCAAGGACACCGTGGACCGCCGCCTCACGGCCCTCCTCATCGAGGACGACCACTCGGTGGTGATGGGCCACGAACCGGTCTTCGTGAACGGCCGCCCCAGCGGCTACATCACCAGCGCCGCCTACGGCTACACCCTCGGCCGCCCCATCGCCTACGCCTGGCTCCCGGCCGAGCACGCCGAGCCGGGCACCCGTGTCGAGATCGGCTACTTCGGCGATCGCGTGGTCGCCGTCACGGCGGCGGAGCCGTTGTTCGACCCGGAGATGACGCGGATCCGGCGGTGACGCGGGGGTGACGTCGGCACGCAGGGGCCGATCGACTGGATCTATGGTCGGGCCGGACCAATCCGTGGCCGCACCGGTTCCGGATTACGTCTGGACAGTTCCCGACCACGGAGGGCCCCGTGAAAGAAGCCGTACACATCGGCAGAGACCCAGCCGCCGAACCGGATCTGCAGGAGTTGGTGGGACGCGTGGCCCTCGGCGACGAGGACGCGTTCGCCTCGGTGTACGACATGGTGATGGGCCCTGTGCTGGGTACCGTACGCGCTGTGCTGCGGGACCTGGCACAGTCCGAGGAGGTCGCGCAGGAGATCATGGTCGAGGTCTGGCGTACCGCTCCCCGCTACCGCACCGACCGCGGCACGGCGATCAACTGGATCCTCACCCTGGCCCATCGGCGCGCCATCGACCGGGTCCGCTCCGTCGAGGCCGCGGCGGCGCGCGACCAGAAGGCCGCGCTCCTCGACCACATGCCCGACTTCGACCAGGTCACCGAGCAGGTCGAGGCACGCCTCGAGCGCGAGCAGGTGCGCCGCTGCCTGCGCACCCTGACCGAGATCCAGCGCCAGGCCGTCGCTCTCGCCTACTACCGCGGGCTCACCTACCGCCAGGTCGCCGAGTCCCTGACCCTGCCCCTGGGCACGGTCAAGACCCGGCTGCGCGACGGACTCATCCGGCTCCGTGACTGCCTGGGGGTGACCGCGTGACCACCGCCGAGCTGCACACCCTGACCGGCGCCTACGCGCTGCACGCGCTCTCCGACGAGGAGCGGGCCGACTTCGAGCAGCACCTCGCGCACTGCGAGGCATGCACTCAAGAGAGCGCCGAACTCTCCGCGACCGCCGCCCGTCTCGGCCTGGCCGCGACCGTCACACCCCGTCCCGATCTGCGCGGCCAGGTACTGCGCCGGATCACCACGGTCCGCCAGGACTCGCCCCGTGAACCGGCCCTGTCCCGGACCGGGCGCACGGCGGGCGCCAGGCGGTGGCTCCTGTCGCGGTGGGCGCTCGCCGCCTGCTTCGCGGCCGCCGCCGCGCTCGGAGGCACGGCCGTGTGGCAGCACCAGCGCGCCGAGGACGCTCAGGAACAGGCCCGGCAGGCGGATCAGGACAACGACCGGATCGCCGCCGTGCTCGCGGCGCCGGACGCCAAGAGCGACTCGGCGCAACTGGGCGACGGCGCCAACGGCACCGTCGTCGTCTCCAAGAGCCAGGACCGATCCGTGTTCATCGCTTCAGGGATGGCGCACCCACCGCAGGGCAAGGTCTACCAACTCTGGTACGACGACGACGGAACCATGCGCTCGGCAGGGCTCATGGACACCACCCGCAGTGACCAGGCCGTGCTGCTGAGCGGCGGCGTGGACGGGGCGTCGGGCATGGGCATCACCGTCGAGCCGGCCGGCGGCTCGAAGCGGCCGACCACCGACCCGGTGGCGTTGATGCGACTGCCCGCCTGAGCGGTCGACCACGGGGCCCCGCCGCCTTCAACGGCGGGGCGGCAGCGGAAAGAAGCCGCTGGTGCGGGCCGCGTACTCGGCATAGCCCGGACGCTCGGCCATGTGCCGTTCCAGCAGCCGCTTTCCGCTGCCCTTGGTCAGCAACAGGCTCATCACCAGCGGGGACACGGCACAGACGGCCGCCGCGCCGAACGAGTCGCACAGGATCAGGAACAGGCCCCACCAGACGCAGAAGTCCCCGAAGTAGTTCGGGTGACGGGTGTACCGCCACAGCCCCCGGTCCATGATCCGGCCCTTGGCCGCGGGATCCGCCTTGAACCGGGCCAGCTGCGCGTCCCCCACCGCCTCGAAGAACATGCCCACCGCCCACAGCAGCGTCCCCGCCCAGGCGAACCCGGTCATCGGCCCCGTCACGTACTGCGCGGCCTGCAAGGGCAGGGACACCAGCCAGACGAGAGCGCCCTGGAGGAGGTACACCATGCGCAGGGCGTACAGGTTCCGGTTTCCGGGGGCCCTGGCCAGCATCCGCTCGTATCGCGGGTCCTCGCCGTGGCCGCGCCCGCGCCGCGCGATGTGCACGGCAAGGCGCCCACCCCACACCACTGTCAGTACGGTCACCAGGACCCGCCGCCCCGGATCGCCGGTGCCCGCCGACACCAGGAAACCCACCACGGCGACCGCGGCGAACCCGACACCCCACGCCACGTCGACGACCCGGTGCACACCCTTGCGCACGGCCACGGCGAACGTGACGAGCATGACGGCGAACGAGGCGGCGGCCGCCCACCCGAGACCGGTCGCGAAGTCCCCCCAGGCGAAGCCGCTCATGACCGGTCCAGACCGGGGTACCAGTCCCGCGGCGTCGCCGGCACACCACTGTGCCCCGCGGCCGTCGGACGGACGGCGAGGATCTGGTCGACGCCCATGCGCCGCTCCTCGAAGGCGAGGGCGCCGCCCACCAGGTACAGGCGCCACACGCGGGCCGTCTCCTCACCGACGAGCGCCACGAAGTCGGACCAGCGCTTTGCCAGTGTGTGATGCCACGCGGCGACCGTGCGCACGTAGTGCTCGCGCAGCGACTCCACCGACCGCACCTCCAGACCGGCCGTTTCCAGCAGGCCGACCGTCTCGCCCAGCGGACGCATGTGCATGTCGGGCGCGATGTACGCCTCGATGAACGCGCCGCCGCCCGGAGCCGTCGCCCCGCGCGACATCTGCTGGACCAGGACGCGTCCCGAGGGCCGCACCAGACGGTGCAGCGCAGCGGTGAACGCCGGGTACTCGGCGTCCCCGACGTGCTCGCCCATCTCGACCGTGGCGACCGCGTCGTAGTCACCGCCGGTGATGTCCCGGTAGTCCTGACACACCACATGCACCCGGTCCGCGAGACCCCGCGAGCGCACCTGCTCGTCCACGTACGCCGCCTGCTCGCGGGCCAGAGTCACCGCTGTGACCTGCACCCCGTGCCGCTCGGCCGCGCACAGCGTCAGGGAGCCCCAGCCGCAGCCGATGTCGAGCAGCCGGGCCCCGGGCACCAGGCCGAGCTTGCGGCAGATCAGCTCCAGCTTGGCGCGCTGCGCGTCGGCCGCGGTGAACTCCGGTCCTTCACCCGCCCAGTACCCGCACGAGTACGCCATCGTCTCGTCGAGGAGCAGCCGGTAGAAGGCGTTCGACAGGTCGTAGTGGTGGCTGATCGCGGCCCGGTCCCGGGACTTGGTGTGCAGGGCGCCGCGCAGCCGCGCCTGAGACGCGGGCGGGGCCGGGGGAGGGCCCACCGCGCCGAGGCGGGCGGCGGTGCCCGCCGCACGGGCGCGACCGGTCAGGGAGAGGCGGGGCGCGTGCAGCTTCCGTTTGCGGGCCGCCGACCACATGGCGCGCAGCCCTGCGGCCAGATCCCCTTCCACGTCGATGTCACCGGTCACGTACGCCTGCGCGAGCCCCAACTCGCCGGGGTTCCACAGCAGTCGGCGCAGCGCGCGGCGGGAGCGCACGACGACCACGGGGCCGTCGGCCGGGCCCGCCTCGGCGCCGTCCCAGGTGCGCAGGCGGACCGGGAGCGGCCCGCCGAGCGCGGTCTCGGCGAGTGCGGCGAGGCGGTGGGCGGCGCCGGTCATCGGCTGATCTCCTCCTTGGTGAGCAGGTACTGCTGTACGTCGAGGTATCCGGAGCGGAAACCGGCCTCGGAGTAGGCGAGATAGAACGTCCACATGCGCTGGAACGTCTCGTCGAATTCGAGCGCGGCGACCGCGTCGGCCCGCTCCGCGAACCGCTCCCGCCACAGCCGCAGCGTCTCCGCGTAGTGCGCTCCGTAGCCGTCGCGGCGGGCGATCGTGAGGCTGGTGTGGTCGCGCACCGTCTCGGAGATCGCCTCGACGGACGGCAGCAGCCCGCCGGGGAAGATGTACTTCTGGATCCAGGTGTATGTGGACCGGCTCGCCAGCATCCGGTCGTGCGGCATGGTGATGGCCTGTAGCGCGACCCGGCCACCCGGCGCCAGGAGTGCGTCGAGGGTGCGGAAGTAGGCGGGCCAGAACTCGGCGCCGACCGCCTCGATCATCTCGACGCTGACGACGGCGTCGTAACTGCCGCGTGCCTCGCGGTAGTCGCACAGTTCGACAGTGACACGGTCCGTCAGCCCAGCTGCCGCGACGCGTTCCATGGCCAGTTCGCGCTGTTCGCCGGAGAGAGTGAGCGACGTGACCCGGGCCCCGCGCGCGGCGGCGCGGATCGCGAGCTCGCCCCAGCCGGTGCCGATCTCCAGCACCCGGCTGCCGTCGCGGACTTCGGCGAGGTCGAGCAGCCGGTCGATCTTGCGGCGCTGGGCTTCCGCGAGCAACTCCCAAGCGGCGGGAAGGCCACGGAAGACGGCCGAGGAGTAGCTGAGTGTCTCGTCGAGGAAGAGCGCGAACAGTTCGTTGGACAGGTCGTAGTGGTGGCTGATGTTGGCGCGGGAGCCACCCGGGGTGTTGCGCCGGGCGGACGGCTGCCGCAGCGCCCACAGCCCGCGCAGCCGTTGCAGTGGTGCGGGCACCAGCTCGGAGGCGTGCGCGGCGAGGACAGTGAGGGCCGCCACGAGATCGGGCGCGTCCCACTCACCGGCCATGTACGACTCACCGAAACCGACCAGCCCGTGTTTGCCGATACGGGCGTGGAACGCGTCCGGCCGGTGGATGTGCAGGACAGGCCCGCCCTTGCCGAGCTCGGTGCCATCCGCGAACCGTACGCGCAACGGGAGTTCACGCAGGGCGCGGCGGACGACGGCCGCGGCGACAGCGGTCCGGGGTGAGGAGGCGGCGGGCGGCGCGGCTGCGCTGGGCCGGCGGGCCGGGTCCACGGGGAAGTGCGCGGGCCCGGACGGGGTCGCCGTGGTGGGGTGGGTGTCGCCGGTTCTCATGAGGTGTTCTCCGGAGTGCTGTTCTCGTGCTGGTCGGGGCGGGGCTGGACGGGCAGTCCCCGCAGGTAGAGGCGGATACCGTGCAGGCGGATGGCCGCGGACACGGCGAGCGTGGACCACGGCTTGCGCACGGCGAGTCCCAGCAGGGTTCGTGCACGTACTTCCTTCCTGGTGCCGCGAACGGTTGCGGTGAAGGGCCTGCCGCCGTCCCGCTCCAGGTGCACGGTGAGGTCGACCCGGTCCCCTGGAGCGGGCAGTCGCATGCGGTAGCGGCCGTCGACCGGGAAGAACGGCGAGACGTGGAACGCCTTGTCGGTCACCGCACGCCCCAAGGCATCGGGGCGCAGCAGATAGCTGTGACGTCCGCCGTACGTGTTGTGGACCTCGGCGACGACACAGCGCAGGGCGCCGTCCGGTCCGTGACACCAGTAGAGGGTCAGCGGGTTGAACACGTACCCGAAGACGCGCGCGTGGGTCAGCATCACGACCGGGCCGCCGTCCAGGTCCACTCCATGTTCGTGGAGGAAGGCGTCGAGCCCGGAGCGGAGGGACGATCGTCGCTCGCCGGTGAAGTGGTCACGGGCATCGAAGCGCGCCAACGGCCTTAGCGGAAAGGGTAGTTCGGGTGGGCGGTCGGGGTCGATGAGCCACATGTACGTGCGGTGGCGCAGAGTGTATCGGCGCGGCCCGGTGCGGACGTGGGTGATCGCGACGCGGTACAGGGCCGGGGCGCCGCTCACCATGACACTCCAAGGGCCGCGGCGGCCGCGACACCGGAGGCGCAGCCGTCCTCGTGGAAGCCCCAGCCGTGGTAGGCCCCGGCGAACGCGACGACGGGGGTGTTCAGTTCGGGCAGCCGTCGCTGCGCGGCCACCGACTCCGGTGTGTAGACCGGATGTTCGTAGGCCATGCGGGCACGGACCAGGGCCGGGTCGACGCGGTCCTCGCCGCCGAGCGTGACCACGTAGGTCTCGGGTGCGTCCAGGCGCTGGAGCCGGTTCATGTCGTAGCTGACGCGCACCCGGTCGGCGCTCGCCGAGCAGGACGGCATCAGGTAGTTCCAGGAGGCCCGGGCGCCCCGGGCACGCGGCAGCAGCGCGGTGTCGGTGTGCAGGAGCGTGGTGTTCCGCGAGTACCGGAAAGCGCCCAGTGTCTCCTTCTCCCGCGGGGTCGCGTCGGCCAGCAGGCTCAGGGCCTGATCCGGGTGGGTGGCGACGACCACCGCGTCGTGCGCGTGGGTCACGCCGTCGGCGGTGGTGAGGCCGACGCCGTCCGGATGCCGCCGCACGGCACGGACCGGAGCCGCGAGGCGCACCGTGTCGATGCCCCGGGCGACCCGGTCGACATAGCTTCGGGAACCGCCGGTCACGGTGCGCCAGGTCGGCGAACCGCTCACCGACAGCATCCCGTGGTGCTTCAGGAACCGGAACAGATACGCGGCCGGGTAACGCTGCGCCGTCGCGGCATCGCAGGACCACACGGCCGACACCAGTGGTGTCACGAAGTGTGTACGGAAATAGCCGGAGAAGCCCTCGCGGTCCAGGAACCCACCGAGGGTGAAGGTCTGGTCGGGCCCCTGTTCCAGCAGGCGCCGTGCGGCCCGGTGGAACGCGGGCACCTGCGCCAGCAGGCGCAGATAGTCCGCGCGCAGAGCGTTGCGGGGCCGGGCGAACAGCCCACCGGGACCGCGCGCTCCGGCGTACTCCAGGCCGCATCCCTCGCACCGCACCGACATGCTCATCTTCGACTCCTGCGTGGCGACGCCGAGTTCGGAGAACAGTCGCAGGAGGTTCGGATAGGTGTGCCGGTTGTGCACGATGAAACCGGAGTCGACGCGGTGCCCCGACCCGTCGGGCGCGGTCAGATCGTGGGTGTGCGCGTGTCCGCCGAGCCGGTCGGCGGCCTCGTACAGAGTGACGTGGTGTGCGCGGGCGAGTACGTGCGCGGCGGTGAGCCCGGCGACGCCACTGCCGATCACGGCAGTGCGCCGCCGCCCCACCACCCCTGGGGTGGCCTCTTCCGAGCTGCTCCCCGGCGCCCTCGACATCGCCTCTCCTCTCACCCGCCTGCGAACGCTGTCTCACGGGTAATCCGGAGCCGATCACTCGGCGGATTGGGGGAGGGGTGAAGTCAAGGGCGGCCGGCCCTGGCTCAGCTCTTGGGCATCAGGACGTTGTCGATGATGTACACGTTGGCGTTGGCGGTCTTCACGTTGCCGCAGACCACGTTCGCCGAGCCGTTGACCTTGTAGGACTCGCCCGAGCCCGAGGTCGTCAGCTTCGACTTCTCCAGCGTCTCGAACGAGCCCTTCTCCAGGTCCTTCGGCGCGAGCTTCTGGCCCACCACGTGGTAGGTGAGGATCTTGGTGAGCTGCTCCTTGTCCGCAAGGACCTTGTCGAGGTCCGCCTTCGGGATCTTGGCGAAGGCGTCGTTGGTGGGCGCGAAGACCGTGATGTTCTTGGCGTTGTTGAGCGTGTCGACCAGGCCGGCCTTCTTCACGGCGGTCACCAGGGTCGACAGGGCCGGGTTGTTCGACGCGGCGGTGGCGACCGGGTCCTTCGCCATGCCGTCGAAGGAACCCGCGCCGTCCTTGGGCACCGACGAACAGCCGGGACCGAACGGCTCGCTCATCGTTCCGGTGTCGCCGGAGGGACTGGCCTTCTCGCTGCCCTTCGACGCGGAGGCGGAGGAACTGTCGGACGCGGTGTCCTTGGAACTGCTGTCGGAGCAGGCGGTCAGGGCCAGCGGCAGCATGGCGGCAGCGGCGACAGCGATGGCGACACGACGGACTGGAGTGTGCATGGAAATCCCTCGACGATCGGATCCGTGAGGGCTTTCTGCCCTCATCGCCGGTAATCCGGGGCGGGACCGCAGGCGGATTGGTGGGTTCCTCAAAGAGTGAAAGTTCGTACGCCGATGGGACGCACGACCAATCCGGGCCAGGAACGGGGACGGATTCCCCGACATGGACGACGACATGACACGGCAACGGCCCCTCGGCATCAAGCGGCTGTCACTCGGCGCGCTGAGCGGTCTGCTCGCCGGCTACGCGGCCATCGCGATCGCGGAGCTGGTCTCCGCCGCGGTCCGGCCGGAGTCGGGTCCGGTGATCGCGGTCGGCGGGGCGGCCGTCGACCGCACCCCGCCCGCCGTGAAGGACTGGGCGATCCGCCAGTTCGGCACCAACGACAAGCTGGTGCTGCAGCTCGGCATCCTCGCCGTGCTGACCGTTCTCGCGCTGGCACTTGGCATGGTGGCCGCCCGATGGCGCCTGGCCGGTTCGCTCGGTGTGTTGGCCTTCGGAGTCGTCGGCGCGCTGGCCGCCACCAGCAGGCCCGACTCGACGAGCGCGACCGACGCCCTGCCGTCAATGGCCGGCGCGCTCGGCGGCGGCCTACTGCTGTACTGGCTGATCGGACGCCTCACAGCCCCCAGCGGGGCCACGGCGGCACGCGGCTCCGGTGAACCAGGCTGGGACCGGCGCGGGTTCATCCTCGCCGCCACGGCGGCAGCGGCCGCCTCGACCGGCGCCGGTCTTGTGGGCCGGGCGTTGAACGGCTCGCAGGGGCAGAACGCCGTCGCCTCGCGCAAGGATGTGGTGCTGCCGGCGCCCTCGTCGAAGGCCGCCCCCACGCCCCGCGGCGCCGCCCTGCGGATCGGCGGCATCAGTCCGTACGTGACACCCAACGCGGACTTCTACCGCGTCGACACCGCCCTCGTCGTCCCCAAGGTCGACGCCAACACCTGGAAGCTCCGCATCCACGGCGAGGGCGTCGAGCGGGAACTCACCCTGTCCTTCGCGGACTTGCTGAAGATGCCGCTCATCGAGCGCACCATCACCCTGACCTGCGTCTCCAACGAAGTGGGCGGCCCCTACGCCGGGAACGCCCGCTGGATCGGTGTCCGCCTCGCCGACCTGCTGCAGCGGTGCGGGGTCGAGCCTCCGTCGAAAGGCGGCCCGGCCGACCAGTTGGTGGCGCGTTCCGTGGACGGCATGACCATCGGCAGCCCGGTCGAGGACGTGCTGGACGGGCGGGACGCGATGCTCGCCGTCGGCATGAACGGCGAACCGCTGCCCTTCGAGCACGGCTTCCCCGTCCGCATGCTCGTCCCCGGCCTGTACGGCTACGTGTCCGCCTGCAAGTGGATCCAGGACATCGAGCTGACCACGTTCGACGCCTACGACCCGTACTGGGTCAAGCGGGACTGGGCCCGGCGGGCGCCCATCAAGACACAGTCCCGCATCGACACCCCCAAGCCGTTCGCCCGCCCCAACACCGGCACCGTCATGGTCGCCGGCGTCGCCTGGGCGCAGCACCGTGGCATCGACAAGGTCGAGGTCCGCGTCGACGACGGCCCCTGGCAGGAGGCCCGCCTCGCCGCCGAGGACACCCGCGACACCTGGCGGCAGTGGTCCCACGAATGGGAGGCCACCAAGGGTGGGCACACCCTCACGGTCCGGGCCACCGACCTCACCGGCGCCACTCAGACGGCGAAGCGCACCCCGACCGTCCCCGACGGGGCGTCCGGATGGCACTCCGTGGTGGTCACCGTGGACTGAGCGACAGGTCTCACCCCGGTCGACGCAGCCCACCGGAACCCTGCGAGGACCTCCCGAATCACCATGTGTTCCCATATCCGGGCCGAGGGAGCGAGATGTCGCGCGGATCGCCGCGCGGGTCGGCGCGGCGAAAGGGCGGGTGGCGGGATGGCAGGCGCGGGGGACAGAGGCGCGCGGACAGTCATGTGGATGCTGGGCGCGGTGCTGATGCTCGCCGTCGGGGCGGCGATGATCCCCGAGTTCCGTGCGGCGCAGCAACTGGAGCGGGAGTTCCGGGCGGCGCCGGTGTGCTTATCGGTCCCGGTCGAGGTGTCCAACTGCCGGTGGAAGCAGAAGTTCACCGTACGCAGCGTGGATCTGCACCGCGGTTCGAGGCACAGGTCGCCGGAGGCCACCCTGCTGCTGCCCTCCGGCAAGGCGTGGCATGTGACCTTCCGGAATGCCAACCCCGTGGCGTCGGGCCTCGAACCGCGCGACAAGGTGGTCGGGCTGATCTGGCGTGGCGACGTCGTCGACCTGCGCGATGCGCAGGGCGAGCGTCAGGAGACGTCCGAGGGCCCTCTGGACCGGCCGACGGACCGCCTCGGCGGTGCGCTCGCTTGCCTCTCGTTCGGCGCGGCCGCCCTGATCGGCTCCCTGTGGTCGGCGTTCGCCCGCGGCAACAGGCGTCACGACGCGGCCGGGAGAATGGTGCGCCTGCACGGCATCCCGCTCGGTGTCACCGCCATCCTCACGCTGTGGCTGCAGTCGGCCAACGACTGGCCCGCACGGTCGCTTCCGATCATCTGGGGGATCGTCGCGGCACTGATCCTCGCCAACATGGTGGGGTTCGTGGTGGCGGCGTTGCGCGGGCAGATTGGGCCCGCGGACGGGGAGGCGTGACGGCGGTCCGCCGACGGTGAGGCTGCTGGGCGGTCCCGCGCCTGATCGCTGTCCGGTAATGCGCGGGCTCAGCCCACGAACCTCCCGCTGAGCAACGTGCTGTCCGGGACCAGGTGGCGCGTTCGGCGATGGGGCAGCGTGTCGGCTCGATCGAGGATCCCGCACCGATCGTCGTGACCGCTGTGCAGACCCACAAGCTCGCCCTGCGAGCCCTGCGAGCCCTGCGAGCCCTGCGAGCCCTGCGAGCCCTGCGAGCCCTGCGAGCCCTGCGAGCCCTGCGAGCCCTGCTGGCCGAAGTGGCGGAGGGCGCCGGTGTGCGCAACTCGGCTGCGGTGGGCGCCCAGTTGGCCGTCCTGTTCGACGGAGCGATGACCGTCGCGACGTTCACGGGAGACACGGACGCCGCGCTGCACGCGCGCAAGGCGGCACAGGCGGTGCCGGCCGCGGAACTGTGACGGCTGACTACGACATATTCGTAGTTGGGCGTCACAGTCCCGGACGAGCGGTGGGGATTGTGGGGATCACGCTCTACTCCGGCTCCAGTACGAAGGTGTACTCGGCCTGGAGGTACGGCTCCGTGAGCTTGCTGCCGTCCGGCGGCGGGGTGGAGGCCGGGTGGCGTTCCGCGAAGGGGACGATCAGGGAGTCCTTCGTGCCGAAGACGACGTCGCTGTCCAGGTAGGCGCCGCCTTCCCGGAACAGGTGGGTGATCAGTCTGCGGTGTCCTGGGTGGTCGATGAGGAAGTGCACGTGGGCCGGGCGGAAGTGGCTGATCCGGGTCCTGTGGATGAGCTCGCCCACCGGGCCGTCCATGGGGATGGCGTAGCCGAGGGGCGCGACGGTGCGGATGCAGTACGTGCCGTCCTCGCGGGTGGTGTACTTCGCGCGCAGCCGGGCCTCGTCGACGTCGGGGACCTGGGACTCGTACGCGCCGTCGGTGTCGGCCTGCCATACGTCGAGGACGACGTGGGGGAGCGGTGTGCCCGCGGTGTCGGTGACCGTGCCGGTGAGGAAGAGCGGGGTGCCGGGGAGGCCGTCCGACATGTCGTGGGCGTACGCCACGTCGGGGGAGCCGTCGATGTGGAACGGGCCGAGGACAGTGGCGGGCGTGGCACGCTCGGAGAAGCGGTGGCCGAGCTCCACGGTGAGCATGCTCAGGCCCAGGACGTCGGAGGCGAGGACGAGTTCCTGGCGTTTGTCGTCGCTGAGTTGGCCTGCCGCCGTGAGCCAGGTGATCGCGGCCGCCCATTCTTCCTCCGTCAGGTTCACCTCGCGGGCGTACGCGTGGAGGTGGCGGACGAGGGAGGTCATCAGCTCGGCCAGGCGCGGGGATTCGGCCGTCGACCAGCGCTCGGCGGCCAGTTCGGTGAGGTCGTGCTCGTCGGAGGGCATGGGTTACTCCTCTGGGGAGGCGGGGCTCGGTGGGATCGGAGTGCTGTGCTGTTCCACTGAGGCGAAGATGTCGCGGGCGACCGGCGTGCGGATCTCCTCCGCCAGCTGTCCGATCAGGCCTGCCGTCCGGGCGAGCAGGGCGAAGCCGCGCAGGAGGGGGAGCGGGAGGCCCAGGTCGGCGAGGGCGGCTCCGCACACTCCGGCGCCGTTGAGGGGGAGTGTGCGGCCGAGGACGCTCGGGTGGGTGCGGCCGATGGCCTCGAAGAGGGTGAGGTGCGGGCCGAAGACGCCTTCTTCGTGGGCGATGTCCATGAGGCGCTGGGTGCGCGGGTCGCCCTCCTTGTGGAGGTGGTGGCCGAGACCCGGGATCAACTCGTGCGCGTCGCGGCTGTGTTGGGCCGTGCGGAGTGCGATCGCGTCCCAGGCCGGTCGGTCGTCCGGCGCCGGTCGGTCGTCGCCGAGCGAGGTCACCACCGCGTTGAGGAAATGGCCCGTGTCCTCGGTGACGCCCAGGAAGCGGGAGCCGCCGCCCAGCAGGCCTGCGGCGAGGGCACCCTGGACCGAGTCCGGGGCGGAGAGGTACGTGAGGCGGGAGACGATCGCGGTCGGGGTGAAGCCGTGGTCGGCGAGTGCGGCCAGGACCGCTTCGAAGACGCGGGTCTCGCCGGGGCTCGGGCGGCGCTGCGTGGCCAGCCAGAACGCCAGCTCGCCGAAGCCGACGGAGCCCATGATGTCCTCGGCCAGGTCCTGCCCGAGGAGTGTGATCCGCTTCGGGTCCGACGCGCCCAGGGCCGTGGGATAGGAGGGAACGGTGGGGGACGTGGGGGGAGTGGGGGATGCGGGGAGGTGCGGCTGGTCAGGCATGTGGGGGCTCCGTGGTCGTGGGCTTCGCCAGCCATGCGCGCAACTCCGCGCCATGCTCGTCCAGTTCGGGCGGTGGCAGGCGGTACGCGGCCGGGGTCGCGGAGAAGCGGATCGGGTGGCGGGTCGTGGGCAGGGCCCGGTCGCCCTCGCCGACGGTGACGACCGGGTCCAGGCCGAACTCCTCGGCCATCGCGAAGCCGCCGTCGATCGTGTTGATCGGGCCGCTCGGCACTCCGGCCCGCACGAGCAGCGTGAACCAGTCGTGCGCGCCACGCGTGGCCAGGCGCTCGACGAGGATCGGGCGCAGTTCCTCGCGGTGGGCCGTGCGGTCGGCGTTGCGGGCGAAACGTGGGTCGTCGGCGATCTCCGGGATCCCCAACACCGCGCACAGCGTGTGGAATTGGCTGTCGTTGGCGGCGGCGACGATCAGGTCGTGGTCGGCCGTCGGCAGCGGTTCGTACGGGAAGACGCTGGGGTGGGCGTTGCCCATGCGGAACGGGACCGTGCCCCCGGCGACGTACGCGGAGCTGTGGTTGACGAGGCCGGTGAGCGCCGAGGAGAGGAGGTTCACCTCGACGTGCTGGCCCTCGCCGGTGGCGTCGCGGTGGCGGAGCGCGGCGAGGGTGCCGATGGCGGCGTGGTTGCCCGCCATGACGTCGAAGACGGAGATGCCGGCACGGAACGGCGGGCCCTCCGGGTCACCGGTCAGGCTCATCAGGCCGGACATGGCCTGCACCATCAGGTCGTAGCCGGGGACGTCGCGGCCCGCGCCAGTGCCGAAGCCGGTGATGGACGTGTAGACGAGGCGGGGGTTCGCGGCGTGGACCGTCTCGAAGTCGAGGGCGTAGCGGTCCAGGCCACCGGGCCGGAAGTTCTCGATCAACACGTCGGCGCGGGCGGCGAGTTCGGCCGCGAGGGTGGCGTCGGCTCCGTCCCGGAGGTCCAGGGTGAGGGAGCGCTTGCCCCGGTTGATGCCCAGGTAGTACGTGGAGACGCCGTCGTGGACCGGGGGCATCCACGTGCGGGTGTCGTCGCCGCGCGGGCCCTCGACCTTGATGACGTCGGCGCCGAGGTCCGCGAGCAGCATCGTCGCGTACGGTCCGGCGAGGATGCGGGAGAAGTCGGCGACGAGGATGCCGGAGAGCGGCCCCGCGGTGGGGGGTGGTTGGTCGGGTGGGGTGTTTGGTGGCATGGGGCCGGCCTCTCCGTGTCCGGGGGCGGACACTTGTCCGTGCGGGGATTGTGGTGTCGGTGTCGGTGTGGCGTCATGGAGTGGTGGGCGCGCTCGCGGGGCTCCGCCCCGGACCCCGCTGCTCAATCGCCGCAGGGGCTTGAATGGCCCACCCGGGAGAAGTCGGCGCTGATGTCGCCGGCCGTGTGCAGCAGGCGTGGTACGTGGTCGTGGATCAGGGTCTCGACGGAGGTCTCGGCCGCGTGCGCGTTGACGTTGAGGCTTGCGATCACGTGGCCCGTACCGTCCCGCAGGGGTGCCGCCACCGAGCGGATGCCGCGGGCGAGCTGCTCGTCGGTGAGGGCCCAGCCGCGGGCGCGCACCTCGCTCAACTCCGCTTCCCATTCGGTGCGTTCGGGGTTCCAGAGTGCGGTGAGGCCCGAACGGCTCGGCTCGGCGAGTACGCGTGCCGCCTCGTCCGGGGGCAGCGCGGCGAGCAGCACCTTGCCGAGGGAGGTCTGGAGCGCGGGGAAGCGGGTGCCGATCTGCACGGACAGTGTGACGAGCTTCGGGCGGGCCACCCGGGCGACGTAGACGATGTCCGAACCGTCGAGCTGCGCGATCGAGCAGGACTCGTCCGTCTGCTCGACTAGCCGCTCCAGGTGGGGGCGCGCCACGTCCCACAGGCCCATCGACCGGACGTAGGAAACCCCGAGGTCGAGCACGCGTGGCGTGAGCGCGAAGCCGGTGGTGCACTGGCGGACGTAACCGAGTTCGGTCAGAGTCAGCAGGATGCGGCGCGCGGTCGGGCGGGCGAGGCCCGTCCCGCTCGCGATCTCGGCGAGCGACATCACCGGTCGGCCCGGCCGGAACACGGTGATCACGTCAAGGCCGCGGGCCAGTGCCTCGATGAAGTCCGGGCCGGTTCCTTCGCGGGGCATGGTGGTTCCTCCGTGCCATGGGCGGATCCAACTCCCCGCTGGTTCACGGGGATTGACATCAGGGTGCGCCTTCATCAGCATCGGTGGCAATGGCCGAACCGGCATCCGGACACTCGTCCGAAGTGGCCCGTAGTGAAACGGAGTGCCGGAGAGGAGACCGATGATGGATCGCTCAGCTCCAGCTCCGACTCCCACCCCGACACCGACTCCCTCGGATTCGCCCCGCCCGGCGCCATCGTTCCCGTCCGGACGGCCCGTCGTCCTGCGCGGCGGCACCGTCCTGCCCATGGACCGCGCCCGCCGGGTCCTCCCCGGCACCGACGTGCTCGTCATCGAGGACCGCATCGCGGGCGTGGGTCCACAACTCCGCGTTCCCGAAGGTGCGTTGGAGATCGACGCCACCGACGGCATCGTCATGCCCGGCATGATCGACACGCATCGGCACATGTGGCAGACGGCCATGCGCGGCTACGGCGCGGACTGGACGCTCACCCAGTATTTCGTCTGGTACTACCTCGAGCACGGCACGGCCTTCCGCCCTCAGGACATCCACGCGGGCAACGTGCTCGCCGCCGTCGAGGCGCTCGACGCGGGAGTCACGACGGTCGTCGACTGGTCGCACGGACTACAGAGCACCGGGCACGCCGAGGCCGCCGTGGACGCGCTGCGCTCCGTTCCCGGCCGGTACGTCCTCGCGTACGGCAACATCCAGCAGGCGCCCGCCGAATGGGCCACGACCCCCGACTTCCGCGCCTTCGCGCGCCGGCACATCACCGCTGCCGACGACCTGCTCGGCTTCCAGCTCGCCTTCGACGTCACCGGCGACCCGGCCTTCCCCGAGCGTCCCGCCTTCGAGGCCGCCCGCGAACTCGGCGTCCCCGTCAGCACGCACGCGGGGGTGTGGGGCGCCACCAACGACGACGGCATCCGCCTCATGCACGAGCACGGCTTCATGACACCCGAGACGGTCTACGTGCACGCGGCGACACTGTCCCCCGACTCGTACCACCGCATCGCGGCGACCGGCGGCTCGGTGTCCGTCTCCACGGAGAGCGAGCAGAGCGCGGGCCAGGGCTATCCGACGACCTGGGCATTGCGCGCCCATGGCATCCCCGTGTCCCTGTCGATGGACACGAGTGTGTGGTGGAGCGGCGATCTGTTCTCCGCCATGCGTACGACGCTGGGGGCCGACCGGGCCCGCGAGCACCTGGAGGCGCACGCACTGGGGGAGACCGTCACGCACTGCGCGCTGCGGGCGGAGCAGGTCGTGGAGTGGGCGACCGCCGGTGGTGCGCGGGCACTCGGCCGTGACCGTGACCTGGGAAGCGTGGAGGAGGGCAAGAAGGCCGACCTCGTGCTGATCAAGAACGACCACTCGCCCGTCTCCTTCCCGCTTCTCAACCCCTACGGGCACGTGGCCTTCCAGGCTCAGCGCGGCGACGTGCACACCGTCCTCGTCGACGGTCGGGTGGTGAAGCACGAGCACCGCCTCGTCGACATCGACCTCGCCGCCGTACGACGCGAGGCCGAGGCCACCGTCGAGCACCTGCGGTCGACGCTGGGCGAGGAGGTGTGGCGTGCCGGGATGAACCCCGACATCCCCCAGACGAAGATCCTCGACAACCCGTACACGTACACGGATTACCGGTCCGGAACGACCCACGGCCGGTGAGCGGGGTTCGCGGGAGGCCGCGTCGAGGGCCCCGGTCCACGTGTGAAAGACTTTCATCCTGCCGGTGCGTGCACGGTTCCGAGGCTTCGGCCGAGACCGTCGCCGTCACCACTCCTCTTCCGTTCTCCGGATGCCGCGCCCGTTTCCCCCGGACGCGCCGTGTCCGGACGTACGCATGAGCAGGTGGGGCAGGACGCCCGCGTCGGCGCCCCTGACCCCACGTGCGACGGAAACGACGGAACCAAGCCTGATGACACAAGTTGATGTGCCGGCAGCGGCCGCAGCACCGGCGGACAGCGGTGGCGACAAGCCCAGCCGTTACGCGAAGAGGGCGGTGTTCGCCTCCTCCCTCGGCTACGCGATGGACGGCTTCGACCTGCTGATCCTGAGCTTCGCCCTCTCCGCCATCTCGGCCGATCTGGGTCTCGACAAGGCGCAGGGCGGCTCGCTCGCGACCATCACGCTCATCGGCGCCGTCGTCGGCGGACTCGGTTTCGGGGTGCTCGCCGACCGGATCGGGCGGGTCAAGGTCCTCACCTACTCGGTGATCTTCTTCGCCGTCTTCACCGGCCTCTCGGCGCTGGCGACCTCGTACGGGGAACTGTCCGCGTTCCGGTTCCTGGCCGGAGTCGGCATCGGCGGTGAGTTCGGCATCGGCATGACACTCGCCGCGGAGGCGTGGCCGAGCAAGAAGCGGGCGCGCGCCACGTCGCTGGTCGCGCTCGGATTCCAGGCGGGCGTGCTGGCCGCCGCGCTCGTCTCGGCGCCCGTGCTCGCCGCCTGGGGCTGGCAGGGTCTCTTCCTGATCGGCGCGGTCCCCGCCGTGGTCGCCATCGCACTCCGCTCCCGACTGCACGAGCCCGAGCACTTCACGCGCACCCGCAGCGAGGGGCCTCGGCTGTCGGCGCTCGCCGCACTGAAGCTGCTGGTGAAGGACGGTCCCACGGCCCGCGCCAGCTTCGGCGTCCTCGTCCTGACGTCGGTCCAGAACTTCGGCTACTACGGCATCATGACGTGGCTGCCGACGTACCTGAGCGAGCGGTTCGGCTACAGCCTCACCAAGTCCTCCGGCTGGACCGCCGTCACCGTCGTCGGCATGGCGCTCGGCATCCTCCTCTTCGGTGAACTCGCCGACCGCCTCGGGCGCCGCAGGACGTTCTGGCTGTTCCAGGTCGGCGCGGCCGTCTCCGTCCTCGCGTACAGCCAGCTCGTGTCGCCCTGGGCGCTGCTCGTCGGCGGCGCCGTGATGGGCCTCTTCGCCAACGGGATGACCGGCGGCTACGGGGCGCTGATGGCCGAGCTGTACCCGACGCAGGTGCGGGCCACCGCGCAGAACACCCTGTTCAACATCGGCCGCGCCGTGGGCGGCTTCGCGCCCGTCGTCGTGGCGCTGTGCGCGGACCGGTGGGGCTTCGCCGTCGCCATCGGCCTGCTGTCCGCGATCTACGTCGCCGACATCCTCGCCATGTTCGTCATCCCGGAGCGCAAGGGCGCACGGCTCGCGTAAGTCGGCGTGCGGGAGTGCTCGCCTTCGGCGCGGACGGGTCGCATGCTGGGACCGGATGCCCGCGCCGAAGGGGAGGCCCCCGTGACCGCTCGCGATCAGGACCTGCGGGCCCAGAAGATCTGGGCCCGCGACGCGCCCCACTACGACGGCTGGATGCGCCGCTTCGACCGCCACATGCTCCGCGGCGGCCGGGCCCGGCTGTGTGCGGGAGCCCGCGGCCGGGTCCTCGAGGTCGCCGTCGGCACCGGCCTGAACCTGCCGCACTACCCCAAGGGCACCGACCTGACCGGGGTCGACCTCTCCCCGGACATGCTGGCCCGTGCCCGGATGCGGGCGGCCGATCTCGGCGTCGACGCCACGCTCAGCGAGGCGTCGGCGACGCGACTCCCGTTCCCCGACGGCTCGTTCGACACGGTCGTGTGCGCGCTGGCCCTGTGCTGCATCCCCGACGACCGCGCGGCCGTCGCCGAGATCCGCCGCGTCCTCGTACCGGGCGGCACGCTGCTCCTGATGGACCATGTCATCAGCCACCGGTTCGCCGTCCGCACGGTCCAGCGCGCCATCGAACCCCTGATGCTCAAACTCGCCGACGACCACCAACTGCGGCGCCCCCTGCACCTCGTACGGGAGGCGGGATTCGGCGTCGTCGAGCGTGAGCGCTACAGCTTCGGTGTGATCGAACGGCTCGTCGCGGTCAAGCCCGAGCAGGAGTGAGGGAGTCCAGGACGGCGGCGAGGTCCGCGCCCGCGCGCAGGAGTTCCACGGAGCGCGCGCCGATCCGGTCGAGGCGCTCCACGAGGATGCGCCGGACCCGCTCAGGACCGTCGCCCTCCTCCAGCGAGTGCAGCGAGTGCAGCGAGCCGACGATGTCCCGCACCGCTGGGATGCCGTATCCGCTGCCGCGCAGTGCGGCCACGATCCTGGCCGCGCCGATCGCCGAGGCGTCGTAACGGCGCGCCCGCAGTGACGTCACCCGCTCGGGAATGACGAGGCCCTCCCGCTCCCAGAAGCGCAGCGTCGACGTGCGGACGCCGAGCGCGGCGGCGAGTTCGGTGATGGTCATGGTGTCATCGACCCCGGCCGCGCCGTGGTGTGCCGCCTCGGACTCGATGGCCCACAACGCCTGCTGGGCGCGCAGCACTTCGTCGCGCTCGCGCGCGAGGCCGATGTGTACGTCGTTGATCGTGGCGGCCGCCTCCGTGACCGTCCGCGTCCACAGATCGGCCATCAGCTGCCGGGCGGCGACGGGCCCGATGGCTCCGGCGAGCCCCCGGTAGGCGCGCAGCGCCCGCACATGGACGGGTGTGTAGGCCCGGTAGCCGTTGCTCGACCGCACGGCCGGCGGGACGACCCCGAGCCGCTCCAGGTCGCGGACCTGTTGCACGGAGTACCCCGACTCCCTGGCGACATCGACGGTCCTGAGTGCGTTCCCGTCGGCCATCGATCCCCTCCCAACCCTCTCAACCCCACATAAGCGCTTCAAGCCGATGCTTGAACCATGAGCAGCAACCCGAGTATGGAACAGATCATCGCGACCGTGCGCGCCTTCGAGGGCGCGCTCGTCCTCGCTCCGGAGCCCGGCGGCGACTTCCCCGAGATCGCGTGGGGCGACGCGTTCTTCTACTTCGCACCGGACGGCGAGGTCCCCAGGAATGTGCAGCCGTACGGGACGGTCGTCACCAAGAACTATCCGGGCGACGGGCTCTCGGACCTCGACGCACCCGGCCGCCTGCGGGTGAACATCCAGCTCGACCGGGCCACGTTCCAACAGCTCACCGGCGCGTCCCCGGTGGACCACGCGGCCGTCGACACCGTGCTGCCGCATCCCGTGTACGGCGCCCAGAACTGGATCTGCGTCGTCAATCCGGCCGAGCGGACGTACGACACGGTTCTGCGGCTGCTGCGCACCGCGCACGACGCGGCACGCGCTCGCTTCGAGCGCCGCCGGCAGGCCTGATCAGCAGACCGTGCCCGGCCGGGCGGCCGTCGCCCGCAGCAGCTCCCGTGGTCGGGGCGGAGCTTTGCGGCATGTCGTGGTCGTACGTCGGCTGTTTCACGGTCGTCGGTCCGCTCGGTCACGCCTCACTCGGCGCCGCGTTGGGACGCGTGGAGCCGGTGTCGGGCAGGGGGCTGCCGCTCGGCACCGGCGGTCGACGGGTACCCGCGCGGGTGGCTCCGATGCCGGCGGCGACCACGAAGGCGATGCCGGCCGCGGGGGCCAGGGCGGGCGTCTGGCCGAGGACGAGGAGGCCGACCAGCATCGCGATGGCGGGTTCGAGGCTCATCAGGGTGCCGAAGGCCGACGTCGTCAGGCGCCGCAGGGCGAGAAATTCGAGGGCGAAGGGCAGGACGGGACTCAGGGCGGCAAGCGCGAGCATGATCCACAAGGTCGGCCAGGTGATGTGCGCGGAGACGGCGGGTGCGGCGATGAGCATGCCGAGCACACCGGCGACGGGCATGGAGAGCGCGAGCCCCTTCAGGCCGGTGACACGGTCGCCGACGCGTTGGGTGAGCAGGATGTAGGCAGCCCAGCAGACCGCTGCGGACAGCGCGTACACCGCACCGAGCGCGTCGAGGCCGCCGTGCCAGGGCTCGGTCAGCAGGACGACACCGATCGCGGCCGCCGCGGTCCATGTCCGGCGGCCGTGGCCGGGCCCGAACAGGGAGACGGCCAGCGGGCCCAGGAACTCCAGCGCGCTCGCCGTGCCGAGCGGCAGGCGGTCGAGGGCCAGCATGAAGAACACCATCATGCCCGCGGTCGCGGCGCCGAGCACCGTGCAGGCCAGCAGATCCGAGGCTGTGAAGTCACGGCGGCGGGGCCGGACGAGGACGAGCAGGAGGAGACCGGCCCAGCCCAGTCGGAGGCCCGCCGTGCCCAGCGCGCTGAGCTGGCCGAAGAGGGGCACGGTCAGGGCCGAGCCGAGCTGGACGGTGGACATGGAGGCGACCGCCATCGCGAATCCGGCTTGCGCGCCGCTGGGACGGGACCGCTGTGGGGGCTGGGGCGAACTCATGGGCCGTAGTCAATGCTCCATGCATCGTTCGTGTCCACGTGCCGATCATGGACATTCCGTTCGACGATCCTGGACAATGGAACGATGGAGACACGGCGCCTGCGGCTACTGGTGGAGCTGTCCCGGCTGGGGTCGATGCGCGCGGTCGCCGACACGGTGGGCACGACGACCTCGACGGTCTCCCAGCAACTCGCCGTCCTCGCACGGGAGATGGGGGCCGATCTGATCGAGCCGGAGGGGCGGCGGGTGCGGCTCACCCCGGCCGGCCGGCGACTGGCGGAGCACGCCGTGACGATCCTCGCGGCCGTCGAGACCGCGCGCCTCGACCTCGCTCCCGGAGCCGAGCCGAACGGAACGCTGCGAGTGGCCGGATTCGCCACCGCCATCCGCGTCCACCTGCTGCCCCTCGTCACCGAGCTGGCGGAGAGCCACCCCCGGCTGCACATGCTCGTCCGTGAGCACGAACCCGCCGAGGCCCTGGAACTGCTCGCCTCGGACGAAACCGATCTCGCGCTCACCTACGACTACAACCTGGCGCCCGCGGACCCGGACCCCGCACTGCACACCACGGCTCTGTGGACCGCGCCCTGGGGACTCGGCGTCCCCGCCGACGCCGCGGTGCCGGACGACGCGGACACCCTCGACGTCTTCGGCCGCTTCCGCGCGCAGGACTGGATCGTCAACTCACGCGGCACGTCGGACGCGACCGTCATCCACACCCTGGCCTCCATGGCAGGGTTCACGCCCCGCGTCACCCACCAGGCCGACAGCCTCGACCTGGTCCAGGGCATGATCACCGCTGGGCTCGGAGTGGGACTGCTCCCCGTCGGCACCCCCACCGTCCCCGGGGTCCGGCTGATCCCGCTCACCGGCCCCGAGGTGGTGCTGCGCGCCCACGTCGTCGGGCGCCACGGCCGCCTGGGCTGGCCACCGCTCGCACTGGTCACCGACCTCCTCGCCCAGCGGACCGCGTCCCGGCCGCCCGCTCAGTAACTGTCGTAGCTGGGCTCACCGTTGGGCCGGTAGACGCCGACGACGGTGCCGCCCTTCGTCGTCGAGACGCTGACCGGCTCAAGGGCGGTGGGAATCGCCCCTCCGGCGAACAGCCGCTTGCCGGTGCCGATGATCACCGGGTGGATGGTCAGCCGGTACTCGTCGACGAGCCTGCCCCGCATCAGGGTCTGAGCGAGGTCGCCGCTGCCCACGACGTTGATGTCGCCACCGCCGGACGCCTGGAGCCTGCGTACGGCGTCGACGACGTCGCCCTCCAGGAGCGTGGAGTTCTGCCAGTCGACCGACGTCAGGGTCCGCGAGGCCACGTACTTGCGCATGCTGTTCATCCGGGCGGTGAACGGGTTGCCGGGATCGGCGGACGGCCAGTACGACGCGAAAAGCTCGTACGTCTTGCGCCCCAGCAGCATCGCCTCGGAGTGCTCGTACCAGCCGGCGATGGCCGCGCCGACCTCCTCGTCGTCCGTCGGCTTCTGCCAGCCGCCGTGCTCGAACCCGTCCTCGATGTCCTCGTCCGACCCACCCGGCGCCTGCATCACGCCGTCCAGCGTCAGGAACGTACAGACAATGATCCTGCTCATGGTGTGCTCCCTTCGTCGACGGGTAGACCGGCCGACCGCCGCAAACTCATCGACGGGACCTCTGGGAGCACACCGCGTGGCAGCGCCCGAGAGACCTACAGCCCGTACGTCTTGCCGATGATGTCGCGCTGGATCTCGCTCGTCCCGCCGTACACCGTCGACACGACCGTCGCGCGCAGCAGGGCCTCCATGCCGTACTCGGTGGCATAGCCGTAGCCACCCATCATCTGCATGCCCTCCAGGGTGATGTGCTTCGCCAGCTCCGTGCACTTGAGCTTCGCCATCGAGGCCTCGCGGGCGAACACCTTGCCCGGTTCCGCGTCGATCGTCGCGGCGACGTCGTCCAGGAGGAGCTGCGCGCACTCCAGCTCCGTCGCCATGTCCGCGATGCGGTGCTTGAGCGCCTGGAAGGAGCCGATGGGACGGCCGAACTGCTCGCGCTGCCGGACGTACGCCAGGGTGTCGTCGAAGGCCCGGCGCGCCACGCCCTGCATCATCGCGGCGAGGATCATCCGCTCCAGGTTCAGGCCCGCCATCAACTGCGTCCAGGCCTTCCCCGGTGTGCCGACCACCGCCGAGTCCGGGACGAAACAGTCCGTGAAGTAGAGGTCGTTGACCTCCTTGCCGCCCATCGTGTCGATGCCGCGGATGGTCAGGCCCTCGGCATCCGTCGGCACCATGAACTGGGTGAGGCCCTCGTGCTTCGCCGAACCCGGTTCCGTACGGGCGATGAGGAGGATGTGGTCGGCGAAGTGGGCGTTGGAGCACCACGTCTTCTGCCCGTTGACCAGGTAGCCGCCCGCGGTGCGCTCCGCGCGGCAGGCCAGCGCGCCCACATCGGAACCGGCTCCCGGCTCGGACATCGAGACGGACTCGACGCGGCCGTTCACCACGCCTTCGAGGACGGTGCGCTTCTGTTCCTCGGTACCGAACTTCTCGTACGCCGCCGCGGTGATGATCGTCGTGCCGAAACCGCTGATGGGGGCGCGGCCGTAGGACGTCTCCTGGAGGAAGAGGGAGAGGTCCACCATGCCGCGTCCTGCGCCGCCGTACTCCTCGGGGACGGCGATGCCGAGCCAGCCGAGCTTCGCCATCTTCTCGTACAGCTGCTGGTTGTGGTGCTCCGCGCCGTTGGACGTCAGCTTGTCGCGCTGCTCCTTCGTGCCGCACTCGCGACCGCAGAAGTCCGCGATGGCCTTGACCAGATCGCCGCGTTCGTCGGACAGGACTCGGGGCATGGGGTGTCTCCTCAGTCGTCTGAGTCATTCGAGGCATCAGAAATGAAGGGTGTACGTGGCGTGTGATCAGCCGTCGCGTACCGCGGGGAAGACGGTGTGCAGCAGGTGGACAATCGAGCGGGTGAGCATCACGTGCAGGTCGTCGCGGGTGAGCGTGCCGCGCGCCAGCCACTCGTGGGACGCCGACTTGAGCATGGCGCTGTGGGCGCGGATCATCGCGCGGAGCGTCTCCCGGCCCGCGTCCTCGGTGACGTCCGTCATCATGGCGGCCTCGAGGATCCGGTCGGTGGCGATCTCGTCGGCCTCCAGCATGATCCGGTCGACCTCCGGGTCGCCGAGGGACTCCATGCCGATGGCCGCGAGCCACATCTCCCGGTTCCGCTCGACGACTTCGAGCCAGCGGTCGACGCAGACGGCCAGGCGTTCCTCGGCCGTGGTCCGCGGCAGCCGCTGTGACACGGAGGCCGGGATGACCATCATCTGCCGCACCACTTCCAGATACAGCCGCCGCTTGTCGCCGAAGTAGTGGTTGACCAGGGCCCGGGCCACGCCGGCCTCGCCCGCGATGTCCGAGATCGACACCGAGGCGTAGCCGGCGGAGCCGAACCGTCGGCGGGCCACGGCGAGGATCTCGGCGCGGCGCGCGTCCGGTTCCATCCGGCGCCGCCGGGTGACCTGGGTCTTGCCTCCCATGGGCGGCTAGTCCTTGTCCCTGTCCAGGGGATCCCTGTCGATGGGGGCCCGGTCCACTGGGTCGTCCGCCTCGTACATCGACTCGATCGTCGCCGCGTGCAGGTCGTCGATGGCCCGGCGGCGCAGGCTCAGTTTGGGCGTCAGCTCGCCGGTTTCCGTCGTCCACGGACCGGCGACGACCCGGTACCGCTTGACCTGTTCCACCCGCGAGAGCACCGCGTTGGCCTCCTCGACCGCGGCGTCCAGTGCCGCCAACACCTGCGCGTGCTCGGCGAGTTCATCGAGCCCGGTGGTGGTGAGCCCCTTGGACTTCGCCCACTGCGGTGCCGCTTCCTCGTCGAGGACGAGCAGTGCGGTGACGTAGCGGCGCCGGTCGCCGATCGCGACGGCCTGGCCGATCAGCGGGTGGGCGCGCAGCAGCGACTCGATCTTCGTCGGGGCGATGTTCTTGCCTCCGGCGGTGATGATGAGTTCCTTCTTGCGGTCCGTGACGGTGACGATGCCCCGGGAGTCGACGGTGCCGACGTCGCCGGTCGGCAGCCAGCCGTCGGCGTCCGTGCCGGAGGCGATGCCGCCGTCCTCCTGGAGATACCCCGAGAAGACGACGGGACCGCGCACGAACAGCTCGCCGTCCTTGGCCTCCTTGACCTCGATACCCGGTCCCGGACGGCCGACGGAGCCGAGGGCGAACACGTCGGGCGTGCTGACCGTGGCCGCGCCCGTCGTCTCACTCAGGCCCCACACCTCGTACACCGGCAGGCCCACGCTCGCCAGGAATTCCAGGACGGCCGTGGGGATCGGCGCGGCGCCGCTGAATGCCCGTAGGCAGTCGTCGAAGCCGATCGCTGCGCGCAGCGGGCGCAGTGCGAGCTCGTCCAACGTCTGGAGCTGTTCGGTCAGTTCGGGTGGGACGCCCTTGCCGGCGGAGCGCAGCCGGAAGACTTCGAGGGCCGTCTTCTGGGCCTGCGCCAGGGCGGTCGCCTGCTGCTCGGGGAGCGCGGCGAGCTGGGCGCGCAGGCCGGTGGTGAGCTTCTCCCACACCCGTGGCACACCGAAGAAGCCGTGCGGGCGGACCTTCCGCAGCGCGGGCAGCAGCTGGTCGGGGGAGGGGCAGATGGTGACATGGCCGGCGCTGCAGATCGGCATGTAGATCCCGAGGACCCGCTCCGCGATGTGTGCCATCGGCAGGTACGCGACCGAGCGTGGATGCGGCGGCAGCGGTACCAACTGCTCCTGCATCACGGACTCGTGGATCACATTGCGGTGCGAGAGCACCACGCCCTTGGGGTCGCCGGTGGTGCCGGAGGTGTAGACGAGGGCCAGTGGCTGATCCGTGGTCACGGCGTCGGTGAGCGACTCGAAGGCCGCGTCGTCGGGCGGCAGGGCGTTGCGCACCGCCGCGTAGCTGACGAATCGCGGGTCGTCGGCCGGCGCGGCCGACCAGTCGAGGACGACGACGGCCCGTAGCCGTGGCAGTTCGTCGAGGACCGGCGCCCAGCGCCGCACCTGCTCCTCGCCCTCCAGGACCAGCACGGTGGCCGCGCTGTGCCGGGCGATGACACCGATCTGCTCGGTGCTCAGGGTGTCGTACGTGCTGCAGGGCAGCGCCCCGATGTGGGCGGCGGCCAGGTCGGTGACCCAGTGCTCGGCCCGCTTCGACATCGCGATGAGCAGGCGATCGCCGCGGCTCAGGCCGAGTTGGCCGAGGCCGCGGGTGAGCGCGGCGGTCTCGGCGCGCAGTTGGCTCCAGGTCAGGGTGCCCGCGTCCGGCCCGATGCCGGTGGTGAGGGCGGGCCTGCCCCCGAACTCCTGGGCGTTGCGGCGCAATAGTTTGGTGATCGTCAGCCCGTCGACGGACTGGCGTAGCGGCTCTGTTGGCGTCACGGCGGCTCCCGGATACGTACGACGTGGAACGTGCGGGGTTGGGTGGACTGTGCGTGAGCGGTGCCCACCGTGGACCGTTATTGGCACTGTGTCAATAACTCGCGTCGCCGTCACCGGGGATCGAGTCCGCCGCCAGGGCCTACGCCGGTGGTGGCCCCAGCATCGGCACCAGGAACTGCCGGGCCACCTCGCGCATCCGCTCGTCGTCGTCCAGGTCGATCACATGACTCGGCACGACCAGGAACGAGGTGCAGACCCGCACCATCATTTCGGCCACCACGTCCACGTCCACCCCGGCGGCGACCTGTCCCGCCCGCTGCTCCTCGCGGAGCCTCCCGGCGACGAACTGCTGCACCACGTACTGCGTGCGGCCCCCGTCGGTGGTCATCGACGGCACCACGGAGTCCGGTTCGACCGCCATGAGGCCGCCGATGAGCCGGTTGTGGCGGATGGTGCGCAGCGAGCTCACGAAGCCCAGGACGACCCGGTCGGCGACCGTGTCCGCGCCCCGGATCTCGCTCGCGAACTGCTCGAAGTAGCGCCGGAACTCGCGCCGTACGACGTGCTCGACCAGCGCCTCCTTCGTGGCGAACCGGCGGTAGACGGTGATCCGGGAGACGCCCGCGAGCCGTGCCACGTCGGCCATCGTGGAGCGTTTGATGCCCATGCGGCAGAACTGCTCGTAGGCGGCGTCGAGCAGTCGGACGGTCACCTCGTCCGTGGCGTCGGCCGTGTCGGCCTCGAGGGCGGATTCGCTGAAGGCCAGCTCGAGCACGTTCGGTTCCACAGGTGCCTCCCTGATTGTGTGCGGCCTCTGGTGTTCATGCCGCGTCTGTGCTCCCCTGTCCTGCAGCTGATACAGAGATGCTCGATGTGTTTCATCGTATCAAGGCAACTGCCGTACCGGCAGGGCGTATTGACGGTCCGACGAGTCACGGAACTCAAGGAGGAGTTCGCAGCGATGGATGGCTTGAGCAGGCGGAACATGTTGCTCGCGGGTGGTGCCCTCGGTGCGTTGGGCGCGCTGGGTGCGGCCTCCCCGGCGAGCGCCAGGTCTCTGTGGACCTGGCCACCGGATGACTCGGTCGCAGGGGCCGGCGCCGGTGTCGACCCCGAGTGGGTCTGGGACGACGAGGTGGACCGGCTCGTCGCCTCGGTCATCGACCGCGGCGACGTACCGAAGGTGAACGGACAACTGCGCACCTGGACCCGCAACGACCAGGCAGCGCCGTCCGGACTCCCGCAGGACGTAAGGGAGTTCATCGACAAGGCGCGCCAACTGCCCTCCTGGGCCGACCGGGAGAAACTGGAGGTGGCGGCCGAGTTCAACAAGACGCGCGGCCTCTACCTCAACCTGCTCAACGGGGTCGGCGGCGGCATGCTCAGCACCGCCATCCCGCGCGAGGCGCGCGCCGTGTACTACTCCAAGGGCGGCGCCGACATGGAGGACCGCGTCGCCAAGACGAGCATGCTCGGCTTCGCCGTCGGTGACCTCAACGCGTACCGCGCCGACGGCGACTGCATCGTGCAGGCCGTCAAGACCCGCATGGTGCACGCGGCGGTACGGCATCTGCTGCCCCAGTCCCCGGCGTGGTCGGAGGTCAGCGGCGGGCAGAAGATTCCGATCAGCCAGGCCGACATCCTCGTCACCTGGCACAGCCTCGCCACGTACGCGATGGGCAAGCTGCTGCAGTGGAAGGTGCCGGTCAGCTCCGCCGAGTCCGCTGCCTATCTGCACCTGTGGCAGGTGACCGTGCACATGCTCGGCGTCCAGGACCAGTACATCCCGAAGACATGGGACGCCGCGAACGCCCAGTCGCAGCAGGTCCTCGACCCGATCCTCACCTCCACGAAGGAAGGCGTCGAACTCACCGACATCCTGCTCGGGCAGCTCGCGGAGCAGACAAGTCCCGGTGGGATCGACCGGCCGCTGTGCAACGCGCTGGCCCGCTACCTCGTCGGTGACCGCGTCGCCGACATGGACCGCATCCCCGAGGAGCCGTTCTGGGAGAAGACGATCGCGACGGTCTGGCCGAAGCTGGTCGCCTTCCGCGAGGGGCTCATCCCGCTGCCGATGGTGCCACCCCTCGCCTGGACGCTCGACGAGGCGATCCGCCAGTACATCCTCCTGTTCCTCACCAAGGGCAAGGGCACAGCGATCGAGATCCCCGACACCAACCGGCCCAGCGCCAGTTGAGGAGACGAGCACCATGGTGAACGGAAACGACGGAACACGCGGGCTCAGCAGGCGGAACATGCTGCTCGGCGGCGGAGCATTAGGCGCCTTCGGTGCCATCGGCCTCGCGTCACCGGCGAGCGCCCGGTCCCTGTGGACCTGGTCACCGACGGCCTCCGTCGCCGGCTCCGGCGCGGGTGTCGACCCCGAGTGGCTGTGGGACGAGCAGGCCGACCCGGTGATCGCCGGAGTCATCAAGCGCGGCGAAGTGGCCAAGGTCAACGACCTGCTCGCCCAGTGGAAGCGCAACGACCAGCCGCTGCCCGACGGACTCCCTGCGGACCTGCGGGAGTTCATGGAGGACGCCCGCAAACTACCGGCTTGGGCCGACCGGGCCAAGCTCGACCGCGGCTCCAAGTTCAGCAAGACCAAGGGTATTTACGTGGGCGCCCTGTACGGCCTCGGCAGCGGCCTCATGAGCACCGCCATCCCCCGTGAGTCGCGCGCCGTGTACTACTCCAAGGGCGGCGCGGACATGAAGGACCGCATCGCCAAGACCGCCCGGCTCGGCTACGACATCGGGGACGTGAACGCCTACAAGCCCGAGGGGTCGATGGTCGTGACCGCGGTCAAGACCCGCATGGTGCACGCGGCGGTGCGACACCTGCTGCCCCAGTCCCCGGCATGGACGCAGGTCAGCGGCGGGCAGAAGATTCCGATCAGCCAGGCCGACATCCTCGTCACCTGGCACAGCCTCGCCACCCTCGTCATGCGCAAGCTGAAGGACTGGGGTGTGCGGATCAGTGCCGCCGACGCGGACGCGTATCTGCATGTGTGGCAGGTGAGTGCCGCCATGCTCGGCGTCCAGGACGAGTACATCCCGAAGACGTGGGACGCCGCCGAGGCCCAGTCGAAGCAGGTGCTCGACCCGATCCTCGCGCACACCAAGGAGGGCGAGGAGCTGACCGACGTCCTCCTCGGCATCGTGGCCGAACTGGACTTGGGGCTCACCCGGCCCCTGATCAGCGCGTTCTCCCGGTATACGCTGGGCGACCGGGTCGGAGACATGATCGGCCTGTCCAAGGAACCGATCCTGGAACCGCTCGTCGCGGGCGCCTGGCCGCTGCTCGTGGCCTTCCGCGAGGGGCTCATCCCCATACCGGGGGTGCCGGCAGTGATGTGGACGTTGGAAGAGGCGATCCGACGGTTCGTGCTCCTGTTCCTGGCCGAGGGGCAGCCGATCGCCATCAATCTTCCGGACATGAACCGGCCGGAGTGAGAGGGAGCATGCGCAGACGACAGTTGCTCGGCTACGTACTGGCGGCACCTACGCTGGTGGCCGCGGCCGAACTCGTACCCGTGAAGGAAGCGGCGGCGGCCGAAGGGGCCGCCGGCGCCCCGTCGTTGGACATCACCGAGGTCATCGACCTCAACGACGCCCTGACCCTGGCGGCGGCGCCGACCGCCGCACTCATCACGGTGCAGGTGAACAAGGACGGCACGGTGTCCTTCGCGCTGCCCCGCGCCGAGGTCGGCCAGGGCATCACCACGTCGACCGCCATGCTGATCGCGGAGGAGATGGACGTGCCCCTCGACCGGGTGCACGTCACACTCGCCGACGCCCGCCCCGAACTCCTCTTCAACCAGCTCACCGGCGCCTCCAACACGACCATCGCCACCTACACCCCGGTGCGGGTGGCGGCGGCCATCGCACGCGGCAGACTCCTCGACGCCGCGGCGCTCGTACTGGACGCGCTCGTCGACGAGTTGAAGATCAAGGCGGGCGTCGTCCTCGGCCCGGCGGGAAAGAGCATCGGCATCGGGGAGCTGACCGAGAAGGCCGCCGCGGCCACGACGCGAAAGGCCACGGCGCGGCTCAAGTCGGCCGACGAGTTCACCGTCATCGGCACGCCCCAGGGCCGCGTCGACGCCCGCGACGCGGTCACCGGCGCCAAGAAGTTCGCCATGGACCTCGCCGTTCCGGACGCGCTGCCCACGATGGTGTGCCGCGCGCCCACCATCAACGGCAAGGTCGGCTCGGTGGCCAACCTCGACGCGGTACGCGCCATGCCCGGTGTCACCGACGCCGTGGTCGTCTGCACCGGCGTCGCCGTGCGGGCCCGCACCTTCGGCCAGTGCATCGACGCCGTACGCGCCCTGGAGGTGTCGTGGCGAGGCGGCACGGCGGAAGGCAAGTCCGACGACACGGTCCTGGCCGAGCTGAAGAGGGCCGAACCCTCCATGGGGCTGCCCTCGTTGAGCCGCACCGTGGAGGAGACCTTCACCTTCCACTTCCGCGGCAACAGCGCACTGGAGCCCAACTGCGCCATTGCCGACGTCCGTTCCGGCAGGGCAGAGATCTGGGGCGGCCTCAAGTCGCCGATCGTCGCGAAGCAGACCATCGCGGCACGGCTCGGCCTCCCGGTCGGCGCCGTCACCGTCCATGTCACCGAGAGCGGCGGCTCCTTCGGCCGCAAGCTGTTCTTCGACGCCGCCCTCGAAGCCGCCGAGATCTCCCAGAAGCTGGGCAAGCCCGTCCGGCTCATGTGGCACCGCGCCGACGACGCACGCCAGGGCCGCGCCCACCCGATGGCCACCTCGCGCGTGCGCGCCGCGTACTCGGGTGACAAGGTGCTCGGCTTCAAGCAGCGGCACACCAGCGTCGCCACGGACCTGACCATGGGCTTCGGCGAGGCCCTCACCTCCGTGGCCGCGAAGCTGCCGGTCGCCGACCTCGCCTTCTCCGAGACCTTCTTCCAGCTGTCGCAGTCCATGCCGTACGAGTTCGGGGCCTACAGCCGGCTCCTCAACGAGACGGACAAGGGCTTCAACACCGGCAGCATGCGCAACGTCTACTCACCCGACGTGACCTGCGCCCGCGAGCTCATCGTGGACCGGCTCGCCGCGAAGATGGGCAAGGACCCGCTCGCGTTCCGCCGGGACTTCCTGCACGACGAGCGGGCCCGCGCGGTCCTCGACAAGGTCGCAGAGGCCGGCCAGTGGGGGCGGAGTCTGCCCGAGGGGGTGGCGCAAGGTGTGGCCGTGCACACCGAGTACCACGCGGCCAACGCGGTCCTCGTCGAGATCGACTGCCGTCCGGAGACGGTGAACCGTCCGATCCGCGACGGTGTCACGGGACCCCGTGTCACCAAGGCGGTCTGCGCGGTCGACGTGGGCCTCGCCGTCAACCCGCGCGGCCTGGAGGCCCAGATGATGGGCTGCCTCATGGACGGCATCGCCCAGACCCTGACCTCCAGCCTGCACCTCAAGGACGGCCACTTCCTGGAAGCGAGCTGGGACAACTACCTCTACACGCGGCAGTGGAACACCCCGCCCGAACTCGACATCATCGTCATGCCGAACACGAGCGAAAAGCCGGGCGGGGCAGGGGAGTTGGGGGTCGCGGCAGCCATGGCGGCGGTGGCGTGCGCGTACGCGAGGGCGACCGGAACGACGCCCACCACGTTCCCGATCAACCACGACACCCTCTCCTTCACCCCCAAGCCGACCGTCCCGCCGGTGCCGCAGTCGCCGACCGACGGCCTCGACCACGCCATCTGACCCACCGCCGAACCAGAAGGAAGAGAACCACGTGCCCAAGCACACTTTTCGCGTCAACGGCGAGCAGGTGACGGTCGATGTGGAGGACGACGTACGGCTGCTGTGGGTGCTGCGCGACATCCTGGGTGTCACGGGGCCGAAGTACGGCTGCGGCATCAACGTCTGCAAGGCCTGCACCAGCCACCTCAACGGCAAGGCCGTCAACCCCTGCTCGATACCCGTCAAGGAGCTGGCCTCCGACGACGAGGTGACGACCATCGAGGGCCTCGCCGACACCGTGGACGCCGACCTGCACCCGATGCAGCAGGCCTGGCTCGACCAGGACGTCGCCCAGTGCGGCTACTGCCAGCCCGGCCAGATCATGGCCGCGGTGGCGGTGGTCCGCCGGTCGAAGGAGGAGGGCCGCGCGATCACCGACGCCGACCTGGACGGCATCCGGAACGTGTGCCGGTGCGGCACGTACTTCCGGATCCGGGAGGCGATCCGGGAGGGCGCGAAGGGGATGTGACGGACCCGGTGGGCGGCGCGCGGCCGCCCACCGAAACGTCAGCCCTCGACCTCGACCCCGGCGGTGTCACCGCTACCCGTGCGCAGCCACACGGCCGTGTCAGCGGGCAGCAACCCGTCATCCGTCAGGGGCCCGCTCGCCAACAGCACGTCACCGGGCGGGAGATGAGCGGGCGGGCCGTCGACGTTCACCACGCACTCCCAGCCGTCGGGGCGGGTGAAGTGCAGCAGCTGCTCCGCCTCTCCCATGCCCGCCTCGCCCGTGTCCGCGACGCCGTCGGCTTCGTCCGCGGCGGGCAGCCCCCACTTGCGGCGGGGTTCGCCCAGTACCTCGCTCCCGGGCGCGCCGGGGCGCAGCAGCTCGCGGCGCAGGCGCAGTGCCGCCCGGTAGAAGGCGAGGTGCGAGTCCGGGTCCCGGTCCTGGGCCGCCACCGACAGGGCGCCGAAGGCCTCCGGCTGCGGCAGCCAGCCGGCCGCGTCCCCGAACCCGTACGACGGGCCATCGGTCTCCCAGGACAGCGGCACCCGGCAGCCGTCCCTGCCCTTGCGGCGGCCGCCGGACTGCCCGTACACCGGGTCCTGAAGGTCCTCGACGCGCAGATCGGCCACCTCGGGCAGGCCCAGTTCCTCACCCTGGTAGATGTAGGCGGAGCCGGGCAGGGCGAGCATCAGCAGTGTGGCCGCGCGGGCGCGGCGCAGGCCGAGTGCGCGGTCGGGTTCGGGGAGGTGGCCGTCGCCGCGCAGCCAGGCCTCCAGGTCGGTGCCGGGCGGCAGGCCGAGGCGCGAGGCGTGCCGCACCACGTCGTGGTTGGACAGCACCCAGGTCGCCGTGGCGCCCACCGAGCCGGCCGCGTGCAGCGATTCCTCGATCACCTTGGCGAGATCGGGAGTGCGCCAAGGGGCGCTCAGGAACTCGAAGTTGAAGGCCTGGTGCAGTTCGTCGGGGCGGGTGTAGAGCACCCTGCGGGAGTTGGTGACCCAGGCCTCGGCCACGGCGACGCGCGGCGGGGTGTAGGAGTCGAGGACGGTGCGCCAGTCACGGTAGATCTCGTGCACCTCGTCGCGGTCCCAGTACGGGTGGGTGCCCGGCGGCATGTCGTCGTGGATGCCCTTGTACTGGGGGCGGCCGATGTCGGCCAGGGGCTCGGCCAGGTCCTTGGCGCAGCCGTGGGCCACGTCGATGCGGAAGCCGTCGACGCCGCGGTCCGACCAGAACCGGAGGGTTTCCCGGAAGTCGGCGCGTACCTCTTCGTGCGCCCAGTTCAGATCGGGCTGTTCGGGGGCGAACAGGTGCAGGTACCACTGCCCGTCGGGCACCTGCTTCCAGGCGTTGCCCGAGAAGCTGGCCTCCCAGTCGGTGGGCGGGAGCGAGCCGTCGGGCCCCGACCCGTCGCGGAAGACGTAGCGCTCGCGGGCCGGCGAGCCCGGCGCGGACGCGAGCGCCTCCTGGAACCAGATGTGCTGATCGGAAGTGTGATTGGGGACGATGTCGACGAACACCTTCAGCCCGAGGTGATGGGCCTCGGTGACCATGGCGTCGAAGTCGTCGAGGGTGCCGAGGCGCGGGTCGACGTCCCGGTAGTCGGCGACGTCGTAGCCGCCGTCCTTCAGCTCCGACGGGTAGAACGGGCTCAGCCAGATCGCGTCCACGCCGAGATCGGCGAGGTGGCCGAGGCGCCCGGTGATTCCGACGAGGTCGCCGATGCCGTCACCGTTGGCGTCGGCGAAGCTGCGCGGATAGATCTGGTAGACGACGGCCTGACGCCACCAGTCGGCGTTCTGCGGGGAGTTGTCGGTGTGCTCGGTCATGCGGGACTCCGTACATTGTCGGGTGGCCGGAAGTGGAGGGGACCGGAAGTGGAGGGGAGTGGGGGTGGGGTCATCCCTTGACCGCGCCGTCGGTCAGACCGGACAGCACGCTGCGGCGGAAGACCAGCACCAGGAGCACGATGGGAACCGTCGCGGCCATGGCTCCGGCGAAGATGGTGCCGAAGGGGATCTCGTAGACACCGGAGAAGAGGGCGATGCCCACCGGCACGGTGCGGAAGTCGTCGGCGGAGTTGAAGGTCAGGGCCATGAGGAATTCGGTCCAGGTGGCGGTGAAGGTGAACACCCCGGCGGTGAACAGGGCGGGTCTGGCCTGCGGGAGGATCACCGACAGGAGCGTGCGGACCGGGGACGCGCCGTCGACCGTCGCCGACTCCTCCAGCTCGTGCGGGATGTCGAGCAGCGAGTTGCGCAGGATCCACACCGCGAAGGGCAGATGGAAGGCGACGTAGGGGATGATCAGTCCCCAGTAGCTGTTGAGCAGATCGAGCCGCCGTTCTACCAGGTAGAGCGGGGTGACCACGGCGATGGTCGGGAACACCGAGATCATCAGCAGTGCCACCATGATGGGGCCGCGGCCGCGCAGCGGCAGCCGGCCCAGGGCGTAGCCCGAGAACAGGCCGAGGCCGAGGACGATGGCGGTGGCGCTGAGGCAGACCACCGCGCTGTTGAGGAGATAGCGGTCGAAGCCGGCAGAGGTCAGCGCCCGCGCGTAATGCGCCCAAGTGGGGTCCTTGGGCAGCACGGTGGGCGGTGACGCGCCCAGCTCGCCCTCCGACTTGAAGGACGTCACCGCCATCCACAGCAGCGGCAGCGAGACCGCGAGGACGAGGACGAACGCCCCGATGTTCACGACGTTCAGCCAGCGGCGCACGCCCGTGGCCTGTCGTCCGCTGCGGCTCATCGGCCCACCCCTCCCTCGTCCACCTGCATCTTGAAGGCCCGCAGGAACAGCAGACAGCCGATGGCGACCAGCGCTCCAGTCGCTGTGGCGATCGCCGCGCCGAGGCCGACGTTGAGGTCCTGGAACAGCGCCTTGTAGCCGAGGATCGCCAGCGACTGGGTGGCCGTGCCGGGGCCGCCCTGGGTGAGGACGAAGGGCAGGTCGAAGATGCCGAAGGCCTGCAGGACACGGAAGAGGACCGCCACCGCGATCACCGGCCGCAGCGCCGGCAGCACCACCAGGCGGAACGTCGTCCAGGCACTCGCCCCGTCCATCTCGGCGGCCTCGTACCGTTCCTGAGGGATCTTCACCAGGCCGGCCAGGATGATCACGGCGACGAACGGGGTCGTCTTCCAGATGTCCGCCACCGCGAGCCCCGCGATCGCCGGCACGGGCTTGCCGAGGATCACCGGCGGTGCGTCCATGACGAGACCGAACAGCCAGGTCACCGCCCCGTACCCGGCGTCGTACAGATACGCCCACAGTTGCGCCGAGACGACGGTGATCAGCGACCACGGGATGAGCAGCAGCGCCAGGATCCAGCCGCGCCCCGCCTCCAGACGCTCAAGGAGCACCGCCACCGCGATACCGAGCACGATCTCCACCGCGACCGTGCCCAGCGTGTAGCCCACGGTGAACACCAGCGCGTCCAGCCAGGCCGAACTGGAGAACATCGTCGCGTAGTTGGCGACCGTCCACTCGTCGACCTCCATGCCTCCGAAGGTGAAGCGGATCTTGGCGAAGCTGGTCACGACGGAGTACAGCACCGGGAAGAGTGTCACCAGACCCACCACGACCAGCGTCGGCGCGGTGAACAGCCATCCGGTACGTGCCTTGCGGCGCCGCAGCCCGCCTTCCCTGACCTCGGTCCCGGAACTCCGCACCGTCGGTGTCGTGTCCGGCCGGGTACGCACCGGGGCCGTCACAGCGACTCCCCGGCGAGCGCGGCGGTCAGCTGGTCCTGCGCGTCGGCGACCGCACGGGCCACCGGCACACCGGTGAGCACCCGGTTCGCGTGCGTGTAGATCGCTTTGCTCACCTGCGGATACGAAGGATTGCGGGTCGGGCGCGCGACGAGAGTCATCTCCGGCGCCAGGGCGTAGACGGGGTTCTTCGAGCCGCGGATCCACCGGCTGTTGAGCGCCTCGCGGGTCGTGGGCAGTTGCGCGCCGTGCTCGGCCAGGACCATCTGACCCTCCTGGGCGATGAACTTGGCGAAGGCCGCGGCCGCGCCCAGCTTGCGGGAGTGCGGGTTGAGGTAGTTGCACCAGCCGCCCAGGCAGCCGAGTCCGCCCTCGCGCCCCTCGAAGCCGGGACGCAGCGCGGCACCGACCTTCCCGGCGACGGAGGAGGAGTCCGGGTTGGCGACCACGCCCCACGCGTACGGCCAGTTGCGCAGGAACAGCGAGCGGCCCGCGGAGAAGTCGTCGATCGTGTTCTGCTCGATGAACGTGGCCACCGCGGACGGCGAGACACGGCTGGTCACCAGGTCCCGCATCAGGCCCAGGGCCCGCTCGGCGGCAGGTCCCGCGAAGGTGGCGCGGCTGCCGTCGGCGGAGAGCGCCTGGCCCCCGGCGTCCGCGAGGATCTCGGTGACGTTGCAGGTCATCCCCTCGTAGACATTGCCCTGCCAGACGAAGCCGTGCCGGATGTCCCCCGCCCGCTGGACCTTCTGCGCGGTACGCATCAACTCCTCCCAGGTGCGCGGTACTCGCAGCCCGTGCTTGTGCAGCAGATCGCGCCGGTAGTAGAGGTACGGCTGGTCCTGGTACAGCGGGAAGGCGTACCGGTGACCCTGATAACCGAGCGAGGTGAGCAGGGCCTTGGGATAACGCTGCCACTCCTCCTCGTCCAGCAGTGACTCCACCGGAAGCGCGAAGGAGGCGGCGCCGAACTGGGCGGCCCAGGTGATGTCTCCCTGGTAGACGTCGGGACTCGCGCTGCCCGCCGCCAACTGCGTGGACAGTGCCGAGCGTTGGGTGTCGGTACTGGCCGGCGCCTTGATGATGTTCACCGAGATCTGCGGGTACCGCTCACGGAAAGCGCTGATCAGGCGGGGTGCCAGATCACCGCCGTCCTTGGCGGCCACCGAGCTGTACCACCAGTCGATGGTCGTCTTGTGGCGTGGCACCTGCTGCGCCTCGGCCGGATCCGGGGGAGTGGCGGAAGCCCGGGAACAGGACGAGACGAGCGGGGCAGCGGCGGCGGCACCGGCAGCGATACCCAAGGAGGACAAGGTTCTTCTACGGCTCAATGTCATGGGGAGGTGCTCCTGCCGAAGGGGCGGCTGACCCATCGCTGACAACTTCCTGAGAACGCTTGCACGCTAGGCAGCACCGTCCGGTGAGGTCAATGGGTCTGCACAGCACGGAGCCCGAGACAACGTTTTCACGCTCCTGTCGAAGCGCGTCGAGGACGTGTTACGTTCCCGCCATGCCGATACCCGACCAGCGATACCCGACCATGGCGGATGTGGCCGAGCGGGCCGGGGTGTCGGTCTCCACCGTCTCGCGCACCCTGCGCGGCATGTCCACCGTCTCTCCCGAGGCGCGCCGCCGCGTCGAACAGGCCGCCAGGGACCTGGAGTTCGTCGTGTCCCGGCAGGCGTCCTCACTGGTCACGGGGCGCACGGGAAACGTCGCCGTGCTGGCGCCCACGCTCTCCTCCTGGTTCGTGGGGTGTGTGCTTCAGGGCCTGAGCACACAGTTGAGCGGCGCCGGCCTCGACCTGTTGATCTACCCCGTCGCCGAACTGGCCGAGCGGGAGGCCTTCTTCGAGCGGCTCCCGGCCCGGCGCAACGCCGACGCGCTGATGGTGCTCAGCTTCGACCTCACCGAGGAGGAGACGGCACGCCTCGACGGCCTCGGCATGCCGGTCGTGTACGTCAGCCGCAAGGTCGAGGGCCGGCCGAGCGTGTACGTGGACGACGTCGCCGGTGGCAGCGCTGCCACGCGACACCTGCTGAACCTCGGTCACCGTCGCATCGCCTACCTCTGCGGAAGCCGCAGCGCCGGCTTCACCTACAGCTCGCGGCAGCGCAGGACCGGCTGCCTCCAGGCCCTGGAAGCGGCCGGGACGGAACCCGCCCTCGTCCGCGAGGTGCCGCGCGGGCGGCGCGAGACACTGGAAGCCATCGGTGACATGACGAGTCTGTCCGACCCGCCCACCGCGGTCTTCGCCGAGACCGACGAACTCGCGCTGGAACTCCTCACCGCCCTGCGCGAGGCCCGTATCGAGGTCCCCGAACAGCTCTCCGTGGTGGGCTTCGACGACCACCCGGTGGCGGAGTGGGCCCGCCTGACCACCGTCGCGCAGGACCCGGTGAGCCTCGGCACGGTGGCCGGCGGCCTGGTCACCGACCTGATCGCGGACCCGGAGGCCGATCCCGCCCCGCACCGGGAGATGCCGCTGCGGCTGATCCCGCGGGCGTCGACGGTGCGGCCCGGGGGCTGACGCCGCACCACGGCCACGGGACCGGCTCGTTCAGCCCGCCGCGCCGTCGAGCAGCCGGCTGTAGCGCAGCCGCAGCGCCCGCTCCGTGCTGGCCGCCGCCGTGGCGATGCCGACCGCGACGTTGCCCCACTTCGACAGGTCTACGGGGGAGTGGAAGCGGCCGGTGTGCTCGGCGACGGCGGGAGGCGCCGTGAGCTGTTCGACGAGTTGCGGCACGAGGACGGCCACCGCGGCGAGGAGGACGAGTACCGAGAGGGCCGCGACGCAGCGGCTCAGCGTGGGGTGCGCCCGGTCGAGGCGCGCCCGGCGTCCCTCGGCCGAGGCCGGATCCGGGGCGAGTTGGTACTCGGCCCCGTCATGGGTGACGTAGTGGCAGCGCCTGAGTCCGAAACCGCTCATCCGTACCTCTACGACGCCGCCGGGGACGGGCAGGACGGCGGGAAGCCGGCACTGCGAGTGGAGTCTGCCGGAGAGGTAGAGGCGGGCTTTGACGTTGCCGGACGACTGGTTCTGGCCGTGCCTGACGTCGACGGAGTACACCTCAAGGTGGCCGTCGGGGTGTGTCAGGCGCAGATGGAACAGTGCCCGGAACGGTAGCTGCCACCAACGGAACCGCTTCAGCGGACGGCCGTCACCCGGCTCCACGCGCCGCAGCGCCCGGCGCCGCTGCCATTCCCCGATCATGTGCGCGCCCCCGTCACTTGGCCGGCTCCGCCGCACACGCGAGGTCCCGCGACGGGCGCTGACCGATCGTCAGGAACGCGGTCACCGTGTCGTTCGCGCATGTGTTGCGGCCGAACAGATGGACACCGTGCCCGCCCTGATCGGCCGTCACCATCGTGGCCCGTATACCGAAGGCCGCACGCAGCTTCCTTGCCCCGGCCGGCGGCGTACCGGGATCCCGCTCGTCCTGCGCCATGAAGACGTTCCGGTCGCCGCGCTCGGGGAACAGCGTCGTTTGGACCGCGCCGAGGTGTGTGCCGTAGGAGTGGCCGAGGTAGGACGGCATCGGCGCGCCCAGTGCCGTTCACCGGTGTGCTGCGGCCGACGCTGCGGGGGTCGAAGCCGATCACGGCGTAGGAGTCGAGTACACCCTGCGGCAGCGATGGCGCGAGCAGGGCCGGGTAGTCGAGCCCCTCGCCACCGGGACCGCCAGGGTTGAGGAACAGGACGCCACGACGCTCGGAGGGCTTCTCGTTGGAGGGCTTCTCGCTTGCCAGGCGGGAGATGGCGGTCTCGATCTGCCGACCCTCCGGTTCGCCGTAATCGAGAGGGGCTTGGAGCGTCGAGCATTCGAGGCAGGGCGACGAGTCCTGCTTCTGCGGGCAGGCGCCCCAGCGGGCCGCTCTCGCCGGGGTGTCCGGCGTCGCCGCCGACGCTCCGGTCGTCGTCGCGGTCGCCGCGGTCGCCGCGACCGCGCGGATGGCGAGGGCGAGGGACAGGGGCGTTCTGCGCATCTGCTTTCCTCCTGCGGGGTGGCCTGGGAGCGCCCGGCGGTTCCGGCCGGCACGGCGTGTGATCGACTCTGGCCGCCCGGTGCGGCCCGCACATCGACCCGGCGGCCCGGACCGTCTTCGACCTGGGTCATAGGCGCACCCGCCTCAGGTCGGACGCACCGGCCGGATCCCCTCGCGATAATTGCCGGGTGAACACGGACAACGCGCCACGCCCCGGAGCGTGGCAGCAGACCTGGCGGCTGCTGGCGGCCGCGGCCGTGGGCGGTGTCGCCTGGCTCTACACCGGCGTGGCGGTGCACTGGCAGGGTGACGGGACGGGGGCCTGGTTCCTCGTCGGCGATCCGCTGGTGGCGCTCGGATGCCTGGCGGTGCTGCTGTGGCGGCGGCGCTTCCCTGTCGCCGTCGCCCTTACGGTCGTGGCCGCCGGGACCGTCTCGGCGGCTGCCACCGGGGCGGTGCTGTGGGCGCTGGGCTCGATCGCCACCCGCCGCCGCCCGCTGGAGACCGGGGCAGTCGTACTCGCCTACGTGACCGGGGCGCAGTTCACCGGCCGGGTCTACCCGGTCCGGACGCCGGAGGGCTCGTGGTGGCTCCAGATCGTGCTCCCGGCGCTGGCCGCGGGCATCGCCGTGGCCGTGGGCATGGCCATCGGCGCGCGGCGCGTCGAAGTACGGTCCCTGCGGGACCAGGCGCACAGCATGGAGCGGGAACACGCCGCCCGCGTGGCACAGGTGCGGGCAGTGGAGCGCAACCGGATCGCCCGCGAGATGCACGACGTCCTCGCACACCGGATCTCCCTGGTCGCCATGCAGGCCGGAGCCCTTGACCACCGTGGCGATCTGCCGGCGCAGGAGAACCGCACGCTGGTCCGCGGCATCGCCGACGGCTCCCGACAGGCACTCGAAGAACTACGTGACGTGCTCGGGGTGCTCCGCGCCGACCCGGCGGGACCGGAACCACCGCAGCCCTCCCTCGACCGGATCCCGGACCTCGTGGCCGAAGCCCGCTCGTCCGGAGTGGACGTCGACTGCACCGCCACTGTGACGGGCGACCCGCCCGACGCACTGGGGCGCACCTGCTACCGCTTCGTCCAAGAAGGACTCACCAACGCCGCGAAACACGCTCCGGGCTCCCGTGTGCACATCACGCTGGACGGCACGGCCGGCGACACACTGCACGTCAGCGTCCGCAACTCCCGGGCCACCACGGCGGTCGCACCACCACCGCGCTCGGGATACGGGCTGCTCGGACTCGGCGAACGCATCACCCTCGCCGGGGGCGAACTCGACCACCACCCCACGGCCGACGACGGCTACGTCCTCACGGCTCGCCTACCCTGGCCGAACGCGAAGCAGCACAACGAAAGAGGGCATGAGTGACCAGCCGGCAGGAGTCAGTGCGCGTCCTCATCGTCGACGACGAGGAACTCGTCCGGATGGCACTGCGGCTCGTGATCGACGGTGAACCCGACCTGACCGTCGTCGCGGAGGCGGCCGACGGCGACAGCGCGCTCGCGGCCGCCGCGGAACTGCGGCCGGACGTCGTGCTGATGGACGTACGGATGCCGGGACGCGACGGCCTCAGCACGACCCGGGAACTGCTCGGCCGACCGACACCCCCGAAGGTGCTCATGCTGACCACCTTCGACTCCGACGAGCTGGTGCTCGGCGCGCTGCGCTCGGGCGCCCTCGGATTCGTCCTCAAGGACACCAGGCCGGCACAGCTCGTCGACGCGGTGCGCACCGTCGCGGACGGCCAACCCGTGCTGTCCCCCGCGGCCACGGCACGGGTCATCGCGGCGGCCACCGCACCGGACTCAGCCCACTCCCGCGACACCTCACGCGAGGCGGCACGCAAACGGCTGTCGCTGCTGACCGCGCGCGAACTCGACACCGCCAGGGCCATCGCGGACGGGCTTGGCAACCCCGAGATCGCCGAGCGGCTGCGCATCAGCGTCGGTACCGTCAAGGCGCACATCGGTGGCCTGTTCGCCAAGTTGGGGGTCGAGAACCGGGTACAGATCGCCCTCCTGGTCCGCGACTCGGAGCATTGACGGGCCGATTCTTCTTGGCGGGCTGGTCGCCGTAGTCCAGGACGATGACGACCTCGGGTCGGCTCCCGAACACATAGCCGTTGCGGCGCATCAACGTGATGAAGGCCGGCACGCCGACGAGCGCGGTGATGACACCGAGGGGCAGCTCGCGAGGGGCGGCCAGGGTGCGGGAGACCAGGTCGACCCAGACCATGAAAACGGCCCCGGCGAGTGGCGCGACGGTCAGCAACCGGGCGTGGGTGGCACCGACCACCCTGCGCACCAGGTGCGGCAGCACCAGGCCGACGAAGGCGATGGCGCCGCTGGCCGCGACCAGCACGTACACGAGGACGGACGCGGCCGGCGCGCCGAGGAACGCCACCGCCGGCACCGCGTAGATGCCGAGCGCGGCGAGCCCGCCTGTGAACGTGACGGTGACCGCTCCGACCGGGGCCCCGGACGAGACGAGAGGATCGCAGGGAAACCCCCGCCGCCCGGTGTAGGAAACTCCACCCCGCCGACGGGCACTGCGCCCAATGCGCCCGCACCTGTCGCTCCATAGCGTCGTGACCGGGGCACAAGCGGTGCCCCACGTGATGACGTGGAGGTGCCGACGATGTTCGGACGTACGAGTCGTGCGCGCAGGAAGGCCCGGCCGGCACGGAGCCCGGAGGCACTGCGGCTCGACCGGGTGCGCAAGGTGTACGGGACGGACGACGCCGCGGTGACCGCGCTGGACGAGGTGTCGCTGAGCCTGCCCGCCGGGAGTTTCACCGCGGTCATGGGACCGTCCGGCTCCGGCAAGTCGACGTTGCTGCAATGCGCGGCCGGGCTCGACCGGCCGGACGGCGGGATCGTCGCGGTCGACGGTGAAGAGCTGACCGGCGGCAACGAAGCGGCGCTCACGAAGTTCCGGCGCACACGGATCGGGTTCGTGTTCCAGCAGTACAACCTCCTGGACACCCTCACCGTGGAGCAGAACACGACCCTGCCGCTGCGACTCGCCGGGCGGCGGGTCGACCGGCCGCGGGTCCGGGAGATGCTGCGGCAGGTGGGGCTCGCGGACCGTCTCGCCCACCGTCCCGCCGAACTGTCCGGCGGCCAGCGACAGCGCGTCGCGATCGCCCGCGCGCTGGTCGCCGAACCGGCCGTGGTCTTCGCCGACGAGCCGACCGGCGCGCTCGACACCCGCAGCGCGCGGGAGGTCCTCACCCTGCTGCGGGAGGCGGCGCGGCTGCACGGCCGCACCGTCGTCATGGTCACGCACGACCCGGTGGCCGCCTCGTACGCCGACACGGTGCTGTTCCTCGCGGACGGCCGGCTCGTCGGGCGTCTCGACGCGCCGAGCGTGGACGCCGTCGCCGAACGGCTCGCGCATCTCGGGGACCGTCCGACGGCGACCGCCACCGCCACGGCCAACGCCGCGCCCCACACCAAGATGGAGGTGTGAGCGCATGTTCTCCCTGGCCCTGCGCTCCGTGCGACACCGCCCCGGACGGTTCGCCGCGACACTGCTGTCCGCGTTCCTCGGCGCGGTGATCGTCATGTCCTTCGACTCGCTCTACGACACCGCCGCCCAGGCCGGCGTCGACGACACCAGCGCCACGACCCTGACCACGTCCGCGAGCGTCGTCGGCGGATACGGCACGCTCCTGGTGTTCTTCGCGATCGCCTCCACGCTGACCGTGAACGTACGGCAGCGCGCCGTGGAACTGTCCCTGCTCCGCAGCTGCGGAGCGACGCCCGCGCAGATCAAGCGCATGGTCGTCGGCGAGGCGGCCGTGATCGGGGTCGTCGCATCGCTGCTCGCCATCGGGCCCGCGGTGCTCGGCGGGCGTGCGCTGGTGGGTGCCTTCCAGGACACCGAACAGGTCGCGCACGGTGTCGATCCGGTGTTCGGGACGGTCGCGGTGGGCAGCGGCGCCGCGGTGACGGTGTTGGCGTCGGCCGGTGCCGCGTTCCTCGCGGTGCGCCGCGCCACCCGGCAGCAGGCCGGCGAGCGACGACCGCGCGGACGCCTGCGGACCGTCGGCGGGACGGCGGCGTTCGTGCTCGGTGTCTGCTCGGCGAGCGCCACCTTCGCGTTCGACACGACCGATCCGGCGCTGATGGCGCTCCCCGCGTACGGCTCGATTCTGCTCTCCATCGGCTTCGCCGCGTTCGCCCCCGCGCTGCTGCGCACCGCGCTCGCGGTGCTCACCTGGCCGCTCATCTCGCTGACCGGCGCGAGCGGGTACTTGACGGTCCACAACCTGCGACAGCGAGCCGGGGACCTTTCCGCCGTGCTGATGCCGCTGATCCTGTTCATCGGTGTGGCGACGGCGACGCTTTCCATGCAGGCCGTGGAGAACGACGCGGTCGCGGCCTCCGGTCTGGCGCGCACCGTCGACGACAAGAACCTCGCGTCCCTCAACCTGATCGTCGTCGGTGTCATCGTCGTCTTCGCCTGCATCATGCTGATCAACAGCCTGTACGCGGCGACCGTTCACCGGCGCCGCGAGTTCGGCGGTCAGCGGCTCGCGGGCGCGACCCCGGGCCAGGTCCTCACGATGGTCGGCGCGGAGAGCGCGGTCCTGACGGTCACCGGCGTGGTGGCGGGGACGGTCGCGGCGATCGCCGGGCTCGTGCCGTACACCGTGGTGCGCGCCGACGGAGTGCTGCCGGGGCAGGCGCCGTGGATCTGGCTGGCCACGGTGGCCGTCGCCGTCGCGGCGACGTTCGGCACCGGTCTCGCCACGACACGGCGGGTGCTGCGGGCCCCGGCGGTGGAGGCGGTGGCCGTTGCCGCCTGAAGCGCCGGGGGCGGCCCGGCATAATCGGAGCGGCACGGGCCTACGGGGCGGCGGACGGATCACCGACATGCACGGCATACGGATCGAACGGATCAAACGGGTCGAGCGGATCAAACGGATCAAGGCAGCGGCGCTGGCCGGGGCTCGTGGCCTCGCGCTGTCCCTGCTGTCGCTCGCCGGTTCCCTCACCCTGCTGGTGACGTGCATCGTCTCGATCGTCTGCGTCGTGGTCGGAGTCGGCCTGTTCACCACCCCGGCGCTGCTGCGGCTCGTCCGCTCCCACGTCGACGTGCGGCGCACACTGGCGGAGCGCTGGTGCGGTGTGACGATCCCGCGGGCCGCGTACCGGCCCCGGCCCCGGCCCGGCGACCGGCTGCCCGGTCCGCTCGGGCAGCCGGACGCGTGTCTGCGGATGCTGCGCGACCCGGCGACCTGGCGGGACCTGCGCTGGCTGGCCGCCGACATGACCGCCGGCTTCGGCACCGCGCTGCTGCCCGCCGCGCTCGTCGCTTACCCGATCGAGGGCTACGCGCTCGCGGCGGGGCTCTGGCGCGTACTCGGCGGGGGAGCGTGGTGGTACGGCTTCGTCCCGGTCAGTGGTCAGGGCACCGCACTGGCCGCCGCCGTACTCGCCACCCTCATCGCCTGCGCCGCCTACTACGCGGCGGAGCCGTTGCTCCGCGTCCACTTCACGCTCACCCGACGGCTGCTCGCCCCGCGCGGCGCCGAACTGCGGCACCGCGTCGAGGAATTGGCCCGGACCCGGCACGACGCCGTCGACGCCTCCGCCGCCGAACTGCGCCGCATCGAACGCGATCTGCACGACGGCGCGCAAGCCCGACTCGTCGCCATGGGCATGCACCTCGGCACCGTCGACGCACTCATGGAAAGCGACCCGGCGACCGCCCGTGCGCTGCTCGCCCGGGCCCGCGCCGACTCCGTCCGGGCGCTGGAGGAACTGCGCGAGCTCGTCCGCGGCATCTACCCGCCGGTCCTCGCGGAGCGCGGCCTCGCCGACGCCGTCCGCGCGCTGGCCCTGCGGATGCCCGTGCCCGTGGATCCCCGGACCGAGCTGCCCGGCCGCCCCGAGGCCGCCGTCGAATCCGCCGCCTACTTCGCGACGAGCGAGGCGCTGACGAACGCCGCCAAGCACGCCGCCGCGACCCGCGTCCTCCTCCAACTCACCCACCGGCACGGCGTCCTGCGCATCGACGTCACCGACGACGGCCGCGGCGGCGCCGACCCCGAAGGCTCAGGTCTGCGCGGCATCGCACGCCGCCTCGACGCCTTCGACGGCACCCTCACCGTGCACAGCCCCGAGGGCGGCCCCACCAGCGTCACGATGGAGATCCCGTGCCGACTGCTCCCGCCCGGTAGCGTGGCGTGAGCCGATTGCCGAGATCCCCACGGGAGCCAGCGTGCGCGTAGTGATCGCCGAAGACCTCTTCCTGCTGCGCGACGGACTCGTCCGCATGCTGGAGGCGTTCGGCTTCGAGGTGCTCGCGGCGGTGGACAACGGACCCGACCTCGCCCGCGCGCTCGAGGAGCCGAGCCTTGAGGTCGCCGTCGTCGACGTCCGGCTCCCGCCGACCCAGACCGACGAGGGCCTGCGGTGCGCCCTCGCCGCCCGCCGCGCCCGCCCCGGCCTGCCGATCCTGGTCCTCTCCCAGCACGTCGAGCAGCTGTACGCGCGCGAACTCCTGGCCGACGGCAAGGGCGGCACCGGCTACCTGCTCAAGGACCGCGTGTTCGATGCCGCGCAGTTCGTCGACGCCGTACGCCGCGTGGCCGCGGGCGGCACCGCGATGGACCCCGAGGTCATCTCCCAGCTCCTGGCCCGCAGTTCCACCCGCGACCGCGCTGTGAACCGCCTCACGCCCCGGGAGACCGAAGTCCTGGAACTGATGGCCCAGGGCCGCTCCAACGCCGCCATCGCCGAGAAACTCGTCGTCACGGAACGCGCGGTGTCCAAGCACACCGCCAACATCTTCCAAAGGCTGGAGCTCACCGTGTCGGACGACGACAACCGGCGAGTGCTTGCGGTGCTGGCGTATCTGGACCGGGGGTGACGGCTCCTCAAGTCCGCGCTCAGTGACGCGAACCGGACCGGTCGGCCGTGGGCCGTCGGCCCAGTGGGCGCCTACGGAGACATCTCCATGACAGCCCCCTTGCCGGAAAGCCGTTTTGGGCGCGTCATGGCCGTCGGCCTCATCACCGAACCCGCCGCCCCACCCCCTACACCTACATCGCCGTGGGGCTCGGGCGCGGCGTACGTCGCCCTGCTCGCCTGCAACGAGATGCAGGTCGGCATCGTCGGGCGGGAGAGGGTCTGCACAGCACGGCCCGCGCCGCCGACGGCATCGTGGAAGCTCTCGAACTGCCCACCCACCACGCGCTGTTCCATGCCGTGCAGGGGCACCCCGAGGACACCGCCCACGAAGACCCGGCGCAGCAGCAGATCTTCGACGCGCTGGTGGAGACGTCAGGAACCCGCTGACGGGTCGGCGAGCGCGACGTCCCCCGACACGGTGAACACCGCGCCCAATGCGCAGCCGACAACGACGCCCACTCCGTGGTTGTTGTCGATCAGGCACAAAACGATGCCGCTCACGGGCACGAGCAGGGCCAGTCGACGCACGGTGTGCAGGGGGCCGCGCAGCGCGTACGCGGTGGCCAGCGCGCCGACGAGACCGCACACGGCGACGGAGTCACCCGCTCCCCGTGGGCTCCAGCCCGCCATGCTCACGACCTGCGCCGCCACCCCGCTCACCACGTAGACACCCAGCATGCGGACGGCGCCGAACGCCCGCTCGGCGATCGGCGCGACCACTGCCAGGGCGGCCAGGTTGAACACGACCTGGAACCAGCCCGAGGACTGCACCAGCAAGGCGGTGACCGCCCGCCACCACGGCCCGCCCGGGACCCGCTCAAGATGGTCGACCAGCGAGGGAACGACGCTCTGCACGACGGCGAGGGCCACCATTACGGCCACCAGCAGCACGGCGGCCGGCGGCACCGGCCGATGCCAGATCCGGCGCGGCGTGGGCGGACCGTCCGTACCCGTCGACGCCGAGGTCACGGCCGCCAGGATCTGGATGCCGGGCACGATGACGGCCACCGCGCAGCAGTAGAGGAGGACGGTTCGCAGAGCCACGACCGGCATTCTGTCAGGCAACCGGACGCCGCCGGGGCGGAATTGGTGATCACGCCCTGAGGCGGCGACCGCTGCGCCTCGCCCTCGGCCTCGCCCTCGCCTTCGTCGGTGAGGCTGAGCGGCGCGAGCCGGCCGTCCTCGGGATGGCCGGCCCGCCGCACGAAACCCGCGGCTCCAGCCTGCGGACGACGCCCGTGAGCGTCCCCTTGGAGATCCCGGCCTCCTCCGCCACGCGCCGGGTCTCTGACTCGCCCCACACCCAGACCACCCACAGCACCACGAAGGCGGTCCAGGTCAGCTCGGACTCGCGCAGCACCGAGTTTTCGAGGTGCTGCCGCACGACCGCGGCGGCACGGTGGACATTGGCCACCACCGCCATCTGCTCGCGGCGGACCGGCAGCCCACCGAGCTTCGCCTCTGCCGGCTTCTCGGCCGTGCCGAGGGAACGTTCGCCGGGCAGGCTCACGTGCACATGCCCGTCCCCACGTCGGTCCCGAGCCGCACCGCATCGGGTGGACAGTCATGGGCCAAGTCCTTCGCGTCGTGCCCGCGGGGCCGACCGCTGGATGCCGATGGACGTGAGAGGCACACCCCTTGGAGGTCACCGCATGTCAGCGAAACTCCCGCAGATCACCGCCCTCGTCATCGACGCCGAGGACCCCGAGCGGCTGGCCGCGTTCTGGTCCGAGGTGCTGGGGCGGCCCATCGAGAGCCGGACGGGACCGTACATCTGGCTGCGCCGCACGGACGGCCTCGTGTTTGGGTTCCAGCGGAATCCGACGCCCACGCCCGGCAAGGACCGCATGCACGTCGACCTCACCTCGCCCGACCTGGCCGCCGAGCAACAGCGGATCGAGGCGCTCGGTGGGCGGAGGCTCACGGAGTACGACGAGGGCGGGTTCCTGGTGATGGCGGATCCGGAGGGCAACGAGTTCTGCATCCTGCCCGAAGGGTCCGTTGACATGGACGACGACGGGCGCGCCCACTACCTGGAGTGATCCGGCTCGTCGGCGTGTTCCCCCGGTTCGCGGGCGGCAGGGAGCGCAGTCTCCGGCGCCGTACTGTCCGGCAGCGCCGTCGCCGTCTCGTACCGCCGGGCCCCGAACCGGTACACCAACAGGAGCACCGCGAAGAACGGCAGGCCCGCCTTCCAGGAGTCGTCCAGGCCATCGATGAACACGGTGGAGACCAGGATCGCCGCGAGGACGAGGGCCGCCGCGACCGTGGTGAAGGGTGCGCCGCGCAGCCGGGCCGGTGCGGCGGGCAGGCCGTGCCGGGTGCGGTGGCGGCGGAAGGCCAAGTGCGTGGCCAGGATGAGGATCCACACCACCAGCGCGCCGAACACCGAGATGCCGAAGAGCAGGATGTACGCCGTGTCCTCGGAGTGCACCGAGAGGAGTGCGGCCGCGCCCAGGCCGATGCCGGAGACGGCGAGCGCCCGGTGCGGGACGCCTCGCGTGCCGACCCGTGCGAACACATGCGGCGCGTGCCGGTCCACCGCCAGGGAATGGATCATGCGGGTGGCCAGGTAGGTGTTGGCGTTGGCACTGGAGAGGGCCGCGGTGAGGACGACGAAGTTCATGATGCCGGCCGCTGCCGGGATGCCCGCGACGTCGAAGAGCTGCACGAAGGGGCTCGCCGTGACGTCGCCGCCCTTCGCGGTGCGCGTCCACGGCACGACGGTGACGACGACCGCCATGGCCAGGACGTAGAAGAGCGCGAGGCGGACGACCATCCGCCGGGCCGCGCGAGGGATGTCGCGCACCGGATTCTCGGACTCGGCCGCGGTCACCGCGATGATCTCCGTGCCGATGTAGCTGAAGATCACGAAGACGAAGGCGGTGGCGAGGCCGCTCATGCCGTGCGGCAGCAGTCCGCCGTGGCCGGAAAGGTTCGAGGTGCCGACCGCCGGGTGTCCCGGCAGGCCGAGGAACACGTACGCGCAGCCGAGCAGGACGAAGACACCGATCGCGGTGATCTTGATGGTGGAGAACCAGTACTCCAGGCGGCCGAACACCCCGACGCTCAGCGCGTTCGCCGCGAGGAGCAGCAGCGAGAACGCCACCACCGGGAGCCAGAGGGGGAGTTGAGGCCACCAGAAGCGGATATAGATACCGGCTGCGATCACCTCGCCGCCGATCGCGATCACCTGGATCGTCCAGTACGTCCAGCGGATCACGAACCCCGCCGGCGGGCCCAGATAGTGCCGCGCGATGCTGCCGAAGGAGCCGGCCGCCGGGTGCACGGATGTCATCTCGGCGAGCGCCCAGCCGATCACCAGGGCAATCAGGGCGCACACCACGTACGCGATCACCGTGGCCGGGCCCGCGGCCGAGATGGCGAGGCTCGAACCGAGGAACAGGCCGGTGCCGATGGCGCCGCCGAGCCCCATCATGCTGAGCTGACGCCCGGTCAGGGACCGTTTGAGGCCGTGGTCCTGCGGTGGTGCCGAGTCGTTGCGGGGCTCGTCGGGCATGTCACTCGCTCCGTGGTGGGTGCGGTGTTCCTGGACGTGCTGGTGCTACTTGGCGCGGATCTCGCCGAGCGCGGCGATCAGCGCGTCGACGTCGGAGAGGGTGTTGTAGTAGTGGAATGAGACGCGGAGCAGGGTGCCGCGCGGGCTGGTGACGATGCGGCGTTCGCCGAGCGCGGCGGCCAGCGCGTCGGGGGCCGGGTCGGTGATGGCCACCTGGGGTCCGCGCAGTTCGGGGTCGGCGGGTGAGGCCAGGGTCTCGCCGGCCTCGGTGAGGCGCTGGTGTGCGTACGCGGTGAGCTCGCGGATGTGCGCCTCGATGTCCTCGGCGTCGACCTCCGCCAGCGTGCGAAGCCCGGCAGCGGCGGCGTACGCGGAAGGAATCGACGGCGTGCCGGTCTCGAAGCGCCGCGCGGTGTCAGGGAAGTCGAGTGAACGGGGGTCGAAACCGAAGGGGTCCACCCGCCCGAACCACCCGGTGAGCTGCGGCGCCACCTCGTCGCGCACACCGCCCCGCACATACAGGAAGGCGATGCCGGGCACGCCCAGCAGATACTTCAGCGCGCCGCACACCAGGTAGTCGCAGTCCAACTCCCGTACGTCGACGGGGAGTACGCCGAGGCCCTGATACGCGTCGACGAACACCCGCGCGCCCGCGGCCCGCGCCGCCCGCACGGTCTCGGCGACCGGCAGCCGGACGCCGTTGCGGTACGAGACGAGAGGGATGGAGACGAGGTTGGTGGACTCGTCGATCGCGGCCGTGTACCCGGCGGCGGGGACGATCCCGTCCTCGTCCGGCACGTGCCGCACCTGGGCGCCCCGCCCGCCCTGCGCCAGCCACACATGCGCGATGGACGGGAACTCCATGTCCGTCGTGACAAGGCCCGGACGGCGCGACCAGTCCAGCGTGGACGCCACCTGGTACGCCCCCTCGGAGGCACAGCTCACCACCGCGATCTCGTCCGTGGCGGCGCCGATGTGCGCGGCGAACGCGGCCCGAGCCGCGTCGACCTGCACCATCCACTCGCCCCAGGGCGCGCCGTGGCTGCGCATGGACCACTGGAACTCCTGGAGCGCCGTCAGCATGTGCTCCGAGGCCGCTCCCTGGCTGCAACTGGCCAGGTGGACCGTGTCCTTGAGGGACGGGAAGCGGGCGCGGAAGCGTTCGGGGGTGTCCAGGGTGTCGATCGGCACGGGTGACTCGCATTCAATCCCGGTGAACGTGTTCAGTGCGGGTGATCGAACCAGCCGGATGTGTGCAGCGTCAATGGGTGGGTGCGTACGAGGAGTTGCGGGCTACCGGCTCGGCGGCGTCACACTGACCAGGAACCGCGCGGTCTCGCCGCCCTCGTTGACGTAGCGGTGCGGGACACGGGAGTCGAACGTGCAGCTGTCGCCCGGCCCCAACTCGTAGCGCCCGTCGCCTGCTTCGACGACCAGGCTGCCGCTCAGCAGCAGCACGCACTCCTCGGACGGATGGCTGTACCGCTCGTCGGACGAGGCCCCGCCCGGCTCTAAAGTGCCCTCCAGGACCTCGAGCCGCGCCGACCCGGCCGACACGCGTGTGTACTCGATCCCGCCCTGCGGCGACCGCACCTGGATCCGGCGGTCCTGCCGCACCAGCGCGACCTCCTCCGCCTCGTCCTGCCGGAACAGGTCGAACAGCGGAAGCCCGAGCGCAGCCGAGAGCCGGCGCAGCGTCTCCAGGCTGGGGTCGGTGAGCCCGCGCTCGACCTGACTGACAAGCCCGGTCGACACGCCGGCCGCCGCCGCCAGCTCCCGCACGGTCATCTTGTGGGCCTTGCGCAGCTCACGTATCCGATTGCCGATCACGGGGCCGAGGCTAGACCACGACGGCTCGTCTTCCGAGGGGCCGGTCAATTGATGCGTGGCTCCCGGTCAATTGATGCGCCGCTCCGCCCCCGCCCACGCCTTCTCCCGCAGCACATACTTCTGGATCTTCCCGGTCGACGTCTTGGGGAGCTCGCCGAAGGTCACCGACTTCGGAGCCTTGAAGCGGGCGAGCCGGGTGCGGACGTGGTCGATGATCTCCGTATCGGTGGCCGAAGTGCCTTCCCGGAGGGTGACGTACGCGGCCGGGACCTCGCCCCAGCGCTCGTCCGGGACCGCGATCACCGCCGCCTCCAGGACCGCCGGGTGGTCCATGATGGCCTGCTCGACCTCGACCGACGCGATGTTCTCGCCGCCCGAGACGATGACGTCCTTGGAGCGGTCACGGAGTTCCACATAGCCGTCGGGGTGCACGACGCCGATGTCACCGGTACGGAACCAGCCGTCCGGGGCGGCGGCCGCCGTCGCCCCGGGGTCGTCCAAGTAGCCGAGCATGACGTTGTTGCCGCGCAGCGCGATCTGGCCGGTGGTCGTGCCGTCCGCCGGGACGTCGGAGCCGTCGTCGGCGATCACGCGGGCCGTGCACGAGATCATGTTGCCCACGCCCTGGCGGGCTTTGAGGCGGGCCTGCGCCGCGCCGTCGAGGGAGTCCCACTCGGGGCGCCAGTCGCACAGCATCGCGGGGCCGTACGTCTCCGTGAGCCCGTACAGATGCGTGACGTCGAAGCCCAACTCGCTCATCCGGCGCAGGATCGCGGGGGAGGGCGGGGCGCCGCCCGTCGCCATGCGGATGGCCCGCCCCGGCGGGAGGGGGGCCGCTTCCGCCGCGTACGCGATCATCGAGAGGACCGTGGGCGCGCCGTTGAGGTGTGTCACGCCCTCCTCGCGGATCAGCCGCCACACCTCGGCGGGGTCGAACTTCGGCAGACACACGTGCGTGGCCGCCGCCGCGGTCACCGCCCAGGGGAAGCACCAGCCGTTGCAGTGGAACATCGGCAAGGTCCACAGGTGCACGGCGGAGGGGGTGAGCCCTGTATGGCCGACCATCGCCACCGCTTGCAGATACGCGCCCCTGTGGTGGTACATCACGCCTTTGGGGCGGCCTGTCGTGCCCGATGTGTAGTTGATGGCGAGGAGGGAGCGTTCGTCGGACGGGGTGCGATGCAGGGGTTCGGCGGCGGACAGGAGCGCTTCGTACTCGGCGCCCGCCCGGATCCGGTGCGGCGGCGGGGTGTCCAGGCGGGCCAGCGCGTCATCCACCAGGACGTCGAACGACGGGTCGTGGATCAGTACGGCCGCCTTCGAATGGCCCAGGATGTACGCCACTTCGGCCGCCGCGAGCCGCGTGTTCACCGCCACGAGCGGCACACCTGCCCACGGCACGCCGTAGTGCGCCTCCAGGAGTACGTGGGAGTTCGGCGCGAGCACCGCCACCGGCCGTCCGTCGGCCAGCGGTGCGAGAGCGCCGGCCAGGCGGGTGCAGCGCTCGTGCAACTCCGCGTAGGTCCACCGCTGTTCACCGTCGACGACACCGATCCTGTCGCCGTGCGCCGCGGCAGCACGGTCCAGGTACGCGGTGGGGGTCAGCGGCTCGTACGACAGCGCGTCGAGGTCGGCGAGGGCGTCGACGAGTTCCGGCATGGCGGCCTCCTGAGGGCGGGCGGGGTCCCGAACCGGCTCTACCCCGTTCGGTGCTGCCCAAGCCGCGGGAACAGCGCCCGCCGCGCCTCGCCCGCGAGGTCGTGCACGAGCGGCGCCAGCTCCTTGAAGTCGAGCGCCTGCTGGTCCCCGCACAGGGACAGCGCCGCCGTGGCCGGGCCGCTGCCGCGCAAGGGCGCGGCGATGCAGCGGATGCCCGACAGCGTCTCCTCGTTGTCGACGGCCAGACCCTCGCGCCCCCGGATCCGGGTCAGCTCCTGGCGCAGATCCGCGGCCGTGCGCAGGCTGCGCGCGGTGCTCAGGGGCAGCGCCCCGCGGTACACCGAGTCGACGAGACCGGGTTCGAGGGTGGCGAGGATCGCCTTGCCGACGGCCGTCGTGTGCGCGGGCAGCCGGGCGCCCAGCCGGGTGGGAAGGCGGGCCGCGGGGCGGCCGCCCGCCTTGTCGAGGAAGACCACCTCGCGCCCGTCGAGGACGGCGAGGTGTCCGGCGAGCCCGGTGCGCCGGCACATCTCGTGCAGCAGCGGCGTGACGACGTCCCTGATCTCGCTGTGCCCCGCGGCCCGCCCGCCGAGCTCCAGCGGGCGCATGCCGAGGCGGTAGCCGCCGGTGGAGTGGGTGAGCCAGCGCAGCCGGATCATCTGGTCGAGGATGCGGTGCAGCGTCGAGCGCGGCAGACCCGTGCGGTCGGCGAGGTCGAGCAGGGAGAGGCTCGGGGTGTGCGGGTCGAACGCGTCGAGGATCACCGTCATGCGTTCGATCATGGAGATCGGGGCGGGAGCGTCACTCGCGTGTGTGCTGGATGTCGCCTGTGTGCCGGGTGTCGCCGGTGCTGTCATGGTCGCCTCCCTGGCGGGGCGTGCTGACCGGGACGCCCGAGTATCGACCGTGATCCCGGTGCGCGGCGAGCCCCTTGCGAGGCTCCTGCCGTGCGCATACAGAATCCTCACCTTTGAGTGGGCGGCGGGCAGGCGGCGAGCGGTGGATGGCAGGCGGCGGGGCGCGGGGGCCCGGCGGTGTGGTGCGCGTCCGTCGGTGAGTCCCACTGAGCGGGAGTGGCAGGCCCGGCCAGTGGGATGTTGCTGCTCAGGCCCTTCCGAGTCGCGCCGCTCACCCACAGAGTGCGGCGGGTCGGGCGCATCTGACGGTCTGTCAAGTCCGTCGAATGCACTCGTCACCGGCTGTCGGGTCCCCGACCGCCGGGTCCAGGTGAATCTACGTGAAGGGCATCGATGTCCGTGCGAGGATCCCACGCCTCCCCTCGGCGGGCCCGCGCGCTCTGCGGCGCCGGTACGGCCGCGCTCCTGGTGTTCCTGCCGGCGACGGCCGGGACGGCGGGCGCCGCCGAGCCGGACGCGGCGGAGGGCGGGGACTGCCCGGTGACCGCGACGGCGCAGGGCGTGCAGGTGACCGTGAGCAAGAGCAACGACACATTGCTGCAGGCGCCCGTCGGCGCCGGCATCCCGGTGGCCAAGTCGTGTGTGGACTACGCGGTCGGCGAGTCCTCAGGCTGGGCCAGCAGCCCGTACCCGGGCGAGACGGTCATCTCCGCACCCGCCCTCATCGGCAGTCAGACCGGGCAGAAGTTCCCCGACTACCCGCTGTACGCGGCCTCCAAGTACCCCTCGCAGGACAGCGCGAAGGCGGGCCGCACGCCGCACGTCATGCGCGCGCACAGCACCAAGACGTCCACCGAGGCGCAGGCAAGTACGGTCCTCGGCCAGGACGGCACGGGCGCGTCCACCAAGGCGGTCGCCGACGCGTCGGTCGACCCGGGCGCGCTCACCGGCGAGGCGAAGGCGTCCGCCGACACCAGGCCGTGGTCGGTCAACGGGGTCCTCGAACTCGGCCGCGTCCTCAGCTCCGCGAGCGCGGGCGTCGACCGCCACGGCAAGGTCGTACGCGACTCCGAACTCAGCATCGGCCGCACCGAGATCGCCGGCCAGGGCGTGGCGGTCACACCGGACGGGCTCAAGGTCCTGGGGCAGTCCGCGAAACTGCCCGGCACCGATCCGCTCGCGCCGCTGACGAAGGCCCTCGCGAACGCGGGCGTCAAGATCCGATACCTGGACGAGAAGCACACCGGGCACGGAATCGTGTCGGCGGGGCTCGAAGTGACGGCCCGTCAGCAGGACACCCAGTCCGGGTCCGTCTTCACCGTCACCTACGTGTTCGGCCGCGCCTCCGCCGACGCGAACCGCGTCGAGGCGCCTCCCGGCAGCGGCGACCTGCCGCCCGCCGGAGCACCGCAGGCCCCCGCCGAGCCGGGCACCGACGACGGGGCGGGCGCGCAGGCACCCGCGGGCGGCGGTCCGGACACCCCGAAGACACCGTCCGAGAACGACGGCCCGGCCACGCCCAAGGACACCCGGCCCGTCCAACTCGCCACCAATCCGACCGACATGGGTGTCACCGGCCTCTACCTCGTGCTCGCGTTCGGCGCCGTGGCCACGTTCGCCGCCGGCACCCTGCTGCGCCTGTTGGGAGTGAAGACACGTTGGACATCGTGACCCGGATACGCAGCCAGTGGGACCGGCTGACCGCGGCCGTCACCGCGTTCGCGGGCGCCGCGACCCTCGTCCTCGGCTGGCGCGGGGTGAGCGGCACACCGTACCCCGCCGAGCAATTGCCGTACGTGGTCAGTGCCGGGCTCGGCAGCCTGTTCCTGCTCGGCCTCTCCAGCGCGCTGTGGCTCTCGGCCGACCTGCGCGACGAGTGGCGCAAACTCGACCGGATCGAGCAGGCGCTGCGGGCGGGCGGCGGGGCGGCCCCTCCCGCTGGGGCGGCCCCTGCCGCCGAGGTGCCGCCCCCCACCGAGGCGCCAGGCGGCGACGAGACACCAACTGCCGTGGTTCCCAAGGTTGATGGGAGCGTGCAATGAATGGCGTCGACCCGCGCGCCGTGCCCTGGAGCGACCGCGACGTCGTCACCGTCTGCGGCACCAGTCTCGCCGGGCTCGCCCTGATCGTGACCGCGTGGTTCGGCGCGAGCGCCGAGGTGTCGACGTCGCGGCAGGCGGCCTGGCTGAACCTCGGCGTCGCCGGATTCGCGGTCGGCGCGGGCGGCTTGTGCCTGTGGCTGCTGCGGGCACGCCGGGCACTGGGCGAGCGGCGCGTGACCCTGATCGCCCTCGCACCCGCGGACGACGACGAGGACACGCGGCCCAGGCCCGCCCGTCGCGCCGAGAGCACGGACGACACACTCGCCCTGCCGCTCGTGCGCGCCGAGGGCATGGACCGCCCGCACCGACCCGACTGCCCGCTGGTCGCGGGCAAGGAGGTGACGCCGGCCGCGATCGGCGCCGGCGAACCGTGCGGGGTGTGCGCGCCGTGAACGAACTGCTGCCGTTCCTCGTCGTCGGTGTCACCACCGGATCCGTGTACGGGCTCGCCGCCATGGGCCTCGTCCTCACCTACAAGACCTCGGGCATCTTCAACTTCGCGCACGGTGCCATCGCCGCGATCTCCGCGTTCGTGTACTACGACCTGCGTACGCTGCGGGGGCTGCCCTGGCCCGTGGCGCTCGCCGTCGCCGTGGTCGTCGTGCCGCCGGTCATCGCGCTGCTCATGGAACGCGTCACGCGCACGCTCGCCGCGGCCACGGTGGCCACGAAGGTCGTCGCCACCGTCGGACTGCAACTCGTCGTCACGAGCGCGCTGATCGCCGGTTACGGCAGCTCGGCCCTCGACTTCCCCGGCTTCCTGCCCACCGACACGGTCACGGTGATCGGCGTACACGTCGGCATCGACCAGCTGACCTCGGCGATCGTGGCCGCGGCCGGAGCTCTCGGATTCTTCCTCCTCTTCCGGCTGTCCTCCATGGGCGTCCGGATGCGGGCCGTCGTCGACGACCCGGACCTGCTGGAACTCTCCGGCACCAGCGCGTTCGCGGTACGCACCCGCGCCTGGCTCATCGGCTGCTGGTTCGCCGCCGCGTCCGGCGTCCTGCTGGCTCCCCAACTCGGCCTGGACGTACTGCTGTTGACGCTCCTGGTCGTCCAGGCCTACGGCGCCGCGGCCGTCGGTCTCTTCTCCAGCCTCCCTCTCACCTATGCGGGCGGGCTGCTCATCGGCGTACTCTCCGCCCTCGCCACGAAGTGGGTCTCCACGTCCGAGACACTCTCAGGCCTGCCGCCCGCGATGCCATTCGTGGTGCTGTTCGCCGTGCTGCTCCTCGTGGGCCGGGGCAGGCTCGCCGAGATCGGCGGACACCGTCCTGCGCCCGCGTCGAAACCGCTGGTCAGCCGGGCGACCGGCCGGATCGTCGCCGTGGTCGCGGTGGTCGTCGCGGGCTGCGTCCCGCTCGTGGCGGCGTCCAAACTCCCCGTCTATTCCTCGGCGTTGGTGTACGTTCTGATCTTCGCCTCGCTGCAACTCCTCGTCCGTACCTCGGGACAGGTCTCGCTGGCCCATGCCGCGCTGGTCGCGGTGGGCGCCTCGACCTTCTCCCACCTCGCGGTCGGCGCCGGACTGCCGTGGCTGCTCGCCGTGCTCCTCGCCGGAGTGGTCGCCGTGCCCGTCGGCATGCTGGTGGCGATCCCCGCGATCCGGCTCTCCGGGCTCTATCTGGCCCTGGCCACCTTCGGGTTGGGGCTGCTCCTGGAACGGGCGATCTACGGCACGTCCTGGATGTTCGGCAAGACCAACACACTGCCCGCGCCCCGCCCCGGCCTCTTCGAGGGCGACGAAGCCTTCTACTACGTCCTGTTGGCCTTCGCCGTCGCGGGCTCGCTGCTCATCGCGCTCGTCGGCCGCAGCCGCCTCGGACGCCTGCTCCGCGCCATGGCCGACTCGCCCACGACACTCTCCACGCTCGGCCTCGGCGTGAACGTCACCCGCGTCACCGTCTTCGCCATCTCGGCGTTCGTCGCCGGAATCGCGGGCGCCCTGTACGCCGCCCAGGGCCGCTCGGCCACGGGCGCGCCCTTCCTTTCGTACACCTCGCTGACCTGGCTGACCGTCCTGGTCCTGTGTGCGGGCCTGCGCGCGGCGGGCCCACCCCTGGCGGCGGTCCTGGTCGCGGTCGTCCCCGCCTACCTCACCAACGACACCTTCGCCCAGGCCCTCCCGGTCTTCTTCGGCCTCGGGGCGCTCCTCGTCGCCCTGTACGAGGCGGGCGCGTCGAAACGGCGAGGCGCGGGGACGCCTCCGCGGGACCGGCCGCAGGGGTCACGCTCCGACGAACGCCTCGGGGTGCCGGGCCCGGCGGGACAGCGCCTGACGGCGGCAAGGAGAGCGCGGGCCGCGCGGACGGCCCCGGCACGGGTCCGGGTCGGCTCGGGCCTGCGGAAGGAGGCGGCGCGATGAGCGAGAGGGAAGGGCAGACACCCGGCGGGGGCGGCCTGGAGATCGGCGACCGCGGCCTGGAGATCGGCGACCTCACCATCCGTTTCGGTGGCAACACCGCCGTCGACTCCGCGACCTTCGCCGCCCCGCTCGGCCGCGTCACCGGGCTCCTCGGGCCCAACGGTGCCGGAAAGACCACCACCTTCAACGCCTGCTCCGGGCTGCTCCGCCCCTCCCAGGGAACGATCCGGCTCTTCGGCAAGGACATCACCGGGCTGCCGCCCGCCGCCCGCGCCCAACTCGGCCTCGGGCGCACCTTCCAGCGCATGGACCTGTTCGACTCCCTCACAGTCGAGCAGAACATCGCGCTCGGACGCGAGGCGGGTCTCGCCCGCGGCAACCCCCTCAAGCAGCTCCTGGCCACGCCTGCCGAGTCGAAGTCCGTCCGGGCCGCCACCGAGGAGGTCCTCGAACTGTGCGGGCTTCGTGCCCTGCGCCACGAGATCGCGGGCGCGCTCTCCACCGGACAGCGCCGCCTCGTCGACCTCGGCCGGGTCCTCGCCGGGGAGTTCAAGCTGCTGCTGCTCGACGAGCCGTCGTCGGGCCTCGACACCGCCGAGACGGAGAAGTTCGGCGCGATCGTCACCAGAGTCGTGGCGGAACGCGGCTGCGGCGTGCTGCTCGTCGAGCATGACATGGGCCTCGTCATGTCGGTCTGCGACCACCTCTACGTACTCGACTTCGGCCGCATGATCTTCGACGGCACCCCGGCCGAGGTGCGCGCGAGCCCCGCCGTGCGCGCCGCCTACCTGGGATCGGAGGCCGCGTAGTGCTGGAACTCGACGACATCGACGCCGGATACGGTGGCGCCCGCGTCCTGCGCGAGGTGAGTGTGTGGCTGCCGCCGAAGTCCGTGGTGGCGCTGCTCGGCACCAACGGAGCAGGAAAGACAACCCTGTTGAAGGTCGCCTCCGGGATCCTCGCACCCACCTCCGGGCGCCTGACCGTGGCCGGCAAGGACCTCACCGGCAAGCGCCCGCACACCCTTGCCCACGCAGGTGTCTGCCATGTCCCCGAAGGGCGCGGCGTGTTCCCGACCCTCACCGTCAAGGAGAACATCCTCATCCAAGCGGCGGGCGGCGACGTCGACGAAGCCGTCGAACGCGCCGTCGCGGCGTTCCCGATCCTCGGCCGGAAACTCGGCCAGCCCGCCGGCTCGCTCAGCGGCGGCCAGCAGCAGATGCTCGCCCTCGCCCGCGCCTATGTCACCAATGCCGACTACGTACTCCTCGACGAGGTGTCGATGGGCCTCGCCCCCGTCGTCGTCGACGAGATCTTCGAGTTCCTCGGCAAACTCGCCCAGGACGGCCGCGCCCTCCTCCTCGTCGAGCAGTACGTCTCCCGCGCCCTCGAACTCGCCGACTACGTCTACCTGATGAACCGTGGCCGCATCGAATTCGCCGGAGAACCGGGCGAGTTGGACGGTGACCGGCTCGTCGCCCAGTACCTGGGTGCTCACACCTGACCACACCCGCGTACGCACACCTGACCACACCCGCGTACTCACACCTGACCCCAGCGCACACCGCTTCGTACCCGCTCCGGAGGAGAACCATGACCCCAACCCGTGCACGCGCCACCCTGGCGGCCGTGGCGGCGCTGAGCCTGGTGCTCGCCGCCTGCGGCAGCCGGGTCGACCACGACACCGTCGTACGTTCCGTCGGCAGCGGCGGGAAAGTGGCCACCGGGGCCGCCGGTTCGGACACCGGAGTCGGCGCCGACGGCTCGTCCGACACTGCGACGTCCGGCGACGGTTCGAAGACGGAAGGGAAGTCCGGGAGCGGGACAGGAGCCGGCGGTGGCGGCGGTGGTGGTGGCTCGGACTCCGGCGGCGGTGGCGGAAAGGCGGGAGGAGGCAAGTCCGGCGGCGGCCCCATCGTCATCGGCAGCGTCGGGACGACATCGGGGCCCGGCGGCGTCGCCTTCGCGCAGGGCCCGCGAGCCCTCCAGGCCTGGGCGGCGAGCGTCAACGGCAAGGGAGGCATCGACGGCCGCAAGGTCCAGGTCGTCGTCATGGACGACGGCGCCGACGCCTCCAAGGGGCGCAGCCAGATGCAGGAACTCGTCGAACAGCGCAAGGTCGTCGCGATCGTCGCCTCGTTCACCACGACGCAGACCATGAACGCCTGGAAGAGCTACGTGGAGAAGAAGCAGGTCCCCGTCATCGGAGGCGACTGCTCGACCACCGCGTGGACCGCGAGCCCGATGCTGTTCAGCGAGTGCCCCGGCACCAACTCCGCGCTCGACGGCCTCGCCCAGGTCGGCGCGAAGTACGGCAAGGGCAAGAAGCTCGGCGCCCTGTTCTGCACCGACTCCGACGCCTGCACCCATGTGCACGAGCGGTTCTTCGGCAGCGGAAACGCCGCCAAGCGCTACGGCCTCGACCCCGTCTACAACGCGAAGATCTCCGTCACCCAGCCCGACTTCACCGCCGAGTGCATCCAGGCGCGCAACGCGGACGTCGACCTGATGCTGGTGACCGGTGACCCCAACACCGTGAACCGGGTCGCGTCGTCGTGCAGCAGGCAGAACTTCAACCCGCAGTTCCTGCAACCGGGCGCCACGGTCGACGGCACCACCGCCTCCAAGCCCGGCCTGAAGAACGTACTGGCGGCGACCCCGGTGTTCCCGTTCAAGGGGTCGTCGGCGGCCGGCTTCGCCCAGTTCAACTCCGCCTGGAACAAGTACGGCGGCGGCAAGGCGCCCGGCCCCTCGGCCGCGCAGGGCTGGGCCTCGGCGAAGGTGTTCGAGAAGGCGGCGCGCGGCGCGGGCGACATCACGAGAGCCGGACTGATCAAGGAGCTGCGCACCTTCCGCGGTCAGCGCTTCGACGGCCTGACCGTTCCACTGACGTACACCAGCAAGGGCTCGAACGACACCAAGTGCGCCTTCGGGATGCGGGGTTCGGGCGGCCAGTGGACGGCGATGTCCGGTGGAAAGGCGTTCTGCTGGTGAGCCGCCGACCGGAGGCTCGGCGCAGCGGACGCAGCCGCAGCCTGCTCTGGCACCAGATCGTCACCGGGGCGGTCGCCGTGGCGGCGACGGGCGGCATGGCGACGGCGACGGTCTGGCAGCTGGCGGACATGTCACCGGTCGGGGCCACGACGCCCTCGTCCGGCAGCTCACAGGCGGGCGGCGGCAGCCCGCCGCTGTATCCGCAGGCGCCGACGGAGATTCCGGGGACGCGGCCGGTGCCGTTCAAGAGCGGGAAACGCGACGGCGGTGACGCCCGGAAGGCACTCCCGGCGCTACCGACGACGCACGGGATTCCCGGCCGCGTCCTCGCCGCCTACCGGACCGCCGTCAAGGACCTCGCGGCCGAGACACCGGAGTGCGGAGTCCGGATGCCGCTGCTCGCGGCGATCGGCCGGGTGGAGTCCGGGCACGCCCGCGGCGGCGCACTGGACTCGACCGGCCGTACCCGAACTCCCATACTCGGTCCCCGACTTGACGGCAGCCCTGGTGTGGCCGCCATCCAGGACTCGGACAACGGAGTCTGGGACGGCGACCGGGCCTGGGACCACGCCGTGGGCCCCGCCCAGTTCATCCCCTCCACATGGCGCCGCTGGGGCAGCGACGGCAATGGAGACGGCACCCGCGACCCCCACCAGATCGACGACGCATGGCTGGCGGCGGGCCGCTACCTGTGCGCGGCGGGCGGCGACCTGACGCGGAGCGCCGGCATCCGCAGGGCCGTGCTCGCGTACAACCACTCGGATTCGTACCTGCGGTTGGTGCTGAGCTGGATGCGGGCGTACGGGGACGGGGCGGTGCCGACGGCCGGGCTGCCCGGAGAAGGTGAGACGCCGGGGAAGTCCGGGAAGCGGAACGACGGCAAGGGGAAGGGAGAGGGCGGCAAGGGAGAGAAGGGCAGGGGCAAGGGTAAGGGCGGCTCGCAGTCGAAAGCGCCTTCGTCCAGTCCGTCCCCCTCCCCTTCACCCTCGGACAGCCCGTCGGACCACGGCGACAAGCGGCCGACCAAGCCCAAGCAGCCGGGGCTGCCCACCCTTCGGGTGCCGACCTCCGGGTACACACCCTCGCCGCTCTTCCCCTCGTCCGGAGCGAAACCGTCCGACCGGAGGACGTGAGGCGGGAGGTCAGGCGTCGGCGAGCTGGGTGTCGAGCGCCGCGAGGAGCCAGTCGTGGGCCGTCCCAGGTGTCGGCTCCGGGTGGGCGCCGTCCGGGGTGGTCAGTTCCGACACCAGGTCCCAGTAGCGGTCGAGGCGCGGGTCGGAGGCGAGCTGGCGTGCGAGCCCCCGGCGGAAGGCCAGAGTGTCGCGGGACCTGGTCACACTCGCGTACGTCGTGACGAAGCAGTCGAGGGCCTCACCCGGCGCGGGGGTCTCGCCCGCCCGCATCGGTCTGCCCGCCAGATCGTAGGACTCGGCCAACCCGGCGTACAGCACGGAGGATTCGCGCGCGCCGACCGTGCTGTGCGCGGCGGGCTGGGTGGGACCCGTGTCAGGTGTGCAGGGGCGTGACACCAGCGCGCACAGGCGCGCGAAGGCGAGTACCTGGGAGGGGGCCGGGGCGTCGGGCGGTTGCGGAACGGCGGCCTCCAGGAAGGCCGTTCGGGACGCGGCCGGCATACGTGGCGGCAGCCAGGCCCGCCAGAACCTCGCCAGCGGAGCCGTACTCGGAGGCGTGTCCAGCGCGCCGACGAGCCGCAGCCGATCCGCCCGCTCCTGCGGCGGGCACTCCAGAACGAGGCGCAGCGCCGCCTCCTGCCAACGCAGCGCGCTGAGCCGGGAGCCGAGAGTACGCAACTGCCCCGCGACGGCGTCCTCCAGCGCCCCGTCCGCCCCCGCCCGCTCGTCGACGATGCGCCGCACCTCGGGAACCGGCAGGCCGAGCCCCCGCAGCGAGCGGATCATCCGGAGCCGGTCCAGCGCGTCGGAGCCGTACCGGCGGTGCCCGCCCGCGCTGCGGGTGCGCTCCGGGAGCAGACCGTTGTCGGAGTAGAAGCGGACGGTCTTGACGGTCGTGCCCGCGTGCTCGGCGAGCTCACCGATGCTCCACAGCCCATCGGACGATCCGGTCGGCACGTTCACTTGAACCTCCCTCAGGGGGAGTTCCTAACGTACCTCCCACCACTGACAAGCACTGAGGGAGGACGTGGAGATGGATACGGGGACGAAGGCGTTCGTGCTGGTCCCGGGCCTGTTCACCGGCCCGGACACGTGGCGGGAGACCGCCGGGAAACTGGCGTCCGAGGGCGCGAAGGTCCAGGTGGTGGACCTCGGTCCCGCCACCGACCTGGACGCGCACATCGCACGTGTCGTAGCGGCCATCGACACCATCGACACCGTCGCAGAGGGAGCCGAGGGCCCGAACATCGTCCTCGTCGGGCACGACTACGGCGCGTACGCGGCGGTGGGAGCGGCGGACCGGCGGGCCCACCGCGTCGCACGGGTCGTGTACCTCGACACGGGACCGGTGCAGGACGGCGCCGTGGCCCTCGCGACGGTCCTCGACCAGGAACTGCGCGAGCGCCTCGCCAAAGAGGGAGATACGAAGGGAGAACTGCCAGCTCCCTCCCAGGAGGAGTGGCAGCGCTGGGGCAGCACCGCCGGCGTCTCCGGCGAGGCCCTGGACCGGCTGACCGCGCGCGCCTCGCCCCAGCCGCTCGGCACCCTGCTGCAACCACTGCGGCTGACCGGCGCGGGGGACGCCCTGCCGACCACTGGCGTGCTCTGCACGGAGAGCGGCGCGACCATCGACACCGTCCGCATGATGCTCCGCTTCGGCGACCCGACGATCAAGGCGCTCGTCCGCCCGGAGGTGACCTTCTTCGAACTGCCCACCGGGCACTGGCCGATGCTCTCCTGCCCGGACGCACTCGCCGACGTGCTGCTGCGGGCGGCGGCCGACGAAGGCACCCGGCTCGACCCCGTGGGGGAGGAAGGGACGGAGCAGTCGGGATACCTCCGGCCGTTCCTCCTGGACGTACCGGAGATCCCGCGCGAACGACGCGGTGCCATCGACCTGTACGTCCCCGAGGACGCGTCGGCGCAGCCCCGCCCGGCGATCGTGATCGTGCACGGCGGCCCCGTGCCGGAGGACGCGCGACCGACACCACGCGACTGGCCGACCCTGATCGGCTACGCCCGCCTCGCGGCGACGCGCGGCGCGATCGGCGTCACCCTCGACCACCGGCTGCACGCGGTCACGGCGTATCCGACGGCGGCCGAGGACGTGGCCGCCGCGGTGGCCGAGGTGCGCGCCGATCCGCGGGTCGACGCGGACCGGATCGCGCTGTGGTTCTTCTCCGGCGGCGGCCCGCTGACGGCGCCGTGGCTGAGCGAGGCCCCGACGTGGCTGCGGTGCCTGGCGGCGAGCTATCCGATCATGGCGCCGCTGCCCGGCTGGGGTGTGACCGACCCTCGGTTCCGGCCCGCGGACGTGGTGGCGCATGGGGGGACGCCGCCGTTCGTCCTCATCCGGGTCGGCCGCGAGGCCTCCGCGGTCGCGGCGACGGTGGCCGAGTTCGTCGGGGCGGCGGAGGCGGGCGGCGCTCCGGTCGAGGTGATCGACGTACCGGGGGCGCCGCACGCATTCGAGGGAGTGGACCACAGTGATTCCGCACGGGAGGCGGTGACGGCGGCAATGGAGAGGGTGTTGGGCCGGTTGGGACTGGAGTGAGAGACTCTGCCGCGCCGGCCTCAGCAGGCCTCACCCGCCGTACAACTCGCTCAGCAACGCGATGGCCGCGTGCGTACTGGGATGCGGATCCCTCTCGTCCCATATCACCCGCACCGGCACGGGATCCGCCCCCGGCACCGGCCGGAACACGACGCCCTCGCGCCGGTACTGGGCGACCGTGGCCTGCGGGGTGACACCTACGCAGCGGCCGGTGGCGATGGCGGCGAGCCAGTCGTCGACGTCGGCCGTGTACTCGACGTCGCCGTGCGGATCGCCGGGCCACAGGTCGGCGGTGGTCGTGCCGGTGCGGCGGTCCACGACGACGGTGCGTCCGCGGATGTCCGCGAGGGGGACGCGGCGGCGCTTGGCCCAGGGATCGTCGGCGGCCATGACGACGTAGCGGGGTTCGTGACCGACGACGGCGGAGGCGTAACGGCGGCGCAGATCCGCCCGGTGGCGTACGACGGCGAGATCGCACGCCGCCTCGGCGAGTCCGCCGGTGGGGCTGTTGTGCCGCACCAGGAGCAACTCGACGTCGGGATACCGCTCGTGCCAGCGGCGCTGGAACTCGGTGGTGTGCCGCCCGAACGCTCCCCAGGCGTGCCCGATCCGCAGCCGCGAGTGGCCCGTCGTGGCCTCGCGCACGAGGTTCTCGGCCTCGGTGAGCAGCTGCCGGGCGCGGTGGACGACCCGGACACCGACGGTGGTGGGTGTGACGGTGCGGCTCGTGCGGTGCAGGAGGCGTACGCCGAGCACGGTCTCCAGCGAGTGCAGGGTGCGGGACACCGAGGCCTGGGAGACGCCGAGTTGGATCGCGGCGTCGGTGAAGCTGCCCGTGTCGACGATCGCGAGCAGACAGCGCAGATGCCGCAGTTCGAGCCCCGCCAGGCCGCTTCCCTCATCCATACGCTCAGCGTATGCGAGTGGCGGCACATGCATTTTGCGTATGGCCCGGACGGGGCGAATCTCACACCATGGCGACCACCTCCCACCCCTCCGCGCAGCCGACCCGCACCACCGATACCGCTCCCGCCGCCGGTGTCGCGCTGATGCTCGGCAGCGGACTGTCCAACCAGGTCGGCGCGTCCCTGGGGGCTCTGGCCTTCCCCGTCCTCGGCCCCACAGGTGTCGTGGCCGTACGTCAATGGGTCGCCGCCGTAGTGCTGTTGACGGCGGGCCGGCCGCGCATCCGCTCCTTCACCGCCGCCCAGTGGCGCCTCGTGCTCGCCCTGGCCGCGGTCTTCGCCACGATGAACCTGACGCTGTACTCGGCCATCGACCGGATCGGCCTGGGCCTCGCGGTCACCCTCGAATTCCTCGGCCCGCTCACCGTCGCCCTCGCCGGAACGCGTCGCCGCCTCGACCTGCTCTGCGCCCTCGCGGCGGCGGCAGCCGTCGTCGTCCTCACCCGCCCACGACCGAGCACGTAGAATCCGGACTAGCGGTCCGGTTCTGAATGTAGCGGACCGTCGGTCCGTTTTGCAATGAAGGGGAACGAGAGGAACCGCATGCCCGAACGCAAGCCCCGTAAGGACGCCGCCCGTAACCGGGAGGCCGTCCTCGCCGCCGCCGACGCGCTGTTCGCCCGCGGTGCGAGTCCCGAGGACATCACCATGGCCGACATCGCGGCCGAGGCCGGGGTCGGCAAGGGCACGCTCTTTCGGGCCTACGGCGACCGGACCGGACTGCTCCGCGCGCTGTACGAGGCGCGGCTCGAACCGGTCACCGAGGCCGTCGAATCCGGCCCGTCGCCCCTCGGCCCCGACACACCACCGCGGGAGCGTGTCACCGCCCTGCTCGACGTCGTGCTGTGCTTCAAGTTGGACAACCGTCGGCTCGCGTTGGCCCTGGAGGGGAGTGGGAGCGGCAGCCCGTATCGGGCGGAGCACTACGAGTGGTGGCACGGCCTGCTCCGCTCCGTGCTGGAGCGGATTCCCGGTCTGGTCGACGGAGACTTCACGGCCCACGCGCTGCTGGCCGCCACGCGCGCCGACCTCGTCGAGCACCTGGCCGGTCAGGAGCGCGTACCGAGAGAACGGATGCGGGCCCAACTGGCGGAGTTCGCGGCCCGCGTCATGGCCGGCGCGCCGGGCGACTCCTGACGTCCGGACTCAGGAGTCGCCCGGCCGCCGGCTCAGCGCAGCAGCTCCTGCGCCCCTATGACCGACAGCAGCTGCAGCTTCTCGTGGCTCTCGCTGCCCGGGACGGCCGTGTAGACGAGGAGCAGATGGGACTGGCCGGGGTCGACGAGGGTCTGGCAGGTCAGGTCCAGTGCGCCGACCTCGGGGTGGATGAAGTGCTTCACCTCGTGGGGGCGGATGCCGACCTCGTGGGCGTCCCACACCCGGCGGAACTCCTCGCTCTGCGCGAGCAGCAGCTCGGCGTAGTGGGACGCGCGGGAACCGGGCCCCCGGAGTGTCGCCACGCCCCGTAGGCCCGAGACGAACATGCGGGTGAGGAAGGCGTGGTCCTCGGGGGCGTAGAGCCGGCGTGTGGCGGGGTCGGTGAACCAGCGGTAGCCGATGCTTCGGGCGGGGCCGGTGTGGACGGTCTGGTCGCCGGTGAGCGCGACGCCGAGCGGGGTCTGGCGCAGCGTCTCGCCGAGCTCCGTGACGATCTCCGCGGGGGTGTCGTGGAGGCGGTCGAGGACGCGCAGCAGGCCGGGGCCGATGTGCTCGCCGTCCGGCCCGCGCGGGGGCGGAGTGTGTCCGGCGAGCCGGAACAGGTGGTCGCGCTCGTCGAGGGAGAGGTGGAGCCCCTGCGCGATGGAGGCGATCATCTGCTCGGACGGGTGGGGCCCGCGTTCACGTTCCAGCCGCGCGTAGTAGTCCGTCGACATGTGGCACAGCGTGGCCGCTTCCTCCCGCCGCAGACCGGTCGTCCTGCGGCGGCGTCCACGCGGCAGGCCGACATCCTCCGGTTGCAGCGACTCGCGGCGGCGCCGGAGGAACTCCGCGAGGCCCGTCCTGTCGATCACCCGTGCCTCCGATACCGCCGCCGGCACCTGCCCTGACGTCCATTACTACCGTCCGCGCGCCGCGGTAACCACGGATTGTCGATCCCCCCTTCACCGGTTGCCGTCGTCGCGGCGCCGGTCGAAGCTCGGGAGCATGCCACGCAAACCCATCGACATCACCGTCCCCGACCTGTCCGGCAAGCGTGCCGTGGTCACCGGAGCGAGCGACGGCATCGGGCTCGGCCTCGCCACGAGGCTCGCCGCGGCCGGGGCCGAGGTGCTCCTGCCCGTGCGTAATCCGGGCAAGGGCGAGGCCGCTCTCGTCACGATCCGTGAGAAGGTCCCGCACGCGAATGTGTCGCTGCGCGAACTCGACCTGTCCTCGCTCGCTTCCGTCGCGGCCCTGGGCGAAAGCCTGCGGGCGGAGGACCGGCCGATCCACCTGCTCATCAACAACGCCGGCGTCATGACGCCGCCCGAGCGCCAGACGACCGCCGACGGCTTCGAGCTGCAGTTTGGCACCAACCACCTCGGCCACTTCGCCCTGGTGGCCCACCTGCTGCCGCTGCTGCGCGCCGGCCGGGCTCGGGTGACCTCGCAGGTGAGCGTCGCGGCGAACCAGGGCGCCATCAACTGGGACGACCTCAACTGGGAGCGTTCCTACGACGGTATGAAGGCGTACAGCCAGTCGAAGATCGCGTTCGGTCTCTTCGGCCTCGAACTCGACCGGCGCAGCCGGGCCGGCGGCTGGGGCATCACGAGCAACCTCTCCCACCCCGGCATCGCTCCCACGAACCTCCTCGCCGCCCGCCCCGAGGTCGGCCGCGCCAAGGACACGATGGGCGTACGCCTGATCAGGACGCTGTCCGCCCGCGGCCTCATCGTCGGCACCGTGCACACGGCGCAGCTTCCCGCCCTCTACGCCGCCACCTCCCCGGGAGCCGAGCGCGGCCGGTTCTACGGGCCTCGCGGAATCGGGCACATGGGCGGCCCGCCCGCGGAGCAGAAGCTGTATTCGCGCCTCAGTGGCGGGGAGGAGGCCCGACGCATGTGGCAGGTCTCCGAAGAGCTCACGAAGGTCTCCTTTCCCGGCAGTTGAGGCCGCGCGATCCGGAGCTCGGATGTGTGACGGCGCCCCGTGTCACTCCGTCCTGGTGGGTGCGGGGGAGGTCACGGCAGGCGTCTGTGCTGGTGAGCGCATACTGGCGGGCATGCGTCTCGATTTCGATGTTGCCGAACAGAACGCCCGGAGCGTCTACCGCCTGCTGACCGCCACGGTGGTGCCTCGCCCCATCGCCTGGGTGTCGACCGTGTCCCCGGACGGCACGGACAACCTGGCTCCGCACTCGTTCTTCACCGTCGCCTGCGCCAGCCCGCCGATCGTGCAGTTCACCTCCGTCGGCCGCAAGGACTCGCTGCGCAACGTGGAGGCGAACGGTCAGTTCGTGGTCAACCTCGCGCCCGAGCCGCTCATCGAGCAGGTCAACGCCACCGCCACCGATTTCCCGCGGACCGTCAGCGAGTTCGACGCGGTGGGCGTGCGGCGAGAGCCCAGCGCCGTCGTACGGCCGCCACGGGTCGCGGAGTCGCCGGTGGCCCTCGAATGCGAGCTGCACAGCACCGTCCGGCTCGGCGACTCCACGGTCGTCTTCGGCCGGGTCGTGCACATCGCCGTGGACGAGGCCGTGTGCGACGAAGGACACCCCGAGGTCACCCGGCTGCGCCCACTGTCGCGGCTGGGCAAGGACGAGTGGGGCACGCTCGGCACCGTGCACGAACTCGCGCGGGGGCGCTACGAGGGAGGTACCGGCGGAGTCCAGGGCAGCACCGCCTGACACGGTGAGGCACTGCATGCGGTGACACAGCCGTGACACAAACCAGGGCAACGGGAGTGTCGCGCCGCCGGTCGTACAGGGCGTACGGAACATTCGGAACAAGCATGCGCGAAGTCATGCACAACCATGTGGGGATGTACCGATGAGCCTTGCCGACGCAGCGATGACGAACACCCGGATCCACACCCGTAGCGCCAACTCCCGTATCCGCAAAGGCCTGTTGGGGCTGACCGCCCTCGCCGCCGCGACGGTGGGCGTGGCGGTCACGCCGACGGCCGCGTCCGCGTCCGGCGGCCCGGGGTTCCTGGCCGCGTCCCAGCTCCCGCCGCACCCGTCGTCGCCCTGGTACGCCGGCCCGGTCACCGCCGGGCAGCCGGACCCGCTGCCGATGTGCGTGGGTGAGGCCCTGCCGTCGATCTCCGTGCACCGGGCGTACCACACCGACCTCGACGCCACCGCGCTCCAGGTGACGGTGGTCGAGCGCGACAACCAGCGCGCCAAGGACTTCGCGGCGCTGCTGCGCAAGAAGCTCGCCGGTTGTGCCGAGGCGGTGATGCGGCAGAACCCCGACGTGAACGCCACGCAGAAGTACTACGGCCGGCTCCCCGTGGAGGAGGGCGCGTACGTCTACGGCGTGCACACCACGACCACGTGGGGCGCGTCCGACATCAACCTGCTCTCGGTGGGCCGGGACGGCAACACCGTGACGGTGGTCCGCTGGGGTCGGATGGGCTCCTATGGCGACGCGCCGGTGGCCGCCTTCAAGAAGACCACGGTGACGGCGGTGAACAAGCTGCGCTGAGGCGCTCGGTGAAGGTCGGCCTCAGGGCAGAGCTCGCCTCAGCCTTGGGTGCCGTCCAGGGGCTCGACCTCGTCGAGGAACCGCTCGAAGTACGCGATGGTCTCGTCCAGGGAGGTCTTTATGCCCATCGAGCGCTCCATCACGATCATGCGGGGCGTGCTGGTGATGAGGAAGACCAGGACTTCCAGCGGGATCGGTGCCGCGGGCCACGGACAGTTCTCCGTGGTCCGTGACACCGCTTCGAGCGCCGCGGCCCGTGCCTGCTCGCCGGCCTGCGCGATCTCGGCGCGCAGGCGCTTGCGGTGGTTGGCGGCGGCCATCAGCTCCGCGGTGAGGGCGGCGGCGTGCTTGTTGTTCGCGTAGTCCCAGATGGCGCGCAGGGGGTGGTCCGTGTCCAGCCCGGCTGTCAGCGTCTTCAGGGTCCGCTCCGACCGGTCCCTGACCAGCGCGACGAACAGGTCGTCGAAGGTGGGGAAGTAGTACTGCACCAGAGCCCCGGTCACCCCGGCCTCGGTGCCCAAGGTGCGGTAGGAGAGGGACGCGTAGCCCTTCTTCAGCAGAAGCCGCTCGGCGCAGTCCAGGATGAGCGCGCGGGTCTTGGACTGCGCCGTACCGACTCGTCGGGTGATGGCCATCGGCTTCCTTTCGCGACCGGGAACTCCGGGTGGGCGCCGTCACCCGGCGCCGTCACCACCTGCGGACCGGGGTTTCCTCGAGGTCGAGCGGGCGGGCGTAGGACGGATCGGACGTGTCCCAGGCGCCCTTGATGAAACCATTGAACGCTCCGGAAGCGAGCAATGATGTGTCGCCGTTCATGGTCCACTCGAGCGTGCACCGGCGCAGCGCGATGCGCCAGGCTCCGGCACGCCGCTCCACGCGGTCGAGGTACCGGCCTCCGAAGAGATGCACGCTCTTGCCGTCGCGGGAGCGCATCGCGCCGATGACATAGCTCTCGCAGTGGGCCTCGTCGCCGTCGATCTCGCAGGTGTGTGTCGTGATGTTGTGCAAGTGGTCGACGAAGACGGAGGCGTGGGCGGTGTTGGCGTGCTCGCCGTACTCCGGTCCGGGGACCACCGCGGGTCCGTGCTCGTCCACCCCGTCGGCGTGGTAGACGCCGGCCATCAACTCGATGTCGTGGCGATCGTGTCCGCGCGCCTGCTTCATGACGCAGTCGAGGATCGCCGAGCGGTCGGTCAAGTACCGGACCGTGGTGCGCAGTTCCTGCAGTTCCTGTTTCACGGACTTGGACTCCGGTACGGACATGAGTGCCTCCCGGGTGTGAAGAAGTTCGGGTGCGCCGACACCTTCCGCGCGTGTTTTACGAACGTATAACATCGGCGACCGGACCCGAAGGGGTGCGGGAGGAAACTCGCGTCGCGACGAGAGGCCCCGGCATGAGAATCGGCCTGACGGCCCGCCCGTACACGACCGACAAACTGATCGAGCAGGCCAGGTCCGCCGAGGAGGACGGGTTCGGCTCGATGTGGTTCGACAGCACCGTCCTCGGCGACCCGCTCGCCGCCATGGCCGTCGCGGGACGCGAGACATCGAGCATCGAGCTGGGCACGGCCGTCCTGCAGACCTACCCCTGCCATCCGCTGCTCCAGGCCAACCGCGTGGCCGCGACCGCCGAGGCCATGGGCAGGTCGGGGCTCGTGCTGGGCATCGGCCCGTCCCACGAACGTGTCGTCAACGGGCGCTATGGCCTCTCGTACGACCGCCCCGGTCTCAACACGGAGGAGTACCTGCGCATCCTCACCGGGCTGCTGCATGGGGAGGAGGTCACGCACGAGGGCGCGGAGTGGACGGCTCGTGGGGCCGGTATCTCCGTCCCCCGGCCGGTGCCCGTCCTGCTTGCGGCCCTGGGGCCGAGGCTGTTGCGCGTCGCCGGTGAACTGGCCGATGGAGTGGTCCTGTTCATGGCGTCGGCGCGCGCCATCGAAACCCATGTGGCGCCTCGGCTGCGTGCTGCCGCCGAGGCGGCGGGCCGGCCCGAGCCACGGATCGTCGCCGGTCTCCCGGTGGCCGTCCACGACGACGTGGAAGAGGCACGCGCCGCGACGGCGGAAACGGCGGACGTCTACGAGGGGCTGCCCAACTATGAGCGCATCATGGCGATCGGCGACGCTCGGAGCCCGGCCGACGTCGCCGTCCTCGGCGACGAGAACAGCGTGACCCGCCAACTGCGAGCCCTGCTCGACGCGGGCGCGACCGACATCCAGGCATTCGCCGTTCCGGTGGGCGCCGATCGGCGGGCATCCCGGAAGCGTACGAGGGACCTGCTGGCCTCGCTCACGGGCTGATCCGGGGGCGATGCCTCCACCGCCGTGCCGCCGGGAGGTCAGGTCGAGATCGGCTACGGGGGCAACACACCCGTGGTTCTCCGCCCCGCATACGTAAGCTGGCTCGTATGCGTACCCGTCCGACCCTGACCTGGGAACCCAGCGGAGACCTGCCGCCCGCCACCACCGACGTGCGGCCCGTCGTCGAGAGCGTGCGTGCGGGCGGTGTCGTCGTGCTGAGCGGGGCCGGGCTCTCCACCGAGTCGGGGATCCCGGACTACCGTGGGGAGCTGGGATCCCTGCGGCGCGGGCACACCCCCATGACGTACCAGGAATTCACCGGCAGCGAGCAGGCCCGGCAGCGGTACTGGGCGCGCAGTCAGCTGGGATGGCGGGCGATGACCCGCGCCGAGCCCAACGCCGGACACCGGGCCGTGGCCGAGCTCGCCGCGGCGGGCCTGGTCACCGGCGTGATCACGCAGAACGTCGACGGTCTGCAGCAGGCCGCCAGTACCCCTGACGTGATCGAGCTGCACGGGAGCCTCAGCAGGGTGGTCTGTCTTCATTGCCGCGCGGTCACCGACCGTGCCGACCTCGACCGGCGGCTGCGCGAGGCGAACCCGCGGTTCGAGGCCGAGGCGGAGCGGCACCGGTCCGCGCGGGTCAACCCCGACGGCGACGTGGAGCTCCCGGACGAGGCCGTGCGTGAGTTCCGGGTGGTGCCGTGCGCGGCCTGCGGCTTCGGAGTGCTCAAGCCGGACGTCGTCTTCTTCGGCGAGAACGTGCCGCCCGAGCGGGTCGCCGCCTGTCGGGAACTGGTCGCCGGGGCCACCTCACTGCTCGTCCTCGGCTCCTCGCTGACCGTCATGTCCGGCCTGCGGTTCGTGCGCCAGGCCGCGGACGCCGGAACACCGGTCCTGATCGTCAACAACCAGCCGACCCGCGGGGACCGGTGGGGTGTGCGGGTGGAGCTGCCGTTGGGGGAGGCGCTGCGGGACGTGGTGGCGGGAGTGCGGGACGGAACGACACGGCCTACTTCAGGTCCTTGAGGGTCTTGCCCACGTCCGCCAGTTTCCCCGCCTTCCCGTACCGGTCGCTGAGCTTGTACGACGCGATGTCGCAGCGGTAGGCGCCCTTGTCGGCGTCGAAGTCGGCGGGCTTCCAGCCGTCCGGTGTCGCCTTCTCGATGTTCATGCACTTCACGGGGGAGTCCTGGACGGACACGTTCACCGGTGCCTGGAGGCCGCCGCCGGTCCACGAGGTCTCCTCGCGGGCCGCGTCGTGGACGCACTTGCGGGTGAGGTCGTTGCCACAGCTCGTCGCGGACTTGGCGAAGAGGAGCCAGGCGGACATCGCCTTGACCGCGGGGAGGGTGAGCTGTTTGTCGGGTGCGTACTTCTTGAAGAGGTCGACGACCTGTTGGGTCGCGGGGTTCGAGCCCGACTTCTCCATGGGGTAGATGCCGCTGACATCGGCGAGGTTGTTCTGGGCGGCCAGGACCGCGGGGCCGGCCAATTTGAGGAAGGCCGGACCGTAGGCGTTGCTGTTCGCGTCGATCCAGTCGAGCTTGTAGTTCATCGCGGTGAGTTCCTGCTCCAGCTTCGCCAGGGAGCTGAAGTCACCCATGAAGATCAGGCCCTTCACCTTTTCGTTCTTGATGGCCTGGGCGTAGGGCGTCCAGTTGGTGACACCGGTCGCGGGATAGAGGTCCGTGTAGGCGGGCTTGACGCCGCGCGAGCGGAAGTAGTCCACGCGCTGGTCGAGGGAGGAGCGGGTGACGGGGGAGTCGCCGGAGATGATGCCCACCGAGTCGGCCGTGTCCGGGTAGGCCTTCTTGATCAGCCATTCGTAGAAGCCCGCGTAGCGGAAGTACGAGGGGCCGCCCGCCTGCATGGACAGCTGCAGCTCCGAGCCCTCGTTCTTGTGCTGCACCGTCTGGGCGGGGAAGTCGGGCAGCAGGCAGGAGAGGCGGTCCTTCACCCCGAGCCCGTCCAGTGCCGCGCTGCCGCCGGCGAGGACGAAGTCGGCGCGGCAGGCATCGTTCACCCGCTGGCGGACCTCGACCATCTTGGTGTCACGGACCGTCGGGACGATCTTGCGGCCGTTGATGCCGCCGGCCTCGTTGCACCAGGACGTGAACGCCTTGGCGGCGTCGGCGAATTCGGTGTTCTTGGTGAAGCCGACGTCCGACATGACACCTACGTGGATCTCCTTCGCGGTGACGCCTTGGGCCGGGGAACCGCTCGGGTCACCGGAGCCGCAGACGTTCTTCAGGTCGCCGAAGTCGCCCGACGCGGGCGCCGCGGACGCTCGGGCCGCGGCCTTCTCGCCGGTCTCGGGGTCGCCGCGGCCGGAGCTGTCGCCACGGGTGGAACAACCGGCCGCGAACAGCGCGGCGACCACCGTCAGGGCGGTGATGGTCCTCTGGGGCCTCACGGGCTGTCCTGCCTTTCGGGGAAGGGAAGTTGACCGATGGTGTGTGCTTGGTGATCAGCCACCGCGTGCCGCCACCAGCGCGCCGCGGTTCACCTTGGTCGCCGCGCTACGCGGCATGACGTCGACGAACTCGGTCGTCTTGGGCAGCTTGTACGCGGCAAGGCGAGCGCGTGCGTATGCGACGACGTCCTCGTGGGAGGGTGGCGCGGCCGGGTCCGAGGGTTCGATCAGCGCGTGCACCCGGCGGCCCCACTCGGGGTCGCGCAGGCCGATGACCACGACGTCGGCGATGGCCGGGTGGTCGATGAGGGCCGCCTCGACCTCGGCGGGGAAGACGTTCGCGCCGCCGCTGATGATGATGTCGACCCGGCGGTCGAGGAGGTAGAGATAGCCGTCGGCGTCCAGGTGTCCGACGTCCCCGGCCGTCTGGAAGCCGTCGGGTGTCGTCTTCAGGGACGGGGCGTCGCCCAGGTACTCGTAGCCGTGGTAGCTGGGGGAGCGCAGGTAGATGTCGCCGGTCTCGCCGACGGGTACCTCCTTGCCCCCGGGGTCGAGGATGCGCAGTTCGGTGGCGCGCAGCGGGCGGCCGACGCTGCCCTCGTGCGCCATCCACTCGTCGGCGCGCAGCGCGGTGATCCCGAGGCCCTCGGTCATGCCGTACGCCATGACGATGCGCTCGGCGCCGATCAGGCCCGCCCAGCGGTGTACGAGGGCCGGAGGCATGGGGGCGGCGCCCTGGAGGATCCATTCCAGGCTGCTGAGATCGCGCGCGTCGACACCGGGCAGGTCCGCGATGCGTTGCAGCATGGTGGGGGTGGCCGTGAAGGTCGTCACCCGGTGGTCCTCGATCGCCGACACCACACGGGCGGCGTCGAACTTCTCCATCACCACCAAGCGGTCACCGTCGAACAGGCCGAACAGCGTGGTGAATCCGTTGGCGTGGTACATCGGCGCGAGTACGAGGATCGTCTGCGGGCGCGGCACCGGGGTCCAGGACTGCATGAGCGGGGTGCTGAACGCGGGGGCGTGCAGGGCCGGACGCGCTGTGAGGATGACCTTGGGGGTACCCGTCGAGCCACTGCTGCAAATGCCGTGCGCGTAGGGAGATATCACGTCGAACGGCAGGGTGGGCACATGCGCGTGCGCCGTCGCGTCGATCCACGGCAGGTCCTCGGCGCCCAGGTGGACGGCCGCCCGCACCACCTCGCGCAACCGGTCCGACTCCCACTCGGGCAGATCCCAGCGCACCGGCACGGGCACCGCGCCCAGCTTCCACGCGGCGAAGACACCGAGTACGAGCTGGGGTGAATTGCGCAGGGCCAGCGAGAGGCGGTCGCCCTCGCGGAGGCCGCGTGCCGCCAGCGCGCCGGCCAGCTGGTCCGAGAGGCGGTCCAACTTCCGCCAGGAGTAGGCGGATTCGGTGCCGTCCGCGGCGACATGGTGCAGCACCTCGGCGCCCGTGCACGATGCCGCCAGCTTTCTGATCAACAGGGCGATGCTCGTTCCGCGTTCCATGGTCGTACTCCTCCAGATGAGCCGACGGGACGTTCGGGTGCCGGGTGCCGGGTGTCAGACGCCGAGCAGGCCGAAGCTGTCGTGCCACGCGACGGCCTGCGCGAGCCGCCCCGTGTGCCGTTCGGTGATCGGCCGCTCGACGGCCCGCGTGATGCCCCACAGGAAGAACCCGTAGGGCAGCTGCGCCCGGTACGCCCACCACGCCTCGTCGCGGCCGGGTGGTGTGCCGCCGTGCGCGGCGAGCCGGTCGAGGTAGTGGTCGAGCAACTCCCGCTCGCTGCGGGCGCGTTCGTCGGGGTCGAGGACGGCGGCGAGGTGGTACCCGACGTCGAGTGCCCACACTCCGTACTGCACCACCTGCCAGTCGATGAGTCCGGGCGAACCGTCGGCCGTCGCGTAGACGTTGCCGGTGTGTACGTCGCCGTGGACGAGGCAGCGCGGGTGCGCGGGCGACAGCTCGGCGAGTGCGTTCACCGCGGCGAGCAGCCGGTCGGCGCGGCGCACACCGGCCGGGACGTCAGGGGCCCGGCCGTCGTCGAGCTGGGCCTGCAGGCGCTCGGGGCCCATGTAGCCGGTGAGCCGGGCCAGCCGGGGCGGGAAGGCGGCGGCGAGGTCCACCTTCTGCCCGGCGCCGTCCCACGTCGCCGCGTGCAGCGCCGCCAACTGGTCGAGCGTGCCCGCCGCCTGGTCCCGGCCGAAGCCCATCAGGGGGTCACCGAACCGGTGGCCCGTGGCCACCAGGTCGTGCATCAGGAGCAGCGGATGCCCGGTCTCCTCGTCCACCTCGGCGTGCACGCACGGCGGCGTGCGCACGGGCAGCGATCCGGCGAGCAGCCGGTAGAAGTCGACCTCGGCGCGCGATGTGCCGCGCTGCCGGGTGGCGGGGTTGAAGTAGGCCTTCACGCACAGGGCCCGCGGGGCGCCTTCGGGCGCGGCCCCGTTCGCGTACGAGACGTCGAAGCGCACCTTGGTGGCCACCGTCTCGATCCGCTCGGTCACCTCCGTCGCGGTGACCGTGACGCCGGAGTGCCGCTGCCGCAGCACGGCGGTGAGCCAGGCCGGAGAGAGGGCTGTGTCGAGGTCGTGCGGCGCGGGGCCGCCGGGAACGCTCGTGACGGTCATGACGCCTCCACGGTTCCGGTGTCGCGCCCTGCTGCCGGCCAACCCAGCAAGCGGCACGAACGCTCGATGAACGGGTTCGGCCGCCCGGCCGCGGGCAGCTTCATGGAGCGCCGTGTGTGCAGCGCCAGCAGGCCCGCCTTGAGCCCGGCGAACACCTCGTGCCAGTGCAGATGCTCCACCGGACGGCCCGTCAACTCCCGCCACAGGTCGAGGGTTTCCTGTCTCGTGCCGAGTCCGTCGAGGCGTGCGATGCCCTGCTCGACGCTGTGGATGTCGTCGAAGAGCAGCCACCAGCCGAGGTCGGCCATCGGCCCGGCGAGCGAGGCCTGTTCCCAGTCCATGACGCCGATGACTTCGTAGTCGTCGCCGAACATCATGTTTCCGATGCGAGCGTCTCCCCACGAAAGGCCAGGAGTTGACGTCGCCGGACGAGTGGCCGTCACCCAGGCGAAGAGCTCGCGCACGGTGTCGGGAATCTCGTCCTCCAGCGCCCAGTCCGCGAACCGGCGCCAGTACACGAGCTGTTGCTCGTCCCCGGGTGCGCCCTCGCCGGGGTCGTGGAGGAAGGCGACGTCCTCGGTGGGTGCGCGGTGGATGGCGGCGAGCTGCCGTACGGCGCCCTCCCACAGCGTGCGGCGCTCGCCGGATGTCGCCCCGGTCAGCCAGCCCGTCTCGTTGTACACGGGCATGCTCACCGGAACCCGGCCCCGCATCCGGCGCATGACATAGAACGGCCGGCCGAGCAGCGCGGGATCCTCCTCGTACCAGAGTGCTTCGGGCACCCGGACCGTGCCGAGGCGGCGCAGCGCGGTCAGCATCTCGTACTGGAGCCGGAACCTCGGATCGAGGAACATCTGGTGCTCGGGAGCGGGAGCCACGCGCAGGACGAGTTCATGCACACGCCCTTCCGCGTGGGCGTCGAAGAGGATCGTCTCGTTGGAGACACCGGCGCCCAGGGGGTACACCAGGTTCGCGAGACGTACGTCCAGTGCGGTGCCCGCGCCCAGCCGGACGGCCAGCCACGGGCGCAGGGCTTCCGCGGCCGCGTCGAGATCACGGCCCTTGGCGAAGACCGGAGCCTCGCTCATGCTTCCCCCGTCCCTTCGGTCGGCGGTCCGCCGAACGCGGCCAGGCAGAACTCCCACAGCCGGCCGGCGACGTCCTCGACCGGCTCGTGCGCGGTGGCGAACGCGTAGTGGTGGTAGGCGGACGTGACCAGCTTCATCGCGAACCACGCGTCCTGCGCCGGATCCCTCGGCCGCAGCAGCCCCAGGGCCGCCGCTTCCCGCAACTCGCGTTCGACAAGGTCACCGAAGGGCTGAGCGGCGCGCGCCATCTCGTCCGGGAACAGCTGGTGCAGCCGCCAGTGCTCGGCGGTGATGAACCGCGGGCCCGTGCGCTCCCGCCCGCCGCCGAGCCCGTCGAGGATGTGGGAGATGTAGAACCGCAGACGGCCGACCGGGTCGGGAAGCTCGCGCGCCGCGGCCCGCATGCGCGCGGCCTGGACGGCGATGATCTCCTCGACGAGGGCGAGCAGGATGTGGTCCTTGCTCGGGAAGTGCCGGTAGATCGTCTGGAGGGCGACGCCGGACTCGCGGGTCAACTCCTGTGTCGTGAAGGCGCTTCCCTTCTCCGAGGCGAGCCGGTGCGCGGCCCGCGTGATCGCCTGCGCCTGCTGGACGCTGCGCGCCCGCGACCGCTGTACGGAGGGGGAGCGGTCGGCCGCGTGGTCGGCCCAGGTGGTGGGGTTCGGATTCGACATGTGACGGTTCCTCGTCCTACGTGTCCGTGGTGGGTGTCAGCACGACGACCGGGATGAGGCGTTCGGTCCGGGCCTGGTAGGTGTCGTAGTTGGGCCAGTAGTCGTTGACGGCCCGCCACAGGCGCTCCCGCTCGGCGCCCGCGGTGACACCGCGCCCGACGACCGGGATGTGCTCGCCCTTGACCTGGATCTCCGCTCGCGGGTGGGCGAGAAGGTTCAGATACCAGGACGGATGCTTCGGCGCCCCGCCGGTCGAGGCGACCACCAGGTAGTCGTCCCCGTGGCGTCCGAAGATCAGCGCCTTGGTGCGGGGCTCGGCGGACCTGCGGCCCGTGGTGGTGAGCAGCAGGACGGGGACGCCGTTCCACTCGTAGCCGACCTCGCCGTCGGTCTCCCGGTAGCGGTCCACGTGTTCGGCGCCGACGAGCGCCAAGTCCGGTTTCTGGTACGCGGGTTCACTCACTGCCGTTCCCTTCCGTCGAGGGCTCGAAGACCACCGGGATCTCCGTGGCGCCCCGCTCGTAAAGACCGATGAAGCGCGGCGGCGCCGCGTCCGGATCGAGGCGCAGCCCGGGCAGCCGGTCGAGCAGTGCTCCGATTCCGACCCGCATCTCGGCGCGCGCCACATGCATCCCGAGGCACACATGCGCGCCGCCGCCGAACGCGAACGACGGGCGCAACCTGCGCGTGATGTCGAACTCGTCGGGCCGCTCCCAGCGCGCCGGATCGCGGTTGGCCGCGCCGATGCACAGGTGCAGGACGGAGCCCTCCGGGAGGTGTACGCCGTGCAGATCGGTGTCGCGTGTGACGTACCGGGAGAACATCGGGTCGGTCGGCGTCCAGCGCAGCGCCTCCTCGATGGCGGGCCGCAGCAGGTCACGGTCCTCGCGCACGGCCGCAAGGACCTCGGGGCGCTGGAGCAGCGCGGTGAGCGTGATGCCCATCTGCTTCCACGTGGTACCAGAGCCGGCCGTGAGCAGAAGGACCGCGAAGGAGTAGATCTCGGCATCGGAAAGGCGGTGCGCGACACCGTCCTCGTCGGTCATCTCCGCCTCGACCAGTACGCTGATGAGGTCGTCCTGCGGGTGGGTACGGCGGGCCGCGACGACCGGCGCGAGGATCTCGACGATGGCCTGCGGATCGCGCAGCGCGGCCCGGATGTCCAGGGCCCGTTCGACCGGGACACCGAAGCTGCCGGTGATCGTGAGCACGGGAATGGCCGCGCAGAAGTCCACGTTGAGCTCCGCGCGGCCGTCGTCGGCGAAGGAGTCGACGAGGAGGTGAACCGTCTGCTCGATCCAGTTGCGGATCCACCACTGCGCCCTGCCGGGCACGAACGACGGCTGCACCAGGGCGCGGTACCGGCGGTGCTGCGGGCCGCCCATCGACAACATGCTGTTCTGCGCGGCGAGTTCACCGGTACGCGGGTCGATGGGTGTCGGTGCGGCGGCGAAGACGTCCGCGTTGCGATACGCCTCGTCGCAGGCCGCGTAGCTGAACGCCGAGAAGTGCGGGCGGTCCGGGTACGGCAGGCCCTGGAAGTGCGCGGGCCCGTCGTAGCCGGTGAGTTCGTGCACGGTTCCGGGGTGGACGGGGGCCTCGGCGCGCAGCCGGTGCCAGGCCGGGTAGGGGTCGTCGTGGTAGCCGCCGCCGACCTGTGCGAGGTAGGCGCCGCGCAGGTCGAACAGTTCACGGACCCGGTCGCGGTCGAGGTTCGCGGGCGTGGTCATGGCGTCACCTCGCCACGTATCCGCCGTCGACCGGCAGGACGACGCCCGTGAGGTTGGCGGCCCGGTCGGAGACCAGGAAGAGGGCGGCCTCGGCGCAGTCCTCGGCCGTGATGGCCCGCCCCAGCGGATGGCTCGCCGCGACCCGCCGCACCGTCTGCTCCAGCGCGTCCGCGTCCGAGGTGCCGAGCCCGCCCGTCGGCATGAAGTTGGTCAGCGGCATCCCGGCCGGGCCGATGGCGTTGGCGCGGATCCCGAAGGGGGCACCTTCGATCGCGACCGCCCGCGTGAGCTGGTGCACGGCCCCCTTGGTGGCCCCGTAGACCGAGCCGCCCCAGGCCACGAGTCCCGCGACGGAACCGGTGTTGAGGATGGCTCCGCCGCCGCCCTGCCGCTTGAACTGGAGGACCGCCTGCTTGCAGCCGTGGAACACCCCGGCGAAGTTGACGCCGACCAGGCGCTGGAAGTCCTCGGCCGTGTGGTCCTCAAGTTGCGCGCCCAGCCGGGGTGTTGGGATGCCCGCGTTGTTGAAGACGATGTCGAGCCGGCCGAAGCGCTCGACAGCCGCCACGACGGCGGTCACCACGTCCTCCTCACGGGACACGTCGCAAGCGACCGCCGCGGCGGTGCCGCCGGCCTTCTCGATCACACGCACCGTCTCCTTCGCGGCGTCGGCGCGGATGTCCGCGCACACCACGCGGGCGCCCTCCTGCGCGAACCGCAGCGCGGACGCGGCGCCGACGCCGGACCCGGCGCCCGTGACGATGGCCGTTCGTCCTTCGAGCAGCATGTACGTCACCGCCCTTCCTGATCGCTGTGTGCAAGCCGCAACGCCTGCGTGGGGCATCCCTCGACCGCCGTCCGGACCGCGTCCAGCGGCTCGGGCGGCCCGACGACGACCGCCTTCGCCTCCTCGTCGTGGGTGAAGGTGTCGGGGGCGTAGACGACACAGATGCCGGTGCCGAGACACCGCTCCCGGTCGACGACCACCCGCGGTCCTGACACGTCAGGCCTTCGCTGCCGCGAGAACGGGCGGCTTCGCCGGGGTGAAGCGGTAGAGGCGCTCCGCGTTGCCGCGCTGGATCTTGTACTGCCGCTCGGGCGACAGGTGGGCGACGCGGCGCTTGACGAGGTCGATGCAGTTCGGCCACGTCGAGTCGGAGTGCGGATAGTCCGTCTCGCACATGATGTTGTCCTCGCCGATCACGTCGATGCTGGCGATGCCGTGCACGTCGTCGATGAAGCAGCCGTGGACGTGCTCACGGAACGTGGCGCGGATGTCGAGGGTGTCCAGGTCGACGGCGTCGCTGCCCGCGTGGTCGTTGAAGCGGACACCGCGCTTGATCCAGTGCCGCTGCGTGTCGAGGACCTGCTCGGCGCGCTCCAGGAAGTACGGCATCCAGCCGATCTCGCCCTCCGACAGCGCGATCTTCAGGTTGGGGTAGCGCTGGAACATGCCGCTGAACAGCCACGACAGCATGGCCCCCGAGGTGCGCGTGGCACCCCAGGCGAGGTTGGCGAGGAACGGGGCGTCGGGCGCGATCTGCGGCACGGTGGAGGACGAGCCGACGTGCATCGACACGACCATCCCCAGGTCGTTGGCCGCGGCCATCACCGGGTCCCAGTAGCGGCCCTTGTCGTGGATGGTGGGAAGGCCGAGCGGCGCCGGGTTCTCCGAGAACGCGAACGTGGTGGCGCCCTTGGCGGCGCAGCGCTCCAGCTCCTTCGCGGCGAGCGCCGGGTCCCACAGCGGGATGAGGACGAGCGGGATGTAGCGGCCGGGCGCGGCGGCACACCACTCCTCCAGCATCCAGTCGTTATAGGCCTTGAGGCAGACGAGCCCGAACTCGCGGTCGCCGGCCTCCATGAACAGCTGCCCGCAGAAGCGCGTGACCGTGGGGAAGCACAGCGAGGCGAGGATCCCGGCCTGGTTCATGTCCTCGATGCGGGCCTTCGGGTCGTAGCAGCCGGGCCGCATCTCGCTGTACGGGAGCGGCTCGGGGCTGAACTCCTCCTTCGATTTGCCGACCACCGCGCTCAGTCCTGAGCTCGGGAACCGCTTGCCGTCGTAGACCCAGTAGTCCAGGCCGTTGTCGTCCGTCTCCATGTGCGGCGCACGGTCGCGGTCGGCCTTCGGGACGCGGTCCACCCACAGGTGGGGCGGTTCGAGGATGTGGTCGTCGACGGAGATCAGCCAGTCGAGCGAGCGGTCTGCCGTGACATCGGGGGCGGTGCGGTCTGTGGACACGGTTGCTCCTTCAACTCGGTGCGTGCTCAGTGGAGTTCGCCGATTGCCAGGTGCTTGACTTCCTGGAACGCGCGGATGCCGTCGATCCCGCGCTCGCGGCCGAGGCCGCTCTGCTTGTAGCCGCCGCCGGGGGCGTAGGCGCTGAAGACGGCGGTGTTGACGTTGACCGCCCCGGTGCGCAGCCGGCGGGCCACGGCGGTCGCGGCGGCGGTGTCGGCGCCGTAGACCTGGCCCGACAGGCCGTAGGGGCTGTCGTTGGCGATCCGTACGGCGTCGTCGAGGTCGCGGTAGCCGAGGACCGCGAGGACCGGGCCGAAGATCTCTTCCTGGGCGGCGGGGTTGTCGCCCCCGGGCAGGTCGAGGACGGTCGGCTCGAAGTAGTGTCCTGGTGGCAGACCTTCGGGGCGGCGTCCGCCGCTGACCACGGTGCCGCCGTGCTGGGTGGCGAGCGCCACGAACCGTTCGCAGCGCGCCAGTTGGGCCGCGCTGATGACAGGCCCGAGCGTGGTCTTCGGGTCCGTCGGATCGCCGACGACGAGCCGCGCGTACGCCGCGCTCACGGCCTCCAGGACTTCGTCCTTCCTCTCCTGCGGTACGAGCATTCGCGTGGCGGCGACACACGCCTGGCCCGCGGTGGCCGCCACGACGGCGACCGCTCCGGCCGCCGCCCGGCCCACCGCGTCGTCGAGGTAGATCTGCGCCGACTTGCCGCCCAGTTCGAGGGCGACACGCTTCACGGTGGGTGCGGCCTGCGCGAGGATGCGGCGGCCCACGGCCGTGGACCCGGTGAACGACACCATGTCGACGGCCGGGTGGCCCGTCAGCAGCTCGGCGCCGTCCGCGCCGCCCTCCACCACCACACTCAGCACACCCGGCGGCAGTCCCACCGCGTCCGCCGCCGCGCCGAACACCAACGACGACAGCGGGGTCAGCGGGCTGGGCCGCAGGATCACGGAGTTGCCCGCCATCAGCGCCGGGACGAGCTTCTGCAACGCCATCACGATCGCCCCGTTGTACGGCGTGATCGCCACGACGACGCCCACCGGCTCGTGCCGCTCCACACTGAGCGCGACCCGGCCGCGGACCAGCTCGTCGACGGGCACGGGCGTCGCCGACTCGTGCGGCATCCGCAGGTACAGGTCGATCGCGCCACGTGCCACCGCCAACCCGCCCCGCAACTGGGCGCGTTCGGCGAACGCGGGCGGCTGTCCGGCCTCGGCGACCATCGTGGCGACCAGCGCGTCCCGCGAGGCCTCGACGTGATCGAGGAAGGCGTACAGGACGCGGGCCCGCTCGGCGGCCGGGATGTCGGCCCACACACCGCGCTCGAAGCTCTCTCGCGCCTCGACGGCCGCGCGCTCGATCTCGGGCAGCGGTGTCACCGACACATCGGTCACGTGCGAGGCGTCGGCCGGGTTCTCGACGGCCAGCCGCTCCTCGCCGTCGACCCACTTCCCGGCGACGTACGAGCGCCGCTGCTCGATGATGTCGTGCACGGTTCCGCCTCTCTCGCGCCGTGAACCGGCGCGGCGAACAAGGGAGTTGGTGGAGCTACCAGGGAAGTGCGCTGTACACGACCGCGCCCCCGTAATGGGGTGACGAGTGGCAGGCGAGCCCGAACGTGGCCTGCGCCCGCTGGCGCGGACCGGCCCGCCCCGCCAACTGCAGGTAGCACTCCAACATTTGAGGCACCCCGTGCATGCGCCCGTTGCCGAGCGCGCCGCCGCCGCTGAGTACGGGGAGGCCGCCCGGTGTGTCGCTGTCGATGCCGCCGTCCAGGACGAAGCGGTGTGCCTCGCCGGGCGGGCAGTAGCCCAGGGCCTCCAGCCAGAAGTACACGAACGGCGAGAACCCGTCGTACAGCTGCGGAACGTCGATGTCGGCGGGCTTCACGCCCGCGTGCTCCCACAGCCGCCGTGCCGTGCCCGCGCCCCCGGCCATGATGTCGTCGAGCGGCCAGTGGAGGGGAAGGCGGCGTGGTCCCGGAGCGCTGCCCGCGTATCCGGCGACGTACACCGGCCGGTGCGGCAGGTCGCGGGCCCGCTCGGCGGACGTGAGGACGAAGGCCGCGACTCCGTCGACCGGGATGTCGCAGTCGTAGCGGCAGATCGGGTCGTTGACCATCGGGGCGGTGAGGTACTCCTCGGCGCTGAGTGGCCGTCCGTGCCAGTACGACCAGGGGATCCGCGCCCCGTTCTTGCGTGCCTCGACGAGGACCGCGGCCATCGCCTCACGGCCCGCCCCGTACCGCTGGAGGTACTCGTTGTACGCGAGCCCGATCATCGGCAGCGGCCCGAAGAAGCCCTGCGGTGCCGTCCACTGCTGTGCTCCGCCGAACTCCCGCTGTGCGGTGCCGTGATACGAGGCACGCGGATTGTGCAGGGCACGGTGGACGAGGACGTGGTCGGCGGCGCCGCTCGCCACCGCGTTGACCGCCATCGCCACGGAACCGGGAATCTGCCCGATGCCCTGGAACCCGGCGACGTAGGACGGCCGGGCGCCGAGGTGCTCGGCGAGCCACGCCGGTGTGACCGTGCTGACACCGTCCTCGGCGGCGTGTCCCCCGGAGGTCGGGAACAGCGCGGAGCCGACGAACCCGTCGACGTCATGCGAGGTGAGTCCCGCGTCGGCGATCGCGGCGCGGGCCGTCTCGACCGCGAGGGTGCCCAGCGGCCGCTCGGCATGCCGCCGTACGGCACTGTGCCCGTACCCGACGATCGCGACCTGCCCACCGGCGGCGAACCTCCCGCTCACGACGCCACCTCGCCGAGCGCGAACGCGGTTACGCAGACACCGGGTTCGACATCCTCGAAGCCGACCCTTACGCGATCGCCCACACGCAAGGGGGCATCGGGCCCGTCCAGCAGTCGCCCGATCATCCGCAGTCCGGACTGCACCTCAAGCTCGACATCCACCAGCACGAACGGCACTTCATCCGCCAAGCCCGGCAGCGCCGACTGCCGCACCACGGTCCAGGACCGCACCGTGCCCCGGCCGCTCACCTGCTCGTACGAGAAGTCGGGATCGGTCGCGCGACAGTGCGGACACGTCGGGCCGGGCGGCAGGGCGAAGGCCGTACACCGGCCGCAGCGAGCGAGAACGAGGGTGTGTCGCGCGGTCGCCTCCCAGTACGGGGCGGACTGCGCGTCCGGTACGGGCACGGGACGTGGGGCGCTCATGTGATCGCCCCCGCGTCCCTCAACTCGGCGATCTCCGCCCAGCCGTAGCCGAGTTCGAGGAGCACGGACTCGGTGTGCTCGCCGTGCTCGGGAGCCCGCCGCAGCGCAGGCGGCCGCTCGTCGAACTGCACGGGAACGGTCGGCATCGCATACGAGCCACCGTCCTCCAGCTCGACCTCGCCGAGGTAGTCATTGGCGACGACCTGCGGATCGGTCAGCAGCTCCTCGACGGCCTGAACCGGCGCCCACGGCGCGTCGATCCCCTCAAGGAGACCCTTCCACTCCTCGAACGTCCGCCGCGCGAACTCGGCCTCCAGCTCGGCGACACACGCCTCCCGGTTCTCGCCGCGCGCCCGCAGATCGATGAAGCGCGGGTCGTCGGCGAGCTCGTGGCGCCCGATGAGCGCACAGAACTCCCGCCAGTACCGGTCCCCTTGGAGGAACACCAGCTGGATGTGGCGCCCGTCCTTGGTCCGGTACGCCCCTACGAGTGGGTTCACGGAACCACCGCGCCCCGACACACCGCGCGGCTCTCCGCCCGCGAGCGCCGACAGCACATCGGACGACAGCGTCCACATCGCGGTGGCCAGCAGCGAGACATCCACCACGGAGCCCTCACCGGTGCGTTCGCGCTTCAGCAGCGCGCCTGCCACGCCGAACGCGAGCGCCATGGCGCCGTTGCGGTCGCCCATCGCCCCGCGCTGACTGATCGGGTACTCCCGCTCCGGCGGCGTGAGTACATGGGCCATCCCGCCCTGTGCCCAGAACGCGGACGAGTCGTACCCGGCCCGGTCGGCATGCGGGCCGCGGACGCCGTAGCCGTGGCCCCGCGCGTACACGAGCCGGGGGAAGCGGCGCGCGAGTTCCTCGGCGCCGAGCCCGAGCCGGTCGAGGGCGCCGGGCCGCAGATTGGTGAGGAACACGTCGGCTGTGGTGAGGAGTTGGTCGAGCAGCGCCCGCCCCTCCTCGCGGCGCAGGTCGAGGGCGACGGACCGCTTGCCGCGGTTGGCGAGCGCCACAGACAGGTTCACACCGCCGCCGTCGGTTCCGATGCGCTGGGTCGCGAGCCCCCGGTACGGGTCGCCCTCGGGCCGCTCGATGCGGATGACGTCCGCGCCCCAGTCGGCCAGCAGGGCGCCGGCCACCGGCACGAACACCCACTGGGCGAGCTCGACCACCCGTACGCCGTCGAACGCTTCGCTCCCCATCGAGCACCTCCCGCTCGCCGCGGTCCGAGTCGACCCGGCGTTGCCACGGTAGAGGCACACTGTTCAATTTGGGAAGTGGCGTTCTCGCATAAATAGAGTTGCGCTCTTTTTCAGCTCACGTGGGCCGCGTACTCCTCCCGACAGGTCATGACGGCTCCTTCGCCAGTAGGGGACGGGCGAACCGTGTGATGACGTCGAGGGCCCGCGCCGACGCCGGGAGGTCGAGGAAGACGCTCGGCCATGCGTGCGGTACTCCGGGAACGTACGAGGCGGACGTCGGCACTCCGGCGCGGGCGAGCGCCGAGGCGAATGCCACGGAGTCGTCGAGCAGGATTTCGTCCGTGCTCGCGCACAGCAGCGTGGGAGGGAACCCGGAGAGGTCGCCGAGGAGCGGGGAGGCCAGGGGATCGTCCGCAGGATGACCCTGAAGGTACTGGTCCGCGGCCTGCCGGGCCGCTTCGTGGGAGAACAGCTGGTCCGTGGCGGCCCGCGAGCGGTAACTCCCCGCCGTACAGCGCAGATCGAGCCACGCCGACAGCAGTACGAGCCCGCTCGGGACCGGCACGCCGGACCGCGCGCACGCCACCGCGAGCGCCGCCCCGAGCCCGCCACCCGCCGAGTCGCCCAGCACGACGGGCGGGACGCCGGAACCGGCCAGCAGCCGCTCGTACACCTGCGCCGCGTCGTGCGGCGCGGCGGGGAAGGGGTGCTCGGGCGCCAGCCGGTAGTCAGCGGCCACCACACGGGCGCCCGTAGCGATGGCGAGCCGCGCGGCGAATGCCGTGGACAGTGCCATGGACCCCATCCGGTAGCCACCGCCGTGGAAGTACAGCACGGTGCCGCGCGGCTGGGACGGAGTACACACCACGCCGGGCACGTCCCCGTACCGCATGTCGCGGATGTCCACACCGGGGAGCGCCGGCCGGGGCGGGGAGCCCATCGACTCGTGCATCGTTCGCTTCCATGAAGGATTCTTCGGCAAGGCGAAATCCCGTACAGGTGAGGTACGTTGGCGGCTGCCCGCCCCGATCCGCGGAGGAGGACGTGATGGCGCGACCGGCCCCCGCAGCCGCGAAGGCGCTGAAGATCATCGACCTGCTGGTGTCGCATCGCGGTGAACAGTTCACGATCTCCGACATCGCCCGGCGCACCGGGAGCAGCCTCGGTTCCGCGCACGCGGTCCTCGCGGTCCTGGAGGAGTCCGGCTATCTGGCCCGGCACCCGGCCCGGCGGACCTACGGGCTCGGCCCCGCCCTGGTGAGCGCGGGCATGGCCGCCCTTGAGCAGCATCCGGCGATCCGGGTCGCCGCCGAGCGCATCGGGCCCCTCGCCGCCGAACTCGAGGCCGACGTGGTGGTGAGCGCGGGCACCCCCACCGAGATCGTGTCCGTCGCCGTGGGCGGGACGGGTTCCCGGTACGGGCCCGGCTTCCGGGAGGGCGAGCGGGTGCCGCTCACGCCGCCGCTGGGCCTCGTGTTCATGGCGTGGGCGCCTCCCGCGGAGGTGGAGTCGTGGCTGAAGCGCGCCCCCGAGGCGGTGGACCGCGACCGGGTCGAGCTGGCGCTGACGACGGTGCGCGAGCGCGGCTACGCGCTCGGCCTGGCCACGTCGGCCCACCGGGCCCTGAAGGGCACCAGGGCCGAGGACCGGCCGGCGACGGACCGGGACGTGTGGACCTGGACGGCCTCCTTCGACGACGACTACGACCTGCCGTCCGTCGACCCGGAGGGGGAGTACGACCTCGGGATGGCGTCGGCACCGGTCTTCGACGCCGACGGGCGGGTGCTCGTCGCCATCACGGCGTCCGGATTCTCGCCGGGCCTCAGCGGCAGGGAGACCGTGCGTGTCGCGGAGTGTGTGCGGGCGTGCGCGACCGTGGTGACGAAGCAGACTCGTGGGCGGTTTCCCGGCTAGCGCCCCGCGCGATGGTTCCTGTCAGGCGCCGCCGAAGAGGGCCTCGTAGTCGACTCGGTGGCCCCGCCGCTCCAGCTCAGGGATGACGCGGGTGCCGAGGAGTTCGAGGCTGCGCATGACCTTCTCGTGCGGCAGCGAACCGAACTGCGTGTAGCACAACAGCTGGTCGACACCGGCCTGTTCGTACCTGAGGATCTTCTCCAGGCACTCCTCGGGCGTCCCCACGATGATCATGTCCTGCTCCGTGTACTCCGCGAGGTCGATCTCGCCGCGCATGGTGGGCCGCAGCAGCGGGAACGCCTTCTCCTTCTCCTCCTCCGGCAGATGTGCCAGCTCCCATTCGAGGGTGAACTCGGCGAGGTTCTGGTACCACCACTTCACCGAGTCCCACAGCCCGTAGCGTGCGGCCTCCTCGGGGTCGTCCGTGCAGTGCACCAGGGTGTAGGCGCCGACCCGGTCGTTGACGGCCCGGGGCAGCGGCTCGACGCACTCGGCCTGGCCGGCCCGGTACACGGCGATCTGCTCGGCCATCTTCTCCACCGGCTGCATCAGCGCGAACGACAGCAGGCCGAGGCCCAGCTTCCCGGCGTTGTGGGCGGACTGGGAGCTGGCTGCGGCCAGCCATGCCGGGGGATGCGGGTCCTGGAAGGGGCGTGGGGTGATGAAGCGCTCGGGGAAGTCGATGGTCTCGGACTTCCACTTCAGCTTCTCTTGCGTCCACGCGGCGATGACGAACTCGAAGGCCTCGCGCCACATGTCGCGGGAGCGGTCGTCGGCCGGGACGTTGAACGCGAGTTGTTCGTTGGGTGTCGAGCGGCCCGATCCCCACTCCACGCGGCCGCCGCTGAGCACGTCGACGGTGGCGACCTTCTCGGCGACGCGCACGGGATGCTGGAATCCGGAGGGGAGGAGGACCACGCCGAAGCCGAGCCGGATGTTCTCGGTGGCCTGGGACAGCGCGCCGAGGATGGTTTCGTTGGACGGAGACGCGGAACGGCCCTTGCGGAAGTGGTGCTCGACCACCCACGCGGTCTGGAAGCCGAGCCGGTCGGCGAACTTGATCTCTTCGAGCGCCTCGGCGTATGTCTGCTGCTCGGCGCGCTTCTGCCCGAGCGGGAACGGCTCGGCCGAGGGGCCGATCTTCGGCTGGAACTCGTAGAGCAGATCGAGCTTCATCGAATCTCTCCTTCGCGAATACGCCTCCGGCCTCGACGGGGAACGCCGCTGGGCCACCTGTGTATTTCGCAATAGCGAAACCGTCTTCGCTTTCGCCATGAGTGTGTGACCGCACGCATCAACTGTCAAGAAGAGAAGGCCTGTTGGTGGCGCACGGTGACGATCGGGTCAGTCCAACGCCCGCTCCAGCACGGCCCGGTGCCCGCGCACCCACTCGTACGCCCCGCGCACGTCGTCGACCGCGCCGGAGTCGCGCAGGCGCGCCATCGCGGCATCGCCCCTGTCGGCCCCGGCCTGGATGCCACGCCAGCACCGGTCCTGCCACCACAGCACCGCCGCCACGAGTCCGCGCCGCTCGTCCAGCCCGTAGGTATCGGCGATCAGCCGCATGCGCCGGGCCGCGTCGTCCACGTCGGTCGTCGAGGGGCCGAGCCCGAGGTACTGCCAGCACACATGCGCCACGTCATGGACCCGCATCCCCGGCGCCGCAAGATCCCAGTCGATGAACGCCACCGGCCTCAGGGCGCCGTCGACCGGCCGGTAGACGGTGTTCTTGGGTGACAGGTCGTTATGGCACACGACCTCCTCGGCGCCGGCCAACTCGGTACCGGCCGTGAGGTCGTGGAACTCGCGCGTCAGCCGGGCCAGCGCGACCAGGCTCCCGTCCGAGGAGACGGACGCCGGCTGCCGGGCCTCCCACGCGACATGGCCCTCCAGGAAGCCGAGGACGTCACGGCCCTCGTCGTCGGAGCCGTGATACGGGGGAGCGCCGCTCCAGCCTCGTACTTCGAACCATCTCAGCAGGTCACGTGTGAACTCCGAGGACGCGGGTCGATGCACCGTGTCCCCGATGCGTACCACGGCGTTGATGGAGCCTCCGGGCAAGGGGGATTCGGTCATCGCCCCAGCATGCCCGCACGGGCAGGGGTCGTATCAGCTGCCGGTCCCCACCAGCCCGCCCAGGCAGAAGTCCCAGACCTCCTTGGAGGTGACGGGGGTCGACTTGCTGCCTGTCGGGACGCCGGGGGTCTGGGCCGTGAACATGGCCGTCTGCATCACGAGCGCGGCGACCCGGCGCGGCTTGGCGGCACGGGCGTCGCCCGACTCGACGGCCTGCTCGACGAGTTCGGTGAACACGTCGAGCAACGGTACGTGCGCGGTGGCCACTTGGGCGGGGTGGGTGGCGAGCAGCTGCATCGCGAAGTCGGTGAACAGGGGGCTCTGCTGGTTCGGGCGTGGCTGCGAGCTCTTGTAGAGCAGGTCCACCGCGACCCGCAGCCGCTCCAGCGGCTTCTTCTTGGCGGCGGTCGCCGTGCGAATCTCGTCCGCGGACCGCGACAGGGCGTCCTCGAAGAGCGCGAGCAGCAGCTCGTGCTTGCCGTCGAAGTGCTGGTAGAAGCTGCGCAGCGACTGCTTCGAGCGCTCGACGACCTCCTGCACGGTGAAGTCGGTGGTGCCCTTCTCGCCCATCAGCTCCTGGGCGGCATCCAGGAAACGCTGAATGCGCTCCTCGGCACGGAGCTTGGCGGCACGGGTGGACCGCTCGACGGCGCGTTGGCGCCAGGCGGGCGGAGCGGGTTCGGCGGGGACGGCGTTCATGGCAGAACGATACTCCGCCTCTGTGAAAAGCGTGTGGCATCGCCCTACCGAATCGTCCACCGCACGAATGCTGGGCAAGATTCTCCTGTCCGGAACGTTGCTTCGCCTCAACAGAGAATGTAGTTTCCGCCGCAATCGAGGTACGCCCCCTGGGGAGGACCGTTGCGAAGGCTACTCATCGGCGTGGTCACCGTGCTCGCGGTGCTGCTCGCCGGATGTTCCACCCGCTCGGACTCGAAGAACGCCGGTACCGAGGACAAGGAGCCCGCCAAGGCGAGTGCCTCGGCCGCGGCCGCAGGCGGCGCCGACTTCGGGACACTCAAGGACGTGTGCGGGAAGGGCGAGACGAAGGGCGGCAGCGCGCAGGGCGTCACCGCCAAGGAGATCAAGACCGGTGTCTTCACCGACGTCGGCTTCAACAAGACCCCCGACTTCGTCGACGCCGCCAAGGTGTTCACCTCTTGGTGCAACGACAACGGCGGGATCAACGGCCGCAAGCTCACACCCGTCACCCACGACGCGAAGCTCCTCGAAGTGCGCCAGCGCATGCAGCAGGCCTGCAAGGAGGACTTCGTCCTGGCCGGCGGAGCCGCCGCGCTCGACGGGCTCGGCGTCAAGGACCGCCTGAAGTGCCTGCTCCCCAACTTCGCCGCCCAGTCGAGCCTGGCACCCGCCATCGGCTCCGACCTGCAGGTGGTGGGCTCGGGACCGTATGCCGACTACTTCCAGTACGCCGGCCTCTACAAGTGGCTGATCACCGAGAAGTACCCGTCGTCCGCCAAGAACGTCGGCATCATCTCCGGGGACAGCCCGGTCACCAAGATGATGACCGCGCAGTTCAAGGAGTCCATCGCCCAGCTCGGCGGCAAGGTCTCCTACACCGAGCTGTACCCGGCGACCGGCGTATCGGACTGGACGCCGTACGCCCAGTCCATCAAGAACAAGAAGGTCAAGGGCCTCGTCTTCCTCGGCGACTTCAGCTCGCTCGCCAAGCTGGAGCAGTCCCTCACCAGCCTCGGCTACGCACCCGACTGGATCGACTCCAACAGCAACTCCTACGGCGACCCCTTCCTGAAGCTCGCCGGGTCGGCCCTGAAGACCCAGCACAACTACGCCGAACTGTTCGCCACGGCGCCCCTGGAGACATCGTCACCCACCACGGACAAGATCAAGCAGCTGTACGCCAAGTACGCCCCCGACGCGAAGGTCAGCTACCTGTCGCTGCGCGCCTTCTCCTCCTGGCTGCTGTTCGCCACTTCGGCCCGCGACTGCGCCGAACTGACGCGGACGTGCGTCTACGAGAACGCCACGAAGAACACCGGCTGGACGGCCGGCGGCATCCAGGCCCCGTTCGACCTGTCCAAGCTCCAGACGCCCGACAAGTGCTACTCCATCGTCGAGGCGACCTCCAAGGGCTGGAAGCCGGCCGACTTCAAGCCGGACAAGGGCCCCTACCGCTGTGACGCGCCTGCCGTGAAGTACCGGGGCAAGTACGTCGAGCCCGCCACCCTCGCCGACGTCGGCAAGTCGATGTCCGACGTGAAGTGACCGACGCCGGCGCCCGCTGATCGCGGGTTCCCGCCCTCTCCCGCAGCGCGCCCACCGTACGTAGGGTGAGCAGCGCGAACGGTTCGCTACCGGACGACGGAGAGCGGAGAGGGCGGGTGGGTCCATGGCCTCGGCGCGGCATGAGGAGATACTCGAGGCGGCGCTGGAGGTGTTCGCCGAGCGCGGCTACCGGGGCGCGTCCATCGACGCCGTCGCGGAGCGCGCGGGCCTGACCCGGCAGGGTGTGCTGCACTACTACCCCAGCAAGAAGCGCCTCCTGTTCGCCATGATGCACCTGCGCGAGGACCTCAACCGGCGGCACCTGCAGTCCGACTGGAACGACCCCGACATGCCGTCGACGCTCGCCGAGGCCCTCGCCTTCGACCAGGGCATCCCGTCCCTCGCGCAGGTGCACAGCGTGGTGATGGCGGAGGCGGCCACCGGTCAGGAGCCGGCCCGCGGCTTCGCCCGCGAGCGCTACCGCGAACTGATCGACATGCTCACCGAGGGCTTCACCGGACGCTTCGGCGAACGCCTCCCCAGCGGTCTCACGCCCCGCACCGCGGCCACTGCCCTGATGGCGCTCTTCGAGGGCATGCAGCAGCAGTGGATGGTCGACAGCGACGACGAGCGCTACCAGGACACGGTGCGGGAGACGATGGCGGTGCTGCTGCTGGGCACTCAGCCGGTGGGGGAGAGACCGACGGACACCCGGCCCGCTCCCGTGCAGGCCGGGTGACCGCTCTGTTCCCTACTGCTCCGTGAACCGCAGCAGTGCGTCCTGCGCGTACGACGCCACCAACTCGCCCTGCACGGTGAGGGCATCGCCCCGCCCGTGACAGCGCCCGTGCGCCGCGAGCGGGCTGTGCTGGCGCAGGAGCAGCCAGGTGTCGGCGCGCACCGGCTGGTGGAACCAGAGGGAGTGCGAGGTCACGGCGGAGGCGAAGGCGCGGCCCGCGTCGTGCTGGGTGACCCCGGAGACGGGGCGGAGTGCCGTCCCGATGAGGGTGAGGTCGGTGGCGTAGGCGAGCAGTGCGGGGCCGAGTTCGGCGGCCACGGGTGGGGTGCGCGTCCACAGCTCGTAGGCGGGTGTCTCGCTGTCGGGGGAGTCCAGGTCGGTGGCGGCGCGGGTCTCCCACGGCAGCAGCTCCAGGTCGATCCGCCGCTCCTCGCCCGGCAGTTGGCCCGCCGGCTCCACGGTCTGCCGCTGCGGCCCGCCCTCCCACGTGTGCAGGCCGACCGTGGCCACGGCGACGACGCCGTGATCCTGCCGCGCCTGAATCTGCACGGTCCCGTACGTCCGCCCCTGCTGTACGCAGTCCGTCTCGTAGCGCACGGGCTGCCCGCCCTTGCCCTCGCGCGGGAACAGGACGTGCAGGGACTTGACCGCCTTGCCCGGGCAGGTGAGTTCGGCGACGCGCGCGGTCTGTGCGAGGAGCTGTCCGCCGAACAGGCGGTGGTACGCGAGCTGTTGGGAAGGTGCCTCGTACACGCCCTGCCCGAGGGGCTTGGGGGCGAGGCAGTGGAGCAGATCGTTCCACAGGTCGGTCATTCGAAACTCCTCCAGGTGCCGTGCCTACAGGTGTACGAGACGGGGAGTCGTGCCGCGTGCCGCGATCAACTGTCCTGCCTCGCGGGTGAGTTCGCGCGCACTGCCGAGCAGCCCGTCCAGGGTCAGCGCCCGCTTCACGTGCCGGTGGAGTTCGTGTTCGGCGGTGAAGCCGGTGCCGCCGAGGGTCTGCTGGCAGTGCCGGGCGGCGGTGAGGGCGGCACGGCCGGAGGCCGCCTTGGCGAGGAGGGAGCTGAGGTCGCCGTCGGCGGCGAGCAGGGTGGCCTCCGCGCCCTCCAGGGCCACCAGTGTCTCGGCCAGTTTGTGCCGCAGGGCCTGGAAGGAAGCCAGCGGGCGGCCGAACTGGTGGCGGTCCAGGACGTGTTGGCGGGCCAGCGTCAGCATCGCGCGCCCCGTGCCGACGAGCCACCAGCCGAGGGCCTGGCGCCCGAGGGCGAGCGGTACCGGGGCGCTCGGTTCGGGCAGGACCCGCAGCGGAAGCTCCGGGTCGATACCGGCGGGCTCCACCCCGGCAGCGTCCCGCTCCCAGGACACCCACAGCCCACCCGCGTACGGCATCGGCACCGTGCCGCCCAGTGGCCGCCCCGCCTCGTGCAGCAGCACATCGTTGAGAGCGGGTGTCCGGGTGCCGGTCTCGCCGAGGAGGCGGAAGACGGTGCGGATCGCGTCGGCCGGGGCCTCGTTGAGCATCTCGGGCCAGCCGAGGCCGGTGAGCGCGGCGTCGAGCGGCCCCCGATCCTCGGCGGGGGCGGTCATCGTCTTGCGGAACGCCTCTTCGAGCAGTTCCCGTTCGCTGTCGTCCATGGTGCCGGTCACGTCGACGATCACTCCTTGCCGAGGTCGAGCAGGCGCCGGGCCACGATGTTGCGCTGGACCTCACCGGTGCCGCCGTAGATGGTGGCGGCACGCGAGTACAGGTACTCCGTGCGCCAGCCGGGATCCGTCAGCTCCACGGCTCCCGGCAGCAGGTCCCGTGCCGTGTCGTACAGGTGCTGCTCGGCGGTGGCGAGGAGGATCTTGTCGACGGACGTCTCCGGGCCGAGCCGGCCGCCCGCCGCGAGCCGCGCCTGCGTGGCGTGTGAGCGGCAGCGCACGGTGTGCAGCGCCAGAAACGCCTCGCCGAGCGCCGCCGCCTCGTCCTTTGGCGCCGACATCCGGTCGACGAGCCGGTCGAGGCGCGTGTAGAGGTGGGCGACCCGGTGCCAGAAGCAGGTGGAGCGCTCGTGCGGCAGCAGGTCCATGGCCAGCTTCCAGCCGTCGCCCACGGCGCCGAGCAGCCGGTCACCCGGTACGCGTACGTCGTCGAGGAACACCTCGGCGAACTCGTCCACGCCGTGCATCGTGCGCAGCGGCCTGACCGTGATGCCGGGCGAGTCCATGTCGAGGAAGAACGCGCTGATACCGGCGTGCCCGGGGTCGGGCCCGGTCCGGGCGAGCAGTACGCAGCGCGCCGCGTACTGGGCGAGGCTCGTCCACACCTTCTGCCCGCTGATCACCCATCCGTCGCCGTCGTCGGCAGGTACGGCCCTCGTGGTCAGGGACGCCAGATCGCTGCCGGAGCCCGGCTCGGAGAAGCCCTGGCACCACTGCTCCCGGCCGCCAAGCAGCCGCGGCACCATGTCGGCGGCCAGCGCGGGCGGCGCGTACGAGAGCAGTGTGGGCACGAGGACCTCGACCATGGAGTACAGGCCCGGCTGGGCGAGCCCCCGCGTGGCGACCTCCTCGCCGAGCACGCCGCGCAGCACACTCGGTCCGCCGACCCCGCCCACCGCCTCCGGCCAGCCGTGCCGCATCCAGCCTGCCTCCCACAATGCACGGCGTACGCGGTCGAGTTGGGCGACGTGGCCGTCGAGAGAATCGTCCGTCGGGTCGGGGGACAGGTCGTTTGCGTCCAGCCAGTCGCGCAGCTCCCGGCGGAACGTGGCAGTGTCCATGGAGGTCACGTCCGTGTCCGCTCGAAGGCGTGCGGGCGGCCCGAGTCGTGAGCGCCGCTGCGGCGGATGAACGTCATGGCGCGGGTGTGCAGTCGCCAGCCGTCCGGGGTGCGCCGGTAGGTGTCGTTGTAGTAACCGATGCGCATGTCGTGCCGTGAGTGCTCCACGAAACACAGGGGCTGGGTGCCGGTGGCGCTCCGGCCGTCGTCGGCGAACTCCACGGCCGGCGTGCCCGTCATGAACAGCCCTTGGGGGGCGGCGGCGATCAGCTCGGGGAAGTCGTCGAGCGGATAGGTGTCGCCGAACGCGCTGTAGTTGCCGTCCGGGGTGAAGACGGCCAGGACGCGGTCCGTGTCGCCCTGTGACATCGCCACGGCGTAGCGGGCGAGCAGCTGCTGGATGTCGGCGAGGTCGTCGTACCTGCGACTGGATCCGGTAGGTGTGTGTTCAGCGGTCAACGGGGTGCCCATCCCTTCCAGTTGGTGTGGATGGTTGATTCTCCGACAGCGAGAAGCTAGTTTCCACCCCTAGGCCCAGCCAATGGAGAGGGCCGGGGAGGAAAACTCGTGGAACAGTTCCTCACCTTCGGCGTCGTCGGACTGACAACCGCCGCCATCTACGCCATCGTCGGCAGCGGCCTCGTCCTGACGTACACGACCGCTGGAGTCTTCAACTTCGCGCACGGCGCGGCCGGCATGCTCTCCGCGTTCGCCTACTGGCAGTTGGCCTTCGGGTGGGGCTGGCCGGTGCCGCTCGCCCTCGCCTTCGTCCTCCTCGTCCTCGCGCCCGGCTTCGGGCTGCTCGTCGAGCGGGTCCTGATGCGTCCCGTGCAGTCGCTCGGGGAGGCGGAACGGCTCGTCATGGCCGTGGCCCTGCTCACCGGCTGCATCTCGATGGCCCGCTGGATCTGGGACCCCAGCGCCGCCCGCCCGCTGCGCCCCTTCTTCGCCGACTCACCGGCGATCGACCTCGGCCCCGCCGCCATCACCTGGCACCAGGCGCTCACCCTCGCGGTCGCCGTACTCGTCGCCGCAGGGCTGTGGTTCCTGCTCGGCCGCACCCGCGCCGGCACCGAGATGCGGGCGTGTGTCGACGACCGGGCGCTCGCCGGACTCACCGGGGCCTCGCCACAGCGCGCCGCCCGGCTCGCGTGGGTGCTCGGCACCCAACTCGCGGCCATCGGCGGCATCCTGATCGCGCCCACCGTCGCCCTCGACGCCCAGCAGCTCTCCCTCCTCATCGTCTCCGCGTACACCGCCGCCGTCTTCGGCCGACTGCGCAGCCTGCCGCTGACCTTCCTCGGCGCGCTCGTCGTCGGCTGCCTGGAGAGCTTCCTGACCGGCTATCTGCCGCAGAACGACTACCTGCCCGGCCTGCGCCTCGCCGCCCCCGCGCTGCTGCTCTTCCTCGCGCTGATCGTCTTCCCGCACCGGCGCCTGCGCGGGCGTGACCGCCGACTCGTGCAGGTGCCGCTGCCGACCCTGCGCGGCACACTCGTGTTCGCGGGGTGTGTGCTGCTGTTCGCCGTGTTCCTTGCGACCGTCCTCGACAGCGAGGGCCTCATCTCGTACGGGCCGCTGTTCGCACTCGGTGTCGTCGCCCTCTCGTATGTGCCGCTGGCCGGGTACGCGGGGCAGATCTCCCTGTGCCAGCTGAGCATCGCCGGGATCGGGGCGATCGTGTGGGGACACCTGGGCGGCCAGGGCCAGTTGTGGGCGCTGCCGGTGGCGGTGCTCGTCGCGGCGGCGGTCGGCGCGCTCATCGCGATACCGGCGCTGCGCCTGTCCGGTATCTATCTCGCCCTGGGTACGGCGGCGTTCGCGGTGGTGCTTGACCGATGGGTGTTCACGCTGCCGTCCTTCGAGATCCTCGGCGTCCGCATCGCCCTGTTCGACCAGGGCTCGGTAGAGGTGCACGGCCCGAACCTGCTGGGCTGGCAACTGGCCTCCGAACGTGAACTCCTGCTGTTCTGCGCCGTGTTGCTGGCCCTGGCCTCGCTCGCCGTCGCCTGGCTGCGGCGCGGCAGGTTCGGGCGCGCGCTCATCGCGCTCCGCGACAGTGAGGCCGCCTACGCGACGCTCGGCGGCCGGCCGCTCGGCGCGAAGGTCGCCGTGTTCGCGCTGTCCGCCGCACTCGCCGGTCTGGGCGGGGCCCTCTACGGGATGGTCCAACGCACCGTGACCGCCGAGCAGTTCAACCTCGTCGCCAATCTGCCCATCTTCCTGATCGCCGTCATCGGCGGCCTCGGCGCGGTCGGCACCGGACTGTTCACCGGCCTGTCCTACGTGGCCCCGCCCCAACTGCTCGGCCACTTCGGCGACTGGGCCCACGACGCGTCGACGCTCCTCATCGCGCTCGCCGGAATGGGCCTCGCGCACAGCCCCGGCGGCATCGTGCCGCGCCTGCGGGCCGAATGGCTGCCGCTGGTGCGCGACCGCGTGCTTTTCCCGGTCACCGGAGCGGTGGTCGGGCTGCTGTGGCTCCTGTACGGAACCGACCGGGTCGGCGGCGCGCTCTTCCTCGTCACGCTGATCGTGGCGTCGACGGCCCTGCGCATGTGGGCCACGGCACGGCAGGCCGGGCCGCACCTGCCGCCCGACCCCGTCGAGTGGTGGGGGATACGCCGCCCCTGGCGGCCCGAGGACCGGGAGGTGATCGCGCGTGGCATCGCTGCGAGCTGACGGAGTCACCGTCGTCTTCGGCGGCAACCGCGCCCTCGATGAGGCCGGATTCGAGGCCGAGGCCGGCCGCATCACCGGCCTCATCGGCCCCAACGGAGCCGGGAAGTCGACCCTCTTCGACGTCGTCTCTGGCCTGCGCAGGCCCCAGTCGGGCACGGTCACCCTCGACGGGCACGACATCACCCGCGCCACCCCCGCCCGGCGCGCCCGGCGCGGCATGGCCCGCACCTTCCAGCGCCTGGAGCTCTTCGGCCGCCTCACCGTCCGCGACAACCTGCTCGTCGCCGCCGAACTCGGCGCCCGCGGCCGGAACTCGGCCGGCACCGCCGACGGCATCCTCCAACGCATCGGCCTCACCGCCGACGCCGACACCGCCGCCGACGCACTGCCCACCGGCGCCGCCCGCCTCCTGGAGGTCGGCCGGGCCCTCGCCGGCCGGCCCCGCGTCCTCCTCCTCGACGAACCGGCCGCAGGCCAGGACGCCGACGAGACCCAGCGCTTCGCCACTCTGCTGCGCGACGTCGCCGCCGAGGGCTGCGCCGTCGTCCTCGTCGAACACGACATGGGCCTGGTGATGAGCGTCTGCGACCAGGTGTACGTCCTCGACCTCGGCAAGATCGTCGCCTGCGGCCCGCCCGCCGACATCCAGCAGGACCAGACGGTCCTGGCCGCCTACCTGGGAGAGGCCTGAAGGTGATGGCGATGGACCCCTTGCTCGAACTGCGCGGCGTGTGCGCCGCCTACGACCGGATCGCCGTGCTGCACGGCATCGACCTGAAGGTCTCGGCGGGCCAGGTCGTCGCGCTCCTCGGCCCCAACGGCGCAGGCAAGACCACCACCCTCAACGTGGCGGCGGGCGCCCACCGCCCCAGTGCGGGACGTCTGCTGCTCGGCGGACGCGAGGTCACCGGGGCGCACCCGCGCGATCTGGCCCGGGCCGGGGTCTGCCTCATCCCCGAGGGCCGCGGCATCTTCCCCAACCTCTCCGTGCGCGACAACCTCCGCATGATGACCTTCACCGGCCGCGACCGGGCGGAGATCGAGGAGATCGCGTACCAGCGCTTCCCGGTCCTCGGCGAACGGCACCGCCAGGCCGCCGGCACCCTCTCGGGCGGCGAACAGCAGATGCTAGCCCTGGCCCGCGGCCTCGCCACCGACCCGGCGGTGCTCCTCCTGGACGAACTGTCCATGGGCCTCGCACCGCTGGTGGTCGGTGAACTGTACGAACACGTCGCGGAGCTGGCCCGCAGGGGTGTGGCCGTCCTCGTGGTCGAACAGTTCGCCACCGCAGTCCTCAAGATCGCCGACCACGCGGCCGTCGTCGTACGCGGCAGCGTCCAGTGGCAGGGCCACCCCGACAGCTCCCTGCACGCCGAACTGTCCTCCTACTACCTCGGGAGCGCCGCATGACAGCTCAGCCGGACCACACCACCGACCGCGCCGACCGCTTCGCCCGGGACCTCGCCGCGCTCAAGATCCCCGACCCGGCGACCGCCCGCAACGGCCTGTGGCTGCGGGCGGGCGGCGCCCTCCTCCTGGTGGGCCTCGTCCTGGGCGTGCTCACCTTCCCCCTCACCCACGCCACCGACGACCCGCTCGCCCAGCGCGACGCGCTCGCCATCGGCCTCACCGGTGTGGTGTGCGCGGTGGTGGGCGGCGCGGTGTACCTGCGGTACTCGCTCACCGGGTTCCTGCGGTTCTGGCTGGCGCGGCAGTCGTACGACCTGTCGACGCTGGGGGAGCGGACGACGGCGGCCGACGCCCCGCGCGAGACGGGGATGAAGCGCATCGCCGTCGACGGCACGGAGGTCGCCGCTCCGCGCCCCTGATCAGCCGACCGCCGCGCGGACCCGGCCGAGCCACTCCAGACCCATGGCACGCCCGCGCGGATACCGGTCGTACCGATCCCATCGCCAGGTCGTGATGACGGCCAGAACGAGGATCCGGCACGCCCGCAGCACCTCCTGATCGACACCCGGACAGTGCGCGGCGACATCCTCGGGCGCATGGGCGAGATCGAACTCGACGGGCCCTCGGCAACAGGTCTCCAGGTCGATGAAGACCGGCCCGTGCCGGGTAGCGATGACGTTGCCGGGGTGCGGCTCACCGTGCAGCAGTTGCTCACCGGCACCGCGCTCACCGATCGTCCGCACCGCGCTTCGCAAGGCCGTGCGGAGCAGTTCCCGGTCCGGGGCGTCGAGCCCCGGAGTCCGCTCGTGGTCCGCCAGCAGCCGTTCCGCATGCGCGACACGATCCGTGTAGTGCGGAGTCTCCGCGTCGACCTCGCGCATGCCGGCATGCAGCCGCGCGAGAGCCTGAGCGTAGTCGTCCGGCGTCAGGTCGTACGGTGCCACGGACTCGTAGTACGTCCACAACGTGACCACGAACCCGTCCCGCTCGTAGGCCCGCGCCTCCACCCGAGGGTCGAGTGCGGCCACGGGACACCCGGCTTCGGCGAGCCGCTGCGCCAGCTCGACCTCGAACTCGGCGATCTGATCGTCGACCGGCGCCACACGGGCCAGCACGTCACACGGCAGCAGCCGCAGGGTGAGCTTGTTCGAGTCGTGAAGCACGACGGCGTCGGCGGTGTCGAGTCCAAGTGAGGCGGCAATCGACTTGGCCGCGGTCACCCCACGCGTGGCTTCGGATCTCTGCATCCTCAGACGGTATAGCCGCCGTCCACCGCCAGGTGCTGGCCCGTGATGAAACCGGCCCGGTCCGACGCCAGGAAGGCCACCGCTTCCGCGATGTCCTGGGCGTTGCCGAAGCGGCGCAGGGGGATGTTGCGGCGGGTCACCTGGAGGGCGGCGTCGTCGAGTTCGCCGTCCTCGATGAGGCGGGCGGCGATGCCGTCGGTGAGCATGCCGGGGCCCACGCAGTTGAACCGCACCCCGTAGCGCCCCTCCTCCGCTGCGAGGGCACGGACCACGGCCTCGACCGCGCCCTTCGTGCCCGAGGACAGGCCGTCGCGGACGGGGTAGCGCCGGGTCGCCGCGGTCGTGACGGCGACGACACTGCCGGCGCTCGCGCGGAGGGCGTCGAGCGCCGGGTGGATCAGGTTGTAGAAGGCCAGGGTGTCGGCGTGCAGCTGCTGCCGGTACTGGGACGGCGGTACCCGGCTCAGGTGCACCATCGGCACGTGCGGGCCCGCCGCGTAGACGAGCGTGTGCAGCGCGCCGAACCGGTCCACCGCCGAGCGGATCGCCGAGGCCGCCTCGTCCTCGTCCGTCAGGTCCGCCCGCACGGACTCCACCTGGGCGCCCTCCGCACGGAGTTCGGCGGTGAGGTCCTCGGCGGACTTCTCGCTCGCGCGGTACGTGAACAGCACCGCGCTGCCGCGCCGGGCCAGCGTGCGGACGACGGCCGCGCCGATGCCGCCGGTGCCGCCCGCGACGAGTGCCGCGCCCTTGCGGCCACCGAAGTCCTGGTTGTCGTCGTCCGTCAACTCGTCAACTCCCTCACAGGTTCAGCGACTTCGCGATGATCACCTTCATGACCTCGCTGGTCCCCGCGTAGATCCGCGTGATGCGCGCGTCCGCGTACAGCCGGGCTATCGGGTACTCGCGTATATATCCGTAACCGCCGAAGAGTTGAAGGCATCGGTCCACACAGCGGGCCTGCGCCTCCGTGCAGAACAGCTTCACCCGCGCCGCGTCCGCTCCCGAGAGACGGCCCTCCACCAGTTCCACGATCGCCCGGTCGAGCATCGCCTGCGCCGCCTCCACCTCCGTGGACACCGCCGCGAGTTCGAACTTCGTGTTCTGGAACGAGGCCAGTACGTTCCCGAAGACCTTGCGGTCCCTCGCGTACGCGAGCGTGGTGTCGAGGGCCGCACGGGACTGGGCGACCGAGCCGACCGCGACCGTCATCCGTTCCTGCGGCAGATTGCGGCCCAGGTAGGAAAACGCCTCGCCCTCCTCGCCGAGCCGGTTCGCGACCGGGACGCGTACGTCGTCGAAGGCCAGCTCCACGGTGTCCTGCACGCGGATCCCGATCTTGTCCAGCTCGCGGCCCTTCGTGAAGCCGGGCAAGCCGTCCTCCACCACGAGGAGCGTGAGACCCGCCCGCCGGTTGTCCGGGTCCTTCGCCGTACGGGCCACGACGATCACCAGATCGGCCAGCAGGCCACCCGTGATGAACGTCTTCGCCCCGTTGAGGACGTAGTCGTCGCCGTCCCGCACCGCCGTGGTGCGGATGCCCGCGAGGTCGGAGCCGGTGCCGGGCTCCGTCATGGCGATCGCCGTGAGGAGACGGCCCGCGGCGAGCGAAGGGAACCAGCGCTCGCGCTGCTCCTTGTTCGCGTAGGCGAGGAAGTACGGGAGGATCACGTCGAGTTGGGTGCGCACCGTGCCCAGGGTGACCAGGGCGCGCGAGGCCTCCTCCTGGAGGATCGTGTTGTAGCGGTAGTCGTCGGTGCCCGCGCCGCCGAACTCCTCGGGGATCGCCAGGCCCATGACGCCGATGTCCCCGAGCTGCTCGATGACCCGGCGCGGCATCCGCCCCGCCCGCTCCCACTCCTCGTAGGAGGGGACGACCTCGCGGGCGACGAAGTCCCGCACCAGTTCCCGGAACGCCTCGTGGTCGGCGGTGTAGATGTCTCGGCGCATCCCGTGACCCCAGGTCCTATTCGGCGAGTTCGACGACGGTCGCGTTGGCGGTGCCGCCGCCCTCGCACATCGTCTGGAGGCCGTAGCGGATGCCACGGTCCCGCATGTGGTGGACCAGGCGTGTCATCAGGACCGCGCCGGACGCGCCGAGCGGGTGACCGAGCGCGATCGCGCCGCCGAGCGGGTTGAGGCGGGCCGGATCGGCGCCGGTCTCCGCGAGCCACGCCAGCGGCACTGGCGCGAAGGCCTCGTTGACCTCGTAGGCGCCGATGTCGGAGAGGGTGAGCCCGGCCCGGGTCAGCACCCGCACGGTCGCCGGGATCGGCCCGGTCAGCATCAGGACGGGGTCGGCGCCCGTGACCGCGCCCGCCCGGTAGCGCACCAGTGGAGTCAGGCCCAGTTCGCGTGCCCGCTGCGGTGTGGTGACGAGGAGGGCGGCGGCGCCGTCGGAGATCTGCGAGGCGTTGCCCGCGTGGATAACGCCGCTCGGGTCGAAGGACGGCTTCAGACGGGAGAGTGTGTCGGGCGTGGTACCCCGGCGGACTCCCTCGTCGGCCGTGAGCGCGGTGTCGGGGTGCGGGGCGAGCTGGGCGTCGAAGGCCCCCGCGTCCTGCGCCGCAGCCGCCAACTCGTGCGAGCGGGAAGCGTATTCGTCCAGTTGCTGCCGGTCGAAGCCCCATGTGCGGGCGATGCTCTCCGCCGACTCGCCCTGGTTGAAGCTGAAGTGGTCGTAGCGCTCAAGGACGCTCGGAGACCACGGCGCCCCGCCGGTCCGCGCCGCTCCCAGCGGCACCCGGCTCATCACCTCGACACCGCCCGCCACCACCATGTCGTACTGGCCGGACAGCACGGCCTGTGCCGCGAAGTCGATGGCCTGCTGGCTGGAGCCGCAGGCCCGGTTCACCGTCGTCGCCGGAACCGTCTCCGGCCAGCCGGCGGCGAGCAGCGCGTAGCGTCCGATGTTCCCGGACTGGTCGCCGATCTGCCCTACGCAGCCCCAGATCACGTCCTCGACGTCGGCGGGGTCGATGCCGGTGCGGGTGACCAGCTCGCTCAGGATGTGCGCGGACAGGTCGGTGGGGTGGATGTCGGCGAGCGAGCCGTTCCGCTTGCCGACGGGGGTGCGCACGGCCTCCACGATCACGGCCTCACGACGGTCGGGTGTCACTGTTCGCCCTCCTTCATGGTCGAGGTCAACTCACCGTCGGTGATTCCGAGTTCGCGCAGGATCGCGCCCGTGTGCTCGCCGAGCGCCGGTACGTCCCCCATGGGCGGCTGACCGCGTCCCTCGAACACGGGTGGTGGCAGCGGCGCCAGGGTCGGCCCGCCCGGCGTGTCGATCTCGCGCCAGCGGTCGCGTGCGGTGTGTTGGGGGTGGGTGAGGACTTCGCTGGGAGTGTTGAGCTTGGCGTTGCCGATGCCCGCCGTGTCTGCCGCCGCCTGGATGTCGTGGAGGGTGTGTGCGGCGCACCAGCGGGTGATCTCCGCATCCAGGCGTTCGCGGGCGGCGACCCGGTCGGCGGTGGTGGCGAGGCCGGGATCGTCGGCGAGGTCCGGGCGCCCCAGGAGGTCGCGGGCGTAGCGCTGCCACTCGCGGTCGTTGGTCGTGCCGAGGACCACGGTGTGACCGTCTGCGGTGGCGTACGCGCCGTAGGGGGCGACGGCGGGGGAGCCCATGCCCACGGGCTGCTGGTCGATGCCGGTGTGGCGGGTGTACGTCAGGGCGTAGCCCATCAGCTCGGTCATCGTGTCGAACATGCTGACCGAGACGGAGGCGGACCCTTGAGGGGACCCGGTGGCCGTGGCGGTGGCGGTTCCGCGTCCACGCTCGGCCAGCAGTGCCGTGATGGACAGTGCCGCGTAAAGGCCGGTGCACACGTCTGCCATCGGCGGTCCCGGCTTCGCGGGCTGTCCCGGCAGTCCGGTGATCGCGCACGCACCCGCCTCGGCCTGGACGAGCAGGTCGTACGCGCGCTTGTGGGAGAGCGGGCCACCGGGGCCGTAGCCGTCGATCTCCATGGTGATGAGATCCGGGTGGCGGGCCGTCAGGTCGCTTGCGGAGATGCCGAGTTTGGCGGCGGCGCCCGGCGCGAGGTTCGATACGAAGACGTCGGCCCGGTCGAGGAGCCGGTGCAGGACGTGTGTGCCGTGGGCCGACTTCAGGTCGAGTGTCAGGGACTCCTTGCCCCGGTTGACCCACACGAAGTGGGCGGCGAGGCCGTGCACCACGTCGTCGTAGTACCGGGTGAAGTCGCCGCCGGGTGCCTCCACCTTGATGACGCGGGCGCCCAGGTCGCCGAGTGCCCGCGTGCACAGCGGCGCCGACACCGCCTGCTCGACCGAGACGACGGTGACACCGGCCAGCGGGCCCGCCGTCACGCGTCGCCGCCCTGGGAAGCGGGGCCGGTGAACGCTGCGCGCAGCTCGTGCTTGAGGACCTTGCGGCTGGCGTTGCGTGGCAGCTGGTCGACGAAGCGGACGTCCCGCGGAACCTTGAAGTTGGCCATGTTGGCGCGTGACCAGGCGATGACATCCGCGGCCGTGGTCGTCTCACCCGGGCGGAGCACCAGGTAGGCGCAGCCGACCTCGCCGAGGCGCTGGTCGGGCACGCCGATGACGGCGGCCTCGGCGACCGGACCGTAGCCGAGGAGGAGGCGTTCGATCTCGGCCGGGTAGGCGTTGAAGCCGCCGACGATGAACATGTCCTTCTTGCGGTCGACGACCGCCAGATTGCCCTCGTCGTCCAGGCTGCCGATGTCACCGGTGCGCAGCCATCCGTCGTCGCCGATCGCGGCGGCCGTGGCCTCCGGCTCGTCCCAGTAACCGCTGGTGACGGTGTACCCCCGCACCTGTATCTCGCCCGTCCCGCCGACCGGGACCGGCTTGCCCGCGTCGTCGGCGATCCGTACGTCCACGTCGGGGATCCGCCGGCCGTTGCCGCGGGCCACCGTCGCCGGGGTGTCCCCGAGGCGGGTGGTGGTGACAAGGGCGGAGGCCTCGGTGAGCCCGTACGCGCTCATCACGATGTCGAACGACAGCTCGTCCTTCATCGCGTGGATCAGCTGCTCAGGGATGGTGGTGCCGCCCGTCATGGAGATCCTCAGGGACGAGGTGTCACGGCGGTCGCGGTCCGGGGCGGCGAGCAGATCCTGGAAGATCGTCGGGGGCCCCAGCATGATGGAGACGCGCTCCCGCTCGATGAGTTCCAGGGCCAGGGCCGGGTCGAACATCGCCATCGGGACGACGGTCACCCCGTGCAGGAACGAGGCGAGCCAGCCCGCCTTGTAGCCGAAGCAGTGGAAGAAGGGCGGCACGACGAGGAACACGTCGCCGGTGCGGAAGGTGTACTGCTCGGCCATCCACCCGTAGGCGCGCAGCGATTGCCCGTGGGTGAGGACGACGCCTTTGGGGTGGCCCGTGGTGCCGGAGGTGAACATGATGTCGGAGACGGTGTCGGGGGTGATCCGGTCGATGGAGGCGCGTGCGGCGTCTTCGTCTCCCGCGCGACTGCCCTCGCCGAGGAAGTCGTTCCACGAGTAGTCGGCGTCCCCGCGCTCGGCAGTCAGGGACACGGTGGTGTGCAAGGCACTCAACTCGGGCTCGTGCTTGCGCAGTTCCGCCACATAGTCGGTGTCGAGGAACGGCGCCGCGAACAGGGCCTTCGCTCCCGACTTGCGCAGGATGTACGCGAGTTCGGCGGCCTTGAAGCGGGTGTTGAGGGGGACGACGATGCCGCCCGCGCCCTGCACGGCGAGTGCGGCCACGATCCACTCCGCGCGGTTCGGGGCGCAGATGCCGACCCGGTCGCCGGGGGAGACACCGAGAGCGAGCGCGGCGCGCACCGCTCGCGTCATCTGCCGGTCGAGCTCGCGAAAGCTCCAACGTGTCGCGCCGTCCACGAGGGCGGGTGCGTCACCGTACTGTGCGGCGGCCCGGCGGACGACGTTCGGGATGCTGAGGTATTCCTGGTCGTAGCGCATCATGGGCTCCGTTTTCCCCTGCACGACACTCACGAGGTCGACGGCAGCCGCAGCAGCCGCTTGGCGATGATGTTCCGCTGGATCTGGGACGTGCCGCCGTACACGGACGCGGCGCGCGAGTACAGGTACTCGCCGTACACCGCCCCGCCCGCTTCCGCGAGTTGATCCGGCAGCACCCGGAGCGCGGTCTCGTACAGGCGCTGCTCGGCGCGCGTCATCAGCAGCTTGTCGATCGACGACTCGGGCCCGGCAGTGCGGCCCGCGAGGCGTTCGGCGGTGCGGCGCCGGGCGTGTGCGACCAGTACTTCATAGTCGACGACGCACCGCCCGACGGCGGAGACGATGCCGTCCGGCAACCCCCCTGAGCGGTCGTGCAGTTCGCGCCGCAGACGCTCCAGTAGCAGCCCGTACTTGGAGAGATGGCCGGTGTCGAGGGCGTTGCGCTCGTAGTTCACGGTGGTCATGGCCAGCGGCCAGCCGTCGCCCTCGGCGCCGATCCGCTCGGCGGCCTCGATGCGTACGTCGTCGAGGAAAAGCTCGCAGAACTCGTCATCACCGTTGGCGGCCTTCAGGGGGCGCACGGTCACACCGGGGCGGTCGAGCGGCAGCACGAACGCGGTGATCGACCGGTGGGCACGAGCCTCGGTGTCCGTGCGGGCGAGCAGCAGGCAGTAGCGGGAGTACTGGGCGTAACTGGTCCAGAGTTTCTGCCCGTTGATGGTGTAGTGGCCGCCGTCCTCGGCGCGGCGCGCGTACGTCGCCATGCCCGCGAGGTCGGAGCCCGCGCCGGGCTCGCTGAAGCCCTGACACCACACGTCGTCACCGGTGAGCATGCGCGGAAGAAGCCGGGCCCGCTGCTCGTGCGAGGCGAACTCCAGCAGCGCGTGGGCCAGGTAGCCGATGCGCGGCACGCCCGGCGCCCGGCAGGCGCCCAGTTCGTCGCTGACCGCCACCTGGTGCAGTGCGGTCAGGCCCCGGCCGCCGTACTCCTCGGGCACGTCGAGGCCCACCCAGCCGCCGGAGTGCAGCATGCGGTGCCAGCGGTGCAGGAACAGGGCTGGTTCCTCGTCGGGGCGGCGCTCGGGCAGCGGGTGCTCGGCGAGCCAGGCGCGCAGTTCGTGGCGCAGCCGGGTGAGGTCCGACGGGTCACCGAAGTCCAGAGGCAGGTCCTGGCGGGTCACATCGCCTCCGCGGGATCGGTCGTCTCCGTGGCGTCAGCGGTCGGCGGGGCGGCGAGTGCGGACAGCAGCTCGGCGGTGCCGGTCAGCACCGTGGCGCCCACGCGCACCCGACGCAGATACAGATGGGCGATGTGCTCCCACGTCTGCGCGATCCCACCGAATATCTGCATCCCCGCGTACACCGCCTCCAGGGCCGACACGTCCACCTCGGCCTTGGCGACGCGGGCAGCGGTGAGCGCCGCGTCAGGACTGGCGTGATCGAGACACCAGGCGGCGTACCGGGTGGCACTGGCGCAGGCCTCGACGGCGACCGTGGCATCGGCGAGCAGATGCTGCACCGCCTGATAGGAGCCGATGGGCCGCCCGTACTGCACGCGATCGCGCGCGTAGGCGGCAGCCTGCTCGACGAACGAGGTGGCCGCGCCCACGAGTTCACTGCTCACCATGACCAGCGCCCAGGCCTGCCAGGTACACACGTGCTCGCGGTCCAGCCGCCCGACGACCTGTGACGGCGCCGTGGACACGCGGACGGTACGAAGCGGATCGGTGGTGGGCGCCGCATCACCGAGCGCCAGGGATCGCACGACCCCGTCGGCGGCTACGGCCAAGGCGCTGTCGGCGCCCTCGGCGTCCCAGGCGCGGTAGTCGTCCGCGCTGTCGCTGCCGCTGCCGCTGTCGAACCGCAGATCACGGCCGAGCGCGATGGTGGGCGTGCCCTCGTAGGACACGTCCCCGCCGCCCGCCTCGACGAGCCGCAGCACCTCAGGCGCCAGCAGCACCGTGCCGAGGAACGATGCCGACATCGGCTGCCGGCCGAAGTCCTCGGCGAGCAGCGCACACTCCTGTGCGCTCGCCAACGGCCGCGCACTGCGCCGCAGTTCGACGAGTCCGAGCCCATCGAGCGCCTTCTGGGCCGCGGCCCGCTGTGCCGCCGTCGGCTCGGCCGACGCGCACCGGTGATCGGCGACGAAGGCGCCGAGCGCCTCGCGGACCAGCCGGAACTCCTCCGCCTGCACCGCTCACTCCGTCCGGTCGTCGCCGGACGAGACGCGCCCCGCACCCTTGGCGCCGCGCTCGGCGAGCGCGCTGACGATCCGCAGATAGTCGGGGCTGGTCATGGTGGCCTGCTCGGCCATGAGCGCGGCCTCCATGCCGCCGCGCGACATCTGCTCCACGACCACGGCCAGCGCGGCCTTCGTCGCGCGCAGCGCCTGCGCCGGCTGGGCGGCGAGCCGGTGCGCCAATGCCATGGCCCGCTCGGTGAGTTCGGTCGCCGGCACGACCCGGCTGGCGAGCCCGAACTCGACCGCCGTCTCGGCCGGAATGCGATCCCCGGTGTACAGATACTCCTTGGCCCGCAACAGGCTGGTCAGCAGCGGCCACAGAGTGACACCGCCGTCCCCCGCGACGAGCCCGATGGACACATGCGGATCGGCGAGATACGCGTCATCGGACATCAAGACGAGATCGCACCCGAGCGCAAGCGAGCAACCAAGCCCGACTGCGGGCCCGTTGACTGCGGCGACCACCGGGAGCGGGAAGCGGATCATCGCCGTCTGGATCGCCCGGTCGAGCCGGATGGAACGCTCACGCAGCTCGGCGTCGCTCGTGTGGCGCAGCAGATGCTCGAAGTCCCCACCGGCACTGAACGCCCGCCCGGCGCCGGTGAGCACCACGGCCCGCGCGTCGCCGTCCGCGGCGATCTCGTCCCAGACCTCGGCGAGCCGACGGTGCAACTCGGCCGACACACCGTTGAGTTGATCGGGCCGGTTGAGCGTGACGACGCGAACGTCGTTGTCGGCGGTCACGGTAAGTACGGGAGATGTCTCATCACCCGTGGAACCCATGGAACCTCCTCGGCTCGGCTGCGGCCTGCGCGCCGAATCACGCTATGGGTACGCCGAGTGGGTGTCAATAACGTTACCGCTACGCGTAAATGGGATTCTCTTCGATGGTCGGTATGACGCATGGAAGCGTCTCTCAGGTGTGTTTGGCCAGCAACGCCCGCGCCGTCGCCGCCATCGCCTCGTCGACCATCTCGCCCTCGAATGTCACCGCGCCCACGCTGTGTTCCTGTGCCTCCTCCATGGCGGCGATCAGTCGTGCCGCGCGGGCGAGTTCGTCGGGGGCCGGGGCGAACACCTCGTTGATGACCGGGACATGGGACGGGTGGATCGCCATCATCCCCGTGTAGCCGATGGCCCGGTTCTGCTCCGCGAAGGCGCGCAGGCCGTCGAGGTCGCCGATCCGCGTCCACAGCCCGGCCACCGGATGTGGCGCTCCCGCCGCTCGTACGTCGAGCAGGACACGGGAGCGCAGGGCGTGTGTCTCGTGTCCTTCGGGACTCCAGCGGTAGCCCACGGCGCGCTCGACGTCGCCACCCGCTCCCGTGACCGCTCCGAGGTACGCGACACGGTCGGCGGCGGCGGTCGCGCAGCCGTACGCGTCCCGGAGTGCGGCAGCCGTCTCCAGCAGCGGCACAAGCGCCAACTGCCCATGAGACAGCTCGTGTTCGCGTTCGCACCACGTGAGCAACCGGTCGGCGAGCCGCACGTCGGCAGCGCCCGCCACCTTGGGCAGCACGATCCCGCTCAGGCCCGCCCCGCACACCGCACGCAGCTCCTCGGCCGCCGCCCACCCGTCCAGCGGCCTGACGCGGACGAAGAGCGCCGGGCCGGAGGCGTCGGTGGCCCGGCCCGCGAGCGCCTCTGTCACCTGACGCACGGCCGCCGACCGGTCGGCCTCGGGTACGGCGTCCTCCAGGTCGAGGACGACGGCATCGGTGCCGGCCGACCGTGCCTTGGGCAGCCAGGCAGTGGTCTTGTTGCCGGGCACGAACAGCAGGGAGCGCAGCGGCAGCCGGTGCGTAGGCACGGAGGCGGCGGACGACAGGTCAGACGACACCGTGCTTCTCCAGATCCGTGAGTTCGTCCTCGCCCAGGCCGAGCCACTCCCGGTAGACGAGTGCGTTGTCCTGCCCGAGCGCGGGCCCGGTCCGCCACACCGCTCCCGGCCGCTGCCGGAAGTGCGGGATGACCGACTGCATCCGTACGGGACCGAGGTCGGCGTCGTCGACCGTGACGATGTCCTCGCGCTCGGCGTACACGGGATCCGCGGCGATGTCGGCGGCGCTGAACACCCGTGACGCGACGACCTCGGCGCGCGCGAAGGCCTCAAGGCACTCGGCCGCCGTGCGCTCGGCCACCCACGCCCGCAGACCCGCGTCCAGCTGGGCCCTCCCCGCGAACTGCTGCTCCGTGGTGGCGAAGTCGGCCTCGTCGTGGCCGAGCAGCACGGCCACGTTCCGGACCGAGCGCAGGGTCGCCGATGTCACCGTGATCCATTCGCCGTCCCGCGACTGGTAGGTGTTGATGACGGCAGCCGGCGCGACAGCGAGCTGGTTGCCGGTGCGCTCCGGCACCGTCCCGAGCTGGTCGTGCACGATGACCTGCCACTCGACGAGGCGGAACAGCGGCTCGAACAGGGCGAGGTCGATCCACTCGCCGTCGAAGTCCCCGTCATTGTCACGGCGGTGCAGGGCGGCCAGCACGGCGTAGGCGCCCATCAGCCCTGTCACGGCGTCACCGTGGGAGAAACCGGTGTGGACGGGCGGGGTGTCGGCGAAGCCGGTGAGGTGTACGACGCCGCTGCGGGCCTCGCCGACCTTGCCGAAGCCCGGTTCGTCGGCGCGCGACGACGTGGCGCCGAAACCGGATATCTGCAGCAGTACGGCCTTCGGGTTGACGCGGTGCACTGACTCCCAGTCCAGGCCCCAGGAGCGGAGCCGGCCGTTTCGAAGTGTGACGATGACGACGTCCGCCCAGGCGACGAGGCGTTGGGCGAGCTCGCGCCCTGATTCCTGGTGGAGGTCGAGCGTCACGGACCGCTTGTTGCGTCCGGCGACCTTGAACCAGAGCGGCTGCCCGTCCTTCTTCGGCCCCATGGCCCGTGCCGCGTCACCGGCCCCCGGCGGCTCCACGTGTACGACGTCGGCGCCCTGGTCGGCGAGCATGGAACCGGCCAGGGGCCCCGCCACGACATGCGCGAACTCGACCACCTTGAGGCCCTGCAACTGACCCCGTCCGGCGGTTCCCTGTTCCTTGATCGACACCACTGCGCTCCCCAACTCCCCGAATCGCGCGCTCGTTTGCGGCACACCTCAGATTGCCGAGCCGTAGGCATGAGCGTCCAGCATGAAAGGTCGATCAATCCTTGCGATCTGCGCATAAGTGGAGTGGCCCGGCTCAGGCCCACGTGACTCCGGGCGGCAGCTCGTGGCGTCGCGCGCGGAACTCCTGCAAGGTCTCCAGGAACCGGTCGGCCGCGAGGGGGAGCGGGCGGCGGGCACGTACGGCGATGTCGAGACGGCGATGGACGGTCGGCTCGACCAGCGGCCGGTGCACGAACGGCCCCGTGCCCAGGAGCGGCAGGACCAGCGCGGGCATCGCGGTGACCCCGAGGCCCGCGGCGACGAGCCCGCCGACGGTGGCGACATTGCCCGCCTCGGCGGCCGGCACCGACCCCGCGCCGATCTGGGCGAACGCGGCATCGGTGAGGCGCCGCACACTGGAGTCGGGGCCGACCGCGAGGAACGGCTCGCGGGCCAGGTCGTCCCAGGTGACCTCGGCGCGCTCGGCCAGCGGATGCTCCTGCGGCAGCACCGCCACGAACCGGTCGCGGACCAGCGGCCGGTGCTCCAGCTGCCCGGACGGTTCGCCGGTGGTGATCGCGAAGTCGGCGTCCCCGGACAGCACCCGGCTCAGCACGGACTGCTCGAGCCCGTCCATGAGCTGCACCGCCACCTGCGGCCGCTGCCGCCGGAAGTCGAGGATCACCTGCGGCAGCAGCAGTGCGGCGACGGACGGCAGGGTGGCGACGGCGACCGTGCCCGACTCGCCGAGCAGGAAGCGCTCCAGCTCCTTCATGCCGGAGCGGTGGGCGTTCACGATCTGCTCGGCTATGCGCAGCGCCTCGACACCCGCCGCGGTCAGCTCCACGTTACGGGTGTCACGCTCCATGAGCCGTGCCCCCAACTGCCGCTCCAGGTCGGCCACCGCGCGACTGAGCGAGGACTGGGAGACACGCAGGTGTGTCGCGGCCGCCGTGAAACTGGTCGCGCGGGCCACGGCGGCGTAGGCCGTGAGTTGACGCAGAGTGCTGTCCATGGCCAGGGACCCTACGTGCCCGCCCGCGCCATGGATACGGAAACTGATGCGGGAACCGCATGGATAGATCTCGGTTTGATGCTGGACGCCGATACGCCGCCGCTCCGACACTCATCGGCGGGAACAAGCCGATCGAGAAGGTGAGCGAGAACCATGCTGGCAGCGCTGGGATTTACCACGATCGGGCTGTTCCTCGTGCTCACCATGACCAAACGGGTCTCCGTCCTGGTGGCGCTCGTGCTGCTGCCGGTCCTCGCGGCCCTCGCAGGCGGCTTCGCCGGGGACATGGGCGACATGATCCTCGACGGCCTCAACACCGTGGCACCCACCGGCATCATGATCGCCTTCGCGGTTCTCTACTTCACGTTGATGGTCGACGCCGGACTGTTCGACCCGCTCATCAACGGCATCCTGCGGCTCGCCCGCAACGATCCGGCACGGATCGCGCTCGGCACCGCCGTCCTCACCATGTGTGTGTCGCTCGACGGCGACGGCGCGTCGACGTTCCTCATCACCGTCTCCGCGCTGCTGCCCGTCTACAAGCGCCTCGGCATGAGCCCGCTCGTGCTGTCCGGTGTGGTGTGTCTGGGCGCGGGCGTGATGAACATGGTCCCGTGGGGCGGGCCGACGGTGCGGGCCATGGCGGCGCTGAAGCTGGACAGCTCGGAGGTCTTCACACCGGTGCTGCCGGCGATGGCCTGCGGGATCGTGTGGGTGCTGCTCGCCGCGTACTGGATCGGCCGCCGGGAACGCCGCCGCCTCGGCGCGGTGCCGGCCCAGCGCGAGGACCGGCAGGAGACCGGAGCCCACGTCGTCGGTGACGGCCCCGGCACCCCGCTGATGCCCGCGGCGACCCGCCCTCCCCTTCCGCTCACCGTGTTCAACGCCCTGCTGACCGTCGTCCTGATCGTGGCACTGGTCCTGCAGGTCATGCCGCTGCCCGTGCTGTTCGCGGTCGCCTTCGCCCTCGCCCTCGTCGTCAACCACCCGCGTTGGGAACAGCAGCAGGCACTTCTGGAGAAGCACGCCAAGAGCGTGGTCCTGGTCACCACGATGATCTTCGCGGCGGGTGTCTTCACCGGCGTCCTCACCGGCACCAAGATGATCTCCGAGATGGCCGAGGCACTCGTCTCCGTCGTCCCCGACTCTCTCGGCGGCCACCTCGCGCCGATCGTCGCCGTCACCGGCATGCCGCTGAGCCTGGCCTTCACCCCGGACGCCTACTACTTCGGGATACTGCCCGTGCTCTCCCACACGGCGTCCGGCTTCGGCGCCGACCAGGCGGAGATCGCCCGCGCCGCCATCCTCGGCCAGATGACCACCGGCTTCCCGCTCAGCCCGCTCACCGCCTCCACCTTCATCCTCGTCAGCATGAGCGGCGTCCAGCTCGGCGAACACCAGCGCTTCATCTTCCGCTGGGCGTTCGGCACGACGCTCGTGATGACGGCGGCGGCGCTCGTCACGGGAGCGATATCCCTCTGAATGCCGCGGCCCGTACGCCTCCGACTTCCCGCCCGCCCGATCACCGCTCACCCTCCTCAAGGTTCTTGAGCAGCCCCTCGACCCGCGCCCGCGCCCGCTCCACCACACCCCCGCCGGGCGCCGCATGCACCCGCCCCGCCTCCACGGCCGTAAGCGCCGCCTCCGCGACCTCGCGCGGGGAAAGGATGCCGCCGCGTGCGGCAGCCATGCCGCGCATTGACGTGGGGGCGCCGGGTGGGAGGCGGATCGCGCCCAGGGTTTCGGAGTTCTGGCCGAGAGGGGTGTCGACCAGGCCCGGGCAGAGGACCGTGGCGCCGAGGGCGGGGGAGACACGCTTGAGCTCCGCGTCGAGTGTCTCGGTCAGGCCGACCACCGCGTGCATGGTCGTGGTGTACGGCGTCCGGTCGGGCAGTGGGGCGAGGCCGCCGGAGGACGCCGTGTTGAGGAAGTGGCCCGTGCCGCGCTCGATGAGCAGGGGAGCGAACGCGCGGACGCCGTGGACGACGCCGAGCACCTTCACGCCGATCATCAACTCCCAGGTGTGGGAGGTCTGTTCCCATAGGGGCGCCGCGGGTGACACCACGCCGGCGTTGTTGCACACCAGGTCCACCCGTCCGTACGCGGACACCGTCCGGTAGGCGAGCGCGCGCACCGACGCCTCGTCGCTGACGTCCGCCACCACCGCTGTCACCTCGGCACCGGCCTCCGCGAGCGCGGCGCAGGCCTTCGCCAGGCCCTCCTCGCGTACGTCGGAGACGACGAGGCGGACCCCGCGCCCGGCGAGGGCCTCTGCGAGGCCGTAGCCGATGCCGCTGGCTCCGCCGGTGATGACGGCCACCTGGTCGCCCGTGATGTGCATCAGAACTCCGTTGGTTGTTGGGATGCCCTGTCCAACACGTTGGTGGCCAGCAGGACGTGGGCCGCGTCGATGAGGCGACCGTCGTGGCCGATCGCTCCCGTGCCCTCGGCCTCGGCGGCGCGATAGCGTGCGATCACGTCCTCGGCTGACGTGATCTCCTCCTTGGATGGGGTGAACTCCGCGTGTGCCAACGGCACTTGGGAGGGGTGGATGGCCCATTTGCCGTCGAAGCCGAGCAAGGCGGCCTGGCGGGCCGACTCGCGGTACGCCTCCGGCTCGCCGTACGCCGGGAACGGCGCGTCGATCGCGTCGATCCCGGCGGCCCGTGCGGCGGTGAGCACCTGGGCGCGCGCGTAGTGCCAGAAGTCGCCGGGGTAGGGGGAGAGCGGATCGAAGTTGCCGTCCACGCGGGCCCGCAATGACACGGAAAGGTCGCCCGCGCCGAAGATGAGGGCTTCCAGGCGGGTGCTCGCGCGGGCGATCGGCAGGGCGTTCGCCAGGCCCTCCGCCTCCTCGATCAGCACCTCCAGGGCGATCCGCTTGCCCAGACCCAGCTTCCGTTCGAGTTGAGTGAGGAGGACGTCGACCCACCACACGTCCCACGCCGTGCGCACCTTGGGGATGATGACGACGTCGAGCGCCTCCCGGGCGCCTGTGACGACCTCGATCAGGTCGTCGTGGCACCAGGGTGTGTCCAGGCCGTTGACGCGGACCGCGCGCAGTGTCCCTCCCCAGTTCTGTTCGGTGAGGGCTGCCACCGCGGTGGACCGCGCCGACTCCTTGGCGGACGGGGCGCAGGCGTCCTCCAGGTCCAGGAAGACCAGGTCGGCGCCCGATGCCGGGGCCTTGGCGCACATGCGCTCGCTGCTCGCGGGAGTGGCCAGTTCGCTGCGTCGGGGGTGGCGCCGGTGTGTCCGGGCCGTTCCGGAAACCGGCATCAGATCGTTCCTTCCGCGCGCAGTTCGTCCAGCTTGGCGGGGGAGAGGCCGAGCAGTTCGCCGTAGACGGTTTCGTTGTCCGCGCCGAGGCCGCGTCCCAGGTGGACGACTTGTCCCGGAGTTCCGCTGAGGCGCGCCACCGGTGACTGCACAGTGACCTCGCCGAAGTCCGGATCCGGGACGCCCACGAAGGTCCCGCGGGCCCGCAGGTGTTCGTCCGCCAGCAGCGCCGGCGCGTCGTACACGGCGGTCGCCGCCGCCTCGGCCGCCTCGAATACGGTCATCGCCTGGTCGAGGGTGTGGCGCCCCACCCAGTCGGCGACCGCCTCGTCCACCTCCACCGCCCGTTCCTGGCGGCGCACCGGGTCGATGAGATCCGGGTCGCGTGCCATGTCTACCCGGCCGATGGCACGGAACACCCGCGCGGCGATGCTGGGCGAGGCGCTGGAGATGGCCAGCCATCGCCCGTCGGCGGTGCGGTAGGTGTTGCGCGGCGCGCTGGCCGGCAGCATGTTGCCCGACCGGCCCTTCACCAGGCCGAGTTGGTCGTAGGCGAGGGTCCCCGTCTCCAGGAGGCGGGTGAGCGGTTCGACGAGGCTGACGTCGACGAGCTGGCCGCCCGCCCCGTGCACGTCGCGGTGGTAGAGGGCCATCATCACCGCGTACGTCGTCGCGAGCCCGGCCACCCCGTCGGCGAGCATGAACGGCGGCAGCGTGGGCGGCCCGTCGGGTTGTCCGGTCTGGTGGGCGAAGCCGCTCATGGCCTCGGCGAGGGTGCCGTAGCCGGGGCGGTCGCTTTTCGGCCCGCCGCTTCCGTAGCCGGTGATGTGTGCCATCACGATGTGCGGGTGAGCCGCGTGGACGGAGTCGTAGTCGAGACCCCAACGGGTCAGCGCGCTGGGCCTGTTGCCCGCGACCAGGACGTCGCTCACCTCCAGGAGCTGATGGAGCAGGTCCTGTCCCGCCTCCGTACGCAGGTCGAGCGTGGTGCACTTCTTGTTCCGGGCGATGCTCTTCCACAGCAGGCCGATGCCGTCGCGGCGATCGCCCCAGGTGCGCATGGGGTCGCCGGAGCCGGGCTGTTCGACCTTGATGACATCGGCGCCGAACTCGCCGAGCGTCGTCGCCACGGTGGGGCCCGCGGCGAGCGTGGCGATTTCGATGACGCGCAGGCCGTGCAGCGGACCGTGTGTCACGGTGCCTCCTCAGGTCCCGGTGAGCCGCGCGACGACGGGCGCGAAGCGCTCCGCCTCGCCCTGCTGCACGGTGATGTAGTTGGCGCCGAAGTGCTCGCGCCGCTCCCGGAGGCGGTCGATCACCTCTTCGAGAGTGCCGATGAGTACGTTCGGGTGGTCGGGCAGCCCGTCCGGCGGGACACCCAGGGTGCGAGCCACGCGATCCGCTGCGGACGCCGGATCGTCGGTGATCCGGGCGAAGAACGGTGAACTCTCCACCTCCAGGCGGGAGATGCGCCCGCCCGCCGCCTTCCTGACCGTCCCGTAGCGGTGCGCCGCCTCCTCGGTGGGTGTGCGGCCCGCCGCGTTGCGGGCGTCGAACGGCACGTTCGCCAGGCTCACGATGTCCGCCTCGCGCGCCGCGAACGACAGCACACGGCGCCGGGAGCCCCCGATCATGAGGGGCGGGTGCGGGCGCTGCACCGGCAGGGGCAGCCCCGCGTGGTCGACCGCGGTCACGTGCTCGCCCCGCAGCTCCAGCGGCTCACCGCTCCACTGCGCCTTCATCAGCGCCACCACCTCGACGAGCTTGTCCACGCGCCGCCCCGCGGGCGCGAACTCCAGCCCCATGGCCCGGTATTCGGGCTCGCTCCACCCCGCGCCGATGCCGAACTCGAGGCGCCCGTCGGAGAGGAGATCGAGCGTCGCGGCCTCCTTCGCCAGGACGCCCGGCGCGTGATAGTCGACGCAGAACACCCGGCAGCCGACCCGCAGTGTGTCGGTGACGGCGGCGGCCGTGGCCAGCGCCGTCAGCGGCGCCAAGTGCTGGGCGGGCCACCGGGATTCGCGCTGGGCCGGCCCCGGCCCGAGGTAGTGGTCGGCGAGGAACAGGGTGCTGTAACCGAGGTCCTGGACGGAGCGCGCGGTGTCACGCCACTCCTTCGCGGATATTGCCTTCGTCGCCTGGACGGCGAACCTGAATGGCTGCACACTTGTCACGCAACTCACGATAACTGTCCAGCAGTTGGGGCGCCATGCCCTGACCGCGACGATCGGGAACGGGAGGGCCGGGCCTGTGGTCAAGCGCGCACGCTTCGCCGAGTACAAGGACCGCTACCGCAACTACCGCTTCGAGCTGAGCGAGGAAGGCATCCTGTTCATGCAGTGCCACACCGACGGCGACAGCCTGGTGTGGGACTGGAAGGCGCACGACGACATGGCCGACGCGTTCGCCGACGTCGCCGGCGACCGCGAGATCAAGGTCCTCATCCACACGGGTACGGGCGCCAACTACAACGCCGACTGGGGGCGGTTGCCAGGCGGCGAACTCCCCGAGACACCCATGTACGACGCGATGCCGGGCGTCCGCGGGCTGCGCAAGCTCGACGAGAAGGCCTGGTACAACCGCAACCTCATGTGGAACGTGCTCGATGTCGACGTGCCGATGATCAGCGTGGTCAACGGCCCCTGCAACATCCACTCCGAGGTCCCGCTCATGGGCGACATCGTGCTGGCCTCGCAGGACGCCTACTTCCAGGATGTCTCGCACTTCCCGCGCGGCCAGGTCCCGGGCGACGGGCAGCACGTCATCTGGCCCTTCCTGGTGGGCCACAACCGCGCCCGCTACCTGCTGCTCACCGGAAAGCAGCTCGGCGCGCAGGAGGCCAAGGAGTGGGGCGCCGTCGCCGAGGTGCACCCCAAGGACGCGGTCCTGGACCGCGCGTGGGAGCTGGCGCGTGAACTGGCCAAGCGCCCGTATCTGGTCCTGCGCTACACCCGGCAGCTGTTCACCCAGAACCTCAAGCGCGCCTTCCTCGACGAACTCGGTCATGGCCTGGGCCGCGAAACGTACGCGCAGCAGGAGTTCTTCCCCTTCGGCGGCGGCATGGCGCCCCTGGACCGCGCGTACGACGAGGAGCCGTGGACCTGATAGGAGACAGTTCTGTGGCGCCTAGTTGCTGAATCTGTCTAATATGGGGGTGTGACAGCGAGCGATCGGCACAAGTGACCGAGAGGAAGCGCTCCATGACGGAACTTCAGGAACGACTGGCCACCGGGAAAGGGAAGTTCACGCCCGGTTACCCGGAGCTCGGCACCGGACCCGTCTCCTACGAGGACTGCGTCTCGCCCGAGTTCTTCGAGGCCGAGCGCGCCGCGATCTTCCAGCGGTCCTGGCTCTACGTGGGTCGCGCCGAGCAACTGGCCCGCCGTGGCGCGTACTTCACGCGCGAACTGCCGGGCAGCCTCGCCTCGATCGTGGTGACCCGCGGTACCGACGGCCAGGTGCACGCCTTCCACAACGTCTGCGCGCACCGGGGCAACAAGGTCGTGTGGCAGGAGCACCCGCAGGAAGAGAGCGCCGGCCTGTGCCGGCAGTTCCACTGCAAGTACCACGGCTGGCGCTACGGGCTCGACGGACAGGTCAGCCACGTCACGAACGAGCAGGAGTTCTTCGACCTCGACAAGAAGCGGCTGCGGATGCCGCCGGTGCACTGCGAGGAGTTCGCCGGGTTCGTGTTCGTCAACCTGGCCGAGGACCCGGTGCCGCTGCGCAGCTACCTCGGTGACCGTCTCCTCGAGCTGGAGCAGTACCCCTTCGAGAAGATGACACGGCGCCATGGCTTCCGCGCGCACATCAAGGGCAACTGGAAGCTCGCCGTCGACTCGGTGTGCGAGTGGTACCACCCGCCGTACGTGCACGCCCGCTTCATCGACAAGGACGTCTCCAAGGCCGAGAAGATGGTGCCACCCGTCGACTCCTACCACTACGACCTGTTCACCCCGCACATGCTCACCTCGGTGCCGGGGCCGCCGCCGCTGCCCCCGCGTGAGCCGGGCGTGCTCGGGCCGGCCCAGGGCGACCAGAAGTGGGTGTACCGGCTGTTCCGCGCCGGACTGTTCGGCCCCGACGACGTGCCCGAGCTCGGTCCGCTCCCCGAGTTCCTCAACAAGGGGAACATCCGCTCCTGGGGCAACGACCAGTTCTGGCTCTTCCCCAACCTCTCCGTGCAGATCTGGGCCCGCGGCTTCTACGTCACGTACACGTACTGGCCCGAGAGCGTCGACTCGCACACCTACGACATCGACCTCTACTTCGTGCCGCCCGAGAACGCCCAGCAGCGGCTCGCGCAGGAACTCGTCGTCGACAGCACCATCGAGTTCGCCATGCAGGACGTGAACACCATCGAGGCCACCCACTCCGGCCTCAAGTCCCGCGCCAACCGCGAGTTCCACCTCAGCGACCAGGAACTCCTCATCCGGCACTTCCACAAGACCGTCCGCGACACCGTCGCCGCCCACGAGGAGACACGATGACCATGCTTCCCGAGGGCTTCCGCGCGCTCGAACCGTACGTCGCCGACTGGGCGCTGCCCACCAGGCAGGAGCGCTACGACATGCGCCTGAGCAAGGACATGACGGAACTCGGTGCGTTCTACGACGCCATCGCACCGCGCGCCGAGGCCGCCATCGCCCATCTCGACCCCCTCGACATCGACGACCTTCCCGAGCCCGAACTGCGGCTGCTGCGGCTGCTGTTCTCGATGATCCTCGTCTCGTACGCGGTGAACGTGTTCGAGCAGCCGAGCATCCCCGACGCCGGCGCCGCGCACTTCGACACCCTCGTCGAACCCGCGGTGTGAGGCCACGTACGCTCACGCCGATGAACGCGCAGATTCTCGCCGATGTCGACCTGCCGAGGTCCCAGACCGGTGCCAACCCGCAGCACCTCGTCCTCGGCCTGTTCACCGACCACTGGTCCGCGACCGCTGAACCGCTGCCGTCCGCCGCCCTGGTGGCCCTGCTCGCCGACTTCGGCAGCACACCGGTCAGTGCCCGCGCGGCCATCGGGCGGCTCGCCCGCCGAGGTGTCCTGGAAGCGGAGAAGCGGGGGCGCCGCACGTACTACCGGATGACGCCGGTCACGGCCCGCGTACTGGAACAGACACAACGGCGCGTGATGGAGTTCGGCACCCCCGGCCGGCCCTGGGACGGGCTCTGGACCACCGTGATCTTCTCCGTCCCCGACGAACAGCGCGACCTGCGCCACATCATCCGCCGGCGCCTGCGCTTCCTCGGCTACGCCGCCGTGTACGACGGCGTGTGGATGTCGCCGCGCGCCGACCACGTGCAGACCGCCGAACTCCTGCGCAGCGTCGGCGTGCGCAGCGCCACCGTGCTGCGCTCCACGCTCACCCACAGCCAGGGCGAAGGCGACCCGCTGGCCGCCTGGGACCTGGACGCCATCGGCGCCGCGTACGCCGAATTCCTCGCGCGACACACCGAGTTGGCGGAGCGCACGGCGGCCGGGCAGGTGGGTTCGGCGGAGGCGCTGGCCGCCCGGATCAAGGTCAAGGAGGAGTGGCTGCAGATGGTCAGCACCGACCCGGAGCTGCCCGCGGACCTGCTGCCCGCCGACTGGCCGGGACACGCGGCCCGCACCCTGTTCGCGCAGGTCTACGACGCGTTGGGACCGCTCGCCGAGGTCCGCGTGCGGCAGGTCGTCGCCGAGCACGAGCCGGCCCTCGCGGACGAGGCGAACCATCGCACCACCGGGCCATCGGGACAGGACTGAGCTCAAGGAGGCGCACGACATGACCAGTGCCGCAGGGAGTCTCGCCGGGAAGGTCGCCGTCGTCACCGGCGCCGGATCGGGCATCGGCCGGGCGACCGCCCTGCTCTTCGCCGAGCACGGCGCCAGGGTCGTCTGCGCCGACCGCAGCGGCGAACAGGCCGCAGTGGCCAAGGAAATCGGGGAAGACGTCGCCCTCGCCGTGCACGCCGATGTCTCGGTCGCCGCCGACGTGGAGCACATGATCGGCGCCGCGGAGGAACGCTACGGGCGGCTCGACGTGCTGTTCAACAACGCAGGGTTCGGCGGCCCCCGCAAACCCCTCGCCGAGCAGGACGAGGCCACCTTCGACGACGTCATCGCCGTCAATCTCAAGGGCGTCTTCCTCGGCATGAAATACGGCATCGCCGCCATGCTGCGTTCCGGTGGTGGCTCGGTCGTGAACACCGCCTCGTCCGCCGCGCTCGTCGGCTGGAAGAAGCACTCCGTCTACGCGGCGGCCAAGGGCGGAGTCGTGCAGATGACCAAGTCCGCCGCCCTCGACTACGCGACACAGGGCATCCGCGTGAACGCCGTCTGCCCCGGCATGACGTGGACGGGGCTCGCGGGCGCCGACACCGAGAGCCCCGAGCCGCCGCCCGACTCCGTCATGAAGGCGCAGCCCATGCACCGCTGGGGGCTGCCCGCGGAACTCGCCGCCGCCGTGCTGTTCCTGGCGAGCGACGCCTCCTCGTTCGTGACGGGCGTGGCGCTGCCGGTCGACGGCGGCTACGTGGTCCCCTGATCCGGCACCCAGTCGGGCCGGCGCTTCTCCATGAACGCCCGCATCCCCTCCCGGGGCTCGGGCGACTCCTCCAGCGCCCAGAACATCGTCTGGTGGTCGATGACCCCGTACCGCTCGTTGAGCATCCGCTTGACGTGCATCCGCGCCATCGGGGGCGTCCGCAGGACCTCGGCGGCCGCCGCCAAGGCCGCCTCCCGTAGCTCCTCGTGCGGGACGACCCGCGAGACCAGGCCGAGCCGTAGCGCCTCCGCCGCGTCGAAGCGGCGCGCCGACAACAGCAGGTCGCGGGCCGCCGCCACCCCCACATGCGCGGGCAGCGCCGCCGCGAACGTCGCGTCCGGGATGCCGCGCAGCAGCTCGGGCACCCGGAACGTCGCCCGGTCACTGACCACCGCGATGTCCGCCATCATCGCGATGAGCAGTCCGCCCGCCTGACAGATCCCGTTCACCGCCGCGATCACCGGGGCGCGCGACTCCCGGACGGCGGTGAAGGGGAGGATGTCGTGGCCGAGTGCGGACACGTCCGCGTCGCCCGGCTGCGCACGGCCGCCCAAGTCACCTCCGGGTGCGAAGACATCGTCCGTGCCCGTGATGATGAGTGCGGCCAGGTCAGGGTCGGCGTTGACGAGACGTACCGCGCGCTTGATGCCGAAGTACATGGCGGGAGTCAGCGCGTTGCGTGCCTCGGGGCGGTCGATGTGACACCAGGCGATGACGCCGTCCCGGTCGAGGCGGAGCCCGGTGGTGCCCAGGTCGTCCTTCTCGGCACCGCCGTTCACGTGACCGCGCCTGTTCATGTGACCGCTCCCGCCTCCTTCAGCGCGAGGATGCGTTCCCAGTCCATGCCGAGTTCCAGCAGGATCTGCTCGGTGTGGGCGGCGAACTCGGGGGCGGGGTCGAGGTGGTCGAGCGGTTCGGCCTCGAACTGGACGGGGCTCGCGGCCAGTTCGAGGTCACCGGCGCGGGTCACGTACTTGTTGGCGCGCACCTGGACGTCATCGCCGACCTGGACCGAGTCCTGGACGGGGGCCCACGGTCCGGACAGGGTGACGAAGCGTTCGGCCCACTCGGCGAGCGGACGCGTCGCGATGACCTCGCGGAGCAGCGCGACGCCCTCCTCGGCGTGCTCGGCGATCAGCTCCGCGGTCGCGAAGCGCGGGTCGTCGGCCAGGTCGGGGCGGTCGATGTGCCGGCACACGTCGGCCCAGTACTTCTGCGGCTGCAGCATCACCAGGGACAGATGCCGGTCGTCGGATGTGCGGTAGATGCCGCTGAGCGGGTTGGCCATGCCGTTCGGGCCGCCGGGCATCGCCATCACCCACGGCCGCTTCTTCGCCCGCGCCAGCGCGATGCCGTGCCCCATCGCCCACACCCCGCTGCCGAGCAGCGACACGTCCACCACGGAGCCCTCGCCCGTACGCTCCCGCTTGACGAGCGCGGCCGCGATCCCGCCCGCGAGGTTCGTCCCGGAGATCGTGTCCCCGTACGCGGGCACGGGCAGCGGCAGGATGCCGTCGAGGCCTTCCGGGGAGATGCTCGCGGCGGCCGACGAGCGTGCCCAGAACGCCGTCATGTCGTAGCCGCCCTTGCCGGACTCCGGGCCCTGTGGGCCGAACGCGCTGCCGCGGGCGTAGACGATGTCCGGCTTGATCGCGCGGATGTCCTCGGGCTCGATACCGAGCTTCTGTCGTGCCCGCGGCAGGAAACTGGTGAGGAACACATCGGCGCCCGCGACCAGTTCCCGCAGCACCTCAAGACCTTCCGGTTTCGAGATGTCGAGTCCGAGGCTGCGCTTGCCGCGGTTGGCGTGCTCGATGTTCGGGTTCGGCTCGCCCTCCTCGATGACGAACGCGCCGGTGCGGCGCAGGCCGCGCTGCGGGTCCCCGTTCACCGCGTGCTCGATCTTGATGACGTCCGCGCCCCAGTCGGCGAGCACGGCGCCGCCCGAGGGCACGAAGCCGTACATCGCGACCTCGATGACCCTGATTCCCTCAAGAGGCTTCATGCCGGCACCGCCGCTCCGAACGTCTTGGTCTCCAGGAATTCCGCGAGCCCTTCGAGCCCGTACTCGCGGCCGACCCCCGACTGCTTGTAGCCGCCGAAGGGGCTGTCGGGGGCGAAGTAACTGCCTCCGTTGATGCTGAACGTGCCGGAGCGGATGCGCCGCGCCACGCCCACCGCCCGCTCGTCGGACGCGGAGAAGACGGCGCCCGACAGCCCGTACGCGGAGTTGTTGGCGATCCGGACGGCCTCTGCTTCGTCCTCGTACGGGATGACGGAGAGGACCGGGCCGAAGACCTCCTCCTGCGCGATCTCGCTGTCGGGGTCGACCCCGGTGAGCAGCGTCGGCTTGTAGAAGAAGCCGGGGCCAGGCATCCGCTCGCCGCCGCACACCAGCTTCGCCCCGTCGGCGACGGCCCGCTGGACCATCGCGTCCACCTTGTCGCGCTGCCGCTCGCTGATGAGCGGACCCATGTACGTGGCGGGGTCGGCCGGGTCGCCGACCGGGATGTGGGCCAGGCCCTGGGCGACCATCTCGACGATCTCGTCGTGCCGCGCGCGCGGGACCAGGAGGCGGGTGCAGATGGCGCAGCCCTGCCCGGCGTGGCTGCAGGACATGAACGCCGCCATCATCGACGCCGCCCGCAGGTCCGCGTCGTCGAGCAGCACCATCGCGGACTTGCCGCCCAGCTCCAGGAAGACCCGCTTGACCGTGTCGGAGGCCGCCGCCATGATCCGGCGCCCGGTCGCGGTCGAGCCGGTGAACGTGACGACGTCGACGTCCTTGTGCGTGGTCATCAGCTCCCCGGCCGCCGCACCGGACGACGAGAGGATGTTGACGACGCCCGGCGGGATGTCGGTGTGCTCGGCGATCAGCTCGCCGAGGGCGAGGGTGACGAGGGGTGTGTCGGGGGCGCCTTTCAACACGACCGTGCACCCTGCGGCCAGAGCAGGGGTGATCTTCGCCAGGGCGATCTGGTTCGGGTAGTTGTACGGGATGATCGCCGCGACCACCCCGGCTGCCTCCTTCTCCACCCAGCGGCGGTGCCGCGTGCCGCGGGACTCGTGCACACCGAGGTCCCTGCCGAACTCGTACGTCGGCAGCAGGTCCGCGTACCAGCGCACGACGCCGATCGGCTCCTCCAGCTGGGCGCCCGACGTGAGCTGGTGCGGGGCGCCGACCTCGGCGATCGTCAGGGCCCGCAGCTCCTCTTCGTGGTCCACGAGGGCTCGGTGCAGCTGATCGAGGCAGCGGGCGCGGAAGTCCCGGTCCGTGGCCCACGACGTGGTGTCGAAGGCGCGGCGGGCGGCGGCGATCGCGGCCTCCGCCTCCGCCGGGCCCGCGTCGGGGGCGTGACCCACGACGGCGCCGGTGGCGGGATTGACAGAGGCGAAGGTGGTCGCGGTGCCGGAGAGCCGGCCGTCTATCAGCAGCCGCCGGTCGGGGGCTTTGTCGGTCATCTGCGGTACGCCTCCTGCATTGATGTGTCGGGGTGCGGGGGTGTCAGACCTTGCGGGTGATGCCGCCGTCGACGCGGATGATCGCGCCGGTGGTGAAACTCGATGCCGCCGACGCCAGGTGCACGGCCAGCGGAGCCACCTCCCCGGGGCGGCCCATCCGTCCGAGCGGCACGAACGGCGCCTCGTCGGGGTCCTCGGGCGCCCAGCCGCGCGACAGGTCGGTCGCGAAGGGGCCCGGCAGGATCGCGTTGACGCGCACCTTCGGCGCGTACGCCTCCGCGAGGCCGACGGTGAGCGCGTTGAGGCCCGCCTTGGCGCAGGCGTAGGGGAGTTCGCGGGTGCTGGCGGTCAGCGAACCGGCCGTGCCGACGTTGACGACCGAGCCGCCGTCGTGCTCCGCCATGTGCGTCGCGGCGAGCACGGCCAGCCGGAAGGGACCCTTCAGGTTCACCGCGAGGGTCTTGTCGTACAGCTCCTCGCTGATGTCGGTCAGGTCCGTGTACGGCGGCGACATGCCCGCGTTGTTGACCAGTACGTCGAGGCGCCCCAACCGGTCGAGGGTCTCGCCGACGAGGCGGTCGCAGTCGTCCCAGCGCCCGGCGTGGAAGGCGACCGCCTCGGCGCGCCGCCCGTACCCCTTGGCGATCTCGGCGGCCGCCGTCTCGCAGGCGTCGAGCTTGCGGGAGGCGATCACCACGTCGGCGCCCGCCTCGGCGAGGGCCCCGGCGACGGCGCGGCCGATGCCGCGCGAGCCGCCGGTGACGACGGCCACCTTGCCGGTCAGGTCGTGGAGTGCGGCCAGCGTGTTCACTGCCGTGTGTTCCCTTCGTCGGTGACGCGTACGACGACCTTCCCGATCGCCTCTCCGTCCGCCACGCGGCGCAGCGCCGCCGCCGTGTCCGCGAGGGCGAACTCGGCGCCGATGTGCGGGCGTACGGTGCCCGCCGCGAACAGTGCGCGCAGCCGCTCCTCGCTCGCCTCGAACGCCTCGGGCAAGTGCTGTGCCAGGTCACGGAGTTGGAAGCCCGTCACCTGAACTCCCTTGAGGAGGACCAGGTTGAGCGGGAGGCGGGGGATGCCGCCCGCGAAGCCGATGCTGACGAACCGGCCGCCCCAGCGCACCGACCGCAGCGCCGGCTCGGCCAGCGTCCCGCCCACCGGATCGAGCACCACGTCCGCCCCGGCGGGCAGCACCTCCTTGAGTGCGGCTCGCAACCCGCCCTCGCGGTGGTCGATCAGCACCGTCGCGCCCTGCGCCTTCGCCGCCTCCAGCTTCCGCGGCGACGAGGCCACCGCCGTGACCCGCGCCCCGGCGAGCACCCCCAACTGCACGGCGGCCAGGCCCACTCCGCCACCCGCGCCAAGCACCACAAGCTCCTGGCCCGACGCGATCCCGGCCACCGTGTGCAGCGCGTGATACGCGGTGCGGTGCGCCACGCCGAACGCCGCCGCCACCGCGAGGTCCACGCCGGCCGGCACCGGGGTCACCGACCGCGCCGACGCCACCGCCTGCTCGGCGAACGCCCCGACCATCGCCGTCCCGCACACCCGGTCCCCGACCCGAACACCGGACACATCGTCCGCGACGGCCTCGACGACCCCCGCGAACTCGCTGCCCGGCACGAACGGCGGCTCCACCGGCAGCTGGTACTGCCCGGCGACCAGGAGCACGTCCGGGTAGTTGACGGCCGCCGCGCCGACCCGCACCCGCACCTGTCCCGCCGTGAGGGCGGGCGCGGGCACGTCGGTGACACGGACGACCTCCGGAGGCCCGTACGCCGTGCACTGCGCCGCCTTCACCGCCTCAGCACCCCCGCCACACGGGGGCGCGCTTCTCCATGAACGCCGTCGCGCCCTCCTTCGCGTCCTCGCTGGCGAAGACGGAGCGCTGGAGTTCCCGCCGGCGGTCGGCGGCACGGCCCGGATCGGTGAGCGTGGTGCGCACCAGTTCCTTGGCGGCGGCGAGGCCCAGTGGCGCGTTCGCCGCGATGCGCCCCGCCAACTCCAGTGCGTGCGGGAGTACTTGGTCGGCGTCGGTCACGGTGTTCACGAGGCCGATCTCGCGTGCCCGGTCGGCGTCCACCGCGTCTCCCGTCAGCACCAGCTCCAGTGCGTGCGCCAACGGGATCCGGGTGCCGAGCGCCGTCCCGCCGCCGGCCGGGAACAGTCCGCGCTTGACCTCCGGGAAGCCGAACTTCGCGGTCTGTGAGGCCACCACCATGTCGCAGGCGAGCAGCAGTTCCATGCCGCCGCCGAGCGCGCTGCCGTTGGCGGCGCCCACCACGGGGATGGTGACCCCGCCGTCGAGGAAACGTTGGTAGGCGGCGCGCCCCGGATCGTCGCCGAGCCCCATCCGCGTCCCCTTGGAGAATGCCCGCAGGTCCATACCGGGGCAGAACACCCGGTCGCCGGAGCCGGTGAGGACGACCACCCGGATGTCGGGGTCGGCTTCGGCCTCGAGCAGGGCCCCACCCAGGGCGCCCATCAGTTCAGGGGTCAGGGCGTTGCGCGCCTCGGGCCGGTTGAGCCGGGCCACCAGTACGTTCCCGGAGCGCTCCCGTATCAGTACGTCGCTCATCCCCGGTACCCCGACGTCCCCGCGAGGTCCGCCGCCTCGCGCATCAGCCTCAGGATCATCGGCCCGTACGCCTGGAGCTTCGGGTCGTCGCCGGCCCGCTGGTAGCCCTGTTCGAGGACGATCGCGAGCTTCCACTTCGCCAGCACGGCGTAGTAGTCGAAATCGTCGACCTGACGCCCCGACAACTCGCTGTATCGGACGAGTAGTCGGTCCCGCGACGGCATCCCGGTGAGGTCCACGTACCCGGACGTCGCGGCCTCCGGCGCCGCGGTGTCCTCGGGCCAGCTGTGCAGCATCCACGCGAGGTCGAGCTTGGGATCGCCGACCGTGCCCATCTCCCAGTCGACGATCGCCGCGAGCCGGGCGGGCGCGCCGTGCCGGAACATCACGTTGGCGAACTGGTAGTCGCCGTGCATCAGGCCCGGTGTGTAGTCCAGCGGCTTGTGGGCGCGCAGCCAGGCCGAGGCCTCGTCGAGCCCGGGGATGTCCCGGGTCCTGACGCGCTCCAGGAACGACGTCCAGCGGTCCACCTGCCGCTGGTGGAAGCCGTCTGGGCGGCCGAGGTCGGAGAGGCCCTTCGCCCGCCAGTCGACCTTCGACAACAGCGCGATGCCGTCCGTGAGTTGCTCGGCGAGCCCGCGCCGGGCTCCGGCGTCGGTGGCGAACGGCTCCGGCCACTTCCTGTCCGTCAGGTTCATCGGGGACCAGCCGTCCACGAACCCCATGAGGTAGAAGGTGCGGCCGAGGACCGACGGGTCCGTGCACACGGCGACCGCCGGAGTGTGCGGCACATCCGTGCCCGCGAGCGCCTCGATGATCCGCCACTCGCGGTGGATGCCCCGGTCGCGGGAGGCCGGCGCGGTGGGCGGCGGGATGCGCAGCGCGCAGTGCAGGGGGCCGCGACGGATCTCGTAGATCTCGTTCTGGGTGCCGCCGGAGACGAAGGAGTGGGTGAGCGGTTCGCCCTTGCCAGGCAGGTCGAGGCCGTCGAGCCAGGTCGTGAGGCGTTCGATGTCGATCACAGGTTCCGGTCCTCCTCGGGCGCGTACTTGGCGACGGCCGCCTCCCGGCGCGTGGGCAGATGGCCGGTCGGCCACAGCCCGTCCGTGGCCCGGTGCCCGCGCAGCACCTGACGGGCGACGGTGACTCTGTGGACCTCGGTGGGGCCGTCCGCCATGCCCATCACCCCCGCGCCCAGCAGCATCTTCTGGAACGGCATCTCGTTGCTCATTCCCAGCGCCCCATGCACCTGGGCCGCGCGTTGCGCGATGTCGTGCAGCACCTGCGGCATGACGACCTTCACGGCGGCGATGTCCTTCCGGACTTTCCTGTAGTCGTTGTGCTTGTCGATCGACCAGGCGACGTACAGCACGAACAGCCGGAACTGGGTGAGCTGGGCGTACGAGTCGGCGATGTAGCCCTGCACGAACTGCTTGTCCGCCAGCACCCCGTCGCGTGTGCGGCGGCTCAGCGCGCGCTCGCACATCATGTCCAGGGCCTTCTGCGCGTGGCCGATGGTGCGCATGGCGTGGTGCACGCGGCCGCCGCCGAGCCGGGTCTGGGCGATGGTGAAGGCCTGACCGGGACCGCCGAGCAGGGCATCGGCACCGACCCGCACCCCGTCGTAGTGGATGAGCGCGTGGGCGCCCTCGCCCAGCGGCTCGTCACCCAGGCCGACGTCGCGTTCGATGCGGATGCCCGGTGTGTCGGCCGGGACCAGGAACATCGACATGCCCTTGTACGGTCCCGCCTCCGGGTCGGTCACCGCCATGACGATGAAGAACGCGGCGGTGCGGGCGTTGGAGGAGAAGAACTTCCAGCCGTCGATGACCCAGCCGCCGGCATCGTCGGGGACCGCACGTGTCTCGAAGAGGGCCGGGTCGGCGCCCGCCTGCGGTTCGGTCATCGAGTAGCAGGAGAACACCTCGCCGTCGAGCAGCGGGCGCAGATACTTGGCCTTCTGGTCCTCCGTGCCGTAGTGGGCGATGATCTCGGCGTTGCCGGTGTCCGGTGCCTGGCAGCCGAAGACGACCGGCGCCCACTCGGAGCGGCCCAGGATCTCGTTGAGCAGGGCGAGCCCGAGCTGTCCGTAGCCCTCGCCGCCGAGTTCGGGCCCCAGGTGGGCGGCCCACAGACGGTGGCGGCGCACCTCGTCCTTCAGAGGCGTGACGATCTTGCGGAGCTCGGGTCCCGGCGGGGTGAACTGTTGCCCGGGGAAGGCCAGATCGAGGGGTTCGACCTCCTCGCGTACGAAGGTGTCGGCCCAGTCGAGCAGCTGCTGGAATTCGGGGTCCGTCTCGAAGTCCCATCCCATGGGTGACTACTCCTTGTCCGTGGTGAGCGGCGCGCCCATGCGGTCGAGAGCGATGCGGGCCTGGTCGAGCACCGCTTCCGCCCCGGAACTGCCGACGAGCGACCCCATCAGCCGTACGTCCTTGCCCAGCAGCCCGCCCGCGACCGCGCCCATGCGCGTCGGATCGCAGCCCGAAGCCGCGAGCCGGCCGAGCGCGAAGCTGGCGGCGCTGCCGTGCCCGGCCACCTCGGCGAACCGCTCCGGCTCGACACCCAGCCGCTGCCCCAGCGTGAGCGCGCTCGCGGCGATCCCGAACGTGGCCGTGAACAGTGTGTTGTTGAGCAGCTTGGTGACCTGCCCGGCTCCCAGCGGACCGAGGTGCACGATCGGATCGCCGTACGTCGCGAAGACCGGGCGGCAGCGCTCCACGGCCTCCTCCTCGCCGCCCGCCATCACGAGCAACTTCCCTTCCGCGGCGGCCGGTCCGCCCCCACTCACCGGCGCGTCCACGACCTGCACCCCGCGCACGGCGGCCCGTGCGCCCAGGCGGCGGCAGGTGTCGGGGTGGACGGTGCTGTGCACCGCCAGCACGGCGCCTGGGCGCAGGCCCGCGAGCACGCCCGACTCGCCGAGGACGACCTCCTCCACGTCGGCGTCGCCCACCACGCACACGCCGACCACGTCGCAGGCCGCCGCCAACTCGGCCGGGGTGGCGGCCACTTCGGCCTTCGTTCCGGCGAAGGGTTCAAGGGATTCGGGGCGGCGCGCCCACAGGGTCAGGGGGAGTCCGGCGTCCAGGATGCGCTGGGCCATGGGGGCGCCCTGGCTGCCCAGGCCGATGAAACCGGTGTGTGTCACAAGTCCTCCAACGCGAGACATGGTCAAGCCTTCAACGCGAGACATGGTCAAGCCTTCTCGGACGGCGCGGGCCGCCAGAACGTGGCCATGAGCCCGGCCGTCGCCAGCACCCCGACACCGAGCGCCACACCCCCGCCCGCCCAGCCGGTCACCTCGATGCCGAACGCCGCGTCGAGGGACCAGGGGCCCGCGCCGATCACGGCCAACGCCAGACAGCCCACCCCGAGCACCAGCACGTACTCGTAGCCGTCCTTCATGACGAAGAACCCGTTGGCGCGATGCGCGAGCAGGCCCGCGACGAGCATCACGGAGATGACCGCCGCACAGGCCAGCGGCGTCAGGAGCCCGGCGGCGAGAAGCACACCCGCGCCGATCTCCGTCACCACGCTCGCCCACGCCTGCAGCCGCCCATTGCGCAGCCCCAGGCTCTCGAACCAGCCCGCCGTGCCCGCGATGCGCCCGCCGCCGCGCCAGTGGTTGAGCCCGTGCACGGCCATCGTCGCCCCGATCACGAACCGCAGCAGTAGTACGGCGAACGCCTCGGCCCCGCTCATGCGGCCTCACCCTTCTCTCCATGCCCGCGCTGCACGACGCACTCCTCCGCGAACGCCAGCACCCGCAGGTGATAGCTGAGCGCGGCGAGGCCCAGGCTCAAGTTGTGTCCGCTGCCCGCCTGTTCATTGGCACGGACGCGAGGCGCGGCGGTGAACAGACCGGTGATCTCGGCGAGGGCGGCGGGCCCCGATTCCCACACCCGCTCGTGGTCGCCGAGGCTGAACTGCACCGGGATGCGCACCTCGGCCGCGAGGCGGGCGAAGTCGCGTTCCACCCACACCCGCGAGGGCCCTTCGTAAGCGGGGGAGTCCGAGGCGATGTACGGGGTGTTCCACACGTCCTCGGCGTACAGCTCGGCCGGACCCCACAGCGTCTCGCGGGTTCCGGCCGGGCGTCGGCCGTACCTTCGCCGCGTCACCCCCGCCGCCTCGAGGGCGCGGATGGTGGCCGGCTGGTGCCGCAGCCCCGTGCCAGCGATCTCCATCCCGAGCAGATGGCGTCCGCGCGGGTCCGCCGCCATCCGCATCGCCAGTTCGCAGCCCGCCGAGTGCGCGGCCACGAACACGGCTGGGCGGCCCGGCAGTTGGTCCAGGAATCGCTCCATCGCCGCGTACGTCGTGTCCAGGCGGCGCTGCGGGTCGCGGTAGCGCTCCGCGTAGGGCGCGGAGATGCCGTAGCCGGGACGGTCCATCGCGACGACCGCGTAGCCGAGCCGCGCCCCCGTGCGCAGCAGCGAGAACTCCGGCCGCCCCGGGCAGTCGAAGTACAGCGAGGTGGTGCCACCGCCGTGCAGCGCGAAGACGACCGCGCGGGGTGCAGGGGCCGAGCACACGCGCGCGGACAGCGGGAAGCCGTCCACCCGGACCGTCTTGGTGTGCACGCTCGGCGCGGATGCCGGGTTGCAGGCCGCTTGCAGACGGCCGGGCACCGGCGCCGTCATCCGGCCGCTCGCAGCAGCATGACCCCGCTCGGGGTGAGGCCTCCGGTGCTGACCACGGCCGTCCGGGCGCCGGCGATCTGCCGGGCACCGCCCTCGCCGCGCAACTGGGTGATCGCCTCGCGGACCAGGCCCATGCCGTGGGTGCGGCCGTGCGAGAGCTGACCGCCGTGCGGGTTGACGGGGAGCACGCCGTCGCGGGCGATGTTCTTGCCACCGTCCAGGAAGTCCTTCGCCTCACCGATCCCGCAGAAGCCCAACGCCTCTATCCAGGAAAGGCAGTTGACGGTGAAGCCGTCGTACAGCAGCGCCACGTCCACGTCGTCCGGCCGCAGATCGGTGCGGGTCCACAGGTGCGCCGCCTGCCCGAGCACCTGCGGCTCGTGCGTCGACGTGGTCTGGTCCCACTCCAGGCGCTCGACGAGCTGTGTGCCGACCGCCTCGACGAGGACCGGCGGCTTCGGCAGATCCCGTGCCGCGTCGACGGCGGACACCACGACCGCGATCGACGCGTCGCACGGCACATCGCAGTCGTACAGGCCGAAGGGGCTCGTGATCGGGCGGGCCGACAGATAGTCGTCCATGGTGAGCGGGGAGCGGTAGATCGCCTCGGGGTTGAGTGCGGCGTTCGCACGCTGGTTGAGGGCTATCCAGCCGAGCGTCTCGCGGGTCGTGCCGTACGTGTGGAAGTGGCGCTGCGCGTTCTGCGCGAGGTGGATCGCGGCGGCGCTCGCGCCGAACGGGGCGACCCACTGCGATCCGTCCGTGACCCGGTCCTGGCGTGGCACGGCCCGCAGCCCTTCGCGCATCTGCTGGGTGTGTGTGGACTCCCAAACGGTACGGAAGCACAGCACGTGCCGGGCCAGTCCGCCCGCGACCGCGAGCATCGCGGCGATCACCGAGCCGGCCGGGCCGAACGTGTCCATGCCGCCGTTGTGCCACGTCGGCCGGATGCCGAGCGCGCACTCCACGGTGGTGACACCGCCCTCGCCCATGCCCGCGGAGATCCCGGAACCCGGGTACGTGGCCAGGCCGTCGATGTCGTCGAGGGTGAGCCCCGCGTCGGCGACGGCCTTCTCGCAGGCCTCGACGGCCAGCGCGAGCGGCGGGACACCGAGGCGGCGGCCGATGCGGGAGGCGCCGGTGCCGGTCAGCGCCGCCCGGTGCTCGAAGCGCCCGGTGCTCACCGGCGGCCGGATCAGCGTCTTGATCCGCTCGGGGCCCGGATCGTCCGGTGGCAATGCGGGCAGCGGGTCCGGCTGCTCGGCGCACGGCCGGAACAGCGGCAGCCACACGTCCTCGACCTGCTCGAAGACGGCCTCCAGACGCATACCGAGCCGCAGTTCGGACGCCTCACAGCCCACGACATTGGTAGTGAGCCGGACCCGCGGATCCTCGTCCACGGCCACCCGCGCCACCACGTACGGCGGCTCGAGACCGGGCGCGGGAAACCGATCGTTGACTGTGAAGGAGACCAGCGTGGCCGTGCCCGCGACCTCGGTGACGGTCAGTTCGTGACCGCGGCAGCGGCGGCACACCGGCAGCGGCGGATGGTTCAGCGCGGAGCAGTCCGCGCACCGCTGGAAGCGGAGCAGGCCGTCCGCACCGGACGTCCAGAAGAACGCGGTGTCATCGGTGAGCAGGGGCAGGGAACGCCGGGCCACAGGGGCTCCTCCACGAATCGGGGACCGAGAGCGGTCAGCGGATGTCGGCCCGCTTCAGCGGATGTCAGCCCGCTCGCCGCGCGCGGTCACCGGAGCGGCCAGGTCCTGCTCGTCGCAGGCCTTCTGGAGCCTGTCCAGGGTCTCGTCGAGCCCGGGGCCGAGCCGGGGTCCCGGCGTGAACGTCGCGGGCAGGTGCCGCATGCCGTTGATGATGCCGACGGAGTCGTAGTGCACCGTCCCCTCCGCCTCGCACACGTAGTCCGGCATCCGGTCGAGGACGTGCGTGATCATCCGCTTGAAGACGACGCGCGCCACGTTGGAGCCGATGCAGCGGTGGATGCCGAGGCCGAACGCCTGGTGGCGGTTGCCCTTGCGTTCCATGTCCACGTTGTTCGGGTCCGGGAACACGGAGGGGTCGCGGTTGGCCATCGCCCAGGACAGCCAGAGCCGGTCGCCCTCCTTGAACTCCTGGCCCGCCATCTCGCAGTCCACGGAGACGGTGCGGCCGTCGCCGACCGCCGGGGTGAAGAAGCGCAGGAACTCCTCGGTGGCCGAGTCGAGCAGCGTGTCGCGTTCCCGGTTGAGCCGCTCGCGCTCCTTGGGGTGCTGCGAGAGCCACTCCACCGAACGGCCGGTGAGCGCCGTCGTCGTGTCGAAGCCGCCGCCGATCAGCAGCGCGAGCACACCGAGCAGGTCCATGTCGGACGGTTTCGCGCCTCCGAGGTCGGCGGTGAGGACCGCGTTCACCAGGCCCGGGCGCGGGTTGGCGCGGATCGCGGCCATCTGCTCGAAGATGTCCCGCATCATCGTCATGTGCAGCTCGCGCACGCGCGGCCGGTCGGGGGAGTCCGGCGGCGTATAGACGCCGGCGTGGGCGGGCTCGTTGTAGATCTGCCAGTTCTTCAGCGGGATCCCCATCATGGCGAGGGTGAACACCGCGGGCACCGGATTGGCGAGGTCCTCCACGAAGTCGATGCGCCCCGACTCGATCCGCTCGTCCAGACAGGCCCGGATCAGCTCGTCGAGGAACGGGATCCAGCGCTGCACCGCGGCCGGCGACAGATACGGGTTCAGCGCCTGCCGGTAGTAGCGCTGCTCCGGCGGGTCCATCTCCAGGAAACCGCCGCGGAAACCCTGGTCGGGCGGTGGCGGCGGGATGGTGATCCCGCGGTAGCCGCGGCGTTCGCCGTTCACGTCGTGGTCGTTGGAGAGCTTGTCGGCCGAGCGCGCGATGTCGAAGACCGTCTGGTGCCCCGCCGCCACGAAGTGCCCGCCGTGGGTGTCGGTCCAGGCCAGCGGGCAGCGGCCCTGCATCTCCTCGGTGATGTCGACGAACCGCTCCCGGTAGTCCGGGGCGTGCCGGTCGAACTCGTACCGGCGGCTCTTGCGGGCCGCCTCGTCGTCCGTGGTCACGGTGCTCCTTCGTTCACGTCGTCCGGGTGACGGATATGGCCCGCTCGGGGCAGGAGCGCACCGCCTCCTGCGCGGCCTCCTCCTCCCCGGCGGGCACTTCCTCGGCGACCGGCGACGAGTGCCCGTCGATCTCGCTGAGCTGGAACACCTTCGGCGCGATCATGGCGCAGAGGGTGTGACCCTGGCAGCGGTCCTGGTCGACACTGACCTTCATGAACACACCTTTCTCGAACCGGTGGTGACAGCCGGTGGGGGCAACCGGTGGTGACGATGCGTCAGCGGCGCCAGTCGTACCACTTGAGATAGCCGCCCGCGTCCACGCGCAGCTGGACGCCGGTGATGTAGCGGGCCTCGTCCGAGGCGAGGAAGAGGACCGCGTTGCTGATGTCGATCGGCTCCACGTACGGGATGGGCATGGCCTGCTGGACGGCGAATCCGGGCTCCGCGTCCTCGCGGGTCGGGTGCTCCAGGTCCGGGCGGAACGACTTGTACATCGGCTCGCTCTGCAACATCTGCGTATTGCAGTTGGTGGGGTGCACGACATTGGCGCGCTGCTTCAACGGGGCGAGATTGCGGGCCAGTTCGTGCATGTACTCGGCCAGGGCGCGCTTCGCGTACGCGTAGCCTGCGCCGCCCGGATTGGACCCCGGGCTGTCGACGATACCGACCTCCATCAGGGCGGCCGTGGAGGCGGTGGCGATCACGGAGGCGCCGCCGCGCAGGTGCGGCAGGCAGGCCTGGATGGCGTTGATCGAGCCGATCAGGTCGACGTCCACCGCGTCGGACCAGGCCTGAAGCGGCGGATTGCCGTGCAGCGGCGCGATACCGGCCTGCGCCACGACGATGTCGACGCCGCCGAACTCGGCCACTGTACGGTCCACCGCGTCCCGCATGGCGTCCATGCTGCGCACGTCGGCCTGGATGGGCAGCGCCTTGCTGCCCGCCTTCTCCACGAGCCGCGCCGTCTCCTTCAGGTCCTCCGGCGTGGCCATCGGATAGTCGACCGTCTCGTAGTCGCGACACAGATCGATCGCGACGACATCGGCGCCCTCCTCCGCGAGCCGCACCGCGTGACTGCGGCCCTGCCCGCGCCCCGCGCCGGTGATGAACGCGACCTTGCCCTCGACTCGCCCCATGCCGCTTCCCCTTGTCGTCTTCGTCGCTACGTAGTGATGCCGGACGGAGTGATGCCGGGCTCCGTGTGCTGCGGCTCCAGGGCGGCGTGGGCCGCTCGCAGCGCCCCGAGCCGCACTCCCACCCCGTCCGCGATCCGTCGGACGACGGCCAGGTCCTTGTCCACGAACTCTCTTACGTCGCCGATGAACCGCTCCGCCGACCCGCGCGACGCCGCACCGGCGAGCGCCCTGCTCGCGGCGCTCCCGTGAGTCAGGGCCGACAGCAGAGTCCGCTCGTCCACTCCGAGCTGCCGCCCGAGCCGCGCCGCCTCCGCCACCATCCCCAACTGGGCGGTGAACAGCGCGTTGTTGACCAGCTTCACGCTCTGCCCCGCCCCCACCGGGCCGACCGCGAGCACCGGGTCCGCGTACGCGGCGAGCATCGGGCGCAGCCGCTCCACGGTGGCGTCCTCGCCGCCCACGAAGACGGTGAGCCGGCCCGCCGCGATGTCGTGCGGGCCGCCGCTGACCGGCGCGTCCAGTACCTCGACACCCCGCTCGGCGAGGTCCCGGACCGTGTGCGGGCTCGCCGTGGTGTGCACGACGAGCACGGCGCCGGGCGGCAGCGCGCCGAGCAGCCCGCCACCGAAGCACACCTCCCGTACCTGCCGGTCGGTGAAGACGCACACCACGAACGCGTCGGCGTGCTCGGCCGCGTCCTCGACACGGTCGACGGCCCGTACGCCGTCCTCGGTCAGCGCGGCGCGGCGCTCGGGCGTGCGGCCCACGGCGCACACCTCGTATCCGGCCGCCACGAGGCGGCGCACCATGGGCAGCCCCATGCGCCCCGCACCGGCGAACCCGATCCGCTTCACAGGTGGTCCAGCCGGTGGTCCAGGTGGCCCGGGTGATCCGTACATCGCAAGAACACCCCTTCCGTTTCGCGAGAACTGTAATCTCGGTCATGGGCGTGCGGAAGGTGTCGGCTGCGACTTTCTGGTCAACGCCCGGCGGGTGCGGTCCTGTTGCGCGGGAATTCGGAGAACCATATTCTCGCCTACAGGAAACACGACTTGCGCCAACTCTCCGTACCAGGAGGCACCGTGGCCATCCCCGAGCCGCCGAAGGACGCCCGCGCCATGCGCAGGGCCGTGCTCGGTGACGCGTACGTCGACGCCGCCGTCCGTGACCAGCGGCCCGCCGGCGCCGAGTTCCAGGACTACATCACCGAGACGGCGTGGGGCGTGTGGGCCCGCGCAGGCGCGCTCAGCACGCGCGACCGCAGCCTGCTGGTCCTCGCCATGACCGCCGCGCTCGGGCGCATGGAGGAGTTCCGCACCCATGCCACCGCCGCACCGCGCGCGGGTGTCACGCGCCAGGAGATCGACGAACTGCCCTTCCAGATCGCCGCGTACTGCGGTGTACCGGCGGGGAACGCGGCCCTCCGCTGCCTGACCGAAGTCGCGAACTCCTCCGCTAACGAGGCCTGACGATGGCGACGATCGGTTTCGTCGGGCTCGGCAACATGGGTGGCGCGCTCGCAGCGAACCTCGTGGAGCGTGGCCACGAAGTCCTCGCGTACGACAGCGCGGGCCCCGAGCGCACCCCGGCCGGTGCCACCGGCAGCAAGGACGTGGCCGAAGTCGCGCGCGGATCGGCGGTGTTGGTGCTCTCGCTGCCCGACGGGCACGCCAGCGAGAAGGTCGCACGTGAGATCACCGACACGGCCGGGCGCCGTACGGCCCACGTGGTGGACACCTCCACCGTCGGCGTCAGCGCCGCCCGGCGGGTTGCCGAACTGCTGGCCGAGCACGGCATCGGGCACGCCGACGCCCCCGTCTCCGGCGGTGTCGCCGGAGCCCGCTCCCGCACCCTCACCATCATGTACGCCGCCCCCGACGCGGTCTGCGCCGCGATCGAGCCCGTGCTCGCCGACCTGAGCGAGCGGCGCCGCAGGGTGGGGGAGCGGCCGGGACTGGCGCAGGCCGCGAAGCTCGCCAACAACTTCCTGTCCGCGACGGCGCTGGCCGCCACCAGCGAGGCGCTCGCCTTCGGTCGCGCGGCGGGCCTCGACCCGGCGGTGCTGATGGACGTACTGAACGCGTCCAGTGGGCGCAGCGGCGCCACCGAGGACAAGTTTCCCCACCACATCCTCACCGGCAGCTACGACTCGGGGTTCGCCAACTCGCTGATGGCCAAGGACGTGGAGCTGTATCTGGGGGCCGTGGCCGAACAGGGCGGTCCCGGTGAGGTCGGCGCGCTCATCGGTGCGTTGTGGCGCCGGTTCGCCGAGGCCGAACCGGGTGCCGACTTCACCCGCGTGTACCCGTACGTCGAGGCCACCAGGAGGGGCGAAGCATGACCACGACACCCGAGGCCGGCCCGACCGGCCCCCGCATCGAACCACTGCCGGTCCGCCAGTGGCCGCCGCAGATGCACGAGGCGCTGGCCGCCCTCACCCCTCCGGTGCCCCGGCACCCGGTCCCCGAGAAGGGGGCCGAACGCCCCAAGGGCCTCAACGCCCTCGGCGTACTGGCCCACTACCCCGAACTGACCCGTGCCTTCAACGTCTTCAACGGCCACCTCCTCTTCGCCACCACCCTCACCATCCGTCAGCGCGAACTGCTGATCCTGCGGATCAGCGCGCTGCGCGACGCCACGTACGAATGGCGGCAGCACATGTGGATCGCCCGGCACGAGGCCGGCATGACGGACGAGGAGATCGAACGGGTCGGTGCGGGGCCCGAGGCCGACGGCTGGAGCGACGAGGAGCAGTTCCTGCTGCGGGCCGTGGACGAACTGATCGGCGACGCGCGGATCGCCGACGCCACCTGGCGGGGGCTCGCGAAGGACCTCGACGAGCGGCAGCTGATGGACGTGGTGTTCAGCGTCGGCGCGTACGACACGATCGCCATGGTGTTCAGGACCTTCGACGTGGCACTCGACGACGACCTCAAGGCGTGACGCCGCACGGTGGACCCGGTGGTGGAAACGGTCTTCTCGTGAATTGAGATGGTTGATATCGTTCGGGCGGCACATGCGCATGTACGGCACGGCACGGCAGGGCTCGATGCACCATGCACCTGAAAGGGGCGCCAGCGTGAGAGACTTGGAGGAGGTCGACTTCTTCCGGGACGAAGAGGTCGTGGCCGATCCGTATCCGTACTTCGAGGCCGTGCGAGGACAGTGTCCCGTGCGGCGCGAGAAGCACCACGACGTCGTGCTGATCACCGGGTACGACGAGGCCGTCGAGGTCTACAACGACACGGAGCGCTTTTCCGCGTGCACCGCCGTGACCGGCCCGTTCCCCGGCTTCCCCGTGCCCCTGGAGGGCGACGACGTCTCCGGGCTCATCGAGCGGCACCGCGACGAGCTGCCCATGAGCGATCAACTGCCCACGCTGGACCCGCCGGTGCACACCGACCACCGCTCGCTGCTGATGCGGCTGATCACGCCCAAGCGCCTCAAGGAGAACGAAGAGGCGATGTGGCGGCTCGCCGACGGCATGATCGAGGAATTCCTCGCCCCCGGTAGGGCCGAGTTCATCAGCGAGTTCGCCGGCCCCTTCACCCTCCTGGTCATCGCCGACCTGCTCGGCGTGCCCGAGGAGGACCGGGCGGAATTCGCCGAGGAACTGCAGGGCCGCCCGCGCGGCCGCGGCGCCATCGGCAGCACCGAGCAGGAGGAACTCGGCCACACCCCACTGGAGTTCCTCTATGGACGGTTCGCCCGCTACATCGAGGAGCGCCGCCGCGAGCCCCGCTCCGACGTGCTGACCGGCCTGGCCACGGCCACGTTCCCCGACGGGACGCTGCCCGAGGTCGACGCGGCCGTCCGGGTCGCGGCCAACCTGTTCGCCGCGGGTCAGGAGACCACCGTACGGCTGCTCAGCACCGCACTGAAGATCCTCGGCGAGGACCGGGAGCTGCAACAGCGGCTGCGTGCCGAGCGGCAGTTGATCGCCCCGTTCGTCGAGGAGTGCCTGCGCATCGAGTCCCCGGTCAAGGGCGACTTCCGGCTCTCCAAGGTGCCGGTCGAACTCGGCGGCGTCGAGCTGCCCGCGGGCACCACCGTGATGGTGCTCAACGGGGCGGCCAACCGCGACCCCGCATGGTTCGAAGACCCCGACACCTTCGACGTCGAACGCCCCGGCGTCCGCCGCCACCTGGCCTTCGGACGCGGCCCGCACACCTGCCCCGGCGCGCCACTGGCCCGCGCCGAGGCACGGGTGGCGATCGAGCGGCTCCTGGACCGCACCGAGGACATCCGGATCTCCGAGGAACACCACGGCCCGGCCGGCGCCCGCCGCTACCACTACGTACCGACGTACATCCTGCGCGGACTCACCCGCCTCCACCTGGAGTTCACCCCGGCAGGGCAGGCGGCGGACCGGTGAGGGCCACCGTCGACGACGACCGCTGCCGAGGGCACGGCATCTGCTGCTCCAGCTGCCCCGAGGTCTTCGACCTGAGCGACGACGGATACGCGGTGGTCCTCGCCGAGGAGATCCCCGCAGAGCACGAGAACGACGTACGGGTCGCGGCCCGGGCCTGCCCCGAGCGCGCCATCACCGTCCACTGAGGGGATGTGCTGTGACGATCGATATGGCCTCCGCGTACGCGGGCGACGCCCGGACTCCGTCCTGCGGCCGGCTGCGGGAGCTGGACGAGGAAATCATCGAACTGCTGCGCCGCCGACAGGCGATGGTGCGCGAACTGCCCGCGCCGAACGGCCCGCGCGGCACCGACCCGTCCTTCACCGGCGCCGTGCGCGACACCATCGCCCGCTACAGCGACCAACTGGGCAGCGGCAGCGAACTCGTCGCCCGCGCGATCCTCGTGCTGTGCGATCCGGGGGACCGCACATAGAGTCCGCCGTTCGGACCAGGCACTGAACCCGACCGGCGGAAGCGGTCCCGAAATCGCATCACGCAGGACACCATGGGGAGCAGGCCCTGTCCGCCGGTGGGCGGGGCGACCGCGCATACCCCCACGGAGGACTCGACATGCTGCTCGCCGCCGACAAGGGCGACATCACCACGATCATCGGGGGCATCGCCCCTGACTGGGGCCCGTTCGGGACCCTGGGCGCCGAGGCGAAGACGATGATCCAGGTCGTCATGGCCGTCGCGATCCTGCTCTGCCTCGGCGTCGCGATCTGGGGCGCCGCGAAGCAGCGGATCGGTGCGACCGCGCTGCGCGACACGTTCAGCGCCGAACAGGGCAAAGGCCTGATCATCGCGGGGCTCACCGGGGTGTTCATCATCGGCTCGCTCGGCACGGTCTTCACCATCGTGTACGGCATGGCCGTCTGAGGGCCGCCGGTCAGCGGTGGTGGTTCAGTTGAATCGGTGCCGGTTCACTCGTACTCGACGACCACGGACTCGGCGTCCTCGTCCGGTATCGCCTGGCAGGTGAGTACGTACCCCTCCGCGACCTCGTCGTCCATGAGCGCGTCGTTGGCCCGCATCGTCGCCGTGCCCTCGCGCAGGATCGCCATGCAGGTCGCGCAGTTGCCCGCCTCGCAGGAGAACGGCGGGGCGAAGCCGGCGCGGCGGGCGCTCTGCAACAGGGTCTCGCCGGAGCGTTTGGCGATGGTCAGGCGCCGCCCCTGCATGACGACGGTGACGGTGCCCGCCGCCTTCACGGGAGCGGGAGCGGGAGGGGTTGCCGGCGCGGGCGCCGCCTCGCCGCCCCCGAACCGTTCGCTGAACACCCGCCCCGTACCGACCAGAGCCGACTCCACCAGTTCCATGAAGGGCTCGGGCCCGCACACATACGCGTCGGCCCCCGCGTCGCCGCCGACGAACTCCTTGATGTCCGCAGCCGCCAAGTAGCCGCGTACGTCGTCGAGATGACGTACCACGTCCAGTCGGCCGGGATGCCGCGCCGCCAGGTCGTGCAGCGCGTCGTGGAAGATGGCCTGGCCGCGGTCCCGGTCCGCGCACAGCAGCCGGACGCGGCGATCGGTGCCCGCCAGCGCGCTCTTGGCGAGGGAGAGGACCGGCGTGATGCCGCTGCCGCCGCAGAACCCGAGGAGCGGGGTGTCGGCGGGGCGCAGGGTGAACCTGCCGCGCGCCGACGTCAGTTCGAGCTCATCGCCCTCGTGCACATGGTCGTGCAGCCAGTTGGAAGCGGCGCCGCCCGGCACCCGCTTCACGGTCGTGGTGATCTCTTCGTCGAAGCCGGGCGCGCTCGAGAACGAGTACGCGCGCGGCGCCGGACGCCCGTCCACGGTGATACGGAAGATGCAGTACTGCCCGGCCTCGTAAGTGAGTGGCCCGTCGAGCGGAGCGAGCGTGAACGTACGGGCGTCGGCCGTCTCCTGGTCGATCCGTGTCACGGTCGCACGCCGGAACATCGGGGGGCTCGGCATGGGCCTCCTTCTTCACATGCAAGGGGAACTGCGGTGAGGTGACGGCTACTTCGGCGGGAAGCGCAGCGCGCCGTCCAGGCGGACGACCTCGCCGTTCAGGTAGTCGTTCTCGCACAGCCCCTGGACCAGCGCCGCGTACTCCTCGCTGCGCCCCATGCGTTTCGGGAACGGCACCTGCGGCCCCCAGTACGCCTCCAGCTGGTCGCCGGCCTTCCCGTACGCGGGGGTGTTGATGGTCCCCGGCGCGATGGTGGTGACCCGGATCCCGAGGGGGGACAGGTCGCGGGCCGCGACCAGCGTCATGCTCGCGACGCCGCCCTTGGCCGCCGCGTAGGGGAGCTGGCCGATCTGGCCCTCGTACGCGGCGATGGACGCGGTCGTGACGATGACGCCGCGACCGCCCTCCTCCAGCGGCTCTTGGCGTGCGAGCGCGGCCGCGCCGAGGCGCAGCACGTTGAAGACCGCGGTCAAGTAGTAGTCGATGGTGGTGCGGAACCCGTCGAGGGGGAGGGGGCTGCCGTCCTTGCCGACGAGGCGTCCGCCGGTCGCGGGGCCGCCGTGCACATCGACGACGATGCGCAGTGGCCCGGCCGCCTCGGCCTCCGCGAGCGCCGCGTCGACGCTGTCCTCGTCGGTGGCGTCGGTACGGACGTACCGGATGCCGAGCTCCGCCTCGAGCGCCTTGCCCTTCTCGTCGTTGACGTCCGCGGCGACGACCTGCGCGCCCGCCGCGTGCAGTCGGCGCACGGTGGCCTCGCCGAGCCCGCCCGTACCGCCCACCACGATCGCGGAGCAACCAGTGATCTGCATGTGCGCAACCTCCCCACTCTTGAAAGTCCCGCTCTACTGAAGCGAGAATAGCACTCTCATGAACATTGTGATGACTCTCGAAATGGCCGCGACGGCGGGGGAGCGGCCCGCGGTCTCCCTGGCTGAACGCTCCCTGTCCGCCGCCGAGTTGCTGCGCCTCGCACGCCGGGCCGCCGGGCGCTTCCGTGCGGCCCCCGCGGTGCTGTATCGCGCGCCCAACCACCTCGCCTACCCCGTCGCACTGTTCGGCTGCGCGCTGGCCGGAGTGCCCTTCGTGCCCCTCAACTACCGTCTGGGCACAGAGCAGTTGGCGGACATCGAGGGGCGACATCCGGACGCCGTGCGGCTCGGACCCGACGATCTGGAGGTCCTGCTCGACGATCCGGGTGAGCCCTCGGCCGGTGACGTCGTCCAGGCACCCTGGGACCAGGACGCGGTCGCCGTGATCCTCTACACCAGCGGCACCACCGCGGCCCCCAAGGCCGCCCTGCTGCGCCACCGCCACCTGCTCGCCTACGTGTTGAACACGCTGGAGTTCAACTCGGCCGCCGAGCGCGACGCGGCGCTCGTCGCCGTGCCGCCGTACCACATCGCCGGACTGACGAACCTGATGTCGAACCTCTACACCGGGCGCCGCGTGGTGTACCTTCCGGCGTTCTCGGCCGGTGAGTGGCTCGCCGCGGTGCGCCGGGAGAAGGTCACCCACGCGATGCTCGTCCCGACGATGCTCGCCCGGATCGTCGAGGAACTCCCCGCGGACGGGGACGCCGGCGTCCCCACCCTGCGCAGCCTCGCGTACGGCGGGGCCCGTGCCCCGCGTGCGGTCGTCGAGAAGGCACTGCGGGCCTTCCCGGACACGGGCTTCGTCAACGCCTACGGGCTGACCGAGACCTCCTCGTCGATCGCCGTGCTCGGCCCCGAGGACCACAGGGCCGCGCTCGACGCGGGCGATCGGGTCGGGCGCGATCGGCTCACCTCGGTCGGCCGCCCGCTGCCCGGCGTCGAGATCGAACTACGTACACCGGCAGGGGAGTTGTGCACGCCCGGGGCCACCGGCCTCGTGCACGTGCGAGGTGAACAGATCTCGGGCGAGTACAGCGGGCGCAGTGTGCTCGACGCAGAGGGTTGGTTCCCCACCGGAGACCTGGGACGCCTCGACGCCGACGGCTATCTCTACGTCGAGGGCCGCGCCGACGACACCATCATCCGCGGCGGCGAGAACGTCGCCCCCGCCGAGATCGAGGACGTCCTGCTGGAACACCCCGGTGTGCGCGAGGCGGTCGTCATCGGGGTGCCGGACGAGGAGTGGGGGCAGCGGATCGTCGCGGTCCTCGTCGGCAACGAGGAGAGCGTCCAGCCGGACGAGATCCGGCTGTGGGTGAGGAACCGGCTGCGTACCTCCAAGACCCCCGACACCGTCGTCTTCCGCGCCGACCTGCCGCGCACGGGGACCGGAAAGCTGCTGCGCCGCACGCTGATCGCCGAACTGACCGAGCCGGACCCCCTGGACAACCCGGAGAAGTCCCATGCCTGAAGCCGTGATCGTCTCCGCCCTGCGCACCCCTGTGGGCACCGCCCGCAAGGGCACCCTGCGCGACACCGACGCCTATACCCTCGCCGACCGGATCGTCCGCGCGAGCGCCGACCGCCTCGCCGAACTCGGCGTGGAACCCGACCGCATCGACGACGTCATGCTGGCCGAAGGCCTGTACGGCGGCGGTGTCATCGCCCGGCACGCCGCGCTGACCGCCGGACTGACCACCGTGCCGGGCCTCGCCCACAACCGGCACTGCGCCGCGTCGCTGGCCGCCGTGCAGTCGGCGGCGGCCTCGATCCGCTCCGGGATGGACGAGGTGGTCATCGCGGGCGGGGTGAACTCGGCGTCCACGTCGCCGCGTCTGACCTTCGCGGACGAACCATGGGTGCCGCCCACCCACCCCGACCGGCCCGACGCGCCCAACCTGGACATGTCGATCACGGTCGGCTGGAACGCCGCCGTCGCCGCGGACATCTCCCGCGCGGACATGGACGCGTGGGCGCTGCGCTCGCACCGCAACGCGATCCGGGCCATCGACGAGGGCCGCTTCAAGGACGAGATCGTGCCGGTCGAGACGCCGTACGGGCTGTTCGACGTCGATGAACACCCGCGCCGCGACACCTCGGCCGCGAAGCTTGCCGGGCTCAAGCCGCTGCACCCCGAGATCGACGGCTTCAGCATCACCGCGGGCAACGCGGCCGGCGGCAACGACGCCGCCGCGGCCCTCGCCGTCGTCAGCGACCGCCTCGGACTGCCCGCCCTCGCCACGGTCAGGGCCTGGGCCTCCGTCGGCGTCGACCCGGCCGACACCGGACTCGCGCCCGTGCAGGCCATCCCGAAGGCGCTGGCCCGCGCGGGGCTGAGCACAGGCGACGTCGGCCTGTACGAGATCAACGAGGCGTTCGCATCGATGTGCGTGGCCGTCGTGCGCCGCCTGGACCTCGACCCCGACACGGTCAACGTCAACGGCAGCGGCTGCTCGTTGGGTCACCCCGTCGCCGCGACGGGAGGCCGGATGCTGGTCACGCTCGTCCACGAACTGCGCCGCAGGGGTGGCGGGACCGGTGTGGCCGCCATGTGTGCGGGCGGCGGTATGGGCTCGGCCGTGGTGGTGGAGGTTCCGGCGCCGTGAGCGCACCGGTTCCGTACGAAATCTTGATTGCCGAATTCAGAGAAGCTAGTTTCCGCATCGATGGAGAACCCACCGCATCGGCGGGGGACCGGCAGTGAGGAGTCGTCCATGACGTCAGCCGTCCGGGAACTGCGCCCCGGTCTGCAACTGGCCAGCGCCGCAGGCGGAGTGCGAGTGATCGTCATTCGCGCTCAGCCGGGACCTGCCCCCGAACTCACCTGCGGCGGCGCGCCGTTGGTCCCGGCCGACACCGCGCCCCCGGCAGCGGGCGGCTCCGCCGGCGAGCCCGCAACCCTCATCGGCAAGCGGTACGTGGATGAAACGGGCACCCTCGAACTCCTCTGCACCGCCTCCGGATCGGGCGAACTCGCCTGCGACGGCGCCCCGATGACCATCAAGGCGGCCAAAGCGCTGCCCGCGTCGGACTGACCCAGCGGATCGGACGGAAGGCACTCGGCCATGCAGCACGACGACCTCATACTGATCAGCGTCGACGACCACATCATCGAACCGCCCGACATGTTCGTGAACCACCTCCCGGCCAAGTACCGGGACGACGCGCCCCGCCTGGAACACCGCGAGGACGGCACCGACGTGTGGCGCTTCCGCGACGCCGTCCTGCCCAACGTCGCGCTCAACGCGGTGGCCGGACGCCCCAAGGAGGAGTACGGCCTCGAACCCCAGGGCCTCGACGAGATCCGCCCCGGCTGCTACGACGTGCACGAACGCGTCAAGGACATGGACGCGGGCGGCATCCTCGCGCAGATGAACTTCCCGTCCTTCCCCGGCTTCGCCGCCCGCCTCTTCGAGACCGAGAACAGCGACCTGTCGTACGCGCTGGTGCGCGCCTACAACGACTGGCACATCGACGAGTGGTGCGGCGCCCACCCCGGCCGCTTCATCCCGATGGCGCTGCCCGCGATCTGGGACGTCGACGCCTGCGTCAAGGAGGTGCGGCGGGTCGCCGAGAAGGGCTGCCACTCGCTGACGTTCACCGAGAACCCCGGCGCCATGGGCTTCCCCAGCTTCCACGACGAGTACTGGAACCCGCTGTGGCAGGCGCTGTGCGACACGGACACCGTGATGAACCTGCACATCGGCTCCTCCGGCCGTCTCGCCGTCCCGTCGGTGGACTCGCCGCCGGACACGATGATCACGTTGCAGCCGATGAATCTCGTGCAGGCCGCCGCCGACCTCATCTGGTCGCGCCCGGTCAAGGAGTACCCGGACCTGAAGATCGCCCTTTCCGAGGGTGGCACCGGCTGGGTCCCGTACTTCCTGGAGCGCATCGACCGCACCTTCGAGATGCACGCCACGTGGACCCTGCAGGACTTCGGCGGGAAGCTGCCCAGCGAGGTGTTCCGCGAGCACTTCCTGACCTGCTTCATCAGCGACCCCATCGGTGTGAAGCTGCGCCACGAGATCGGCATCGACAACATCTGCTGGGAGGCGGACTACCCGCACAGCGACTCGATGTGGCCCGACGCCCCCGAGGAGCTGCACGGCGTACTCACCGAGCACCAGGTCCCCGACGAGGACACCAACAAGATGACGTACCAGAACGCCATGCGCTGGTACTCCTTCGACCCCTTCACGCACATCAAGAAGGAGGACGCCACGGTCGGCGCCCTGCGGCGGCGCTCCGCCGGCCACGACGTGTCCATCCAGGCGCGCAGCAAGCGCGTCGTCGAGCCCTCGCAGAAGCTCGAGGCGTTCCGGGCCAGGGCCCGCGCGGCCACGGCGGCGGCGAAGTGAACCCCTTCGACCTCACCGGCCGCTCCGCGCTGGTCACCGGCGCGGGCGCGCCCGGCGGCATCGGCGCCGCCGTCGCCCGCGCCCTGGCCCGCGCGGGCGCCGCCGTCCTGGTCACCGACGTGGACGGCGGCGCCGCCGAGCACACGGCCGACGCCATCCGGACCGACGGCGGCAAGGCGGAGGGCGCCGCCCTCGACGTCCGCGACCGCGCCGCCGCGGACGACGCCGTGGCGCGGACCGCCGCCCTCACCGACGGCACCCTGCACATCCTCGTCAACAACGCGGGCGTCACCGCGCCCGCCATGTTCCCCAAGCTGACCGAGGACAGCGTCCGCGCCCTCCTCGACATCCACGTCCTGGGCACCTTCAGCTGCGCCCAGGCCGCCCTCGCCCACCTCCCCGAGGACGGTACGGGCCGGATCATCAACGTCACGTCCTCCGCGGGCCTCACCGGCACCCTCGGCCAGGTCAACTACTCCGCCGCCAAGGCCGGCATCATTGGCCTCACCAAGTCCCTGGCGCGTGAACTGGCCCGCAAGAACATCCTCGTCAACGCCGTCGCCCCGCTCGCCGCGACGCCGATGACCGAGACGATCCGTACCAACGAGAAGTTCGCCGCGGGCATGCTCGCCCGTATCCCGCTCGCCCGCTGGGCCGAACCCGACGAGGTGGCACCGGCGTTCGTGTTCCTGGCCTCCGACGCGGCCTCCTTCGTCACCGGGCAGGTGCTGCCGGTCGACGGGGGCCTGGTCATCTGACGTCCGGCCGGACCGACCGGCAATTTCTACGGGGAGGTCCCCATCTGATGGCCGACGACTGGTTCGGTGGCCGGGCGGCCCTCGCCGGCACCGTCGCCGTGATCACGGGCGGCGCCGGCGGCCTCGGCGGTGCCATCGTGCACGACCTGGCCGCCAACGGGGTCCGCACGGCCGTCCTCGACCGCGACGAGGAGGCGGCCCGAGCACTGGAGAAGGCGCTCGCGGGCCATGACGCTCTCGTACGGACCGGGGATGTACGCGAAGAGGCCGCGCTCCAGGCCCTGTTCGAGGATGTCGACGCACGATGGGGCCGCCTCGACATCCTCGTCAACGTCGTGGGAGGCACCTTCCGCGCCCCCTTCACCGAGACCCGACCGCGCGGCTGGGACGCCCTCATCCGCACCAACCTCACCCACGTCCTGCACGCCTGCTCGCTCGCCGTGCCACGGATCCGGGCGGGCGGCCGGGGCGGCAGCATCGTCAACGTGTCGACCATCGAGGCACACCGCGCCGCCCCCGGCTTCGCGGTGTACGCGGCGGCGAAGGCGGCCGTCGAACAGTTCGCCCGCACACTCGCGGTGGAGCTCGCCCCGGACGGCATCCGCGTCAACAACGTCGCCCCGGACTACGTACCCACACCGAGCCTGCGCCGACTCGCGGGCGAAGGCACCGCCCCGCTCACCACCCCCGAGGCCCTCGCCACCGCCATCCCGATGGCCCGCGCGGGCCGGCCCGAGGACGTCTCGGGCTGCGTCGTCTTCCTGGCGTCGGCCCTCTCGTCGTACGTGACGGGCACGACGCTGCATCCGGACGGCGGCACGTACGCGTCGTCGGGCTGGTTCAACTGGCCGGGGACGGGCTGGGCGAACCACGTCCCCGGCCTGTGACCTCAGGTGTTGCGGCCGCCGTTGACGCCGATGACCTGCCCGGTCACGTACCCGGCCTCCTCCGACACGAGGAACGAGCACGCCGCCGCGATGTCCTCGGGGCGCCCCGCCCGCCGCACCGGAGTGACCTTCGCGATGTCCTCCACCGAGTGGCCGAGCACCCCCCGCTGCTCCGAGCCGCGCAGCATGGGTGTGTCCACGAAGCCCGGCGGGATCGTGTTCACGGTGATTCCCTTGGGCCCGAATTCCAGCGCCAGGGATTTCGTGAGGCCGATGAGGCCCGACTTCGACGCCACGTAGTGCGTCATGTACTGCTGGCCCGAGTGCGCGCTGGACGACGAGATGTTGACGATGCGGCCCCAGCCGGCCTCGATCATGTGCGGAATCGTGGCCTGGCAGAGATAGAACGGGCCGCTGAGGTTCACGGCGAGGATGGTGTCCCAGGCCTCGTCGGTGATGTTCAGGAACTCCTTGAAGCCCGTCTTCCCTGCGTTGTTGACGAGCACGTGGACCGGTCCGTACGCGCCGCGTACCTCCTCGACCGCGGCGTCCACCTGCGTCCGGTCGGAGACGTCGACGCCGCCGAGCGCCATCGCCTCGTGCCCGCTCTTCCGCGCCTCATCGGCCACCGCCTCGGCGGCCTCCTTGTTGAGGTCGAGGACGGCGGTCGCGAAACCGTCCGCCGCCAACCGCAGCGCGATGGCCCGGCCGATGCCGGAGCCCCCGCCCGTCACCAGTGCCGTACGCCGCTGTGTCGTGCCGGTGTCGGGTGTGTCGGGTGTGTCAGTGCTGGCTGTGTCGCTGTTGGCTGTGCCGGTCATGCGATGGCCTCCTCGCCCGCCAGTGATGTGCGGTGCATCAGCCGCGACGAGGTCTGCTCGTAGGGCAGCGCCCGGTGCAGCATTCCGGTGTTGTCCCAGATCACCAGGTCGCCCTGGTGCCATTGGTGGCGCAGCGTGAACCGCGGCTGCGCCGTCCACTGAAGGAGCCGGTCGAGCAGGGCCCGGCCTGCCTCCTGTTCCATGCCGACGATCCCGCCGGCGGTCGTCCCGATCAGCAGTGACGTGCGGCCGTCCTGGTGCGTCCACACCAGCGGGTGCTCACGGGCCGGGTTGCGGTCCCAGGCCGCGCGCTCCTTGGGCGTCGGGTCCGGGGTGACGTGCAGCTGGGAGGCCGCGAAGCTGTGCACGACGCGCACGCCCTCAAGCTCGGCGCGCTCGGCCTCGGACAGGGCCTCGTACGCGGCGTAGGTGTTGGCGAACTCGGTGTCGCCGCCTCCGCCTCCGTCGATTCGTCGGGCAGTCAACAGGGTTGCCTTGTCCGGTACTTCACTGGTGGTGCCGTCGATGTGCCAGAAGAAGGTCGCCTCGCGATAGGCGGCGAGCCGGCTCTTCGACGGGTCACGTGTGATGGCCTGCACCTCGGGATGATCGGGCACGCCGCCGTGCGGAATCGGCACGACCTGGCCCAGCAGCCGGCTGAAGGCGACCAGGTCGCTGTCGCAGAGGTCCGCGTCGCGGTAGACGACGACGCCGCGACGGTCGAGGGCCTGACGGCACTCCTCGGCCACCGCCTTGTCCACCAGGCGGTGGCCGGACAGACCGGTGATCCGCACCCCGGTGGTCGGGGTCAGCTCGGAGACGGTGACAGTCATCGGCCCTCTCCCTGCGCGTCCGGTACCTCTACCTCACCGAAGGTCTTGCGCTCCATGAACTCCTCCAGGCCCGCGACACCCTTCTCCCGTCCGATGCCGGACTGCTTGTAGCCGCCGAACGGAGTGTCGGAGAAGAAGTAGTTGCCGCCGTTGATGCTGAACGTTCCGGTGCGGACGCGCCGCGCCACCGCGAGCGCCCGCTCCCGGTCGGCGCTCAGTACGGCCCCGGACAGCCCGTACACGGAGTTGTTCGCGATGCGCACGGCGTCGTCATCGTCGTCGTACGGGATCACCGCGAGGACCGGGCCGAAGACCTCCTCCTGGGCGATCTCACTGTCCGGGGCGACATTCGCCAGGAGTGTCGGCGCGTAGAAGTAGCCGGGGTCGATGCGCTGCCCGCCGGTGACGAGCGTGGCGCCCGCGGCGACGGCCCGCCGCACCATGCCGTCGACCTTGTCGCGCTGCCGCTCGCTGATGAGGGGACCCATGTACGTCTTGGGGTCGTTCGGGTCGCCGACGCGCACCCGCTCCATGCGTCGTGCCACCTGCTCGACGATCGTGTCGTGGTGGCGGCGCGGCACCAGCATCCGTGAGGTGATCGCGCATGCCTGCCCGGAGTGCAGACAGATCATGTACGCCGCGTATGTGGCGGCGTTCTTGAAGTCGGCGTCGTCGAGGACCACCAGCGCGGACTTGCCGCCGAGTTCCAGGAAGACCCGCTTGACGGTGTCGCTCGCCGCCGCCATGATCCGCCGCCCGGTCGGACTCGCCCCGGTGAAGCTCACCAGGTCCACGTCGGGGTGTGTGGTGAGCACCTCGCCGACCGAAGCCCGCGACGAGGACAGGACGTTGACGACACCGGCGGGGATGTCGGTGTGCTCGGCGATCAGCTCGCCGAGGGCCAGTGTCACCAGGGGTGTGTCGGGCGCGCCCTTGAGGACGATCGTGCAGCCTGCCGCCAGCGCGGGGGCCAGCTTGGCCAGGGCCAACTGGTTCGGGTAGTTGTACGGGATGATCGCCGCGGCGACCCCGGCGGCCTCCCACTCCACCCAGCGGTGGTGTTGCTGCCCCTGGTACTCGACCACACCCATGTCGTCGACGAACGAGTGGTCGTCGAGGAGGTCCGCGTAGTACCGCACGAGCTCGATCGGCTCGTCCAACTGCGCGGCGTAGGTGAGCATGCGCGGCGACCCGGCGTCCGCGATCGTCAACTCCCGCAGTTCCTCGCGGTGTTCGACGAGGGCGCCGTGCAGCTGGTCGAGGCAGCGGCGGCGCAGGTCCGGGTCGGTGGCCCAGCCGGTGGTGTCGAAGGCGCGGCGGGCGGCGGCCACGGCCTGCCGCGCCTGCTCCTCCGTGGCTTCAGGGGCGTGGCCGAGGAGTTCGCCGGTGGCAGGGTTGTAGGAGGCGAAGGTGGTGTCGGCGGCGACGAGCCGGCCGTCGATGAATTGGCGCCGCGAGGCGAGGGGACGTCCCGGGTACTCCGTGGTGAGCTTCAGGACCTGCATGCGCGGCGCGGGGTCCAGCCTGATCACGTCGGACATGTGCAGTCGCCCGTCGGCCGCCGCCGCGGTCACGTTCTTCATCGCCTGCTGCGGATCGCCCTCGATCTCGTAGTGCGCGATGTACGCCCCTCCGGGCTCGCGTGGCGCATAGCGGACGGCGGACACGAAGCCGTCGAGCGCCACCATCTCGGGCAGATGGACCTCGTCGTACCAGCGGTTGAACGCGTCCAGGGCCTCCTCGCTCGCGGGCCGGGACTCTACGTGCAGGACGTACTTGGTCATGGCGGCTCCTTCGCCGACCGGGCAACGGAAGGGACGCGGGAACGGAACGCCTGGATGGTATCGGCATTTCTCTCTTGAGAGAACCTTGTTCTCAAAGGGTGCCGGTATCTTGTTCCCCCGGACGAAGGAGCGGATGTGGACTCACCGAGGACGGGCGTGGCCGAACCGGTCGCCCGTGCGCCGAGGAGCGGCCGCCCGCGCGCCACGACCCGAGCCGACCTCGAACGGATCGGCTTCGAACTCTTCGCCCGGCAGGGCTTCGACGCGACGACCGTCGATGACATCGCAAGTGCGGCGGGCATCGCGCGGCGGACGTTCTTCCGCTACTTCGCGTCGAAGAACGACCTCGTGTGGGGCGACTTCGAGCAGCAACTGACCGGGTTTCGCGAGCTGTTGCACGCCACCGGTCCAAGCGTTGCGCTGATGACGGCGCTGCGCGCGGCCGTCGTCGACTTCAACCGGTTCGACGCCACCGTCGTGCCCTGGCACCGGGAGCGCATGCGGCTCATCCTGACCGTGCCCACCCTCCAGGCCGATGCCACACTGCGGTACGCCGCATGGCGCGCCATCGTCACGGACTTCGCGGCCCGGCGCCTCGGCCTCGCCGCGTCCGACGCGCTCCCGCGCCTCTTCGGGCACGCGGTCCTGGCGGCGGCGGTCACGGCGTACGAGCACTGGCTCGCGGTGCCCGAGGCGGAGTTGAGCGAGCTGCTCGACACGGCGATCCGGCGGCTCGAGGAAGGCCTCGGCGGGGCGTCGTCCTCTGTGTAGTGGGCGTGTGGTGGATGTGCGGTGGGTGCCTCAGGGCAGCTCGCGCCGCAACGCGTCGGCGATCAGCTCACCGATCAGTACGGCGGTCGCGGCGGGGCCCCGGTGCGGTGTTTCCGGCAGTATCGACGTGTCCGCCACACGCAGCCCGCGTATCCCGTGCACCCGCCCGTACTGGTCGACGGCGGGGCCCATCGGGACGGTCCCGCAGGTGTGTTGGGCCGTGCCGAGGTGGTCGCGGATCCATCCGTCCAGCGCGCGGTCGTCGGCGAGGGCGCCGGGCCCGGGGGCGAGCAGGCCGCCGGAGAGCTTGGTGAACGGCGCGGTGTGCAGGAGGTCGGCCGTGACGCGGACGGCCGCGCGCAGGCGACGCAGGACCTCGGCGTCGTGCAGGTAGTCGTAGTCGACGACGGGGGACACCGCGGGATCGGCGGAGCGCAGTCGCAGGCGACCGGTGGGACGCGGGGTCTGGACGGAGGCGAGAAACGAGAGCGGCGCGCCGGCCGCTCGTACGGTCCCACCGACGAGCCCGGCCATCGGCACCAGTGACTGGAGGATCTCGATATCACCTGGGCAACCGGCATCGAGCTCACGGGAGTTGAGGTGCAGGCACCCGCCGAGCCAGCTGGTCGTGGGTGGTTCCAAGTCGTCGTGTGGCTGCCAGCCCAGGACCAGTTGCGGGTGGTCGGAGAGGCGTGCGCCGATTGCGGGCGCGTCGCGGACGACGGCTACCCCGGCCCGTTCGAGATCCGCGCGCGGGCCGACACCGGAGAGCAGGAGCAGGTGCGGCGTGGCGAGGGCCCCCGCGCTCAGCACCACGCACCCGGCATCGAGCGTCTCCCGTGCCCCGTCGCGCTCGACCACGACCCCCGTGGCGCGTCCGCGCTCGACCACCACGCGTAATACGGAACAGCCGCCCAGCACGGTGAGGTTGGGCCGTTCGCGAACCGGCGCCGACAGGTAGGCGAGCCCGGTATTGCGCCGCACGCCGTCGACGGAGTTCGACGGCACGGTCCCGAAGCCGGGCGGGCCCTGGTCGTTCTTGTCGGGCTCGGCGGCGAAACCCAGCCTCCGGGTGGCGTCGCGGAAGGCCACGGCGGCGGGGTGGGTCACAGGTTCGCGCGTGACACGCATCGGCCCACCGTCTCCGTGCACGCCGCTCCGGCCGAAGTCGAGATCGTCCTCCAGCGCGAGCAGCAACGGCAGCACCCGCTCGTACGCCCATGCAGGATGGCCCGCCGCGGCCCACCGGTCGAAGTCCGCGCGCCTGGCCCGGACGAAGTACCCGCCGTTGACCGTGGTGGAACCGCCGAGCACCCGCCCGCGCGGCACCGACCACGGCCGCTGCGGAGTGAGCCGTACCGCATGGGAGGAGGTGGCGGGGTGGTCCGGCCGGGCGCCCGGTACGAGGCGCGCGTCCAGCAGGGCCGACGCGAAGGACGACGGCACGGGGCCGGCCTCCAGCAGCAGCACCTTCCGGTCGGCGTCCTCGCTCAGCCGCGCCGCCAGCACGGCACCGGCGCCACCGGCACCGACGACCAGGACATCGGGGCGCGCGGACGTGATCGGAGCCATGGGACCGGATCAAATCCCGCCGCGACGGCAGCGCGCAAGCCCCCGGTGATGCCCGCACCCTTTCTTTTGGCATCGCATGCCAATACTCTCGGATCCGTTCGCGCACACCCTCAACCACCCCTCGGTATCAGGGAGTTACGCATGAGCGAGCAGCTCGAAGCCACCGCTGCCCCCGAGGCGCCCGCCGCCTCCACCGCTTCGGCCGACGAACCCCTCATCGAGGCCGACGACCTGGTCGAAGAGGTCTCGATCGACGGCATGTGCGGCGTGTACTGATCGTGGGTGCCCCCGCGCTCGACCTGGACCGCGCCTGGGACGTGCACCCCCAGGTGTCGGTCAGGCCCGAACCCTTCGGCGCGCTGCTGTACCACTTCGGCACGCGCAAACTGTCCTTCCTCAAGGACCGGGGACTGCTCGCCGTCGTTCGGGCGCTCGCCGATTCGCCCACCGCACGCGCCGCCTGCGCGAGCGCCGGCGTCGGCGATGCGGACACGGGACGGTACGCGCGCGCCCTCGCCGTCCTGGCCCGCTCGTCGATGCTGGTCGAAAGGAGCCCGACACCGTGACGACCTCGACTCCCGTGGCGGCCAAGCCCGGTGAACGTCTGGTGGACCTGTTCGAGTACGGCCTCGACGCGCCGATCTGCCTCACCTGGGAACTCACCTACGCCTGCAATCTGTCCTGCGCCCACTGCCTGTCCAGCTCGGGCCGCCGTGATCCGCGCGAGCTGACGACGGAGGAGGCCAAGGCCGTCATCGACGAGCTGGAGGCCATGCAGGTCTTCTACGTCAACATCGGCGGCGGCGAGCCGACCGTGCGGCCCGACTTCTGGGAGCTTCTCGACTACGCCACCGCCCACCACGTCGGCGTCAAGTTCTCCACCAACGGTGTGCGGATCACGCCGGACGTGGCCCGGCGCCTCGCCGCCAACGACTACGTCGACGTACAGATCTCGCTCGACGGAGCCACGGCCGAGGTCAACGACGCGGTGCGCGGGGCGGGTTCGTACGACACGGCCCTGCGCGCGATGCGCCATCTGTCCGACGCGGGCATGAAGAACTTCAAGCTGTCCGTCGTCTGCACCCGCCACAACATCCCGCAGATGGACGACTTCAAGGCCCTCGCCGACCAGTACGGTGCCCAACTCCGCCTCACTCGGCTGCGCCCCTCGGGACGCGGGGCCGACGTCTGGGACGAGCTGCACCCGCTGCCCGCCCAGCAACGGCAGCTCTACGACTGGCTGGTGGCGCACGCCGACCAGGTCCTCACCGGTGACTCCTTCTTTCACCTGTCCGCCTACGGCGAGCCGCTGCCCGGCCTCAACCTGTGCGGTGCGGGTCGCGTCGTGTGTCTCATCGATCCCATCGGTGACGTGTACGCCTGCCCGTTCGCCATCCACGACGAGTTCCTCGCGGGAAGTGTGCGCGACGCGGGCGGATTCGCGGGTGTGTGGCGCGAGTCGGAGCTCTTCCTTCGGCTGCGTGAGCCGCAGCAGGGCGGAGCCTGCGCGTCCTGCGCGTTCTACGACACCTGCAAGGGCGGCTGCATGGCCGCGAAGTTCTTCACCGGCCTCCCGCTGGACGGCCCCGACCCGGAGTGCGTCCAGGGGTACGGGGAGCAACTCCTCGCGGAGCGAGAGCGGGACGGCGCCGCGATCCCGAAGCCGTCCGGAGATCACTCCCACCGCACCGGCCCCGTCCTCGTGCCTCTCACGAGGCGGCCGCCCGTGTCGGAGTGCGACGAGAGCCCCGTAGCAGGTCTCAAACCGGCCACCTGACGAGGAGAAAGCCGCCCCATGGCAAGAAACCCATGGTTCGAAACGGTCGCCGAGGCCCAGCGGCGCGCCAAGAAGTACCTCCCGAGCAGCGTCTACGGGGCCCTGGTCGCCGGTTCGGAACGCGGCCGCACCATCAACGACAACATCGGCGCCTTCGCCGAACTCGGCTTCGCGCCACGGGTGGTGGGCCACCACGCCGAGCGGAACCTGACGACCACCGTCCTCGGCGTCGAGTCCGCGTTCCCGGTGCTGATCTCGCCGACCGGTGTGCAGGCCGTGCACCCGGAGGGTGAAGTCGCGGTGGCCCGCGCCGCCGCCAACCGGGGCGTCATCATGGGGCTCAGCTCGTTCGCGAGCCGGCCCGTGGAGGAGGTCGCCGAGGCCAACCCGAACACCTTCTACCAGATGTACTGGATGGGCAGCCGCGACTCCATGGTGCAGCGCATGGAGCGCGCCAGGGCGGCCGGCGCCAAGGCGCTCATCGCCACCCTGGACTGGTCGTTCTCCAACGGCCGCGACTGGGGCAGCCCGCCGATCCCGGAACGCGTCGACCTGCGCACGGCCGTGAAGTTCGCCCCCGACGTGCTGCCGCACCCGCGCTGGCTCCTCGCCTTCGCCAGGTCCCGCCGCGTCCCCGACCTGACCACGCCCAACCTCCAAGCCCCAGGCGGGCAGGCCCCCACCTTCTTCGGTGCGTACGGCGAGTGGATGCAGACCGCGCCGCCCACCTGGGACGACGTGGAGTGGATGCGCAAGGAGTGGGGCGGCCCGTTCCTGCTCAAGGGTGTCAGCAGGGTCGACGACGCCAAGCGGGCCGTCGACGCGGGTGTCACCGGCATCTCGGTCTCCAACCACGGCGGCAACAACCTCGACACCACCCCCGCCACCATCCGCCTCCTGCCGTCCGTCGCCGAAGCGGTCGGCTCCGACATCGAGGTCCTCCTCGACGGTGGTGTGCGGCGCGGCGGCGATGTCGCCAAGGCCCTCGCGCTCGGCGCCCGAGCCGTCCTCATCGGCCGCGCCTACCTGTGGGGCCTGGCCGCGAACGGGCAGGCGGGCGTGGAGAACGTCCTGGACATCCTGCGCGGCGGCCTCGACTCCGCCGTCCTCGGCCTCGGGCACGCCTCCGTCGACGAACTGGGCCCGGACGACCTGGTGATCCCCGACGGCTTCACCCGCACCATCGGGGCCCCGCGTGCCTGAACCGGTGGAGCTGGCGCACGCGACCTGGCCCACGGTGCCGGAGAGCGCGCTGGTCCTCGTCCCCGTCGGCTCCACCGAACAGCACGGCCCGCACCTGCCGTTCCACACGGACAGCACGATCGCCGAAGCCGTGGCACGGGGCGCGGCGTTCCAACTCCCTTGCGAAAGTGTCGTCTTGGCGCCCACCCTCACGTACGGCGCGAGTGGTGAACACGCCGGATTCCCCGGCACCCTCTCCATCGGCCGCGAGGCACTGCACGTGGTCCTCGTCGAGACAGTGCGCTCCCTGTCCCTGTGGGCGGGCCGCGTCGTTCTCGTCAACGGACACGGTGGCAACGTCACCACCCTCGACGCGGTCTGCGCCCAGCTCCGCCACGAAGGCCACGACGTGGCATGGCTCGGCTGCGTCCCACCCGGCGGCGACGCCCACGCCGGCCGCACCGAGACCTCCGTCATGCTGCACCTGGCCCCGGACGACGTACGGCTCTCGGAGGCGACCCCCGGCGACACCCGCCCCCTGCCGGAACTGCTGCCCCACCTCATGGCCCACGGCGTACACGGTGTCTCCCCGAACGGCGTGCTCGGTGACCCGGCCGGAGCCACCGCCGAAGAGGGGCGCGCGCTGGTCGGGGCGATGGTGTCGGAGGCCGTACGCCTCGTCACCTCGGGCCGCGCCGACCCGCGAGGCCGGCTTGTCGCCGCCGTACCGCAAGCCGTACCGGGGGGAGCCGCATGACCCTCCCGCACGGATATGTCGTCGAGCTCGACCGGCACACCCGCGTCCTCGACGGCGGGTGCGCGCTGCTTGGCGGATATCCCACCCGGCTGCTGCGGCTGACACCACGTGCCCGCGCGCTCCTGACCGGGCGCACCCTGCGGGTATATGACCGGGCGGGCGCGGTTCTCGCCGACCGGCTGCTCGCCACCGGCCTTGCCCACCCGATCGTCACCGAGCTGCCATGGATCGACCCGCAAGGCACGGTCACGTACGTCATCCCCGTCCGCGACCGCCCCGACCAGCTGGACCGCGTGCTCGCGAGTATCCGCGCCACCGCGACCGACGCCCCGGTGCTCGTCGTCGACGACGCCTCGCACGAACCGGCCGCCGTCGCCGCCGTAGCCGCACGCCACCGCGCGCGCGTGCTCCCGCTCGCCGACAACGTCGGCCCGGCCGGCGCCCGCAACGCGGGGCTGCGCGAAGTCACCACGCCGTACGTGGTGTTGGCCGACTCCGACATCGTGCTCGGGGCCGACACAGTGGACGTCCTGCTGCGCCACTTCGCCGACCCGGCCGTCGTGATGGCCGTGCCCCGGATCACCGCACTGCCCGGCCCCGACGCCGAGCGCTGGCTGGGCCGCTACGAGAGCGCCCGCTCCTCCCTCGACCTGGGCCGCCACCCCGCCGCCGTACGCACCGGCACTCCCGTCTCCTGGGTGCCGAGCGCCTGCATGCTCGCCCGCACCGACGCGCTCACCAAGGCCGATGGCTTCGACGCGGGGATGCGCGTGGGGGAGGACGTCGACCTGTGCTGGCGGCTGACCGCGGACGGCGGACGCATCCGCTACGAGCCCGCCGTGCAGGCCGCCCACGAACACCGGGTGGAACTCGCCGACTGGTTCCGCCGCAAGGCCGTCTACGGCACCGGCGCGCACCCCCTGGCCCGCCGCCACCCCGACAACATCGCCCCCGCGATCCTCGCGCCGTGGAGCGCCGCCCTGCTCGTCGCCCTGCTCGCGCAGCGCCGCTGGTCACTGCCGGTGGCGGGCGGACTCGTGGCCGTCGCCACCGTCCGCAACGCGCAGAAGCTGAAGGGCATCGCGCACCCGCTGCCGCACGCCGCCCGGCTCACGGCTCTCGGTTCGCTCGCCTCGCTCACCCAGGGCACGGCGCTGCTCACCCGCCACTGGTGGCCGCTGGCAGCCGTGGGCTGTCTGGCCTCGCGCCGAATGCGCCGGGCCACGGCCGTCGCGGCGGTCACGGACGTCGCGCTGGAAACCCTCGGACGCGGCCCGAAGCCCACCCGCCTCGACCCGGTCCGCTACGCCGTCGCCCGCCGCCTCGACGACCTCGCGTACGGCTCAGGGGTGTGGCTGTCGGCGCTCAAGGGGCGCTCCACGGCCGCGTTGCGCCCTCGGATTGTGCGGGCCGCTGCCCGTCCCCGCGCCTCGCTTCCTCCCGAGCGCGCATGTCCCCGTGGAGACGCGCGACCCCGCCGCACACCAGCGGCATGACCAGCGGCGGCAGTAGGAGCAGAGCCACCGCCGTGGGACATATCGTCATCAGTACGCCGGTCATACACACGTTGTCGCCGCCCAGCCACAGCATGCCGAGTCCGGCGGCATCGGGTTCAGCGCACCCCGTCCTCGTGCACCATCCAGTGCACGAACCGGTGCAGCGGATACATCGCGTCGTGCGGACTGCCGATGGTGCTCGGCCCGGCCTCGCCGAGGCGTACGACCCGCTGCGCGCCGCAACTGGCCAGCCGGTCACGGTAGTCGGCCATCCGGTCGGAGGGGTGGAAGCCCACCGTCTGCGTGGCGACGGTGACACCGCGCAGCGCGTCGTCGAGCGAGTCGACCCGCACCACGTTGGCGACCTTGTTGATCGGATGGAAGTCCACCGGCTCGTCCGAGCGGATCACCACGCCGCTGCCGTCGGCCCGCCCCCACACCCGGAACTCGTCGTCGAGCATGCGCAGCGACTCGATCCGTTCGCGCAGCTCCATGTCGGGCGGCCGGGTGTCTCCAGTGGCCGCCGCCTTCGCCGTGATGTGTGCGTGCAGCCGCGCGCAGAACCGGTCCGTGTCGGCCTGTGTCCCCTCCACGAACAGGAATCGGCTGGCGACACAGGCATCCTGGCCGAGCACCATCACGTCGGTCGCGGCGAGTTCGGCGGCCCGCTCGATCGTGTCGTCGGTGGAAATTGCCTCTCTGCCGATCATCGAGATCGAGGTCTTGGGGTCGAACGACACCAACTGGAAGCCCGGACCGAGGTATTTGACGACATTGTCGATGGCGTCGCCGCCGCCCCAGGCCACGATCTTGTCGAAGTACTGCGGGCGGTACAGGGCCCGCTCCACGGACTCGTCGCCGCCGCGCCAGTACGCCGCCGACATGGACGCCACGACGGGATGGCCGGGGTCGATGTCGGCCATGGTGCGCAGGATCGCGACTGTCGTGAACGGGTCGCTCGACGACATCTTGAACAGGTTGACCGCCTTGACCAGCGCTCCCTGTGCGATGGACTTCACGGCGACGCCCGGAGAGTTGCCCGGCAGCACATGGATCAGGCGCGGCGCGAAGGCCCGGACAAAGCACCTGCGGCCGGTGAAGTCCTCCTTGGGAACCCATGAGTCCAGCACCCTCGGGTCGGGGAAGTTCTCCTCCACGACGGTGCGCAGCAGCCGCGCGTCGAGGTAGGAGGAGGCGTGCCCGACCTGTTCCGCCAGGACCGGGCGGGGCAGCGGGTGGGTGGCGGACATCCGGTCGATGCAGTCGGCGACGAACGGGTTGTCCGGGGCCCGCAGCCGCTCGCCCGTCGCCACGAGGAAGTCGATGATGTCGGCCAGCGGGACGTCGAGCAGGGGTGGCACCTCGCCGCGGGGATGCACGGCCCGGTCCAGGTCCAGGGCAGGAGTGGCGAAGGCGACGCCCAGGTCGCGGGAACGGTGGGCGATGTCCTGCCCCTCGTACAGCCGCCCGCGCAGGAAGAACGGTGCCGCGACGGCGGCCGGGGAGTGGGTCTTGGCAGCCGTCATGACACACCTCGCACATACGCGTCGACGGTGTCCGCGCACCCGATCTTGTCGTCGCCGGCGAGGTCCGCGTAGCGCACGATGTCGTCGCGGATCGAGGGACCGGCCGCCCCGCAGGCGCACGGGTCGAGGGTGAGGGAGATCCGGTCGCCGGTGATGACACCGCCCCAGCGCCCGTCGAGCGCGAGGTCGAAGAAGGCGGCCCGCCCCTCGACCTCACCGCTCTCGTGCCGCAGCAAGTGTTCCCCGGACTCGTCGAGCACGAGCGGGACCACCCATGGCGGTACGTGATAGCGGTCGCCGGCGCGGCACTTCGGCATGCCGGAGTTCAGCTCCTGCATCGAGTAGTTCTGGAAGTTCCGGTCCGGCGGGATCCTGAAGGTGGCGTGGACGAAATTCTGGTAGTCGGGCGGGAGTTGTGCGCGCTTGAGGCCGCCGCCGACGTAGAGACAGTTGTCCGGGTGGAAGTCCTTGCCGGAGTAGCCCATGTCCCTCACGAGGCGCGCCACTTGGTGCAGCGCGTTCCACATGCCGGAGATGTAGAGCTTCTCCGCGCGGTGCTCGATCAGTGTCTCGGCTGCCGTCGTCATCGCCTTGTCCAGCGCCTCCTGGCGCCGCGCGGCGTTGCGCTCGAACTCGGCGAGTTCCTCGGGGCGCGCGGCGCCCTCGGCGATCTTCCTGCGGAGCAGGACCGTACGGGTCAGCGAGCCGACGGTGATCGGTGGCAGCGGCAGCCGGAAGCGTGGCTTGGCCGGGTCCCCGAACGCGCGCTCCTGCGCCTCGGCGATCACCATGTTCTTCGGTACGGCGGCCGTCGGCGCGATGCCGATCATGCGGCGGTCGCCGGTCGGTCGGACGCCCGAGCCCCAAGAGAACACGCCCACGGTGTCCGAGCGGGACCAGTCCATGTCCCGCTCGGTGGCGAGCAGCATCGCCGACTTGCCGGTCGTACCGCTGGAACAGGAGACGTGGTGGCCGTGCTCGCCGAGCCGCGCGATCCACTCGTCGATCCGGTCGCTGCCGTCGAGGTCCGAGGTGTCGATCGGGGTGATCGGATACGGCGAGACCGTGCCCAGCCACTTCGCGACTCGGTCCCAACGCCCCTGCGTCAGAAAGCTTTCCGGGTAGCTCTTGTAGACGCTGTGCGGGAACAACAGCGGTACGACGTCGGCCAGTTCGCGGATCCCGGAGGTGCCGGACTCGTCGGCGCGGTGACCGAGGAGCTTGATGCGTTCCTTGCGGTCCTGGAAGCGTTCGTCCAGGGCCGCGAGTTGCGTGGCCCGCAGGTCGCCCCCGGAGTGGGTGAAGCGGTCGGAGGCGTCGACGAGCGCGGTCAATTGGTGTGTTGCGGTTGCTGAGGTCACGGGGAACACCCTTCGGTTACACCCATTGGTGAATAGCAACTCGCCCGTATCATTTGCATGGTTCGGGGTCCGGGCGCAAGAGGTGCACTCAATCCCACGCCTCAAGCCCCGCCGGCGTTCGAGGTGCGGGGTCCGGGGCGGAGCCCCGAGGAAACGGCAGGTGAGAACGGCATGACGGACGAGACCACGCCACCCCGCGTACGGGCCGGCCGCCCCACCCGCGAACAGGCCGAGGCCCGCCACCAGGAGCTGCTCGACGCCGCCCTCGACCTGTTCCTCGAGCACGGCTTCGAAGTGACGACCATCGAGATGATCGCGGCGCGCGTCAGCATGACCAAGCGCACGATCTACGCCCGCCACCCGGACAAGGCGACCCTGTTCCGGACGGCGATCCAACGCGCGATCGAGCGCCAGATCGTGCCATCACACGTGCTTGAAGCCCTGGATCGCGGCGAGTTGAGCGCGACACTCGAAGCCATCGCCCGACTCCGCATCGAGCGGATCGCCGCACCGCACGGGCTGCGCCTGCAACACCTCATCAACGCCGAGAGCCACCGCTTCCCGGAGATCTTCACCGCGTACATCGAGCAGAGCACGAGACCGCTGATCGACCACGTGGCCGCGGTCCTCCAACGGGCCGTCGAAGCGGGCGAGATCGCCCCGACCCACGTGGGCCACGCCGCGTCGGCGTTCATGAGCATGGTGGTCGGCGGGCCGGTCCGCGCCATCGTCGGCGGACTGGCCCCCACCCGACAGGAGCTCGACGTGAAGGTCGGCTTCGCCGTACGCCTGCTGCTCGACGGGCTGCGACCCCGATAGGGCTCCGCCGTTGGCGTACGGGAGTCTTACTTCCGTGAATTGAGAATGTTATTCTCGCGGCGCGACGCCGGGTGCGACACCCGGCGAGAAGGAGCCGCCCCATGGACAAACCCACGGATCAGATCCTGTACGAGGCGAAGGACGGCATCGCCACCATCACGCTGAACCGCCCCGAGGCCGCCAACGCCCAGTCGATGGACCTGCTCGACGCGCTCGACGAGGCCTGGACGAGGGCGGCCGAGGACAGCGACGTACGGGTGATCGTGCTGCGCGCCAACGGCAAGCACTTCTCCGCGGGCCACGACCTCAAAGGCACCTCGCACACCCCCGACAAGATCACCCTGGAGCACATCTACGGCATCGAGTGCCACCGATACCTCGGCTACTCGCTGCGCTGGCGGAACGTACCGAAGCCGTCCATCGCGGCCGTGCAGGGCAAGTGCATCGCCGCCGGGCTGATGCTGTGCTGGCCGTGCGATCTGATCGTGGCGGCCGAGAACGCCGAGTTCTCGGACCCCGTGGTGCGGATGGGGATCAGCGGGGTCGAATACCACGGCCACACATGGGAGTTGGGGCCGCGCAAGGCGAAGGAGATCCTGTTCACCGGGCGCGCGCTGACGGCCGACGAGGCCGAGCGGGCGGGCATGGTGAACAAGGTGGTGCCGCTCGGCGAACTCGACGGCGCGGCACGGGACCTGGCGGAGCAGATCGCGCAGATGCCGCCCTTCGGCCTGCGGCAGGCCAAGCGGGCGGTGAACCAGACACTCGACGTGCAGGGCTTCCAATCGGCCCTGCAGTCGGCCTTCGACATCCACCAGACCGGCCATGGCAACGCCCTCAGCGTCGACGGCTACCCGATCCTGACCCGCCTCGACGACATGAAGAAGCACATCAAACAGGCTTGAGCGAGCACGCCGGCATACGAACAACGGGGCCGGCACATGAACAAACAGGTAGGGAGAGAGCCCATGGCTTCGCGCACGCTGCCGTACCCCCTGTTCGACGCGGACAACCACCTGTACGAGACCGAGGAGACGCTGACCAAGTACCTGCCGGACCGGTACCGCGGCGCTATCCAGTACGTGCAGGTGAACGGCCGCACGAAGATCGCGGTGCGCGGCCAGATCAGTGAGTACATCCCCAACCCGACCTTCGACGTGGTCGCGCGCCCCGGCGCCATGGAGGACTACTTCCGGCACGGCAACCCCGAGGGCAGGAGCCGAAGGGAGATCTTCGGCGACCCGATGCGCTCGGTGCCCGCCTTCCGCGAGCCCGCGCCGCGCATGAAGCTCATGGACGAGCTCGGCATCGACAGGACCCTGATGTTCCCCACGCTCGCCAGCCTCGTCGAGGAGCGCATGCGGGACGACCCGGAGATGATCCACGCCGTCGTGCACTCGCTCAACCAGTGGCTCGACGAGGTCTGGTCGTTCAACTACCACGACCGCATCTTCACCGTCCCGGTCGTCAGCCTGCCCATCGTCGACAAGGCCATCGAGGAACTCGACTGGTGTGTCGAGCGCGGCGCCAAGGCGATCCTGGTGCGTCCCGCCCCTGTGCCCGGCTTCCGTGGCTCGCGGTCCTTCGCGCTGCCCGAGTTCGACCCGTTCTGGAAGCGTGTCGTCGAGCACGACATCCTCGTCACGATGCACTCATCGGACAGTGGCTACGCGAAGTACAGCAGCGACTGGGAGGGCGCCGGCGGCGAGATGCTGCCGTTCAAGACCAACGTCTTCCGGATGATGGACCAGTGGCGGCCCGTGCAGGACGCCGTGGCCTCCTGGGTGTGCCACGGCGCCCTGTTCCGCTTCCCGGAGCTGAAGATCGCCGTGATCGAGAACGGCTCCGACTGGATCGCGCCGCTGCTCCAGAACCTGGCCGACGTCTACAAGAAGGCCCCGGAGGGGTTCGCCGGCGACCCGGTGGAAGCGGTCAAGCGCAACATCCACGTCAGCCCGTTCTGGGAGGAGGACCTGGGTGCACTGGCCGACCTCATCGGCGAGGACAAGGTGCTGTTCGGCTCCGACTACCCGCACCCGGAGGGCCTCGCGGAGCCGACCAGCTACGTGGACGCGCTGGCGGGCATGGACCAGAAACGCCAGGCGAAGATCATGGGCGGGAACCTGGCCCGACTGCTCAAGGTGTGACGACCGGCAGGGAGGCCGAGATGCTCTTCGAGTTCGACTCGGATCAACGGCTGTGGCAGCGGACCGTCCGCGACGCCGTCTCCAAGGAGTGCACTGCGGCGTTCGTCCGGTCCGTCGCGGACACCGGCGCCGACCCCGCGCCGCTGTGGCGCACGTACCGGAAACTGGGCTGGACCGAACTCGTCGACCCGGCCGACGCGGTCGAACTCGGCATCGTGCTCGAGGAGTTGGGGCACGCCGTGGACCCGACTCCGTATCTGGCGACCATGACGCAGTTCGCACCGCTCGCCCCGGCGGCGGCCGGTGACGGCGCGAGCGGCGCCGCCGTGTTCTCCGGCGTGACGGCCCGCGCGGACGGCGCCGGCTGGACTCTCGAAGGCACCGCCCCCCACGTGCTCGACGCGGACCGGGCCGAGCGCCTCGCTGTCATCACCGACGCCGGTGTCTTCGTGGTGCCCGCGGAGGCGGTGACAGCCACGCCGCTGCACGTCTTCGACCCGGTGCTGCACGTCGCCGACGTGGCCTTCGAGGGGGTGCGGGTCGGCGCGGAGGACCGCAGCGGCGCCGATCCGGAGCGCGCCCGGCACCTCGCACTCGCCGGACTCGCGATGACGACGGTCGGCGCCTGTCGCCGCATCCTCGGCCTGACCCTGGAGCACGTCCGCGGCCGCCATCAGTTCGGCGCCCCGATCGGCTCGTTCCAGGCCGTCCAGCACAAGGCCGCCGACATGCACGTGGCGATCGAACGGGCCCGCGCCCTGGCCTACTTCGCGATGATGACGATCGCCGCCGACGACCCGCGCCGCCGCCTCGCCGCCGCCATGGCCAAGGCGTCGGCGGGGGAGTGCCAGGCCCTGGTGTTCCGGCACGGTGTCCAGCTGTTCGGCGCGATGGGCAACACCTGGGAGAACGATCTGCAGTTCGCGCTCAAGCGCGCCAAGTCGGGCGAGCTGTTGCTCGGCGGCGCCGCCGAACACCGCGCCGTGATCGCCGACATCGTGGGGGACGGCCATGCGCATCAGCTTTGACGACGACACCGAGGCGTTCCGCGCCGAGTTCGTGGCGTTCCTGGAGGCGAACCTGCCCACCGAGGCCGAGGCCACCGAACGGTCTCGCTCCAGCGCCCACATACCCGAGTGGGCCCGCCGCTGGCAGCGCACCCAGTTCGACGCGGGCTGGCTGCTGCCGGGCAACCCACCCGAGTTCGGCGGCCGCGATGCCACCGTGCTGCAGCGGTACGTACACCTGGAGGAACTCGGCCGGCGCCGCATCTACCACAGCTTCAACCCGCAAGGCGTAGGCATCATCGCCGCTTCTCTGCTCTCCTTCGGCACCGACGAGCAGAAGCACCGCTGGGCCGTCCCCATTCTCCGCGCCGAGATCACCGCGGCCCTCGGGATGAGCGAACCCGGCGCCGGATCCGACCTCGCCTCCCTGCGCACCCGTGCTCAACTCTCCGCCGACGGCGCGTACTTCACGGTCGACGGGCAGAAGGTGTGGACGTCCGGCGCCCACGACGCCGACGTGCTGCTCACCTTCGTGCGCACCGACCCGGACGCCCCCAAGCACAAGGGAATCAGCGTGCTGCTGATCCCGACCGACACCCCCGGCGTGACCCGCCGCCCCTTCGCGTCCTTCACGGGGCCCGAGGACAAGGACTTCAACGAGGTCTTCTTCGAGGGTGTACGGGTGCCCGCGGAGAACCTCGTCGGACCGCTCCACGAGGGCTGGCGGGTGGCCAACGGTTCGCTCGGCCACGAACGCACGCTGATGTGGCTGGGCGACGCCGAGCGCATGAGCGATCTGCTGCGCGACTTCCGCCCCACCACCGCGCTGGAGAAGGACTGGTACGCCACCCTGGTCATGGACCGCCAGGCGCTGACCCTGCTCGGCACGGCCGCCCTGGCGCGCGCCGCCCGCGGCGAGACGGACGTCCCCTCGCTGTCCGTCCTGAAGGTCCTCGGTTCGGAGGCCTCGCAGAAGGCGCTTGAGCGCGCCCTGGAAGCGGCCGGTCCTGACGGTCTCATCCACGGCACGGACAGCGCGCCGTACAGCCACATGAGCTTCGACGACGCCTTCGCCAGCTGGTTCCACCGGTACGCCCGCAGCTTCGGCGGCACCATCGCGGGCGGCACGTCCGAGATCCAGCGCGGCATCATCGCCCAGCGCGTGCTCGGACTGCCGCGCGGCTGAGGAGCGTAAGGGAGACGGAAGGGAGGGGCGGCCCTGCAGAGCCGCCCCTCCCTGATGTGCTGAGCCAGAAGTCCGCCCGTTCAGCTCGCGTACGTCGTGCCGAACGCCTCCAGGAACTCCAGGGTCGCCGCCGCCGACTCATGCGGACAGGACACGGCCACCCACGTCACCCCGGCCTTCTCCAGCGCGGCGAACGCCTCCCGGTGCCGGTCCGCGTCGAGGGCCGGTTCCGTGAGGCCGTCGTCGCGGTACGAGTGCAGCACGTCGACGCTGTCACCGCGACCGGCGGCGGCCGTGGCGTCACGGACCTCCCCGATCGCGCCCGCCAGTTCGGACAGCGGGCCGAGCGTCGGCGTCCGGGCCGTCGTGCTCAGCTCGGCGCCGCCGGACATCGGCATCCAGCCCTGCGCCCGCTCGGCGGCCCGGCGCCGGCTCAGCCGCGAGTTGCCGCCGATCCACACCGGTATGGGCTGCTGCGCGGGCCGCGGCAGGGCCTGCGCCGCACGGACGTTGAAGTGCCGGCCCTCGTAGCTGAACGGTTCGCCGCTCCAGTGCAGCGGCAGCACGTCCAGTACCTCGTCGAAGAGTGCGTTGCGCTCCTCGAAGTCGACACCGAGCGCGTGGAACTCGCCCTTCAGATATCCGGCGCCGAGGCCCAGGATCAGCCGCCCGCCGGAGAGCCGGTCGAGCGTCGCCGCCTGCTTGGCCAGCAGCAGCGGATTGCGGTACGGGGCGACGGCCAGGTATGTGAGCAGCCGCAGCCTGCTGGTGACGGCCGCCGCGTGCGAGAGCGCGATGAAGGGGTCGAGCGTCTGGTGCCCGCCGTGGTTCAGCCAGCGCGCGCCGGGTGACGGGTGCTCGCTGAAGGAGAGCCCGGAGAACCCGAACTCCTCGGCCGCTCGGGCCACTTCGGTCAGCGGTCCCGCGTCCAGCAGGTCGCCGTCCGGTCCGTGCGCCTCCGGGTAGTGAAACAGGAATCGCATCGTCACGCATCCTCCGGTTCTGTGCGGAACTGTCGGCCGTACGGCCCCTGTGGTGGGCCCGTACAGGGTCGCACCCACGCGGGCCGCTTGACGCACGATCAGTTGAGAGAATACCGTTCTCGCATCGAGAGATCGAGATTATCCAAGGCTTTCGGGTGTCATCGGACGTCATCGGGTGTCATCGGACGTCAGTGGCGCAGTCGGACTGGAGGGTCGGACCCCATGCCGCATTTCAAGAAGCCCGCCGAGGGCAGCTGGACCGAGCACTTGAAGATCGGCACGGAGCCGATCAGCTATGAGGACTCCATCTCGCCCGAGCACTACGAGCTGGAGCGCGACGCGATCTTCCGCAGGACATGGCTCAACGTCGGCCGGGTCGAGCAACTGCCGCGCAAGGGCAGCTACTTCACGAAGGAACTGGACGCGGCCCGCACCTCGGTGATCGTCGCGCGCGGCACCGACGACGAGATCCGCGCCTTCCACAACGTCTGCCGCCACCGCGGCAACAAGCTGGTGTGGAACGACTTCCCGCGCGAGGAGACCAGCGGCGTCTGCCGCCAGTTCACCTGCAAGTACCACGCCTGGCGCTACGACCTCGAGGGCAAGCTCGCCTACGTGCAGCAGGAGGGCGAGTTCTTCGACCTCGACAAGTCCGAGTACGGGCTCAAGACCGTGCACACGGAGGTCTGGGAGGGGTTCATCTTCGTCAATCTGGACCCCGACAACACCACGCCGCTGCGCGAGTACCTCGGCGAGTTCGCCAAGGGCATCGAGGGCTACCCGTTCCACAAGCTCACGCAGGTGCACAAGTACCGCGCGGAGATCGGCGCCAACTGGAAGCTGTTCATCGACGCGTTCGCCGAGTTCTACCACGCGCCGATCCTGCACTCCGGCCAGTACATGGCCGAGGAGGCCCGCAAGATCCAGAAGTACGGGTACGAGGCGCTGCACTACGACACCGACGGCCCCCACTCGATGGTCTCCTCCTGGGGAGGCATCGCGCCGCCGCACGACCGCAAAATGGTCAAGCCCATCGAAGCGGCCCTGGAGAGCGGCCTGTTCGGCCCGTGGGACGCCCCGGACGTCGGTGTGGAGACAGCGGACCTGCCCTCGGCCATCAATCCGACCCGCGACAAGCGGTGGGGCATGGACTCGTTCGTGTTCTTCCCGAACTTCATGCTGCTGATCTGGCGGCCCAACTGGGTGCTCACGTACCACTACTGGCCGACCTCGTACAACACCCACATCTTCGAGGGCACCTGCTACTTCGTGCCGCCGAAGAACGGGTTCCAGCGGCTCCAGCAGGAGCTGGCCGCCGTGTCGTTCAAGGAGTACGGCCTCCAGGACGGCAACACCCTTGAAGCGACGCAGACGATGCTCGAGTCCCGCATCGTCGACACCTTCCCGCTCAACGACCAGGAGGTGCTGCTGCGGCACCTGCACCAGTCCGCGCGCGGCTACGTCGACGAGTACCAGGGCTGACCGGCTCAGCGACTCCAGGAGGAGAACCGCATCATGGCGCATGCCACCACTGTCTTTCCCGCCGGCTTCGAGGCCCTGGAGCCGTTCGCCGAGTGGGCCGTCCAGGGCGAGAAGGCCCGCTACGCCAAGCGGCTCGCCAGCACCATGGACGAGCTGGACGCCTTCTACAACGCGGCGTTCCCGCTGCTCCAGGCCAACAAGGCATATCTCGAGCAGGTCGACCTCGACACCATCTCGGAGCAGGACAAGCGGCTCCTGTGGGCGTTCTGCGCGCTGGTGACCGTGGCCTTCCCGGTCGAGGCGTGGCGCCAGCCGCGGGTTCCCGACTCCGGCCCCTCCAGCATCGACGCCGTCGTCGAACCCGCCGTCTGACCGGTCGCCGCCATTGTGTGAAGGAGCCCGCGATGCCCCGCCCGCGCACCCCACAGCCGCCCGTCCTGCTCCGCGCCGCCCGCCTGCTCGACGTCGACAAGGGGGAGTACGTCACCCCCGGTGAACTGCTCGTCGAGGGCGAACACATCACCCGGATCGCGCCCGACACCCTGCCGGACGGCACGGTCGTCGTCCACCTCGGCGAGCTGACCCTGCTGCCCGGACTGATGGACATGGAGGTCAACCTGCTGCTCGGCGGGCCCGACCACCGCAGTCCGCTCATCGCGGTGCAGGACGACCCGGCGGTACGCACTCTGCGGGCGGTGGCCAACGCGCGCAGGACCCTGCGCGCCGGGTTCACGACGGTGCGCAACCTGGGCCTCTTCCTCCAGACCAATGGATTGTTGCTCGACGTCGCCCTGAAGAAGGCCATCGACCACGGCTGGATCGATGGACCTCGAGTCGTGCCGGCCGGGCACGCGATCACGCCCACGGGCGGGCATCTGGACCCGACGATGTTCCAGGCGTTCGCCCCGCACGTGCTGCCGTTGACGGTGGAGGAGGGGATCGCCAACGGCGTCGACGAGGTGCGCAAGGCGGTGCGCTACCAGATCAAGCACGGCGCGTGGGTCATCAAGGTGTGCGCCTCGAACGGCGTGATGTCGCACACCGGCCCGGCCGGCGCCCAGCAGTACTCCGACGAGGAACTGCGCGCCATCGTCGACGAGGCCCACCGGGCGGGGCGGAAGGTCGCCGCGCACTGCATGGGCGAACAGGCGGTCACGGCCGCGCTGGACGCGGGCATCGACTGCATCGAGCACGGCTTCCTCACCAGCGGCGAGACCCTCGACCGGATGGTGCGGCAGGGCACCTTCCTGGTGGCCACCACCTCGCTCAACGACGAGATGGACACCTCGCATGCCGACCCCGAGCTCCAGGCGAAGGCCGCCGAGGTGTTCCCGCGGGCCCGAGCCACCATCTCCGAGGCCATCCGCCGCGGTGTCCGGGTGGCCTGTGGCTCCGACGCCCCGGCCATCCCGCACGGGCGCAACCACAAGGAGCTGATCGCACTGGTGAAGCGAGGCATGTCCCCGCTCGACGCGATCCGCGCCGCGACGACCGTCGCCGCCGACCTCATCGACGTCGACGACCGCGGCCGCCTCGACACCGGCCTGCTCGCCGACGTCATCGCGGTTCCCGGTGACCCGCTTGCGGACGTCGCGGTGACGGGCGACGTCCGGTTCGTGATGAAGGGCGGGACGATCCACCGTGACGACACATCAGCGGATGGCTGACCCCCTTAATCACGCTGCCGCGAACGGCGACACCACGTGCGGAAGATCCGTCGTCGTGCGGATCCCCGGCTCCGCCGCACACACCCACGGCACCGCGTTCACCGCACGATTGGCGGTGTACGAGGGGTAGGTGGCTGCCGCGTTCTCCGGGGCGACGGGGAAGCGGATCGTGACGTCCAGCGGGGCGTCGCCGTCTACGGTGAGGCGCCACCCGGTGTCCCGCAGATCCCAGGACCGGTCGAGCCCGGTCGTGCAGTACCAGGTCGCCCGGAACCGCAGCACGTCACGACCGCCTTGCTGCCACGCCACCGTGACGCGCTGCGCCGCCACCGAACCGGCCTCCAGCACCCCGGCGGCGATCGTCGTACGCGAGAGGGCATGCGCGAACTCCCCGTGCACCTCGGCCCGTTCGACGGGCAGCCCGAGCGCGTCGGCCACCACCCGCAGGGACGGCGCGAAGCTTGACTTCAGCGAGGCGAGCCGCCGCTCGTCGAAGGTGTCGCTCCGCCCGCCGAACCCCATCACGTCGAAGAGCAGTCCGGGGGACGGACGCCGCGACAGGTCGGCGAACTCCTCGATCAGCAGCCCGTCGAGCCGACGCTGCACGGACGCGAGCACCAGCGGCAGCGCCTCGGTGACGAAGCCGGGGCTGCTGCCGGTGCTGTGGATGCTGCTGCCGCCCTCGGCGCAGGCGGCCTCGATCCGCCGCCGCAGGGGCTGGTCCATGGCGTCGGGGTGGTGGAAGTCGGTGCGGGTGGCGACGACGTTGATCCCTGCCGACAGGAGCGCGCACACCGCGTCGGCGTCCAGCTCGCGCGGCGTGTAGAGCACGCAGTCCGGCCTCAGACCGAGCACATCGGCCGGCTCGGTGGTGGCGCGGACGCCCAGCGGCGCGAGACCGCACAACTCACCCGCGTCCAGGCCCGACTTGTCCGCGCTGTGCACGAGGACGCCGACCACCTCCAGCCGCGGATGCTCGGCGGCCCCGCGCAGGGTACGACTCCCGATGTTGCCGGTCGCCCACTGGACGACGCGGTACGACGACTTGCGTCCCGGTTCCGTCATGGCGAGAACGGTACTCTCGCGTGACGAGAAGCGTAATGGCGCCGGCAGTGGGTCATCCTTCGCGGTGTCAGGCCCTGCCCGAAACCCCGCCCCGGCAGAACTCCCAGACCTCCTCCGCGGAGACCTGCGTCGACGCGCTGCCGGACGGGACGCCCGGGGTCTGTGCGGTGAACATCGCCGACTGCATCACCAACGACGCCGCGCGCCGCGGCTTGTCCGCCCGCGCGTCACCCGACTCCACGGCCTGCTCGACGAGTTCGGTGAACAGGTCGAGCAACGGCACGTGCGCGGTGGCCACTTGCTCCGGGTGGGTGCCAAGGAGCTGCATCGCGAAGTCGGTGAACAGCGGGCTCTGTCGGCCGGGGCGCGGAAGTGACTGCTCGTAGAGCATGTGCACCGCGACGCGCAGCCGTTCGAGGGGCTTCTTCTTGGCGGCGGTGGCGGCGCGGATCTCGTCGGCCGAGCGCCCCAGGGCGTCCTCGAACAGGGCGAGCAGCAGCTCGTGTTTGCCGTCGAAGTGCTGGTAGAAGCTGCGCAGTGACTGCTTCGAGCGCTCGACGACCTCCTGCACGGTGAAGTCGGTGGTGCCCTTCGCGGCGATGAGCTCCTGTGCCGCTTCGAGGAAGCGCTCGATCCGGTGTTCTGCGCGGAGCTTGGCCGCGCGCGTGGACCGCTCGATCGCGCGCTGTCGCCAGACGGGCGGAGTGGGCTCTGCGGGTACGGCGTTCATCTGCGGAACGATACTCGACGCAGTTGAGAAGCGGGTGGCTTCCACCTACCGAGTCGGGTAGCGCGTGAGCGGGAACGCCATTCTCCGGTGAAGCCATCCCGCGATGTTCAGGAGCGCGGCCAGGGCTGGCCGCTCAGCCGCTCGACGCTGGTGTTGAAGCGCTGCAGGTAGCGGGCGAAGGTCTCGACGTCGTCCGCCGACCAGTCCTCGAAGACCTTGTCCAGTTCCTGGACGTGGGTCTCGCGCTCCTCGTCGAGCTGCCGCTCGCCCTCCTCGGTGAGCCGGAACTTGCGGGCCATGCCGCCGTCCGGGTCGGGGATCCGCTCCAGGAGCCCGGCCCGCATCGCGCTCGCCGTCTGCCGGTTGAGCGTGGAGGCGTCGAGCAGGAAGGCCTCGCTGAGCTGACCGATGGACATCGGACCCTGTGCCTGGATCCGGCTGAGCATGATGTACGCGCTGCGCTCCAGGCGGTCGGCCTGGCGGCGGCGCTTCTCGCTGCCGAGCTGATGTCGGCCCAGCACCATGTGCTCGAACTCGACCAGGTGCGATGGCTTGTTCATGTACGTGCGTCCTCCTGGGTCGACCGTATCGCAGGGTGTTATGTGCATCACGCACGCAATATGCACGATACACATCGTGTGTATGATGCATAGCGTTGCACACGCTGAATAGGAAAGATTGAGGAGTCCTTCATGGATGCGCCCCAGTCGAGCGGTCGGTCGGGCGCCATCGTCGCCACCCTCGCGCTCGCAGGCACCGTCGCCGCGATCATGCAGACGCTGGTGACGCCGCTCATCGCCGAACTGCCGCAACTCCTGGACACGTCGTCCTCGAACGCGGCGTGGGTGGTCACGGTCACCCTGCTCGTCTCCGGTGTGTGCGTGCCGGTCTCGGGTCGGCTCGGCGACCTCATCGGCAAGCGACGCATGATGCTGATCTGCGTCGTCCCGCTGATCGTGGGCTCGGTCGTCTGCGCGCTCTCCTCGTCCGTCGTCCCGATGATCGTCGGGCGCGGGCTCCAGGGGATGGGTATGGGCATGGTGCCGCTCGGGATCGCGCTGCTGCGCGATGTCGTGCCGACCGAGAAGCTCAGCGGGTCCATCGCGCTGGTGAGTGCGTCCATGGGTATCGGCGGCGCGATCGGCCTGCCGATCGCCGCGGCCGTCGCGCAGTACGCGAACTGGCGCGTCCTGTTCTGGGGTTCGGCCGTCCTCGCCGTGGCCATCGGCGCGATGATCTACGCGATCGTGCCGGACGTGCCGGCGGCCGCGAAGGGGCAGCGCTTCGACGCCCCCGGTGCGATCGGTCTCGCGATCGGTCTCGTCTCGCTGCTGCTCGCCGTGTCCAAGGGTGCCGACTGGGGCTGGGGGTCGGGCGCCACGCTCGGCCTGTTCGCCCTCGCCGTGGTCTCCCTGCTCGTGTGGGGCCGCTACGAGCTGCGCACCCGCGAGCCGCTCGTCGATCTGCGCACCACCGCCAGGCCCCGCGTGCTGTTCACCAACGCCGCCTCGATCCTCATCGGCGTCGGCATGTACTCCTTCATGCTGATCGCGCCGCAGCTGCTCCAGTTCCCCGAGGCCACCGGCTTCGGCCTCGGCCAGTCGATGCTCGCGGCCGGTCTGTGGATCGCGCCCGGCGGCGTCATGATGATGCTGATCTCGCCGCTCGGCGGAAAGCTGATCAACGCCCGCGGCCCGAAGTTCGCGCTGATCCTCGGCGCCCTCGTGATCGCGCTCGGCTACGGCGCCGCGCTGCCGCTCATGGGGACGGCCTGGGGCATCATGCTCGCCGGCATCATCATCAACAGCGGTGTCGCCCTCGCCTACGGTTCCATGCCCGCGCTGATCATGAGCTCCGTGCCGCTCTCGGAGACGGCCGCGGCCAACGGCTTCAACACCCTGATGCGCTCGCTCGGCACCACGATCGGCTCCGCCGTCGTCGGTGTCGTCCTCGCGCAGATGACCGTCTCCATGGGAGGCGTCTCGATCCCCTCCGAGGGCGGCTTCCGCACCGGCCTGATGATCGGCTGCGGTGTGGCCGTGCTCTCCGCCGTCGTGGCGACGTTCATCCCGGCGCTGCGCAAGGGTGAGGGCGAGCCGGCGGGCGAGCGCGAGCCCGTGACCGACGAGGCCCCGGCCCGCGCCTGACCACGCGGCGGAGTGGTCGAAGAAGTCCTCACTTCCCCCGGGACATCACCCGCTCCGCCGCGGCCCAGTGCTCGTCGGAGACCCACAGTCGTGCGAAGGCCCGGGCCGCCTCGCGCGGCGAGCAGCCGCCCGGTCGCGTCACGTGCTTGATCGACCGCGCCGGGCGGTGGGCGAGTGAGTGCGCCAACGCCCGCCACCCCGCCTCGAACCCGCCCCGCGGCAGCACCCGGTCCACCAGGCCCTCCCGCTCGGCCTCCCGTGCGCTCAGGATCTGCCCCGAGCCGGCGAGCAGCAGCGCCCGTCCCGGCCCGACAAGCGCGGCGAGCCGCTCGGCGCCGCCCCACGCCGGCATGATCGCCAGCGCCACCTGGTTGAAGGCGATCCGTACGTCATCGGCGGCGACCCGGATGTCCGCGGCGAGCGCGAACTCGGCGCCACCGCCGAAGGCGTGGCCGTTCAGCGCGGCGATCACGGGGCCCGGGAAGGCGGCGACGCGGTCGCAGATCGCACGCATCCGCAGCGCCATCCCCATCGCGGCCTCCTCGGTGCGCAGCGCCGCCAGCTCCTTGAGATCGCCGCCCGACACGAACGCCTTCTCACCCGCCCCCTTGATGACGAGCGCGTGCGTCGTGCCCTCCTGCTCCGCCTCGGAGACGGCGTCGAGCACCTTGTCCAGGCGGTCCATCGTGGCGGGCCCGATCGCGTTGCGCGCGTGCGGACGGTCGATGGTGACGACGGCGAGCGCGCCGTCCAGTTCGAGGTCGACCATGCGAAGCCCTTCGGGGAGATGAGCGCGGACCGTGGTCGCGTACGACGTATGGAACATAGCTTCTCGATCTGAGAGAGTTCAATTCTCATGCGTGCTCAGTGCGTACAGGCGTATGCCACGAGGAGGTTGGTCTCTTCCATGCCGACGATCCCGGTCACCGCGCTCAGGACGATCCCCCCGGAGCTGGCCCGGCGCTACGAAGCGGAGGGCTGGTGGACCCACGACACCCTCGGCGAGGTCCTGACGGAACGTCTGCGGGCCGCCCCCGAGGCCGAGTTCAGAGTGCACTCGCGTGTACGCCCCTGGTCCGGAACCTTCGGCGACGTGGAGCGCACCGCGCGGCGGCTCGCGGCCGGGCTGCGCGAGCGCGGCGTCGGCCCCGGTGACGTCGTCGCGTTCCAGCTGCCCAACTGGAGGGAGGCGGCGGCCGTGTTCTGGGCCTCGGCGCTGCTCGGCGCGGTGGTCGTCCCGATCGTGCACTTCTACGGGCCCAAAGAGGTCGGCTACATCCTGCGCTCCACCCGACCGAGCGCCTTCTTCGCCGCTGCGCGCTTCGGTCGCCAGGAGTTCAAGCCCGAACTCAGCGCCGGCGTACCGATCGTGGGCGTGGTCGGCCGCGACTTCGACGACCTCCTCGCCGACGAGCCGATGGACGGCTTCCTGCCCACGGATCCGGCCGCGCCCGCCCTGATCGCCTTCACCTCCGGCACCACCCGCGACCCCAAGGGTGTGGTGCACAGCCATCAAACGCTGCTGTGCGAGACGCGCCAGCTCTCCGCCGCCTACCCGCCGGACCGGGGCAAGCAGCTCACTGTGGCGCCCGTCGGCCACTTCATCGGGATGGTCAACGCGTTCCTGATCCCCGTGCTCGACGGCTCACCGATCAACCTCGGCGACGTATGGGACCCGGCGCAGGCGCTCGACCTCATCGCCCGCGAGAACCTGGTCGTCGGCGGGGGAGCGACGTACTACATGACGAGCCTGCTCGACCACCCCGACTGCACCCCGGCGCACATCGCCCGCCTCAAGTACGCGGGTCTCGGCGGTTCCGCCGTCCCCTCCGCCGTGACGACCCGTCTGGAGGGCCTGGGCATCACGGCGTTCCGCTCCTACGGGTCCACCGAGCACCCCTCCGTCACCTGGGCCCCGCACGACGGCCCCGCCCGCGTCCGGCTGCACACCGACGGCACCCCGCTGGACGGTGTGGAGCTGCGGCTCGACGCCGACGGCGAGATCCTCACCCGCGGCCCCGACCTCTGCCTCGGCTACACCGACTCCGAACTCACCAAGTCGGCCTTCGACGCCGAGGGTTGGTACCGCACGGGCGACATCGGGGAGGTCGACGCGGACGGCTGCCTGTCCATCACCGACCGCAAGGCGGACGTGATCATCCGGGGCGGCGAGAACATCAGCGCCCTGGAGGTCGAGGAGGTGCTGCTCGGCATGGACGGCGTCGCGGAGGCCGCCGTGGTTGCGGCGCCCGACGCCCGGCTCGGTGAGCACGCGGCCGCCGTGCTGCGCATGCTGCCCGGCCAACCCGTCCCCGACCTCCCGGAGTTGAGGAAGTACTTCGAGCGCGCCGGGATCGCCCGGCAGAAGTGGCCGGAGGAGGTGCACGGCGTCGAGGAGTTCCCGCGCACGGCGAGCGGCAAGGTGAAGAAGTTCGTGCTCCGCCAGAACCTCCGGAGGGACATTGCCTCACCCGTTCGGTGAGAATACTATTCTCACATTCGGCCAAGGAGGATTCCATGCCTTCGCGCACCCTGCCCTATCCGCTGTTCGACGCGGACAACCACCTCTACGAGACCCGGGAAGCGTTCACCAAGTACCTCCCGAAGCAGTACGACGGTGCCATCGAATACGTCGACGTCCGCGGACGCACGAAGATCGCGATCCGCGGGCAGATCAGCGAGTACATCCCGAACCCGACCTTCGACGTCGTGGCCCGGCCCGGTGCGATGGAGGAGTACTTCAGGGTCGGCAACCCCGACGGCAAGACCCGCAGGGAGATCTTCGGCGAGCCGATGCGGGCCGTCCCGGCGTTCCGGGAACCGGGCCCCCGCCTGGAGCTCCTGGACGACCTCGGCATCCAGCGCTCCCTGATGTTCCCGACGCTCGCGAGCCTCATCGAAGAGCGCATGAAGGACGACCCGGAGCTGATCCACGCGGTCATCCACGCGCTCAACGATTGGCTGCACGAGACCTGGGGCTTCGTCCACAAGGACCGCATCTTCACCGTCCCCGTGATCACCCTGCCCTTCGTGGACAAAGCGATCGAGGAGCTGAACCGGGTGGTGGAGCGCGGCGCCCGCGCGATCCTCGTACGTCCCGCACCCGTGCCGGGCCCCGGCGGTGTCACCCGCTCCTTCGCGCTGCCCGAGTTCGACCCGTTCTGGAAGCGCGTGCAGGAACTCGGGGTGCTCGTCACCTTCCACTCCTCCGACAGCGGCTACTCCAACTACGCCAACGACTGGGAGGGCGGCACCCGCGAGTTCCTGCCCTTCAAGCCCAACGCGTTCCGGCAGGTGGCGGAGTGGCGGCCCGTGGAGGACGCGGTGGCGTCGATGATCTGCCACGGCATGCTCTCCCGGTTCCCCGCTCTGAAGGTCGCGGTGATCGAGCAGGGCGCCTCCTGGGTGGAGCCCGTCCTCGGCCGGCTCGCGGACGTGTACAAGAAGATGCCGCACGAGTTCCAGGAGGACCCGGTCGAGGTCTTCAAGCGGCACATCCACATCAGCCCGTTCTGGGAGGAGGACCTGGCCGCCCTCGGTGACCTCATCGGCATCGAGCGGGTCCTGTTCGGCTCCGACTACCCGCACCCGGAGGGCCTCGCCGACCCGGTCTCGTACGTGGACTTCCTCGGCAAGCTCGACGAGACCGACAAGGCCAAGGTGATGGGCGGCAACCTGGCCCGCCTGATGGCCCCATGAGTGCCGACGGCGCTCTGAAGTGGCGCAGCATCCCCGAGATGGCGCTCAGCGCCGCCGACCGGTTCGGCGACGCGGAGGCCGTCGTTGACGGGGACCTGCGCCTCACGTTCGCCGAACTCGCCGAACGGATACGGGTCGCCGCGGGCGCCTACGCCCACGAACTCGGCATCCGCAAGGGCGACCGGGTCGCGCTGTGGGCCCCGAACTCCGCCGACTGGATCGTGGCGGCCTTCGGGCTCACGGCGGCCGGGGGTGTCCTCGTCCCCGTGAACACCCGCTTCAAGGACGCCGAGGCACACGACATCGTGCGGCGCAGCGGAGCCAAGGCGCTGCTCGTCCAGAACGGCTTCCTGGACCGGGAGTTCAGCGGTCCCGACGGTGTACCCGTGATCGATGTGACATCCGGCTTCCTCGCCTCGGGCAGCCCTTACGCGTGCGACGTGGGCGAGGACGACATCGCCGACATCGTGTTCACGTCCGGCACCACGGGGCGCTCCAAGGGCGTCATGACCACCCACGGGCAGACGCTGCGCCTGTACGACGAGTGGTGCGACCTGGCAGGTCTGCGGCAGGGCGACCGGTACCTCATGGTCAACCCGTACTTCCACATCTTCGGCTACAAGGCGGGCCTGGTCGCCTCGTTCCTGCGCGGCGCCACCATGCTGCCGGTCCCCGTGTTCGACACGGACGTGGTGCTCGACCTGGTCGAGCGCGAGCGGGTGACCGTCCTGCCGGGGCCGCCCACCCTCTACCACTCGCTGCTCGCCGCACCACCCGGCCGCGACCTGTCCTCGCTGCGCGTCGCGGTCACGGGGTCCGCCGACATCCCGGTCGAGCTCGTGCGGCGCGTCACCACAGAGCTGCCCTTCCAGCACCTGATGACCGGTTACGGGCTGACCGAGGCGGGCACCGTCACCGCCTCCCGGCCCGGCGACCCGTACGAAGCCGTCGCCACCACCGTCGGCCGCCCCTGCGAGGGCTTCGAGGTGCGTGTCGCCGACGACGGCGAGGTCCTCGTGCGCGGCTACGCCGTGATGAAGGGCTATCTCGACGACCCCGCCGCCACCGCGGAGACCATCGACCCCGACGGCTGGCTGCACACCGGCGACCTCGGGGAGCTGGACGCGGAGGGCCGGCTGAGGATCGTCGGACGCAAGAAGGACATGTTCATCGTCGGCGGCTTCAACGCCTACCCGGCCGAGGTCGAGGGCTTCCTCCTCGAACACCCCGCCGTCGCCCAGGCAGCCGTCATCGGCGTGCCCGACGCGCGCATGGGGCAGGTCGGCAAGGCGTTCGTGGTGGCGCGCGAGCAGGTGAGCGCCGAGGACCTCATCGCGTGGAGCCGCGAGCGCATGGCTGGGTTCAAGGTGCCGCGACACATCGAGTTCCGTGACGCACTGCCGCTGGGCGCCACAGGCAAGGTCCTCAAGGACCAGCTGACCGCAGGACGGCCCGAGGAGGAGCCGCGACACCCATGACAGACGACCCCGTGCACACCCCGTCAGGCCTTCCCCTCAAACCCGTCTACACCCCGGCCGACGCCCCCGGCACACCGCCGGACCCGGGTGCGTACCCCTTCACCCGGGGCAACTACCCGACCGGATACCGGGGCCGCCTGTGGACCCGCCGCCAGTACTCGGGCTTCGGCACCGCCGAGGAGTCCAACCGCCGCTACCGCTACCTCCTCGACCAGGGCTCGACGGGCCTGTCCGTGGCGCTCGACCTGCCCACCCAGTGCGGCTACGACTCCGACGACCCGGAGTACGCCGACGAGGTCGGCCGGGTCGGAGTCGCGGTCGACAGCCTCGCCGACGTCGAGCTGCTCTTCGAAGGCCTCCCGCTCGACCGGATCAGTACGAGCTTCACCATCAACGGCACGGCGGCGATCCTGCTCGCGCTGTACGTGGCCGCAGCCGAGAAGCGCGGCATCCCGCGCGCCGCGCTCACCGGCACGATCCAGAACGACATCCTCAAGGAGTACGCCTCGCGCGGCACGTGGATCTGGCCGCCCGAGCCCTCGCTTCGGCTGATCGCCGACACCATCGAGTTCTGCGCCGAACAGGTACCGCGCTTCAACGCCATCTCCGTCGCGGGCGCCCACTTCCGCGACGCCGGGGCCAACGCCGTCCAGGAGATGGCGTTCACGCTCGCCGACGGAGTCACGTACTGCGAGACGGTCATCGAGCGCGGCCGCATGACCATCGATCAGTTCGCGCCGCAGATCTCGTTCTTCTTCTACACGCACGGCGATTTCTTCGAGGAGATCGCCAAGTACCGTGCCGGGCGCAGGCGGTGGGCGACGATCGTGCGCGAGCGCTTCGGCGCCGAGACCGACAAGGCGTGCATGTTCCGCTTCGGCTGCGTCGCCGGAGGTGCCTCGCTGTACGCGCCGCAGGCCCGCAACAACACCGTGCGCGTCGCCTACGAGGCGCTCGCCTCCGTCCTCGGCGGCGTGCAGTCCATGTTCACGGCGGCCTGGGACGAGCCGTTCGCGCTGCCCAGCGAGGAGTCCGCGACGCTCGCGCTGCGCACCCAGCAGGTGCTCGCGTACGAGACGGGGGCCGCGGCGGTCGCCGACCCGCTGGGAGGTTCGTACTTCGTGGAAGCCCTCACGGACGCCACCGAGGAGCGGGTCGTCGAGGTCATGGACGACTTGGAGCGGCACGGCGGCATGGTCCGTGCCATCGAGGACGGCTACCTCCAAGGGCTCATCGCCGACGAGGCGTACCGGGCCCACCAGGACATCGAGTCGGGTGCCAGGCCCGTCGTCGGCGTCAACCGGTTCACCGCCGACGAGACGCCGCCCGACCTGGCCACGTACGAACTCGACGCCGAGGGACGCGAGCGGCAGCTGAAGCGGCTCGCCCAGGTGAAGAGCGAACGCAGCGCGGCCGAAGTGCGGCGCACGCTGGCGGAGTTGAGGCGCGCCGCCGACGTCCCGGACGTCAACCTCATGGGACCGCTCGTCGACTGCGCCGCCGCCTACTGCACTGTGGGCGAGATGTCCGACGTGCTGCGCGCGGTGTGGGGCGAGTTCCGGCAGCCGGTGGTGTTCTGATGGCCACCGAATCCGGCGCCCGTGTGCTGATCGCCAAGCCCGGACTCGACGGGCACGACCGCGGTGCGAAGATCGTCGCGCGGGCGCTGCGGGACAGCGGATTCGAGGTCGTGTTCACCGGCATCCGGCAGCGCGTCACCGACATCGCCGCGACCGCCGTGCAGGAGGACGTGGCCGTGGTCGGCCTGAGCATCCTCTCCGGCGCCCACATCGCGCTGACCGCCCGCATCGTCGAGGCGCTGCGGGCCGCGCACGCCGAGGACATCGCGGTGGTCGTGGGCGGCTCCATTCCGGCCGCGGACATCCGCCGCCTGAAGAAGGCGGGGGCCGCCGCCGTCTACCCGACCGGCACACCGCTCGACCAGATCGTGGCCGACATCCGCAAGCTGACCGCAGACCGTTCGTGAGGAGCCCCGTATGCGTATCGGAGTGATGTCAGGCCCCGAGCGGGGCGACAGCGCACGCAAGGCCGCCCGCATGCTCGACGACGTGCGCTGGGCGGAGGAGGCCGGGTTCGACACGGTGTGGGTGCCTCAAGTACCCACGGACTTCGACGCGTTGACGGCCATCGCGCTGATGGGCTCGGTGACCTCGCGCATCGAACTGGGCACGGCCGTCGTCCCGGTGCACACCCAGCACCCCATCGCCCTGGCCCGCCAGGCACTCTCCGTACACGCGGCGGCCCAGGGTCGGCTCGCGCTCGGGGTCGGCGCCTCGCACCACTGGATCGTGCGCGACATGCTCGGCCTGCCCTACGAGAAACCCGCCGCCTATACGCGCGACTACCTGGACGTCCTCAACACCGCGGTGAGGGGCGCGAGTTCGGTAGACGTCGAGAACGCCACGTTCACTGTCCACAATCCGCTCGGTCTCGCCCCGGTCGCTCCTCTGCCCGTCCTGCTCGCCGCGCTGGGCCCCGTCATGCTGCGCGTCGCGGGGGAGCGGGCCGACGGAACCGTGCTGTGGATGGCCGACGAACGCTCTGTCGCCGACCACGTCGTGCCCCGCATCACCAAGGCCGCCCAGGAGGCCGGGCGCCCCGCACCGCGCATCGTCGCCGGCATCCCCGTCTGCCTGTGTCGGCCCAACGAGGTGGACGCCGCGCGCGAGCGCGCCAACCGCATCCTCGGCGAGGCCGAGATCTCGCCCAACTACCAGCGCTTGCTGGAGTACGGCGACGCCCGCGACGTCGGCGACCTGTGTGCGGCCGGGGATGAGGCGGCGATCAGGGCCCGCTTCCAGCGGTTCGCCGACGCGGGCGTCACGGACCTGTCCGTACGGCTCCTGCCGATCGGTGAGGGCCGCGCGGAACTGGTCGCCTCCAAGCGCCGCACCCGCGAAACAGTGGCGGCGATCGCCGCGGAGCTGCGGTGAACGGCGGACCACTCGCGGGTGTCCGCGTTCTGGAGGTCGGACACATCCTCGCGGGCCCCTACGCGACGATGCTCCTGGCCGATCTGGGTGCGGAGGTGACCAAGCTGGAGCCACCCGGCGGCGACCTGTCACGACAGGTGTCCGATACGTACTTCGCGAGCCTCAACCGCGGAAAACGCAGCATCCGGGTGGACCTGACGACGGACGGGGGACAGGAACGGCTCCACCAACTCGTGGGTGACGCAGACGCGTTGCTCGTGAACCTCAAGCCGTCGGCGATCCGGAGATGCGGACTGACCTACGACGACCTGAAGCAGTACAACGACCGTCTCGTCTGCGTCGCCCTCACCGGGTACGGCATGGACGCGGGCGACGACCCCGCTTTCGACTACGTCGTCCAGGCCGCCACCGGCATCGCCGCTCTGACCGGCGACCCGGAAGGCCCGCCGATGCTGCCCGGCTACTCGTCCGCCGACAACTCGTCAGGAATGGCCGCCGCGTTGGGGCTGCTCGCGCACATCGTGTCGGGGCGCGGCGGGCAGGTCGACGTGAGCCTGCGCGACGTCATGCTCTCCCAGCTCAACTACCGAGCCGCCGCCTACCTCAACGAGGGCACCGTCCCCCGCCGCACACCGGGCGGCGCCCACGCCTACTACGTTCCGGCCCAGCTGTTCCCCACGGCAGAAGGCCACTTGGCGCTGTTCGTCACGCACGACGGCTTCTGGCGGTCCTTCGCCACCGAGGCGGGCGTCGACGAGCCCGCATTCGCCACCATGGCGGGCCGGGCGGCACACCGGGACGATGTGATCGCGGCCGTCACGAAGGCACTGGCCGGGGACACGGCCGAGAGCTGGGAGGCGCGGCTACGGCCCCTGCACGTCCCGGCCGCAGCGGTCCGTACGCTGCCCGAGGCACTGGAGGGCACGCCGCACGCGGTGATCGAGGCGGGTGACTTCCGGCTGGTCGGGAGCCCGATCCGGGTCGCCGGGCACGAGCCGTCGTACGGGGCGCCGCCGCGGCTCGGGGAGCACGACTGAGAAAGGTGTGACACTTTCCCGAGATGTGTCACGCCTCCCGCCGGAGGGGTCCGGCCGGGGGCGTTGGTGCCGTGCGGGGGCCGGTTCTACACGTCCGAGGCCGGCGTCCCCTCGTACCGGTCGAGGAAGTCCTCCACGAACTTCACGGCCTCCTCGTGCCCCGCTGTCATCCCCATCGTGTTCTCCATGGTCAGGATCCGGCCGAGCGCGTTGGTGAGCACAAGGAGCACGGTGGGGGAGAGCCCGTCGGGCAGCTCCACGCCCATCTCGGTGAGCCTGCGTGTGAGAGCCGCCACCTGCGCCTGCCGGTAACGCTCGGCGTGCGCCGCGAGTTCGGCGCGGATCGCTTTGCGGTGGTTGGCGAGCGCCGCGAACTCCGTCGTCAGTGTGTTGCCGGGGTGGCTGCTGAGCTTCCACAGCGTGCGTATCGGCTGCGGGCCGTCGAGGACGCGGTCCACGCGCGCCAACTCCTGTTCCGCGCGCCGCCGAAGCGCCGCCAGGAACAGGTCGTCGAGTGTGCGGAAGTAGTACAGGACGAGCGCCGGAGCCACCTCGGCCTCGCGCGCCACCCGCCGCACGCCGACGGCCGCGTACCCCTCCTCCAGCATCAGCCGCTCCGTGGTGTCGAGCAGCAGCAGGCGGGTCTTGGAGGTCTCGGTGCCCATCCGGCGCGGCGCAGCAGTCATGCGGTCATTGTGCTTGACGCTCGCGAAGCGCGAGTGTTAAACGGTCGTTCAGCACCTCGGTCAAGCACTCGTCCAGTGTAAGTCCTCGAGATCGCCGAGTCCTGCCCGGTCGAGACGATCTCGCTCGTGGACACGGAGAACGGGAAGCCGGTCCTTCCGCCGGAATGGAGCCGCGTGCCTGCGCGAAACCTACTGCTTCAGGCGCTCGGGGTGACCTCGTCCACAAGCCCCCAACTCCAAGCCTCGCGCGCGGTCAACTCCATTCCCGACAGGGCGAGATGGGCGGTCCTGTGGCGACCGATGCGGCGCGGGATCCCGGCCGTTCCGCCGGCGCCGGGGACCAATCCCATGGCGACTTCCGGCAGTTGGATCCGGGTGTCGGGGGCCGCTACGATCCGTCCGGCGAACGAGGCCAGTTCGATGCCCGCGCCCACGCACGCGCCGTGCAGGTGCGCGGTGGCCCGCCCTGCGCAGCGTGCGAGCAGGGCCGCCGGGCTGCGTTCGACGCGCACCCGATGGGCGCGAGCGGGATCGTCCGAGGTGCCGAACTCGGTGAGGTCACCGCCGCTGCAGAACGCGGGTCCGCTCCCGCGCAGGTGGATCCGGGCCACCGAGGTGTCGGCGACGGCCACCGTCAGGGCCTCGCACAAGGCGTCCCTGGTCGCCGCGTCGACGGCGTTGCGCACCCAGGGCCGGTCGAGGGTGATGGTGAGCCGATCGCCCTCGCGGGCCAGGCGCACCGGCCGTTCGGCGGGGCGGGCGGTGCCGTGCGGAGTACTCGCGAGCCAGTGCCGGAAGGCCGTGCCGCCCTGCAACGCGGAGTACGTGAGGGACTCCGCGACAAGACGCTCCGGAATGGCCAGGTTCCGGCCCAGGCGCAGGACTTGGACCAGCGCTGTCGCCGCGTCGGGGCTCGCCGTCACCGAATCGCACAGCCGGTCGGCGCTCTCGCGGGGATCGGCGCAGGAAACCCAGGGGCGGGGCGCGTCCTTCACCCCGGTCAGCAGCACGTCGTACGCCTCCGCCGGGACGGCTACGGGCCGCGCGGCGCAGCCGATGACGACGCGCGGGCGGGTGTCGAAGGGGGTGCGTCCGGACCCGGGGCGGTCCTGCGGGGCGCGGCTGAAGTCGCTGTCGAGGTCGACGAGTTCCCATGGAGTGTCCATGCGTCCCGGTGAACCGCCCTCCTGCCGGGTGTCTCCCGTTCGCGTCGGCGCGAGTGTAATTTGTCGATCCATGCGGGAGAAGGGTGGTTGCGGGTTTGGAGAATACGGATCTGCACGCGAAGGCCGATACGGAGACGGGAGTGCGGCTCTTGGCGGGCCCTCTACGTCCACTTCACACGGTCGCCCGTGACATCACCGCACTCACCGGCGTCCCGGTCGACCTCGACACGGAACTGTTCCTGCGGGCCAGGCTCGCGGGCTTCGCGACCGCGGGGTGGATCTCGGCCGGTGGTTCTTGCCGGTTGCTGCGGGCGGCCGACGGCTGGGTGGCCGTCAACCTCGCCCGCCCCGCCGACCATGCGGCCCTGCCCGCCCTCCTCAACCTGCTGGGCGGTGCGGGTGAGTTGACGGACGCGGTGGCCGCGCGCCCAGCGGCGGAGGTCGCCCGCCAGGCCCAGCTCCTGGGGGTGCCGGCGGCGTCCCTCGGGTCGGAGCGGGGCCGCCGCCCACCCGTGCTGCGCGAACGCCTTGGGCCCGCGAGCGAGCCGCGGACACCCGGCGGCGTACGCGTCGTGGACTTCTCCGCGCTGTGGGCGGGCCCGTTGTGCGCGCGCCTGCTCGGCCTCGCGGGCGCCGACGTGCTGAAGGTGGAGAGCACGACCCGCCCCGACGGCGCCCGCCGCGGCAGCCCCGCCTTCTACCGGCACCTGCACGAAGGCCACCGCGGTGTCACCCTCGACTTCACCGACCCCGCCGCGCTGCGCTCCGCGATCGCGGACGCCGACCTGGTGATCGAGGCGTCACGCCCGCGCGCCCTGCGCCGCGCCGGGCTCGACGCGCACGAGTTCCTCGCCGGGCGGCCCGGCCGGGTGTGGGTGAGCGTCACCGGATACGGGCGCGCCGACGGCCGGATCGCCTTCGGCGACGACGCGGCGGTGGCGGGTGGACTCGTGGCGTGGCCCCCGGAGGGCACAGGACCCGTGTTCCTCGGTGACGCCCTGGCCGATCCCGTCACCGGTCTCTACGCGGCCCGCGCCGCGGCCCGTTCGCTGCGGGACGGCGGTGGACACCTCGTGGACGTCGCCATGGCGGCGTGCGCGGCGGACGTCGCCGGCGCGGATGGCGACCGCCCGTGTTGATCCGGGACGTGGAGGTCGAGGCGCTCGGCCGGGTGGACGTGCGGGTGGCGGCGGGGCGCGTGGTCGAGGTAGGCGCTCGCCTCGGCGGGCGCGGGGGGATCGACGGGCGGGGCGGCGCGCTGCTGCCGGGACTGCACGACCACCATGTGCACCTCGCCGCGCTGGCCGCCGAGACGGCTTCCGTGCGGGTCGGTCCCGCGGATGTGGCCGGGCCCGAAGGACTGGCGAAGGCGCTTCGGGGCGGGGCGCCGGGGGAGTGGGTGCGGGCCGTCGGCTATCACGAGAGCGTCGCGGGCGACCTGGACCGCGCGGTGCTCGACCGACTCGTCGCCGACACGCCGGTGCGGGTGCAGCACCGCAGCGGCGAGCTGTGGGTGTGGAACGGGGCTGCCCTGCGCGCCGCGGGTCTGGACGACGCCGGGGACGGCAGGTTCTGGCGCTCGGACGAACGCCTGCGCACCAGGATCCCGCCGACCCCGTTGGATCTGGCGGGAGTCGGGCAGCGGGCAGCGGGCAGCGGCATCACCGGATTCACCAACGCCGACCCGCACCCCGCCCCCGGCCTCCGCACACTCCTGCGTCCTCTCCCGCAACGCCTCACGATCCTCGGCCTGGACCCCGCCGCCCCCGCGAAGATCCGCCTCGACGATCTGACGCTCCCCACCCCCACCGACCTGGCGGCGCGCATCACCCGGGCCCGCCCCCGACCCGTCGCCGTCCACTGCGTCACCCGCGTCCAGCTCTTCGTCACGCTGCTCGCCCTCGACGAGGTGGGCAGCGTGCCCGGCGACCGTGTCGAGCACGGCGCGGTGATCCCCGCAGAGGCCGTCGACCGGCTACGGCGGCTCGGCGTCACCGTGGTCACCCAGCCGCACTTCCCGGTGGAGCGGGCGGCCGCGTACGAGCGGGACGTGGCCGCCGACGACCGGCCCCACCTGTACCGCTGCGGCACGCTCCGTGCCGCGGGCGTCCCCGTCGCCGCAGGCACGGACGCCCCGTACGGCACGGCGGATCCCTGGGCGGTGATGCGCGCGGCAGCCGGACGGGCAGGCCCCGAAGGGCTGACGCCGCGTGCCGCGCTCGGCCTGTTCCTGGGCGGGCCCCTCGCGCCCGGCGGCACCCCGCGCACAGTGGCACCGGGCACCCGTGCGGACCTGTGCCTGCTCCACGTACCCCTGCAAGAGGCGCTCGACGACCTGTCGGCCGACTGCGTACGGACGGCCTTTGTGGGCGGCCACAGCATGTACGTGTGAGCCGCCCCGCCGGGACCCGTGCACCTGCCCCGCCGGGATCCCTGCAACTGTCCCGCTGGGATCCCTTCACCCGTCCAACTCGACACCCTCCCGCCGGTCGACCCGCCCCGCCGCCCGCGCGAACGCACACACATGGCGCTCCATCCGCCGTTTCGCCCCCGCCTCGTCACGGGCCCGGATCGACTCGGTGACCCGCGCGTGGGCCCGGGTGGTGAGACCGCGGATGTCCTCGTCCAGGAAGTGCTCGATGTCGGTGGCGGCGTAGATCGCGTCGGCGAGGGCCGTCATGAGGCCGATGAGGAGTTCGTTGCCGGACGCGCGCGCCACCGCGGTGTGCCAGTGCACGTTGGCGCGCAGAAAGTGGGGGACGTCGCCCGCTGCCGTCAACTCGCTGTGTGCGGCGTCCAATTGGGTCAGGTCGTCCTCCGTGCGCCGGACCGCGGCCAGCGCGGCGCAGGCGGGCTCGACGGCCTCCCTCGTCTCGTGCAGCGCGTCAAGGCGGAGGTGCTGGCCCCGGATCACCAGCTCGACTGCGCCTGCCAGTGAGGCGTGGTCGGGACAGTGCACGAACGCGCCGCCGCCCCGGCCCGGACGGATCCGCAGCAGTCGCTCCACCTGGAGAATGCGCAACGCCTCGCGCACCGTGGCGCGGCTCAGCCCCGTCCGCTCCACCAACTCCCGTTCCGGCGGCAGCATCGAGCCCTCCGGCAGCTCGCCGGAGAGGATGCGTTCCCGGATGTCGGCGGCCAGGACATCGGCCGCCTTCGGGACCGCGAGGGGCGCGAACGGCTTCCCGGTGACCACGGCTCAATAGCTCCTCGGCAGGCCGAGTGTGTGCGAGCCCAGATAGTTGAGGATCATCTCCTGGCTGACCGGAGCGATCTTCATCAGGCGGGCCTCCCGGAAGAACCGGGCGACCGCGTACTCCTCCGCGTACCCCATGCCGCCGTGCGTCTGCAACGCCCGGTCGGCGGCGTCGAAACCGGCGTCCGCGCACAGGTACTTGGCGGTGTTCGCCTCGCGCCCGCACGGACGTCCGTTGTCGTACAGCCACGTCGCCTTGCGCAGCATCAGCTCGGCGGCGTCGAGCCGGGCGAGGGAGTCCGCAAGGGGGAACTGGAGGCCCTGGTTCATGCCGATCGGCCGCCCGAACACCTCGCGCTCATTGCCGTACGACACCGCGCGCTCCAGCGCCACACGGCCGATTCCCAGCGCCTCGGCGGCGATCAGCATCCGCTCCGGATTGAGCCCGTCGAGGATGTACTTGAAGCCCTGGCCCTCCTCGCCGACCCGGTCGGCCACGGGCACCCGAAGGCCGTCGATGAACAGCTCGTTGGAGGTCACGGCGTTGCGGCCCATCTTCGCGATGGGGCGGATGTCGACGTGCGCGCGGTCGAGGTCGGTGAGGAACAGCGTCATGCCGTCCGTCTTCTTCGCCACGTCGTCCGCGCGCGTGGTGCGGGTCAGGAGCAGGATCTTCTCCGACTCCATGGCCTTCGAAATCCATACCTTGCGGCCGTCGACCACGTAATGGTCGCCCTCGCGGCGCGCGAACGTGGTGATCCGCGTGGTGTCGAGCCCCGCCTCCGGCTCGGTGACGCCGAAGCAGACGTGCAGATCGCCGGTGGCGACGCGGGGGAGGGTGCGCCGCTTGAGTTCGTCCGAACCGTGCACGACCACGGGGTGCATCCCGAAGATGTTCAGGTGGATGGCGCTCGCCGCGTTCATGCCGCCGCCCGAGCGCGCCACCTCCTCGAGGAGCAGCGTGGCCTCGGTGATCCCGAGGCCGTGGCCGCCGTACTCCTCCGGGATCGTCAGGCCCAGCCAGCCGCCCCCGGCCACGGCGGCGTAGAACTCCTCGGGGAACTCGTGCTGTTGGTCCTTCGCGCTCCAGTACGCGTCGTCGAAATCGCGGAGCAGTCCCGCGACCGCTTTGCGGATCGTCTCCTGGTCCTCGGTGAGCTGGAAGTCCACGTGCGTACACCTCCGGGACAGTGGCATACCTGACAAAGGTCAGACCGAAAGGCAACCTACTGGACGGCGGCTCGGTGCGTACAGGGGGCGTTCCGGGCATCCGCGCGGCCCATGCCCGGGGCGACGGTTGCCGTGCGCGGGGCGGGGCAGCAGTGGTAAGTAGTCGGGTGATGTCCAAGCCCGGCACAGTACTTGGAGGTGCACGGTGATGCTCCCGGCGCGCCGGCGCGCAGCGATTCAGGCACACGCGGAGACAGCGCGCGCCGCGGGTCTCGAGGCTCAGGTCGAGCAGCTGACGGAAGCCGTCACCGCGCACGCCGAAGTCGATCAGGCCATCGGAGTCGTGGTCGCGGTGGGCGGCCTCTCGCCCGCCGAGGCGTGGGACGTGCTGCGGGAGATCTCCATGCGGAGCAACGTCAAGCTGCGCCTGGTCGCCCTGCGGCTCGTCGCCTGGCCGCGCACGCAGGAGCTCGATCCGGTGATACGCGCCGAGCTCCAGCATCAACTGGACCTGCGCGGCGCGCAGACCGGAAGTGGAGCCGCGCCGGAACCGCAGTGAAGACCCGCTTCCCGGCCTGCGCCGGGAAGCGGGGCGGGCTCACTGCCGAACCCGCCACCTCAGCATTGACGGCTCCAACCCTCGGGGTAACACGCAGGCGCGCGCCCTAACGCGAACGTGCCCGGAATCTTCACGCGGACCGACGCGCACGGTCATCCACCAGCACTTCGGCCACTTTGTTCAGTACCACGTCGACCTCCTCGTCCGGCAGCAGCTGTACGAGTTCCGGCCCGTTCGGTGCCGGACGTCGGTGCGCGGGCACCGGCTCAGCGGGTCGCGTGCAGCGCGTCGCCGAACCGCCGGTGACTGTGCCGCCAACCGCCCGCGACCCGCACGGCGCCGCGCACGTGCGGATGGTCCGCGGCCAGCCCCGCGTGCTCGTGCTCCTCCACCGGGACGGAACCGTCCACCCCCGCCGGCCACAACCGAGCCGCGGCGACCCCCGCACCCACGGCCACCACCGCGAGCCCGACCACCGCGGCCCCCGGACCGGCCCGTGCGCCCAGCCACCCCGCCAGCGGGTACGTGAGCAGCCAGCACGCGTGCGACAGGGAGAACTGCGCGGCGAACGCCGCCGTACGTTCCCGCTCCGGTGCGGCCCGCCGGACCAGCCGGCCGGTCGGCGTGACCACCATCGAGCACCCGCCACCGAACGCGGCCCAGGCGGCGAACAGCGCAGGCGCCCGCCAACTCCCGGCGTGCGCCGCCGTGATGACCCCGACGACGGCGAACACGCCACCCAGCGCCAGCGCCCCGCGCACCATCACCGTCCGCTCGCCCACCCGCTCCAGCATCCGCGGCACCACGAGCGCCACCGCCATCGACCCGGCCCCGTACGCACCCAGTGCCACCGGCAGCGCGCCGGACGGCAGGCCCAGGAAGTCCCTTACGTAGACGACGGAGTTGACGGTCACCAGCGCGCTCGCCGCCGCCACGGCCAGGTTCATCGCCAGCAGGGCGCGCAGTTGGGGGAGCGCGAGGAAGAGGCGGGTCCCGGCCGTCGCCTTGGCGAACACACCACCCGCGCGCGTGGGCGCGGGCAATCGCTCGGGCAGCGTCGTCGAGGCTACGAGGGCGGCCGAGGCGAGGAAGCCCAGGACCGTTCCCGTGAACAGGCGGTGGTACGAGAGCACGGACAGGAGCAGCGCGGCCAGCGCGGGACTGAACAGGCTCTCCATGTCGTACGCGAGCCGGGCGAGCGACAACGCGCGCGTGTAGTTGCGTTCGTCGGGCAGCACGTCCGGGATCAGCGCCTGGAAGGTGGGCGTGAAGACGGCCGAGGCGGACTGCAGCACGAACACCAGGACGTAGACCTGCCACACCTCGTCCACGAAGGGCAGTGTCAGGGCCGCACCGGCCCGCAGCAGGTCGGAACCCACCATCACCGCACGTCGCGGCAGTCGCTCCGTGAACGTCCCCACCAGCGGGGCGATCAGTACGTACGCCGTCATCTTGATGGCGAGCGCGGTGCCGAGCACGGCGCCCGCGTCCGCCCCCGCGATGTCGTACGCCAGGAGCCCCAGCGCGACCGTCGCGAGACCGGTGCCGACGAGGGCGACGACCTGGGCGCCGAACAGTCGGCGGTACGTGCGGTGGCGCAGAACCGTGAGCATGCGGGCCCCTCCCGAAGGCTGCGCCGCCAGAATACTCTTTATGTGCGCACCTGCGCACATAAAGAGTATGTAACCGCCGGATGCACCGTTCACGCAAGGGCTTCAAGGCAACGGCACCCGGGGCGCGTTCCAAACGGCAGGCCCTAGGCTGGGGCCATGCCCGCAAGCGATCCGACCCCCACCGCGGCACCCGCGGCCGTCGCGCACCCGCGCGAGCCCGACGCCGCCCGACTCGCCGAGGCGACACGGGTGTTCGCCCTGCTGTCGGACGCGACCCGGCTGCACGTGCTGTGGCTGCTCGCCCTGGAGGAGTCGGACGTGGGCTCGCTCGCCGACCGCGTCGCGGCATCGCGCACGGCCGTCAGTCAGCACCTGGCGAAGCTGCGGCTCGCGGGCCTTGTCGAGGCGCGCCGTGAAGGCCGCCACATGCACTACCGCCTCGCCGACGGGCACCTGCGTCGCCTGGTGACGGAGGCGCTGAGCCACGCGGACCACCGGGTGACCGGAGAGGCACCGCACGACTGAGCCGTTCCGGGTTACGTATCCATGTCACGTACGGTCGCGAACCGAGGTGAGCAGTCCGTACAGGACGACGTTCCCCGCGTACCCGGTGCTCTTGCTGTACGTGCCGCCACAGGTGATGACGCGGAGTTCGGGCAGGCCCGTGCCGCCGTAGACCCGGCGGGACGGGAAGTGCTTCTTGTCGACGACGTCGATGCCGTGGATCTCGAACACGGCCGTCTTCCCGTCGCCGCGATCGATCTCGATGTGCTCGCCCTTCTTGAGCGCGCCGAGCCCGTAGAAGACGGCGCGGCCCTCGGCGTTGTCGACGTGCCCGTCGATGACCGCCGTGCCGCGCTCGCCCGGTGTGACGGCGCCCGGGAACCAGCCCGCCAGATTCGCCTTGCCCGGCGGTGGCGCGTCCAGCCAGCCGTCCGCGTCCCGGCCGACGCGCGTCAACGGCGCGTTCACGCCGATCTCGGGGATGCGGATGCGCTGCGGGGCGGCGGCGGGCAGCGGGTCGGCGGGCGGCGTGTCGGTACCGAGCTTCGCGGCGCCCGGTTCGGGCTGCGGCGGCCCGTCACCGGACATCCCGTGGTGCACGAGCAGCACCCCGGCCAGCAGCGTCGCCGCGAGGAAGGACCACGTGGGACGGCGACGCCGCAGCGCGGGCGAAGGGTCGGCTATCGCAGGCATCAGCGGCCCCCGGCCCCGGCCCCGCGTCGTCGCCGCCGCAGGCGCCTGCCGACGAGTACGGGCACACACGCCAGGCCGAACAGCCCGACCGCCGCACCGAGGTGCCGGCCGAGCCCGCCCGACGTGTCGGCCGCCTCGGCCCCTGTGGCGGGAGCCGGAACCCGGGCGGCCGCGGCCATCTGGCGCGGGGCCGAAGGGCGCCAGGAAACCGCCGTCTGCCGTGCATGCAGCGGCGCCGCCTCCGCGCCCCAGTCGAGCAGCGCTCGGCTCTCCTCGTAGACGGCGTTGAAGTCCTCGTCCTGCGGGTTCATGACGGTCACCAGGACCGTGCGCCCGTTGTGGCTCGCGGCGGAGACCAGGGTGCAGCCGGCCTTCGACGTGTAGCCGTTCTTGACGCCGATCAGGCCCGGATAGGGTGCCACCCCGTGCGAGCCGACGAGCAGCCGGTTGGTGTTCTCGATGCCGAACGCCCGCGGACCGCCGGACGCCGGGAAGCGTGCCGACTTCGTGGCCATGTAGCGCCGGAAATCGTGGTTCTTGAGGCCCGCCCTGGCGATCAGCGCCAGATCGTGGGCCGAGGAGAACTGGCCGTGCGTGTCGTAGCCGTCGGGGGAGCGGACCTGGGTGTCGCGGGCGCCGATCCGGCGTGCGGTCGCCTGCATCTGCGCGACGGTGCGGGAGACGCCGCCGTTCATGTGGGCGAGCGTGTGCACGGCGTCGTTGCCGGAGCTGAGGAACACGCCGCGCCACAGGTCGGCGACCGTGTACCGGTTGCCTTCGTCGACCCCGACGAGGCTGCTGCCCTCGGAGACGTCGGAGAGGTCCCCGTACGTGGCCCGGTGGACCTCGTCCTGGCGCAGCTTCGGCAGCACGGTCAGGGCGAACAGGGTCTTGAGCGTGCTCGCGGGCGGCAGCCTGCGGTGCGGCGCCTTCGCGGCGAGAACATCACCGGTGCCCGCGTCCATGACCTCCCACGACAGGGCGGAGACGGACGGCGGCGCGGGCGGGTCGGGCACCGGAGGGTCGGCGCCCGCAGGACCGGCGGCGGTGCCGACCGACACCGTCGCGCACACGCCGCAGATGACAACGGCCCTGCTCAGGGCAGGGCGAAAGCGGAAGAATGACGCCATGCCGGAAACGTAGAACCTGCACGGCGCGACCGCGCTCCACGTACGCCATACGGCCTCCGCACACGGGGGACGCGCGCCAGGAGGTGCGCGCGTTATCACCCGGAAATACGCTGTTCGGGTGACGGCCGCTCCGATCGGCGCGGCCGTGATCCTCCCCGCCGAGCCGGGCGGGCCACGAACGTGACGTACGTACGCTGGAATGACACGACGGTGGAGGTGGCCGCCATGACGGCCCAGACACGACTCCTGAACCGGCTCTCGCACGCGGACCGGGACCGATTGATGCCGCTGGCCAAAGAGATCTCGTTCGCGCAGGACACCCGGATCTTCGAGGAGGGGGACCGGGCGGACCGGTTCTGGATCATCCGTACCGGGATGGTCACCCTCGACGTCCGCGTCTCCGACCGCACCGTGCTGCCCATCGACCCGCTCGGCCCCGGTGACCTGCTGGGCTGGTCCTGGCTGTTCGAGCCGTACGAGTGGGACTTCGGCGCGGAGGCGTTCAGTCCTGTGCGGGCCTACGAGTTCGACGGCGCGGCCGTTCGGGTGCTGTGCGAGCAGGAACCGACGCTGGGTGTGGCGGTGTTGCACGCAGTGGCCGAGGTGATGGCGCACCGGCTGGAGTCGGCGCGCGTCAAGCTGGTCGAGGCGCATCGGACGCACGGGCGGATCGCGGGGATCTGACGTACGGGCGGCCCCAGAGGGCGAAAGGCGCGGGTGGGTGTACCCGCGGGGCTCTGAAGGGTCCGAAGGGGCGCTCGTGTCACCCGACTCGACGTCTCGACAGGCGGTGGGCGCGTCCACGCGGTGGGATCGGTCGCGGAGTACCCGCACATCCGTGGTCCGGCCGCCGGGCCCGCCGAGAGGATCCGCATGGGCCGCACCGCGTCCTGGCCGACCGCCGCCGTCGCCGCGGCCGCACTCGCCTTCGGGGCCCTGATGTGCCCGGCCGCGGCCTGGGCGGCGGACGACGACCCCGCCTGGGACACCGGCACCGCGTGGACCGAGAGCCCGCCGGTGGCCGACACGGCGGGGACGCTGGAGCTGGTGCCGGCCGACCCGGGGCCGGGCGCGAGCGTCACGGCGAGCACGAGCGCCTGCGGGGAGGACCTGACCGCGACGGGGAGCGCCGACAGCCTCGGGGCGGGCGAGTTCCCCTTGCAGACGGCGACGCAGGAGGGCTCGGTCACGGGCCAGTTCAAGGTGCCCGCGGGCGCCAGGTCCGGCACCTTCCCGATCACCGTGACCTGCGAGAGCGGAACCGAAGTGCGGCAGACGCTCACGGTGTCGGGGCGGGGCGGCACCGAACTGGGCGGGGTCAAGGCCGGGGACGGCGGCTCGCTGGGCACGCTGAGCGTCGCGCAACTCGCCCTGGGCGGGGTCCTCATCGTCGGCGCGCTGGTCGCGGCCGGGCACTACGCACGCCGCCGCGCCCGGGAGGCGTGAAAACCCCGGGCGCGGCGGCAGTCTCGAAGTCCCTTAACCCTTGCGGGTCTTGACCTCTTCGGTGAGGGCGGGGACGACGTCGAAGAGGTCGCCGACGACGCCGTAGTCGACGAGGTCGAAGATCGGGGCTTCGGCGTCCTTGTTGATCGCGACGATCGTCTTCGAGGTCTGCATGCCCGCGCGGTGCTGGATCGCACCCGAGATGCCGGAGGCGATGTACAGCTGCGGGGAGACGGACTTGCCGGTCTGGCCGACCTGGTTGGAGTGCGGGTACCAGCCCGCGTCCACGGCGGCACGCGAGGCGCCCACGGCCGCGCCCAGGGAGTCGGCGAGCGCCTCGATGACCGAGAAGTTCTCGGCGCCGTTGACGCCGCGGCCACCGGAGACCACGATCGCGGCCTCGGTCAGGTCCGGACGCCCCGTCGCCTCACGCGGGGTACGCGAGGTGACCTTCGTGCCGGCCGCCTGCGCGGAGAAGGCGACCGTGAGGGCCTCGACGGTGCCGGCGGCCGGGGCGGCCTCCACCGGGGCGGAGTTGGGCTTGACGGTGATCACCGGCGTGCCCGACGTGACCGTCGACTTGGTGGTGTACGAGGCGGCGAACACCGACTGGGTGGCGATGGGGGCGCCGTCGCCGGCCTCCAGGTCGACCGCGTCGGTGATGATGCCCGACTTGATACGCAGCGCCAGACGCGCGGCGATCTCCTTGCCCTCCGCGGAGGACGGCACCAGCACGGCCGCCGGGGACACCTGCTCGTAGGCGGCCTGCAGCGCGTCCACCTTCGGCACGACCAGGTAGTCGGCGTACTCGGCGGCCTCATGCGTGAGCACCTTCACGGCGCCGTGCTCGGCCAGCGCGGCGGCGGTGTCGCCGGCGCCGTTGCCCAGCGCGACGGCGACCGGGTCACCGATCCGGCGGGCCAGCGTGAGCAGCTCCAGGGTGGGCTTGCGGACGGCACCGTCCACGTGGTCGACAAAGACCAGAACTTCAGCCATGGGACTTCAATCTCCTGCAATCACAAAGAACTTGGGCGACGGAATGGGTGGGCGGGAAGCTCAGATGAACTTCTGGCCCGCGAGGTACTCGGCGAGCTGCTTGCCGCCCTCGCCCTCGTCCTTGACGATCGTGCCCGCGGTCCGCGCCGGACGCTCATCCGCCGAGGCGACCTTCGTCCACGCACCCTCCAGGCCGACCTGCCCGGCCTCCAGGTCCAGGTCGTCCAGGTCCCACGCCTCGACCGGCTTCTTCTTCGCCGCCATGATCCCCTTGAACGAGGGGTAACGCGCCTCACCGGACTGGTCCGTCACCGACACCACGGCCGGAAGCGAAGCCTCCAGCTGCTCGGAGGCGGTGTCACCGTCACGACGGCCCTTGACGACACCGTCGGCGACGGCGACCTCGGAGAGCAGCGTCACCTGCGGCACCCCCAGCCGCTCGGCAACCAGCGCGGGCACGATGCCGGCGGTGCCGTCCGTGGACGCCATGCCCGAGACCACCAGGTCGTAGCCGGCCTTCTCGATCGCCTTCGCCAACACCAGCGAGGTGCCGATCGCGTCCGTGCCGTGCAGGTCGTCGTCCTCCACGTGGATGGCCTTGTCCGCACCCATCGACAGCGCCTTGCGCAGCGCGTCCTTGGCGTCCTCCGGGCCCACCGTCAACACGGTGATCTCCACGTCGTCATCGGAGTTCTCCGAGATCTGCAGCGCCTGCTCCACCGCGTACTCATCGAGCTCCGACAGCAGACCATCGACATCGTCACGGTCCAACGTCAGGTCATCGGCGAAACCCCGGTCGCCCGTGGCGTCCGGCACGTACTTCACGGTGACAACGATCCTCAAGCTCACGCCGACTCCTCCACTGCCCTGCTGTCGTACTGCAGTCGTCCAACTACTGCCCCCAACGTATGGCACTCAGTTCCCTCTGTAAAGGTACCTAGTGCCAGAGGGGCTCGTCCGGTGTTACGTTCCCGGCATGAGCGAGGCGCGCGAGGTCACCGGTTCCACCGGGTCACAGAAGAAGGCACCCATGCGGGAGGTGCTGGCCGAAGCGGCGTTCCAGCTGTTCCTGGAGCGCGGGTTCGAGCGGACGACCGTGGATGACATCGTGGCGCGGGCCGGGGTGGGGCGGCGGTCGTTCTTCCGCTACTTCCCGTCCAAGGAGGACGCGGTCTTCCCGGACCACGAGAGCTGTCTCGCCGACATGACGGCCTTCCTGGAGGCCGCGAGCGACGAGAGCGATGCCGTCGACGTGGTGTGCGACGCCGCGTGCCTGGTGCTGCGCGTGTACTCCACGAACCCCGAATTCTCCGTGCAGCGCTACAAGTTGACCCGCGAGGTGCCGGGACTCCGGACGTACGAGCTGTCCGTCGTGCGGCGCTACGAGCGGATGCTCGCCGGGTATCTGCGGCAGCGCTGGGCGGATGCGGCGGACGGTGCGCTGCGCGCCGAGGTGGTGGCCGCGTCCGTCGTCGCCGCGCACAACAACGGCCTGCGTTCCTGGCTGCGTTCGGGCGGCGAGGGTGACGCCGAGGACGCGGTGGACCGCGCGCTCGGGCTCGTACGACGGACGTGGGGCGAGGGTGGTGCCGCTGTGGCCGCGCCGGAGCCCCAACCGGAGGACGTCGTCGTGATGGTGGCGACCAAGGGGGCACCGATGTGGCGGGTCATCCAGCGGGTGGAATCGGCGCTGCGGGACGGCTGAGACCGGAATCCGAAGCAAGTTGATGGTACTCAGTGTCTTTACTGGCTGGCACTGAGTGTCATACGCTGGTGGGGCGTCGAGGCACCGCCGCCCGGCGCGCGCCGGCGAGTGCGGGAGGCCGAAGGATGTCAGTGATGTCAGGGACGTTCACGAGCGGCATCGGTGTCATGGGGCCGAAGGGTGTCGGGAGCGCCAAGAGTGGCGCGGACGGTGCCGACGCCGACGCGGGATTCCCGTACCAGCGCTGCCGTTGGTGCCGCACCCCGTCCTTCCGGCGGCTGCTCTGTCCGGTCTGCGCGTCGAGCGAGCTGAAGACCGAGCACAGCGCGGGCCCCGGCGTCGTGGTCCAGTCCCGCGTCGTGAACCGCGGCACCGGAGTCGCGCGCAACGAGGCGCTCGTCCGCTTCCCCGAGGACTTCATCGTGCCCTGCCGCATCGTGGGCACCGCTCCGCACATGGTGTGGCTCGGCGCCACCGTGCGCCCCGTGGCCAACGCGGCCGCCGACTCCGGCGAGGTCTTCTTCGAGCTCGAGGACGACTTCACCGTCGACTACGACCTGCGCTGACCGGGGACCGCCGACCGTGACGTGCGTCGACCCCGGCCGCGCGGGCCGTCTCACATGGCCCGCGCCCCCGACTTGATCGCCTCGCGGATCCGGTTGTAGGTGCCGCAGCGGCACACGTTGCGGATCGCGTCGAGGTCCGCCTCGGTGATCTCACGGCCCTCTTCCCGTACCTTGCGCACGGTGGCGACGGCGGCCATGATCTGGCCCGGCTGGCAGTAGCCGCACTGCGCCACGTCGCGCTCCAGCCAGGCCTCCTGCATCGGGTGCAGCTCGCGGCCGACGGTGGCCGGCAGTCCCTCGATCGTCGTCACCTCGTCGTCCGGGCCGATCCGCGACACGGGTACCGAACACGGGTTGAACGCCTTGCCGTTGATGTGAGACGTGCAGGCCTGGCAGACGCCGATCCCGCAGCCGTACTTGGGGCCGGTGACGCCGAGCAGATCGCGCAGGACCCACAGCAGTCGTACGTCGTCCTCTGCCTCGACGGTGATCCGCTCGCCGTTCAGCGTGAAAGTGTGGCGCGGCATCGGGGTATCAGGTCTCCTCGGTAGTCGGGGGAGGTCAGCGGCTCATGGGTCCGAACCGGTGTGCCCGGATCAGTACGCCCGGTCGAGCCCGTCCGTCGGCGACTGCGGTGTCGACGGCTCGCGCGGCAGCGGCTCGAACGCGAGCTGCGCGTGGTCGATGGGGAAGCGCGTCGGCAGCGTGCCGGTCGCCCGCGCGTAGGCGCACGCGACGGCGGCGAAGGCGGGAGCGACGCCCAACTCCCCGGCACCTGAAGGCTTTTCGCCGGTGTTCGGCATCACGATCACCCGGAGTTCGGGCGGGGTGTTCCACTGCCGCGTATAGAAGTAGTTGTCCCAGCTGCCCTCCAGCGGAAGGCCGTCCTCGATGTGAAGGCTGGAGGTGAGCGCCATGGCGAGGCCGTCGTTGAAGCAGCCCATCATCTGCGCGCCCAGGCCCCGTGGGTTGATCGCGAACCCGGCGTCCACCACGATCAGCGCCTTGGTGACCCGCGGCCCGGTCACCCCGTCCCTGACCTCGCGGCCGACGGTCTCCGGGCGGCAGTCGATCTCGGTGAGGATCGCGACGGCGCCCCGGTACTCGGTGTGCAGGGCGATTCCCTGCGCCACACCGTCGGGCAGCGACCGGCCCCACTCGCCCTCCCCGGCCGCCTTGTCGAGGACGGCGCGCAGCCGCTCGTCCTTGAGGAACGAACGCCGGAACTCCACCGGGTCCCGGTCCATCCTCCGCGCCAGCTCGTCGACCATCAGCTCGCGCGCGCACGCCACGTTCGGCGAGTAGATGTTGCGCATGCTGCCCGTCGCGAACTTGAGTGGCACCTCGCTGAGCAGCTGCGTGGTGACACCGAAGTCGTACGGGGTGGTCTGGGTGAGCGTGAAGATGGTCTCGGCGAAGGTGAGATTGCCTGCCACGGGCAGCTTCGCGGCCGTCGACGTGATCATCTCGCCGAGCCCGTGCCCGAAGTCGGTCTGCGAACTGGCGTGCCGCTGCTCGTAGCTGAGCACTTCCTTGCCGGTGTACGTGGCGCGCACGCGCGAGACGGACATCGGATGGGCGCGGCCGTGCCGGAAGCTGTCGGTGCGCGACCAGGACAGCTTGACCGGCTTGCCCATCTTCTGCGAGATCTCCGCCGCCTCGGCCGCGACGTCGTGGAACAGATGCCGGCCGAACGAGCCGCCACCCTCCACCACATGCACCGTCACCGCGTGCTGCGGCAGGCCGAGCCGGGTCGCGATGTCGCGCTGGGCGACGATCGGCACCTTCAGGCTCGACCAGATCTCGGCTCGCCCGTCGCGCACGTCGGCGATGGCGTTGTCCGGCTCCAGCGGGCTGTTGCTGGCGAACGCGAAAGTGAATTCGGCGTCGAGTTTCTTCGTCAGGACCGGCGGCACGATCATCGGGGGAGTGGCCGCCTTGAGCTTGCGCTCCACCGAGTCGTCGGACTCGCCGTCCACATCGCCTGGCCCCCAGTCGACGTCCAACTCCCGTAGCGCGTCGATGCATTGGCCGAACGTCTCGCCGCGCACCGCGACGCCGTGCTTCAGCTCCGCCACGTCCGTGATGCCGGGCATCCGCCGCACGGCCTCCGCGTTGCGCACGGCCCGTACGGTCCCGCCGAGCGTCGGCGGCCTGCGCACCATGGCGGGCTTGGCGTCGGGTACCGCGTAGTCCATGCCGAACTTCTTGCGCCCGGTGACGGCTTCCAGTGCGTCGACACGGTTCTGCGGCGTGCCGAGCACCTTGAACTCGGACCGCTCCTTCAGCGGCGCCGCGGCCACCTCCAGCGATTGCCCACTCGCCGCCGCCTTCGCGAGGGAGCCGTAAGCGGCGCGCTTCGCCGAGGAACCGGAGCCGTGGGACACGATGCCCTCGTGAGTGCTCAGTTCCGAGGCCGCGACGCCCCACTGCCGGGCCGCCGTGGCGATGAGCCGCTGCCGGGCGAGGGCGGCCGCGGTGCGCACGGGCCGGTAGATGCTGCGCATCGAGTTGGAGCCACCGGTGAGCTGGTTCATCAGCAACTCGGGGCGGGCGTCGGCCAGGGAGACCCGCACGGAGTCGAGCGGCAGGTCCAACTCCTCCGCGATCATCATCGCCACCGCGGTCGTCATGCCCTGTCCGACCTCGGCCCGCGGCACCGCGAACGAGGCGCTGCCGTCCTCGTGCACGCGCACGGTGATCAGGCCCGAGGTAGGGGCCGCCGCGAGGTTCTGCATGTCACCGAGGTCGAAGAGCTCCTCCGGCTGCGGCGGCGAAGGCACCGACGCCTCGGCCTCGGCCGGGTCCGCGGTGTCCGCGGCGAACCGGGCGCCCACCGCGAGCGTCGGCGCGGCCAGCAGATACGCGAGCACTCTGCGCCGCCCCGGTTCGGCGGATGTCGACGGTTCCTCGGCTTGCGGTGAGCGACTCTGCTCGGCCATGGGGCGGTCCTCCGGAACGCGGGCGGGCGCTGGGGCCTGTCGTTTGGATCAGGCCCTCGGGCAGGATCGGCCCGGCACCACGGCGGAGCCTGGCACGTCGCCCGCGCGTCCGACATGGACACGGCATGTTCCTCGCCGCTGGTCCACAGGACCGTCACACTTGGTGCGCCTGCGCCTCAGGAGCCGTCGGTCTGCGCCGCCTCCTCGGCGATCCGGTCGAACTGGGCGCCCATCGCCTCGGCGAGCGCCTGCGCGGCGGAGAGCGGGCGCACCATCACCATGAAGTCGTCGATCAGTCCGTCTTCGTCGAAGTGCAGGAAGTCGGCGCCGGTGATCTTCCGGTCGCCGACCCGCGCCTCGAAGACGAGGACGTGGTCCCGCCCGTCGGCGTCGCCGATCTCCCGCACGTAGCGGAAGTCCTCGAAGACGCGGGTGACGGCACGGAGGATGGCCGCAGTGATCGCCTTGCCGGGATACGGCTTGAACACGACGGGGCTGGTGAAGACCACGTCCTCGGCCAGCATGGCCTCGACGGCGTCGAGATCGTCCTTTTCCACGGCTGCACGGAAGGGATGCATGGGTGCCACCTCGTTCCTCGCCCATCGCGTACATAGGCAACAAGTTGAATAGGTGCGGGTGACAGTAATCGCATCGCTGTATGGTGTCCACATGTCGCTCAAGTACGCCGTCCTGTCCGCACTCCTTGAGGGCGAGGCCTCCGGGTACGACCTGGCGAAGATCTTCGACGTCTCGGTGTCGAACTTCTGGGCGGCGACGCCCCAGCAGCTCTACCGGGAGCTGGAGCGGCTGACCGCCGACGGGCTGATCGACGCGCGGGTGGTACCGCAGGAGCGCAGGCCCAACAAGCGGATGTTCACGCTGTCCGGGGCCGGCCGCGCCGACCTGGCGGCGTTCACGCGGCAGCAGCCCAAGCCGCTCGCGCTGCGCGACGAACTCATGGTGAAGGTGCAGGCCGTCGACGTCGGCGAACTCGACGCCGTCCGCGCGCACATCGAGGAGCGCATGGACTGGGCGCGCGGGAAACTCGCCCGCTACGAGCGGGTGCGGCGGCATCTGCTCGGTGAGCTGGGCGAAGAGGACTTCCTGGCCGACGGAGAGCGCGTCGGACCGTATCTGACGCTGCTGCGCGGCATCTCCTTCGAGGAGGAGAACCTGCGCTGGGGGCGGCGAGTCCTGGAGATCCTGGAGCGCCGCGCCGCCCGCGCGGCTCAGGCTTTCGGCTCCCCGGAGGCCTCGGGCTCCTTGAGCTGAAGCCCGTTCTCCCAGATCTTGTTGAGCGTCGTCACCAGCTTCTCGTACGGGATCCGCTGGCCGAGGACGAACACCAGGTACGCCATGCGGCTCACCATTACGGACAGCGCGTGCGCGGTCACCAGTGGGTCGAGGGCCGGGTCGGCCGCGCCGGAGTCCTGCAGCGAGCGGATCAGCTTGGCGTTGCGGCGCGCGAACGCGTTGCCCCGGTCGATGCGCAACTGCTTGAACGTCTCGTCGACCTGGGCGACCTGCTCGAAGAGCGCCATGAGGTGGGCGTTCTTCTTGTATGCGCGCAGGTACTCGCGGTTCGACGCGTCGATCATTTCGCGTGGATCCGTGATGCCGGTGCGCTCGCGCAGATGCGGGTGGAGCATTTCCTCCTGCACCTGCGCGACGAGCGCCTGGAAGATCTCTTCCTTGCTGTTGAAGTACGTGTAGAACGAGCCGGACGCGACATGCGCGGCTTTGGAGATGTCCGTGATCCGGGCGTCGAGGTACCCGTCGCGCTCGAACACCTCACGGGCGGCGACGACCAGCGCGTTGCGCGTGCGGACGCCGCGGGCGCTGCGTGGTGTGATGGGTTGCTTCTGTCCGCCGTCTGCGGCCGGGGCCTGGGCAGCCAACGCGGGTCCCTTCGTTCGTGTTTCCACTGGTGGACGAGCATCCGTCAGGAGGTGTGCACCCACCGGTGGCTGCGGATCGTATCAGCCGACACCCGCGAGGAACTCCAGGAGAGCGGCGCTGACCTCGTCGGCCCGCTCCTGCTGGATCCAGTGCCCCGCCCCGTCGAGCACGACCCGCCCGCGCAGATCGGTCAGCACCTCCTCAAGGCGGTCGGCGGGCATGAACCGGGCCACCGGGTCGGCGGATCCGGTGACGAACAGCGAGGGGCAGTCGATGGTGCGTCCGGCGAGATGCTCCGTCAGCTCCCAGGTGCGGTCCATGTTCCGGTAGTAGTTGAGGCCGCCGGTGAAGCCGGTGCGCTCGAACTCCGTTACGTAGTAGGCGAGTTCCTCCTCGCTCAGCCATGGTGCCGGCGGGAAGTTCTCGTCCGGGCGCTCGGCCCACTCGGCCGACCAGATCTCCCGCGTCACCAGCGTCCTGCGCACGTTCTGCGCGAGGGCGCGGTCGGCGGCACCCGGCTCCTGGAACCACACGATGTAGAACGCGTCACCGAGCCGCCGGCGCATGACGGGCACGGGCGCCACGGGGGAGCGCGGAGTCGCCGGCACACTCATCCCCACCACGCCCCGCACCCGCTCCGGGTGCGCCAGGGCCATCTGCCACACCACCATCGAACCCCAGTCGTGCCCCACGAACACGGCGTCGTCCGCGCCCACGGCATCGAGCAGCCGGACGAGGTCCGCGCAGACGGTGAGCGTGTCGTACGCGTCGGCATCATCGGGCCGCGAGCTGCCGCCGAACCCGCGCATGTCCGGGGCGAGCACCCGGTACCCCGCCGCGCCGAGTGCGAGCACCTGGTGGCGCCACGAGAAGGCCAGCTCCGGGAAGCCGTGGCAGAGCACCACCAGTGGCTTGTCGTGCTGGCCGGTCTCCGCCGGGCCGTGCTCGAAGACGCGCAGCGAGATCCCGTTCACATCGAGCTGTCGCGCACTCACGCGCTTCCACTCGGCCATGGCTGCGGACGTACTCATGTGGGCCACTCCTCGATCTCGGCACCGGGTGACAACTTGAACAGGCCCTGCTCAAGGGCGTGTTCAAGGTATTGAAGTTGACGTTGGGTTCAAATATACAGGGGGCGGCCGCAGGGCCGCAGCGGTCGTGACATGTTTGGACGACGGAGGAGCCCCGCACGTGAATCCGCCCACCGCACAGCCCCGAAATGGCGCCGAGCAGACAGCCGCCGAGACACCTCCGGCGCGCGCCTCGGGCAAGCTGCTCGCCGCGGGACTCATCGGCAGTTCCATCGAGTGGTACGACTTCTTTCTCTACGGGACCGCCGCCGCGCTGGTCTTCCCGCACGTCTTCTTCCCCGACTCGTCGGCGCTCACCGGCACCCTGCTGTCGTTCAGCACCTTCTGGGCGGGCTTCCTCGCCCGGCCGATCGGCGGCGTCGTCGCGGGACACCTCGGCGACCGGCACGGCCGCAAGGCGATGGTCGTCATCTCCATGGCGCTGATGGGCGCCTGTACGTTCCTGATCGGCTGCCTGCCGGGCGCCGGGGTCATCGGCGCCGCGGCACCGCTGCTCCTGGTGCTGCTCCGCTTCCTTCAGGGCCTCGCCTGCGGCGCCCAGTGGGGCGGCATCGCACTGCTGCTCACCGAGTCCTCGTCACCGAAACGCAAGGGGTACGCGGGCACCTTCGGGCAGATGGGTGTCTCGCTCGGTGTGTTCCTCGGCAACGGGGTCTTCCTGCTGGCGAGCGCGATCACCTCGGACGAGGCGTTCATGAGCTGGGGATGGCGCATCCCGTTCCTGGTGAGCGCCGTGCTGCTGCCCGTCGTGATGTATGTACAGAACAAGGTGGAGGACTCGCCCGAGTTCCGGCAGATGTCCGAACAGGCCGCGGCGAAGAGCGACAAGGAGAAGGTGGCGCGGGCCCCCGTCGTCGAGGTGATCCGCACCAAGTGGCGCACCGTGCTGCTCGCGGCCGGACTCCTCGCCGGCACCAACTGCCTCTTCTACATCAGCATCGCCGGTGTCATCAGCTACGCCGCCGAGCACCTCGGCCTCGACAAGGACTCCATCCTCCTGGTCGCGATGCCGGTGACCGCGGTCGGTGCCCTGTTCGTGCTCTGGTCGGGATGGCTGTCCGACCGGGTGGGGCGACGGCCCGCCATTCTGGTCGGTGCGGCCATCATCGTGCTGTGGGCGTTCCCCTACTTCTGGCTGGTCAACACCGGTTCGCTGCTGTGGCTCGGCGTCGCCGTGCTGATCGGCGGGTTCGGCCAGTCCCTCACGTACGGGCCGCTCGCCGCCTACATCGGCGAACTCTTCGAGCCGCGGGTGCGCTACTCCGGGGCCTCGCTCGCCTACCAGATCGCCGCCCTGACCATCAGCGGCGGCACCCCGCTCATCATGACCGCGATCATCGGCGGCACCGGAGGCACCACCTGGGTGTCCGTGTTCATCGGGGTGATGGGCCTGCTCACCTTCGGCTGCGCCTGGGTGCTGCGCGAGACGAACCCGCGCGAGGTGCGCGAGGACCCGACAGCGGTGCCGGGGGCTCCGGCCGCCGCGGAAGGAGCGCGATCGTGACGACCACCGACCAGGACCTGGTGTACGCCGAGCGGCGCGGCGCCGTGACCGTGGTGACACTCAACCGCCCGGACCGGCTCAACGCCTGGACCAATGAGCTGGAGGACCGCTACTTCGCGCTCCTCGACGAGGCGGAGGCCGACCCCGAGGTGCGCGCGGTCGTCGTGACCGGGGCGGGCCGCGGGTTCTGCGCGGGCGCCGACATGGCCGAGCTGGAGCGGATCGGCTCCGCCGACGCGGGGAGTGGTGAGCGGCCGAAGAGGGAGCGGCCCCGTTGGTTCCCGCTGAGCCTGCGCAAGCCGCTGATCGGCGCGATCAACGGGGCGGCGGCGGGGCTGGGCCTCGTCGAGGCCCTGTACTGCGACATCCGGTTCGCCGCGCCGGACGCCAAGTTCACCACGTCGTTCGCGCGGCGTGGGCTGATCGCCGAGTACGGGATCGCGTGGCTGCTGCCGCGGATCGTCGGGCTGGCGCGGGCGGCGGATCTGTTGTTCTCGGGGCGGGTGGTGCGCGGCACGGAGGCGTACGAGATGGGGCTCGTGAACCGGGTCGTCGAACGGGACGCGTTGCTCGACGAGGCGGTCGCCTACGCCACGGAGCTGGCGACGTGGTCGTCGCCGACGTCGATGAGTGTGATGAAGCGGCAGCTCGGCGGGGCGTTCGACATGGACTTCGAGGCGGCTGCTCGGGAGGCGGAGGTGTTGATGGAGGAGTCGTTCGGGCGGGCCGATGCGGGGGAGGGTGTGCGGAGTTATCTGGAGGGGCGGGAGCCGGTGTTTCGGCCGTTGGGGCCGGCCTGAGCGGTTGTTGCGGTCACCCCGGCGCGGGGCTCTGCCCCGGGCCCCGCGCCTCAAGCGCCGGCGGGGCTGAAAGTGCTCACCGCCGGCGGGGCCCGAAAGATCGGGGCTCTGCCCCGGACCCCGCTGCTCAATCGCCGCAGGGGCTTGAAAGGCCTGCTCAATCGCCGCAGGGGCTTAAGTTGGGAAGGTTCCTCATGACCAATGCCTCCGCATCCGTCTGGGCCCACGCGGCCGCCGACCCGGAACGTGTCGCGCTTCGTGGGTCGGGAGCGGTCGCGTGGACGTACAGGCAACTGCGTGAACGGGCCGCCGCCGTACGAGAGTTGCTCCACGCGCACGACGTGCGCCCCGGTGACCGGGTGTTGCTTGTCGCGCCCTCCGTGCCCGAGTTCGCCATGGCGTACTACGGGATCCTCGCCGCCGGCGCCATCGCGGTCACCGCCAACACCATGGCCACCGAGCGCGAGTTGACGTACATGGGGCGGGACGCCGAGGTGCGGCTCGTGCTGGCGTGGACTGCGCTCGCCCCGGTGGCGAGTCGTACGTCCGACGAACTGGGCGTGACGTTCCGAGAGTTGCATGCGGGGCTGAGCGGAATCGCGCCCGTCAGCGCCACGCCCGATCCGCTCCCCGTCGACGTCCACGACACCGCCGCCCTCCTCTACACCTCCGGCACCACGGGCAAGCCCAAGGGGGCCCGGCTCACCCACGGCAATCTCACATCGTGCGCCGCGATCTTCTGTGACATCCATGCCATCGGCAGCGAGGATCGCGCCGTCACCGGACTCCCGCTCTTCCACGTGTTCGGGCAGGCCTGCGTGATGGGGACGACGATGCGCGCCGGTGGCTCCCTCATCCTGCTCGAACGGTTCGATGCCGGTGCCATGACGGCGCTCATCCAGCGCGACCGGCCCACCTTCATCGCGGGCGTGCCGACCATGTGGAACGCCCTGCTGCGGGCCACCGACGGCGCGGGAGCCGACTTCGCGGGTCTGCGGCTGGCCTCCTCCGGTGGGGCCTCACTGCCCGTCGAGGTCATGCGGGCCTTCGAGGAGCGGTTCGGGTGCACCATCGTCGAGGGGTACGGCCTCACCGAGACCACCGGCGCAGGCACCTGCCACCTCGCGGGCGAACCGGCCAAGCCGGGGACCGTGGGGCGCGCCCTGCCGGGCTGCGAGGTCGCCGTGCGCGACGATGCGGGCGCCGAGCTGCCGGCGGGGGAGGTGGGTGAGGTGCACATCAAGGGGCCCGTCGTGATGAAGGGGTACTGGAACCGGCCCGATGCGACAGGCGAGGCCCTCGACGCCGACGGCTGGCTGCGCACCGGTGACCTCGGCTCCCTCGACGCCGAAGGCGACCTGCGCATCGTCGACCGCAAGAAGGACCTCGTCATCCGGGGTGGCTACAACGTCTACCCGCGCGAGGTCGAGGAGGTGCTGTACGAGCACCCCGACATCGTCGAGGCCGCCGTCATCGGGGTGCCCGATGCGCACTACGGCGAGGAGGTCGCGGCCGTCGTCGCCCTGCGCCCCGGTGCCGCGCTCGACATACAGGCGCTGCGGGCCTGGGCCAAGGAGCGGCTGTCCGCCTACAAGGTGCCCCATCTGCTCGCCGTGGTCGACGAGTTGCCGAAGGGGGCCACCGGAAAGATCCTCAAGCGCGCCATCGACCCGTCCTGCGTCTCTAGAACTTGACGTCGGATTCAAGTACGGTGAGCGTCACGCACCGGGTGGGACGAAGGAAGCGAAGGAGCGGACAGCGGGATGTTGATCAACGACAAGGTCGCGATCGTGACGGGAGCCGCCGGGGGGATCGGCGCCGCCGTGGCCCAGCGTCTCCTGGAGGCCGGCGCCCGAGGTGTGCTGCTCACCGACCTCGACGCGGCCCGCCTGGACGCCACCGTGCAGCGGCTCGCCGAGAGCCACGGGGAGCGCGTCGCGGGCCGGGCCGGGGACGCGAGTGACACCGAGCACCTGCGCGGCATCATCGCGGCGGCCGAGGAGAACTTCGGACCCGTCGACCTCTACTTCGCCAACGCTGGAATCAGTGGCGGCAAGGGCCTCGACGCGAGCGAGGAGGAGTGGGACCGCGCGCTGAACATCAACGTGATGGCTCACGTACGGGCCGCGAAGCTGCTCGTGCCGGGGTGGGTGGAGCGCGGCGAGGGCTATTTCTTCTCCACCGCGTCGGCCGCGGGCCTGCTCACGCAGATCGGCTCGGCGACGTACGCCGTCAGCAAGCACGCCGCCGTCGCCTTCTCCGAGTGGCTCTCGGTCACGTACGGGGACGAGGGTGTGCGCGTGAGCTGCCTGTGCCCCCAGGGTGTCGAGACCGAGCTGCTCATGGCGGGCACCCGCTCCTCCGACCCCACCGAGCAGGCCGCCGCCCGCGCCGTGCTCGACGCCGGGAACCTGCTCAAGCCGCTCGACGTCGCCGACGAAGTGGTCGCCGCCGTCGGCGAGGAGCGCTTCCTCGTGCTGCCGCATCCGCAGGTGCTCGACTTCTACCGACACAAGGGCAGCGATTACGACCGGTGGCTGCGCGGCATGCGCCGCTACCAGAAGTCCGTGCGATGACCGCGCGCAGCGCCGTCCTCTTCGACTTCGGTGGCGTTCTCACCACGAGCCTCATCGACGCGTTCGAGGGTCTGGGGCGTGAACTCACCGGCGAGCCCGGCCTGTTGCTGCGTCTGCTGACGCACGACAAGGAGAGCAGCGCCCTGCTCGTCGAGCACGAGAAGGGGCTCATCGGGCAGCGCGCGTTCGAGGAGGGCTTCGCAGCGCGGCTCCGTGCCCACGGCGCGGACGTCGAGGCCGCCGGACTCGTCACCCGCATGCAGGCGGGGCTGCGCCCAGACCCGGACATGGTCGCGCTCGTCGTGAAGCTGCGCGGCGAAGGACACCGCGTCGGGCTGCTCTCCAACTCCCTGGGCGACGACTGCTACGCGGGCTTCGACCTGCCCGCGCTCTTCGACGCCGTCACCATCTCCGGCGAGATCGGCGTCCGCAAACCCTCGCGGCGCGCCTACGCCATCGCCTGCGAACGCCTCGGCGTCGCACCCGAACAGACCGTCATGGTCGACGACCTGGAACAGAACATCACGTCCGCGGCCCGCATCGGCATCGCAGGCGTCGTGCACCGCGACGCCGCCACGACCGCCGCCGAACTCGACCGCCTACTGGGTGCGTCGAGCCGCGTGTGACACCGTACGTAATGACTTGGGAGGAACCACTCGTGTACGAACAGTCCGCCAGGGGCAAGGAGTACCAGGAGAAGCTGCTCGCCTTCATGGATGAGCACATCTACCCCGCGGAGGCGGTCTACGCCGCGCAGATGGCCGAGTCCGGCGACCCGCACTTCCACCCGCCGGTCATCGAGGAGCTGAAGACCGAGGCGAAGAAGCGCGGCCTGTGGAACCTCTTCCACCCGCACCCCGAGTGGGGCCCCGGACTCACCAACCTCGAGTACGCGCCGCTCGCCGAGATCATGGGCCGCAGCGCGGGCCTGGCCCCCGAGGCCACGAACTGCAACGCACCGGACACTGGCAACATGGAGGTCCTCACCCTCTTCGGCACCGAGGAGCACAAGGAGAAGTGGCTGAAGCCGCTGCTCAACGGTGAGATCGCCTCCGCGTTCGCCATGACCGAGCCCGCCGTGGCCAGTTCGGACGCCAGTAACATCCAGATGCGGATGGAGCGCGACGGCGACGACTACGTGCTCAACGGCCGCAAGTGGTGGACGTCCAACGCCCTGCACCCCAACTGCAAGGTCCTCATCGTCATGGGCAAGACGGACCCCGACGGGCCCGCCTTCCGCCAGCAGTCGATGATGGTCGTGCCGATCGACACCCCCGGTGTCACCATCGTGCGCGGACTGCCCGTCTTCGGCTACCAGGACCGCGAGGGCCACGCCGAGGTCCTCTTCGAGAACGTACGGGTCCCGGCCACCGCCCTGCTCTCCGGCGAGGGTGACGGGTTCCTGATCAGCCAGGCCCGCCTCGGTCCAGGCCGCATCCACCACTGCATGCGCGCCGTCGGCATGGCCGAGCGCGCCCTGGACCTGATGATCGACCGGGCGCAGGCGCGGACGACCTTCGGCTCCCCGGTCGCGGACCGCGGCAACATCCAGGACTGGATCGCCGAGGCCCGCATCGAGATCGACATGGCGCGACTGCTCACGCTCAAGGCCGCCCACCTGATGGACACCGTCGGCAACAAGGAAGCGCGCACCGAGATCGCCGCGATCAAGGTCGCCGCGCCGAACGTCGCGCTCAAGGTCGTCGACCGCGCCATCCAGGTGCACGGCGGCGGCGGCGTCTCCGACGACTTCCCGCTGGCCAGCATGTACGCGCACCTGCGCACCCTGCGCCTCGCCGACGGCCCCGACGAGGTGCACAAGCGGACCATCGCCCGGCGCGAGCTGCGCCGCCGGCAGAAGGAATGGGGTGAGAAGTGACCTCTTCCCTGGAGGGGAAGGTCGCGGTGGTGACCGGCGCGTCGCGAGGCATCGGCCTCGCGGCGGCCGGCGCCCTGCGCGACCAGGGCGCCCGCGTCGTGGTCACCTCGCGCGACGAGGAACGGGCCAAAGAGGCTGCGCGCCAACTCGGCGGCGACGTCGAGGGGTTCGGCGCGCACGCCACCGACGAGGACGCCGCGCGCGCCTGCGTCGAGCACGTCGTGGAGACGTACGGCCGCCTCGACATCCTCGTCAACAACGCCGGTACGAACCCGGCGTACGGTCCGATCGTCGACCAGGACCACGCGCGCTTCGCCAAGACCATGGACGTCAACCTGTGGGCGCCGATCATGTGGACGTCGCTCGCGGTGAAGGCCTGGATGGGTGAACACGGCGGCGCGGTCGTCAACACGGCCTCCATCGGGGGGCTTTCAGTCGCCAAGGACGTCGGGATCTACCACGTCTCGAAGGCCGCCCTCATCCACCTCACCAAGCACCTCGCCCTCGAACTCGGCCCCAAGGTACGGGTGAACGCCATCGCTCCCGGTATCGTGCGCACCCGTCTCGCCGAGGCACTCTGGCAGGACAACGAGGAGGCCGTCGCGGGCGCGACACCGCTCGGCCGGATCGGTGAACCCGAGGACATCGGCGAGGCGGTCGCCTTCCTCGCAGGTGCGGGCGCCCGCTGGATCACCGGCGAGACCCTCGTCGTCGACGGCGGCCAACTCGTCGGCTCGGGCCCGCTGTAACGGCGTGATGGATGGGGGTGGTCCTCCAGGTGAAGCGTGCGCGAGGATGGCGGCATGACCGCGGCCCAGCGCGCCATGACCGAGCTCGGGACATGGCCGAACCTGGTAAGTGGCCCGCCCCAGTGCTCGGTTGGGCACGCGTTCCGCGCGGCGGGCCACGATCTTGTGCACTTCCATGCCGACGACTGCGCCGATCTCTACCTGACGTCGTCGGCCGTGCAGCGACTGCTGCCCCAACTGCGACACAACACTGCCATCAGGGTGCAACCGGGGGCCTCCTGGATTACCGTGCTTCTCGAATGCGACACGGATGTGCAGCTGTTGCTGAGCCTGGTGAGCGTCGCCCTGAAGGAACACGATGCGCACGCCTGCCCCTCACCTCCGTGTGACTGGGAGCGCGAGTAGCGACGAGAGGCGAGAGCGCCGATGCGCAAGATCTCTTTCATGATGGGCATGTCCCTGGACGGCTATATGGAGGGTCCCGGCCGGGACATCGGCTGGCACCGGGTCGACGAGGAACTGCACCAGCACATGAACGACGTGTGCCGGCCCCTCGGCGGCATCCTGAGCGGACGCGTCACGCACGAGCTCATGGCCGACCACTGGCCCACGGTCGACAAGGATCCCGAGGCCTCGCCGGTCGCCCTCGACTTCGCGGGCATCTGGCGCGAGATCCCGAAGATCGTGTTCTCGCGGACGCTGAAGCCGGGGCCCGCCGAGTGGCACACCACCGTCATGCCGGAGGTGGTGCCCGAGGCGATCCGCGCGCTCAAGGAACAGCCCGGCGGCGACCTGGTCATCGACGGGGCGAACCTGGCGACGACGTTCCTGGAGCACGACCTCGTGGACGAGTTCCGGGTCTACGTCCATCCGGTCCTGATCGGCGCGGGCACCCCGATGTTCCACCCGGCAAAGACTTTCGACCAGCGCCCGCTGCGCCTCGTGGACACGCACACGTTCGGGAACGGGGTCGTCCTGCTGCGGCACGAGCGGGACCGGACCTGAGCGATATCGCCGTGGGCGAAGTGCGGGGCGCGGCCGTGGCGCCCGCTCGTACGGTGGGCCGATGAGAATGCAGGAGAACCGCAGCACCCGGCCCGCTCCGGCCCAGGAGCCCCTGTGGCGTCATGTCGTCGGCGAGGTGCTGCGGCGGCGCAGGCGGGAGCAGGGGCGGACGTTGCAGGACGTGGCGGATGTCGCCGGGATCTCGATGCCCTACCTGTCGGAGGTCGAGCGCGGTCGCAAGGAGGCGTCGTCGGAGATGCTGGCCGCCGTGGCGGGAGCGCTCGGGCTCGGGCTCGTCGACGTACTCGGCCTCGCGCAGGGGGAGTTGGCGCAGGCCGTGCGGCCGGTCCGGCTGGTCTCCACCACCGGCGTCACCGCGTCCGGCCACGGCTCGCGGGGGACGGTCTGTCTCGCCGCCTGAGCCGGGCTCAGCCCTTTTCGAGGTGGCGTCGCAGCACAGGGACGTGGCTGTGCTCGATGTCCTTCACCGACGTCACGAGCGTCACCCGCCCGTGCTCGGCAAGACCGCGCACCCGGTCCACGAGTTCGGCGCGCTCCGGTTCGGCCAGCTCCGCCGCGTAGCGCTCGGCGAACGTGTCGTACCGGCCCTCCTTGTCCTCGTGGTACCAGGAGCGCAGCTCCTTCGACGGAGCGATGTCCTTGAGCCACTCGTCGACGTCGGCGCGCTCCTTCGAGATGCCGCGCGGCCAGAGCCGGTCGACCAGCAGGCGCGTGCCATCGGCCGGGTCGGCCGGGTCGTAGACACGGCGGACGGCGAAGGGGCCGGAGCCATGATGTGCGGTCATGGAGCCATTGTGCTGGCTTCCTCCGCCGAGCGTCGTCGGCACGTCGGTGAGACGGCGGGCGCCCGGTGTCAGCCGTTCGGCCCACGCGCGATGGCGGAGCCCGGTGTTCCGTAGCGAAGGTCGAGCATGACCCAAGCACCGTACGACCCGCAGACTCCCCACCGGACGCCCGGCGGCGACACCCCGCAGGGGCAGGGGCCGCTCGGCAGACTCGCCCAGTCCGCATGGCAGGCCGTGCTGCTCATGGGCGTCGCCTCGGTGATCCTCGGGGTGCTCGTCCTGGTCTGGCCGGGTGTCTCGCTCCGCGTGGCGGGCATCCTGTTCGGCTTGTACCTGCTGGTGAGCGGCATCTTCCAGCTCGTCGCCGCGTTCGGTACGCACGCGACGGCCGGGATGCGTGTCATCGGCTTCATCAGCGGCGCCCTGTCGGTGCTGCTCGGCCTGTTCTGCTTCCGCGACGCGATGGAGTCGACGCTGCTCCTCGCCCTGTGGATCGGCATCGGCTGGCTGTTCCGCGGCATCACGCAGACCGTGGCCGCGGCCTCCGACCCGGCCATGCCCGCCCGTGGCTGGCAGGTCTTCCTCGGCGTCATCACCGGGCTCGCGGGCGTCGTCCTGATCGTGTCGCCGTTCGAGACCCTGGCGGTACTGACGCTGGTCACCGGCATCTGGCTGCTCGTGGTCGGCGTCGTGGAGATCGGCTCGTCGTTCGCGGTGCGCAAGCGGGCGAAGGACATCCCGGCCGGGATGTGACCGCAGCCGACCGCGCGTAGCGCACCCACCTCGCACACACCGAGGGCCCCGCTGCTCCAGCGGGGCCCTCGGTGTGTGCGAGGTGGGTGCGCGTGGCTCAGGGCGGTGGGCGTGTCAGACGCCCACGGCCTCCTCCATCTCCTCTTCCTGTTCCTGGTCGCGTTCCTGGTTGCGTTCCTGGTCGCGGACGGACTCCCGCTTGTGCTTGTGCGCGGGGGCCGGCTCGACGGCGGCCGGGGTGGAGCGCCGGCGCTCGGCGAGGCCCGCCACCGTGATCATGGCGGCGCCCGCGAGCAGCCAGGCCACCAGCGTCCAGATGTCGCGGGCCAGGCCGTACTGGCCGAAGTACAGGAGGCTGCGGGCGCCTTCGACGTATCCCGCGCCGTTCCAGAAGCTGTGCAGGCCGGCGAAGAAGCCGTTCTGGAGCTCGGGCCGGAAGATCCCGCCGGAACTGGTGAAGTTCAGCATCACGAACAGCACCATCACGCCGAGTGTCGTCCATTTCTTCAGGAACGTGTGCAGTCCTACGCCGACCAGCAGGACGCCCGCCGAGTAGAGCCACGTCATGCCCCACAGGCCCCACAGGTGGGTGTGCGCGAGGTGGAAGACGGGTCCCGCGAAGGCCGCGCCGATCAGGCTGACCACGCCGGACGCACCGACGACGAGCACCGCGCGGGTGCGCATCCGCAGCACCCCGCCCGCGCCGCCGATCACCGCGACCGAGGCGTACGAGCCGATACTGACCGCCACGAGCAGGAAGAACAGGCCCTGACCCGTCGGGTCGTCGTCCACCGTCGGGGCCACGTCGGTCACCTTCAGCGGCGCGCCCTGCTGGGCTGCGACCGGAGTGAAGATCTTCTCGACGGCGGAGACGGTGGTGTCGGACCCGGCCGAGGCCACGACGAGCTCGGGCTTGTCCCCGAGTACGTAGGCGCCGTCGATGTGCCGGGTCCCGAGCTGGTCGACCGCAGTGGAGCGGGAGGCGAGCGTGCGGACGTCGAGCGCGTCGCCCGCCTTGTCCTTCACCGTCTGTGCGAAGACCTTGGCCTCCGGGCCCGAGCCGACGACGGCGATCGGCAGATGGTGCGGCTCGGGGGAGGCGAAGGCGCCGAGATAGGCGAGGCCCATGCCGACGCACATCAGGAGCGGGGTGAGCAGATGCGTCAGGACGTGGCGCAGCGCAGGTTCGCGCGTGCCGCTCATGAGCAGGACCTCCACGTATCGATTCGGTTGGCTTTTACAACTCTTGGTGCAGTTGTACTCTACAACCATGGAGGGGTCGGAAGTCCCTGAACGGGTGTGACCATGGCCACCCGGCGGTGAATCGGCAGGTCAGGCGGGGCGGGACAGCGGGTGGCCCGCGACGGCGTGCGCCGGTGGCGCGGGCTTTTGGTCGCCGCCGTTCTCGTACGTCCGAAGGCGTTCACGCAGCGCGTGCATGCGCAGGCTCGTCTCGTACAGATAGCGGACCTTCGTCCGCATCACCCACGGCTCGATCGGCTTCACCACGTAGTCGGCGACGCCGAGCTCGAAGGCCTTGAAGGCGAGCTTGGTGTCCTGGCCCGCGCCAGTGATCAGCATGATCGGTATGTCCTGCGTCTGTTCGAGGCGCGTCATGTAGTGCGCGACCTCGAAGCCGCCGACGTCGGGCATCAGCACGTCGAGCAGGACCAGGCCGATGCCGCCGCGCAGTACTGCCTTGAGTGCGTCGTCCCCGGTCTTGGCCCGGTCGATCGGATAGCCGAGCGGGGCCAGCGCGCTCTCCATCGCGAAGAGGGTGTCGTCCCGGTCGTCGACGACGAGGATCCTCGGCCGTGCAGTGGTGGGCATCGCCAAGCGCCTCCCCTCGTCGGCACCGCCAGCATATGCCCGAATCGGCCGGAGGGAAGGGCTCGCTCAGTCCTCTCCGCGCACCAGATTCCAGTCCGTGTCATGGTCGTTCGTGCCACCGGAGGGCTCGCGTCCGTCGCGCCGCGCGGCCCTGTAGGTGCGGATCCTGCCCTTGACCTCGCGCTTGGTCTCAGCGGGGTGCGGAGCGCGCTCCTTTGTGTTCATGATCCGATCCTTCTCCGACCGAAATCCGGTGGGAATCGGTCGAGTTCGGTTGTAGACGGTTTTGTGGACGCCACATTCGAAGGCGTTTCGGCTCACCCGGTCTTCGGTGCCGGGTGCCGGGCGCAGTGCGTCGCGAACGGATGCCCGGCCGGGTCGGAGTACAGGCGCATCTCGTTCGGGCCGCGCGCGCCACGGGTCTCAAGCGGGCGGGCGCCCAGGCCGATGAGGAGGCGCTCCAGCTCGTCGAGGTCCTCCTGGTCCACCAGGAAGTCGAGGTGGGCCTGCTGCGAGTCGTCGGGGCGCGGCCAGCTGGGCGGGGCGGCGTTCAGATCGCGGCGGAAGGCCATCCGCATGCCCTGCTCGCCGACGACGTCGATGCGGTTGCTGCCGGGCAGTGTCTCGATCTCGCCGCCCAGCAACGACTGGTAGAACGCGGCCAGTTCCTCGGGTTCCGCACAGTCCAGGACCAGCACTCCCGCCCGCACCAGGCTCATGTCTCCTCCTCCGTCGCACCCCGTGGCGCGTCGGGGCGCCGAGTACCCCGCGCGTGCCGCACCAACCGGGTTTCCGCGATCCCTGACCGGTCACCGGGCCATGCGGTACCCGTACGAGGTGAACCTCGTCGGCGACGCCCGCGCCACACTCCGCCGCCAACTGGTACGCCCGACACATCACCCTGCGCGGCTCGCTGTCCGGCACCCTCGCCACCATGGGCTGCGGCGTCCCGTACGCCCGCACGCGACGTGGGAGCGGATGGAGTCCACGGCGGAGGCGATCCTGGAGGGCGATCCGCAGAGCACGGACATGGTCAGGCAGGGCTTCAAGGCGAAGGTGCAGGAGTTCATGCCGGGCGTCGGCAAGCGCGGCCACTGACGTATTTTGGGGTCCGATCCGACATCGGTGGGGCCTTGCGGGCAGGGGGAGCGGCAGTGGACGCGCGGGATGCGCTGGGGGAGCGGGACGACACGGCCAAGAGGCTGCGTGCCATCTGTGACGAGTTGGCGGAGCGTTTCTACGAACGCGCCGACGTCATACGCACGCTGGTGACGGCCCTGCTCGCGGGCCGGCACTCCCTCGTGCTCGGGCCGCCCGGCACCGCGAAGTCCGAGCTGGCCCGCGAGCTCACCGGCCGCGTCGAGGGGGCGGCGTACTGGGAGATCCTGCTGTCCAAGTTCACCGCGCCCACCCGGATGTTCGGGCCCATCGACGTCGCCGCGCTGGCCCGTGGTGAGTACCGGCAGGTCTACGACGGTCGGGCCACGACCGCGCACATCGCGTTCATCGACGAGATCTTCAAGTGCTCCACCGCCGCCCTCAACGAGACACTGGGCTACCTCAACGAGCGGATCTACCACCCCGAGAACGGCGGCGCCCCGATCCACTGCCCGCTGATCGGCGCCATCACGGCCAGCAACGAGCTGCCCGAGGGCGAGGACTCCGCCGCGATCTACGACCGGCTCCTCGTACGGATCGAGGTCGGCTACCTGGAGGACCCCTCGAACTTCGCCGCCCTCGTCCGCTCGGCCGTCGGCGGCCGGGCCGGGGCCGTGGCCCGGACCACGGTCCAACTGGCCGACCTGCAAAGGGCGGTGACCGAGACCGTTCCCGCCGTGGACGTACCCGACACCATCGTCGACGCGGTGTGCACACTGCGGGCCGCGCTGCGCCGCAAGGAACTCGTCGCCTCCGACCGGCGCTGGCGCCAGGCGGTCGGACTGCTCCAGGCCTCCGCGTACCTCGACGGCAGGACCGAGGTCGCCGACACCGATCTGTCGGTGCTCACCCACGTCCTGTGGGACTCGCCGGCCCAGCGCCCGACCGTCGAGCGCGAGGTGCTGCACCTGGTCAACCCGAACGCCAAGGAAGCGCTCGACCTGGCCGACACCATCGAGGAGCTGGAGACCCAGCTCGACTCCATGGCCGGGCAGTCCCGCGAGGCGCTGAGCGACTGGGTCATCAAGAAGGCCCACCACCAACTCGCCACGGCCGGGCAGCGGCTGGACAAGCTCCGCGAGGAGGCGGCGGGTGAGGGCCGCTCCACCGCCGCCATCGACCGGGTCACAGGACGTCAGCGCGCCGTCCGCGCCCGCATCCTCACCGAGGCCCTCGGCGTGGACGCCAACATGGTGCGGGAGGGGCCCTGAACGCGCCCGGAACCGCCCGCGCGGTGGTCGCGGCGGACCGGTTCGACCGGCTGACGTGGCGCGACACGTACGAACAGGCCGCCGGAGTAAGGGAGTTGGCGTCGGAACTCGCCGCCGGCCACGAGTGTGCGGAGGATCTGCTCGCGGACGTCTTCCTGGCCGCGTACACGTCGCGGGTGCAGGTGCGCGAGCGTCCCGAGATGGCGCGCTCGCGGCTGCTCAACCACGAGTTCGTGAGCGCGCTCGTGGAGTCACCGGAGTTCGCGGAGGTTCGCCGGGACACCGTGGGCGACCCGTACGCTGCCGCCATGGCTCTGCTGGCTCAGGGGTCCGCACTGCGGGGGCTGCTGGAGCGGGAGGCGCAGGATCGAACGGGTGAGACGGTGCGGCGGGACGGTAAGGGTGCCGCCGCGGCGACCGCCGGCACTCCAGGCGCCCCAGGCGCCCCAGGCGCCCCGGGCACCCCCGGCATCCGCGCCGCCGCCCGTAGCGCCGCCGCGAAAGCCTCCCGCGCCGTACGGCAGGATGCCGCCCTGACGCGGGCCTGGGGCGTCGGCTCGGGTGAGTTGGAGCGGATGTCGTTCGAGGAGCGTGCCCGGCTCGCAGAGCGGTTGCGCAGTGGGCGGCTCGCCGAATGGGCCGAACTCATCGGCCGCTTCCGGGAGATGGCCGCTGGCGAACGCGCCCGCAAGGTGGAGAACGCCACCGGGGAACTCGTCGGCGTCACCCTCGGCGACGACCTGTCCCGCCTCGTCCCCTCCGAACTCGCCGGACTCGGCGTGCCCGCCCTGCGCGCGGTGTTCGCCGCCCGGTACGCCGCCGGAGAGCTGATGCTCTACGACAGCCGGGGCGAGCAGCCCACGGGACGCGGCGCCGTCATCGCATGCGTCGACACCTCGCACTCCATGTACGAGGCGGGGCCCGGCGGAGTCACCCGTGAGGTGTGGGCGAAGGCGTGCGCGCTCGCGCTGCTCGATCAGGCCCGCGCCGCCGGGCGCGACTTCGTCGGCATCCTGTTCTCCGCCGCCGACAAGGTCCGCGTCTTCCGCTTCCCCGCCGACCGGCCCGCGGCACTCGACGCGACCCTGGAGTTCGCGGAGACCTTCCTCGGCGGCGGCACCAGCTATCAGGCGCCGCTCGGCGCCGCCCGCGACCTCCTTGAGCGGGAGTTCGACGACGCCGCCCGCGCCCGCGGCGACATCGTGCTCCTCACCGATGACGACTGCGGCGTCACGGAGGAGTGGATGCGCGGCTGGAACGCGGCCAAGCACCGCCTGGGCTTCCGCGTCTTCGGCGTGGCCGTCGGCGCGCCGCCCGCCGCCGAGAGCGACTCCGTCCTGGACGCGCTGTGCGACAACCTGCGCTCGGTGGAGGACTTCACCGACGTGCACGCGGCCGCCGACCTGTTCCGTGTGATCTGACCCGACCGCCGATCTGCTCCGGGTGATGCGACCCGGCCGGGATCAGCGTTCATGGACCGGCTTCGGCGCGTTCACCACGTCCAGGAACACCTGGTCCGCCTCGGGCCAGCGCTCCCGCACCGCCCGCTTGATGCGTTCGAGGACCAATTCCAGGCGTTCGCTCTCGATGCCGGGCGCGAGGTCGATCCGGGCCGCGACCAGCGTCGAGTCCGTTCCCAGCTGCATCGTGTGGAGCGCCGCCACATTGTCGATCTCGGGCTGTGCGGCGAGGAGTTCACGGATGCCGCGGTGCAGTTCGGGGTCGCCGGCCTCGCCGATCAACTGGTCGCGGGCGCTCCTGCCGAGCCGGTACGCCACGTACACGAGCAGCACGCCGATGCAGAACGAGGCGGCCCCCTCCCACTCGACCCGCCCCGTCACCATGTGCAGCACCATCCCGCCCGCCGCGAGGAGCACGCCGATCACCGCCGTGCCGTCCTCGGCGAGGACCGTACGCAGCGCCGGGTCCGAGCCGATGCCCTCGCCCGGCTGCACGCGCACCTGGTGCACGGCGCGGGCCAGCGAGCTGCCCTCAGCGAGCAGCGCCACCCCGAGGACCACGAGCCCGGCGACGTACCCGCTGCGGGACTCCTCCTGGCCGCCCGACGTCAGCGCCTCGAACGCCTGGAAGAACGAGAAGCAGCCGCCCATCACGAAGATGCCGACGGCGGCGAGCAGCGACCAGAAGAACCGCTCCTTGCCGTACCCGAACGGATGCCTGCGGTCCGCGGGCCGACGGCTGCGGCGCAGCGCCGCCAGCAGGAACACCTCGTTGAGGCTGTCGGCCACCGAGTGCGCCGCCTCCGAGAGCAGCGCGGGCGACGCGGCGATGAGACCGCCGACGGCCTTGGCCACGGCGATCAGCAGATTGGCGGCGAGCGCCACCAGGACGGTGGTCCTGGTCCTTCGGTCGGTTTCCTCGGAATTCTTCGCGGTCACGTCAACTCGCAGAGGGGTGAGTGGAGTACGGAGGGAATTCTCGGGAACTCGGCGCCTCAAGGAGGTATTCACCGTGATTCCTGTTCTGCTGGTCCTGTTGCTCGCGCTGCTTCTTTTCGGCGCGGGATTCGCCGTGAAACTGTTGTGGTGGGTGGCTATTGCCGTGCTGGTCGTGTGGCTGCTCGGATTCGTGATGCGCAGTACCACGACGAGTGGATCGAGGTCGCGATGGTACCGGTGGTGAGTAACCGAACCAGGTACCGATAAACCCCGGCACGAAACCTTTGAAGTGCCGTCCAGGCCGGCGGGAATGATCCGCGGAATACCGGCCTGGACGGCACTTGTGTCGTGGCACGGCGGGTTTCCTGGAGTGGGCCGGGGATACCCGGAAGGCCTGGCACAACCCACACTCCCGGGAGGACGGCATGCCCGAGTACGGCTACTTTCTGGCGTCGGAGGAATTCGGGCCGCACGAGCTTGTCGAGCAGGCCCGGATGGCGGAACAGGCGGGCTTCGACTGCCTGTGGATCTCCGACCACTACCACCCGTGGAACGACGCCCAGGGCCAGAGCCCCTTCGTCTGGAACGTGATCGGCGCGCTCGCCGAGGCGGTGTCGCTGCCCGTCGAGACCGCGGTCACCTGCCCCACGGTCCGTATCCACCCCGCCGTCCTCGCCCAGGCCGTCGCCACCAGCGCGGTGCAGCTGAAGGGCCGCTTCCGCTTCGGTGTCGGCACCGGCGAGGCGCTCAACGAACACATCCTCGGCGGCCCCTGGCCCTCCGCGCACGTGCGCATGGAGATGCTCGAAGAGGCCATCGGGGTCATCCGCAAGCTCCTCGACGGCGGCGAGGTCACCCATCGCGGCGAGCACTACACGGTGGAGAACGCCCGCATCCACACACGGCCCGAAGGCCCCGTGCCCATCGACATCTCCGGGTTCGGGCCCCAGGCCACCGCGCTCGCCGCCCGCGTCGGCGACGGCTACATCACGATGAGCCCCGACGAGGAGCTGGTCACCCAGTTCCGTAAGGGCGGAGGCGGCGCGAAGCCCGTCGCGGGCGGCCTCAAGGTCTGCTACGGACCCGATCGGGCGGCGGCCGTGCGCCGGGCGCACGGGCTGTGGGCCAGCCAGCTGCTGCCCGGGGAGCTCGGCCAGGTGCTGCCCACATCCCGCCACTTCGAGCAGGCCGAGACCCTGGTCACCGAGCAGATGGTCGACGGCGCGATGCCCTGCGGCCCCGACGCCGGCGAGCACGTGAGCGCCCTCGACGCCTTCGCGCGGGCCGGCTTCGACCGTGTCTACGTCAACCAGATCGGCCCGGACCAGCAGGAGTTCTTCGACTTCTACCGGACGACGGTGTTGCCGCAGCTCAAGAACGGCGCACCCAGCGGTGCGAGCAGCGGCTCGGCACGGTGAGGCACGGCAGACGACCATGATGACCGACACCCCGAAGTCCTCGAGCACCTGCCTTCCCGTCGAACGCCTCGACGCCAGCGCCTACACGGTGCCCACCGACGCCCCCGAAGCCGACGCCACCCTCGCCTGGGACAGCACGACGATCGTCTTCGTCGAGGCCCGGGCCTGCGGACTCACCGGCATCGGCTGGACCTACGCACCCCCGGCCGCCGCCGACGTCGTCCGCCACCAACTCGCCCCGCTCGTCGAGGGCCGCGACGCCTTCGACATCCCCGCCGCCCACACGGCGCAGTGCCAGGGCGTCCGCAACGCGGGCAGGCCCGGCATCGCGTCCTGCGCGATCTCCGCCGTCGACCTCGCCCTGTGGGACCTCAAGGCCCGCCTCATGGACCTCCCGCTCGTCCGCCTCCTCGGCGCGGCGCGGGACACCGTCCCCGTCTACGGCAGCGGCGGCTTCACCACGTACCACGACAGCCACCTGGCCGCGCAGCTCAGTGGCTGGGTGCACGGCCAGCACATCCCCCAGGTCAAGATAAAGATCGGCGAGGCCTGCGGCCGGTCCGTGCCCCGCGACCTCCAAAGGGTCCGCACTGCCCGCCAAGTCATCGGCACGGACGCCGAGTTGTACGTCGACGCCAACGGCGGCTACAACCGCAAGCAGGCGATCCGGGTGGGGGAGGCGCTCGTCGCCCAGGGGGTCGGCTGGTTCGAGGAACCCGTCTCCTCCGACGACCTCACCGGCCTCCGACTCGTCCGCGACGCCCTCGTCTGCGATGTCACCGCCGGCGAGTACGGCTACGACCTCCCGTACTTCGCCCGCATGATCGCCGCGGGCGCCGTCGACTGCCTCCAGGTCGACGTGACCCGCTGCGGGGGCATCACCGAATTCCTCCGCGCCGCCTCCCTCGCGCACGCCCACGGCCTGGAGATCTCGGCCCACTGCGCCCCGCACGCCCACGCGGACGTGGCGGCGTCGGTCCCGAACCTCCGCCACGTCGAGTGGTTCCACGACCACGTCCGGATCGAGTCGATGTTCTTCGCGGGCGTCCTTGACCCCTCGGGCGGAACGGTGCGCCCCGGCCGGAACGGCCCGGGCAACGGCCTGACCCTGAGAACCGAGGAGGCGGAGGAATACCGGGTGACGTAACCGGCCATGCGGTTTGCCGCCCGCCGATCCGGCTACTCGCACCGAAGCCGTACGTTCCCTGAAAGGAGCTGGGCCGGTGACCTCCCTGGCGAAGTATCCGTCCCCATACGCCGAGGACCGCACGGGTGCCGACCGTGCCCTGATGACCGAACCGCCCAAGGACGACCTCGTCCGCTTCCTCGAGGACCGCTTCGCCTGCGCGCAGTCGTGCACGGAGTGCGCCCGCGCCTGCGCCCTGCTGGTGAGCTCCACCGACCTGGGCCCCGTCGCCCCGCAGATGCACGGGCCCGTGCGCCCGGTCCCGAACGAAGCCCCGCCGCAGGCCGAGGCGCCGCACGGCCTGCGGCGCGCGCTGCTGCTCAGCGTCGAGGTGTGCGACGCGACCTGCCGGCTGCTGTCGGAGGAGGCCCACCAGGACGAGTACGGGATCCGGCTCCAGGTCGAATGGTGCCGGGCCGTCACCCTGGAGTGCGCGCACGCCTGCGACCGTACGCGCGAAGCGGCCGACTGCGCCGAACAGTGCCGGGCCTGCGCGCGTGCCTGCACGGACTTCCTCGCGACCCTCGGCTGACGTCGGGGCCGGTCGACTTAGGGGCCGGTCGGCTTCGGGCCCGACGGGCTGACGCATCATCAGTTCCTGCGGTCCACGGCATTCCCTATTTCTGGAACGCGTTCTACTGTGTGCGCCGTCAGGCTGGCGCAAGCCGGCTCCCGGAGACCACGCAGTCGACCGCCAGGAGGGGCCGTGCACCTCGAATACACGCCTGAGCAGCAGCAGTTGCGCACCGAGCTGCGCGCCTACTTCGCCGAGCTCGTACCCGAGAACGCGTACGCGCGCTACGAGGACCCGGCCGCCCAGAAGCGGTTCTACCGGGAGACGGTGCGCCGGCTCGGCAGCGACGGGTGGCTCGGCGTGGGCTGGCCGAAGGAGTACGGCGGCCGTGGCCTCTCCCCGATGGAACAGTTCATCTTCTTCGACGAGGCGGCCCAGGCGGGCGTGCCGCTGCCGCTGATGGCGCTGAACACCGTCGGTCCGACGATCATGCAGTTCGGCACCGACGAGCAGAAGGAGTTCTTCCTCCCGAAGATCCTCTCCGGCGAGCTCGACTTCGCGATCGGCTACAGCGAGCCCGACGCGGGCACGGACCTCGCGGCACTCAAGACCCGTGCGGTCAGGGACGGCGATGACTACGTCGTCAACGGCCAGAAGATCTGGACGACCAACGGGGACACCGCCGACTGGGTCTGGCTCGCCGTCCGCACCGACCCGGACGCGCCCCCGCACAAGGGCATCACCATGCTCCTCGTCCCGACGACGGATCCCGGGTACTCCTGCACCGTCATCAACACCCTCGCCTCGCACGACACCACGGCCAGCTACTACGAGGACATCCGCGTCCCCGTCTCCCGCCGCGTCGGCGACGAGAACAAGGGCTGGCGCCTGATCACCAACCAGCTCAACCACGAACGGGTCACACTGGCCGCCCACGGCACCATGGCGATCCGTGCCCTGCACGACGTGCAGCGCTGGGCCATGGACACGAAACTCTCCGACGGCCGCCGCGTCATCGACCTCGGCTGGGTCAGGAAGCGCCTTGCCCAGACCCACACCAGGCTCGACGCGATGAAGCTCCTCAACTGGCAGATGGTGAACGCTGTCCAGCAGGGCACCCTCCTCCCGCAGGACGCCTCCGCTGTGAAGGTCTACGGCTCCGAGGCCCGCCGGGACGCGTACGCATGGCTGATGGAAGTGGTGGGCGCGGCGGGCGCGTTGAAGGAGGGCAGCGCCGGAACGGTGCTCCACGGCGAGCTGGAGCGCGGCTACCGCTCCGCCGTCATCTTCACCTTCGGCGGCGGCAACAACGAGATCCAGCGGGAGATCATCTCGTGGATCGGCCTGGGGATGCCGCGGGTGCGGCGCTGAGCGGGTCCAGGACGATCCTGGCGAGTACGGGAAGGTGGTCGCTGCCGGTGTCCGGCAGGGTGCGGATGCGGCCGACGGTCGCCGAGCGGGCCATGATCTGGTCGATCCGGGCCACGGGGAACGCGACGGGGTAGCTGAAGGCGAACCCGCGGTCCGGCACGTCCAGTTGTGAGGTCAGCGGGGCGAGGCCGCGGTCGTCGACCGTGCCGTTGAAGTCGCCGAGGACGAGCACGGTCTCCGTCTTCTCGGCGGCGACCGCCGCGCCGAGCCTGCGGGCGCTCTCGTCCCGCCACCGCGAGTTGAGGCCGCCCGCGCCGATCCGTATCGACGGCAGGTGGGCGACGTACACGGCGATGTCGCGTTGCGGGGCGTGAACGACCGCGCGCAGACCGCGGTTCCACGGCTCGGTGATCCCGGCGGGCTTGATGTCCGCCGCCCGCACGTCGGTGAGCGGGTGCTTCGACCAGAGCCCGACCGTGCCGATCACCGCGTGGTGGGGGTGGCTCGCGGCCAGCCCTCGCTCGTACACCGCGCGTGCCTTCGGCAGCAGCTCCTCCAGGGCGATGAGGTCAGGGTCCTGCCCGGACAGATCGCGCGCCGTGCCCCGCGGGTCGGTGTTCTCGTCACTGACGTTGTGCTGCACCACGACGAGGTCGTGCTCGCCCGGCGAGGGGTCGGGCAGCAGCACACCGCACTGATGGGCCCAGATGGCTGTCGGCAGCAGCAGAACCAGCAGCGCGAGCGGTGCTCGGCGCAGCAGCCCCAGGCCGATGAGGACGACCAGGGGCACCCCGAACCACGGCAGGAACGACTCCACCAGGCTCCCCAGGCGCCCCGGCGTGTTCGGGACCTGCCGGTGGAAGACGAGAACGAGCGCGGTCAGGACGGCGAGCGTCGCGAGGACCCGGCCGCGCCGCCAGGTCTCACCGGGGGCCGGTTTCGTCGCCGCCCCCGGCCGATCGGTCCGGTCCGTCCGCTCGCTCATCCCGCCCTGCCCGCTCGCCCGTCGACCCCTTGCCGATCAGGACGAGCCACCCGGTGATCGGGTTCCCTGCCGCCTGAGTATCCGTACTCAGGCACCCTGCGTACGGCAGCCCTGCCGCCGCCGTGCCGCGTCCGCCCAGGATGGGACCCGCCCCCCACGGCCCGCGGAACGAGGGAGCCATGAGCCGTCACCTGCAACTGCGTACCGCCACGCCCGAGGACCTGGAGTGGATCCACGAGCTCCGACACCGGGTGTACGCACAGGAGTTGGGCCAGCACGCGCCCAACACGGAGGGACGGCTGCGCGACGGGCTCGACGGCGACAACGTGTACCTCGTCGCCGCGTGCGGTGACGACCGCATCGGCTTCGTCAGCCTCACCCCGCCGTGGGCAGGACGCTTCGGCCTCGACAAGTACCTCACGCGCGCCGAATTGCCGCTGCTCGACGACCCCGACGCGTTCGAGGTCCGTATCCTCACCGTCGAACCGCGCTGGAGGTCCACCGCGGCCGCACTCCTGCTGATGTACGCGGCGCTGCGCTGGATCACCGAGCGCGGCGGACGCCGGATCGTGGCCATGGGCCGCAGCGATCTGCTGGACATGTACCGCGCCGCGGGGCTGCGCCCCGCCGGCCGCACCGTCCACAGCGGAGCCGTCGCCTTCGAGGTGCTGAGCGGTGAGGTGCGCGAGCTGGTCCGCGCGGCCGCCACCCGGCACCACCGGCTGCTCGACCGCCTGCGGGCCACCGTGGACTGGCACCTCGACGTGCCGTTCGCGCCGCGAGCCGAGGGCTGTGAGCACGGCGGCGACTCCTTCACCGCCATCGGCACCGACTTCCGCACCCTGCACCGGCGCCAACACATCGTGCCCGCCGACGTGTTGGACGCCTGGTTCCCGCCCGCCCCCGGCGTGCGCGCGGCGCTCACCGAGGACCCGGGCTGGCTGAGCCGGACCTCACCACCGGCAGCAGCCGAAGGGCTCCTCGCCCAGCTCGCCGAATCCAGAGGCCTGCCCCTTGAGACACTCGCCGTCGGCGCGGGCTCCTCCGACCTGATCTTCCGGGCGTTCGGCCAGTGGCTGACCCCGCGCAGCCGCGTGCTGCTCATGGACCCCGGCTACGGCGAGTACGCCCACGTCGTCGAAGAGGTCATCGGCTGCCGCGCGGACCGGTTCCGGCTGCGCCGCGAGGACGGCTGGCGCATCGACACCGACCGGCTCGCCGAGACCGTCCGCTCCGGGCGCCACGACCTCGTGGTCGTGGTCAACCCGAACAACCCGACCGGCGCCCACCTCCCGGCCGCCGACCTGCGCCGGGCCATCGACGCCACACCCCACCGCACCCGCTGGTGGATCGACGAGGCCTACATCGGATACGTGGACCCCGGCGAATCCCTCGCCCCGCTCGCCGCGACGGACCCCCGCGTCGTCGTCTGCGGCTCCCTGTCCAAGCTGTACGCGCTCTCCGGGGCCCGCGCCGCCCACCTCGTCGCCACCCCGGACACCGCGGCACAGCTGCGCCGCTGGACCCCGCCCTGGGCGATCGGCCTCCCGGGCCAGCTGGCCGCCGTCGCCGCCCTGCGCGAACCCGCGTACTACACCGACCACTGGCTGCGCACCCACGCCCTGCGCTCCCGCCTCGCCACCGAACTCGCCGAACTGGGGGAGGGGGTGACCGTCGAGGAAGGCGTGGCCAACTTCCTCAACCTGACGCTGCCGCACGGCGGCCCGAGCGCCGCGCGCCTCGTCGCCGAATGCCGCCGCCACGACGTGTACCTCCGCGACCTGTCACCGCTGTCGTCGGCGTACGAAGGCCGCACGGTACGCATCGCGGTACGCGACACCGACGAGAACGCCCGCATCGTGGCCGCCTGCCAGGCCGCACTGGACGTGCTCCTCCCTCTCGTACAGGCCCCCGCCGCCGCGTACGCCACCGGAACCTGACGGGCACTGGTGTGGGTTCCCGGTCCACGAACCCACGGCCGCCGGGCTGTGCGTAGCCTGCGGGCAGGAGGTGCTGTATGCGCGACAAGGACCCCGGGCTCTTCGGCCCCGACTCGGTGACCTGGCAGATGCACGCCGACCCCATGATGTGGATCGCGGGCGTACGCGCCCTGTACTTCCAGGCGCTGCACCCGCGCGCCGTGCGCGGCGTCATGCAGAACTCGGACTTCCAGCGCGACGCGTGGGGCCGGTTGATGCGGACCGCGGGCTTCGTCGGCACCACGACGTACGGGACGAGCGAGGCCGCCGAGGAGGCGGGCGCGCGTGTGCGGCGGATCCACAGCCACCTGGGGGCGACCGACCCGGACACGGGGGAGCGGTACGGCGTCGACGAACCGGAGTTGCTGCTGTGGGTGCACTGCGCCGAGATCGACTCCTATCTGCACGTTGCGCGCCGCTCCGGGTTCCGGCTCACCGGGGCGCAGGCCGACCGGTACGTCGCCGAGCACCGCACCAGCGCCCGGCTCGTCGGCCTCGACCCGGAGAAGGTGCCGGGAAGCCAGGCGGAGTTGGCCGCGTACTTCGAGTCCGTACGGTCGCAGCTGGCCGCCGGGCCCGAGGCGCGAGACGTCGACGACTTTCTGCAGCGGCCCCCCACCCACCTGTTGCTGGTTCCCGCGCGCGAAGCCCTCTGGCGGCGCGTGGCCAACCTTGCGTACGCCGCACTGCCGCCGTACGCCCATGAGCTGTACGGCAGACGGGCCCCCGAACCGGTCGCCGTCACGCGCCGGCTGCGCGCCACGGGCACCGCGCTGCGCCTGATTCCCGCCCGTGTGCGCTGGCAACTTCCGCCCAAGCACATCCTGCGGGCCATGGGGAGACTTGGTGCCGACGCCCGCCCCGCCCCGTACAAAGTCGACAGAGGGGAAGCCATACTGGACGGGCCGGGGAGGGCGTAGCGACGCGACGGGGGCGACGGCGGGAGATGCCAGGGGTGGGGGAGACGGGGGAGACGCGGGGCGGCAGGCTGATCCACGGGCGGTATCAGCTGCTCGACCTGATCGGCCGCGGCGGCATGGGCGAGGTCTGGCGGGCGCGCGACGAGTCACTCGGCCGGCATGTCGCCGTGAAGTGCCTCAAGCCGCTCGGGCCCGAGCGCGACCAGTCCTTCACCCGCATCCTGCGGGAGCGCTTCCGCAGGGAGGCGCGGGTCGCCGCCGCGCTCCAGCACCGGGGCATCACGGTCGTGCACGACTTCGGCGAGTACGAGGGCATCCTCTATCTCGTCATGGAGCTGCTCGACGGGAAGAACCTCAGCCAGCTCCTCGACGCCAACCGGCACCACCCGCTGCCCGTGGACGACATCGTCGACATGGCCGAACAGGTGGCCTCCGCGCTCGCCTACACACATGAACAGGGCGTCGTGCACCGGGACCTGAAGCCCGCGAACATCATGCGGCTCGGCGACGGCACCGCCAAGATCTGCGATTTCGGCATCGCCCGCCTCGGCCACGACATCGGGTTCACCGCACGCCTCACCGGCACCGGCATCGCCATGGGCACCCCGCACTACATGTCGCCCGAGCAGATCGGCGGCGACCCGGTCGACGAGCGGAGCGATCTGTACTCGCTGGGGTGTGTGCTCTACGAAGTCGCCACGGGCGCCCCGCCGTTCGACCTGGAAGACGCGTGGTCCGTGCTCGTCGGACACCGCGACACCGAGCCCGAGGCGCCGCGCGGGCGCCGGCCCGAACTGCCCGGCTATCTCGACCGGATCATCCTGGACCTGCTCGCCAAGACCCCCGAGGAACGGCCGCGCGACGCGCGGGAGCTCGCGCGGCGGATCACGGAAGGCGCACGGCCCGGACCCGGGACGTACGTGCCGACGGTGCGCGCGACACGGATCGAGCCGGGTACGCACACGCCTGTGCGCGAACAACCGGAAGTCCCGCGGCAACCCGCGCCCCGCGAACCCCGGCTGCCCTCCTGGACCCGCGGCATGACCACAGGCCACAAGGCCACCGGCGGCCCCGGCCCGCGCGTCACACCCCCGGACACCGCGGCAGGCCTCTCCGGTGAGTGGGTCCCGCGCGACACCGACCGCACACCGGCCGCTCCGGTAGTGGCCAGGCGCCCCACCCCCGCCCCGGAGCTACTCGCCACCCTCGCCTCCCGGCACAACGCGGGGCTCAGCCTCGGCCGACTCGAACGCTGGACCGAGGCGGGCGAGGTGCACCGCTCCGTCGCGGCCGAGCGGGAGCACGCCCTCGGCCCCGACCACCCCGACACCCTCGCCAGCCGCTACGAGGTCGCCTTCACCCTCAGCCGCACCGGGCGGGCAGCCGACGCGCTGCGCGAGTACCGCGGCGTCGTCGAGGGGCGCGAGCGGATCCTCGGCCCCGAGCACCCCGACACGCTCGGGGCGCGCCAGGAAGTCGCGTACGTACTGGGGAAGCTGGGGCGGCACTTCGAGGCGCACCAGGTGTACAGCGCCGTACTCGCCGCCCGCGAGCGGGCCATGGGGCCCGAGCACCCGGACACCCTGCGCTGCCGCCACAACCTCGCCTTCAACCTCAGCAGGCTCGGACGCCTTGAGGACTCGTACCGGATGGCGGAAGAGGTCGCCGACGCCCGCGCCCGCGTGCTCGGCGCCGACCATCCCGACACGCTCGTCACGCGTTGCGAGGCCGGCTACGCGCTGGGGCAGTTGGGCCGGTGGAGCGAGGCCCTGCGGACGTATCAGGACGTCGCTCGGGTCAGGGCGCGCGCCCTCGGCAACGACCACCCCGACACCCTCGCCGCGCGCTACGAAGTGGGTATCAGCCTCGGCCGGCTCGGCCGCAGCGCCGAGGCCCTCACCCTCTACCGCGACCTGATCGACGACCGTACGCGGGTCAGCGGTCCCGACCACCCCGAGACGCTGCGCGCCCGGCACGGGCTCGGCGTGAACCTCGGGCGGCTGGCCCGCTGGGAGGAGGCCCTCGCGGAGGCCCGCGACGTGTGCGCGATCCGCGGGCGCGTGCTCGGCGCCGACCATCCGGACACGCTCGTCAGCCGCCGCGAGGTGGCCGTCGGCCTCGGCTGGCTCGGCCGCTGGCGGGACGCCCTCGGCGAGTACCGCGCCGTCTCCACCGCCCGCGAGCGCGTCCTCGGCGAGGCCCACCCGAGCACCCTCGCCAGCCGCAACGACGAGGCCCACTGCCTGGAGCAGCTCGGCCGCACGGCGGACGCGGTCGCCCTGTACCGCAGGGTGGCGGCGCTGCGCCAACAGGGCGCGCCCGGAGCGTGACCACGGTCCCGACCTCTGGTCCATCGCGCGCGGCGCGTGTTACCAAGGGCCATGCCCGCACATGATCTCCGCGAACGCTACGACACGGTCATCGTCGGTGGCGGCCACAACGGCCTGGTGGCCGCCGCCTACCTGGCCCGCACAGGACAGTCCGTCGCCGTCGTCGAACGCCTCGGCAACACCGGCGGGGCGGCGGTCTCCACCCGCCCGTTCCCCGGCGTCGACGCCCGCCTCTCGCGCTACTCGTACCTCGTCAGCCTGCTGCCCGAGAAGATCGTGGCGGACCTGGGACTGCGCTTCGCGACGGCGAACCGCGACGTCTCCTCGTACACCCCGACCGTCCGCGGCGGCCGGCCGACGGGACTGCTCGTCGGCGGCGGGGAGGAGCGCACGCGTGCCGCGTTCCGCGAACTCACCGGCGGTGAGCGGGAGTACGAGGCGTGGGCCCGCTTCTACGAGACGACCGGGCGCATCGCGGAACGAGTCTTCCCGACGCTCACCGAGCCCCTCCCTTCACGGGACGCGCTGCGCGAGCGGGTCGGTGACGAGCAGGCCTGGCGGCTGCTGTTCGAGGATCCCATCGGCGTCGGCATCGAGGAGTACTTCACCGACGACCTGGTGCGCGGCGTCGTCCTCACCGACGCCCTGATCGGCACCTTCGCCGACGCCCACGACGCGTCCCTCGCCCAGAACCGCTGCTTCCTGTACCACGTGATCGGCAACGGCACGGGCGACTGGAACGTCCCCGTCGGCGGCATGGGCGCCCTCACGGACGCGCTCGCAGCGGCGGCCCGCTCGGCCGGCGCCGACCTGGTCACCGGGCACGAGGTGACCCGGATCGAGACGGACGGCACCGAGGCCGAGGTCACGTACAGGACAGCTGAATCCGAGGGCACCGTCGCCGCCCGCCACGTCCTCGTCAACGCCTCACCGCAGGACCTCGCCCGGCTCATCGGCGACGCCCCACCCGCTCCGGCGGAGGGCGCCCAGCTCAAGGTCAACATGCTGCTGAAGCGGCTGCCGCGGCTGAAGGACACCTCCGTCGACCCGCGCGAGGCGTTCGCCGGAACCTTCCATGTCGCGGAGGGGTACCGGCAGTTGGCGACCGCGCACGCCGAGGCCGCCGCCGGCGCCCTGCCGAGCGCGCCGCCCTCCGAGATCTACTGCCACTCGCTGACCGACCCGACGATCCTCGCCCCGGACCTGGTCGCACGCGGCTACCAGACGCTCACCCTGTTCGGACTGCACACCCCGGCCCGGCTCTTCGCCGCCGACAACGACACGGCCCGCGCGGACCTCCTGAAGGCCACGCTCGCCCAGCTCGACGCCCACCTCGACGAACCGATCGAGGACTGTCTCGCGCTCGACGGCGAGGGCCGCCCCTGCATCGAGGCGAAGACCCCGCTCGACCTGGAGCGGGACCTGCGGCTTCCCGGCGGCAACATCTTCCACCGGGAGCTCTCGTTCCCGTACGCCTCCGGTACCACCGGACGGTGGGGCGTGGAGACGGCGCACGCCAATGTGCTGCTGTGCGGCGCGGGCGCCGTGCGCGGCGGCGGGGTCAGCGGGATTCCGGGGCACAACGCCGCGATGGCGGTGCTCGGCCGCTGACCGCAGGCGCGTGCGCGTAGACAACTGACCCCACCCGCACGCGCGTAGACCTCAGTCCCGTGAGGCCGTCCACCCATTCGCCTCGATGCGGGACGCGTCCGCCGGGCGCGCCTCGTCGAACGCCACCTCGTCCCCGTCGAGAACGCGGATGCCGTCGACGTACGCGCCCCGGCCGACGTACAGCTGGTCCGTCGCGTAGCGCCAGCGCAGGCGGAGCGACGCCGTGGCGAAGGGGCCGAGGTCGGCGGTGAGGCGGTGCCAGGTGCGGTCGGCGTAGCCGTCGACCGCACCGGACGGGTGCGCGTCGGAGCGGTCCGTGGTGAACGGCAGCGGCTTCCAGGTACTGCCGCCGTCCGTCGACGTCTCCAGGAACAGGAAGTCGGAGTGCGGCTCCGTGTCCCACCACAACTCGCAGGCGAGGCGCGCCTTGTCCGAGGAGAGACGCAGATCGGGCAGCGTCAGCGTCGCCGACGTGGCGCTCGCCATGCCGGAGAACCAGGCGGTTCGGCCGTGCTTGGGGTGCACCGCGACCGCGCGCGCCATGTTGTTGCCCGCGGCGACCCGGGGAGCGGAACCGGATCGCCAACTGCGCACGGGGTGCACGGAGTTGCCCAGCACGATGAGGAACGAGTCGGTCGTCGGGTCGAGCACGAGCGAGGTGCCCGTGAACCCGGTGTGGCCCGCCGTGTGCGGCGTCGCCATCGCGCCCATGTACCAGTGCTGGTAGAGCTCGAAGGCGAGGCCGTGCTCGTCGCCCGGGAAGTCCGTGTTGAAGTTGGTGAACATCAGGTCCACGGACTTCTGGGACAGGATCCTGGCCTTGCCGTAGACCCCGCCGTTGAGCAGCGCCCGGCCGAGCACCGCCATGTCCCAGGCGCAGGAGAAGACGCCCGCGTGACCCGCCACACCGCCGAAAGCGTACGCGTTCTCGTCGTGCACCTCGCCCCACACCAGGCCCCGGTCCAGGCCAGACCACGGCGCGCGGGCGTCCTCGGTCGCCGCCACCTTGGGCTTCCAGGAGGCGGGCGGGTTGTAGCGGGTGCGGGTCATGCCGAGCGGCCCCGTGATCCGCTCGGGCAGTAGCACGTCCAGGCGCTTGCCGGTGAGCTTCTCGACGACGAGCTGGAGCGTGATGAGGTTGAGGTCCGAGTACAGGTATGTGCTGCCCGCCGGGTTGATCAGCGCCTCCTTCCACAGGAGGGCGAGCTGCGCTTCGCGCTCGGACTCCTTGTAGAAGGCGATGTCGGGCCGGAACCCGGAGGTATGGGTGAGGAGTTGGCGGACCGTGACGTCCTGTTTGCCGCCGCCGGTGAACTCGGGCAGGTACGTGACGACCTTCGCCTCGAGTTCCAGCGCGCCGCGCTCCAACTCCTGCACGGCCAGGATGGACGTGAACAGCTTGGAGATCGAGGCGAGGTCGAAGACGGTGTCGTCGGCCATGTCGATCTGCTGGTCGGCGGGGAACTCGATCCCCGTGTCCGTCTTGTCGTCGTAGTGGGAGTAGCGCACCGCCTTGCCGATCGGCTGGTGCAGCGCGACCGTGCCGCCGCGGCCCGCGAGCAGCACCGCGCCCGCGTACCAGGGGTGTTTGGGGGAGGGGCCGAGGAACTTCTCGGCGTCCGCGACGAGTTGGCGCAGATGGCCCGCGAGGAGACCGGCGCGCTCGGGGGAGCCGCGTCGCAGGGTCGGCCGGGTCGTCGCGGCCTCGGTGGCGGCCGCGGCGGGGCCCGCGGGGAACGGGGTGAGGGCCAGGGCGCCGCCCAGCGCGAGGCCTGCCGCGCCGAACTGTCGCCTGGTCAGGCCGGGGCCCGAGGCGCCGCCGTATGGTCTGTCCGCTGCTTCGGGTGCTCCGCTCATGGACGAGGCCTTTCTGAAAAATACTTTCGGGATCTACCGAGTCGGATGAAACTTCGCTGTCAGCGCTGCCTCGTGTCAACACCCGTGCGGCATGACCGGCCGGTGAAGAATCTGACGCCGCATCAGAAAACCTCTTCCGTCGTCCGCCGCGCTGCGGCATCCTGCGCGCATGCAGACGGAGCTGAGCAAGAAACTGGGGATCGAGCACGCCGTCTTCGGCTTCACGCCGTTTCCTGCGGTGGCCGCCGCCATCAGCAGGGCCGGAGGCTTCGGCGTGCTCGGTGCGGTCCGCTACACGGCACCCGACGAACTCAAACGCGACCTCGACTGGCTGGACGGACATGTGGACGGCCGGCCCTACGGCCTCGACGTCGTCATGCCCGCCAAGAAGGTCGAAGGCGTCACTGAGGCCGACATCGAGGCGATGATCCCGCCGGAACACCGGACGTTCGTCCAGGAGACCCTCGCCAAGTACGGCGTCCCGGAACTCGCCGAGGGCGAGGCGTCCGGCTGGCGCATCACCGGCTGGATGGAGCAGGTCGCCCGTAGCCAACTCGACGTCGCCTTCGACTACCCGATCAAACTCCTCGCCAACGCGCTCGGATCGCCGCCCGCCGATGTCATCGCGCGCGCCCACGAGCACGACATCCTCGTGGCCGCCCTCGCGGGCAGCGCCAAGCACGCCCGCAAGCACGCGGACGCGGGCATCGACGTCGTCGTCGCGCAGGGCTATGAGGCCGGCGGCCACACCGGCGATATCGCCTCCATGGTGCTCACCCCGGAGGCCGTGGAGGCCGTCGACCCGCTGCCGGTCCTGGCCGCGGGCGGCATCGGCAGCGGCCAGCAGGTCGCGGCCGCGCTCGCGCTCGGCGCGCAGGGAGTGTGGCTGGGCTCCGTGTGGCTGACGACGACGGAGGCCGACATGCACTCGCCCGCCGTCACCCGCAAACTGCTCGCCGCGGGCTCCGGCGACACGGTGCGCTCACGCGCGCTGACCGGGAAGCCCGCGCGCCAGCTGCGCACCGAGTGGACGGACGCGTGGGACGACCCGGCGGGCCCCGGCACCCTGCCGATGCCCCTGCAGGGCCTGCTCGTCGCCGAGGCCGTGTCCCGGATCCAGAAGTACGAGGTGGAGCCGCTGCTCGGCACGCCCGTGGGGCAGATCGTGGGGCGGATGAACGAGGAGCGCAGCGTCCAGGCGGTCTTCGACGACCTGACGCGCGGCTTCGAGAAGGCGATCGACCGCATCAACAAGATTGCAGGACGGTGAGTGACCAGCATGAGCACACCCCCCAACGGTTTTTGGGCACAGGCCGCCGCTGATCCGGACCGCACGGTCCTGACCGCCCCGGACGGCGAACCGTGGACGGCTGGACGCCTGCACGCCGCAGCCAACAAGATGGTCCACGGCCTGCGCGCGGCCGGACTGCGGCAGGGCGACGCCTTCGCCGTCGTGCTTCCCAACAGCGTCGAGTTCTTCACCGCCTACCTCGCGGCCTCGCAGGCCGGCTTCTACCTCGTGCCGGTCAACCACCACCTCGTGGGTCCGGAGATCGCCTGGATCGTCTCCGACTCCGGCGCCAAGGTGCTGATCGCGCACGAGCGGTTCGCCGACGCGGCGAGGTCCGCGGCCGACGAGGCGGGCCTGCCCGACAGCCACCGGTACGCGGTCGGGGACATCGCGAGTTTCCGCCCGTATGCCCAACTCCTCGAAGGGCAGAGCGAGTCGGCGCCCTCGGAGCGGACCCTCGGCTGGGTCATGAACTACACGTCCGGTACGACGGGCCGCCCGCGCGGCATCCGCCGGCCGCTTCAGGGCAAGCTCCCCGAGGAGGCGTACCTCGGCGGCTTCCTCGGCATCTTCGGCATCAAGCCGTTCGACGACAACGTGGCGCTGGTGTGCTCCCCGCTGTACCACACGGCGGTCCTCCAGTTCGCCGGAGCCGCCCTGAACATCGGACACCCGGTCGTCCTGATGGACAAGTGGACACCTGAGGAGATGCTCCGCCTCATCGACACCCACAAGTGCACGCACACGCACATGGTGCCGACCCAGTTCCACCGCTTGCTCGCGCTCCCGCAGGACGTCAAGGACCGCTACGACGTCACGTCCATGCGGCACGCGATCCACGGCGCCGCGCCGTGCCCGGACCACGTCAAGCGCGCCATGATCGACTGGTGGGGGACGTGCGTCGAGGAGTACTACGCGGCCAGTGAGGGAGGCGGCGCGTTCGCCACGGCCGAGGACTGGCTGAAGAAGCCGGGAACGGTCGGAAAGGCCTGGCCCATCAGCGAGTTGGCGGTCTACGACGACGACGGCAAGCTGCTGCCCGCCGGTGAACTCGGCACCGTGTACATGAAGATGAAGACCGGCGGATTCTCGTACCACAAGGACGAGGGCAAGACGAAGAAGAACCGCATCGGCGACTTCTTCACCGTCGGCGACCTCGGTGTGCTCGACGAGGACGGGTATCTCTTCCTGCGCGACCGCAAGATCGACATGATCATCTCGGGTGGTGTCAACATCTACCCCGCCGAGATCGAGTCCGCCCTCCTCACGCACCCCGCTGTCGCCGACGCCGCCGCGTTCGGCATCCCGCACGACGACTGGGGTGAGGAGGTCAAGGCGGTCGTCGAGGTCGCCGAGGGGCGCGAGGCGGACGGCGCGCTCGCTGCCGAGATCCTCGCGCACTGCGAGACCCAACTCGCGGGCTACAAGCGGCCCAAGAGCGTCGACTTCATCGAGACGATGCCCCGCGATCCCAACGGCAAGCTCTACAAGCGCCGCCTGCGCGACCCGTACTGGGAGGGGCGGACCCGGGTGGTCTGACACCACCCGGGCGCGCACGGTCAGCCGCGCACCCGCACCACCTTCAGCGCGGGCGACTTCAGGATGTCCTTCTCGCAGAAGCGTTCCTTGACCCACTTCTTCTTCGTGAAGAGGTGGGTCTGGTCGCTGTAGTGCGGCGAGTTGGGGTTCGAGGACTGGGAGTACGTGAGGAGGGTGCGGGCCACCGGGCAGCGGCCGCCGTCCCAGCCGACCGCCTGGATGTAGCTCGAACCGGTCGTGACGTCGGTGTAGCCGCCGCCCGCGGCATTCCAGACCGCCTCGGCCTTGTTCCACACGCCGAGCGATTCCGTGCCGCCGTGCACCGGGATGCGGTCGCCGCCGCGCGTCACGAACTGGTGGTCGCCGAGCTTCGCGTCCAAGGGGATGTTCGCGGCCTTCAGTTCGGCCACGGTGTCGGCGAGCGCCGTCGCGAATCCGGGCGCCGAGGTGTTCAGCGTGTTCGGCGTACGCACCGGATCCGCTGCGGAGAACGGCACCTTCCACAGCTGTGCCGCGGGCACTGCCACCAGCAGTTTCCGCCAGAACCGGTCGAAGAGCAGCGCGCCCCGGCTGTCGGTGTTCATGGTGCGGTCCCACGCGCCGATCACGGAGCAGGCCCGCGAGACGTCAACCGGCTTGCCATCGCTGCCCGTTGCCGAGCCGCCCGGCAGTGCGGCACACGCCTTCGCGGTGTCGGCCGCCGCTAGATCACCGGCGGGCACGCGGTCGGCGAACTGCTGCCGCTGCAGATCCGCGACCGTGAGGCCGCCCTTGTGGGCCATCCCCGCGACGTCCTCGACGGCGCCGCGCGTCCGCATCGAGCGCTGCGTGCCGACGTTCCCGAAGACTCGCTCGTAGCCGGTGAGGGGATGGTCCGCGTTGGCGAGCCAGGAACTGTCATTGGAGTTCTCCGCATAGGGGGCGTCCTTGAGCACCGGCATCTTCGACGGACCGAAGACGCCCGCCTGCACCGCGTCCTTGTCCTTCCCGAGCGCGCAGTCACCCTTCGAACCGTCGAGGATCGCGACACCCGAGGCCGGATACGTCGCCTTGCCGAGCGGCGTCGAACAGCGCGCCGCCAGTTCGTCGGTGATCCGCGGCAGCACCTGCGACTGCGTGAACAGCGAGTGGCCCGAGGAGTCCGCGGCGATCGTGTTCACCCACGGCAGGCCCTGGGAGCGGCGCAGCGACGCGAGGATGTCGTCCGTGGAGCGGGCCTTGCTGAAGCCGAGGGCGGTGTCCGAGGCCCGCAGGTTGACCGCGTTCGGATCGTTGAGGGCGTACGCCGTCGTGGCCGTCCACGGGAGCGGAAGCTGGGCGCCCAGGTTCGTGACGACCGGGCCGTAGCGCGTCCACCACTGGGTGCGGGTCACGTCGTCGCCGCCCTTCACGGGCACGGTCACGGACCGCTTCGTCATCCTCTCCTTCTTGCCGTCGACCACGTACGTCGTCGGGTCGGACGGGTCGAGGGTGAGCTGGTGAAGGTTGAGTGTGACGCCCGTCGCGACGGTATGGCTCCACGCGATGTGCGCGTTGTGGCCGATGGAGATGCCGGTGGTGCCGAGCAAGGAGCCGCCCATGACGTTCAGTTCACCGGGAATCGTCTGCTGCGACTGCCAGAAGCGGCGCCCGCCCTGCCAGGGGTAGTGCGGGTTGCCGAGCAGCAGGCCCCGTTTGTTCGCAGTCGTCGCGCCGCTGAACGCCACCGCGTTGGAGCCCATGTCGGAGTCGTCCTGGGAGAACAACTCGCGGGCGGCGTGGGCCACATCGGATTTCTTTGGTTCTGTCAGGGGTGTGTCTGCGGTCGGCGGCTGAGCGGCCGTGATGCCGTCGATGCCGCGGCCCTGCCCGCCGAGCACCGAGATGGCGAAGCCGCGTGCCGCCACGTCGAGCGTCGTCACCGGCTTCACCCAGTCCGCGCCCTTGCACGCCGGGTCGGTGACCCGGTTCTGCTTCAGCCACGCGTTGTACCCGGCGGCCCAGCCGCGCATCGAGTCCTTGACGTCGCGGCTCGGCCCCGCGGGCGCGGGGACGCCGAGCAGCTTCTCCACGGTGCGTGCCTCGCGCACACCCTTGAAGTACAGGTCACTCGAGAGATTCTTGGTCGCCGACGACAGGGAGCCGTCCGGCGCCGCGTCGGGACCGAACGTCCGCGAACGCTCTCCGCGCACGGTCACGAACCCGTCGGCGAGCGTGCACACCTGGTCGGCGGCCTGCGCCCACCCCGTGCCGAAACCGAGGTTCGCGTAGTCCCTGGCCTCGATGTGCGGGATTCCGTACTCGGTGTAGCGGATGGTGGCGGACAGGCCACCGCCGTGCGGGTGTGTGTCACGGTCGGCCGCGGCGGACGACACCGAGGCGGTGCCGCTGAGTGCGGTCAACAGGGCGACCCCGAGGGCCGCGAGCCGTCTGTGTCCCGGACGTGTGCGCATCGTTCTCCCAACTGCGGTGTGAGCAGAGGTGGTTGAGCGGCCTGAGGCCGCTGAGCGTACCAACGGGTATGTCCGGTGCCGAGAGGCATGCGTCCACCCGTCGCACCCATGCCTTGACCCGGCGCCCGACACCGCACAGGATCACGCCATGACGAGGTCACCTTTCCCCAAGCTCTCGGCTCCGCTCGAGCAGGGGAGGCCCCATTCCGAGGCCGCAAGCAGCACCGTCGACGGAGTGCTGCGCCGCAGCGCGCGCCGGACTCCGTCGCGCGTCGCCCTGCGCTACGGGTCGCGCTCATGGACGTACGAGGAGCTGGACGACGCCGTGTCCCGCGCGGCCGGGGTGCTGCGCGCCGAGGGGCTCGCGCCCGGTGACCGGGTCGGTGCCTACGGGCACAACTCGGACGCGTACCTGATCGGGTTTCTGGCCTGCGCCCGCGCGGGGCTCGTGCACGTCCCCGTCAACCAGAATCTGACCGGCGACGACCTCGCGTACATCGTGCGCCAGTCCGGTGCCTCGCTCGTCCTCGCCGATCCCGGCATCGCGGACCGGCTCCCGGGCGACGTACCGGTGCTGCCGCTGCGCGACGCGGACGACACGCTGCTGACGCGGATCGTGGGGTGCGCGCCGTACGACGGGGACTCGCCGGGCGCCGACGACCTGGCGCAACTGCTCTACACGTCGGGCACCACCGCACTCCCCAAGGGCGCCCGGATGACGCACCGCGCGCTCGTCCACGAGTACGTGAGCGCCATCCACGCGCTCGACCTCAAGGAGACGGACCGGCCGGTGCACGCGCTGCCGCTGTACCACTCGGCGCAGATGCATGTGTTCCTGCTGCCGTACCTGGCGGTGGGCGCGACCAATACGATCCTCGACGCGCCGGCGGCCGGGCCGGTCTTCGACCTCGTGGAGGCGGGGGAGGCGGACAGCCTGTTCGCGCCGCCGACGGTGTGGATCGGGCTCTCCCAGCACCCCGAGTTCGCCGCCCGCGACCTGAGCGGGCTGCGCAAGGCGTACTACGGGGCCTCGATCATGCCGGTCCCGGTCCTTGAGCGGCTGCGCGAGCGGCTGCCGGGACTCGCCTTCTACAACTGCTTCGGGCAGAGCGAGATCGGGCCGCTCGCCACCGTACTCGGGCCCGACGAGCACGAGGGGCGGATGGACTCCTGCGGGCGGCCCGTGCTGTTCGTCGAGGCGAAGGTCGTCGACGACGAGGGCAAGGACGTGCCCGACGGCACCCCCGGCGAGGTCGTCTACCGTTCCCCGCAGCTGTGCGACGGCTACTGGGACAAGCCGGAGGAGACCGAACAGGCCTTCCGGGACGGCTGGTTCAGGTCCGGCGACCTCGCGGTGCGCGACGGCGAGGGCTACTTCACCGTCGTCGACCGTGTGAAGGACGTCATCAACTCCGGTGGTGTGCTGGTCGCCTCACGCCAGGTCGAGGACGCCCTCTACACCCACCCGGCCGTCGCCGAGACCGCCGTCGTCGGGCTGCCCGACGAGCGCTGGATCGAGGCGATCACGGCGGTCGTGGTGCGCGGCGACGCGGACGTCACCGAGGAGGACCTCATCGCCCACGCGCGCGAGCAACTCGCCCACTTCAAGGCGCCCAAGAGGATCGTCTTCGTGGACGAGCTGCCGCGCAACGCCTCCGGCAAGATCCTCAAGCGGGAGCTGCGGGACCGGTTCGCCCAGTAGCCCCCACGCGCCGCACGGGGTCAGCGCTTCCGCTCGTCCACGATCCGCCTGATCTTTCCCACCGACCGCTCCAGCGTCTCCGGATCGACGATCTCCACGGCCACCGTCACCCCCACCCCGTCCTTCATCCCGGCCGCGATGGCGCGCGCCGCCGCCTCCCGCTCCTGAGGTGTCGCGTCGGGCCTGGCCTCGGCGCGCACGGTGAGCGCGTCCATGCGGCCCTCGCGGGTGAGGCGGAGCTGGAAGTGCGGGGCGACGCCGGGCGTGCGCAGCACGATCTCCTCGACCTGCGTCGGGAACAGGTTCACGCCCCGCAGGATCACCATGTCGTCGCTGCGCCCGGTGATCTTCTCCATGCGCCGGAACGTCGGCCGCGCCGTCCCCGGAAGGAGGCGCGTCAGGTCCCGCGTCCGGTACCGGATCACGGGCATCGCCTGCTTGGTCAGCGAGGTGAAGACCAGTTCGCCGTGCTCCCCCTCCGGCAGCACCTCACCCGTGAGCGGGTCGACGATCTCCGGATAGAACTGGTCCTCCCAGATGTGCAGCCCGTCCTTGGTCTCGACGCACTCCTGGGCCACGCCGGGCCCCATCACCTCCGACAGGCCGTAGATGTCGACCGCGTCGATCCCGGCCCGCTCCTCGATCTCGCGCCGCATCTCCTCGGTCCACGGCTCCGCGCCGAAGATGCCGACCTTCAGGGAGCTGGTTCGCGCATCGACGCCCTGACGCTCGAACTCGTCGAGGAGCGTGAGCATGTACGAGGGCGTCACCATGATGATCTCGGGCTTCAGGTCCAGGATCAGCCGCACCTGCCGTGAGGTCATGCCACCGGACGCCGGAATCACCGTGCACCCGAGCCGCTCCGCCCCGTAGTGCGCCCCGAGCCCGCCGGTGAACAGGCCGTATCCGTACGCCACATGGACCTTGTGCCCCGGCCTGCCGCCCGCCGCGCGGATCGCCCGCGCCACCATGTCCGACCACATCGACAGGTCGGCCTCGGTGTACCCGACGACCGTGGGCAGCCCCGTCGTGCCGCTCGACGCGTGCAGCCGCCGCACCTCGGACTGGTCCACGGCGAACATCCCGAAGGGATAGTTGTCCCGCAGGTCCGCCTTGGTCGTGAACGGGAAGCGCCCCAGGTCGGCCAATGTGCGGCAGTCCTCGGGCCGCACGCCCGCCTTGTCGAACGCCTCGCGGTAGAACGGCACCCGCTCGTACACCCGGCTCAGCGTCCCGCGCAGCCGCTCCAGCTGCAACGCGCCCAACTCGTCCGCGCCGAGCCGCTCGCCCTCGTCCCGCCAGTCCGTCGCCATCGACGCCATCGCACGCACTCCCGAAACTCCCGACCGATCATTCGGTTGCCCTGCTGTCGATCAGTAATTCAAGGAGTGACCGCACTCGTCAAGACATACGACGCGCCGGTTCCGCTGTCAGCGGGTGACCGGGGGTTCCCAGACGTACGGCGTGGTGGTCCCGAGCGCCACGAACCCCAGGCGTTCCAGGATCGGCCGGCTGTACGGAGACGCGTCCACCTGGACGTACGAGAATCCGCGCTCGGCGGCGATGCGGACGCGGAACGCGACGAGCGAGCGGTAGATCCCGCGGCCCCGCCACTCGGGGCCCGTGCCGCCGCCCCACAGGCTCGCGAACGCCGTCCCCGGATGCAGCTCCATGCGGGCGGCGCTGACGGGCTCGTCGCCGTGCAGCGCCACGACCGCGGGCACGGTGGCCGGGTCCTGGGCCAGCTGGGCCCGGAGCTGGTGGCCGATGACCGAGCGACCGGACTCGAAGGCCCGCTCGTGCACCCGCTCCACCAGCTCGACCTGAGCCTCATCGGTGACCGGGAGCAGCCGGATCCCTTCGGGCGGCGTGGCGTCGAGGGGAAGCGCGGCCGTCTCCGCGACGAGCAGCGCCTCCGGCTCCTCCGGTACGAATCCGGCGGCTCCCAGCCGGGCGGCGAGGTCGGCGGGGCCGTCGTGCGCGTACGTCTTCCACTCGAAGCCCCGGCCCAGTCCGCCGAAGAAGCGGACCTGCTCGGCGATCGCCGCGTCGGCGCTCCCCTCGTCGAGCCCCGACCACAGCACCCCGTTCCAGCCCGCCGCCGGGCCGACGTGGCGCACCACGTCGCCGACCCGCTCCACTCGCGCCCCGGGCTCGTCGGGCTGCGCCTCGCGCCGCATCTGCTGGTCGAACAGGTGCCGTACCGCCGCTTGATCCATGCGCGTCACTTCAACACCGGGGCGCAGGCCCGGCAACCGAAAAAATCCCTCCGGACAGCAGAACACCCTTGCTATGGTGCGCCGGTGACCACGATCAAGAAGATGCAGATCACCTTCGACTGCGCCCAGCCGGTACGCGTCGCCCGCTTCTGGTGCGAGGTGCTCGGCTACGTCATCCCGGACGGCGCCGCGGACGACGAGTCGTGGTCCGCCGCGAGCGACCCGACCGGCGAGGGCCCGCGCCTGTACTTCCAGCGTGTCCCCGAGGGCAAGGTCGTCAAGAACCGGGTGCACATCGACGTCCGCGTCGGGACGGGCCTGGTGGGCGACGAGCGGTTCGCCGTTCTCCAGGCCGAGGCGGACCGCCTGATGAAGCTCGGCGCGACGCATGTGCTGACGCAGCGCGCCGACGACGAGAACGAGTCGTGCATCACGCTCCAGGACATCGAGGGCAACGAGTTCTGCGTCGACTGACCAGCCGGGTGAACACCTGCGGAGGGCGGACTACGCGTTCCCCTCCGCGGCCACCTGCCGCGCCCACCGGTAGTCCGCCTTGCCGCTCGGCGAGCGCTGGATGCTGTCCGTCACCACCAACTGTCGGGGGATCTTGTAGCCGGCGAGGTGGCTCCGACAGTGCGTCTGGACCGTGTCCAGGCTCAAGCCGCCCGCGCCCTCCATGAGTTGGACGACCGCCGCCACATGGTTGCCCCACTTCTCGTCCGGCACGCCGGCCACCAGTGCGTCGTAGATGTCCGGGTGGGACTTGAGTGCCTGCTCGACCTCCTCCGGATACACCTTCTCGCCACCCGTGTTGATGCACTGCGAGCCGCGCCCGAGGACCGTGACGATCCCGTCCGCGTCGACCGTCGCCATGTCGCCGAGCAGCACCCAGCGCTCGTCGCCCTTCTGGAAGAACGTCTCGGCGGTCTTCGCGGGGTCGTTGTAGTAGCCGAGCGGGACGTGCCCACGCTGCGCGATCCGGCCCACCTCGCCGACCGCGACCGGCTCGTACGTCGCCGGGTCCACCACCTGTGTACGGGAGTTGACCTGGACGTGGAAGCCGGAGCCCGCGCCCGAGCCGGCCGTCGCCGTACCGTTGAAGCCGGACTCGGACGAGCCGAAGTTGTTGAGCAGCATGGTGTTCGGCACCAGCTCCTGGAACTGCGCGCGCACCGTGTCCGACATGATCGCGCCCGAGGATGAGACGCTGAACATCGACGAGCAGTCCGTGCCCTTCATCGGCCCCCGCAGCGCGTCGATGAGCGGGCGCAGCATCGCGTCGCCCACCAGGGACATGCTCGTCACCTTCTCCTTCTCGATGGTGCGCAGCACCTCCTCCGGGGAGAACTTGCGGTGGATGACCACGCGCTGGCCGAAGTTGAAGCCGATGAACGCCGTGAGCGTCGATGTGCCGTGCATCAGCGGGGGAGTGGGGAAGAACGTGATGCCGTCACCGCCCGCCGCCACCCGCTCGGCCAGCTCCTCGGGCCGTGACACCGGCTCGCCCGTGGGAGCGCCACCACCCAACCCGGCGAAGAACAGGTCCTCCTGACGCCACATCACACCCTTGGGCATCCCTGTCGTGCCACCGGTGTAGATGATGAACTGGTCGTCGGGGGAGCGCGGCGCGAAGCCCCGCTCGGGCGAGGACTGCGCGGTCGCCTCCTCGAAGTCCACCGCCTTCAGCGGGGGCGCGTCCGCCTCGGGGGCACCCACCCGCACCAGATGGCGCAGCTTCTCCGTGCGCGGCAGCGCCGCCGCGACGCGCGGCGTGAACTCAGTGTCGAAGACGAGGGCCGCGAGGTCCGCGTCCTGGTAGAGGTAGACCAACTCCTCTTCCACGTAGCGATAGTTCACGTTCACCGGGACGACCCGCGCCTTGAGGCAGCCGAGCGCCGTCTGCAGGTACTCGATGCCGTTGTAGAGGTGCAGGCCCAGGTGCTCGCCGGGACGTATCCCGGCCGCGATCAGGTGGTGTGCGACCCGGTTGGCCGCCGCGTCCAGCTGGGCGTACGTGAGCCGGCGCTCCGCGCCCGTACCGGGATGATCCACGTAGACGAGCGCCTCGCGGTCAGGGACCACGTCGACGACCGACTCGAACAGGTCGGCAAGGTTGTACTCCACCGCGCTCCTCCTGATCCAGGGCACATCTCCTCTTGGCCCGTCATCAGAACAGAACAGGGAGTAAGGGGGAAGGGGCTCCGCACAAGAAATCTGACTGAGTGTCAGAAAACTCTTGAACTGGCACGTGAGCTACTGCAACCTGTTCCAGGTCCGAGGCTGCGGCTGACTGGAGGACCCCTCATGGGTGGGACCGAACATCTCGACGTCCGGCGCGAGGGCGCCACGCTCGTACTCACGCTCAACAGGCCCGAGGCCAAGAACGCACTGTCCCTGCCGATGCTCGTCGGCCTCTACGACGGGTGGCTCGAGGCCGATGCGGACGACTCGATCCGTTCCATCGTGCTCACAGGGGCGGGCGGAGCATTCTGCGCCGGCATGGACCTCAAGGCCCTCGCGGGCAAGGGGATGGAGGGCGAGCACTACCGGGACCGCCTCAAGGCCGATCCCGATCTGCACTGGAAGGCGATGCTCCGCCACCACCGGCCGCGCAAACCCGTCATCGCGGCGGTCGAGGGACACTGTGTCGCGGGTGGCACCGAGATCCTTCAGGGCACCGACATCCGGGTCGCGGGGGAGTCGGCGACGTTCGGGCTCTTCGAGGTCAAGCGCGGCCTGTTCCCCATCGGCGGCTCGACGGTCCGGCTGCCGCGCCAGGTTCCCCGTACCCACGCCCTGGAGATGCTGCTGACCGGACGGCCCTACCCGGCCCCGGAGGCCGCGGCGATCGGGCTCGTCGGACGCGTGGTCCCCGACGGCACGGCGCTCGATGCGGCCCTGGAGATCGCCGAACAGATCAACGCGTGCGGCCCGTTGGCCGTCGAGGCGGTCAAGGCATCCGTCTACGAGACCGCCGAGATGACCGAAACGGACGGTCTCGCCTCGGAGTTGAAGCGCGGCTGGCCCATCTTCGACACCGCCGACGCGAAGGAAGGCGCCCGCGCGTTCGCGGAGAAGCGGCCCGCCGAATTCCGGCGCGAGTGAGGCCCGCAGTCGTGCCGTTCCGTCCCGTACGCCCATACGTCAAGGAGGCCTCATGACATCCACCGCCCAACCAGAGGTGCTGCGCGCGCCGTTGGTCGTGGAGTTCCCGTTCACCCGCTCCCTCGGCCCCGTCCAGTCCGCCTTCCTCAGCGGTCTGCGCGACCGCACCGTCCTCGGCGTGCGGACCGGCGACGGGAGGGTCATGGTGCCGCCCGTCGAATACGACCCCGTGACTGCCGAAGAGATCCTCGATCTCGTCGAGGTCGGCGCCACCGGAACCGTCACCACCTGGGCCTGGAACCCGGAACCGCGGCGCGGCCAGCCCCTCGACACCCCCTTCGCCTGGGTCCTCGTCAAGCTGGACGGCGCCGACACCGCCCTGCTGCACGCCCTCGACGCCCCGGGCCCCGACGCCGTGCACTCCGGCATGCGCGTCCGCGTCCGCTGGGCCGAGGAACGCGAGGGCGCCATCACGGACATCGCGTGCCTCGAACCGTACGAGGGCGAGGACGCGCCCTCCCAACTAGTGCCGCACAGTGGCGAGTTCGAGGACGCCGTCACCGGCATCGTCGCCCCCGCCCGCCTCGACTACACCTACAGCCCCGGCGGCGCCCAGACCCGCTACATCAACGCCCTCGCCGACAACCGCACCGTCGGCGAACGCTGCCCCTCCTGCCACAAGGTCTACATCCCGCCCCGCGGCGCCTGCCCGACCTGCGGCGTCGCCACCACGGACCAGGTCGAGGTCGGGCCCGGCGGCACCGTCACCACGTACTGCATCGTCAACATCAAGGCGAAGAACCTCGACATCGAAGTCCCGTACGTCTACGCCCACATCGCCCTCGACGGCGCCGACCTCGCCCTGCACGGCCGCATCGGGGGCATCCCGTACGACCAGGTGCGGATGGGGCTGCGCGTCGAACCCGTGTGGACGGAGGGCGGGCGCTACCCGGACCACTATCGGCCCACCGGTGAACCCGACGCCGATTACGAGACGTACAAGGAGATGATCTGATGCGGCCGCCGATCCGGGACATCGCCGTCGTCGCCTTCGGGCAGACCGACCACACACGTACCTCCGACGAACAGTCGGAAGTCGAGATGCTGATGCCCGTCCTGCACCAGGTCCTCAAGAGCACCGGGCTGAAGACCAGTGACATCGGGTTCACCTGCTCGGGATCGAGCGACTACCTCGCCGGGCGCGCCTTCTCGTTCACCATGGCGCTCGACGGCGTCGGTGCCTGGCCGCCGATCTCCGAGTCGCACGTCGAGATGGACGGCGCGTGGGCCCTGTACGAGGCGTGGACCAAGCTGCTGACCGGCGAGGCCGACACCGCGCTCGTCTACTCCTACGGAAAGTCCTCACCGGGATCCGTACGAGACGTCCTGACGCGTCAGCTCGACCCGTACTACGTCGCCCCGCTGTGGCCCGACTCCGTCGCGCTCGCCGCCCTCCAGGCGCAGGCGCTGATCGACGGGGGACACACCGACGAGCCCGCGCTCGCCGGTGTCGCCGCCCGCAGCCGCGAGTCCGCCACGGGAAATCCGCACGCCCAGCTGCGGGGCAGCGTGCCGCACGGCGATTACGTCGTAAATCCGCTGCGGACCGGGGACTGCCCGCCGATCGGCGACGGCGCCGCCGCCGTGATCCTCGCCGCGGGCGACCGCGCGAGGGAACTGTGCGAGCGGCCCGCCTGGATCCGCGGCATCGACCACCGCATCGAGGCCCACAGCCTCGGGGTGCGCGACCTCACCGACTCGCCCTCCACGCGGCTCGCCGCCGAGAACGCCGGGGCCTTCGAACGGCCCGTGGACACCGCCGAGTTGCACGCCCCGTTCACCTCGCAGGAGGTCGTCCTGCGCCGCGCCCTGAGCCTCGGTGACGACGTCGACGTGAACCCCTCCGGCGGCGCGCTCGCCGCCAACCCCGTGATGGCCGCCGGGCTCATCCGCATCGGCGAGGCCGCCGCCCGCATCCACGGCGGGAGCTCCCGGCGCGCCCTCGCCCACGCCACCTCCGGGCCCTGCCTCCAGCAGAACCTGGTCGCCGTACTCGAAGGGGAGGACCAGTGATGAGCAAGGCCGTGTCCAAAGAACCGGTGGCCGTCGTCGGGATCGGGCAGACCAAGCACGTCGCCGCCCGCCGGGACGTGTCGATCGCGGGACTCGTCCGCGAAGCCGCGCAACGGGCCCTGAAAGACGCCGAGTTGACCTGGGCCGACATCGATGCCGTCGTCATCGGCAAGGCGCCCGACTTCTTCGAGGGCGTCATGATGCCGGAGCTGTACCTCGCCGACGCGCTCGGCGCCGTCGGCAAACCGATGCTGCGCGTGCACACGGCGGGATCGGTGGGCGGCTCCACGGCCCTCGTCGCCTCCAACCTCATCGCCGGCCGCGTCCACGGCACCGTCCTCACCCTCGCCTTCGAAAAGCAGTCGGAATCCAACGCGATGTGGGGGCTCTCGCTGCCCATCCCGTTCCAGCAGCCGCTGCTCGCGGGCGCCGGCGGCTTCTTCGCACCGCACGTGCGCGCGTACATGCGCCGCACCGGCGCCCCCGACACCGTGGGCTCGGTCGTTGCCTACAAGGACCGCCGCAACGCGCTGAAGAACCCGTACGCGCACCTGCACGAGCACGACATCACCCTGGAGAAGGTCCAGGCGGCACCCATGCTCTGGGACCCCATCCGCTACTCCGAGACCTGCCCCTCGTCCGACGGCGCCTGCGCCATGATCCTCACCGACCGTGCGGGGGCGGCGCGCTCGCCGAAGCCGCCCGCCTGGATGCACGGCGGCGCCATGCGCAGCGAGCCGACCCTCTTCGCGGGCAAGGACTTCGTCTCCCCGCAGGCCGGCAAGGACTGCGCCGCCGACGTGTACCGGCAGGCCGGCATCGCCGACCCGCGCCGCGAGATCGACGCCGTCGAGATGTACGTGCCGTTCTCCTGGTACGAGCCGATGTGGCTGGAGAACCTCGGATTCGCGGACGAGGGTGAGGGCTGGAAACTCACCGAATCGGGCGTCACGGAGCTCGACGGGGACCTCCCCGTCAACATGTCGGGCGGCGTCCTGTCCACCAACCCAATCGGCGCCTCCGGGATGATCCGCTTCGCCGAAGCGGCGCTCCAGGTGCGCGGGCAGGCCGGGGAACACCAGGTCGACGGCGCGCGGAAGGTCCTCGGGCACGCCTACGGAGGCGGCTCGCAGTTCTTCTCCATGTGGCTCGTCGGCTCCGAACCCCCCACCGGATGAACGCGCGTTGACCAACACCGCCCTCCGCGGCCTGTGCGCGGCACGGACCGATCGCTAGGCTGGCGCACGGACGACGAACCGGGAGGAGCACGGACGTGGCCGAGAGCACCATCGACCAGCACCCGCTCATGGGGTGGCAGAAGCCGGACCTGGACCTCAGCAAAGCGGACTGGCGGTCCAGCAGCGGGGGGCAGGGCGATGTCCAGATCGCCTTCGTCGAAGGCTTCATCGCGATGCGCAACGGCGGACACCCAGAGAGCCCGTCCCTGATCTTCACGCCGGCCGAGTGGGGGGCGTTCATGAGCGGTGCCCGAGAGGGCGAGTTCGACCTCACGTAGCCGCTTTCGCGGCTCTTCACCGACGCGGTTCCGACACGGGACCAACGGCCCTGTCCTGTGGCCCTGGCATTTGCGAGCCTGGCCACAGGAACAGCCGGTCAATGAGGGCGCGGCGACGCGCCCGGTGTCGGAGGCGAAGAGATCATGCCAAGCCCGCACAACCTGCCCGTCCTCGCCGCGGTGGACGGCTCCGACGACAGTCTCCGCGCTCTGGAATGGGCGCTCGCCGAGGCGGTCCGACGGGGCGCCGAGCTGCGCGTCGTACATGTACAGCAGTACGCGCCGTTCCTCCAGGCCGAGGTACTCGTGGCGGACTTCGACGAGGAGCCCGAGAACGACACCGTGCTCTCGGAGCTGCGCAAGCACCTGGAGGGGCGCGAGGGGCTGCCGCCGCTCGAGTTCATCAGCCGGATCGGTCTGCCGGCCGTGGTGCTGTCCGGGATGAGCACCGAGGCCCAGCTCCTCGTCGTCGGCTCGCGTGGGCGCGGCGGCTTCGCGGGTCTTGTACTCGGCTCGAACAGTGTGTCGGTGGCCCGCGACGCGGCCTGCCCGGTCGTCGTGGTGCCGCGACCGGGGCGCGAGGTGCACGGAGACGCGGTGGTGGCGCAGGGGCCGCGCGTCGTGGTCGGGCTCAAGGCGGACGCGCCGGACCCCGCGACGCTGTCCTTCGCGTTCGAGCACGCGGCCCGTGCGGGCGCCCGGCTGCAGGTCGTCGTCGCGTATCCGTGGCCGGTCCTGGCCTGGACGGCGTACGGGGACTTCACGCCTACGGCCGTCGACCAGGAGGCGACCGAGCGCGACACGCTTCGAGTGGCCGATGAGACTCTCGCGGAACTACGGGACTCTCACCCTAAAGTCGAGGTTGAGGTTTTGGTGTTGCCGGGGGACGCGGCGGGCCATCTCGTCGAGAACTCGCGCGACGCGGAACTGGTCGTGGTCGGCCGCCACCGCCGCCGCCTCACCCGCCCCGCCCCGATGCTCGGCTCGGTCACACACGCGGCCCTGCTGCACGCGGCAGGCCCTGTAGCGGTGGTCCCGCCCGAGGACGACTGACCCTTACCCGGCGCGTCGCGCTCAGCGCAGCACGACACAGCCCCGCCCGGTCAGCTCGTCGAGCAGGCCGGGCGCGAGGGACACGTCGTTCCAGCGCAGGTCGAGCTTCTCCAGGCCGGGCAGTTCCGCGACCCACCCCGGCACCTCGCGCAGCCGATTGGCGCGCAGGTCGAGCCGGCGCAGGCGGGGCAGACCGCGCAGCGCCTCGGGCACGGCGGCGAACGCGTTGTCCCGCAGCTCCACCTCCCGCAGCTCCGCCAGATCGGCTACGGACGCGGGAAGCGCGGAGAGCCGGTTGCCCCGCAGCCACAGCTCCCGGAGCGCGGTGAGTCCGCCGATGCCGTCCGGCAGTGCGTCGAGCCGGTTGTGCTGAGCGCGCAGCTCCACGAGGCCGGTCATCACGCCGAGCGTGGAGTGCAGCGCCGTCAGCCGGTTCTCGCCGACATTCAGATACGCGAGCCGGCCGAGTGCGCCGAGCGACTCCGGCAGCGCGGTGAGCCGATTGTCGTGCAGATACAGAAAACGGCTCAGGCCGGTGAGGCCGCCGAGCTCCGCCGGGACCGAGGTGAGCCGGTTGTGCCCGAGGTCCAGGGTGTGCAGGCGCGCCAGCGTGCCGATGCGTGCGGAAAGGTGTGCGAGCCGATTGTCGGCGAGCAGGAGCACCTGCAGCTCGGGATGGCGCCACACCTCATCGGGAACGGTGTCCAGATCGCCCCGCCAGTAGTCGAGCACCGTCACTGTCATGGACGCGTACCTTATCGGCACGGCGTCGGTACTGGTTTTCGTACCGAGAATGCCGCATCACGCTCCGGCGGGGGCGCCCCGGCGTACGCTGAGGTGCCTGGAAACCGTGGTGCGCGACCGTGCCGCGGATGGGGGTGCGCCATGGTGCGGAGCGATGGCCGGGGCAGCCGGAAGCTGTTCGAGCGGGACGACGAACTCGCCGTCGTGGACGTGGTGTTGAACGAGCTGGCCGGGATCCCGCGGGACGGCGGAGAACCCCCGGAGCGGCCGCACGGCGCGCTGCTCGCCGTCGCCGCGACCGCCGGGCTCGGCAAGACCTCCCTCCTCGCGGAAGTGTGCCGCAGGGCCGCCGCCAAGGGCTGCACCGTCCTGTACGCGCGCGGCGGCGACCAGGAGCAGGGCGTCGCCTTCCACGTCGCGCGCCAGCTCCTCCAGCCACGCCTCGCGGCCGCCTCCGCCGCCGATCTCCGCACCACGCTGGGCAGTTGGTACGCGATCGTGGGCCCCGCCCTCGGCCTGTGCGCCCCCACCGAAGGCGCGCCGCCCGACCCGCAGGGCCTGCGCGACGGCCTCGACTGGGTGCTCACCCACCTCGCCGTGCAGCAGGCACCCATGGTCCTCGTCCTCGACGACGCCCACTGGGCCGACCCGGAGTCCCTGAGCTGGCTCGCCGCGTTCGCCCCGCGCGCCGAGGAACTGCCGCTCCTGCTCGTCGTCGCCTACCGCCCGGAAGAGCTTCCGGACCACGCCGAGGCCCTGCGCGGCCTTCCGGGCCGCTCGGGCCGGCGCGCCCTCGGACTCGAACCGCTCAGCGCCACCGCCATCGCGGGACTCGTCCGCGAATCCCTCGGCGGCCACGCCGACGACGCCTTCTGCCGTGAATGCTGGGCCGTCACCGCGGGCAACCCCTTCGAGGCGGTCGAGCTGACCGCGAAGGTGCGCGACCGCGGCCTCGTCCCCACCGAGACCGGCGCCCACCTGCTGCGCGACCTCGCGGCCGCGGCCAAGGGCAGCGGACTCGTCGCCCGCATCGAACGCCTCGGCACCTCCACCGTCCGCTTCGCCTGGGCCTGCGCCGTGCTCGGCACCGAGTTCGCGCCCGAACTGGCCGCGAACGTCGCCGGGTTGGGGCCCGAAGAGGCGGCGGACGCCACCGACCGGCTGCGCACCGCCCGCGTACTCAAAGGCGTGGACTCCCTGGAATTCGTCCACCCGCTCATCGCCACCGCCGTCTACCGCGCCATCCCCGGCGGTGTCCGCGTCGCCCTGCACGGGCAGGCCGCCTGGACCGTCCTCGACGCGGGACTCGGCCCCTGCGCCGCCGCCCGGCATCTCCTGGAGACCCACCCCGAAGGCGACCCATGGGTCGTGCGCCAGCTGCGCGCCGCCGCGGCCGAGACCATCCGCGCCGGCGCCCCCGACGCGGCCCGCCGCTACCTCGCCCGCGCCCTGCGCGAGCCCCCGGCCTTCGACGAGCGCGCCGCCGTCCTCTACGAACTCGGCAGCGCCTCCCTGCTGACCGAGCCCGCCACCACCGTCAACCACCTGCGCGCCGCCCTCGAAGAACCCATCACCGACCCGGCGCTGCGCCACGGCATCGTCTACCGGCTCTCCCAAGTCCTCGCCCACAGCGACCGGCTGGTCGAGGCCTCCGAGATCCTCGCCCGCGAGATCCGCGTCACCGACGACCCGCGCGTACGCCTGCGCATGCAGGCCGAACAGTTCATGTGGGACGCCTTCCGCGCCGACGAACCCGACTCACCGGCCCGCTCCCGGCGCCTCGCCAAACTCGCCGACCGGCTCACCGGCCGCGATCTCACCGAGCGCTACCTCATCGGCCTGCGCACCTGGGACGCCACCCTGCGCGGCGAGCCCGCCGACACGGTGATCCAGCACGCCGAGCGCGCCCTGGCCGGCGGCCTGAGCTGGGCCGCCGACGAGGACCGCGGCTTCGAGGTCCCCGTCCTCGTCGCCATGGCCTTCCTCTACGCCGACCGGCCGGGCCGCACCGAGGAACTCTTCGTCGAGGGCATCGCCGACTTCGAACACGCCGGCTGGCGCGGCGCCCATCTCTCGTTCGCCTACACACTCCTCGGCTACGTCCGCTACCGGCGCGGGCGGCTCGCCGAAGCCGAGGACTTCGTGCGCGCGGGCCTGCGCCTCGCCCGGCGCGTAGGACCCGGCACGCCCGCCCACTGGTACGCCGTCGGCACCCTCGTCGAGGTCCTGCTCGCCCGCGGCCGGGTCCCCGAGGCCAAGGAGGTGGCGGAGGAGCACGCCTTCGGCCCGCCGTTCCCCGCCGCCGTCGTCTTCCCCGACGCACAGACTGTGTACGGGGAACTCCTCCTCGCGCTCGGCCGCCCCGAGGACGCCGCCGAGGAGCTCGCCGCCGCCGGCCGCCGCCTCGACCCGCGTGGCATGCGCAACCCCGCGTGGTGCCCCTGGCAGCTGCACCTCGCCCGCGCCGAGGCCTCCGCCGCGCCCGAGCGGGCCCGGGCCCTCGCCGAGGACGCCGTCGAGCGGGCCCGACACTACGCGGCGCCGTCCGCCGTGGGCCAGGCGCTGCGCACCGTGGCCGAGGTCTCCTCCGGTGCCGAGCGCGCCAAGCTCCTGGAGGAGTCCGTCGCCCACCTCGAGCGCTCACCCGCGGGCTATGAGCTGGCCTGCTCGCTCGTCGCCCTCGGCGCGGAGCTGCGCCGCAAGGGCCGGTCCAAGGAGGCGGCCGACCACCTCTACCGGGGGCTCGACGCGGCAATCGGCTGTGGCGCCGACGGCCTGGCACAGCACGCCCGCGACGAGCTGGCTGCGGCGGGACTGCGGCCGCGCCCCCTGCACGGCGCGGTCACGGACACGCTCACCGGGCGAGAGTGGGCGGCGGCACGGGGCGCTGCGCGCGGCTTGTGCCCGTCGGAGATCGCCGCGGCGCTTCATCTGGACGAGCCGACCACGGTGCGGTTGCTCTCCGCGGCGTACCGCAAACTGGGCACGAATCCGGCGGGGATCGCCGCGGCATTGGGCACCACGCCACCGTGACCTTTGGCCGCATCGGGGGGCTGTGCCCACCCGTCCCGCCATGCGGGACGCCTGCCCACAGCTGCGTAAACCCCGACGCAGGATGACGCCGCGCGCGACGTACTATTGGCGCATGTCCTTCCTCCGCCGCCGCGCTGCGACCCCCGCGGGTCCCGACTTCGACGTCCTGGCCATGGATCCGGGCGACTGGCCGGGCAACCTGGGCGCCGGTCTGCTGCCCGCCCCCGACGGAACGTGCCAGGGCGTGTTCCTGCGCTACGACCTTTTCGGCGGGCGCGGCCCCGCGATGGTCATCGGCAATCTGCCCGAGGGCTCCCCGGCCCGCGAGGTCGGCGACGGCGAGATCCCCTTCGAGGTCGCCCAGCTCCTCGTGGCGCTCGAGAACGACGAGGAAGTCACCGTCACCGACGTGGAGGACGTCCCGGTGATGCAGGGCGACAACCTCCTCGTGGTGCGCCGCCTGAAGCTCTCCGAGACGCGGATCTCCTGCGTCCAGTTCGACCGCAGTGACAACGTGCTGGTGACCATCGCGTCCTGGGACCGCCCGATCACGGACGACCTGTACGCGCTGCTCAAGCCGCTGCCGGCGGAGCTGTTCCAGCAGGGCTGAGCAGCGCGGCACAGCACGCGTCGGGCGTTACGACACCGTCGAGGGCAGCACCTGCACATCCGCCGCCCGTACCCACGCGACGCGGTGTCCGAACTGGATCTCGTAGTACACGTCCTTGCCCTTGACCACCTTGTGCGTCGACGTGTCGAACGTGGGGGAGTAGAAGTACTCACCCCTGGTCGTCCCGCCCGTCGCATAGCGCTGGCCGGACAGGAGCTTGTACGGCAGCGGGGAGATCGCCTGCGGCGTCATGCCCGCCGGGTAGGCCTCCTTCTCCGGGTAGGCCCGCCCGTACACCGGGACCTCGCTCGCGCCCGGCTTCGGAGTGACCACAAGTCCCTTGGCCGGTACGGCGGTCGGCTGCTCGGACGGGTTCTTGAACCAGGCCTTCTGGCCCAGGTACCAGATGGCCGTCCAGTCACCCTCGCGGCCCGCGACCGCGTACTGCTGGCCCGCCGAAACCCGCGACGCCATGTCGTTGACGTCGATCGTCGAGGGATCACCATTGGGCCGCAGCCCGATGTCCTTGATCAGCGGAGCGTCCTCGCTGGGCTTCGAGTAGAGCCGTACCGCGCTCGAACCGTGCGGCGCGCAGGCCGCCCCCGCCTTCTCGCAGCCGGTGAACTTCGGCTGGTTCTCGTCGAATTCGGGGGCGACGGTCACGAGGCCGCCGTTCGGCCCGGCCGTCTGGTGGAACGGCTTGCCCATCAGCGCGAAGTAGTGTGACCAGTCCCAGTACGGGCCCGGGTCCGTGTGCATCGACTTGATGGTGGACGTCGTCGGGCCCGGCACCGTGTCATGACCCAGGATGTGCTGCCGGTCCAGCGGGATGCCGTACTTCTTCGACAGGTACTTCACCAGGCGCGAGGAGGACCGGTACATCTCCTCCGTGTACCAGGAGTCCGGCTGCGCGAGGAAACCCTCGTGCTCCAGACCGATCGACTTCGCGTTGACGTACCAGTTGCCCGCGTGCCAGCCGACGTCCTTGTTCTTGATGGACTGCACGATGTGGCCGTCCGTCGAGCGGAGTGAGTAGTGCCACGCCAGATACGTCTTGTCCTGGACCAGCTTGAGCGTCTGCTCCCACGTCGACTCCGTGTCATGGATGACGATGTAGTCGATGCTCTGGTCCTTCGGACGGTCGGCGAGATCGTGATTGCCGTAGTCGTCGTTGCCGTTCTCGTCCTTGAACTCCTCGTACGGCGCCGGGATCCACTCGCACGACACCGTCTTCGGGCACTCGGTCCCGCCCGCGTCCGCCTTGCGCAGGCCCATCCTCTCGATCTGCGCGGCCTGCGGTTCGGCGTCGGGACGGGCGCGGAGGGTGACCTGCTGGCCGGCGTCCGTGGTGCGGCGCTCTCCGTCGCGGATCACCGCGAACACATCGTTCGCGTACGTGCCCGCCGTCGCGGCGTCGTCCGCGCCGGAGAACTTCGCGACCGCCGCGTACCAGTCGGCGGGCCGGTCACTGAGCGGCTTGCCGAGCTTCTTCTGCGCGGCCGCGAGAAGGGCGGCGCCGCCCCGCACATTCGCCGCCGGGTCGCCGCGCAGCCGCTCCGCCGACAGGCCGGTGAGTTCCGCGGCGCGCGGCAACGTCCGTAGGCGCGCGGGGAGTTGGGTGTTCGTCGGCACGGCCTCGGAAGCCTTGAGCGGAGCCCGCGAGTCGTCGCCGCGGGCGTCGCCCTCCGCCTCGCTGTGCCGCGCCACGTTCGCCAGCGCGGCGCGCGCGTCCGTCAGGTGCATGGGGCCGTAGCCACCGGTGACGCTCGGCGCCCCGCCGTGCGTGTCCCACCGCGACTGCAGATACGACACACCGAGGAGCACGCTCTGCGGCACCTGGTACTCGGCCGCCGCCGAAGCGAACGCGCCTTGCAACCGGCCCGAAGGCGCCTCGGCCGAGGCACCGGGCGGGGCCGCACCGAGCAGCGGCAACAACAGCGCCGCCACACCGAGGGTGCCACCCGCCACCCGCACACCCGCACGGGAACGTCTTTCGGTGAAGTATCGGGACAACGGTGCCTCCTGGGAACGCCGGGTTCGGGATGCTGCACGGTGCCTGCGGGCCGATGATGGCTCAGTGCTACCGGCCCGCCGACGATCCGTCAATCATGCGGTGCCCAGCGGAGTTTCCCCCGGATTTCCGGCCCGTGCCCATCGGCCGCCCATCGGGCCGGACATACGAAGATCCGCGGTGCGCCCTGATTCTGCCGGGCGCCCCGCGGATCGTCGTCCCCGTCAGCGAGTGCCGACTGCCGCTCGCACCGCCTTGCGGGCCATATTGCAGTCGTCGTGCAGGCGGCGCAGCAACAGCCGCTGCTCCTCACCGGACGGCGCAGCACCGGGATGGGCCTGTACCGACGGTGCCGCCGGGGTCTGTTCGTGCAGGGAACGCTGCACGGCCGTCTCGTACGTACGGATCTCCCGTGTCAGTACGAGCATCAGGTTGACCAGGAACGCGTCGCGCGACGCGGGCCCGCCGGACTGCGCGAGCTGACTGATCTGACGCCGCGCCACCGGGGCGTCGCCGAGCACGGACCAGAGCGTCGCCAGGTCGTAACCCGGCAGGTACCAGCCCGCGTGCTCCCAGTCCACGAGCACCGGACCGGTGGGAGCCAGCAGCACGTTCGACAACAGGGCGTCGCCGTGGCAGAACTGGCCCATACCGCCGCGGCCGGCGGTGTGCGCGATCCCGTGCAGCAGCTTCTGCAGGTCGCCCATGTCCCGGTCGGTGAGCAGGCCCAGGTCATGGAAGCGGTTGATCCGCGCCGCGTAGTCCAGTGGCGCGTCGAAGGTGCCCGCCGGCGGCCGCCACTGGTTGAGCCGGCAGATCGCACCGAGTGCGGCGCGCACGTCCGCCCGCGGCGGAGCCTCGACCGGGTGGCGCTGCAGGGCCGCCACCCGGCCGGGCATCCGCTCGATCACCAGCGTGCCGTTGTCGGGGTCCGCGGCGATGAGCCGGGGCACCCGCACCGGGGGCCGGTGTCGGACGAACGAGCGGTATGCGGCTATCTCGTGCCGGATCCGCGCCGTGTATGCGGGGGCGTGGTCCAGTAAACACTTCGCGACGGCGGTGCTGCGCCCTGTCGTGCCGACGAGGAGCACGGAGCGCGGGGAACGGCGCAGCACCTGCACCGGATGGAACTCCGGGCAGATCCGGTGCACCGACGCGATCGCCGTGCGCAGTTGGGCGCCCTGGGGGCCGGACAAGTCGAGTCTCCCGCTGAGCGGTTGCGTGCCGAGCCCCGGGGCGCGACGCGGCCGGGCGATGCCGTTCAGCGTCGGAGCCGCGGGCCGCGCGGGGTCGAGGTACGGGCCGCTTCCGCCGGCCGCCGGACGGGCGGGGCGCAGCGGCCGGGGCGGGGCGGACACGGAGGACGATGCTGCGTACATGGGCGAAACAGATCCCTTCGTGTGCCAGTGAGTTGCCTGCGCCGTCCCGGCCCGGCCGGTTCGGTACACCCTGGGGAATGCCCTGCTGTGACCGGGTCGGGGTGGCGCACTCCTACCTGACACCAGGCGCCCAAGAGCACAACAGCTGGCGCACCCTGGCGAACCCTGGCGAATAGTCGCCCTGCAACTGACAGAGGGCTACTGTCAATTTCAGCCGAGAACCTGGGGGCTTACGTGAACGGACAACCCAACACCCGCCTGAACGACCTGTTCGGCCTCGCCGGCTGGTCCAAGGGCGAACTCGCGAGACTGGTCAACCGGCAGGCCGCGGCCATGGGCCACGCGCAGCTGGCGACCGACACCTCGCGGGTGCGGCGGTGGATCGACATGGGAGAGATCCCGCGCGATCCGGTGCCCAGGGTGATGGCGGCGCTGTTCACCGAGCGACTCGGCCGTGTCGTGACCATCGAGGACCTCGGTCTCGTCCGACACGGGCGCGTAGGGAAGCGGCAGAGCGGCGGCCTGGAGGAACGAGGCCCCGATGGCGTGCCGTGGGCGCCCGAGCGGACAGCGGCGGTCCTCACCGAATTCACGGGAATGGACCTCATGCTCAACCGACGCGGCTTGGTGGGCGCGGGTGCCGCGCTCGCCGCAGGCTCCGCACTCAGCAGTGCCATGCACGACTGGCTGCACACCGACCCGGCTCTCGCGGCCGACGCACCCAGGATCAACGATCCCCTGTCCAACCCGGCGGCCGCCGACGCGGCCGGGTTCGACCGCTACGAGGCGGCCCCCATCGGGTCCCAGGAGATCGAGGAACTGGAGCGCTCGGTCGAGGTGTTCCGGGCCTGGGATGCCTCCCGCGGCGGCGGGTTGCAGCGCAAGGCGGTCGTGGGCCAGCTCAACGAAGTCGGCGGAATGCTCTCCTACCGCCACCCCGACCATCTGCAGCGGCGCCTGTGGGGCGTCGCCGCCAATCTCGCCGTCCTCGCGGGCTGGATGTCCCACGATGTCGGCCTGGAACCCACGGCGCAGAAGTACTTCGTCATCGCCGCGCACGCCGCGCGGGAGGGCGGGGACCGGCCGCGGGCCGGCGAGGCCCTGTCGCGGGCCGCCCGCCAGAAGATCCATCTCGGGGCGCCCGGCGAGGCGCTCGACCTGATGAAGCTCGCCAAGTCCGGCTCCGGTGACCAGGTGTTGCCGCGTACGAAGGCGATGCTCTACACCATCGAGGCCTGGGCACAGGCGTCCATGGGCAAGGGGCAGGCGATGCGCCGCACGCTCGGTCAGGCGGAGGAGCTCTTCGTCTCCGACAAGGGCGATGTGCCGCCGCCGAGTTGGATGCAGATGTTCGACGAGGCGGATCTGCACGGTATGCAGGCCCTGGCCTACCGCACCCTCGCCGAGCACGATCCGTCCGCCGCCGTCATCGCGCAGCAGCATGCCCACGAGGCCCTGGCGCTGCGTGGGGGAGGCCGGGACCGCTCGAACATCTTCGACCACCTGTCGATGGCCTCGGCCTGCTTCATCGCCGACGACCCCGAACAGGCGGACAGGTACGCGCGGTTGGCGCTCAACTCGATGGGCTCCAACTCCTCGCACCGCACCTGGGACAGGCTGCGCGAGATGTACCGGCTCACCGGAACCTATGCGGACTACCCGAAGATCGACGACCTGCGTCAGGAGATCAAGCTGGCGCTGCCGAGGACTTCGGGGAAGCGGGCGCAGGCGTAATCACCGGACACCCGGAATGAGCCGGAGACACACCGGCCGGAAGAGCGCGCAGGTCGTCAGGAACCGATCCTGGCGACGAGAACACAGGCGTCGTCCTCACGCTCGCCCCGACCGAACTCCTCCCGGAGCACGCTCACGCACTCCTGCACGTCCCGGGCCGCGGTCAGCGGCTCCGCAAGCGCGAGCAGTCGACCCGCGGACGCGGTCGAGCCACGCCGTGGCACGAGTCCGTCCGTGTGCAGGAGCAGCAGGTCTCCGGCGCGCAGCGGCTCTTCGGCCTGCCCGTAGACGGCGCCGGACGTGGCACCGAGGAGGACGCCATCGGGTGGCGTGAGCGCACGCCCCGTCCCGTCGCGGAACAGCAGCGGGGCGGGGTGTCCCGCCTGCGCCCACGCCAGCGTGCGGGCCGCGGGGTCGTAACGGCAGCACAGGGCGCTGCCGAGCGCGGGCTGCGCGGATGAGTCGAGGAGGTGGTTGAGGGAGCCGAGCAGCTCGCCCGGCGGGGTGTCGCACATCGCCATGCCGCGGACCGCGCCGAGCAGCATCGCCATGCCGGAGGTGACGGCCACGCCGTGCCCCGTGAGATCGCCGACGGTCAACAGGGTGCGGCCGCCCGGCAGTTCGAGCGCGTCGTACCAGTCGCCGCCGACGAGGTTGCCGACGGAGGAGGGGAAGTAGTGGGCGGCCAGCTCGAGGCCGCCGGGGACGCTGTGCGGGAGCCGCAGGGAGCCACGCCACGGCGGTAGCACGGCTTCCTGCAGCTCGACCGCGAGCCGGTGCTCGGTCTGCGCGATGTGCCGCTGGCGCTGGAGCGAGTCACGGGTCTCGCTCACCGCGCGCTGGCTCCGGCGCAGTTCGCTGACGTCGCGTACGACCGCCCACATCGAGGCGGTCGCGCCGTCGGCGTCGAGCACGGGCTCGCCCATCATGTGCACCGTGCGCACGGATCCGTCCGGGCGCACGACGCGGAACTCCCCGTCGATCGGTTTGCCGTCGATCAGGCAGTCGGTGACCATCGCGGTCAGCCTCGGCTGGTCGTCGGCGTGCACCAGGGCCGGCAGCTCGTCGAGCGTGAGCGCGGGTGCGGCGGGGTCCCTGCCGAGGATCTGGTACAGCTCGCCGGACCAGGTGGCCTCGTCGGTCAGCAGGTTCCATTCGGCGCTGCCCACCCGGCTCAGCAGGGAGCCGGGCGGCGGCGTCGCGGTGGCCCGCTGGGGCGGCAGGCCCGCCAGTGGGGCGGGGCCCTCCCGCAGCTGTGCCAAGTGTCGGTCGAGGTCGCTGAGTTGGTGCACCGCCAGTTCGTACAGCGCGCGCTGCCAGCGGGACTCGGGGTCTGCCTCGTCCGTCATCACCGATTCGCGGCGCACCGCGTCGACGTCGCCGAGCAGGCGACGCGTCTGCGAAATCAGTGCGTCGACGGCGCCACGCTCCGGCGGTTGGCCGGCGGGGCGGTCCGCGAACGTATGGGGCGGCATGAGGAAACTCCGATGCGGGCGCAGATGGCCAGGGCTGACGGAAGGACCGCTAAAGACTCTGGCACAGGCCGCGTTGCCCCGTAAGGGATTTGGCCATACACGATGCGGTGGTGCTTATGGCATATGCCCTTGTCCTCAGGGTGGGCTCCTTCGTGCGCTCCGCTCGAACGCATGGCCGGGGAAGGCGTATGTCGCGTTCATACGTGCGGTGATCCGTGCCCCACCGATCGGCGTAGCGAAACCTACGTACGAAGCCAAGCCGCCGTATCGCCCGGCAGCCGACCGTCGCCGTCCAGGGGGTCGCTGGTCAGCAACACCTCTTGGTGGGGCGGGAGTCGGGCGGGCTCCGTCCCGAGGTTCACGAAGCAGGCGAGGTCGTGTCCGCGGGTGAACGCGAGTACCTCCTCGGGTGCGCTCAGCCAGGTCAACTCGTCGCCGCGAAAGCCCGGTTGGCATGCCCGCATGCGCAGCGCGCTCCGGTACAGCGAGAGCATCGAGCGCGGGTCGTCCTGCTGGCGTTCGGCGGCGTACGTCCCCCAGTCGGGCGGCTGCGGCAGCCAGGCCCCGGCCGAGTCCCCGAAGCCGTACGTCGATCCGTGCGCGGTCCACGGCAGCGGCACGCGGCAGCCGTCGCGGCCGGGGTCGACGCCGGCCGAGCGGGCGTGCATCGGGTCCTGGATGTGCGCGCGGTCCACCTCCACCTCCGGCAGGCCCAACTCCTCGCCCTGGTAGAGGTATACGGACCCGGGCAGGGCGAGCGAGAGGAGTGCCGCCGCGCGGGCGCGGCGCAGGCCGAGCCCGAGGTCGGTGGGGGTGCCGAACCGTTTGGTCGCGAAGTCGAAGCGGGTGTCGGCGCGGCCGTAGCGGGTGACCGTGCGGGTCACGTCGTGGTTGCACAGCACCCATGTCGCCGGCGCGCCCACCGGGGCGTGGTAGGCGAGGGTGGCGTCGATGGACGCGCGGAGTTCGGCGGCGTCCCAGGGGCGGGCGAGGAAGTCGAAGTTGAAGGCGGTGTGCAGTTCGTCGGGGCGCAGGTAGCGGGCGAAGCGCTCGGGGTCCGGGACCCACAGCTCGCCGATCAGGATCCCGTCGTAGTCGTTCGCGACGGCGCGCCAGGAGCGGTAGACGTCGTGCAGTTCGTCGCGGTCGACGTAGCCGTTCGTGTCGTCGTCACCGGCGGCGTCGGCGAGCGCCGGGTCCTTGGCGAGCAGCGCCGCGGAGTCCACGCGCATGCCGGCCGCGCCCCGCTCGAACCAGAACCGCAGCACGTCCTCGTGCTCCTGGCGCACCGCCGGGTGCGCCCAGTTGAGGTCCGGCTGCTCCGGCGTGAACAGGTGCAGGTACCACTCGCCGTCCGGCACCCGGGTCCAGGTGGCGCCCGAGAACTGGGAGGGCCAGTTGTTCGGAGGCAGCTCGCCGTGTGTGCCGCGCCCCGGCTGGAAGTGGAACAGCTCGCGCTCCGGGCTGCCCGGGCCCGCCGCCAACGCCGCCTGGAACCAAGGGTGTTGGTCGGAGACATGGTTCGGCACGATGTCAACGATCGCGCGGATGCCGAGGTCCCGCGCCTCCGCGATCAGCTTCTCGGCCTCGGCGAGGGTGCCGAACGCCGGATCGATCGCGCGGTAGTCCGCCACGTCGTAGCCGCCGTCCGCGAGCGGCGAGCGGTACCAGGGCGTGAACCAGATGGCGTCCACGCCGAGCCCGGCCAGATACGGCAGGCGGGCCCGGACGCCGGCGAGATCGCCGGTGCCGTCGCCGTCGCCGTCGGCGAAGCTGCGGACGTACACCTGGTAAATGGCAGCACTGCGCCACCAGTCGTCGGCCACCACGAAGGGGTCCTTTCGCGCAAAGGTGTGGGTGAGCGGGAGCGGGGCGGGTCAGCCCTTGAGGCCGCCGGCGGTCAGGCCGCTCATGATGTTCCGCTGGAAGAGCAGGAAGAGGATCAGCGTCGGCACGGACGCGATGGTGAGCGCGGCGATCAGCTGGTTCTGCGGAACGCCGTTGGACAGCGAGTAGATGCCGACGTTCAGCGTCTGCTTCGCCGGGTCCGGCAGCGTCAGCATCGGCCACAGGAAGTCCTTCCACACGCCGACCACCGCGAAGATGGAGACGACGCCGAGGATCGGCCGGGAGATCGGCAGCACCACCGAGCGCAGCGTGCGCAGCGGCGAGGCGCCGTCGATGGACGCCGCGTCGAGAAGCTCCCGCGGGATCGAGTCGAAGAACCGCTTGAGCAGGAAGATGCTGAAGGCGTTCGTGACGGACGGCAGCCAGATCGCCCACGGGCTGTTCAGTAGATTCCGCTCGAAGATCGGCACGTCGAGAACCGTCAGATACTGCGGGACGACGAGCACGGTCGCCGGGATCATCAGCGTCGCGAGCATCATGCCGAGGATGACGTTGCCGAACAGCGGGCGCAGCTTGGAGAGCGAGTAGGCGGCGGCGACGTCGAGCACGAGCTGGAAGGCGAGCGCGCCGAACGCGTAGTAGAGCGTGTTGAAGAGGAGTTTGGCGAGGTCCATGACCTGCCATGCGGACTGGTAGTTCTTCGGGTGCACGCTGTCGGGCACCAGGGTCGGCGGGGACTGGACGATCTCCGCCGTGGTCTTGAGGCCGCCGGTCACCATCCAGTACAGCGGGCCGAGGAAGACCAGCGTGAACAGGGCCATGGTGACGCCGAAGACCGTCCAGTAGGCGATCCTGCCGCGGCGCCGGCCGAGCTGGGCGGGGGAGATGAGAGTGCGGGGGCGCATCGTGTCGGTAGCCATGGGCGGGTCTCCTCAGTCGTCCTGGGAGCGGCTCAGCCGTACGTACACCGCGGAGAACGCCGCGAGCAGGACGAGCAGGACGAGGCCCAGGGCCGCCGCGCCGCCGTAGTTGTTGAAGTTGAAGGCGTACTGGTAGATCAGATAGACGACCGTGGTCGTGGAGCCCTCGGGGCCGGCCCCGTTCGTCAGCAGGAACGGCTCCGTGAAGACCTGCATCGTCGCGATGATCTGCATCAGGAACATCAGCGAGAGGATGAGCCGCGTCTGCGGGATCGTCACGTGCCAGATCTTGCGCCACAGGCCCGCGCCGTCCAGCTCCGCGGCCTCGTACAACTCGCCGGGGATGCCCTGGAGCGAGGCCAGATAGATGAGCGTCGCGCCGCCCATGTTCATCCACGTCGCCGCGATGACGACGGACAGCATCGCGGTGTCGGTGGACTGCAGCCACTGCTGCTCCGGTATTCCGAAGACGCCGAGGATGCGGTTGAACAGGCCGTATCCGGGGTCGTAGAAGTACTTGAACAGGAGCACGGAGGCGACCGGCGGCAGCATCACCGGGAGGTAGACCAGCATCCTCAAGTAGCCCTGGCCGTGCCGGAATTCATTGAGCAGGACCGCCACGAGGAACGGGACGGCGAAGCCCAGGATCAGGGCCAGGGCGGTGAACAGGAGGGTGTTGCGCCAGGCCTGCCAGAAGGCCGGGTCGTTGAGGACGTACGTGAGATTGGACCAGCCGGCCCAGGTGGTGCGGCCGTCCTTCGTCTTCTGGAAGGCCAGCAGGAACTCCCTGACCATCGGATACCAGGAGAAGAAGGAGAAGCAGAGCACCGCGCCGATCAGGAAGCCGTGGGCGGACAGATTGCGTTTCACGGAGCGTGCGAACGAGCCGTCGCGTGGGGTGAGTTGGTGCCTTCGTGCGGGGGGTGCGGACTGCCGGGGCTTCGCGGGCAGCGTCGGGGCCGACATGGTCACTCCTCGGATCAAGGATCAGGTACCGGTGGGACGTCCTGCGTGCGGTGGGCGTCCTACGGGTTGGCCAGCACCTGGTTGACCTGCTGCGCTGCGGTGGACAGGAGCTTGTCGACGTCGGCGTTCTTGTTGGTCAGGACGCCCGACATGACGTTGTCGAGGACCTTGTAGACCTCCTGCGCCTTCGGCGGCTCGGCCTTGCCGCGCACCGGGTTCGCCATGAACGGCTCGAAGTTGCGTACGGGCATGGTGGCGTTGCTCGTCCGCGACCGGAGGTCGTCCGCCTTCACGGCGCCGGTGAAGAAGTTGGGCTGCGGCAGGCCGACCGGGAGCTTGTCCTCCTTGGTCCTGGCCCAGTCGAACTGGCCCTTTCCGGGGGCCAGCGTCTTGAGGTTCAGCCAGGCGATCGCGGCCTTGATCTTGTCAGGCGAGGAACCCTTCTTGATCATGTAGTCGTTGCCGCCGAAGAGCGTGGCCTTGCCGCCGGGGATTGGCCCCATCCCGAAGTTGTCGTAGTCCGCGCCCAGTTGCTGCACCATGTACGTCACGTCGTCGGGCGCGGCGAGGAACATGCCGAGCTTGTCCGACGCGATCTGCTTCTGAAGGTCGCCCCACTTCAACAGCTGAGTCCTGCCCATGCTGTTGTCCTTCCAGCGCATGTCGTGCAGCTGCTTCGCGACCTGCTTGCCGGTCGCGTCGTTGAACGCGGCCTTCGTGCCGTCGGGGGAGACGACGTCGCCGCCGAGCCCGTACATCGTCGATGTGAAGTGCCAGCCGCCGGTGTTCTCGGCGCTGTACTCGCCGTACCCGGAGATGCCGTTCCCGAGCCCGGCGATCTTCTTCGCGGCCGTGCGTACCTCGGCCCAGGTCGTCGGCGGCTTGTCCGGGTCGAGGCCCGCCCGCTTGAACAGCTTGCGGTTGACGAGCAGGCCCATCGTGTAGTTGCTGGTGGGCAGGCCGTAGAGCTTGTTGTCCTTCTTCAGCGCGCCGAGCACACCGGGGTCGATCGAGCCGAGCGCCGGGACGGTCTTCTTCGTGACGTACGGGGTGATGTCCTCGGCGCCGTTGTTGTCGAGCACCTGCTGAAGATCGGTGAAGTACGTGTAGAAGACGTCCGGTTGGGACTTCGCCTTGAGCGCGGCGGTGAACCGGGCCGGCTCCTCGCACTGCCCCGCGGTCGACTTCCCGTTGATCGTGACGTTCGGATACTTCTCGTTGAACGTCTTGACGTCCTCGATCCACTGCCGCCGCTCGGCCGCCTTCGCCTTCGGCGGCATGCAGTCGATGGTCAGCGAGACCTTGGTCTTCGGGTCGAGCGGGGCGCTGATGTCGGCCTTCGAACCGGCGTCCGCCCCACCGCCGTCGTCGTCGGAGCTGCTGGTGCCGCAGGCCGCGAGCGAGCCCAGGGCCAGGGCCGTGGCGATCGCCGCGGCGGACGTACGGAGGGCAGGGCGCGGCCAGATGCTACTCATCGGTGGTCCCCTTCGGGCCTGAGCCTGTGCAGGCAGGAACGTGGAGGCCCGCGGCACCGCGGTCGGCGAGACCGGGGTGCCGGGGCGAGCCACACTCAAGCACCGCCACCAGTAGGGCGCAAGATGTCGCGCGTATTCCGCAAAATATGAACAGGGCGGCGGCGTGGGGGAGTTGAGTTGTTTCTACGCGGCCGGGGTCGGCGGCGCCGTCGACCCCCGCACCACCAGCTCGGGCTCGAACAGCAGCTCACCGGGCGGCACCGAGCCACCCTGGATCTGCGCGACGAGCAGCTCGACCGCGGCCCGCCCCATCGCCTCGATCGGCTGGCGCACCGTGGTCAGCGGCGGCTCGGTGCAGTTCATGAACGCCGAGTCGTCGTAGCCGACCACCGAGACGTCGCCCGGCACGGAGAGCCCCGCGCGGCGGGCGGCCCGTACCGCGCCGAGCGCCAAGGGGTCGCTGGCGCAGATGATGCCCGTGATACCGCGGGAGATGAGCCGGGTCGCCGCCGCGTGCCCGCCCTCCAGGGAGAACATGGCCCGCTCGACCGCCGTGCCCGGGAGCTTTCCCTGCACGGCGCGGGCGGCGGCGAGTTTGCGCTGCGAAGGCATGTGGTCGTCCGGGCCCAGCACCAGGCCGATGCGCTCGTGGCCGAGCGAGGACAGGTGCCGCCACGCCTGCTCCACGGCGACCGCGTCGTCGCACGCCACACACGGGAAACCGAGCCGCTCGATCGCGGCGTTCACGAGCACCACCGGCACCTGGCGCTGCGCGAGCCGCTGGTAGTGGCCGTGCTCGGCGTCCCCCTGCGCGAACAGGCCGCCCGCGAACACCACACCGGAGACCTGCTGTTGCAGCAGCAGCTCTACGTAGTCGGCCTCCGAGACGCCCCCCTTGGTCTGTGTGCACAGCACCGGGGTGAGGCCCTGCTGGGCGAGCGCGCCACCGATCACTTCCGCGAACGCGGGGAAGATCGGGTTCTGCAGCTCGGGCAGGACCAGGCCGACCAGGCGGGCCCGTTCACCGCGCAGCTGGGTCGGCCGCTCGTAGCCGAGGACGTCGAGCGCGGTGAGCACCGACTGGCGCGTCGCCTCCGACACCCCGGGCTTGTTGTTGAGCACCCGGCTGACCGTGGCCTCGCTGACCCCGACCTTCTTCGCCACCTGAGCAAGTCTGCGCGTCATGGAGCGCAAGATTAGCGCAAGAACTTGCGCCCCGTTTGCGTGATGGAGACATTCGGCCCTGCGGGATCCGCGGCCTCAGCTGTGCGGAACGATCGCGACCGGGCTGGTCACATGGTGCACCACCGAGTGCGCGGTGCAGCCCAGATGGGCGGCGTCGGTCCGACGCCCGACCACCGTGAGGCTCGCACCCGTGGCCGCCTTGAGGAGATGGTGGCCCGGCTGCCCGTACAGGAGCCGCTCCTCGACCCGCACCTCCGGATACTTCGTGTGCCAGGCCCGCACCGCCTCCGCGAGGGTCCCGCGCAGCCGCTCCTCCTGGCGAGCGGCGTCGCCCGGCTGCGCCCCGTCCGGCCGATTGCCGCGCAGCGGCGGCAGCGTCCAGGCGTGCAGCGCGTGCAGCGGGGCGCCGCGCAGGGCCGCGGCCTCGAAGGCGTACGAGAGGAGTTCGTCGGCGGGCGACGTCACGTCGAGCCCCACGACCACGGGCCGGAAGCCGGGCCCGTCCCGCTCGTCCTCCGGCAGCCCGCCCGCCCGCACCAGGACCACCGGATTCCTCGCGCGCGCCGTGACCGCGAGGGCGACCGAGCCGACGAGGAACCCGGAGTAGCCGGTGAAGCCGCGCGAGCCGAGCACCAGGCTCTCCGACTCCTCGGCCGCCTCCAGCAGAGCGGCCACGGGCTGCGCGGCGCGGCGCCGGGCGATGATCTCGAGGGCGGGGTGGGCGTACGACAGCCGGAGCGCGACCACGTCGAGGACGCCGCGGTCGGGCAGATCGACGTCCGGCAGCCGGGGTGCCGGCCGCTCCGTGCCCGCCGCCTGTACGAGCCGCAGCGGCAGGCGGCGGCGCAGTGCCTCGCGGGCCGCCCAGTCCGCGGCGTGCACGCTCTCGCGTGAAGCGTCGGTCCCGACGCTCAGTACGCGGCTACTGGTCATGTCGGGAACCTCTCCGTGGCGGTGACGCGGACGGTGTGCCTCCGGTGCGGGTTCCACGCCTTGCGGTGGTCACTCGTGTGGAGCACTGACGGATCGAGTACTTGCGGGCCCCGGTGTCCGCGACCTTCTCACCGGTCCGACCAGCACAGGGAGAGGCGAACCGGCCCTCGGCGAAGGGCCGTTCGGCCCCTGTGCCGGGCGGCCCGGGAGCGCGAACGTGGCTTTACTCTGGCAGGGAGGTGACGATGACGACCTGCAAGAAGTTCAGGCAAGCCAAGGGCAACCCCCTGCGGCGCAGGTCGGACGCGGTCGAGGGGTGGGCTGCGCTGCTGCTCGGACTGCTCGCCCTCTTGGTGGCGCCCGCCGCGGGTGCCGCGGCGGGCTGGGCGGCCCATGACGACGCCGCCGGGCACGCCCGCGCACAGGTGGCGCAGCGGCAGCAGGTGCGGGCCAAGCTGGTCGAGGACGCCCCGGACTACGTGCCGTCCCAGAGCGGTGTGCAGGACTCGGTCACGTATCCGGTCAAGGTCCGCTGGACCGATGACGGGCGGGGCACCATCGTGGCGACGGCGCCCGTCCCCGCCGGGCTCGAACGGGGCGATCGCACCACTGTCTGGCTCGACCGCAGCGGTCGGGTCACCACCGAGCCCTGGGGTTCGGAGGCCATCTGGGCCCGCGCGCTCACCGCGGCGTTCCTGGTCGCCTTCACCACCGCGACCCTCGCGCTCCTCGCCCGTTTCCTCCTGCGACGCGTCCTCGACCACCGCAGGCTCGCGGCATGGGAGTACGACTGGCGCAGGGTGGGTCCCGAGTGGAGCCGGCGGCACGCGTAGGTACAGGCCGCTGCTGCGTCGGACGGGAGTTCGACAGCGACGCGGAGCGCCTGCTCAGGGGCCCGACAGGGCCCGCCGACAGAGCCGACAGGGCCCCGCGCCGGAGCCGTTCGGCCCCTGCCCGGACAGGCGCGGACCCGGCATCGTCGAGGTATCGCAAGGACGCCGTCCGGAAGACGCGATGACGCCGCCGGAGCCCGGTCCCGCCGACAGCCGGGCCCCGACGGCGCCCCCGCGGGGAAGCGCTCCCGGCCGTCGCCCGAGCCACCGAAGGAGGCCGACCATGACCACCACGGCACCACGGATGAGTCAGACCCTGCCTGAGGAGTACCGCGGCCGGCTGATGCGCTTCGCCCGCGACGTGAACTTCCCGGAAGGCACCCGGCTCTTCGACGAGGGCTCCCGCGCCGACCGCTTCTGGCTCCTGCGCAGCGGCACCGTCGCCCTCGACATGCGGGTGCCGGGCCGGCACGCCCCCGTGGTCGAATACCTCGGCCACGGCGAACTCATCGGCTGGTCATGGCTGTTCCCGCCGTACGTGTGGCAGCTCGGCGCACGCGCCGAAACCCGGGTCAGGGCCCACGAGTTCGACGCCTTCACGGTACGTCTCCTGTGTGCCTCCGACCCCGGCCTCGGATCGTTCGTGGCCCAGTGGGTGGGCGGCGTGCTCGCCCATCGGCTGAGCGTCACCCGCACCCGGCTGCTCGACCTCTACGCTCCCTACGGCTCGGGGGCCGCGTAGCAGGGACCACGGGCCGCCAGGGCCGTGCGGACGGTACCGTTCGGCCCTGGCGGATCAGTCCGCCCGGCCTCAGGATCTAGACGGGTTCGCACCCACCCGTCTGGCAACACCACATCCGAGGGGGCCGTATGCCACAGCCACGTACATTCTCAGCGGACCGGCCCATTCGCATCCTGCTGCTCGACGACCACGAAGTGGTGCGGCGCGGCCTGCGCGACCTCCTCGGTGCGGAACCCGACATGAGCGTCGTCGGCGAGGCCGCCACCGCCGCGCAGGCGATCGCGCGCGGACCGGCGCTCCGTCCCGACGTGGCCGTGCTGGACGTGCGGCTCCCGGACGGCGACGGCATCACGATCTGCCGCGAACTGCGGGTGCTCATCCCGGACGTGAGCTGCCTGATGCTGACCTCGTTCGACGACGACGACGCGCTGCTCGACGCCATCATGGCCGGCGCGGGCGGCTACGTACTGAAGCAGATCAAGGGCTCCGACCTGGTCTCCGCCGTGCGGACCGTCGCCGCGGGAGAGTCCATGCTCGACCCGGCGACCACGGCACGTCTGATGCGCAGCCTGCGCGGCCCGGAGCAGGGCGGGCCGGCCGCGCAGGGCGCCGCGGGAGCGTCGGCGGCCGAGGGCGTCGAGCTGACCGATCGGGAGCGGGACATCCTCGCGCTGGTGGGGGAGGGGCTCACCAACCGGCAGATCGGGGGGCGGCTGTTCCTGTCGGAGAAGACGGTGAAGAACAACATCTCCCGGCTGCTCGCCAAGTTGGGCGTGGAGCGCAGGATCCAGGCCGCCGTGATCGCGACGAGGCTGCCACAGGACAGGAACCGGCCGTGACACGGGCGCCGACCCTGACAGGACTCGGCTCACGTGTCCTTTGGCGGTGAGTCGAGCGGGGCTCTTGGCGGTGAGTCGAGCGGGGCGCTCGGCGGTGGGTCGAGCGGGGCGCTCGGCGGTGGGTCGAGCGGGACCCTCCACTCCAGGAGGGTCCCTCCGCTGTCCCGTGCCGTGGCCGTGAGAGCGCCGTCGCGCCGTCCCGCGCGGGCCGCCAGGTTGGCGAGCCCGCTGCGATGGCCGTCGGACTCCGTGGTGATCCCCACGCCGTTGTCCGCCACGGTCAGCGTCAGCGCGCCGCCGCGCACCACGAGGGCGACATCGACCGAGGACGCCCGCGCGTGCCGGGCGACGTTCGTGAGCGCCTCGCCCAGCACCGCGAGCGTGTCGTCGGCGCAGGGGCCCGGCACATCCGCGTCGATCAGACCCTCCATGCGCAACGACGGGGTGAAGCCCAGGACCTGGGCCGCGTCCTCCACCGCCCGTACGACCCGCACCCGCAGCCCGGATCCGGTCGGCGGGACGCCGCGCTCGCGCAGGCCGAAGATCGTCGAACGGATGATCTTGATGGTGGTGTCCAGATCGTCCACGGCCCGCAGCAGGCGCTCCGAGGCCTCCGGGTGCTGCACGAACCGCTGCGCGCTCTGCAGCGTCATACCGGTCGCGAACAGCCGCTGGATCGCCAGGTCGTGGAGGTCGCGGGCGATCCGGTCGCGGTCCTCGAGCAGGCTCATCTGCTCCGCGTCCCGCCGCCGGTCCGCGAGTTCCAGGGCGAGGGCCGCCTGTCCCGCGAAGCCGCTCAGCGGTATCAACTCCGCGGCGGAGAACGGGGGATGCTCCGCCTTGCGGGCCAGCATCAGCACCCCACGCACACCTTCGGACGTGCCGATCGGCACGGCCACGGCGGGCCCGAGCCCGTCCCAGCGGTGCGGCTTGTAGGTGATCCGCGGGTCCTTGCGGATGTCGTCCGACGTGACCAGCCCGCCCGCGGCGAGCGCCGTTCCGGCGAAGGTGCCCTCGCGCGGCAGCGTCACATCGCTGTGCGCGCCCGCGCGATCGCCGAGCGCCAGCGTCTCGTTCAGCAGTTGGTCGCCGGGGACGAGGAGTGCCACCACCCCGAGGTCCGCCGCGGTGATCTCCCGCGCGCGGTCCACCATCAGGCGCAGCACCTCGGTCTCGTCGGAGCCCGACAGCAGGCTCCCGGTGAAGTCGGCGCTCAACTGCAGCCAGCGCTCGCGGAGTCGGACCTCTTCGTACAGACGCGCGTTCTCGATCGCCACGCCCGCCGCGGCGCCGAGTGTCTGCAGCACCGCCACGTCCTCGTCGTCGAAATCGCCGCCGCGCTTCTGCGTCAGATACAGATTCCCGAACACGTCGTCGCGGACCCGGATCGGCACACCGACGAACGTGTGCATCGGCGGATGGTGCGGCGGGAAGCCGGCGGAGGCGGGGTGCTCGGCGAGCTCCGACAGAAGCAGCGGCTCCGGATGCCGGATCAACTCGCCCAGCAGGCCGTTCCCCGACGGCAGGTCACCGATCTCCGCGCGCAGCTCCTCGCTGAACCCGACCGGCAGGAACTGCGACAGCGTGCGCCGGTCCTCGCCGATCACTCCGAGCGCCCCGTACTCGGCGTCCACCAGGACCACGGCCACCTCCACGATCCGCCGCAGCACCTGGGAGATGTCCAGCCCCTGCCCCACGGACAGGACCGCCTCCAGCAGCCCCTGCAAGCGGTCGCGGGTACGCCGGACCGCGCCGATGCGTAACTGGAGTTCTTCGAGCAGTTCGTCGAGCCGCAACTTCGGGAGTGGGCCCGGCCCCCGTGCACCGTCCTCGGCCATCAGGCCTCCGTGGGCCTCGGTGAGGTGTCTTTTCGTACTCACGGTAGCGGCTGTTCGCGCCCTTAAGGCCTGCTTCGTCACGCCTCGGAGGGTGGAACGGCGGAGTCCGCCGATGACGGGGCGTGCAGGGCGGCGATCTGCGAACGGGAGGTGAAGCCGAGCTTGGTGAGGATGTGTTCCACATGGGAGTCGATCGTCCGCTTCGACACCACGAGCTTCGCCGCGATCTCCCGGTTGGTGCGGCCCTCGCCGACCAGCGCGGCCACCTGTCGCTCGCGCGGCGTCAGCCCGTCGGTGGGGCCCGAGCGCTGCGGTGGCACGTCGGGGGACGGCGCCGACTCGTCGTCGAGCGCCAGGTCCACCACGGCGTCGAGCGGCAGCGCCGCGCCCTCCTCGAACGAGTGGTGGTAGCCGTCGGCGCCCAGTACCTCGCGGGCCAGGTCCGCCGCCCGCGTGTGCAGTTCGTGCAGTACGGGGAGGCCGAACCTGGCCTCCTTCGCGGCCCTGCGCCACAGTGCGTCGGCCGCGCCCTGCAGCGTGGCGACCCGCTCGAAGCGTCGCAGCTTCGCCGCGTGCCAGCCCAGGCCCTCCATGAAGTGGGCGAGCCCCATCAGGTCGTGCAGCGCAGCCTTGCTGCGGATGCCCTCACGGGCGCACTCGACGGACGCCTCGTGATCGCCCTTCAGCCACAGGCCCACGCTCTTGACCCACAGGGCCCAACTGCGCGCCCACTGCTCACCCGGATGCGCGGCACCGCGCGCGAGCGAGTCGTCGCACCAGGCGATGCCCTTCTCGTGGTCGCCGGTGATGATCAGCATGAACCCGGCGTAGAAGCCCAGCATGAGCAGCCCGGTGTCGTCGCCGAGCGCCGTCATCCGGGCCCGGACCTCGTCGAAGTCGTCGGCGCAGCCCTTCATTTGACCGAGGAAGTACCGGCGATGCGCCTGGAACGAGAACGTCCACGTGGCGCCGACCCGGTCGCCGATCCGCTCGGCCACCTGCTCGGCCTCCTTCAACAGCGCCTCGTTCTTGCCCCGTTCCCCCTGGATGTCCATGTACCAGCTGATCAGCCACAGTGCCTTGACGCGATGTGGCGTCTCGTCACGGCAGCCGTCCAGGGTGCGGCGCAGCCAGTACCTGCCCTCGGTGAGCAGCCCGGTCGCGTGCCAGTAGCCCCACAGCGCCGTCGCCATCTCCAGTCCGTGGCAGTGCAGCCGGGGCGTGGCCACGCAGTGCTCCAGGGCGATCCGGACATTCGCCTGGTCCCGTACGAGCGCCCGCAGCAGGGGGATCTGCGCGTCCCCCGTCCACTCCTGGTCGAAGGCGCGCGCCGCGTCGAGGAAGTACTCCAGGTGGCGCCGCCGGGCCCGCTCCTCGCCGCCGAGCGCCGCGAGTTGTTCCAGGCCGTACTCGCGGATGGTGTCGAGCATGCGGTACCGGGTGCCCTCGGGGGTCTCGACCCGCACCACGACCGACTTCTCGACGAGGCCGATGAGCGAGGTCAGCACGTCCTCGACCGGCAGGATCTCCTCGTCGGCACACACCGCTTCGGCCGCCTGGAGGCTCAACTCGCCCGCGAACACGGACAGCCGGGCCCACAGCAGCCGCTCCGCCGCGGTCGAGAGGTCGTGGCTCCAGCCGATCGCCGTACGCAGCGTCTGATGGCGCGGCACCGAGGTGCGGCGCCCTCCCGTGAGCAGCCGGAACCGGTCGTCGAGCCGGGCCAGCATCTCGTCGAGCGACAGCACGCGCAGCCGGGAGACCGCGAGTTCGATGGCGAGCGGGATCCCGTCGAGCCGGCGGCACAGCGCCAGCACGTCCGCCCGGTTGTCCCCGGTCACCGCGAAGCCCGGCACCGCCGCGGACGCCCGGTCCGCGAACAGGGCCAGCGCGTCGCACTCCCGCTCGGCGCCGTCCGCGGGTTCCGGCATGCTCAGCGGGCCGATCGCCAGGACGTGCTCGCCGGGCACGTCGAGCGGCTGCCTGCTCGTGGCGACGATCCTCAACCGGGGAGCGGAGCGCAGCAGTTCGTCGCAGAGCACCGCGCACGCGTCGACCAGGTGCTCGCAGGTGTCGAGGAGCAACAGCAGCTCGCGCCCCTCCAGATGGTCGGCGATCACCTCGATGGCGGGCCGCGCCGCTTGCTCCGGCAGGTCGAGCGCCGCCGCGACCGCGTTCGCGAGCAGCGCCGGGTCGTGCAGCGCGGAGAGCTCCACGAGCCGCACCCCGTCGGCATACGTCTCCCGCAACTCGCGTGCCGCGCGCACCGCGGTCCGGGTCTTGCCGACGCCGCCGGGCCCGGTCAGCGTGACGAGCCTGGCCCGCGTCAGCACGTCCGCCACCTGGCCGAGCTCCCGCCGCCGCCCGACGAAACTGGTGGTCTCGGCGGGCAGGTCTCCCGGCGTGCGCCGGGTGGGACTCGGGTTCATTCGGGGCTCACCTCGTGCGGTGCGGATACTGGCGACGGCCGTCGCCAGGCTAGGCCGAATCGGGTGCGAACGGACCTCCTTCACAGGACGACCACCCGAACGGGAAGGGCCACATGGGTAGTTGGCTCCTGTCCCGCGATTTCCGCACGCACTTCGGCGAAACCGTCACACGGCGCGCCCGGCTGACTACACTTCCGGGAGCACTACGGCTGTCGCGCCGATCGAGCCGCGCCCCGTCGACACCACCGGAACCGAGACGTCCGGACCCCCTCTCGAAAGGCCCTCATGACCACCCGTCCGTCGTCGACCACCTCCCTGCCCGAGATGTTCGGCACGCTCGGCGTCAGCGCCCGGCGGCTGGCGGCGGGCGCGGGGCCGGACGGCGACGCGGGCGGCGATCTGCACGGCGTCGTGGACACCCCGTACGGGACCCGGCTGCTCATCGGGGACGTGATGGGCAAGGGGCCCGAGCTGTCCCGCACCGCCGACGCGGTCCTGCGCACCTGGCACCGGCTCGCCCGCGTGCAGCGGACGTTGGAGGTGCTCGCGGTGCGGCTGCATTCGCTGGTCGCGCACTCCGAGGAGCCCGACCGGTTCGTCACCGCCACGCTGGTGACGGTCGCCCCCGACGGGTCCGCCGAGGTGGTCTGCTGCGGACACCCGCCGCCCCTGCTGATCCGTGACGGGGCTGCGGTCCCCGCCGCTGTTCCCGCCCCGGCGCCGCCGCTCGGTCTGCTCGACCTCGCGCACGGCTGGTGCGGCGCCGAGCAGATATCCGCGGCCGCCTGGGACCGCATGCTGCTGCACACCGACGGCGCGACCGAGGCCCGCGACGCGGAGGGCGAGTTCTACCCCCTCGCGGAGCGCGCCACGGAGCTGAGTGCGGTGCCGCTCGCCCCGTTCACCGCCGCCCTCTCGGCCGACCTCTTGCACCACGCGGGCGGCCGCCTCCAGGACGATGCCACGTTGCTGGCGCTGGAACCGTCGGGCCCCGCACGGCCCGCCTCGCTCTGACGCACGGCTCGACGCACGGGTCACCGCACGGCGGCGTTCTGAAATCCCGTCGCCGGTGCGTGTTTTCGTCTCCCGTCGCAGGGGAGTCAGAGAGCGGATCCTGTGACAGCGGACGACAACGGAAGGGAGTGGTGGTCGTGCTTCTCGCCCATCCCGCCCTGTTGACCGATCTCATGCGCGAGTACGAGATGCTCAGCGCCCTCGACGCCGACGACGGGGGACCCGCCGCGCAGCGCCGGCTCGACGACATCGGGTACAGCCTCTGTGTGGCCACCGGCACGGGCGATGTGGACGCGGTTCTCGTCGCGGCCCGCCACCGGCTGCCGGGGGCGCGTGTGCACGACGACTCCTTGCTCTCCGGGCGGCGGCGCAGGGCGCCGCAGGTGCGGCGTCAGCGTTGAGTGAAGGGCCTCAGCGCGCCTCGGGCCGGTCGACGGCGCCCACGTCCACCGTGCTCCGGTCGACGTGGGGCGTGTGCCGCTGGGTCGTGCTGTCGACGCCGCCGGACGCCGTGATCACACCAAGGGCGATCGCGGTCGCGGCGACACTGCCGTCGAGCGCGAGCCGGGTACGCGTCGAGCGCGACTTGTGCCGCGCGGGGCGGGGGCCGCTCGGGTAGGGGAGGTGGGCCATGGTCGTGCCTCGGTCTCGGTACGGAGGTACGGGTGTCACCCCGAGGCTAGGCGCGGAGTGCCGGACCGCGGAGCGGGCCAAGGTCCCGGATGCCGGGGCGATGGTCCCGACCGGTGGAGCCGGCGGGCGTCAGACCGCGAGCGTGCCGCGGCCCGTGGTCTGTTCCTCCAGTACCTGCTGGGCCCGCGAAGCCGACGGCTGCCACAGTGTCGTCACCGGCTCCCACACCCGCACTCCGGTCGGCGAACCGAGGGTCAGCGCCTGGAAGCTGCGGCCCTGCTGATCCGGCACCGCCGCGACCGTCACGTACATGACGGCCGGCGCCTCGTCCTTGGCGTCCTCCGCGTCGGAGACCGACAGGACCGCCGCGTACGCCGTGTCGTGCGCGGCCAGCGTGCGCCCGGCGTGCGGCACCGTGGGCAGCGGCAGCGCCGCCCCGTCCAGCTCCCCGTACGTGACCGTCGGGACGCGGTCGACGAGGCAGGCCTTCGAGGAGTCGTTGCGCACGCTCAGCTTCAGGATGTCGGCGTTGTCGTCCGAGGGCTCGGCCCGCACGGTCACATCGTTCTCGCCGCAGCGCGCGAGTGCGGCGGGCGCGGCGGAGCCGGCCGCTCCCGCGGTGGGCACGGTGAGCGCCGTCAGGGTGAGGGCGGCTGCGACGGCCGCCGTGGCATGACGTGTGACGTGACGAGCGCGCATCGGAATTCCCCAGTCCGTGGTGGGTCCGTCGTGGTCCTTTTCCTCCGCCAAAGGAATGAAATGCGGTGAATGCAGGCATACGACCCTAACGCGAATGTGTGACCCGGGGCACGTCGTCCGGTGGCGGGTGCAGTGCGCGCAAGGTTTGCACAGTGTGCAAGAATCACGCCCGTGACCGTCTCAGAGCCGCAGCCGACCGCCCCCGCCGAGGGGTTGCGCGCGCGCAGGCGCCGCCAGACGCGCACCGAGCTGCACGCGGCCACCGTCCGGCTGGCCCGCGAGCACGGCTTCGCGCAGGTCACGGTCGAGATGATCAGCAAGGAGGTCGGCGTGTCACCGCGGACCTTCTTCAACTACTTCCCCAGCAAGGAAGCCGCCCTCTTCGCCCTGCCCGGCACCGTGCCGCCCGCTCTCGCGGACCGGTTCGCCGAGGGACGGGGGAGTGGGACCGACGCCGTACTGCGTGACCTCGGCGACATTCTCGCCGACCACCTCCAGGAAGCGGCCCCCGAGCCGCAGGAGCTGGAGGACTCGCTGCGTATCGCGGAGGGCGTGCCCTCGGTCCTGGCCACGTTCCTCGCCCAGTGCGAGGCGGTCGAACGGGACCTCGCCGGACTCATCGCCCGGCGCACCGGCACCCCGCCCGACGGCGCGGAGGCTGAACTGCTCGCGGGCGTCGCCATGGCGACCGTACGCAGCGGCATCAAGCGGTGGCAGCAGTCCAGCGACCATCACGACGGACCCGCCGAGCACGTACGCGAAGCCTTCGATTCGCTGCGCACGCTGCTGGGACCGGCCGCCGTGAAGTAGGCGCGCCACCCGTGTGACCACCTCCCCCTCGCGGTCACCCACAGATCTCCCCTCTCCCCGCTCCTCCCCGGATCGGCACACCGAAGTACCGCCTGCGCGGCAGCCGCTCTCCCGCCGCAGGGTCAGCCATGCACCACTCCACCCGCACACCACATCGGAGAACACCGTAATGACGCACGCCCCCGCTTCCGAGGGCATCGACTCCGGACCCGACCCGGCCAAGGGGATCGAAGGGAACGTCGAGATCGAAGAGGGCATCGCCAAGCCGCACAACTTCGGCCTGATCTTCGCCGCGCTGATGCTGACCATGCTGCTCGGCGCGCTCGACCAGACCATCGTCTCGACCGCCCTGCCGACCATCGTCGGCGAGCTCAACGGCATCGAGCACATGGCCTGGATCACCACCGCGTACATCCTCGCCGCCACCATCGGCATGCCGGTCTACGGCAAGCTCGGCGACCTCATGGGCCGCAAGAACATCTTTCTCGCGGGCATAGCCCTGTTCCTGGTGGGCTCGGTGGTCTGCGGACTCGCCCAGAACATGGGCACGTTGATCGCCGGTCGCGCCCTCCAGGGCCTCGGCGGCGGTGGTCTCATGATCACCTCGCAGGCGATCATCGCCGACCTGGTGCCGCCGCGTGAGCGCGCCAAGTACATGGCCCCGATGGGTGCCGTGTTCGGTCTCTCCTCCGTCGTCGGACCGCTGCTCGGCGGCTGGTTCACCGACGAGCACTCCTGGCGCTGGGCGTTCTGGGTCAACCTGCCGCTCGGTGTCCTCGCGTTCTTCGTCGCCGTCGTCGCGATCAAGCTGCCGCGCAAGGCCGTCAAGGTCACACTCGACTATCTCGGCACCGCGCTGATGGCCGCGGCCGTCACCTGCACCGTGCTCTTCGCGAGCTGGGGCGGCACGCAGTACGAGTGGTCCGACCCGCTGGTCATCGGCCTCGGCATCGGAGCGGTCGTCGCCTGGGTGCTGTTCTTCGTCGCCGAGAAGCGCGCCGATGAGCCGGTCATCCCCCTGCACCTGTTCCGCAGCCCGATCTTCAACGTCGCCACGCTGCTCGGCATGATCGTCATCGGTCTCGGTATGTTCGCGATCGTCGGCTACATGCCCACCTACCTGCAGATGGTCTACGGCAAGTCGGCCACCGAGTCCGGACTGCTGCTCATCCCCATGGTCGTCGGCATCATGGGCACCGCCCTGCCGTCCGGCGCGATCATGTCCAAGACCGGCAAGTACAAGATCTACCCGATCGCCGGTACCGCCATCATCATGCTCACCGCGTACCTGATGTCGACCCTCGACGTCTCCGACCCGGTCTGGCTGGTGTGCGTGTACGTCGGTCTGGCGGGCGCGGGCGTCGGCCTGATGATGCAGACCCTCGTGCTGGCCGTGCAGAACGACTTCCCGGCCGCCGAGGTCGGCACCGCCACCTCCGCGAACAACTTCTTCCGTGAGATCGGCGCGACGCTCGGCACGGCCGTCGTCGGCGCCGTGTTCGCCAGCCGCCTCACCGACCAGCTCGCCGTGAACCTTCCGGCGGAGGCCGCGGCGAAGGTCGGTGACAGCGACTCGCTGACCCCGGCGCTGGTCCGGGCCCTGCCGGCCGATCTGCGCGACACGGTCGTCAACTCCTACCAGGAAGCGCTCGTTCCGATCTTCCTGTACCTGCTGCCCGTCTTCGCGGTCGGCCTGGTCCTCGCCTTCGTCCTGAAGGAGAAGCCGCTCGCCGACAACGCCGACTGGCACGCGGAGAACACGGGTCCCACGGTGGACAAGGAGCCGGAGCCGGTCGGCTGACCTCCGCCCCCCGTCCCGTACGACCTGTGCCCCCGCCGCGCTTCCACAGCGCGGCGGGGGCACAGTCGCGTCAGTCGGCGTCCAGCCATACCCCGTCCCGCATCAGGTCACGGCCCACGAGCTCGTTCGCCTCGCGCCAGGCCTGGATGCGTACGGGCCGGACACGGAAGTACGTGTACGGGCCGTCGGCGGCACGCGGATCGAACCCGGCGCCCGCCGCGAACGCGTCCGCGAACTCGTCGGAGATCTCGTCGGCGGACAGCGCCTCGCATCGCCCGGCGATGTGCACCACGTCCCGCGTCGGCCCGATGCCGAGGTGCACCTGCCCGCTCGCCACGAGGTTGCGCGCTACCGGGTTGGTGGCCCGCGTCGACACGTACACGCACTCGTCCCACCACAGGAACGACAGCGGCATCATGTACGGCGCGCCGCCCTCGGGCCCGGCCGTCGCGACCCACGCGTCGACCTCCCGTTCCAGGCGGTCGAGGGTGTCCTGCTTACGCTGCTTCGCCGAACGGGCGGGCGCGGCCTGCGACATGCGGTTCTCCTTTACGGTCACTATGGGGTGGCGCACTGCCATGACACGACATCACGAAGGAATGTGACAGATGGTCGACACCGCCGTCCTGGCATCCCGCTTCGAGGAGCACCGCCCGCGGCTGCGCGCCGTCGCCCACCGGATGCTCGGCTCGTCCGCGGAGGCCGACGACGTGGTGCAGGAGGCGTGGCTGCGGCTCAGCCGCACGGACGAGGCGGACACCATCGAGAACCTCTCCGCATGGCTGACCACGGTCGTCTCCCGCATCTGCCTCAACGCGCTGCGCGCCCGTGCCACCCGCCGCGAGGACCCGCTGGAGGTCCAGGAGCACGAGGGTGGCGAAGGCCCGGTGGACCCGGCGGACGAGGCGGTCACCTCCGACGCCGTGGGCCTCGCGCTGATGGTCGTCCTCGACCGTCTCGCCCCGGCGGAGCGCCTGGCCTTCGTGCTGCACGACCTGTTCGCCGTGCCGTTCGACGAGATCGCGCCCATCGTCGAGCGCACCCCCGCCGCCACCCGCCAGCTCGCCAGCCGCGCGCGGCGCCGGGTGCAGGGCGCCGGCCCGCGCGCCACGGAGGCGGCGGACCGCGAGCGGCGCCGCGAGGTCGTCGAGGCCTTCCTCGCCGCGACGCAGGGCGGCGACTTCGAGGCGCTGCTCACCGTGCTCGACCCGGAGGTCGTGGTCCGCTCGGACGCCGCGGCCATCGCCATGGGCTCGGAGCCGGAGGTGATCGGCGCGCGTGCGGTGGCCGCCCTCTACGCGGGCCGCGCCAAGGCCGCCCGCCTCGCTCTGCTCGACGGCACGGCCGGCGTCGTGTGGTCGCACGCGGGCACCCTCAAGGTGGCCTTCGCCGTCGAGGTCGACCTCACGGCGGAGCCGCCCCGCATCACCGGCATCGAACTCGTCGCGGACGAGAAGCGGTTGGCGTCGATGGACGTGGTGCCCCTGCGCCGCCGCAGCCGCCCGGCGCAGGGCGATCAGTCCTCGGACGGCGCCGAGTAGCACTTGACGGTCACCAACTCGCCCACCCCGCCCTTCTGTTGGCCCAGCGCGAGGAACCTCCACTCGATCCGTTTCGTGCAACGCCATCGCGGCGGAGCCGGTGGCGACGACGTCGAGCACGGCGTGCGGCCCGGTCCAGGAGCGCCGCGCCGAGCCAGTGCCCACGCGCGGACGGCGCCACGAACAGCCGCCCCACGACGGCGACGGGCGTGCCCGCAACCCGTGGGACCCTGCGGCCAGTTGGTCGGACAGCCGTCCGAGTGATGCACCGCCCGGAGGGCTTCGACGCAGGCGGCCGGATCACTGCTCTGCCGCGCCCTGGCGCACGTCTCGCCGCTCACGTCGGCACACCCCTCTCGCCATCGGTCTCCTCGACGGCATCGAACCACACACCCCAAATGCGCTTGTCCGTCGGCCCCGTCCCGATTAGCGTGCCGCCGTGGATCACTTCTCGCGTTCGGCGGAACTCTTCTCGCGCTCCTGGGCCGCACTGCGTGCGGCGGTCGCCGACCTTCCGGAAGAGGCCTTCGAGCGGCCCTCCGGCTGTACCGGCTGGCTGGTGCGCGACCTGGTGTGCCACCTCGTCATCGACGCGCAGGACGTTCTGATCACCCTGGTCACGCCCGCGTCGACGGAACCGACCGTCGACGCGGTCACGTACTGGCATGTGGACGACGAGCCGCCGACCGGCGAGGACCTGCTCGACGCGCTGACCGTCCGGCTCGCCGCCGCCTACCAGGACCCGGCGCTGCTCGCGTTCCACCTCGACGACGTCGGGTCCGCGGCGGGGCGGGCGGCCGGGCTCGCCGATCCGGACGCCGTCGTGAGCACGCAGGGGCAGGCCCTCACGGTGGGCGACTACCTCACGGCGTACGTCCTGGAGTGGACCCTGCACCACCTCGACCTGATCCACCGACTCCCGGGTGTGCAAGGGCCTCCGGTGGAAGGGCTGGCCCGTTCGCGGGGGCTCCTGGAGGAGATCGCGGGAGCCGTGTTCCCCGCGTCGTGGAGCGACGCGGACGTGCTGCTCGTCGGGACCGGGCGTCGGCCCGTGACGGAGCGGGAGAAGGGTGAACTCGGAGCGCTGGCCCGGAAGTTGCCGTTCGTGATCGGTTGATACTGCTCCAGCGCTACCTTGTGACCGGACTTACCGCAGGCGCCGTCAAGTGACCGCTGCTGAAAGGAACTTCGTGTCCGACTCTCACTCGCCTCTTGATGTCTCCGCCTTCCCGCACGACTTTCTGTGGGGCACGGCCACATCGGCGTACCAGATCGAAGGAGCCGTCGCCGAGGACGGCCGGGCGCCCTCCATCTGGGACACCTTCGCGCACACACCGGGGAAGATCGACGGCGGTGACCACGGCGACATCGCCTGCGACCACTACCACCGGTGGCGCGAGGACATCGGCCTGATGCGGCGACTCGGCACCAACGCCTACCGGTTGTCCGTCGCCTGGCCGCGCGTCGTGCCCGGCGGCGACGGGCCGGTGAACCCCAAGGGCCTCGACTTCTACGACAAGTTGATCGACGCGCTGCTCGCCGCGGGCATCACGCCGTCGGTGACGCTCTACCACTGGGACCTGCCGCAGGCGCTCCAGGACCGGGGCGGCTGGCCGGTGCGGGAGACCGCCGAGCACTTCGCCGCGTACGCCGCCGTGGTCGCGGACCGTCTCGGGGACCGTGTGAAGCACTGGACGCCGCTGAACGAACCGCTGTGCTCGGCGTGGATCGGCCACCTGGAAGGCCGGATGGCTCCAGGGCTCACCGACCTGACCGCCGCCGTCCGCGCCTCCTACCACCTGCTCCTCGGCCACGGCCTCGCCACACAGGCGATCCGCGCCGCCGTGCCGGGCGCCGAGGTCGGCGTCGTCAACAACCTCGCCCACGTCGAACCCGCCACCGACCGGCCCGAGGATGTCGCCGCCGCCCGCCGCATGGACGGCCACGCCAACCGCTGGTGGCTCGACCCGGTGCACGGCCGCGGCTTCCCGGCGGACATGCTGGAGGTGTACGGGGTCCAACTCCCCGAGCAGGCGGGCGATGTGCAGGTCATGTCCGAGCCGCTCGACTGGCTCGGCCTGAACTACTACTTCTCCTCGGCCGTCGCCGACGATCCTTCGGGCCCGGCCCCGTACGCCGCGTCCGTGGCACGCCCCGGCCTCCCGCGCACCGGCATGGACTGGGAGATCGACCCCGGCGGAATCGAGGCCCTGCTGCTCCGCCTCACCCACGACTACGGCGCCCGCAAGCTGTACGTCACCGAGAACGGCTCCGCGTACCCCGACGTCGTACGTCCCGACGGCACGGTCGACGACCCCGAACGCGAGGCGTACCTGGTGCGGCACCTCGCGGCCTGCACCCGTGCGATCCGTCAAGGCGCCCCGCTCGCCGGGTACTTCGCCTGGTCGCTGCTCGACAACTTCGAGTGGGCGTACGGCTACGACAAGAGGTTCGGCCTCGTCCACGTCGACTACGCGACGCAGCAGCGCACCATCAAGGGCAGTGGTCACCGCTACGCGGACCTCGTGCGGCGCCACGGCACACTGACGCGGCGGGCCGCCTGAGGTCACCGGCTCAGCGGGTCCGGCCGGAAGCGGCCTCGCTGAGCCGGTCCAACACCCACGCGACATCGGGGTGCCCGGCGGTGCCTGCCCGGTACACCGCCCGCACGGAACGGCGCACGGGTGGTGCGGGGCCACGCGGTGGCCCGGCTGACGGTGACGGCTGCGACCGCCGCGCTGTACCTGGTGCCGGGCGTGGCCCTTGTCGTCGCGTACCTGTGACTGGGGGAGACGCCGACGCCCGTGGAGGCGGCCGGCGGAATCGTGACGCTCGCGGGCGTCGTCCTGCTGGGACGTGCCACCCCAAAGGGGCTCAGCGCACAGAAGAGGCGCGCCGCACCCCAACAGCGGTGCGACGCGCCCGATGCCCCCGTCACGCCAGGGACAGGAAAAGCTTCTCCAGCTCGTCCTCGCTGAGCGGCGGCTGTTCGCCGTCCGTGGCGTTCATGCAGTCCCGCATGCCGGATGCGATGATCTTGAATCCGGCCCGGTCCAACGCGCGCGAAACGGCGGCCAGTTGGGTGACCACGTCCTTGCAGTCGCGGCCCGCCTCGATCATCGCGATGACGCCGGTCAGCTGCCCCTGCGCGCGGCGCAGTCGCTTGAGGACGGCATCCATCGCCTCCGGGTCGCCCGTTCCGCTCACGAGCGCAGGGCCGCGCGCGCGGTGTCGAGCGCGCCCGGTGCGGGCCGGTTGAACGGAAGCTTGCCGAGCATCGCCGCCATGCCGCACGTGTTGCTCACGCCGGAGTAGACGAGACCGGAGGCGATGCCGGCGGCGAGCAGCCGGCCCTTCGGGGCGCGGCGGCCGAGCGCGAGGCCGAGCAGGACCAGCGAACCGGCGGTGAAACGGACCTGGCGGTCCATCGCCCAGACGGCGCGCTCGGGGCGGGCCGCGGTGTCCACCGGCAGCCCCTCGGCGGTCCAGGCCTGCGTGCCGCCGTCGAGCCCGACGGCGTCGACGCCCGCCTCCGCGAGCTTCGCGCAGGCGGTGGCCGAGCGGTGGCCGGCCGCGCACACGACGACGATCCGGCGGCGTCCGGCCGCGTCACGCAGCTCGGGCAGCAGCTCGTCGATGAGTTCCGAGGGCACGTTGAGGGCGCCGGGCACGTGCCCCGAGGCGTACTCGGCGGGCGCGCGCACATCGAGGACGAGGGTGTCGTCGGCGGCCCTGCCGTGCAGCTCGGCGGGGGCGAGGGTGGTGCTCATGTCTCTCCTGTCTCCCTGGTATACCCCCGAGGGTATCAGCGCCTGCCCCGTAGGTAGGTGGCTTGATCGTCCGCGCAAGGCCCCACCGAAAGCCCATGCAAAGTCCCACCGAAAGCAGGACAAGGGGTGTCGGGATTTCGGGACATGCTCGTGAGAGCGAGCCATCCGGCAGCACCACGAGACACCTGGAAGCAACGGGAGACGACCTCATGCCTGACACCGCCCACCCGGCGACGGACGAACACCCCCTGCGCGGCAAGGTCGCCCTGGTCGCGGGAGCCACCCGCGGCGCGGGCCGCGGCATCGCCGTGGAACTCGGCGCGGCCGGTGCCACGGTCTACGTCACCGGTCGCAGCACCCGCGCCCGCCGCTCCGAGTACGACCGCCCCGAGACCATCGAGGACACCGCGGACCTCGTGACCGCCGCGGGCGGCCGGGGAATCGCCGTACCCACCGACCACCTCGAACAGGACCAGGTGCGCGCCCTCGTCGAGCGCATCGACAGCGAACAGGGCCGCCTCGACATCCTCGTCAACGACATCTGGGGCGGCGAGAACCTCTTCGACTGGGAGAAGCCCGTCTGGGAGCACGACCTCGACAACGGGCTCAGGCTGCACCGCCTCGCCGTCGAGACGCACGCCATCACCAGCCACTTCGCGCTGCCGCTGCTGCTGCGCACCCCCGGCGGCCTGGTCGTCGAGGTCACCGACGGCACGGCCGAGTACAACAGCACGAACTACCGCGTGTCCTTCTTCTACGACCTGGCCAAGAGCTCCGTCCTGCGCATGGCGTTCGCCCTCGGCCACGAACTCGGCTCGCGCGGCGCCACCGCCGTCGCCCTCACGCCCGGCTGGATGCGCTCGGAGATCATGCTCAGCCACTTCGACGTCACGGAGGAGAACTGGCACGACGCGGTGAAGGTCGAGCCGCACTTCGCCATCTCCGAAACGACCAGCTATGTCGGCCGCGCCGTCGCCGCGCTCGCCGCCGACCCGGACGTCTCCCGGTTCAACGGGACGTCCCAGTCCAGCGGCGGCCTCGCCAAGGTCTACGGCTTCACCGACCTCGACGGCAGCAGGCCCGACTCCTGGCGCTACCTCGTCGAGGTACAGGACGCGGGCAAGCCGGCCGACGTCACCGGGTACCGCTGACGGCTGCGCGCGGCCGCTCAGTCCTCGTCCGGGTCGGCGGGCCTGGCCGGCTGCACGCCGCACGCGCGGCGGAGGTGACGTCGCTGTGGCGATTGGTTCCGACGGGGGAGGCCACCATGCGTACATGACGGTGAATCAGGCGTGGCGTGGTGGAACGGGAGGGGCGATACGGGGTAAAGGGGTCAGGTCGCACCCGCCCCGACATCCGCTCGACGGAGGTACTCCATGGCCCTTCAGCACCGTCTCCGCCGCCGCCACGCGGTGGCCTCGGCCGCCCTGCTGATCACCACGCTCGCGGGGGCAGCGCCCGCGGGGGCCGGACCGGCGGCGGGAGGATCCGCGCCCACCGCCGGTCACGAGACCCGCCAGGGCGTGGGCAAGGGCAGAGGGACCAACCTGCTCGTCGCGGGGCTCGACCGCCGCAGCGGAATGTCCCGCCAGGAGATCCAGCGGCTGCACGTCGGTGGCCAGCAGTGCGGCTGCACCGACGTGCTGATGCTCGTGCACATCGCCGCCGACGGCCGCCGCCTCAGCGTCGTCTCCCTGCCCCGTGACTCCTTCGTCCGCTTCGCCCGGCACGACCACCCCGCGCACAGCGGAAAGATCAACGGGGCGTACGCGCACGGGGGCCGGGACCTGACCGTGCGTACCGTCGAACGCGCCACCGGCGTTCACATCGACCACTACATGGAGGCCGACTTCCGCGGATTCGTGGCGGCCGTCGACGAGCTGGGCGGCGCCGAGGTGTGCAGCGACACCCCGCTGCGGGACGAGAACTCGGGGCTCGAGCTCGCCGCGGGGACCCACGACATCGACGGCACGCACGCTCTGCGCTACGTCCGCGCCCGGCACCTCAACCCGCCCGGCGACCTCGGCCGGGTCCGCCGCCAACAGAAGATGCTGCTCGGCATGTTGGCGCGGCTGTCCGACGCGAAGGTCTTCAAGGAACCGATGGCGACCGCCCGTACGGCCCGCGCGCTGATGTCACATGTGCGCACCGACGGCCACACGGACGCGCGTACGCTGATGTCCCTGGCCTGGAAGCTGCGCGACCTCACGCCGCGGCAGACGGAGTTCGCCACCGTACCCATCTCGAACTTCGACTACCGGGACCCCACGTGGGGCTCGTCGCTGCTGTGGGACGACAAGCGGGCGAAGCGGATGTTCGGGGCGCTGCGTGCGGACCGGCCGCTGACGTCCACGCGGAAGTCCGGCGGTCCGGTCCCGGTCGGGATGCCGCCCAAGGAGACCAAGGTGAAGGTCGATGACCCGCGCATCGCCGACGGGCTGCGTGAGAGTGGCTTCAACGTGACCGAGGCGCCCGCCCCGAGCAGCCGCCCGAGCGGACCCACCGTCGTCACGTACGATCCCGAACGCGCCCGCTTCGCGCCCTCCCTGGCGGCCGCGCTGCCCGGCGCGAAGCTGCGCTCCGTGGCCGGATTCGGTCCCGTCTTCCGCGTTGCCGTCGGCGGGGACGATCGCGGTGTGACGCAAGTGACGTACGACCGCAGCATGGTGGAGGGGGCCCCGGTGACGGGAGACCGGCTGCGCTGCGGGCACCCTTCGGGCAAAAAGGGCTGAAAACCGACTGCTGCGGGGTCACTTGGGGTTCCGTGACGGCAGCGCGACGCTCTGTGTTGCGGTTACGGTTCTGCTGTGGTGATCAACGCGCAAGGCAACAACGAGGCACATTCCACCGAGCCGGGTACGGCGCTGCTCCTCGCGGCCGCGCCCGCCGGCAAGGTGGGCCTCATCGACGCGGTCTCCGTGCTGCCCACGCTCGCGGCGGTCCCGCCGAGCGTGCTCACCGGCACGGCGGCGGCGTCCGTCGTCGAACTCGCCGACCCGCTCGACCCGCAGGCCGTCCTCACCCGCCTGCGCACGGCGGCCGCGCAGCCGGGCCCGCTCCACCTCTACGTCGCGGGTCAGCTCCACCTCGACCACCGCCAGCGCCTGTTGCACCTGGCCCTCGCTCGCACCGCCCCGTCGACGCTGCGTTACACGGCGCTGCCCTGGCACTGGCTCACCGGTGAACTCATGCTGCGCCGCCCGCACACCACGACCGTCGTTGTCGACCTCGTGGCCGACGCGGAGGCCTGGAAGCAGGTCGGCGTGAGCGGCCTCGGCCTCGGCCACGGCACCAGCGTCTTCGGCCGGGTCCTGCCGCCCCCGCCCCGCCGCACCACCCTCACGCCCACGTACCTCCGCGCCTACGCGGACATCTGGCGCACGGGTGCCCGCCCCACCCCACCCGACCTCCACGAAACGGCCGCGGCCCACGCGGGCCCCGCGGACGCACTCTTCGTGGCACTGGGGTCGGGCCACGTGGCCGCGAACACGCCTGGGGCCGGTCAGCCCGCCCCCGCGCCCGCGTCGGCGAACAACCATGCGGCCGCTGACCCGCCCAAGCCCACACCTGCGACGGCGAACAGCCATGCGGCCGGCTTTCCGCCGGAGCCCACACCCGCGGCGCCCCCCACTGACCGGGAGCCCACGGAAACGCCTACCGCCGCGACACCGACTTCGGCAACGACGCCGACGCCGACGACCCCGGCCCCGGCTCCGGTCCCGCCTCCGGCTTCGACCCCGATACCGGTTCCGGACTTGAATCCGGAACAGGGACCGGACCCGGCCCCGACGTGGGGGGCCGAGTCGGTCCAGGCCCCGGCATCGCGTTCCGGTTCGGGGCCTGCAGCAGTGGCGACTCCGAACCCGGTCGTGACCTCGGCCCCCGCACAGTCTTCGGGGCCGGGGCTGCCTCCGGCGCCTGCCGTGACTGGCGCCTCGGGGACGGAGCCCGCAGTGAGCCTGGCACCCGGTCCAGGGGCGATGCCGGACACGGCTTCGCCTTCGGTTTCGGTGGTGGCTCCGGCGGCGGTTGCGTCTCAGCCCTCGGTTCCGACGTCTGCCGATGCAGCCGCCTCGGGGTCGCTGTCGGCCCCGCCCCCCACTTCAACTCCGGCCCCCTCACCCGGGCCGGCCGTGCAGCTTGCCAAGGCCCCGGCGTCGGCCCCGGTTGCCGCTGCCGTCAGCCCATCCCCCGTCCCCGCGGCCTCCGTCACAACGCCCACCCCCGTCCCGCCCGGCCCGGAGGCCGCGCCGGTGGTCGTCGCTCCGCCGATGCCCACCGTCGCGCCGGCGGCACCCGCGGCGCCCGCCGCACCCGATCCGCACGCCCTGCTGCTCGCTGCCGTGCAGGCCGGGCGGCACGGGGAGGCCGCGTCGATCGCTGCCGCGTGGGAAGGGGAGGCGTTGCGGGTGTATGGGATGCGGTCCTCGCAGGTGGTGCACTGGATGGAGGTGCGCGCGGACCTCGCTCGGCTGGCCGAGGAGCCGGGGCGCAGCTGCGAGTTGTGGATCGCCGTGGCGCACGCCCGGATCGCACGCGGTGAGTCGCCCTCCGACGAGGACGTGGAGGCGGCCGTCGACCGCGCCCACCACCAGTTCGAACAGGTCCGCGACCCGGACCGGGCCCGCGGTCACGCCGCCGGGCTGACCGCCCTGCGGGAACAGGTGCCGGGCCGGCGCCCCGGCGCCCTCGACGCGATCAGGCGCCGCCTCGACGCGCTGAACGCCCCGACCCGGAAAGCCTGAGACGCGCTGAATTGCCCGACCCGGAAGGCCTGACCCCGCCGCCGTTCAACAGGCCCGCCGCACATACCCCTTCGTGCCCGCGGGCCGCACGTCCATGTCGCGCAGCACGATCGAGAGCCGGTCGCCCCACGCGCGGCACGCCCGCTTGAACTCGGCCTCGCGGTACTCCACGGCGAAGACCCGGTCGTCGTACGCCGCCGCGTACCCCCGGCACTCGTCGTAGGCCTGGCACTCCTCGGTCACCGCGAAGTCGAACCCGATCTCGCGGCGCTTCGGGAGGAGTTCCGCGGTGTTCTTCTGACCGACCGCGAGCCCGGACCCGTGCGCCCGGTCCGCGACGAGCTGAGCGAACGCGACCGCGTCGGAGGAGGTGAGCAGCCCGTCGGAGCGTTCGTAGGAATCGAGGTTGTCGGGCTCGACGGCCTGGTATCCGTCGTCGGCGCAGCCCCGGATCCAGCCGCCCACGATGTTCGCGAGACGCGCCCGCTTCGTCTTCGTGGAGATGTCGAACAGCGGCTCGTGCCAGTCCTCGTCGATCACCAACTTCCCCTCGCCGTCCCGGAGCAGCAGGTCGTCGTGGTGGGCCCGCCACCACTTCAGCGCGTCGGGCTGGGCCTGGAAGGCGTTGACGTAGCAGACGTTGTAGAGCCCGCGGGCGGGCGCGTCGCCGCGGTCGCGCGACACGGCCCGTACCCCCGCGGACGGCTTGTACGCGCCGCCGATCTGGTAGTCGAACTGCGCGTCCGGCGTCGGCCGTTGGACGCGTGGGGAGCGCCCCGCGGAGTCCGGTGACGAGCAGGCGGACAACGCGAACGCGGCGGTCAGGGCGAGGCACAGAGCCGACAGACGTCGGGAAACCGGACGGAAGATCATCGTCGCAGCCTAGAACGAGAGACCCGGCCGGCCTTCACAACGGTCGCCTGAAGCACACCCGGTGCTGCCCCGGACCGTCGTAATCCGCGCGCACCGCGACCCCGTCCACCTCCCGGTCACCCGCCTCCACCATGAACCCCAGCGCCCGGTGGAAGGCGATGGACCCGGTGTTCCCCGGCGCGGTGATCGCCCGCACGTCCTTCCGGCCGGCCCGCTCCGCCCGCCGGCAGAACTCCTCGTACAGCCCCCGCCCGACACCCGAGCCCCGCAGCGCCGGGTCGACTCCCACGAAGTGGATGTACGCGGAGGTGTCGTCATCGGCGGCGTACAGGCCCACCAGGAACGCCCGCACACCCGAAGCGTCCTCCGCCACGAGGCTGGTACGCGCGAAGAACTGGAGGAACAGACGGGGGAGCAGCAGCGACAACTCGCGCGCCTCTTGCGGCGTGCGCGAGTCGCCCCACCACTCCTGGACCCGTCGTACGAGCACGGGATGGTCGTCCTCGCGGGCCGCGCGCAGCTCGGGCATCGACGTTCCTCTCGTCAGGGCCGGCCGCGGTCGGGCCGATCGGTCACTGAGCGGTACCAGTCGTGACACACCTCACGCCCCGTCCCGGCACCGCCGGGAACAACCCTGCCACCCGGCCCGTTGACCCAGACGTGGACACGGATGGAACAGTGTCCCCGGGCCCTACCTATCGCCCGCAGGGAAGATCGTTCGGCTGAAGCCCTGCGGAGCCCCCCCGCCGAGAGGCGACCGCCATCCGTGTCCCACTCAAAGCCGCCCCGGCCGTGGTCCCCCGTCACGGCCGGGGCTTCCTCTTTCCCGGCGTTCCCGGCCGGCGCCCGGTCTAGAGTGCGCCCATGACGCGCTTCCACGAGACCAAGCACCGGCTCGTCACCACCTTCCAGCGCCACATCGCCAACCCGGTGACCCGGCGCCTGCCCACGCAGGTCCTCCTGGAGACGACCGGGCGCACGTCCGGGCTCGCGCGCCGCACCCCGGTCGGCGGGCGGCGCGTCGGCGGAGCGTTCTGGCTCGTCTCGGAGTCCGGGTTCAAGTCCCAGTACGTACGCAACATCCAGGCCGACCCCCGGGTCCGCGTCCGCCTGCGCGGCCACTGGCACAGCGGCACCGCGCACCTGCTGCCCGAGGACGACACCCGCGCCCGCCTCGCGGCCCTGCCGCGCCTCAACAGTGCCGTCGTCCGCGGCCTCGGCGCCGACCTGATGACCGTCCGCGTCGATCTCGACGTCGACCGCGACCACTGACCGCGACCACTGACCTGGACCTGGCATGATCGGGGGCATGGCAGAACGTGTGATCGCCGCGTGTGACGGCGCGTCCAAAGGAAATCCCGGACCCGCGGCGTGGGCCTGGGTCGTCGCCGACGGTGACGAGAAGCCCGTGCAGTGGGAGGCCGGCGCGCTCGGCACCGCGACGAACAACGTCGCCGAACTCACCGCCCTGGAGCGGCTGTTGAGTACGTTGCCCGCGGATGTGCCGCTCGAGGTGCGGATGGACTCGCAGTACGCGATGAAGGCGGTCACCACGTGGCTGCCCGGCTGGAAGCGCAAGGGCTGGAAGACGGCGGCGGGCAAGCCCGTCGCCAACCAGGAGCTGGTGCAGCGGATCGACGCGCTGCTCGAGGGCCGCGCGGTCGAGTTCAAGTACGTGCCCGCGCACCAGGTCGACGGCGACCCGCTCAACGACTTCGCGGACCGCGCCGCCAGCCAGGCCGCCGTCGCCCAGCAGGACGCGGGCAGCGCGCTCGGCTCACCCGCGCCGCCGCCGTCCAGCCCCTCCTCGGCGAAGCCCCCGCGGGCGAAGTCGGCGCCCGCGAAGCGCGCCTCCTCCGGCTCCTCCTCGCGCACCCTCAAGGCGAAGTTCCCCGGCCGCTGCCGCTGCGGCCGCTCGTACGCCGCGGGGGAGGACATCGCCAAGAACCCCGACGGCTGGGGTCACCCGGAGTGCCGCACGTCGGCCTGACCGAAACCGACAGAGGAGGGGCCCGGCGCCACGTGCGCCGGGCCCCTTCGCGTGCCCTTACGTACTCACGTGCTCACCCGCACGTAGTCCACCACCAGCTGTTGCGGGAACTGTGTGCCGGCGTCCGGGTCGCCCGGCCAGTCCCCGCCCACGGCGAGGTTGAGGATCAGGAAGAACGGCTTCTCGAAGACCCACTGGTTGCCTCCGACATCGGCGGGCGTACGGGTCTGGTACACCGTGCCGTCCACCGACCAGGTGATCTTGTTGGGCGTCCAGTCCACCGCGAACGTGTGGAAGGCGTCCGCGAAGGCCTGGCCGTCCGGCAGCGAGTGGCCCGCGCCGATCCCGCCGGCACCGGAGTAGCCGGGGCCGTGGATGGTGCCGTGGACCGTCGACGGTTCCTTGCCCACGTTCTCCATGACGTCGATCTCGCCGCAGTTGGGCCAGCCGGCCGAGCCGATGTCACTGCCCAGCATCCAGAACGCGGGCCACATGCCCTGCCCGCGCGGGATCTTCATCCGTGCCTCGACGTGGCCGTGCGTCGTCTCGAACTTCCCCGACGTGTTGAGGCGCGCCGAGGTGTACTGGCATGTGCCGTACCAGCACTGGTAGTTGGAGGGATTCTCCTTGCGGGCGGTGATGACCAGGTTGCCCTGGCCGTCGAGTGCGGCGTTGTTGTTGCCCGCCGTATACCACTGCCGTTCGTGGTTGTTGACGTTGTCTCCGGTCTCGGTCACCCACTTCGAACCGTCGACTGCCGAGCCCGCGGGCCCGTTGAAGTCGTCGGAGAAGGTGACCGCCGTGGTGTGTGCGTCGTCGGTGCCGGCGGCGTTCGCGCTGGGGACGAACGCCGCGGCGACACACAGCAGGGCCGCGGCACCCAGCGGGAGTCTGCGGCTCAGTGGGCGGAGGGAGCTGCGCATGGGGCATCACATCACTTCGGGTAGGGGGTCGTGCCGTCCCGCGGCACGCCAGAAAGTGAAGGCAAGAAGGCTGCGCTTGATGTGCTCTGTTCAAGAGTTGATTTAAGGGGTGAGGTCAAGGGGCGTCAAGGGACTGAGCGAAAGTCCGTACCAAAGCTCCCGGCTAGGGTGTTCGGACGATCTTCGATTCGGGAGTGATGTGAGCATGTTGCGGTGCGCTGTACTCGACGACTACCAGGGCGTCGCCCGTGAACTGGCCGACTGGGACCGGTTGTCGGACCGTGTGGACGTCACGTACCTGAATCGGTATATCGACACGCGGGACACTCACGACGAGCTCGTCGCGCTGCTCGGCGAGTGCGAGATCGTCGTCGTGATGCGCGAACGCACCCCGTTTCCCGCCGAGTTGATCGCGCGCCTGCCGAAGCTGCGGCTCCTCGTCACGTCGGGCATGCGCAACGCGTCCATCGACCTCGACGCCGCCGCCGCGCACGGCGTCACCGTCTGCGGCACCGCGAGCAACCCCGAACCGCCCGTCGAGCTCACCTGGGCTCTGATCCTGGGCCTCGCCCGCGGCGTCCTCACCGAGGGCGGCAACCTGCGCGACGGCGGCCCCTGGCAGTCCACGCTCGGCGCCGACCTGCACGGCCGCCGGCTCGGCCTGCTCGGCCTCGGCAAGATCGGGGCGCGGGTCGCGCGCGTCGGCGCCGCCTTCGGTATGGACGTCACGGCGTGGAGCCGGAACCTCACCGCCGAGCGGGCGGCCGAGGCCGGTGCCACCCTCGCCGCCTCGAAGGAGGAACTCCTCGACACCAGCGACTTCGTCTCCGTCCACCTCGTCCTGGGCGACCGCACCCGCGGACTGCTCGGCGCCGACGAACTGCGCCGGATGCGTCGCACCGCCTACCTGGTCAACACCTCACGCGCCGCGATCGTCGACCAGGAGGCCCTGCTCCGGGCGCTGCGCGAGGGCTGGATCGCCGGCGCGGGCAGCGATGTCTTCGACACCGAACCACTCCCGGCCGACCACCCCCTGCGTACCGCCCCGAACTTCCTCGGCCTGCCCCACCTCGGCTACGTCACGCGCCGCAACTACGAGGGCTTCTTCCAGGGCGCCGTCGAGGACATCGAGGCGTACCTGGCGGGGAGCCCTGTGCGCACCCTCGGCTGACCTCGGCTCATGCGCGTACGAAATCCCGCAGCTCCTCCGCGAGGTGCGGAAACTCCTCCAGTACGGCGCGCGTCGCGAACTCGTGGTCCGTGTAGTCGAAGCCCGGGGTGACGACCTCCGCCACCAGGCCGTTACGGGCGCCGTCGAACAGGCGCGAGGCCTTCCAGTGGCCGCCGGGCACCAGGAGGAAGCGCTCGTCGTCCGGGCCGAGGACGGTGCGGTGGAGGGCGCCGTCAGGGGTGACGGTCACGTACTCCAGGGGGCCGCCGTCGATCAGGAAGTGCAGGATGTCGCTGCGGTTGCGGTGCAGCAGGCCGCTGGGCTGCCGCTCGTCGAGCAGGTAGTAGATGGATGTCGCCGAGGGGCGGGGGCCGTACGGCGTCGACACCTCGTGCGGACTCGTGTAGACGCGGCGGAAGTGGCCGCCCTCACCGTGTGGCTCCAGGTCGAGCTCGGACTGCCAGTCACGCACGGTGGCTCCTCGGGGTGGACCATGGTTGGGTGATCAAGAGTAGGAGGGAACGCGGGGCGCGGGAGGCTCGCGAGTACCGTGCGCTGTCGGCCGCGTACCCGCCGTGACCTGCAACTCCGCAGTGAATGCCGGGAGTTGGCATGAAAGACTGCGGGAAGGTCACACGCATCGCCCCGCCCGCTCAGCGACGTTGGAGAGTCCTCATGACAACCCCCGCTCCCCGGCCCCGTATCGACACCAGTCAGGCGCACCCCGCGCGGGTCTACGACTGGCTGCTCGGCGGGAAGGACAACTACCCCGTCGACGAGGCCGTCGGCGAGCAGCTGCCGGCCGAGGCGCGGGACGCGGCGCGGCAGAACCGGGAGTTCATGCACCGGGCCGCCGCCTGGCTCGCCGGACAGGGTGTCGATCAGTACCTGGACATCGGCACCGGCATTCCGACCGCGCCGAACCTGCACCAGATCGTGCAGCGGGTCGTCCCGACGGCCAAGGTCGTCTACACGGACAACGACCCGATCGTGCTGCGGCACGCGCAGGCGCTGCTCGTCAGCAGCCCCGAGGGTGCCACGGACTACATCGAGGGCGACGTCCGCGAGCCGGACGCCATCCTCGAACACGCCCGTACCGTCCTGGACTTCGACCGGCCGATCGCCCTGTCCCTGATCGCGCTGATGCACTTCATCCCGGACGACGAGGAGGCGTACGGCATCGTCTCCCGGCTGGTGTCCGAGCTCCCGCCCGGCAGCCACCTGGTGTTGTCCAACGCCTCCAGCGACATCTTCCCCGAGCTGGTCGAGAAGGTCGTGGCCCAGTACACCAAGGCCGGGATCCAGCTGGGCTTCCGCACCCGTGACGGGGTGGCCCGGTTCTTCAAGGGGCTCGACCTCGTGGAGCCGGGCCTGGTGACCGCCACCGAATGGTTCCGCGACGAGCCCGCCCCCGAGCCCGAGCCGAGCGGCATCTACTCGGGCGTCGCCCGGATCTCCTGAAGTCACGCGGACGGCGGCGCGCCGTTGAGCCGGGCCGACAGCCGGTGCGCCGCCGTGACCACCGCCTCCGCCACCTGCGGGAGCGCCTCCGGCGGCAGCCGGAACACGGGCGCCGACACATTGACCGCCGCCACCACATCGCCCCGGTGGTCGTGCACCGGGACGGCGACCGCGGTCAGGCCCGGCTCCATCTCCTCCGCCGCCACCGCGAAGCCGCGCGCCCGCTCCGCCCGCAGCCGCTCCAGGACGGCCGATGTGTCACGGGGGGCCGCGTCCGTGCCCGGCAGCGGCGCCCCGTTCTCTGTCGTCAGGAGCGCCGCCACCTGGTCGTCGGGCAGCCCGAACAGCAGGGCGCGGCCCGCGGACGTGCAGTTCAGGGGCGAGGTGCGGCCGATCCACTCGTGCGCCTGAAGCCCGCGCGACGTGCGCTCGGTGAGCACCGTCACCACACCGTGCCCGGACAGCACCGTCAGATAGGCCGGCTCCCCGACGCGGTGCACCAGATCCCGCAGGACCGGCGGCGCTTCCCCGTACAGCCGCTCCTCGCCCGCCGACGAGGCCAGCGCGAGCAGCTGCCAGCCGACGCGGTAGCGCAGTGTGCGCGGGTCCCGCTCCAGGAACCCCTCCTGTGCCAGGACCTTCAGCGTCCGTGACACCTGCGTCTTCTCCCGGCCCACCGCCTGGGCCACTTCCTGTACGCCCATCGGGCCCTGCGCGAGAGCGCGCAGCACGTCCAGCGCGCGGTGCACGCTGCTCAGGTTCTCCGCTGCCATGAGGCAAGACTGCCACAGCGGCGTGCGTATAGAGCAACTCGCATTGTTCCATTCGCACGGACCGCCCTATGGTCGATCCACATGTGCGGAATCGCAGCCATACACAGCCAACACGGAAGTCTCGACACCGAGTGCGCCGACGGGGCGGCGAAGGGGATGCTCGACCGGCTCGCCCACCGCGGCCCGGACGACAGCGGAACGCGAAGGGTCGGCGGCCACACCTGGCTCGGCCACCGCCGCCTCTCCATCGTCGACCTCGACGGCGGCCACCAGCCCCTCGGCGGCACCCACGGCGACGACGACTGGTCGCTCGTGTGCAACGGCGAGATCTACAACCACGGAACACTGCGCGAGGAACTGCCCACCGAGGCCTTCGGATCCTCCTCCGACTCGGCGGCGGCGCTCGCCGTGCTGCGCACGGACGGGCCCGCGGGCCTGCGCCGGCTTCGCGGCATGTGGGCGCTGTGCGCGGCCACCCCGGGCGGCCGGTTCGTCGCCGCCCGCGACGCCATCGGCGTCAAGCCCCTGTACTGGGCGCGCACGGACACCGCCGTGCACTTCGCGTCCGAGCTGCGCGCGTTCCACCCCGACGTACAGCCGAACGCGGAGATCTTCCCTCCCGGACACTGGTGGACGCCCGAGGACGGGCTGCGCCGGTTCGCGGAGCCGGTTCCCGGCGTGACGACCGACACCTGGGGCGGAGTGCCCGAGCAGGTCGTCGAGAAGGCGACCTTCGAGGCCGTCTCCGACTCCGTCCGCCGGCATCTGATGGCGGACGTCGAGGTCGGTGTGTTCCTGTCCGGCGGGCTCGACTCCAGCCTCGTCGCCGCGGTCGCCGCCGACGAGTACGCCCGCCAGGGCCGCCGCCTCAAGACTTTCGCCGTCGGCACGGAGGACTCCCCGGACCTGCTCGCCGCGCGGGACGCCGCCGCGTTCCTGGGCACCGAGCACCACGAAGCGGTGCTCGACGCCGAGGCCGCGGCCCGTGTGCTCGACGAGGTGGTCGGGTGCGTGGAGTCCTTCGACGCCAGCCTCATCCGCAGCGCCGTCCCGAACTGGTTCTTGTCCGAACTCGCCTCCCGGCACGTCAAGGCGGTCCTCACCGGCGAGGGCGCCGACGAACTCTTCGCCGGATACGGCTACTACCACGAACGGCACGCCGCCCCCGACGAGCTGGACGCCGAACTGCGCCGCACCATAGGCGCGTTGCACGGCCTGAACCTCCAGCGCTGCGACCGTGTCACCATGGCCCACGGCCTGGAGGCACGCGTCCCGTTCCTCGACCGGGACGTCATCGCGCACGCCATGTCACTGCCCGCGCCCGTCAAGGCACTTGAGGCCGACGGCATGGAGAAGGGGCACCTGCGCCGCGCCTTCGCGGGCTGGCTCCCGGAGCACCTGCTGTGGCGGCGCAAGGAGCAGTTCGGCACGGGCAGCGGCGCGGAGAGCGTCCTGAGCCCACTGTGGGACAGCCGCATCACGGACGAGGAGTTCGCGACGGCGGCCGCCGAGGACGGGGCACCCGAACTGCGCAGCAAGGAGGAGCTCGGCTACTACCGGACGTTCCGCGCCGCGCTGCCCGGCGTACGCCCGGAGGCGGTGCTCACACGGTTCGCGACGGCGTAGCCGCTACGTCAGTTGGGGGCGGGCCGCGTTGATCGCCTGCTCGGCGTAGCCGCGGCCGAACAGCACCGTGTGCACCAGGAGCGGGAAGAGCTGGTGCAGCGGGACGCGGTCGCGCCAGCCGTCGGCGAGCGGCGCGGCCTGCTCGTAGCCGTCGACGATCCGGTCCAGGTGTGGTGCGCCGAACAGGTGCAGCATCGCCAGATCGGTCTCGCGGTGCCCGCCGTGCGCGGCCGGGTCGATGAGCCGGGCCGCGCCGTCGGCGCCCCACAGCAGGTTCCCGTTCCACAGGTCGCCGTGCAGCCGGGCGGGCAGCTCGGCGGGGCCCGCGAGTTCGGGCAGCCGCTCGCAGACCCGCTCGATGGGCTTCGCCTCGGCGGGGGAGAGGGTGCCGGCGTCGACGGCTTCGCGCAGGTAGGGCAGCACCCGGTGGGTGGCGTACCAGCGCGGCCAGTCGTCGCCCGGCACATTGCGCATGGGGGCGAGCCCGATGTACGCGTCCGTCGGCCCTTCGGGCGGGGCCGCGCCGAACGCCGGGGCTCCGGCGCCGTGCAGCCGCGCGAGGTCCGCGCCGAAGCGCACCGCGGCGTCCTCGGTCGGCCGGCCCTGCGTGACCCGGTCGACGACCAGGCACCGCTCGTCGTGTCCGTGCACCGTGGGCACCGCCACCGCTTCGGCCGCCGCGAGCCACCGGAGCCCGGCCGCCTCCGCGCGCACCGCCGCCGGATTGTCGGCCTGCTTCACCATCACCACGCGGCCGTCGTCGAGGGTGACCTCGCCGAGGTGGGACGACACACGGTGCTCGGCGATGGCCGGTCGGCCGGTGAAGCGGGTGGCGGCGGCTGCGAGTGCTGACATGCTTCTCAGCGTAGGACGACCGCGGGACCGTTGACGTGGTGCCTCGCGCGCTGGTCTGCTGCGTTGATCAACGCAGGGATCGACCCCGGTCAAACGCAGGGCTCGACTCCGGTCGACGTACGGAACGAGGCGAACGCGGATGAGTACCACGGCAGTTGCTCCCGTCCTGGTCGTGCAGAACACCAAGAGCGGCGGCCCCGGCCGGGTCGGCGACTGGCTGCGCGAAGCGGGCCTCGCGCCCGAGGTCCTGCGTCCGTACGAGGGCGAGGCGTTGCCCGAGGCACTGAACGGCAGACCGTTGCTGGTGCTGGGCGGCGGCTTCCTGCCGGACGACGACGCACGCGCGCCCTGGCTGCCCGCCACCCGCCGCCTCGCCGCGCAGGCCCTCGACGGGGGCACACCCGTCCTCGGTATCTGCCTCGGCGGTCAACTGCTCGCCCATGTCGCGGGCGGCCGCGTGCGGGGGAGTCACGGGCGGCCCGAGTACGGCAGCACGCGGATACGGCTGCGGCCCGAGGCCGCCGACGACCCGCTGCTGCACGGGCTCGGCGCCACGGTCCCCGCGATCGAGCGGCACGTCGACCAGATCACCGAACTGCCGCCGGGCGCCGCCTGGTTGGCATCCACCGAGGCCTGCCCGCACCAGGCGTTCCGGGTGGGGGAGCGGGCCTGGGGCGTCCAGTTTCACCCCGAGGCGGAGGCCGCACGGATCGCTGGATGGGACGCCGAGCGGCTGGTCCGGCAGGGCTTCGACCGGGACCGGCTGCACGCCGCGGCGGTGGCCGAGGAAGGGGCGTCCTTCGCGGTGTGGTCGGAGGTTACGCGGAGGTTCGCTCGGGTGTGCGCGACGACGCCGTGACCGGCTGGGCTGCGGGCGCCGACGGCGCGGGACGGCGCCGAGCCACCGACGCGACGACCGTGGTGAGCACGCCCGCGAGCAGCCCCCAGAACGCGGACCCGATGCCCAGCAGCGTCACACCGGAAGCCGTGGCGAGGAAGGTGACCACGGCCGCCTCCCGGGACTTCGGGTCGGACAGCGCGCCGGCCAGGGCGGACTCGATCGTGGCGAGCATGCCCACCCCGGCGACCGCCAGGACCAGCGCGTGCGGCATCGCGCCGAGCAGCGAGGCCACGGTCGCGCCGAGCAGGCCGACGCACAGGTAGAAGACACCCGCCCACACGGCCGCGAGATAGCGCCGCCTCCGGTCGGGATGCGCCTCCTCGCCGGTGCAGATCGCGGCGGTCAGCGCCGCGAGGTTGAGGCCGAACGCGCCGAACGGTGCGAGCACCGCCTGCGCGACACCGGTCCAGGTCAGTACGGGCGAGATCGGCACCTCGTACCCGGAGGTGCGCAGCACGGCGACGCCCGGCAAGTTCTGCGAGGCCATGGTGACCACGAACAGCGGCACACCGACGCTGATGAGCACCTTCCAGTCGAGCTCGGGGGTCGTGAACACCGGCTGCGCGAGCGACAGTTGGACCCGCTCCAGGTGCCAGCCACCGGTGAGGACGGAGGCCACGACGCCACCGGCGAGCGCGACCACCACGGCGTAGCGCGGCAGCAGCCGGCGGGCGAGCAGATACAGCGCGAACACCGGGAACGCGATCCCGAAGTGCCTGCCCATCTGCGCGAAGAGCCCCGTCCCGAAGTCCAGGAGCACACCCGCCAGCAGGGCGGACGCGAGCGGCACGGGGATCCGGTCCATGAGCCGCGCGAACCACCCCGTCAGACCGCTCACCACGGTCAGCACGGCGCTGAACACGAACGCGCCCACGGCCTTCTCCATGGACACCCCGCTCAGGCTCGTGGCGAGGAGCGCGGCTCCCGGCGTCGACCAGGAGGTGAGTACGGGCGCCTTGTTGCGCAGCGACAGGCCCACGGTGGTCACCGCGATACCGACGCCGAGCGCCAGCATCCACGAGGACACCTCCCGCGCGTCCGCACCGGCGGTCCGCGCGGCGGTGAACACGATGGCGGCCGCGCTGGTCACACCGACGGTGGTCGCGATGAGCCCCGCCGCCACGGCCGAGGGTGGTGCGAGGGCGCGTATGCGGGCGAGCGAGGACATGCGGGTGTCACTTCCGAAGGCTGGGGGAGGCAGGGTGGAGCGAGCGCGCAAAGCGTTCCATGAACGGAACGTTCTGTTTGTGGAACACTAAGGACGCGGATGGCGACACGTCAACACGCGCCGACGGGCGCGGGAGGGGGCCGGGCGATGGGGCTTGGTGACGAAGTGGGGCGCAGGCTGAAGCGGCTGCGCGTGGACAGTGGTCTGTCCCTGTCCGAACTCGCGCGCCGCTCGGGCGTCGGCAAGGGCACGCTCTCCGAACTCGAGACCGGCCGCCGCAACCCCACCCTCGAAACCCTCTACGCCCTGACCACCGCGCTCGGCCGCCCGCTCAGCGCCGTCCTCGACGACCCGCCGCCCGGCGTGGGCGCGGGCGCCGCCGGTGTCTCCGGCAGCGCGGTCACCGCGGTGCTGATCGAGCGGTACGAGGACGCGGACGCGGCCACCGACGTCTTCCGCGTCACCATCGCCGAGGGGGCGACCCAGGAATCCGCGGCCCACGTCCCGCGCACCACGGAGAGCCTGATGGTGCTCTCCGGGGCGGCCGTCGTGGGCCCGCCGGACGCGCCCACGACCGCGGGGCCCGGCGGCCACGCCCACTGGGCGGCGGACGCCCCGCACATCTACGGCGCGCCGGACGGCGAGGTCCAGGGAATCCTCTTCGTCCGCTACCCGAAGGGCGCCTGACGGTCCTGGAGCAGCCGGTCGACCAGCCCGTCGACGTAGTCCGGCGTGAGCGGGCCCATGCCGAACAGGACGCGGATGTACATCGGCGCGAGGACGTGATCCAGCACGTCGAGCGCGTCCGGTGAGTGTTCGCCGCGCTCCCGGGCGCGATCGAGCATGGACTCCAGCTGCCGGGTGCGTTCGGCGCGGAGGGCGTTGCCGGCCTCCAGGCCCTGCCGGCCGCTGCCCGACAGGGCGACGGCCAGGTGCAGCACCGCCGGACCGTCGGGTCCGGTGATCTCGCGGGCCACTTGGGCCGCGTACGTGCGCAGGTCGCCGTCGAGGCTCCCGGTGTCGGGCATCGGCGACTGCGTGTTGAGGCGGGTGAGCGCCACATCGGTGAGCAGGGATTCCAGGCTTCCCCACCGGCGGTAGATGCTGCTGTCGGCAACCTCCGCACGGGCCGCGACCTCGCCCACGGTGAAGTTTCCGTAGCCGCGCTCGCTGACCAGCTCGGTGACGGCCTGGTGCACCTGCGCGCCGACGCGGGCGCTGCGCCCGCCGGGCCGCCGGGCTCGCTGTGGCTCGTTCATGCCGTCACCATAACGCAGTCAGCACTTGCGTTTGTGGGGCGACCCTCCCTATATTCACCTAACGCAGCCGTCGGCTGCGTTAGGTGAATGACCGATCGAGGGGAACCCACATGGCTGTACCGCCTGCGGTCGTAGGCAGCCGATCGAGCCGGATCGTGCTGCTCGCGGTGACCTGCCTGGGCCAGTTCATGGTCCTGCTCGACAACACGATTGTTGGAGCGGCGCTGCCCGATATGCAGCACCGGCTGCACACGCAGCTGACCGGTCTGCAGTGGATCGTCGACGCGTACGTACTCCTGGTCGCCATGCTGCTGCTGTCCGGCGGCATCTTCGCCGACCGGTTCGGCCGCAAGCGCGTGTACCTGTCGGGCGTGATGGTGTTCACCGCCGCGTCGGTGCTGTGCGCCCTCGCCCCCTCGCTCGGCTGGCTGATCGCCGGCCGGGTGCTGCAGGGCATCGGGGCCGCGGCGCTGAGCCCCGCCTCGCTGGCCCTGCTCGTCGCCGCCCATCCCGTGCCGCAGGAACGGCTCAAGGCGATCGGGCTGTGGGCCGGATTCAGCGGAATCGGTCTGGCGGCGGGCCCCGTGGCCGGCGGTGTGCTGACGGAGGCCTTCGGCTGGCCCGCCATCTTCCTGGTCAACGTGCCCATCGGGGTGGTCCTGCTGCTGGTCGGCCTGCGCCACCTCGGCGAGTCCCGGAATCCGGGTGCCCCCGCGATCGACATCCCGGGCACGGTGCTGTCCGTTCTGGCGGTGGGGACGCTGACCTACGGACTGATCGAGGGCGGCGCCCGCGGCTGGACGGCGCCGGTCATCCTGGGCAGCTTCGCCGCCGCGGCGGTCCTCCTCGCCGTCTTCGTCGCCGTGGAAGTGCGTCACCCCGCCCCGATGTTGCCGCTGCGGCTGTTCCGGCAGCGGCTGTTCACCGTGTCCAACACCGCCATGGTCGTGGTCGGGTTCGCGCTCATGGGCTCGTCGTTCTTCTTCTCCCAGTTCTTCGTCTACGTCCAGGGCAGCTCGATCCTGCGCGCCGGCCTGCAGACCCTCCCCGTCTCCCTCGCCATGGTGATCGTCAGCCCCTACGCGGGCCGGCTCGCCGCCCGGCACGGGTTCCGGGTCGTGGTCACCACCGGCATGGCCCTGGCCGGCCTGGGCCTCCTCGCGTTCGGAATGGTGCACGCCGACACCGGCTACGGGAACGTGTGGTGGCGGCTCGGGCTCGCCGGCATCGGCTTCGCCCTGGTCATGTCCCCATTGACGGGCGCCGCGATCCAAGCGGTCACGCCGCAGGAGGGCGGTCTGGCCTCCGGAATCAGCAGCACCACCCGGCAGATCGGCGCGGTGCTCGGAGTGGCGCTACTCGGAGCCGTTGTCCGCACCCGGCAATCCGGCGGCGCCTCCTTCGAGGCCGGCCTCAACAGCGCGTTCGTCGCGGCCGGCGCGATCACGTTGGTCACCGCCGTGTTCACGGGTCTGTGGTTGGCGAGGTCCAAGCCCGCGGGCGACTCCGCGGCGCCGCAGCGCTCCACCGGGCCAGATGCGGTCGCCGCCGGTCGCTGACGCTAGGCGTAGCCCGGCGTCGGTGTCAGGCGGCGTGCGGAGCCTGCGACGGGTCGGTGTTCCGGAGATCCGAGACGTCGATGGTGTCCTCCGCGGACGGCGTCTTCTTCGGCACCGGCCTGCCGTAGTCGGTGAGCGTCATCGAGAGGGACTCGCCCGATCCCTTCTCGGTGGCCCGCACCAGCCGGTGCGGCGCGTCGGTGGTGACGTAGAGGGTGATGCGCTCCTTGGTGTCGCCGGAGGTCAGCGGCACGACCTCGGTGCCCGCGACCTTCTTCTGGTCGCCCTTCGTGAGCTCGCCCTCGGTGGCACGGTCGGAGCCGTCCTTCAGGTGCTCGCGGAACGAGTCGAGGTCGCAGGTGCCGGCAAGGCCTTCGAGCATCGGGTCGTCGGTGCTGCCGTGCACATAGCGGTCGCCGATCAGGTCGGCGGCCAACTGGCCGCTGCGGCCCGGTAGTTGCGCCTTCCAGAAGGTGGCGTCCGGTTTGATCCACACCTCGTCGCCGCGTTTCACGAGGTCGACACTGCCGCCCTTGGCCCCGCCGGTGCCCATGCGCAGCCCGCCCGTGCAGTTTCCGTCCTCGTCGAGACGCAGGTCGACCAGCGACGGAGTGCGGGCGTCCCGGTCGTCCGCGCCGTTCCTCATCGTCAGGTGCAGGGACTTCGCGTCCAGGAGTTCCTTCTTCGCCGCGTCGGCCAGCTCTTGCGCGCTCTTGTCCTTGGCGTCGCCGTCGTCGGCCACGGCGGGTCCCGCGGAGAACAGGCTCGCGCACACGAACGCCGCCGCGACGGGCACCCGCGCGGCCCGGTGCAGCCGGGTCGGGGTCGGTCCGGCCATCACGCCACCTCGCCTTCCCGGACGCACGACACGTCCGAAACACCCACAAATTGTACGTTCCGCGAGGTGTGGGTGTCGCCCGCGGGATGCCTTGCGCGTCAGTCGTCCTTGCCGCACACCCGCAGCCCCACGGGTGTCCCGCACGGCAGGTGACCGTGTGTGGCGACGACCCCCTTGCCCGTGCCGTGGTCGACGGCGTAGGAGAGGAAGCTGGAGGCGAGCGAGTCCGCGGGCGGGCGGCCGTAGGTGTACGCGTACTCGATCTCGCGGTACGGATAGCCGCCCGCGTCGAGCCGGTCCGGGTCCGGGGCGCGGCCGTCGAGGGTGAGACGGTGCAGGCCCTTCGGCGCGTCCGGCGGCGACGCGGCGCGCAGTTCGCTGTAGCCGAGGGCGCCGGGAGTGTGGGCCACGGTGTCGAGAACCTGTTCCGTGGAGTCCAACTCGCAGCGCAGCACGCGGGCGGTGGTGCGGGCCGTGCGGTTGACGCAGTCGTCCGAGGAGGCGGGCGGCTCGTCCGCGCCCGCGAGTACCCGCGCCGTGAGCGCGGACCGGGTGCCCGAGCCGGAGGTCCGGCTGACCAGGACGACCGGCAGATCGGGCCCGCCCAGCTGTGACCAGTTGCGGACCTCGCCCCGGTAGACGCGCCGCACGTCGGCCACGGAGAGGTCGCCGAGCCGGACGCCGTCGTGCACGACAAGTGTGAACAGGGACACCGCGATTCGGCTCTCGCTGAGCCGGGTGTAGCTCGCGGGACGGGGCCCGTCGGAGAAGGCTATGACACCGGCCGTGCTGCCCGACTCCGCGCCGGACAGGGCGAGTTCGCGCACTCCGGTGCGGCTTCCGCGCGCGGCGACCGTGATCCGCGGCCCGTCCCCGCAGTGTTCGCGGTACTTCTCCGCCAACTCCCGCATGACCGGGGCGAACGCCGTGGACCCGGTCAGCCGGAGCCTGCCCGACTCGCAGTCGTCGGGCAGCGGTGGCGGTGTGAACAGCGGCAGGGCCGCCGCCGCGATCAGCGCGACGCCGAGTGTGACGGTGGTCCACCGGGCCCGGCTGCTGAACACCGGGGGCTTCTCGTCCGGCGTGAGGCTGTGGTTCTCGTGCAGCGTGCCGTCCTTGATGTCACCGGTGACCGTGACCTTGTCGCCTTCGTTGCCGCCCGTGAGCAGCACCAGGATCTTGTAGTACGCGCCCGGCTTGAGGGGCACCTTGGGGATGCGCAGCTTGCCGGGAGCCTCGATGAGCAGGCCCGGCCTACGCTCGAAGTAGCCCGACAGGTTGGCGTGTCCCTCGGGCAGGGTGACGTCTAGCGCCTGAATGCTGCGCCCGGGGAACTCGGCGGTGAGCCCGTACAGGTCCGACGCGTCGATGTAGTCACCGGTGTCGACGTGCCGCGAGCCGTCGTTCTCGATCCGCAGCAGGACGAGGGTGGCATCGCGCATCTCGGGCAGGTCGGTGAAGAGCCCGAGCCGCGCGTCGTCCGCCCCCGTCTGACCGTGGTGCCCGATGGCGATGTCCATCTGCTTGCGGAACCCGACCCGCCTGCTGCGCCGCGCCCGACGGTCGGCGGCGAACGGCGTGACGATGGACACCGCACCGATCAGCAGCCCCGCGGCGGTGAAGGCGATCTCGAGCCATCCCATGCGCGCGACGGTACGGACCCGCCGCACCGGCCGCCGGGCCCGTCCGCCGGGCTTCGCGGGATGTTCGTCATCCGTTCAACGTTCGCACGGGATGAACGCGGCCAGGACCGCCGCGGCCACACGACGGGCGTTCACCCGACTCCGGTGTCTCGTGCGGCCCACCACGTTTATCCACGCCACAGCGGGCTACGCGCACCTCGGACGGACGTCGAACGAGGCAGCCCTGTCGCATACGGACAGGGCGCGCCGGGACGGATGGGTATGAGCAGCGGATTCACCGGGTCCGACGGCTACGGACAGGACCCCTTCGGCGACTTCTTCTCGCGGTTCCTCGGCGGTGGCCGACGGCAGATCGACATCGGCAGGCTGATGAGCGGGCCCGCCCGCCATCTCGTCGCCACCGCCGCGAACTACGCCAGCGAACACGGCCGGGGCGACCTCGACACCGGGCACCTGCTGTGGGCGGCGCTCTCCCTCGAACCCACCCGCACCCTCGTGACACGGGCGGGCGCGGACCCCGACCGGCTGGCGGGGGAGATCGACCGGCACGCCGGCGGCGGTGAGCCGAGCCGCACCCCGCAGTCCCTCTCCGTGACCCCCGCGGTCAAGCGGGCCCTGCTCGACGCACATGTGATCGCACGGGAGTCGGGCGTGGCCTACATCGGCCCCGACCACATCGTGATCGCGCTCGCGGCCAACCCCGACTCGGCGGCGGGACACCTCCTCAACCAGGCCCGCTTCACCCCGGACCCGGCGCCGCAGACTCCGCCTCCCGGCTCGGCCGAACCCCGGCCCGGCGGCCAGCAGACGAGGACCACGGCAGCCACCCCCAACCTGGACCGCTTCGGCGAGGACCTCACCGACCGGGCCCGCCAGGGCCTCCTCGACCCGGTCATCGGCCGCGACGAGGAGATCGAGCAGACCGTCGAGGTGCTCTCCCGCAGGGGCAAGAACAACCCCGTGCTCATAGGCGACGCGGGCGTCGGCAAGACCGCGATCGTCGAGGGCCTCGCCCAGCGCATCGCCGACGGCGACGTACCCGAGACACTCTGCGGACGCCGCCTCGTCTCGCTCGACCTGTCGGGCATCGTCGCGGGCACCCGCTACCGCGGCGACTTCGAGGAACGCCTGAACGGCATCATCGACGAGGTGCGCGCCCGCCCCGACGAACTCATCGTGTTCATCGACGAGTTGCACACCGTCGTCGGCGCGGGCGCGAGCGGCGGCTCCGAAGGCGGCTCGATGGACGCGGGCAACATGCTCAAACCCGCCCTGGCGCGCGGCGAGTTGCACGTCATCGGCGCCACCACCTTGGAGGAGTACCGGCGGCACATCGAGAAGGACGCCGCGCTCGCCCGCCGCTTCCAGCCGATCCTGGTGCCCGAGCCGCAGGCGGCGGACGCCGTCGAGATCCTGCGCGGCCTGCGCGACCGCTACGAGGCACACCACCAGGTCCGGTACGCCGACGAGGCGTTGCTCGCCGCCGTCGACCTCTCCGACCGCTACCTCACCGACCGCTTCCTGCCGGACAAGGCCATCGACCTGATGGACCAGGCGGGCGCCCGCGTCCGGCTGCGCGACCGCACCAAGCCCACCGACGTACGCGCCCTGGAACGTGAGGTCGACGACCTCACCCGCGACAAGGACGAGGCGGTGGCCGCCGAACAGTACGAGCGGGCGACCGAACTGCGCGACCGCATCGGCGAGTTGACCGGCCGCATCGAGAGCGCCCGCGATCCCGAACCCGGCGACGGGCACATCGTCGAGGTGTCCGCAGAGGACATCGCCGAGATCGTGTCCCGGCAGACCGGCATCCCCGTCAGCAGCCTCACCAAGGAGGAGAAGGAGCGCCTCCTCGGCCTCGAACAGCATCTGCACGAGCGCGTCATCGGCCAGGACGAGGCCGTCACCGCCGTCGCCGAGGCGGTCCTGCGCTCCCGCGCCGGGCTCGCCAGCCCCGACCGGCCCATCGGCAGCTTCCTCTTCCTCGGCCCCACAGGCGTCGGCAAGACCGAACTGGCCCGCGCCCTCGCCGAGGCACTCTTCGGTAGCCAGGAGCGCATGGTCCGGCTCGACATGAGCGAGTTCCAGGAGAAGCACACCGTCTCCCGGCTCGTGGGCGCGCCGCCCGGATACGTCGGCCACGAGGAGGCCGGGCAGCTCACCGAGGCCGTGCGCCGGCACCCGTACTCCCTGGTCCTGCTCGACGAGGTGGAGAAGGCACACCCCGACGTCTTCAACACACTGCTCCAGGTCCTCGACGACGGCCGCCTCACCGACGCACAGGGCCGCACGGTGAACTTCACCAACACGGTCATCGTGATGACCAGCAACCTCGGCTCCGAGGCCATCGCCGGACGCGGCGCCGCACTGGGCTTCCGCGTCGACGGCACCGAAGCCGACGAGACCGCACGCCGCGAACAGGTGATGCGCCCGCTGCGGGAGCACTTCCGCCCGGAGTTCCTGAACCGCGTCGACGAGATCGTGATCTTCCGGCGGCTCAGCACCGAACAGCTGGTCCGTATCACCGACCTGCTGCTCGAAGAGACCCGGCGCCGCCTGCACGCCCAGGACATCACCATCGAGTTCGCCCCCGAAGCCGTCGAGTGGCTGGCCCGGCGCGGCCACCAGCCCGAATACGGTGCGCGCCCACTGCGCCGAACCATCCAGCGCGAGGTCGACAACCGGCTCTCCCGGATGCTGCTGGACGGCGAGATCGCGGCGGGCGGCGGGATCCGGGTCGAGGTGGGCGACGGGGAGCTCACCGTCCGGGCGAAGGAGGCGTAACCCCTGGTCGCGTACGACGTTGATGCGCGCGACGCGCGGACATCCGGCTCCGCGCACCACGTCGTACGAGACACAGGGAGTCACCCATGCGGGACACCATGCGGGCCGCCGTCAAGAAGACCTTCTCCTCGCTCGCCGCGGCCGTCGCCGCCCTCGGCTGCGTCATCGCCGCCGGGCAGCCGGCCGCCGCCGACGGCAAGTGGTGCAACAACGCCGTGTGCATCGAGACCTACGACTCCGGTACGTACCTGGGCCGCGTCGAGGTGTCCGTCATCAACACCAACCAGCCGCACCGCATCAGCGCCCGCGTGTGGACCACCGACGGCTGGTCCGCGAATACCAAGGTCGAGGACGTCGACGCGTTCCGCACCTACCGCGACCAGGCCTACCCACAGCGGCACTTCGCGCCGGGCACGCGGCTGTGCGCCGAAGGGTTCCGCGGTGGGGAGAGCGTCGGCCTGCCGTGTGTGACGATCACCGAGTGACGGCAGCCCGGCTCCCCAACCACTGACCCCTTAGGGGGACGCGGACCGCGTGGCCGGTGCCGACGGCGGCGGGCGGCTGGTAGCCGTGGACCCATGAACCACACCAAGCGCGTCATTCGTTCGGTGCTCGCCGCCGCGGTCCTCACCCTCGCGGGACTCGCCACCTCGCACACCCCGGCCGTCGCGGCCGACGGCTGCAACTCCGACCCCGGCATCCCGGTCCAGGGTCCGCCCGGCACCATCACCGCGACCGCCAACAGCACCGGCTGCGCCGGCAACTGGACGTTCAAGGCGGTGCTGCAGAGCTCGCGCTGGTACGGCTGGGCCGACGACGCCGAGCAGACGTGGGTCGGCAGCGGCAGCGCCACCCTCAGCGCCGGGTGCGCGGGCGTGCACGACCACCGGGTGATCCTCTTCTGGAACAGCGGCCCCGCTCAGGGCCAGCAGATCAGCCCGGTGAGCAACCTCAACTGCGGCTGACCGTCCGGGAATCGCGGCCCAGCCACCAGTAGAGGGCCACCGAGCAGAGCGCGGCGCCGGCGCACCACGTGGAGATGAACTCCCAGCGCCACAGCGCCGCGCACACTGCCGCCACGACCGCCGCCAGGACACCGAGCAGCACAGGACCCCGCTCGCCCGACAGCAGCAGCGAACCGATCGTCGCCACCAGATAGCCCGCCAGGAGCCAGCCGGCATGCGGCAGGCCGATCGAGTAGCCCATCGTGTGTCCGCGGACCTCGGCGGTCACCGTGCTCGTCGCCAGCACGTACGCGAGCGCCCCCGACGTCACCATGCCCGCCGCGAGCGGCACGATCAGCCGACGGCGAGTGTGTGGCGCCACCGCGCACCACACACTCGCAGGCACCCACACCGGCAGCAACGGCAGCGCGATCACCGCCCACGCGAGGACGGTGGGGCCGCTGCCACCGCCGTCGTTCCAGATCACCGCCTCGATGATCTGATGCGCCCCGAGCAGCAGCGGCAACGCCGCGAGCGGCACGGCCCGCGGCCGGGCCCGTACCGCTCGCGTCACACACCCCACGCCCACCGCGGTGATCGCGCCACCCGCCACCAGATCGGCCGTCGCACTCCAGCACATGCGATCACGCTAGGTTTCCGGCGGCCGGGCGGCGAGTCGAGGAGCCGCGCCCCGCTACGGTCGGACGTTGTCCCGTGCGGCCGGGTCCGGCTGGATGTTCTGGTTGTTGCGGAACACGTTCTCCGGGTCGAGGGCCGCCTTGACGCGGGCCAGGCGGGCGTAGTTGCCGCGGTAGCTCGCCCGCACCCGCTCCTGCCCCTCGTCCATCATCATGTTCACGTAGGCGCCGCCCGCCGAGTACGGGTGGAGCGCCTCGAAGTAGTCGACCGTCCAGCGCCGCAGCAGATCGGCGTTGCCCGGGTCCGTGTCGACGCCCGCGAACACGCTCGCCCAGCGTGCGTCCCGGTAGCTGAACGCGGTGTCGGACGGACCGACGTCATGGGCGGCCCCGTCGATCGGGTAGAGGTGCATCGTCGACTGCATGGACGGCGTCTGCGGCCCGAACTTGGCGTGCAGCTCCACGGCGTCGTCCGGGATCTCGCGGACGAAGTCGGCCCGCCAGTACCACTGGTCGCCCGGCGGGTACAGGCCGTCGAACATCGACTGCATCACGGGATGCGGCATCGGCGCGACCGCGTGCAGCAGCGGCGCGGGCAGCTCACCCAGGAGTGGCGCCATGGCACGGTCCGCCGCTTCCGGATCCCCGGACGTGTGACACCACACGACCCCGCACACCTTCCGCAGGTGCAGCTCCTCGGGGAACGGCGCGGCCGGCGGCACGGACCCGAACAGGAAGAAGCCATTGACGTCGCGGGGCGCGGCGGGCAGGAACTCGCGGTAGGCGGCGAGGACTTCGGCGCTCTGCTCGGCGGGCCAGAACGTCGGCCCTGCCACCACCGTGCCCACCTCGTGCAGCCGGAACGTGAAGGACGTGACGACGCCGAAGTTGCCGCCGCCGCCCCGGATCGCCCAGAACAGGTCCGTGTTGGTGTCGGCGTCCGCGCGCACCGGGGTGCCGTCGGCGAGGACGACCTCCGCCGCCAGGATGTTGTCGACGGTCAGGCCGTAGCGCCGGGTGAGGTGCCCGAGGCCGCCGCCGAGCGCGAGGCCGCCGACGCCGGTGGTGGAGATGATGCCGCTGGGCGTGGCCAGACCGTGCTCGTGCGTCGCCGCGTCGACCAGGCCCCAGGTGGCGCCGCCGCCGACCTTCACGGTACGGGCGGCCGCGTCGACCTCGACGGAGTTCATGGGCGCCAGGTCGGCGACCACGCCGGCCTCGCAGGTGCCGAGCCCCGCGCCGTGGTGGCCGCCGCCGCGCACCGCGAGCGGAAGTTCGTGGCGGCGGGCGAAGGCGATCACCTTCGCCACGTCGTCCACGTCGGCGCAGCCCGCGACGAGCGCGGGACGCCGGTCGATCATCGCGTTGTAGACGGCGCGGGCCTCCTCGTACCCGGAGTCCGTGGGGCCTGTCAACGTCCCCTGGAATCCGGTCAGTTCGCGGCGCGCGGCCTGTTCGGGTGTGGTGGTCATGCGGTCCCCCGAGTCGAGTGGGTGTCGTTCGCCCCGTTCTACGGGCGTTGCGTCCGGTCGGGCATGCGTGGCCGACACCCACCTCGGCCGGGTGGGTACCTACGTTTCGCCGGACGCCGTGAGCCCGATCTCCGCCGCCCGCTGGGCGGCCCGGCGCCGGGTGGGCGCGTCCAGCTTCTCCAGGACCGCGCGTACATGGTTGTCGACCGTGCGCACCGAGAGGACGAGGCGCTCGGCGATCTCCGCGTTGGTGAGCCCCTCCATCAGGAGCCGCACCACCTGGAGTTGACGGCCGGTCAGCCCCGCCGGGTTGCCGCGCGCTGCCGCGTACGGCCCTCGGGGGACGTGGCGTACGCCGAGATCGCGGAGTTCGGCGCGGACCAGGCGGGCGAGCGGCGCCGCGCCCAGTGCGTCCAGGGCGGTGAGCGCGCTCAGCTTGACGGCCGGGTCGGGGCTCTGCGCGAGCGCCGCCGCCTCCTCGTACGGACAGCCGGCCGTGTGCCACAGCTCCGCGGCCTTGTCCCACTGGCCCGCGGCCTGGAGCGCGTACGGGTGGGTCGCGCCGTCGTGCGGTGCGGGCCTGCCCGCCCGCGTCAGCCAGTAGCCGAGTTCGTAGCGCTGCGGTGCGGCGAGCCGCCGGGCCCGCTCGTACACCTGCCCGGCGGCGGCGAGCACGCCTGCCCGGTCGCCGCGCAGCCACGCGGCCTCCGCGCGGGCCGCCGCGACCGGGCCGAGGCGCTGCAGCTCATCGGTGCCGACCGCGATCCGCCAGGCCTGGTCGAGTAGTTCACCGCCCCCGGGCTCGCCGCGCCGCACCCGGACGCGTGCGAGGACGGTGAGTGCGGGGCAGCGGGCGGGCGGGAAGACGTCCGCGCCGAGGCGCGCGTACCGCTCGGCCTCCGCCCAGTCGCCCGCCGCGAACTTCCGCAGCGCCAGCTCGACTTGAAGATAGGTGAGGAAACCGAGGTGCTCGGCGCGGTCGGCGAGGTCGATGGCGGGGGAGAGGTGCCGGTCCGCCTCGGTGAAGCGGAGATCGTCCATGAGTGACCACACGATGTTGGCGTAGGCGCGGCACGCGTGCTCCACCTCGCCCGAGTCCAGAGCCACCGCCAGGCTCTCCTCCAACTGCCGCTGCCCCAACGGGTCCCCGTCCCGCCAGCGCGCCGCGCCGACGTTGTTGAGCGCGTGCGCGAGAATCGCCGGATCGCCTGCCCTGCGGGCCAGCGCGATGGCCCGCTCGCCGTACTCGACGGCCTGGGCGTACGCGTCCGACAGCATCCGCAGCTGCGCCGTATTGCTGAGGGCGAGCGCCAACAGCCGGTCGTCACCGGCCCGTTCGAGCACCGTGAGGGCCTCGCGCGCGGCCGCCTCCGCCGCCGTCGCGTCGCCCGCCCACCAGTGGATCCGCGACAGCCAGCGCAGATCCGCGCCGAGCGCCCGCGGCTCGCCGAGTTCGCGGCGCAGCTCCACCGCCTCCCGCTGCGCGGTGACGGCGGCGTCCGAGTCGCCGATGGTGTAGCTCTCGATCGCGTACTGCTCCAGCAGATCGGCCAGCTCGGCGGCGCCGTGGCGCTCGCGCCGGCGCAGGACGAGGCGCAGGTGCGCTGCGGCCTCCCGGTGCGCGCCCGCCCGCGCCGCGTCACGGGCGGCCCGGGGCCCGTACCGCGCCACCGCGTCGAGGTCGCCGGCCGCCGCCGCGTGGTGCACGATCCGGGAGCGGTCGGCGCCCGGCTCGGCCACCAGCGCGGCGAGCACCGCCCGGTCGAGCGCGATCCGCCGGGCCGCGGGCAGCGAGTCGGCCACGGCGCGACGGATGATCTCGTGCCGGAACGCCACCCGGTCCGGCGCCACCACGAGCAGCCCGCCCTGCTCGGCCGCCGCGAGCGCCTCGAAGCCGCCCGGCAGCAGCGCGTCGACGAGTGACTGCTCCACGGCCGAGGGCACCACGGCCAGCTGCTCCAGCGCGTCCCGCGCGGTGTCGTCGAGGCGGCGCAGCCGGGCGTGCACCGCGTCCACCACGGTCGGCGGCACGACGCCCGTGCCGCCCGCCGCCACGACCTCGGCCACGAAGAACGGATTGCCCGACGTCACCGCGTACACCTGCGCCGGATCGAGCCCGGCCGCCGCGCACAGGCTGCCCACGGCCGCGCGCGACAGCGGGGCGAGCGGCAGGCGGTGCACGCGCGCCGCGCCGGACACCTGGCCGAGCAGCTGACGCAGCGGATGCCCGCGCCCCAGTTCGTCGTCCCGGTAGGTGAGCACGAGCACGGCGGGCAGCCGCTCGATGCGGCGCACCAGATACCGCAACGCGTCCAGCGAGGCCTCGTCCGCCCAGTGCACGTCCTCCACGACGAGCACCGCGGGACGTGGGGCGCCGGCCAGCTCGGCGTGCAGTGCCTCGTAGATCCGGTGCCGGTCGCCGGCGTCGCGTACGGCGCGGGCCAGATCGGCGCCCACGCTGCCGACGAGGTCGCGCAGCGGGCCGAGCGGGCGGCCGGTGGCCAGGTCGTCGCAGTGTCCGACGAGGAGGCGGGCGGTGGGTGGCAGCACGGTGGGCAGCGCGCGGACCAGGGACGACTTTCCGATGCCGGCCTCGCCGAGGACGAGCGTGACCGAACCGGCACCGCGTGCGGCGTCCCGGGCGGCGTCGGCCAGTCGCCCCAGTTCGAGATCCCGCTCGAGGATCCCCCCGTCCATACGAGGATCCTCGCACCAGGTGGGCTCCGGCGGGAGCGGGTGGCGGGGCGGATACGTCTATCGCGGGATGCGGTGCGTGCGGCCACGCGTGGTTGCGGTCACGGGGCTCCGCCCCGGCCCCCGCGCCTCAAGCGCCGGCGGGGCTCGATAGATCGGGGCTCGGTCCCGGACCCTGCGCCTCAAGCGCCGGTGGGGCTCGATAGATCGGGGCTCGGTCCCGGACCCTGCGCCTCAAGCGCCGGCGGGGCTCGATAGATCGGGGCTCTGCCCCGGACCCTGCGCCTCAATCGCCGGTGGGGCTCGATAGATCGGGGCTCGGTCCCGGATCCCGCGCGTCAAGCGCCGGTGGGGCTCGATAGATCGGGGCTCGGTCCCGGATCCCGCGCGTCAAGCGCCGGCGGGGCTCGATAGATCGGGGCTCTGCCCCGTACCCGCGCCTCAAGCGCCGCAGGGGCTTGATCTGCCCACCCAGCCCCCGCGCATCGGTCCCGTGTAGGGCTCATGTATATTCTTTCTATATGCATCTATCTCCGGGGCCCGTCGACGCCACCGAGGCCCAGCGCATCGAAGGCGCTGCCCGAGGGCTTCTGCGGGGGATCGCCCAGCTCGGGCAGTCCCTCTTCAGGGAAGGCGAGTTCGGGCTCACGCGCAGCCAGGTCGTGCTGCTCGACGCGCTGGAGGACGGGCCGTCCCGGGTGACCGGGCTCGCCGCCCGTACCGGCATGGCACAGCCTCGGGTCACCGTGCTCCTCCAGAAGCTGGGGGAGGCCGGGCTCGTCGAGCGGCGGCGCTGCGAGGACGACCGGCGCGCCGTCGACACCTCCCTGACGCCCGCGGGACGCGCCCTGCTCGAAACGGGGCGGCAGCGAATGGCCGCCGCCCTGCTGGCCTCGCTCGAGGGCGGCGCCGTCGACGACCCGGAGCGTGCGGTGTCCACCGCGCGGGATGCGCTCGCCATCTTGTTGAACGCCATCGAATCGGAGGCCAGTTGACCACCCCGGGCACCCTGCCGGACCAGCACGCCGTCGCGACCGAAGCCCCGCCAGGAGCCGACCTCGCACCCCACCGCGTGGCCGGGCCCCGCAGATGGTGGGACTGGGTCCTCGCGGCCGACCCCGGTCTCGGTCAGCTGCAGACCGGCTGGCGCACCCTCGTCGCCATGGTGACCGCGCTCGCCGTCGGCTACGCGATGGCCGAGGCGCTCGGCATCCCCGACATGATCGGCATGATGGTCGCCGGGATGATGGGCCTGATGAGCGCCTTCGCGGTCGCCGAGAACACCTGGGACCGCCTCGCCCGCGCGATCCTGTGGATGCCGTTCCCGTACACCGCCGCGCTGTGGCTGTGCGCGACCATGAACGGCGAGCGCGTGCCGCAGATGGTGCTGATGATCGCGGCCCTCGCCGTGACCTTCCTGCTCGCCAGGTTCGGGTCCATCCCGCTGGTCACCGGCATGATGCTGTTCAACGGCTTCATGGTCGGCATGCTCGCGGGCATCCCCGTCGCGCTCGTCGGCAAGGCGTTCGCGGTCGCCCTGGTGTCCGCCGCCGCCGTCCTCGTCACGCGGCTCCTGCTGTGCTACCCGATGCCCCGCGAGGACCTGCTGCGCACCCAGCGCGCCTTCGTGGTCGAGGCGCGGCGCGTCGCCGACGCCGCCGTGGACGCCGTCGACCCCGACGCCGACCAGGAGCGGGCCGTGCGCCGCATGGACCGCTCGCTGCGCCGCCTCAACATCACCACCGTCACGATCGACGGCCGCCTCGCCCAGCCCGAGGTCGCCGCCGACCCGGACGCCGCCGAGCTTCTGCACCGGCACCTCTTCGACGCCGAGCTCGCGCTGCGCGGCATCGGCCAGGCCGTCCAGGAACTGACCCGGCTGCCCGTCCCCGAGCAGCTGCGCGAGGCGCTCGCCGTGGGCCTCGTGCTCGCCCGCGACACCCCGATACGCGAGGCGGAGGGCCTTCAGCCGGCCGCCGCCCACATCCAGGAGCGCGCCGAGGCGGTCCTGGCCGACCCGGCCGCCCCCGCCGAGGACGTGGAGGCCGCGGTGCTCGCGCGCCGCGTCGGTCACCTCCTCGACTCCCTCGCCCGCGCCCTGCACAACTGGCTCACGCTCGGCGCGAGCGCCGTCGCGGGCAAGGCCGAGGTGCCGTTCAAGCCGACCGTCGCCCTGGAGAACAACCGGCTGCCCGGCTCCGCGGGCCCCACCCGCAAGGCGCTCGCCGGCACCACCGAGTCCGGCTGGCGCCGCGCCATCCCGTACATCCGGGTCCCCGCGCACGCCGCCGTGGCCGCCGCGATCGTCGTACCGATCTCCGACGCCATCGACCCGCACCGCTTCTACTGGGGCCTCGTCGGCGTGATGATCACGCTGTTCGGCACCAACACCACCCACGAGCGGCTGCGGAAGTTCGGCCACCGCATGGTCGGCACCGTCGTGGGCGCCGTCCTCGGCATCCTCCTCGTCCACCTCGTCGGCCGCGACCACGTCTACTGGACGCTCGCGATCATCGTCGCCGGACTCACCTTCGGCGCCTGGGGCATGGCCCGCGCCTACGCCTGCTGGGTCGTCGGCCTCGTCGTCGCCCTGTGCCAGCTGTACGCCATGACCACGCCGGAAAGCGGCATGGACCACCTCCTCGGCGAGCGGCTCCTGGACAACGGCATCGGCGTCCTCGTCGCCACCGCCTGCGCCGCGCTGATCTTCCCGCTGGCCCGCCGCACCGTCGTCCAGGAGGCCGAGCGCGGCTACGTCGACGTACTGGCGCAGGTCGTCGCGCAGGTCGAGCAGCGTTGGACGCAGCCCGACACCCCGGTGCGGCTGCGGGGCGCCGCGCGCGCCGTGGACGCGGCGCTGCTCCAGGTGCAGGCCGTCGCCAAGCCGCTCGTGCGCATGCCGGTCGGCGTCAGCGGCCCGGCCGCCGAGCACCGCGTCGCCCTGCTGACCTCCGCCACGGGCCACGCCCGCGCCCTGGCCTCGGCCGCCGACATAGACGTGGATCTGCCGCCGCGGCTCGTCGAACGCGCCCGCCTCGTCACCGCCACGGTCACCGCGTCCCTCAAGGAACTCGACCGGTTCTTCGCGACCGGCGAGCCCGAGGGCACGTACCGCAGGGTGAGCCCGCTCCTGCGGGAGCTGCGCAGCGAACTGGCCCCGGCCAGGTCCGGGCAGCGCGCCCAGCGCCTGCACACGGCGCTGCGCGAACTCGACGCCCTCGACGAGACGCTCGCCGCGTACGCCGAGCAGGCAGGCCTGCCCGTCGCCACCGGGAACGGCACCGCGCAGCGGCCCACGTCCCCGATGCAGCGCCGCACGCGCGCGGTGATGGCGGCCTGGGGCGAACCGCGACCGGAACCGCAGCCGCAACCGCAGGCTCTGGCTCGACCGGCCGCCGCGCCCAAGCCGGCACCGACGCCGCAGGCCGACGTCCCACAGCAGCGTCGCGAGCCGGAGCCCGTGGGCCGGGCCCGCGTCACCGGTCGGGTGGAGTGTGCCGAGCATCCCGCGGGCTGCCCCGCCTGGATCACCGTGATCAGCGCCCGCGGCAAGCGGCTCGCCAAGGCCGCGGTGAACCAGGGGAGTTACGCGGTGGAGGGGCTGCCCGCGGGCACCCACACCCTCGTGATCTCTGCGTCGCAGCACACACCGCGCGCCGAACTGGTCAGGGTGGAGGACACGTTGGGCGTCGTACAGCACGACATCCGACTGTCGCACTGACGGTCCGCTGCTGCATTCGAGGGAACCGGGGACACGCGGGCGCGCGTGTCCCCGCTTCCCGTTCCGGCGTCCGCTAGTCGTGGTGGTGTCCTGTCATACACCGGCCAAGGAAGCGACTACCTGATGACGTCCCTGGAGAGCGCGGCGGCGAGTGCCGAGGCACCGGATTCGGAGACCGCACACGCGCGGCGACCCGGTGCGGTGGTGATCAAGTGGCTCACCACCACTGACCACAAGACGATCGGCTCGCTGTATCTGATCACCTCGTTCGCGTTCTTCGTCGTCGGTGGCATCATGGCGCTCTTCATGCGCGCCGAACTGGCCCGCCCCGGCCTGCAGATCCTGGCGAACGAGCAGTTCAACCAGGCGTTCACGCTGCACGGCCTGATCATGCTGCTGATGTTCGCGACGCCGCTGTTCTCCGGCTTCGCGAACTGGATCATGCCGTTGCAGATCGGCGCCCCCGACGTCGCGTTCCCGCGGCTGAACATGTTCGCCTACTGGCTCTACCTGTTCGGCTCGCTGATCGCGGCCGCCGCACTGCTCACCCCGCAGGGCGGTCCCGACTTCGGCTGGTTCATGTACGCGCCGCTGTCGGACGCGATCCACACGACGAGCATCGGTGCCGACATGGCCATCATGGGCCTGGCCTTCTCCGGCTTCGGCACGATCCTCGGCTCGGTCAACTTCATCACGACCATCATCTGCATGCGCATGCCCGGCATGACGATGTTCCGCATGCCGATCTTCGTGTGGAACGTGCTGCTGACCGGTGTGCTGGTCCTGCTGGCCTTCCCGGTCCTCGCGGCCGCGCTGTTCGCCCTGGAGGCGGACCGCAAGTTCGGTGCCCACGTCTTCGACGCCACCAACGGCGGCGCGCTGCTCTGGCAGCACCTCTTCTGGTTCTTCGGGCACCCGGAGGTGTACATCATCGCCCTGCCGTTCTTCGGCATCGTCTCCGAGGTCATCCCGGTGTTCTCGCGCAAGCCGATCTTCGGCTACTCGGGCCTGGTGGGCGCCACCATCGCGATCGCCGGTCTGTCCATCACGGTGTGGGCGCACCACATGTACGTCACCGGTGGTGTGTTGCTTCCGTTCTTCTCCTTCATGACGTTCCTGATCGCCGTGCCAACGGGCGTGAAGTTCTTCAACTGGATCGGAACGATGTGGAAGGGCTCCCTGTCCTTCGAGACACCGATGCTGTGGTCGGTCGGCTTCCTCGTGACGTTCCTGTTCGGTGGTCTCACCGGTGTCATCCTGGCGGCCCCGCCGTTGGACTTCCACGTCTCGGACTCGTACTTCGTGGTGGCGCACTTCCACTACGTGGTGTTCGGCACCGTCGTCTTCGCGATGTTCGCCGGCTTCCACTTCTGGTGGCCGAAGATGACCGGCAAGATGCTCGACGAGCGTCTCGGCAAGATCACGTTCTGGACGCTGTTCGTCGGCTTCCACGGGACGTTCCTGGTGCAGCACTGGCTGGGTGTCGAGGGCATGCCGCGTCGTTACGCGGACTATCTCGCGGCCGACGGCTTCACCGCGCTGAACACGATCTCGTCGATCTCCGCGTTCCTGCTGGGCCTGTCGATGCTGCCGTTCTTCTACAACGTCTGGAAGACGGCCAAGTACGGCAAGAAGGTCGAGGTCGACGACCCGTGGGGCTACGGCCGTTCGCTGGAGTGGGCGACGTCCTGCCCGCCGCCGCGGCACAACTTCACCACCCTGCCCCGCGTCCGTTCAGAGTCACCGGCCTTCGACCTGCACCACCCCGGCGTCGCCGCCCTCGACCACGCCGAGAACCGGCACGAGGACGCGTCCGCATGACCGGCACCGAGCACGACGTGAGCGCGGGAATCCAGCAGATGGAGGGCTATCTGCTGTGGAACTCGAAGGTCACCGAGGCCCATACGCAGGCCGAGGCGTTCACCGACCGGCTCGAATGGCTCACCGGGGCGCAGCGCGAGGAGGTGCGGCGCGTCTTCGTCGAGGAGCGCCTCGTCTTCCACCGGGCCGCGCTCGGCCAGATCGTGGCGCGGGCCGCGGAGCTGCGCACCGAGTACGACAAGCGCTACGAGCGCCTGAAGGCGCGCTGCGTCGGCCTCTGCGGCGGCGTCCTCGTCGGCCTGATGGGCCTGGCGTCGCTGGTCGCTCTCAAGTGACGTACATGTACGCGCTCACGTGACGTAGGCGTGCGTGCTCACGTGACGTACGCGTGCGTACTCACGTGAAGTACGCGGTCGGCGGTGTGCCCAGCGCTCGGCGGAACATCGCCGTGAACGCGCTGGGCGTCGCGTAGCCGACCGCTCCGGAGACCGTCGTGACGGGCACGCCCCTGGCGAGCAGCGTCACCGCGTGGATGAGCCTGGCCTGCTGGACCCAGCGGGCCAGGCTCATTCCCGTCGCGGCGGCGAACCGGCGCTGCAGACTGCGCGCGCTGAGATGCGTGTGCGCGGCCGCCTGCGCCGTGGTCCAGCGCTCGTCCGGCCGCTCCCGGATCGCCGCGCACAGCGCGTCCAGGTGCGGGTCGTCCTTCGGCGTCGGCAGGTGCAGCGCGGGCACCGGATGCGGGGCGAGCTCGTGCAGCAGGAGGTTCATCAGGACGCCGTCGCGGCCCTCGCGGTCGTACTCCACCGGGATCCGGGTCGCCTCGTCGATCAGCTCGCGGAGCAGCGGCGAGACCGACACGATGGTGGGCGTGTCGGGCAGGCTCACGGCCGTGTCGGTGGCGATGTACAGAGTCCGCATGGCCACGGCTCCCGCGCAGGTCATCGCATGGATGAGCCCGCCCGGAAGCCACGCGCCGCGAGTGGCGGGGACGACCCAGGTGCCGTGCCCGGTGGTGACGGTGATGGCGCCCGTCATGCCGTAGATCAGTTGAGCGCGACGGTGCTGGTGCGGCGGGATGTGATGCCCGTCGGCCAGGTCACGGGCCATCGCGGCCAGGGGCCGCGGCACGTCCTGGTAGTCGTCCCGATTCTCGCTCTTGCCGTACATGGCGCACTCTCGATAGGTATTGGCCAGATGACGAAAGTGTGCCATCGATCGGCGCCCTAACGTCGCGGTATGTGAACGCCGCACCTCCCAGAACCCAAGCCCTGACCGTCCTCCTCGCGGTCACCTGCGCCGCGACCGCCGCGAACGTCTACCTCTGCCAGCCGATCCTCGGCCCGGTCGCCGATTCCCTCGGCACATCCCCCGACGCGCTGGGCGCGGTGCCGACCGCCACCCAGCTCGGCTACGCGCTCGGCATCCTGCTGGTCGTCCCGGCCGGCGACAGCCACGACAGGCGCCGCATCATCCTCTCCCTCGGCACGGCCTCCGCCGTCGCCCTCGCGGCCTGCGCCCTCGCCCCCTCGGTGACCTTCCTCGTGGTGGCGAGCTTCGCCGTCGGGCTGTGCTCGCCGGTGCCGCAGCTGATCACCCCGCTCGCGGTCGCCCTGGCGGACGACGGCACGGGCGGGCCGGGCCGCGGCCGCACCGTCGGCGCGGTGCAGGGCGGCCTGCTCGTCGGGGTGCTCGCCTCGCGCGCGTACGCCGGTGCCCTTGCCGAGATCGCCGGATGGCGCACCGTGTACGTCGCGTCCTGCCTGCTCACGCTGGTGCTCATGGGCGTGCTCACCCGCCGGCTGCCCAGGACGCAGGGGCGCGCCCCCGCCTCGTACCGGGCGGCGCTCGCCTCGCTGCCCGGCCTCGCCGGCCATCCACTCGTGGCGCGGGTCGTGGTGTCGGGGGCGCTGGTGGGAATCGCGTTCGGCGCTTTCTGGACGACCCTGACGTTCCTGGTCACGGACACCTATGGGCTCGGGTCGACCGCCGCCGGGATGTTCGGCCTCGTCGCCGCTGTGAGCGCGCTCGCCTCGCCGTACGCGGGCCGGAGCGCGGAACGGCTCGGCAGGCGCGGGGCGATCGCCCTGCTGACCGCGCTCGTGCTGGTCGGCTGGCTGGTCATGCTGCCCGCCGGGGGCGGCTCGCTCGTGGCGCTCGTCGTCGGCGTGATCGTGCTCGACGTCGGCGTGTGGGGCGGCCAGGCCGTCTGCCAGACCGTCCTGTTCGCCCTCGACCCGGCCGTGCACAGCCGCCTCAACACCGTGTACTTCACGCTGCGCTTCCTCGGGATCGCGCTCGGCTCACTGGTCGGCACCGTGGCGTGGGCCGCGGGCGGCTGGCCGGGCGTCGTGGTCACCGGCATGGTCGCGGCGGCGGCCGGACTCGTCGTCGGTGTGCTGCCGCTGCGCGCGCGGGACGAGGCGCGGCAGGAGGTCAGCCCACGGCGAAGGACGGGCTGAAGCCGTGCTCGGCGCCGTCGCGGCTCACGAGCTCGATCGCGTAGCCGTTGCCGTCCGGCACATTGGGCAGGACGGTGGACGTCTCGCTGCGAGGCGCCGCGGTCAGCCGTGACGCGAGCCGTACGACGCGGTCGGCATCGCCCCGCACGAGCCACATGTCCAGCTTCTGGCCGGTGGGATTGTGCCAGGTGACGAACATGCTGGCGCCCGCTGTGTGCACGGAGTCCGCTGCGGGCTCCGTGACGGTCAGGGCCTGGGCCGGTGCGGCCATGGGGGCGAAGGCCAGGAGCGGGGCGGCGGCGAGAGAGAGGAATCCGGTGCGGCGCATGCGACGACCTCGTTCCGTCGGATCGATGGGATGGACAGAGGATCCCTTCCCGCCATCGCGGCCGGACCCGAGCATTCGGCCGTCGGCCCCACCCCCGAGGGACAGTGCTGTCCCCGAACCGGTGGCGTCGGCGGGACAGGCCCGGCGCGCGGGCGCATTGTCGCGCACGCGCGCGAGGCCCCCCCCCGAAGCGGCCGGGCGGCGCTTATGGGTGCACGCTGGATATGTGACACGGAGCACGCAGACGACGACACGAGGAGATTCGACATGACCGAGCGCAGCGACTCCTCGGCCATGGGCGACGAGGTGTATCAGCCCTCGGGCCCCGACGTGCGGGACGACGAGGGCATCCTCGAGGTCGAGGACACCCTGAACGACCGTGGCGTCGACCCGTACGACGAGGGATGGTCGCCGCCCGAGCGCCCACTGGCCGTCGAGCACAGCGGCAACACGGCGGCGGAGCGGCAGGCCGGCGAGACGCTCGACGAGCGCCTCGCCGAGGAGCGGCCCGACCCCGTCGTCGACGCGTACGAGACGCTGGAGTCCGGTGGGGAGGACGGCGACGGCGTGGGCGATCTGAACGAAGGCGACGGCGAACCTCAGGACTCAGAGGTGGGCACGGAGCGCGCGGGCCGCCTGGTCGCACCGGACGAGGGCGCCCATGAGGACGCCGAGAAGGACATGCTGGCCAGGGACGCCGGTTACGGCGGGGGCGCGGCATCGGCCGAGGAGGCCGCCATGCACGTGGTGGACGACGAAGAGACCTGAGGTCCGCGGGGGACCGCGCCCCGGGTCACTGGCCGAGGGCCGTCGCGGCCAGCATCAGGGCGGCCGCGGCGAAGGCCGTCACCAGTGCCAGGAGCGGCGGGCCGAGGGCGACATCGCCCGTCACCATCCGCCGCGCCGTGATGCCTATGCAGACCACGCCGATCCCTCCAAGGATCATGGCCACGAAGATCAGCACTGCCGGCCCCTCCTCCTCACGACCCCCGCTTGTGTGTTCGGATCACATCCTCGCCCGGCGAGCCGTACGTCGCACGTGGGGGAGGCCCCGCTCCGTACCCTCTAGCCTGGGAGTACTCGCTCTTTCGGCTCGAGGGGGACCAAGATGGACAGCACCGCGTGGATCGTTGTCGGCGCGATCGCGGCACTCGCGATGCTGGTGGCCGCCGCCGTGCTCCTGGTCCGGGTCTTCAAGGCGCGCAAACTGCTCGCCGACGCGGGCATCCCGCTGCAGAACAAGGCGCTGTTCTGGGCCGCGGTCGTCTACACGATCTCCCCGATCGACCTGCTGCCGGACCCGATCTACCTCGACGACATGGGCGTACTGCTGGTGGCCCTGACGGCGCTGCACAGCGCCGCGCGCAAGGCGGGCATCGGCACAGGAGAGCGCCGGACCCCCACTCCGTGAAGCCCGGCGCCGGCGGCGGACGCGGTCAGACCGCCGCGCCCGGAGCCTCCTTGAGCGGGGCGGTATCCGCGTCCCGCTCGCCCAGCTGCGCGGTCGGTACCTTCGCCGTCTCACGCGCCGTGAGCCCCGCCACCACCGGCAGCACGCACAGCGCCGCCGTGAAGAGGGCCACCGCGCCCCAGTTGTCGCCGCCCGGGCCCGCGATCTGCGCCGCGAACGTCACCGCGAAACCGGAGATGGCGAAGCCGATCTGGGTGCCGATCGCCAGGCCCGAGAGCCGTACGCGGGTGGGGAACATCTCGCCGTAGAAGGCCGGCCACACGGCGTTGGCCGCGCTGTAGACCACGCCGAACGCCAGGATGCCGAGCACGAACGTCAGCGCGTACGAGCCCGTGGAGATCGCCCACAGGTAGCCGAACATCAGCAGCGCGCTGCCCGCGGCGCCCGTGATGAACACGGGGCGGCGGCCGATGCGGTCGGCGAGACGCGCCCACAGCGGGATCGCGGCGAGCGCCACGAGGTTGGCGAGCGCGCCGACCCACAGCATCGCGGAGCGGTCCATGCCGACCGCGTCGCTCGTCGCGTACGACAGGGCCCACACCGTGAAGATGGTGCTCACGGACGCGACCATCGCGCCGCCGATCACGCGCAGCACGTCCACCCAGTGGTCGCGGAAGAGCACCGCCAGCGGCATCTTGGCGACTTCGCCGGACTGTGCCTTGCGGGCGAACTCGGGAGTCTCGTCCAGCGAGCGCCGGATGACGTAGCCGGCGACGGCGACGCCGAGGCTCAGCCAGAAGGGGATCCGCCAGCCCCAGGACAGGAGTTGGTCCTCGGGCAGCGCCGCGATCGGCAGGAAGACGATGGTGGCGAGGAGTTGCCCGGCCTGGGTTCCGTTGAGGGTGAAACTGGTGAAATACGCGCGCCGGTCCTCCGGCGCGTGTTCCAGGGTCATCGAACCGGCACTGGACTGCTCACCGGCGGCCGAGATTCCCTGCATGATGCGGCAGAGCACCAGCAGCAACGGCGCGAACCCGCCGACCTGTTCGCGCGTGGGCAGACAGCCGATCAGGAACGTCGACAGGCCCATCAGGACGACCGTGAACACCATGATCTTGCGGCGGCCCAGGCGGTCGCCGATGTGACCGAGGAAGAACGCGCCGACGGGCCGCGCGGCGTACGCGACGCCGAACGTGGCGAGCGAGAGCAGGGTGGCGTCGGCCGGATCGGACTCGTCGAAGAACACCTTCGGGAAGACGAGCGCGGCGGCGCTGCCGTAGATGAAGAAGTCGTAGTACTCGAGGGCGCTGCCGCTCCAGGCGGCGAATGCCGCCTTGCGGGGCTGGCCCTGTGGTGCGCGCGGCGAGGCTGCGGGGACGGACACGCGGGCTCCTTGAGGGCTGGGCGGATCAACCCGGCGGACCGGAGTCGGCCGGATTAATTAACCCACTGGATAGTTAGTAGCTGATGGCCAGCGATGTTGCGCCCGTGTTTCCCGCCTGTCAAGAGGTTGCGACGAGGACGTACGCGCCGATCAGCGCCGCTCGCCGCCCGCCGTCAGGTACGCGATCACCATGTCGCCCAGCATCGTGCGGTAGTGCTCGCGGCGGTCCCGCGCCGTCAGGTCGCGGCCGAACAGGGCGCCGAACGTATGCCGGTTGGAGACCCGGAAGAAGCAGAACGAACTGATCATGGCGTGCAGATCCACCGCGTCCACGTCCGCCGTGAAGATGCCCTCGGCCCGGCCCTCCTCCAGGATCCGGCCGATCACGTCGATCGCGGGCGAGTTGAGCGAGCCGATCGTCTCCGACGCCGTGATGTGCTCGGCGTCGTGGATGTTCTCGATGCTCACGAGGCGGATGAAGTCGGGGTGCTGCTCGTGGTGGTCGAAGGTCAGCTCGGCGAGCCGCCGGATCGCGGCGACCGGGTCGAGGTCCTCGACGTCCAGGTCCCGCTCCGCGTGCCGGATCACCGCGTAGCTGCGCTCCAGGACGGCCGTGAACAGCTGCTCCTTGCCGCCGAAGTAGTAGTAGATCATCCGCTTCGTGGTGCGGGTGCGGGCCGCGATCTCGTCGACGCGGGCGCCCGTGTACCCGGCGCGGGCGAACTCCTCCGTGGCGACCTTGAGGATCTCGGCCTTGGTGCGGGCCGCGTCGCGGATGCGCCCCGCGCGACGCGCCGGCTCTTCGACAGTGGTCATCCGGCGATTGTAGGAGCCGTTCGGGGACCTGTTCGGATCAGTCCCTTGCCGTGCGGCCCTTCCCAGGAGGGGGCGGGGCTTGATATGAGTAACGAACCAGTTCGTACATTAAGCGTGACGCTCGGCCAGGAGGACCCCCGTGCCCCAGGACTCTCCCCAGGACTCTTATCTCGTCGGTCTGATCGGCGAGGGCATCGGTCCCTCGCTCTCCCCGGCCCTGCACGAGCGGGAGGCCGACCGACAGGGCCTGCGGTATCTGTACCGGCGCCTCGACATCGGCGAACTCGGCGTACGGCCCGAGGACGTGGGGGAGCTGCTGCGGGCCGCCCGCACCGTCGGATTCGACGGTCTGAACATCACGCACCCCTGCAAGCAGCTCGCCATCGAGCACCTCGACGAACTGTCGCCGCAGGCCGCGGCGCTCGGCGCCGTCAACACCGTGGTCTTCGACGGCGGCCGCGCCATCGGCCACAACACCGATGTCACCGGGTTCGCCGCCTCCTTCGCCCGCGGACTGCCCGAGGCCCGCATGGAGCGCGTCGTCCAGCTCGGCGCAGGGGGAGCGGGCGCCGCCGTCGCGCACGCGGTGCTCACCCTGGGCGCCGGCCGCATCGTGCTCGTCGACGCGCTGCCGGAGCGGGCCGCCGCCCTCGCCGCCGCCCTGAACCGGCACTTCGGCGAGGGCCGCGCCGTGCCCGCAGGACCGGACGAACTCGCCGCGCACCTCGCCGAGGCCGACGGCATCGTGCACGCCACCCCCACCGGCATGGCCGCCCACCCCGGCCTCCCGTTCCCCGCCGAACTGCTGCACCCCGCCCTGTGGGTGGCCGAGGTCGTCTACCGGCCGCTGGAGACCGAACTCGTACGCACCGCCCGCGCCCTGGGCTGCGCCGTCCTCGACGGCGGCGGCATGGCCGTCTTCCAGGCCGCCGACGCGTTCCGCCTCTTCACCGGGCGCGAGCCGGACGCCGCCCGGATGCTCACCCACTTCGCCGAACTGGCGGGCGCGGAGGGCACGCTGCAAACAGCCACATCAACCCCTTGCGCCGATTGAGCTGATGAAGCCCCTGCGGCGATTGAGCTCATTAAGCCCCTGCGGCGATTGAGCAGCGGGGTACGGGGCAGAGCCCCGATCTTTTCAACCCCCGCCGCCGCCCGCCCCGCCGACCCGCCCCCTCCGGAAGGAGCCCCGTGCGCACCTCCATCGCCACCGTCTCGCTCAGCGGATCGCTCACCGAGAAGCTCACCGCCGCCGCCCGCGCGGGCTTCGACGGCGTCGAGATCTTCGAGAACGACCTGCTCGCCAGCCCCCTCACCCCCGAAGAGGTCCGTGACCGCTGCGCCGACCTCGGCCTGAGCATCGACCTGTACCAGCCGATGCGCGACATGGAGGCCGTGCCCGAGGACGTATTCGCCCAGAACCTGCGGCGCGCCGAGCACAAGTTCCGGGTCATGCAGCGCCTCGGCACCGACACCGTGCTCGTCTGCTCCAGCGTCTCGCCGCTCTCCATCGGCGACGACGCGCTCGCCGCCGAGCAACTGCGCCGACTCGCCGAGCGGGCCGGCGACTTCGGCGTACGCGTCGCCTACGAGGCGCTCGCCTGGGGCCGGCACGTCAACACGTACGACCACGCCTGGCGCATCGTCGAGGCCGCCGACCACCCGGCGCTCGGCACCTGCCTCGACAGCTTCCACATCCTCGCCCGCGGCACCGAGGGCAAGGACCTGGAAGGTATCGAGGACATCCCGGGCGACAAGATCTTCTTCCTCCAGCTCGCCGACGCGCCCCTGCTCGACATGGACGTCCTGCGCTGGAGCCGCCACTACCGCTGCTTCCCCGGACAGGGCGACCTCGACGTCGCGGGCCTGCTGCGGCACGTGCTGCGGGCCGGGTACCGGGGGCCGCTGTCCCTTGAGATCTTCAACGACGTGTTCCGGCAGGCCGAGGCGGGGCCCGCGGCCGTGGACGCGCTGCGCTCGCTGCTCGCCCTTCAGGAGGCGGTCGGCCTTCAGGAGGTCGTGGGGCAGGGCGAGTTGCCCGCGCCCGTGGTGCCCACCGGTGTCGCCTTCACGGAACTCGTCACCCCCGACGTCGCCCCGGCCGCCGACCTCCTCGCCGCCCTCGGCTTCACCCGCACAGGACGCCACCGCGGCAAGCCGGTCGACCTGTGGGAGCAGGGCGAGGCCCGCGTGCTGCTCAACACCGGGCCCGCCGCGCGCCGCGACGGCACCGTCCTCGCCGCCGTCGGCCTGGAGTCCCCCGACCCGGCCGCCGCCGCCCGCCGCGCGGAGGCCCTGCTCGCCCCCGTTCTGCCGCGCCGCCGAGGTACCGGCGACGTACTCCTCGATGCCGTCGCCGCGCCCGACGGCACCGAACTCTTCTTCTGCGCCACCGACCGCCCCGAACTCCCCAGCTGGATCCGGGACTTCGAGCCCACGGGGGAGCGGCCCGCCGAGACCGACATCACCGGCATCGACCATCTCCAGCTCACCCAGCCCTGGCACCAGTTCGACGAGGCCGCCCTGTTCCACCGCAGCGTGCTCGGCCTCGAACCACGGGCGAGCGTCGACGTCGCCGATCCGTACGGACTGCTGCGCAGCCGCGCCGTCGCCACCGCCGACGGCGCGGTCCGTATCGCCCTCGGGGCGGGCCCAGGTCCCGGTGAGGACCAGGACCGGGCCCAGCACATCGCCCTCGCCACCAGCGATGTCGTCGCGGCCGCCCGCCGCTTCCGCGCGGCGGGCGGGGACCTGCTGCCGATGCCGGGGAACTACTACGACGACCTGGCCGCGCGCTTCGAGTTCGCCCCCGGCGAGCTGGAGACGTACCAGGAACTCGGCATCCTCTACGACCGCGACGCCCACGGCACCTTCCGGCACTGCTACACCCGCACCGTGGGACGTGTCTTCTTCGAACTGGCCCAGCGCGAGGGCGGGTACGAGGGATACGGGGCGCAGAACGCGCCGGTTCGACTCGCGGCGCAGCACGCGCCGAACTAGGGCCTGTCGGCGGCCTTGCGGGCGATCTCCTCCAGGAGGGCGTGGTGCCGCTCCCACTCCAGTGGGGGCAGGCTGTCGTTGTCCTGGCGGTAGCCGATCAGGCCGTCCAGGCCCTCGCGGAGGATGTCGGCCTGGCCCGCGTGGCGCTGCGTGTCGGAGAGGACCCGGACCAGGACGTGGTGGAGCGTGACCTGGTTGCGCTCCTTCGGCCACCACGGCACCGTGCCGACGGTGTCCAGGGGTAGCTCCGTGACCGAGGCGTCCGCATGCGCCCAGGCCCGCCGATAGCGTTCGATGATCGCCTCGCGGGACTCGTCGGCGGTCGCGAACATGTCGGCGTTCTGGTCCGCGGCGTCCGTGAGGTCGGGCAGCGGCTCGCCGTGCGCCCGGCCGAAGGTGTCGCAGAGGTAGCCCAGCTCCACCCCGGCCAGATGCTTGAGCAGGCCCAGCAGGTTCGTGCCCGTGGGCGTCAGCGGGCGCCGGGCGTCGTACTCGGAGAGCCCGTCGAGCTTCCACAGCAGGGCGTCGCGGGCCTCCTGGAGATAGCGCAGGAGATCGTTCTTGTGATCGCTGTCGGTCATGCGCTCACTCTGCTGCCTCGGACAGGCGGGGAACAGAGGTTTTCGACAGGCAGCGACGCACCTCATGGGCTTCGATGGACGGGATGGGACACGAGCCGGAAGCCTCCGCACACGATCCGCTGACCGCACTCCTCGACGGCGTGCGGCTGCGGCTGCGCGATCTGAACGACGGCGAGCCCGCCTCGTACATCCCGGAACTCGGCCGCGTCGACCCGCGCCTGTTCGGCCTCAGCCTGTGCACCCTCGACGGGCGGGTCTACGGGAGCGGGGACACGGACGTCCGGTTCACCGCACAGTCCGTGTCGAAGCCCTTCGTGTTCGCGCTCGCGCTCGCCGACCACGGCCTGGAGAACGTCCTGTCGCGGGTGGGTGCGGAGCCGAGCGGTGAGGCGTTCAACTCGATCCGCCTGGAGGCCGGCACCGGGCGGCCACCGAATCCGATGGTCAACGCCGGTGCCATCGTGACCAGTTCACTCGTCGCGGGCGACACCCCGAAGGCCCGCTTCGAGCGCATCCTGAGCGGGCTCGGCGCCTTCGCGGGGCGGACCCTCGCCGTCGACGAGGCCGTGTACGCCTCCGAGTGCGCCACCGGCGACCGCAACCGCGCCCTCGCCTACCTCATGCACAACGCGGGCTCGCTCACCGGAGACGTCGAGGCGGAGCTCGCCGTCTACTTCCGCCAGTGCTCCGTCCTCGTCACCTGCGACGACCTCGCCGTGATGCACGCGACCCTCGCGGGCGGCGGCATCAACCCGGTCACCGGCGAACGCGTCGTCGCGAGCCGGCACGCCCAGCACGTCCTCGCCGTCATGGCCACCTGTGGCATGTACGACGCGTCGGGGCAGTGGATGCTGCGCGTCGGGATGCCCGCCAAAAGCGGGGTGTCCGGCGGAATCGGGGTGGCGCTGCCGAGCCAGTTCGGGATCGGCGTGTTCAGCCCGCCCCTTGAGGAGAAGGGCAACAGCGTGCGCGGCATCGCCGCCTGCCACCTGATCTCCGACCAGTTCGGGCTGCACCTGATGCGTGCCACGGCTCCCGAGCGCCGGCCGCTGCCGCCGCGCTCCCTGCACCCCACGCCGCTGCGCTCCCTGCGACACCGCACCCGCGCCCAGCGGGCCGCACTCGACGCCCGCACCGAGCGGATCCGCGTCCACGTCCTCCAGGGCGATCTGGACTTCGCCACCGCCGAGCAGACCCTGCGCGCCGCCCTCGAACTCCCGGACGCCGTCGGCTGGTTCGTGCTCGACCTCACCCGCGTCGGCCGCATCGAACCGGTCGCCGCCGACCTGCTGCGCGGTCTCGCCGACGAGCTGCGCACGCGCGACCTGCGCATGGTGCTCGCCGACCCGGACGAGCGGCAGGCGCTGACCCGCACCACGGACGAGTTCCCCGACCTCGGCCGGGCTCTGGAGGCCTGCGAGGACGAGCTGCTCACGGGCATCGGGCTCGACCCGGACGCCCCCGTGCCGCTCGCGGACTGCGATCTGTTCGGTGCCGCCGACCCCGGCCTGCGCGCGGCGCTCGCCGAGGCCTTCGACACCCTGGACCTGGCGGCCGGCGAGTCCGTCGCGCCGCCGCAGACGGTACCGCTCGACCGGATCGTCCTCTGGTACGTGGAGTCCGGACGGCTCGCCGTGTGCGCCGACACCACCGACACGGTCACGGCGACCCGTCGCACCTGGTCGGCGGGCCCCGGCGCCGCCCTCACCCCCGCCGACTTCCCGCCCCGCCGCACCCGCAAGGTCCTCGCCGAACGCGACACACGCTGCCGCACCCTCACCGCCGCCGGCTTCCGACGCCTGAGGGAGCGCAAGCCCGACGCGGTCGCGTTCCTGGAGCGGGCGCCGCTGGAGGGCGCGGAGACGGTGGACCGCGGGGACGTCACCTGACCCATAATGGGCCGCATGACCGACGCGGAGACCGGCCCCAACTCGTCGTCTTCGCAAAGGACTTCGGTGGTGATCGTCGGCGCGGGCCCCGCCGGGCTCACCGTCGGGAACGTCCTGCGGGCCGCGGGCGTCGGCTGCGTGGTCCTGGAGTGCGAGAGCCGTACGTTCATCGAGCGGCGGCCGCGGGCCGGCGTCATCGAGGAGTGGGCGGTGCGGGCCCTTGACCGGCGTGGACTCGCCGCGCAACTGCTCAAGCGCGCGGAGCGGCACACGGCGTGCGAGTTCCGCTTCGCGGGCGAGCGACACCGCTTCGGGTACACCGAACTGACCGGACACCACCACTTCGTCTACCCCCAGCCGCTGCTCGTGACCGATCTGGTGCGCGAGTACGCCGACGTGCGCGGCGGGGACATCCGCTTCGGCATCCGCGACATACGCCTGCACGACCTAGAGGGCGAGCGCCCCAGTGTCTCGTACACCTGCGGCGAAACCGGTCAACGGAGGCTGCTGCACTGCGAGTTCGTCGCCGGGTGCGACGGGGCCCGCGGGGTGACGCGCGAGGCGATCCCCGCCGGCCGAGTCCGGGTCGCGCGGCACGACTACGGCATCGGGTGGCTGGCGCTGCTCGCCCAGGCGCCGCCGTCGGCGGACCGCGTCCTGTTCGGCATGCACGAGGAGGGCTTCGCCGGGCAGATGCCGCGCAGCCCCGAGGTCACCCGCTACTACTTGCAGTGTCCGCCCGGCGACGACCCGGACAACTGGTCGCACGAACGGGTGTGGACGCAGCTGCGCCGGCGCCTCGCCGCCGAGGGTGCCATGCCGTTGACCGAGGGCGAGTTGATCGAGAAGCGCGTCCTCGACATGCACGACTACGTCACGGAACCCATGACGTACGGGCGCCTCTTCCTGGCCGGGGACGCCGCCCACCTCGTCGCCCCCATCGCGGCCAAGGGCCTCAACCTCGCCCTGCACGACGCGTTCCTCCTGGCGGACGCGATCGTGGCGCACACGGCGGGTGACAGCGGCGGTCTCGACGGGTACGGCGAGGCATGTCTGCGGCGCGTATGGGACTACCAGGAGTTCTCGCAGTGGCTGTCGGAGGTCTACCACGGAGCGTCGTTCGGTGACCCGTTCCGCACGGGCACGACGCTGGCCAGGCTGCGCCGCCTGTGCACGTCGCGGGCGGCGGCGACGGCGTTCGCGGAGCAGTATCTGGGAGCGGCGGAGGAGTACTGACGGCTGGGCGCGGCGCCGGCGGCGAAGTGTGTACGCCGCCGGACGCCGCGCCCGTACCGTGTGAAGCTCTCAGCCGGCCCGCAGGGCGTCGTCGAGGAGTGGCAGCAGCCGGTCCCAGTGGCGCTTCAGCGCCTCCGCGGAGAAGGCGGAGGTGTCGGCCATGGTGAAGCCGTGGACGGTGCCGGGGTAGAGCTCGATGGAGTGCTCGACCCCGGCGGACTCGAAGGACTTGTTGAGCTCGGCGACGGCCTCGGGTGCAAGGTCGCCCTCGGCGAGGCCGAGGTGTACGCGGGCGGCGACCTTGCCGGCCGAGAGGTGCGCGCTGTCGGGGGCGTCGGTGACGAGCATGCCGGGGTGGAAGCCGGCGACGGCGCCGACCCGGTCGGGGTGGGCCGCGGCGGTGCGCAGCGCCAGCGCGGCGCCCATGCAGTAGCCGGTCGTACCGATGGGGCCCTCGGCGACCTCGGGCTGGGCGCAGAGGAAGTCGACGTACGCCTCGGCGTCGCTCAGGACGCGCTCGGCGGTGTGCTCCTGGAGCAGCGGCATCAGCTTGCCGAAGACCTCGGGCCGGTTCTCCTCGCTGATGTGCTCGGGAAGCTCGACGACGGGCGAGGCCCCGCGCCGGTAGTAGACGTTGGGCACGAGCACGTAGTAGCCGTGCCCGGCCAGCTCGCGGGCCAGTTCCTCGATCACGGGCCGCACGCCGAAGGCGTCCATGTAGAGCAGTACGCCCGGGTGCCGGGCGCCGTCGTCCGGGAAGGCGACGAAGGCGTCGGCCCGGCCGTCCGCGGTGGGAATCTGCACTGTCCTGCTGGTGGCGATGGCGGATCATCCTTCCTGGATCAACTGAATACCAGTGCACAGTACAGTTGTCCGCCGCGGTGGCCCTCCGCGCGGGTGTCCAGGGAGTGGGGAGCTCAGTGGCTGTGCCGCTTGCTCGCCCAGAAGACGGCGCGGGCCGCTCTTATCCGCTCGGCCTGCCGACCGGGGTCGAGGGCCGACTTCAGGGCGGTGCGCAAGAGTTCGGGGTCGACGAGCTTGCCGCTGCCGTCCGGCGCGGTGCGCCACAGGAACGAGTGGTGGCGCACACCCGTGATGCCGTCGGCGTCGGGGGACGGCATGGACAGGTCCTCGCCGGCGGTGAGCATCCGCACGTCCTCCGTCTCGGGCCAGACCGGGGCGCCCGCCAGGTCCGGGCGCGTGAGGATGTAGAACACCGGGCGCGGCTTGGCATGCTCCTCGAGCACCGGCACGGCGTCCGCCTCATCGCCCAGCTCCCACAACACCGTCAGACCGAGCGGCTGCTGCACGCGTAAGGCGTCCCAGTCGCGGCCCGCAGGGAGCTTCGCCAGATACGGCGACCGGTCCCATGCGGCATATGCGTCGCTCGGCTTTCGGTGACAGGAGGCCAACCACTGCGCTCCGTCCATTGGGTGACCATACGTCAACTGCCGTGTCTGGTCAGCGGATTCATCAATCCGGCGAACCCGCTCCGTGAAGGTTTGGCCATGACCGCCGTCCAGGGTGCGGACTTCGCAGATGGCACATGCCAGAACGCGGCGGAGAAACGGCACGCGAGACTCCACGCCAAGCGTGCTGTTTGTGTGGATAATTCCGCTATGCCGGATTCTCTCGACGCGGTGGACGAACCCGTCCACGAACGCCACGCCTCTTGGCTGGAGCTGTTCTTCGACCTGATCGTCGTCGCGGGGGTGGGGCAGCTGGCCCATTTGCTGCACACCGGTCCGTCCTGGGCGGCACTGGGCGAGTACGGACTGCTGTTCCTGGCGTTCTGGTTGACGTGGGTGATGTTCACGATGTACGCCAACGTGGCCCAGGACCGGGCGCGCACACTCGTCGTCATCGTCGCCATGTTCGGGATGGCCGTGATGGCCGCGGCCGTGCCCGGGGTGCGGGAGTCGGACGAGAAGGCGTTCGCGTTCGCCCTCGCCTACGTGGTGGTACGCGTCATCGCGTCCCGTGCGGCGAACCGGCCGGGGCAAGTGGTCGTCGATCTGCCGATTCTCCAGCTCAGCGGCGGACTGGTGCCGTGGATCGTGTCGCTGTGGGTCGGCGGGGACGCCCGGCTCTGGCTGTGGGCGCTGGGGCTCGCCATCGACCTGGCCGTCATGGTGCGGGTCTCGCGCGGCGCGATGCAGGAGGCGGTCGACGAGCACTGGGACCAGGCGAAGGAACGCGTGGAGCGGCGCCTCGAACAGGAAGCGAGCAGAAGTGATGCCGGGCGCCCGGCCCGTGGTATCGGCGAGCGCGGTCGCCGGGCCCTCATGAAGCCCGAGCTGGTGACCGCGGACCTCACGCACCTCTCCGAGCGCCTCGGCCTGTTCGTCCTGATCGTCCTCGGCGAAGGGCTCGTCCAGTCCGTCGACGCCGCCGGGGAGGCCCGGTGGAACGGTTCGGTGCGGATCGTCGCCGTCGGTGCCTTCGCCATCCTGGTCCTCGTGTGGGCGCTGGCGCTGCTGGGCGGCGCGCACGGGCTGCCGCTGCTGGCCCCGGAGGCGCTCCCCGTGCACTTGGTGCTGCCGCTGCACTGCCTGTTCGCGGGGTCCGTCGCGGCGCTCGCGGCCGTGCTCGGCAGGGCGGTGGCCGACGCGGACGGTGCCCTGCCGGCGCCTGCGCGGATGCTGCTCGGCGCCGTCGTCGCGCTGCTCCTGCTGACCGCGGGGGTGTGCGCGTGGGCCTCCGGCCGAGGGTGGCGGTGGACGGCGGGGGCCGTGCTGCCGGCCCTCGTGGTGGCGGGCCTGCTCACGGTGGGCCAGGGCCCGTCGGTGTCCGAGGGGCTCGGAACCGGGTCCGCGGTGGTGCTCGCGGTGGTCGCGGTCGGCTGGCCGGTGGTGTGGCGGGCACGGCGAGGCGAGCCCGAGCCTGCGACGGCCGACTGAACCGGAGACCGGCTGAACCGCAGACCGGCTGAACCGCAGACCGGCTGAACCGCAGACCGGCTGAACCGCAGACCGGCTCAACCGGAGACCGGCTCAACCCCGCCGCCCTGTCGCTTACGGGGCAGCCCGGTTCGGCCGGTCTCGGTTCAGGCCGGGGACACCAGCCACGCGGCCGTGTCCTGCGGCAGCGCTCCCGCCGTCAGGGGGCCGCTGGTGAGGACCGGGGGGCCGGTGAGGCCGAGGGCGGAGAGGGGGAGCGGGGCCTCGTCCAGGTTCACCACGCACACCAAGTTCCCGCGGCGGAACGCGAGATGGGACGCGCCGGGCGCGGAGAGCCACTGCGGGGGCGCCGCGGGATCCGGGGCCGGATGGGTGCGGCGCAGCCGCAGCGCCCGCCGGTACAGGGCGAGCGTCGAACCCGGGTCGGCCTGTTGCGCGGACACCGTGAGGGGCGCCCAGTCGTCGGGCTGGGGCAGCCAGGTCGCCTCGGGCGCCGCACCGCTGAACCCGTACGGCGCCGCCGTGCCGGACCAGGGCAGCGGGACACGCGCGCCGTCACGGCCCCGCTCGGTGTGTCCGGAGCGTTCCCACAGCGGATCGAGGATGCGGTCGTCGGGCACGAACGCCTGCGGGAGACCCAGCTCCTCGCCCTGGTACAGGTAGGCGGATCCGGGCAGCGCCAGCATCAGCAGCGCGGCCGCACGGGCGCGCGCCAGGGAGCCGTGCCGGGTGACGGGCCGGGGCGCGTCATGGCTGGAGAGCAGCCAGGTCACCGCGGAGCCGGGCACCGCGAACGAACCGTCGATGACCTCGCGCAGTTCCTTCGCGTCCCAAGAGGCCTCCAGGAAGGCGAAGTTGAAGGCCTGGTGCATCTCGCCGGGGCGGATGTAGCGGCCGAGCCGGGCCGGGTCGAAGACCGCCGACTCCGCGACCATCACCCGGTCCTCCGGCTCCACCGCACCCGGTGGCGCGGGGTACGTGTCGAGCAGGGTGCGCCACTCACGGTAGAGCGGGTGCAGCTCCTCCTGGTCGTAATAGGGCATGAGGTGGTTGCGCAGGGGGTCGGTGTGCTGCCCCGGACCCGCGTCGGGCAGCCCCTCCGCCTTGAACAGGGCGTGCGCCACGTCCACCCGGAAGCCGTCCACGCCCCGGTCGAGCCAGTGCCGCAGTACGTCGGCGAAGGCGTCGCGCACCTTGGGGCAGCGCCAGTTGAGGTCGGGCTGCTCGGCGGCGTGCAGGTGGCAGTACCACTCGCCGTCCGCGACCCGCGTCCAGGCGGGTCCGCCGAACGCCGACTGCCAGTCGTTGGGCGGCAGTTCACCGTCCGCGCCCCGGCCGGGGCGGAACAGATACCTCTCCCGCTCCGCCGAACCGGGCCCGGCGGCCAGCGCCTCAAGGAACCATGGATGCCGGTCGGAGGTGTGGTTCGGGACGAGGTCGACGATGAACTTCAGGCCCAGGTCGTGGGCGCGGGCGGTCAGCGCGTCGACGTCGGCCGTCGTCCCCAGGTCCGGGGCGACGCCTGTGTAGTCGGCGATGTCGTAACCGCCGTCGGCCAGCGGTGACGGATAGAACGGAGTGCACCACACCGCGTCCGCGCCCAGGTCCTTGATGTGTTCCAGGCGTTCGGTCAGCCCGGGCAGGTCCCCGATACCGTCGCCGTTCGAGTCGGCGAAGGCCCGCGGATACACCTCGTAACAGACCATGTCCTGCCACCAGTTGTTCATGCGGTGACTCCGCCCAGGGCAGGGGAGAGGACCGGCTGTTCGCGGCCCGTCGCGGCGGCGACCGTGGCGGCTTCGGCGACCGCCACCGCGCCGAAGCCGCTGAGGGCGTCCGCCGTCGGCGGGGTGCCTTCGCGCACCGCCCGTACGAGGTCGGCCATCGCCGCGCGCACGCTCTGCGCGTACACATACGGCTTGCGGGCCTCGCCGCCGAGGTCGATGACGGCGTGCACGTGGTGCGGTGCGGTGCGCCGCTCGCCGCGCCCGCGGGCCGGAGCGACAGGCCCCGCGTCGCGCTCGACGTGGACCGTGAGCTGCTCGTCGCCGTGCGGCCGGAAGCCGTCGACCGCCAGCAACGGGGCGGGCTGGAGCGGCAGTTGCTCCCAGCGGCGGGCGCCCGCCTCGTCGGTCCACGCCGAGATCTCCGCGTACGCGGGGATCCAGCCGGTGATCCGCGTCTCCTCGAACCCGTGGTCCAGGCGCATGAGTTGCCGCTCCGCGCGATGCGCGTGAGTGAAGGAGTGCAGGTGGGAGGCGAGGACGCCGCCGGGGTGCACGACATCCGCGCTCACCATGTCGACCGGTCCGCCGGGCCGCGCCACCGCCGTGGCCCGTACGCTCACCGGGTCCGAGCCGAGCAGCATCCGCGCCGCGTCGAAGAAGTGCACGCCGTGCTCGACGAAGATGCCACCGGAGTGCGCCGGGTCCCAGAACCAGTGGTCGGGTCCGAGATCCTCGTCCGCGGCGTCGTTCTCGAACAGGAACCGGCGCACGGGCGCGAGCAACTCCCGCTCCATGAGCCGCTGGACCGCCCGCAGCAGCGGGTTGTAGCGCAGCACGTGGTCCACGACCAGGACCCGCCCTGCGCGGCGCGCCTCGTCGGCGACGGACGCCGCGTCCTCGGTCGTGGTGGCGAGGGGTTTCTCGCAGAAGACATGGCGCCCCGCACGCAGCGCAGTGGTGGCCATCGCGGCGTGGGTGGCGGGCGGCGTGGCGATCAATATGGCTGCCACGTCGTCCCGTTCCAGGAGCTCGTCGAGCGAGCCGAGGGCCGGGACGCCGTGCCGCTCGCCCAACGCGCGTGCGCGGGAGCGCGACGGGTCCGCGACCGCCGCCAGGCGCAGGCCCGGCAGCCCGGCGACCGCGTCCAGGACGAACTCCGCGAACCCGCCGCAACCCACGAGCCCGATACCGAGCGGGGCACCCTCGGTCATGCGGTGCGCTCCAGGAGGGCCACGCCGATGTGCGCGTCGGCCATGCCGTAGAAGACGTACAGCCGGCCGTCGATCTCCTCGATCGCCGTCGGGAAGACGACGTTCGGCACCGTGCCGGAGGTCTCCTCCTCGGTCTCCGGCGCCATCAGCGGGGCGTCCGAGCGGGCGAGGATCCTCGACGGGTCGGCCGGGTCGAGGATCATCGCGCCCGCCGCGTACGACACCTTCTGGTTCTGCGCCCACGGGTCCTCGATGGTGCCGGAGACGCCGTGGTGGATGAGCAGCCAGCCCTCGGGCACCCGGATCGGGGCCGGACCGCCGCCGATCTTCAGGGACTCCCACTCGTACTCGGACAGAGCCACGAGGGTGTGCTGACGCGGGCGGACGAGAGCGCGGATGTCGGCCTCGACCTCCTTCACCGGAACGTACGAGATCCAGATGCCGGGCCGCTCGTCGGTGACACCGGCCGGCAGGTGCACGCCCTCGCCCTCGCGGAACCAGCCGAGGTCCCACATCGGGCGGTGCAGCATCGCGTACGACAGCTCGCCGTCCGGGGCCGGGACCGGCTCCGGGAAGTGGACGACGTCCTTGTTCGGGAACAGGTTGAGGTCGGTGTCCAGGTCGGCCTGGTACGCGAACTGGATCGGGCCGAGGCGCGTCCAGTCGGTCAGGTTCTCCGAGACGGCGAGCGCGGGCTTCGGGCCGAGCGGGCCGTACGCCACGTAGGACATGACGTGCTGGCCGAGCGAGGGGACCCAGGTGACGCGGGGGTCCTCGACGCCGGCGTTGTTCTTGCCGCGCTCCCAGCCCTCGTCGGGGGAGAGGACGACGCCGCGGCGCTCGACGCCGTTCGGGACACCCTGCTCGTCGAAGGTGACCTCGGCGAGGCCGACGCGGGAGACGTTGCCCTCCGCGACCAGGCGGGGCAGCAGGTGCAGCGTGCCGTCGGGGGTGCGGCCAGCGGCCGGGTTCAGGACGCCCTCGGCCTCGTTCGCCTCTCCGGCCAGGGGGGACATGACGACGCCCTTGCGCACCATGCGGTAGGGGATGGGAGTGGAGTTACTGGTCATGATGCGGTTCAGCCCTTGGTTGCGGAGTCGATGTCGGTGGAGGTGAAGTGGCGCTGGAACACGAGGAACAGGACCACCGCGGGGACGGCCAGCACACACGCGCCGGCCAGCAGGGCGCCCGCCGGATTGGCGACCGTGCCCTGAAGGTTGGAGAGGAAGCTCGCCAGCGAGACCGCGAGGGGCTGCATGTCCGCGTTCTTCGTCACCAGGAACGGCCACAGGAACTCGTTCCACGGCCCGATGAACGTCAGGAGCAGCGCGGTCAGGATGGCCGGCTTGGCCATCGGCAGCGCGATCCGCCACAGGATCCGCAGCTCGCTCGCGCCGTCGATGCGCGCCGCCTCGAAGAGCGACTGCGGCATCTGTGAGAAGAACTGCCGGAACAGGAAGACGGCCGTGGAGTTGATCGCGAACGGCAGGATCATGCCGAGGTAGTTGTCGCCGAGCCCGTAGTCACGGACCACGAGCACGTACAGCGGCAGGGTGAGGAGCTGGAACGGGATCATCTGCACCAGCAGCAGCGCGCCGAACACCGCGCCCTTGCCGCGGAACTTCAGCACCGCGAGCGCGTATCCGGCGAGCACGCCGAAGACCAGCGTGCAGATCAGGACGCCGATCGTCATGATCCCGGAGTTCAGCAGCGAACGGCCCAGCGAGATCGTGCTGTTGATGGCCGCGTAGTTGGCGCCGGTGAGGCCGGAGGGGATCGCCGCCGACAGGTCGCCGGCCGTGACCTTCCGCAGCGAGCCCACGACCATGTAGTAGAAGGGGAAGAGGAAGGCGACCGCGCCGAGCGACAGCAGCACGTAGCGCAGGGTCTTGCCGATCGGGCGGCTCGTGGCACTCATGTCAGTTGCCCCTCTCGGTGAGCTTGCGGGCGGCGAGCGAGACGACCATGACGAAGGCGATGAGGACGACGCCGAGCGCCGCCGCGACATCGGGGTGCCCCTGCTCGATGCCCTTCTGGTACATGAGCAGCACGGGCGACGTGGACGCGTGGTCCGGGCCGCCGCCCCCGGTCAGCAGGTAGGGCTCGCTGAACATGTTGGCGCCGGTGATGATCGCGTAGATGACGACGAGCGTGGTTGCAGGACGTACGCCCGGCACGGTCACCGAGAAGAACTGCCGCACCTTGCCCGCGCCGTCCATGGCGGAGGCCTCGTACAGCTCCTTGCCGACGTTCTGCAGCGCGGCCAGGTAGAGCATCACGAAGAAGCCGAGCTGCTTCCAGGTCACGAAGACGGCGATCATCGGCATCGCGAGATGCGAGTTGACCAGCCACGACGGGTCCGGGGCGTGCGAGCCGAGCAGATGGTTGACGAAGCCGTCCTGCCCGAAGAGGAACTGCCACACGGCGACGAGCGCGACGCTCGCGGTCACGTACGGGAGGTAGAACGCGGCGCGGAAGAACGCCCGCCCCCGTATCTTCGCGTTCAGCGCGGCGGCCAGGACCAGCGAGAGGCCCACGGTCAGCGGCACGTTGATGACCAGGAAGATCAGGATGTTCAGGAACGCCTGGCCGACCACCGGGTCGGTGAACACGTCCCTGTAGTTGGACAGGCCCACCCACGGCGAGTCGACATCCGTGCCGGGAGCGGTGAAGTAGAAGCGGTGGAAGGACATCCACACCGTGTAGACCAGCGGTATCGCGAAGACCACCAGCAGGAACAGCACGTACGGCGACACGAACAGCGCGCCGACGCGTGACCGGAAGCGGTCCGTGGGGGCGTTCATGACGGGTCTCCGTACTCGGTCAGCAGGTGGGTGATCTCGGACGAGGCGTTGCGCAGGCCCGCGCGCGTGGACTCGCGGCCGAAGATGACCGACTTCGTCCACTCGTCGCGGAAGGCCTGCCAGATGTCGACCGAACCCGGTACGTTCGGCACCTCGACGACGCGCTTCGCCTGGTCGGCGAAGGCCCTGTACGTGGGGTGCTCGTCGAAGTAGCCGGCGTAGCGTTTCGTCAGGTCCTCGCGCATCGGCATCTGCCCGGTCGTCTCCAGGAACCGGCCGTCCTGGGCGCTCGACGTCGCGAACCTCAGCAGGTCCCAGGCCGTGCCCCGGTTCTTGCAGGCGCTGAACATCGCCACCGACTTCTCGTCGCTGAACGAGTGCTTGCCCGCGCGGCCGTCGGCCGTGGGCACCGGCGCGACACCGATGTCCACGCTGTTCTTGTACGCGGAGACCGCCCACGGCCCGACGGTGGCCATAGCGGCCTTCCCGTCGTTCAGCGCGTCGCCCGGATACGCCTCCTGCGGCGCCAGCTTCTGCGCGTACAGCGTGCGCCAGAACGCTGCGACCTGGTGGCCCGCCTTCGAGTCGAACTGCGGCTTGCCGTCCTCGATCAACTGCTTGCCGCCGCTCTGCGCGGCGAACGCGGGATAGAAGTCGTACCAGGGCTGGAAGAAGTCACTGGACGGCGACGGCCAGATCGCCGCCTTCGCGGCGCCGCTGTGCACCAGCGTCCGGGAGGTCGCGAGGAACTCCTTGTACGTGGCGAGCTTCGGGTGCTCCGGATCGAGGCCGGCCTTCTTGAACAGCTTCTTGTTGTAGAGGATCATCACCGGGTTGCTCTTCCAGGGCAGCTGGTAGAACTTGCCGTCCGGCGACCTGTACTGGTCGGCGAGGCCGCCGCTGCGGTCGGTGACGTACGACGTGCCGCCAGGGAAGTCGTCCAGCGGCACGAGCCCGTTCTGCTTCTGGAACGTCGGCACCGCCGCGGGCGAGGTGTTGAAGGCCAGACACGCCGTCGTGCCCGCGATGATCGAGGCGCTGATGGCCTCCTCGGACGTCTTGCCCGCGGGGATCTGCTGGGCCGTGACGTGCTGATCGGGATGGCGCTTGTTCCACGCGGCCACCATCTGCTTGCCCCACTGCACCTCTTGGGCGTTGTTGGACAGCCAGACCTTGATCGGTCCGCGCGCGTCGGCGGCGACGGTCGCGTCGGGGGCGGACCGGCCGCAGGCTGTCGCCGTTCCCGCGAGCGCGAGCACGACCAGCGCGGACGCCGTTCTCCTCAGCATGATGATCTCCGAACTGTTCACGCACGGCCTCGTCGCCGTGCGCAATTCCCGGTCCGCGCGGGCGCGGCCGAAGTCTGTTGCTGTGTCGCCTTGTTGGTCTGTCGCGCTGTCGCTCTGGCGCGCGGATTCAGTCGCGCGGGGCGGGACCGATCGACGCGCGGGGAATGAACTCGGCGGGCGGCAGCGCCACGTGCGCCGCGCCCTCGTCCCCGGTGAGCACCGCGTCCAGGGCGCGGGCCGCGGCTTCGCCCCAGCCGCGGGCGTCCGCGCGGGCCGAGGAGAGCGGCGGATAGCTGTAGCGGGTCAGGGGCGCGTCGTCGTAACCGACGACCGAGAGGCGCTCGGGGACCCGGACGCCCAGCTCCTGGGCGACCGAGAGCCCGGCCATCGCGGCCAGGTCGTTGCCGTACACGATCGCGGTCGGCGGGGTGTCGAGCGCGAGCAGCTCACGGGTGGCCCGCGCGCCGCCCTCGGCGCTGAACCCGCCGGGCAGCACCGGGCCCTCGGGCAGGCCAAGGTCGCGCAGCGTCTGCTCCCAGGCGAGGCGGCGCCGGTGCGCGTGCCGGAACTCGCGGGGGCCCTCGATGTGCGCGATGCGCCGGTGGCCGAGATCGGCGAGGCGGCGGACCGCGGCGGAGTAGGCGGGTTCGTCGTCCAGGCTGACCGTGGGCAGTCCGTCGCCCCACTCGGGCTGGCCGACGACCACGGCGGGCAGGCCGAGCCGGCGCATCAGCGGGGGGCGCGGGTCGTCGTGCCGGAGGTCCGTGAGCAGTACGCCGTCCACCTGGCGCTGGGCCGCGAGCCGTTCGTACACGCCCTGCTCCTGCTCGGGCGTGGTCACGTGCACCATCAGGCCGTCGCCGCGCTGACCTATGACAGCTTCGACGCCCGCGATGAACGCCGGGAAGAAGAGGTCTGCCCCGATCTGCTCCGGTTCGCGGGCCAGGACGAGGCCGAATGCCCCGGCCGTGCCGAGGGAGAGGGCGCGGGCCTGGCGGCTCGGCGTCCACCCGAGGTCGTCGGCCGCCGCGAGCACGCGGGCCTTGGTGTCCTCCGCGATGCCGGGGCGGTCGTTGAGGGCGAAGGAAACGGTGGCGCGGGAGACCCCGGCGTGGCGTGCGACGTCCGCGATGGTGGGTTTGCGGGCCATGGCGTGCGCAACTCCTTGGGTGCGGCCTCCGGATGGGCGTTCAAACCGGTTTGAACGGCCGAACGGCGTTGACTAAACCGGTTTGAACGCGGAGGCGTCAAGGGGTTGGCCGATGTGATCTGCGTCGCTGTGCCCTCGGGTGGGACAGGTGGTGTCGCGGCCTCGCTCAACGCCCGCCGTGCGAGCGGCGGTTGAGAACGGCGACCGTCGCCAGCAGGGCGAAGAGGGCCACCGCGAACCAGGTCATCGCCGAGGTCGCCGTGAGCGCGAGCGTGGCGACGCCGAGGGCGACGGCCGGGCCGCTCAGCCCCAGATAGGCGACGAGGAACAGGCCCGCGAGCGCCTCGCCGCGCCGCGCGGGCGCCGCCATCGCGACCACGGCCCCGACCGCCGCCTTGAACAGCAGCCCCGCCCCGACGCCCGCGACCGCGCCTCCCACCAGGAACGTGGCCAGGTCGGCGGTGTGCATCCCGACGACGAGCGTGAGGAAGCCCGCGCCCTCCGCGAGCAGCCCCAGCGTCGACTTCGCCCGCGGCGGGAGGCGGTTGGTGAGGATCTGGGCGACGGCCGCGCCACCGAACACCAGGAACGAGATCGCCCCGGCCAGCAGGTGCGACGGACGGTGCAGCGTGTGCGCGACGAACCCGGCGGCGATCGACGAGAACAGGCCGAACACCGCGAAGGACGCGAACGCGCCCGCCGCGGCGGCCACATACCCGGCCCGGTCGCCGTGGTCGGCGCTCACCCGCTGCGGCCGGTAACGCGGCCTGACCGACAGCTCGCGCACGGTCTCCGGAGTACGGGACAGGGCCAACGCCACGGCCGCGATGAGGACGGCGAACACAAGATAGGGCAGCCGCAGCGGAGCCGTCACGTACTGCGCGAGGAACCCGGAGACCAGCGGGCCGAGGCCGAGCCCACCGATGTTGGCGGCCGTCGACACCGTCTCGAACCGCCCCGGGGAAGCGCCAGGACGGTGCGCGCCGTGCAGTTCGGCCAGGTGGGCGGTGGCCGTCGCACTGAGCATGCCGATGCCGAGACCGCACACGAACCGCGCGACGAGCAGCACCGGCAGCGCCGGGCTCGACAGGAACAGCAGGGCGGCCACGAACTCGAGGCCGAGCGCCGGAAGAAGGATCTTCTTGCGCCCCACCCAGTCCGACACGTGCCCGGCCAGCATCAGGCTGACCACCACGCCCACCGCGTACACCGCGAAGACGACGGTGACCATGAAGGTCGAGAAGCCGTCCCGCTCCTCGTACAGCGGATACAGAGGCGTGGGCACCGTCGAGAACGCCATCGACGTGAGGAAGGCGAGCGCCACGATCCAGAAGCCGATGCCGTGGCGGCGCGAACCCTCGGAGGGCCGGGCAGCGGGGGAGTGGGACGGGGTGCGGACGCGCGTCGGCGTGGCCATGCGGCAGGAGTCCGATCGGCTGGAGGGGGTGCGGGTGGGTACGTCCCACTCTCCGTCCGCGCAGCCATCACGTCCAACGAAACTTATCGCTCGTGACGATCGCGAAGAGAGATGGTTGATGGGATGGTCGACGAGTGGAACTACGTCATCTCGAGTACTTCGTCGCCGTCGCGGAAGAGCAGAACTTCACGCGCGCGGCGGCCCGTCTGCACATCGTCCAGTCCGCTGTGTCCGCTGCCGTCAAAACGCTGGAGCGCGAACTGGACGCACGGCTCCTTGACCGCAATTCCAAGCGGGTGCTGCTGACCGACGAGGGGCGGGCGCTGCTGCCGCGCGCCCGGATCGTCCTGGAAACCGCGCGCGACGCCGCCGACGCCGTGGCCGAGGTGCGCGGCGCGCTGCGCGGCACCCTGCGCCTGGGCACCCTCACGTCGATCCGGCTGATCGACCTGCCGGGTCTCCTGGGTGAGTTCCACCGTCGTCATCCGGGGATCCAGGTGCAGATCACCGTCGCGCCGACCGGGTCCCAGGGGCATCTCACGGCGCTCGCGGAACGCCGCCTGGACCTTGCCCTTGTTTCGCTGCCCGGGGCAAGCCCGGCCGAGGTCGAGCTGACGCCGCTGGCCGGCTCGACCCTCGACCTCGTGGTGCCGGCCGATCATCCGCTCGCGGGGCGCGACAGCGTGGCGATCCGCGAACTGGCCGGGATGCGGTTCATCGACTGTCCGGTCGGCTACGGAAACCGCTCCGTCGCCGACCGCGCCTTCGCCACGGCGGGCGTCCCGCGGCACGTCACCATCGAGATCACGGACCTCGCCACCAGCGCCGACTACGTCAGGGCGGGCCTTGGCGTCGCCCTGGTGCCGCGCTTCCTCGCCGACACCGCGCACGGGCTGACCGTCCTTCCGGTGACCGACGCGGACCTGGGCTGGTCGCTCTATCTCGCGGCCCCGGCCGACCGCCCGCCGAGCGCCGCGGCCCGCGCGCTCACGGACCTGCTGCGGAATTCGGCCGAAGCCACCGCATGAAGGCGCAAACCGGGGGTTGAGACGCCTCTGGCATGTGCCATACGTTTGGATGCGCCGAAGAGGGTTACCCTCTTCAACGCCCCTGGTCCCCGGGCAACTTGGTAGAAGACGCCACAGTCGCATCGCCGACAACGCGACTGTGGTTCTCCGTCCGAGGCGCGCCTGCTGGGGCTTCCTCCCGCGGTCCCGCGGCGTCACTGGACGGAACAGACGAGGAAGCGCGTGAAGGGGAGCCGTGCTTTCTCGTGGGTGACCCCCGCCGATGTTCGGAAACGATTTCCGGCGGGGGTCGCTGCTGCCCTTCCCCTACGGCGGCGCGGGTGTCAGTGACCGAACGCCTCCTGCAGCCACCAGGAACCCTCGTCACGCGTCGTCTTGGCGTCGATCACCATCGGCTGGTCCGGGGCGGCGAGCCAGTCGGCGAGCGGGGCCAGATCCTCCGGCGCCTTCACCGTCAGGGCCGCGCAGCCGTGGCCGCGGGCGAGCGCCGCGATGTCGGTGTCGGGGAACGTGACCGTGGACAGGTCCGCCGACTCGGCGGGGTTGCCGAAGTGGTGCACCTCCGCCCCGTACATGGCGTCGTTGTAGACCACCACCAGGAGCGGCAGTCCAAGACGCACGGCCGTCTCCAACTCCGATACGCCCATCAGGAATCCGCCGTCGCCGCAGGCCGCCACCGGGAGCCGCTCGGGCCGGGCGAGCGCCGCGCCGATCGCCGTCGACAGGCCGAGACCGATCGACTGGAACGCCTGCGTGAAGCACAGCCCGTACTGGTCGGGCACGTCGAGGTACATGCTCGGGTAGCCCATGAAGTTGCCCGAGTCGACGGCCACCGTACGCTCGGGCGGGAGCATGCCGTTGAGCGCGCGGGTGAGCGTACGCGGATCGACGCGGCCGTCACCTGTGCAGTCCTCGAACGGGACCTGGGGCCAACGGCCTTCGGCGGCAAGGCGCTTGGCGACCTCCGGTGTGCGGTAGCCGCCCCCCGCCGAGGTGTCCGTCAGGAGTGACGCGACATCGTTCGCGGTCTCCGTGACACCGCCCCACAGGCCCAGGTCGATGTCGCGGGTGCGGCCGAGGGCGTCGCGGTCGACGTCCACCTGGACCACCTTGGCGGCGTCCGAGATGAGTCGCCCGTGCCGCATGGTCCACATGTTCAGCGCGCAGCCCCAGCCCACGATCAGGTCGGCGCCCGAGATGAGCTCGGCGGCCAGCGGTGTGGAGAAACCACCCGCCACGTCCAGGCACCACTCCTCGCCCGGCCGCCCGTTGAAAAGCCCGCGCGCCACCGCCGACGTGGCGAGCAGCGCTCCCGTCCGCGAGGCGAGCGCCGCGATCGCCTCACCGGCCTCCCCGGACCGGGCACCGCGACCGGCCACGAACACCGGGCGCTCGGCGCGGCGCAGCAGCTCGGCGAAGTCCTCGGCGTCGGCGGCGGCCGGACGCGGCAGGCCGGGGGCCGGGCGGCGCCGAGGCGCCACCGCGTCCTCGGGCAGCGCCTCGTCCTGTACGTCGATGGGGACGTTGAGCACCACCGTGCGGCGCTCCTCGGCGCACAGCCGGAACGCGCGGGTCACGTCGTCCAGCGCCGTGCGCGCGGAGCGGACCCGCGCCGACACCGCCCCGACGCCCTCGGCGAGGGCCGGCTGGTCGACGTAGAAGTTCGAGGTCCGCTCCGTCGCCTCGGCCGTCACGACGAGCAGCGGCGTACGGCTCTTCGCGGCCTCGGCGACACCGGTGAGGGAGTTGGTGTAGCCGCAGCCCTGGTGCACGGTGAGGACGGTGACCTCGCCGCTGGTGCGGGCGTGGGCGTCCGCCATGACGGCGGCGCCGCCCTCGTGCCGCGCCGCGACGAAGCGCGCCCCCGCGGCCACGAGCGCGCCCGTGACATGAAAGTTGCCGCTTCCCACTACGCCGAACGCGGTGCGCACACCGAGCCGGTGGAGTTCGCGGCCGATGGCTTCCCGTACGAGCATGCTCACTTGCCTTCCGCGGCGGGCACCAGCGCCAGGACACGCGCGGGGCTGCCTGAGCCTCCGACGATGCGCAGCGGCGCGACCACGAGCACCGCGCCGACCGGGGGAAGCTCCCCGACGTTGCGCAGCTGTGTCACGCCGTACTTTCCGTTGCCGAGCATGAAGTGGTGGACGGGGAAGGGCGGTTCGAAGCGGAACGCCTGACCCGCGTCCGTGCCGACGGTCTCCACGCCGATCCCCACGATGCCGGTCTCCTCGGCCAGGTATCGGGCGCACTCGGGGGTGAGGCCGGGTGTGTGCGGGCCGTTGTCGTCGGCGTTGAGGAAGGCCGCCTGGTCGTCGGAGCGGGTGTCCCAACCGGTGCGGTACACCAGCCAGCCGCCCTTGGGCAGGGCGCCGTGCTCACGCTCCCACGCCTTGAGCTCGTCGAGGCTGAGGAGGTGGTCGGGGTCCTTGGCACACTCGGCCGACGTGTCCACGACCGCGGCGGGGCCCACGAGCCGCGTGGCCGGCACACTGCCCACGTCCTCCAGGTCACGGCCGGACGACCAGTGCACCGGGGCGTCGAAGTGTGTGCCCACGTGCTCGCCCGTGTGGATGTGGTTCTGGAGGGAGATCTCACCGGGATCGTCCCAGTCGTTCAGCCGCTCCAGCTCGAAGTGGGGTATCGGGTGCATCGGTTCGGGCAGCGGAAGGATCGGCGTCCCGGACGACAGCGGGGCGGTGAGATCGACCACGCGGAGCGAACCGTCGGCGAGCGAGGTGATCAGGTCGGTGGCGGCGGAGGTGTGCGGACGTGATGTCATGGCGGACATCATCGATCCTCCGGGCGCCGGAGCGATACCTCCCCCCACACGGAACACGGAAGTACGGAGAACCGGAATGAGCAACGAGCCCGCGTCCGCACCGGCCTCAGCAGCCACGTCCGTCTCGCGGGCGCTGCTGCTCCAAGAGTTCGGTGTGCTGCCGCGGCTCGTGGAACGGCCCGTCCCCGAGCCGGCGCCAGGACACACCCTCGTCCGTATGAAGGCGGCGACCGTCGCACACCTGGACCTGAACGTGCTCGACGGGCAGTTCGGCATCCTGCCCGAGCTGCCCTCCGTCCCCGGCACCCAGGGCAGCGGCGTCGTCCTCGCCTCCGCCACCCACCCCGAGGGCGCGCTCGTGCCCGGCTCCGCGAAGGCGATCCTCGCCGCCGACCTCTCGAAGGAGACCGTCGGCGGCACGGTCGACGTGCTGATCGACACGGTCGGCGGCGCCGTCCTGCGCGACGCGCTCGCCCTCGTCCGCCCCCGCGGCCGCGCCGCCCTCATCGGCTACACGGCGGGCCGCGAACTCACCCTCGACCTCGCGGACTTCCTCCTCGCGGACGTCGCCCTGCTCCCCGTCAACATGATCCACCGCGGCTCGGAGGTCGCCGCCGACGTCGACCGCCTTCTCCCGGACTTCGCCTCCGGCGCGCTGTCCCTTCCGTACGAGCGGTACGGCATGGACGAACTCGCCGAGGCGGTACGGCGGTTGCGCGCCGGTGAGGTCGTCGGGAGGGCGATTCTCGACCTCGGGTGAGTCCGGGACCTCGCGTGCGGCGTGAGGCCGGGGCGTCGGCGTTTCGAGAGGCCTCAGCCCATGCTCTTCGAGCCGTCCAGGGACTCGCGGATGATGTCGGCGTGGCCCGCGTGCTGCGCGGTCTCGGCGACGAGGTGCATCAGCACCCGGCGAACCGACCACTCCGCGCCCGGCTCGTTCCACGGGGCCTTCGGCAGCGCCCACCTGCGGTCCAGATCGGGCAGGGTCGCCACCAGCTCGTCGGTGCCGCGCGCGGCCTCCTCGTAGTCCGCCAGGACGCCGGCCAGCGTCTCCTCGGGCAGCAGCCGGAAGGTGTCCTCCCGGGCGGCCCAGTCCTTCTCGGTCATGGCCGTGAAGTCCGGCATGGCGGCGGCCCCTTCGAGGATGAAGCCCACCCACCCCTGCTCCACCCCGGTGACGTGCTTGATCAGACCGCCGAGACAGAGCTCGCTCGCCGTCGTCCGCTGCCGCGCCTGGTCGTCCGTCAGGTCCCGCGTGGTGAAGGTCAGGAAGTGCCGCTGCTTGGCCAGCGCCTCAAGAAGGTCGGCGCGTTCGCCGGTGACGGTGGGGGCGTTGGTGGTCGACTCGCTGGTGGTCATGGTGTCCGCCTCTCGCGGGGAGTACCCGCTTGGTGTTCGGTTCGGTCACAGTAGCCAGCAGGTAGGTCAGGTCGTGTCCTACTTCGTTCAGTTCATCCGTCCCCGGCCGTCCTGCTTCGTTGGCTTCATCCGTCCACGGCCGTCCGGCACGCCAGATGCAGGGCCAGGCGCTCGTCCGGATCCGCGAGGTCCACGCTCAGGAGCTGCTGTACGCGGGCGATGCGCGCCGCGACGGTGTTGCGGTGCACGCCGAGGATTGCGGCGGTCTCCGCCGTGGAGGACTCCGCGTCGAGGTACGCGGTGAGGGTGCGCACCAGGTCGCCGGGCTCGCCGGACAACGGATCCAGCAGGGAGCGGGCGGCCGGCTGGAAGGTGTCCGTGCGGGTCCAGGCGAGGAGGAGCTGGGCGAGGCCGAGGCGGTCCACGTGGAAGAAGCGGCCGCTCGCCTCCCGGCCCTGCGCAAGCCGCGCCGCGTCGGCCGCCTCGCCCAGGCTGCGGGCGATGCCGGCGGGACCCGGATGGGCGCGCCCCACCCCCACGTACGCGTGCAGCACCTCCGGCAGGCGGCGCTGCACGCGGCGCACGGCGGCGGCCTGACGCTCGATGTCGCCGGCCGACGGCTCCTGGTCGGCGCTCGTCCACGCGGACCAGCCGTCGCCCTGCTCGACGACCTGCGCGCCGAGCCGCTCCGCCGCGAAGGCGTCGGTGACCTCGGCGCGCAGCCCCGCCACGTCCACGTCGGGGCCTGTGCCGATGCGGATGCCGGTGTGCCAGCCGTCGAGGCGCCAGCCGAACTCGACCGCGTGCCGGCGCACCGCGTCCGGGATCTCGCCGCCCGCCGGGCGCAGCAACTCGCCCAGCAGGGAGGTGCGGTGGCGGGCGCTGCGCTCCAGGTCGAGCCGGAGCAGCGCAAGGCGTTCCCGTACGGCGCCCGATGCCACCTCCAGGGCGGCCGCCACCGCGTCGGCCTCGGGGGCAAGCCGGGCGGGCAGCCGCACGGCGAGGCGGGGGCGGGCGCGTTCGGTGCCGACGGGGTGGGTGAGGAGATGGGCGCCGCCGGGCAGGTCGAGCGGGCGGGGGAGCGGCGGCCCGGTCAACTGCCGTGCCACCGTGCCCTGTTCGGGGAGTGTCACGGTGGCCGGGTCGCCCGCCAGATGTCGGGCGTCCGCGGTGAGCAGGGCGACCGGGCGGTGCAGCAGCGCGCCCAGGTCGGCGAGCAGCGCGTCCACGGTCTCGTCCGCGCGGGCACACACCTGCGCGGTGCGCAGCGCCGACTCGGCGCGCAGCAGCCCCGGTTCAGCGGTCATCCGCTCCAGGGCGAGGTAGGAGGCGAGCGGGTCGGGGGAGCCGAGGACGGGCAGCCGCAGCCGCTCCGCGAGGAGCGTCGACGACATGCGCAGCGCCGTCACCCCGGGAACCAGCAGCGCCGCGACGCCCGCGCCGTGCGCACGGCGCAGCAGCGCGTCGAGCCGCCAGTCCCCGCGGTCCGCTCCGCCGAGCAGCACGAGGAGCCGGCCGGCGGTCTCCTCGGGGAGTGGGTGCGCCAAGTCCTTTGCCGCTACGGGGTGTTGGACGATGCGGGCGTCCTCGGGGCCCGCGAGGAGGGTGACATCGTGCCACGTGGGGTGGGCGAGCATCGCGGAGAGGGAGACACCATCGGGGGAACCACTTCGGGAGGTACCGGTCATGTCGCGGCCGCCTCGAATCCGACGACACCCGAGTCCAGGCCGAAGGAGCGCGGCGACACATACGGCTCCGTGTCAGGAAGCCGCCAGAACTCGGGGCCGGGGAGGGTCGCGGCAATGACCTCCTGGCCGGGCCTGACCCGGTCGATGGCCACGGGAAGCGCCGTGCGGCGGTCCAGGAGACAGATGACGTCGGGGACCGTCGTGGCGACCTCACCGTCGCACAGGGCGAGCAGGATCTCGTTCTCCGTCTCCAGGCGGACGACCGCGCCGGACCCGGCATCCGTAACCGTGACACTGCCCCGCCCGAAGCCCGTGCCCTCGCTGCGCGCGACCTCCCGGATCCGGCCCGCCGCGAGCACCCTGCAGCCGAGCGCGGCCTCCACGGCGTCCCTGTCCGGGCGGTGCGGGAGCTCGCTGTGCGCGCGGCCCAGGGCCAGGGCCCGGGTGAGGGAGCCGTGGACGCAGGCGTCGCGCACCTCGCTCAGTCGGACCGGGGCGAGGGCGAGTGCGGCCCAGCCGCCCGCCGCCGTGAGGAATCCGCGCACCGTGCGTTCCAGGCCGCGCGCGTCCGTGCGGTCCACCACCAGGATCTGGCCGCCCGGTTCGGCCAGCGCGCACGGGGTGACCGGGAGGCCGCGCACCGCCCAGCTGAGCTGGTCGAGGCGGGGGAGGGCGCGGCCCATCAGGTCGACGTCGACGACGGGGAGGCCGAGGTCGAGTGCGGCCAGCAGCACGGTGAGGGCGTTGGGGCCGCCCGCCTCCACGGCCATGAGTGCGTCGGGGGCGGGGCCGCCCGTCCAGCGGGCGACCGCGCCGACCGCCTCCCGGAACTCCTGGCCGTTCGGCAGCTTCTCGCTCAGTACGTTCACCGCGCCCACGACGCCGACCGGGACGATGACGGGGTCGTGGGGGCCGGCCTCGTGCCAGCCGGCCGTGCCGGTTTCGCCCAGTGAGCGGCGGAGCATCGAGGCGAATGCCGCGGCGTCGCCGCCTCCGCCGCAGCCGAGGACGTTCACGCCGGTGACCAGGGCGGGGACGTCTCCGCGGGTGATCGTGTGGGGCACGGGCCGATTGTCTCAGCGGGTGCACGGGTGTGCGCGGGCAGGCTGTGACTGTCGCCGCGTCGGCGTTGCGGCCGCGGGGCTCCGCCCCGGACCCCGCTGCTCAATCGCCGCAGGGGCTTGATTTGCCCACCCGCCGCAGGGGGAGCCTCAAGAAATGGGCAGGCGGTCCTCCACCGGACGGAACTCGTACGGGAGGCCGAAGCAGCTTGGGCCGAAGACGGCCAGGGCCTCCGGGGTGCGCATGATGGCCGGTGCCGCGATGCCGATCACCGTGACCCGCTGGCCGTAGCGGAGCGCCTCCGTGGTGATGGGTTCGCCCGTGTCCGCCTCCAGGACGCACACCAGGTCCGGGACCACGCAGATCGGCTCGCCGTCGAGGAGCGCCGCCAAGTGCTCGTTCTGGAAACGGAGTTCGAGGCCCGAGTCGCCCTCGAATGCCGCGAACGTGGCACGGCCCCGCGCGAAGCCGCCCTCCGTGCGGCGCTCCACATCGGTCACCTTGCCGCGGAACAGCACCCGCAGGTGACCGTAGATCGTGCCGCTCACCGCCTCGCCGAGCGCCTCCACCGGGTCGCGGTGCGCCTCGCGCGCCTCACGGACCGCACGGCCGAGGGACAGCGCGAGGGAGAGCGTGCGCGGCACCGCGGTGCGCTTGAGCTGCTCCCCGGTCATGGAGTACTCGGCGATCGCGGCGCCGCCGCCGAGCCCGACGGTGACCCGGCGGGCCAGGTCCTCCAGGCGCTTGGTGTCCGTGCCGGTGTCGAAGACACAGGTCTCGCCGTGTTCGCCGGCCATGGCGAGCGGCGAGGCCGGGATCCCGTAGACATGGAACGTCTCCATCTGGAGCTCGGGGAAGGCGCGGCCCATGCCGTCCGCGTCCACGACCGGGAGTCCCGTGCGGGCCGCGACGATCAGCGGGATGAGGGAGTTGCTGCCGCCGCACTCGATGGGCATCGTCGCGTCCGCCGTCCGCCCGGTGAGCCGTTCCAGGGCGCGCAGCGCGGCCACGGGCTCGTCGGCGCCGGGCAGCTTCTCGACCATCACGGTCGGCGCGCCCATGTTCGCGACCGGGATGACGAACGCGTCGTCGGCGACCTCGTCCGGGTCGAGGACGGTCACGGGGCCGTGCTCGCGCATCGCCTCGCGCACCAGCAGGCGGCCGATGGTCGGGTCGCCGCCGCCTCCGGTGCCGAGGATCGCGGCGCCGCGCGCCAGGTCGTCCAGCTGTTCGAGGCCCAGGGTCCAGCTCATGTGCTCGTGCTCTCCTTACGTGGGTGGGGGCGGGGCTCAGTCGACCTGTTGCAGGTCGCCCACGGCCTTGCAGCGGATACGGGTGGCGTTGCCCGGCAGATACGGGACGGGGACCTCGTCGAACTCGACGATGCGGACGCCGGCCGGGTTCGCGCCCGCCGCCACGGCCCGGTCGACCGCCTCCTGCCGCGCCTCGTCCAGCACGGCCTCGCGGCGCCCCGCGTCGATCGCGTAGACCCGGTCGACCTCGCCGCCGACCTGCGCGATGGCCGCACCGATCGCGTTCGCGACCGCGAAGTGGTCGGGGCGGTGGACGGTGCCGGAGCCCGGCAGGGTGTCCGGGAGGAGGACCGAGCCGCCGCCCACCGCGACCACCGGCAGCGGCTCGGGCGACGTCCGCATCGACTCGACCGCGCGCGCCACGTCGGCGGCGATCGTGTCGAGCGCCTCCTTCACCAGGCGTGCGTCGAGGTGGGCGACGGCCGAGCGGTCACCGATGTCGGTGAGTCCGGCCGCGACGGCGACGTCGGTGGCGGTCAGCGTGGAACCGCCGAACACCAGGGCGTCGTCGGTGAGCCGGTAGCCGACCGAGCGGGGGCCGACCGTGACCCGGCCGCCCTCCTCGACGACCAGCGAACCGCCGCCGATGCCGATGCTCTGCACATCCGGCATCCGGAAGTTGGTGCGCACCCCCGCCACGTCCACGGCCGTCCCCGCCTCACGCGGAAAGCCCTGCGTGAGCACACCGACATCGCTCGTCGTGCCGCCGACGTCGACGACCGCGCAGGTGTCGAGCCCGGACAGCACCGCGGCGCCGCGCATCGAGTTCGTCGGCCCCGAGGCGAACGTGGCGACCGGGTAGCGGCGCGCGAACTCCAGGTCCATCAACGTGCCGTCGTTCTGGCTCAGATACAGCGGCGCGGTGATACCGAACCCGGCGACCGCCCCGGCGAGCCCGTCGACGATCCCGGCGGCCAGCTCGCGCAGTGCCGCGTTCACGGCCGTCGCGTTCTCCCGCTCAAGCAGGCCGATGCGACCGATCTCGTGGGACAGCGAGAGGGCCACGTCCGGGCCAAGCTCGGCACGGAGGAGCTCCGCCGCGCGCACCTCGAACTCGTCGCTGACCGGCGAGAACACCGAGGAGATCGCCACCGACCTGATGCCGTGGGCGGCCATGTCGGCGGCGTGCCGGCGCAGCTCGTCCTCGTTCAGGTCGGCGATCTTCCGCCCGTCGAACTCGTGCCCGCCGTGCGCCAGGTACGGCCGCCCGGCAATGGCCCGCGTCAGGCGCTCGGGCCAGTCCACGAACGGGGGCAGCGCCGACGTCGCCGGCAGGCCGAGCCGGAGCGCCGCCGTCGGGGCGAGGCCGCGGGCCTCGACGAGCGCGTTGAGGAAGTGGGTGGTGCCGATCATCACGGCGCCGACCGCCGCCGCGTCGAAGGCGTGCTGCGCGTGCAGCGCCTTGAGCGCGGACACGATGCCCGACGTGACGTCCTGGCTGGTCGCGGACTTGGTGGTGGCGAGCACCCGCGGTCCTTCGAGCAGGACGGCGTCGGTGTTGGTGCCGCCGACATCGATTCCGATACGCACGGAACTCTCTCCTTAGCGGGAATCGCCGCTGGAGGCGGCGGAGACGTGAGGGGTCTGGGAGGCGGGGGAGCCGTCGTCGCTCGCGACGGCCCGGGTCTCATCGGACACCGGCGCACCGGCTCCCATGTCGCGGGACACACCGACGCCGCGGATCAGGCCGAGCCGGCCCAGGACGACGTAGGCGACGAACGCGAAGGCGACCGAGTTGATGCTGGGCAGGCCCCAGTCGACGAATTCACCGACGCAGAAGGCGAGCACCCACACGACGAGCGTCGCCGGGACCCAGGTCGGCGCGGTCGCGGGCAGCGTGCCCGAGGCCCGCGAGGCCTCCAGGTCGCCGCGCCACCGCTTGACCACGAAGTATTCGGCGATCATCACGCCCGCGATGGGCGGGAAGGCGACGCCGAGCAGCGTCAGGAAGTCGGCGAACCGGTCGAGGATGCCGGCCGCCGCGAGCAGGCTGCCGACGACGCCGAGGAGGACGGTGACGGTGGCGCGGTTGACCTTGCGGCCGAAGACCGACTCGATGAAGTTCACGACGCCGAGGCCGGAGCTGTAGAGGTTCCAGTCGTTGATCTTCAGCGCGCCCATGATGACGACGAGGGTGCCGACCCAGCCGACCGAGGACACGGCGATCGCGGTCACGTCGGCGGACCGGGTGGCGTGCGCGAGGAGCACTCCGGCGAGCCCGACCACGTACTCACCGAGCGAGATGCCCACCACGGTCTGCTTGACGACGTCGGCGGTGGACCGGTTGAAGCGGGTCATGTCCGGCGTGATGATGGCGCCCGCGATGGCGCCGCCAGCCACCAGCGTCGTGCCCTGGACGAGGGAGAGCTGCGGGCCGGGCGGCGCGGAGGCGACGAGGTGCCCGATGTCGTACCGGACCAGCTCGTGCACCGTCGACCAGCCCACGAGCAGCAGGAACGCGGGCACGGTGACGTACGCCGCCCAGTTCATGGAGCCGAAGCCCCACAGCACGACGGCCGTCACACCGAGCCCGAACAGCACCGACCACACGGGCGCGGGGAACACCCCGACGAGCCCGGCGAGCGCGTCCGCGGATATCGCCGACTGGATGCCGAACCAGCCGATGAGGCTCAGCGCGATCGCGAGCCCGATCAGCGAGGATCCGACGCGCCCGAACCCGGTCCAGCGCGCGAGCACGGACGTCGGAAGCCCTTCTCGTACGCCGATGATCCCGATGAAGATCGAGAGCACCTCGACGATCACCGAGCCGAGCGTGAGCGCCCAGAACGCCGTCCAGAAGTCCATCCCGAAGCCCAGCGTCGCGCCGAGCACGAACTGGCTGAGCCCGGAGATCTGCCCGAAACGCTGGAGGGCTACGGACCACCAGCTGTAACGAGCGGTGGTGGGCACTCTGGTCAGGGCGTGGTCGTCCACCCCGACGGCGCGTGCGGCGGCCATCGAACCTCCAAGCGACTGCGGTTGCCCGCACGCTACGGCGGCCGCCGAAGCGGCGGGATGGGCGCAGTGCCTGGTGGGACGGAGGTGACTGTGCAGAGTGCATGGGGAGCAGGGTCAGGGGCGGCGCCCCGTGCAGCCCACGATGCGGTCCATGAGCGGCGCGTCGGAGGGTGTCTCGACCGGCGGCCCCCACAGCTCCGGCAGGGGCGCCGCCGTCACGAAGCCGGAGACGTGGTCGAGGCAGGCGCGCAGAGTCTCCTCGGGCAGGTCGAAGGGCTGCCCGGTGGCCCGGGCGAGGTCCCAGCCGTGCACCACCATCTCGGTGAGCGCGACCTTTCCCCACGTGTCGTTCGGCAGCGTGAACCCCGGCCCCTCCGTCTCGCCCCGCCAGGCCTCCGGGTCGTCCCAGGCCTCGCCGAGCGCCCGCACGCTCTTCGCCGTGCTCTCCCGCCCGTCGCCCGGCTCCGCGGTCAGGGGCGCCTCCTTGCGGGCGAAGCCGGTGAACGCGCGCGCCGCATCGTCGACGTGGGCGATGAGCTCGCGCACGGAGTACTCGGAACAGGGCGTGGGCAAGGACAGCTGCTCGTCGCTCACACTGGTCAGTACGTCGGTCATCCGGTCGCAGGCCGGCTTCAGATCGATCACGGAAAGTCCTCCTCGGGTGGCATGCCGTGGTGATACTGGTGCAGACCGCGCCCAGGGCCCGAACTCATCGGCGCACCCGGCGTGTTGTGTGTGAGGCTGGGGCCATGGATGACACGGATGGCGAGCTCCGCGACAGGCTGCAGACCGACCGCCCGCACTCCGCCCGGGTGTGGAACTACCTGCTGGGCGGCAAGGACAACTATCCCGTCGACAGTGAGGTCGGCGAGGCCATCCTCGCCACGTTCCCCGAGTTCGCCACCGTCGCCCGGCTGCAGCGGCAGTTCCTCGTGCGCGCGGTGCGGTACCTGGCGGGCGAGGCCGGAATCCGGCAGTTCCTCGACGTCGGCACCGGCCTGCCCACGGCCGACAACACGCACGAGGTGGCCCAGCGCATCGCGCCGGACAGCCGGATCGTGTACGTCGACAACGACCCGCTGGTGCTGACCCACGCGCGGGCCCTGCTCACCAGTACCCCCGAGGGGGTCTGCGCCTATCTGGACGCCGATGTGCGGGACCCGGAGCGGATCCTGGCCCAGGCGCGCGAGACCCTGGACTTCGACCGTCCGATCGGTCTCACCCTGCTCAGCATCATGGGGCAGCTGTCCGACGACGATCACCCCGCCGAGGTGGTGTCCACGCTGCTCGACGCGCTGCCGCCCGGCAGCTACTTGGCCCTGACGGACGGCACGAACACCAACGACGCGCTCAACAGGGCGGTCGACGGCTACAACCAGCAGTCGGTGCACACCTACCACCTGCGGGCACCGGAGCGGATCGCCGCGTTCTTCGACGGGCTCGACCTCGTCGAACCGGGAGTCGTCAACACGTCGGCCTGGCGCCCGGACACCGACGCCCCGCGGCCCGAGGCGTCGGCGGTCGAGGCGGCGGTGTGCGGGGTGGCGCGCAAGGCGTGAAGGCGCCCCTGGAGGTGGGGCCTTACTTGCGCTCCACCTCCACGAAGGCCAGCGGAGCCGGGCCCGCGTTGACCACCTCGTGCTCACTGCCCGCCGAACGCGCGTAGGAGCGCCCCGAGTGCAGCTCGTTGCGCGTGACCGTGCCGTCCGGAGCGATGACATCGGTCCGGCCGTCCGTCACCGGGACCACGACATAGTCGTACTCGTGCACGTGGCGGCCGGTGCTCTGCCCCGGCTCGAAGTCCCAGCGGGTGACCCGCGTGCGCTCGTCCTCGTGCTGCACGGTGGCGCGGGCGGTGGTGGTCATGGTCGACATCGCTTTCGTCGGGGTGGAACAGTAGCGGCGGGGGATCGCCGCAGGTGGCAGGCTAACCGGATCAGACAGCGAAGAGCTGCTCGAGGTCGGCGAAGGCCTTGAACTCCAGCGCGTTGCCCGCCGGGTCGAGGAAGAACATCGTCCACTGCTCGCCCGGTTCGCCCTGGAAGCGCACATAGGGCTCGATCACGAAGTCCGTACCGGCGGCCGTGAGACGCTCGGCGAGGCGCTGGAACTCCGGCACCGGCAGCACCAGGCCGAAGTGCGGCACCGGCACCTCGTGCCCGTCGACCGGGTTGGTGCCCGCGCGCCGCTCGCGGGGTGTCCCGTCGCCGACCTGGTGGGTGACCACTTGGTGGCCCCCGAAGTTCCAGTCGATCCACCGGGTGTCCGAGCGTCCCTCGGCGACGCCGAGCACCTTGCCGTAGAAGTCGCGGGCGGCCGCGAGGTCGTCGACCGGGATGGCGAGATGGAAGGGTGCCAGCGGCATCGGGAACTCCTTGTGCGGTGGGTGAGTCGGGGCCGTCAGATCCCTGTCCCGGTGGGCGAGCCGGTATGCGTGGGAGCGGTGCGCGGGTGGAGCGGTTGACTCAGCGCATCGCGGCCGGCTCCTCGTCCTGACCGTCCCGGGTGTCCGCCGCTCCCGGCCGGGGCGCGGGCACCGACACCAGTGGCGGCTCCGTGACACACGGGCGGGACCGGGCCAGGGCGCTGAGGCCGAAGGCGAGCGCCGCGTTCAACACCACCGTGAGCAGGCCTGCGTTGATCCCGCCGAGGTCGGGCTCCACCACGTAAAGCACCAGGGACGCGGCGACCCCCGCGATCATGCCGGTCGCCACCGCCCACGCCCGCACCCGGCGGAAGAACAGCAGGGCGAACCAGCCGGGGATGAGCTGGCCGAGCAGGTAGTACGTCAGGTTGAGCACGGTCAGCATCAGCGACGACGCCGTCAGTGTCAGGACGGCGGCCGCCACCAGGAACACCGCGACGGCCAGCGTCGTCCACCGGCGCTGGGCCTCCGGGCGCAGATTCGGTGCGAGGTTGCGGGAGACGATGCCGCCGATCGACAGTGCCGTCACCGCGAGCACCAGCACCCCGGACAGGCCCGCGCCGCCCGCGACCACACCCACCAGCCAGTCGGGCAGCACGTCACGGACGACCTCCATGAACACCGTGTTGGGATCGGCGACATGCTTGCCCGCCGTGTACGCAAAGTAGGCCGTGGCCACCAGGAACGGGTACATCAGCATGTACGACGGCATCCACACCGTCGACGACTTGATGGCCCGCTCGGAGCGCGCGGTGAAGATGTAGCCCGCGGAGAAGCCCAGATAGAAGGTGACCGCCTGGAAGACGATGGTGGTCAGCGCGAACACCATCGGGCTGCCCGACATGGTGACCTGCGCGCGCGGCACGGCCGCCGGACCGGTGACCGCCTCGAGGCCACCACCCGCGACGAGCGCGGCGACACCGGCGGCCACCACACCCAGCACCATGAGCCCGTCCTTGAGGATGGACACGAACGCCGGTGACCGCACCCCGGACACGGCGACGTACAGGAACGCCATCACGCCCGCGAGGATCACCGCCTGCACCGGCGTGATCGGCAGCCCGAGCGCCGTAAGCACCACCTGCATGCCGATGAACTGGTACTGGCCCCACGGAACCAGCGCCACCAACAGGGCGAGCGCCGTGATGAGTTCGAGGCCGCGGCTGCGGAAGTGGCGGCCGAACACGTCGGGGATGGTCATCGCGTCGTAGCGGACACCGGCCCGCCAGATCAGCGGCGCCACGTAGTAGCCGAGCGGATAGGCCAGCAGGATGTAGCCGAGGAACCAGACGCCGTAGCTCGCGCCCTTGGCGTAGATCCCGGCCGGGAAGCCGATCATCGTGCCGATGCTGTAGACCTCGCCGACCGCGAGGAAGTACAGCAGCCACGGTGGGAACGAGCGGCCGCCGACCAGGTACTCGCTGATGGACACCTTGCGGATGCCGCGCCGGGCGCTGAACGCCACGAGGACCGAGAGCACCATGATGACGAAGAAGACGGTGGCGATCACCGGGACACCTCTTCCGATTCCGAGGCGTTGGGTGTGTCCTCGGGGTAGTGCTTCCGGTCCATCCGCCACGCCAGCTTCAGACACAGCGTCGTCAGCGGGAAGCAGGCGAACACCCACAGGAACAGCAGCGGGATGCCCGCCACGTACACATCCGTGTTCGCCAGCAGTGGCATGACCACGAGGAGCGCGAACGCGGGGACGCCGAGGCCGAGCCACAGGCTGCGCGGCAGCCGGCGGGTGGGTTCGGTCGGTGGTGAACTCATCGCGTGCCTCCGGGGGTTCGCTCCCAGGCGACGTCGCCGCCGATGACCGTCGCCTCGACCGTCAGATCGCGCAGGCTGCGCTCGCCACCGGCCGTCGGGTCCTCGGACAGCACCGTGACATCGGCCAGCTTGCCCGGCTCCAGGGTTCCCTTGCGGTCCTCCTCGAAGGCCAGCTTCGCGGCCTCGCTGGTGTAGGCGCGCAGCGCGGTCTCCGCGTCGACCCGCTGCTCGGGCCCCAGTTGGTGGCCGTCGCGGGTCATCCGGTCGACCGCGCACCACATGCCCTCCAGCGGCGGCACCGGCACCACGGGTGTGTCCGAGTGCAGGCCGAACGTGACACCGTGGCGGCGGGCCGAGGCCAACGGGTCGATGCGGGCCGCCCGTTCGGGGCCGAGGAAGCGGTCGCGGTGCCGGTCGCCCCAGTAGTAGACGTGCTTGACGAAGAACGAGGCGTGCACGCCCGCCCGCGCCATGTCCGCGAGCTGCTGCTCACCGGCCATCTGGCAGTGCTCGATGCGGTGGCGCCGGTCCGCGGACTCCGGGTCGAGGCCGAGCTTCTGGTACGCGTCGAGAATGGCCTGGATGGCACCGTCGCCGTTGCCGTGCACGGCGACCTGCCAGCCCGCCTCGTGCAGCGTCGCGATCCGCCGGGACAGATCGTCCGGCGGGAAGATCAGCAGCCCGTGCTTGTCCGGGGCGCACGCGTAGCCGTCCGACACACACCCGGTCAGGCCCTGGATCGAGCCGTCCGCCCACATCTTGACGCCGGCCACCCGGAACTCGTCGTCGCCGAGCCCGGCGACGGCCGACTCCACCGGGCTGAGTCGGCCCTCTGCCAGCTCCGGGAACAGGTCCTGTACGAGATACGCCTGGACGCGGTTGCGGAACCGGCCGGTGAGCCGGGCCCTGCGGTAGGTGTCCAGTTCACCGGGCCCGCCCATCAGGCCGAGCCCGGTGTCGTGCACGGTGGTGACACCGGCCTCCAGGTACGCGTCACCGGCCCGGCCGATCGCGTCGGCCAGGTCGTCCACGCCCGGGTGCGGCATGCCCGCGTACGCGGCGAACGCGGCGGTCTCCGCGAGGACGCCGGTCGGCTCGCCCTTCGCGTCGCGGACGATGGCGCCACCGACCGGGTCGGGAGTGTCCCGGTCGATGCCCAGGCGCCCGAGGGCCGCCGAGTTGAGCACACAGAAGTGGCCCGAGATGTGCTGCAGACACACCGGATGGTGCGGGGATACCGGGTCCAGGTCGGTGCGGGTGGGGTGCCGGTCGTCGGCGAGGAGCGTGTCGTCGTAGCGGTAGCCGCGGATCCACTCGCCGCGCTCGGTGTGCCCGGCGGCCTGCTCCACGCGGGCCACGATGTCGGCGATCCGGTCGTTCGGCGGGCTGCCCGCGTCGACCTCCGCGGCGAGGGTCAGACCGAAGAACGTGGGGTGGTTGTGGGTCTCGATGAACCCCGGCACGGCGCACTGCCCGCGCAGATCGCGCAGCGTGGTCGCGGGCCCCGCGAGGGACAGGACGTCGGCGTCCGAGCCGACGGCGAGCACCTTGCCGTCGCGGGCCGCGAGGGCCGTACCGGTGTGCCCGGCGCGGTCCAGGGTGCGCACGGTGCCGCCGTACAGGATCGTGTCGGCTGCGTGCAGGGGATCGGCGGGGCGGGGGAGCGAGCTCGGCACGGATGATCACCACCAGGGGAGAGGGGGCGGAGGGCGGGGCGCCCGCACCTCTCGCGGGCGCCCCGGACGTGCGGGTATGACTACAGCGATCAGACGTAGTCCCGGTACTTGTCGAGGTGCCTGACCGGCTTCGACAGGGCGTCGCGGCGGAACGGATCGCCCAGCTCACGGGTGGTCATGACCTCGATGACGGTGGTGCGTCCCTCGTTCATCTGCGCCTCGACCGCCTTGCTCAGCGCCGGGCCGACGTCCTCGAGCCGGTCCACGATCACGCCGTCGGCGCCCATCGCCTGGGCGATCCCGGCGAAGGACTCGCTCTCCAACTCGCCCGCGACGAACCGGCGGTCGTAGAAATCGACCTGGTTCTTCTTCTCGGCGCCCCATTGGCGGTTGTGGAAGACGACGGCGGTGACCGGGATGTCGTGCCGCACCGCCGTCATGATCTCGCCCATGCTCATGCCCCACGCGCCGTCGCCCGCGTAGGCGACCGCGGGGCGTTCGGGTGCGGCCAGCTTGGCGCCGATGATCGTCGGCAGCGCGTAGCCGCAGTTGCCGAAGGACATCGGGGCGAAAAAGGACCGTGGTTCCTCGAAGCGGAGATAGCTGTGGGCGATCGAGTTGATGTTGCCGATGTCGGTGGAGACCATCACGCGCTCCGGCAGTGCCTTCTCCAGTTCGCGCAGCACCTGACGGGGGTGCAGCCAGGAGCCGTCCTCGCCGTCCTGTTCGGCGATCATGTCGATGCTGTACGGGTCCGTCTCGTGGATCCAGCCGTCCAGCTCCTTCTCCCAGGCGTCCTTCTCCGCCTGGACGGTCGCCGAACGCCGGGCGCGGGTCTGCTCGCAGACGAGGTCACGGCCGTCGAGCCGCTGCACCAGGGACTGCGCCGCGGCTCCCGCGTCCCCGCAGATCCCGACCTCGATCTTCTTGACGAGACCCAGCATGCGGTGGTCCGCGTCGATCTGGATGATCTTGGCGTCCTTCGGCCAGTACTCCATCCCGTACTGCGGCAGCGTGCCGAACGGGCCGAGCCGGGTGCCGAGCGCGACCACCACATCGGCTTGCGCGAGCAGCTTCATGCCCGCCTTGGAGCCCTGGTAGCCGAGCGGCCCGCACCACAGCGGGTGGCTCGCCGGGAACGAGTCGTTGTGCTGGTACGAGTTGACGACCGGCGCGCCGAGCCGCTCGGCCAGCGCCTTGCACTGCTCGACCGCGTCTCCCATGACCACACCGCCACCGGAGATGATCACCGGGAACTCGGCCTCGGCGAGCAGCCGCGCCGCCTCCTCCAGGCTGCGCTCGCCGCCCGGCCCCCGGTCGAGGCGTGACGGGCGCGGAATCTCGGCCTCGATGTCCCCGTAGAAGTGGTCGCGCGGGATGTTGAGCTGTGTCGGACCCATCTCGCTCATCGCCCGGTCGAAGGCGCGGCCTGTCAGCTCCGCCATCCGGCGCGGATTGTTCACGTGCGCCTGGTACTTGGTGAACTCCTCGAACATCGGGAGCTGGTTGGTCTCCTGGAAGCCACCGAGCCCCATGCCCATCGTGCCCGCCTCGGGCGTGACCACGACGACGGGGGAGTGCGCCCAGTACGCCGCCGCGATCGCCGTGACGCAGTTGGAGATCCCCGGCCCGTTCTGGCCGATCACCACGCCGTGCCGGCCGCTTGCCCTGGAGTAGCCGTCCGCCATGTGGCCCGCGCCCTGCTCGTGCACGACCGGGATCAGCTGGATGCCGGCCGGCGCGAAGATGTCCATCGCGTCCATGAAGGCCGAACCCATGATGCCGAAGATGTCCGTGACGCCGTGCGAGACCAAGGTCTCGACGAACGACTCGGAAGGGGTCATCCGCTGCACGCCGGCGGCCACCTGACGGCCGTCCTCGGTCGTGAACTGGGGCTGGGACGTGTTGCTTGCCGTGGACTCGGTCATGGAATTTCCACCCTTCGACGTGCTGTCGGTGCTGGTGCGGGGTGGCGCAAGTTCGGTGGGGGAGAGCAGATTCCGGGATCCGGTACGTGGTGTTCCCGAAAGCGGGACACGTCGAGGACCGTAGAGCGGGCGTCTCGGCACCGTCAACCGTGCGTACCGAAATCCGGGACGTGCTGCTACGTTCAGTGGCCCGGCAACCTGCCCTCCCCAAAGGGGAGTTGAGGATGGTGCACATGGAGGACGCGACCCCGGCCCTGCGCCTGTTCGCCCTGCTGGAACACATCGCCCGCACCGACCGCCTGGTCACGCTGACCGAGCTGGTCGCCGAGACCGGCCTGCCCAAGCCGACCGTGCACCGGATGCTGCAGCAGCTGGAGGGCGCGGGCCTCCTCGACCGCCAGGGCGACGGCCGCCGCTACGGCGCGGGCGGGCGGCTCCGCACGTTCGCCGAGGACCTGCTCAGCCACGGCACCCACCACGCGGCCCGGCACGCGGTGCTGCGCCACCTCGTCGACGAGATCGGCGAGACCTGCAATCTGACCGCGCCGGCAGGACCGGAGGTCGTCTACCTCGACCGTGTCGAGACCCCGGAGCCGCTGCGGTTCGCCCTGCGGCCCGGCTCCCGCGTCCCGGTGCACTGCAGCGCCAGCGGAAAGCTGATCCTCGCGTTCCTGCCCGCCGCCCAGCGCCGCAAGATCCTCACCGCGGCCCCGCTGAAGGCGTTCACCGCGCGCACCCGCACCGACCCCGAAGCCCTGGAGGCCGAGCTCGACCAGGTGCGCAGGGACGGATTCGCCCTGGACGACGAGGAGTTCCTGCCCGGCCTGGTCTGTGCCGCCGTGCCCGTGCCCCGCGGTCCGGGTGCGGACCCGGTGGCGTCGCGGGTGCGCCAGTGCGTGGCACTCCAGGCGCCCGTCGTACGGGTCAGTGTGGAGCGGGCCGTGGAGCTGGTGCCGGTGCTGCGGCGGGCGGCCGAGCGGATCGCGCGGGTCGAGGCGGACTGAGCGTCGCGGGCCGGTTGTGCCGGACCGAGTGTCACCGCGGCAGCAGCTCGCGTACGACGTCGCCGAGGATCGCGATTCCGGGCTCGATCACATCGGCCCGTGGCGCCGCGAAACCGACCCTGAAGTGCCGCAGCGTGTCAGGGTCGGGACCACCCAGGAAGAGGATGTCACCACGCTCGATCAGCACACCCCGCTCGCGCGCACGCCGCACCAACTCCCGGCAGTCGAGCCCCTCCGGCCCCGACATCCACAGGCTGACCCCGCCCGGAGCCGGTGAACTAGGCCACGGCAGCGCGTCGTTCACCGCGTCCCGCATGAGTCGCCACTTCGCGCCGAGGCGTGCCCGGCTGCGGCGTACGGCCCACTGGTAGTCGCCCGACTCGATCAACAGGCCCAGCGCCCGTTGCAGATGGCCGGGAGGGTGCCGTACGGAGTACCGGCGCAAGTCCCGCAGATGTGCGACGAGTTCGGCCGACCCGACCAGGTAGCCGAGCCGGAGCCCCGGCGCGAGGAACTTGGAGAACGTGCCCAGGTACACCACCTGCCCCGTCGTGTCCTGCGACTTGAGGGCGGGAGTCGGGCTGCCCTCGTAGCGGAACTCGCTGTCGTAGTCGTCCTCCACGACTACCGTGCCCGCCTCCCGCGCCGCAGCGAGCAGCGTGCGCCGCCGCTCCGGGCCCAACGTCACATTGGTCGGGTGGTGGTGACTCGGCGTCACATGCAGCAAGGTGGCGCCCGCCAGCGAGGCGGGCGGCCGCAGCCCGTCCCCGTCGACCGGCAGCGGCCGCAGCTCGGCGCCCGCCCGCAGGAAGATGTGCCGCGCGTCCAGATACCCGGGGTCCTCCACCGCCGCCACCGTGCCGGGCCCCAGCAGCGCCCGGCCGAGGAGATCGAGGCCCTGCTGCGAACCGACCGTGACCAGCACCTCGTCCGCCTCCGCCGCCACACCGCGTGCGGGCAGAAGATGCGAACGGACCATCTCGACCAGCAAGGGATCGTCGTCCGCCACGCAGTCCTGCAACGACCACGCGGCGTGCGGCCGGTCGAGCGCCCGGTTCAGGGCGCGTGCCCAGGCGCGGGCCGGGAAGGCCCGCGTGTCGACCTGGCCCGCGGGAAACGGATACGGGTAGCGCGCCCAGTCGTGGTGCTTCTCGATGTGCGGAAGCCGGTCGCCTTCGCGCCCGCGCAGCCGCCCCGACCAGTCGAAGGCGTGCTCCCGCGGGGGCGCGGCATCCGGCTCCGGACGGAGCGGCATCCGCGGATTGACGAACAGCCCGGACCGGGCCCGGCTCTCCACGAAGCCTTCGGCCACCAGTTCCTCGTACGCGGCGGTGACCGTGTTCCGTGACACCCCCAACTCCTGGGCGAGGAGCCGCGAGGACGGCAGCCGGCCGCCCGCGTCGAGCCGCCCCGTCGCGATGCCGTGCTCGATGGCCTGCCGCACCTGCCGGTACAGCGGCTCCCCGCGGCCCCGCTCGATCTCGATCAACGTACGTGGCATGTACCGCCTCCGTCTCGCCGTCGGCCTGGCACCCTCAGCGTGCACGCAACTGGACCTGTCGCGGTCGCCGTCCCGTTCGGCACGGTAGCCGTGGTGGCCCCGAACGCACGAGGGTGCGCGGCGTACGCCACCTTCCACGCAGGCTCAGTCCCGACGTAGCAGCCTCCACCCCAACTCGTGTCGAGCGCGCCAACCCACGCCTGTCGCCACCGCGTCCGCCCCGCATTCAGGGCCGGTCCAGAGGGGAGTCGAACCGTGAGGATCGGTATTCCGCGAGAAGTGAAGAACAACGAGTTCCGCGTCGCCCTGACCCCCGCAGGGGTCCACGAACTGACCGCACACGGCCACACCGTCACCGTCGAAGCCGGTGCGGGAACCGGTTCCGCACTGCCCGACGCCGACTACGCCGAGGCCGGCGCCCGCGTCCTGCCGGCGGCCGACGACGTGTGGGCCGAGGCAGACCTGGTCCTGAAGGTGAAGGAGCCGGTGGCGGATGAGTACCACCGGCTCAGCCCCGACCAGGTCCTCTTCACCTACCTCCACCTCGCCGCGTCCCGTGCGTGCACACAGGCGCTGCTCGACGCGGGCACCACCGGCGTCGCCTACGAGACGGTGCAGGCTGCGGACGGCTCGTTGCCGCTGCTCTTCCCGATGTCCGAGGTCGCGGGTCGGCTCGCGCCGCAGGTCGGGGCGTACCACCTGATGCGGGGCGGTGGCGGGCGCGGCGTGCTGACCGGCGGTGTCTCCGGCACCCGCCCGGCCCGCGTCGTCGTCATCGGCGCCGGAGTCGCGGGTATGAACGCCGTCGCCGTCGCCACCGGCATGTGGGCGGACGTCGTGCTGCTTGACACCGACCTGAACAAGCTGCGCGCCGCCGACCGGATGTACCAGGGCCGCATCACCACCCTCGCCTCGAACCGGCTCGCCCTCGAACAGGCCGTGCTCGACGCCGACCTGGTGATCGGAGCCGTCCTCGTCCCCGGCGCCAAGGCCCCCCGCCTCGTGAGCAACGACCTCGTCGCCCGCATGAAGCCCGGCGCCGTACTCGTCGACATCTCCGTCGACCAGGGCGGCTGCTTCGAGGACACCCGGCCCACCACCCACGCCGACCCCGTGTACCGGGTCCACGACACGCTCTTCTACTGCGTCGCCAACATGCCCGGCGCCGTCCCGCACACCTCGACCCACGCCCTCACCAACGTCACGCTGCCCTACGTCCAGGCCATCGCCGACCACGGACTGCGCGCGGCGGCGGCCGCCGACCCGGCGCTGAAGCGGGGCATCAACACGCTCGGCGGGCGGCTCACCTACCGCCCGGTGGCCGAGGCCCACGACATGAAGCACGTCGACGTCGACCAAGCCCTGCTGTGAACACACCAAGGCGTACGTGAACGTGACCGCGCATGTGAACGTGACCGCGAAGGAGCGCACCGTGCCCCAGGACCCCACCCTGCGTGCCAAGGCCCAGCGTCACCTCGGCCCGCACTTCACCCGCAAGGACAGCTGGTACGACACCCCGCCGCCGGTCTACGTGTGCGGCGACGGCTGCTACCTCTACGACGACGAGGGCAGGCGCCATCTCGACGGCCTGTCCGGTCTGTTCTGCGTGAACATCGGCCACGGCCGCGGCGACGTGGTGGCCGCGGGTGCCAAGCAGATGGAGACCCTCGCGTACTCCACCAACTGGGGCGCGGCCCACCCGCCGGCCATCGAGGCGGCGACCCTGATCGCCGAACTCGCTCCGGGCGACCTGGACGTGACGTACTTCGTCAACTCCGGTTCGGAGGCGGTCGAGACGGCCATCAAGTTCGCCCGCCAGTACCACCGCTCGCAGGGCGAACCGCAACGTACGAAGATCATCAGCCGGTCGATGGCGTACCACGGTGTCACCCTCGGCGCCCTCTCCGTCACCGGCCTCCCCAAGATCCGCGAACCCTTCGGTCCGTTGCTCCCGGGCATCCGGCACGTCCCCAACACCCTTGGCTTCACCGGTGATTGTGGCCCGGCCGGGGAACTCGACTGCGTCCGCGCCATCGAGCAGGCCATCGCCGAGGAAGGCCCGGAGACGGTCGCCGCGGTCTTCGCCGAACCCGTGCAGAACGGCCGCGGCGCCCTCGTCCCGCCCGAAGGCTACTGGCGCGAACTGCGCCGCATCTGCGACGAGCACGGCATCCTGCTCGTCGCCGACGAGGTCATCTGCTCCTTCGGCCGGCTCGGCCACTGGTTCGGCAGCGCGGCCGAGGGCGTCGTCCCCGACCTGATCACCTTCGCCAAGGGAGCCACCTCGGGCTACGCCCCGCTCGGCGGCGCCATCGTCCGCGAGCCCTTGGTGCGCGGCCTGTACGACTCACCGCTCGGCGGCACCTTCACGCACGGCGCGACCTGGGGCGGGCACCCGGTGTCCACGGCCGTCGCCGTCGCGAACATCGGCGCCATGCGCGACGAGAACATCCCCGGCAACGTACGGGACCTCGGCCCGACGCTGCGCGCCGGACTCGACGAGATCGCGGCACGCCACCCGGTCGTCGCCGACGTCCGCGGCACCGGCTTCTTCTACGCGGTCGAGTTCACGGCCGACCGGGTCAGCGGCCGGGAGCTGACCGACGAGCAGTCGACGCGGATCCTGCGCGAGGTGCTGCCGGACGCGATGCGCCGCACCGGGGTGATCCTTCGGCCCGACGACCGCGGCGCGACGATGCTGATGGTGGCTCCGCCGCTGGTCGCGGACCGGGCGGTGCTCGGCGAACTCCTCGAAGGCGTCGACGAGATGGTGGCTTCAGTCGCCCGCGCCGTGGCCTGAAACGCCGTTCGTTTCGACCGTGTGAACGGTTCGTTGAACGCACCCGGCGGGCCTTCGGGTGTGCCAAGACTGTCCGACGGCGCCGCATGATCATCACCTGGCGGCGCCGCCTGACAGGCCCACGTCGGACGTACGGAGAAGAGGCGGACGTGACGGACACCAGCGACAGATCCCTGCGGGGCGACGGCACGACCGGGGCGAACTCCGGAGCGGAACCCGGCGCGAAGTCCGGCGCGAACTCCGGCCCGGAACCCGGCCCGGAACCCGGCGGCGCACCGACCGGTGGCCCTGGTCTGCGCAGCGCCCTCAAACAGCGTCACATGACCCTGATCGCGATCGGCGGTGTCATCGGCGCCGGACTCTTCGTCGGCAGCCGCGTCGTCATCCAGGACACTGGGCCCGCCGCCGTGATCTCCTTCGCGCTCGCCGGCGGCCTGGTCATCCTCGTGATGCGGATGCTCGGCGAAATGGCGGTGGCCCGCCCGGCCGTCGGCTCCTTCCACGCCTACGCCCGGCTGGCCCTCGGCCCGCTGGGCAGCTTCACCATCGGCTGGCTGTACTGGTACTTCTGGGTCAACGTGGTGGCCCTCGAAGCGGTCGCCGGCGCCGAACTCGTCCGCGCCTGGCTCCCCGGCCTCCCGCTCTGGACGATCAGTCTGGCCCTGATGCTGATCCTGACAGCGGTCAACATGCTGTCGGTGAAGACCTTCGGCGAGTTCGAGTACTGGTTCTCGTCGATCAAGGTGGCCGCGATCACCGTGTTCCTCGTCGTGGGCCTGGTCTTTGTGGTCGGCCTGTGGCCGGGCGCGCACGACGCGGGCGGCGTCGACAACCTCACCGCGCACGGCGGCTTCCTGCCGATGGGCGTGGGGCCGGTCCTCACCTCCATCATCCCGGCGGTCGGCTTCTTCACCGGCGCCGAGATCGCCGCGCTGGCGGCCGCCGAATCCGCCGAACCAGGCCGCAACGTCGCACGGGCGACCCGCTCCGTCGTCCTGCGCGTTCTGCTCTTCTACGTGGGCTCGATCTTCCTGGTCGTCGCGATCGTCCCCTGGAGCTCGGACAAGCTGAACGGCGGCCCGTACATCGCGGCGCTCCAGGAGATCGGCATCCCCGGCGCCGACACCATGATGCGCATCCTGATCCTGATCGCGGTCCTCTCCTCGCTCAACGCGGGCCTGTACTCGGCGTCCCGCATCGTCTTCGCGCTCACCCGCGAGGGCGAGGCACCCCGCGGCCTCACCAAACTCAGCCGCAGCGGAGTCCCCCGCCGAGCCATCCTCCTCGCCACCGTCCTCGGCTACGTGGCCGTGGTCTTCGCCTACGTCTCCCCGGACACGGTCTTCTCCTTCATCGTCCACTCCTACGGAGCGGTCGCCCTCTTCGTCTACCTCCTGGTCGCCCTCTCCCAACTCCGCCTGCGTAAGCGCCTGGAGCGTGAGGACCCCGACTCCCTGACCCTCAAAATGTGGGGCTACCCGTACCTCAGCTGGTTCACGATCGGCGCGATGGTCGTCGTCATCGCCGCGATGGCGATCCTCCCGGCGACACGCGCCGACTTCGCCGCCAGCCTCCTGACGGTCGCGGTCGTCCTGACCTCTTACGCCTTCCTACGCCGACGCCGCCGCGCACAATCGGCGGCAGGACTTGACCTCAAGTCCGATTGAGCTTCTACCTTCGAGCCATGAAGACACTTGTGCTGGGAAGGACGCCCGCCAGGGTGACAGAGGTACTGTCCACGCTGCACGCGGACGGCTTCGACGCGGACGGGACGAGCACCGACGACGAGGCGCGCGAGCTGCTGGAGACCCGGGAGTTCGATGTGCTGATCATCGGCGGGGGAGTGGGTCCCGAATCCCGGACCGCCCTCAAGGAGTTCGCGGAGGAGCACCACGTGCGCCGGGTGATCGACGGCGCGCTGACGGCGCCGTTCGACGCATATGTACGGCGGGAGTTCGAGCCGGTGCTCAGGGAGGTCGCCGGCGTGGCGTGACCGGTGAGCGCGTCAACCGGCCGTGGGCATGAACGCCTTGGCGTGTGCGAGGTGCGCCTCCAGGAGGCCGGCCGCTTCCTCGCCCTTCGCCTGACGCAGCAGCGAAACGATCTCCCGGTGCTCCTCGACCTGCGCCGGGAGATCGTCGCTGGTGCGGTCCGTGGTGGCGACCGCCAGCTTGATCTCCGACATGAGGTCGCGGGCGGTCGCCGTCAGGCGGGGGCTGCCCAACAGCCCGACGATCGCCACATGTACGAACAGATGCGCCTCCGTGACGACACTGGCGGCGGCCGACGAGGCGACCGCCTCCTCGAAGTCGCGCTGGGCCGCGGTGAGCGCCACAAGGTCGGCGCGGGTGGCCTGCACCACTGAGCGCGCCGCCGCCGTCTCGAGGACGCGCCGCGCCTTGAAGATGTCCTCGATCTCCTCTTCGGTGAGCCGACGCACCTCGACCCCGCGATTCGGCCGCCGCACCAACAGGCCCTCGGCAGTGAGGATCTGAAGCGCCTCGCGCACAGTGCTGCGGGAGACGCCGAGGCTCGCCGCGACATTGCTCTCGCGCAGCGATGTGCCGCCCTCGATGGTGCCCCGGTACATCTCCTCGCGCAGCGCGTGCGCCACCCGGTCCACCGTGCTGGAGCGATCGATCTCTATGGGCCCTAGCGCCATCACGTTCTCCCTCGAGGCATGCGTCGGATTGCCGGACAATTATTGCCGACACCCTACTGGCAGCCGACTGCCATGAGCAGACCGGGAGTTGGACGGTGGATTTAATCGCTCCGACTCTTGACCGTCACCCAGCGTTGCTGAAATTGTCCGACAAGCAGTCAGTCCGGCGAAACCCGTCGACGACTCTCGTGCTCAGCCCTGCCATGCCACCCTGCCCGCCCTGCCCGCGGGCGGTCCTCCGGGCGCCCCCACCCTGCCGACCACGGCTGTCGCGCTGCCCCTTTCCTCCCAGGGAGACCGTTCATGACCGATACCGCTGCCACCACACGCCTCTGGGGCGGACGCTTCCGCAACGCCCCGGACGAAGCGCTGACAAAGCTGTCGCGTTCCGAGCCGAGCTACTTCGACATGGCGCCCTACGACCTCGCGGGCTCCCGCTCCCATGCCCGCGAACTGCACCGGGCAGGACTGCTCGACGACGCGGAACTGGCCACGCTGGTCGATGCCATCGACGTACTCGACGGCGAGTACCGCCGCGGCGAGGTCGAGCCGCGCCCCGAGGACGAGGACGTCCACACGTTCCTGGAGCGGGTGCTCAGCGAGCGGCTCGGCGCGGTCGGCGGCAAGTTGCGCGCCGGACGCTCCCGCAACGACCAGGCCGCCAACGACCTGCGGCTCTACCTCCGCGACCAGGTGCGCCACCTCGCCGGGGCCACCGCGGAGCTGGAGGAGGCCCTGCTGGCCCAGGCCCGGCGGCACCGCGCCACTGCTGCCCCCGGCTTCACCCATCTGCAGCCCGCCCAGCCGATCACCTTCGGGCACCAACTCCTGGCGCACACTCACGCGATCAGCCGGGACATCGACCGGCTGCGCGACTGGGACCGCCGCAGCGCACGCTCCCCGCTGGGCGCCGCCGCCCTCGCCGGATCAGCCATCGCGCTCACCCCCGAGCACGCCGCGCGCGAGCTCGGATACGAGCGCACCTGCGCCAACTCCATCGATGCGGTGGCCAGTCGGGACCACGTCGCCGAGTTCCTCTTCGTCGGCTCGATGCTCGCCGTCGACGTGTCCCGGCTCGCCGAGGAGATCTGCCTCTGGGCCAGCCGCCAGTTCCGCTGGATCGCGCTCGACGACCGCTTCGCCACCGGGTCGTCGATCATGCCGCAGAAGAAGAACCCCGACATCGCCGAGCTGGCCCGCGGCAAGGCGGGCCGCCTCGCCGGCAACCTGATGGGCGTCATCGGCGCGCTCAAGGGCCTACCGCTCGCCTACAACCGGGACCTCGCGGAGGACAAGCGCGCCGCCTTCGACACCGTCGAGACCCTGCTGATGGTGCTTCCCGCGATGTCCGGCATGGTGCGCACCTTCGTCGTCGACGAGGCGGAGCTGCGAGCGCAGGCCACCGCCGGATTCACCCTCGCCACCGAGATCGCCGACTGGCTCGCCCGCCGCGGCGTCCCGTTCAGCGAGGCCCACGAGATCACCGGCGCCGTCGTGCAGCTCTGCGAGGAGCGCGGCGTGGACCTGGAGGAGCTGAGCGACGCCGACTACGCCGGCGTCGACGCCCGCCTCACACCCGAGGTGCGCTCCGTCCTCACCGTCGAGGCCGCGCTGGCCGCCCGCAGCGGACAAGGAGGCACCGCCCCCGCCCAGGTCGACGTGCAGATAGCGGAGTTGGAGGCGCTCATCGTCGAACAACGCGCGTGGGCCGCCGCCTACCAGGGGCCCCGCGCATGAGCACGCCACCACCCTCGACCGGCACGACAGCCTCCGGAGAAGAGAGTCACGTCATGTCCGAAGCAGTAGCGGAGAGCTCCGCGCCCGCGGACACGGGCGATCTCGTCGCGGTGCCGCGCAGCCACTACGGACGCTGGGTCGGCGCGCTCGTGGTCGTCGTCTTCCTCGGCTGGCTGGGCTATGCCTTCGCCCACGCGGCCATCGACTGGGGTGTCGTCAAGGAGTACTTGACGATGGGTGTGCTCCTGAAGGGGCTGCTCATCACCCTGGTCCTCACGGTCGTCGGCATGATCCTCGGCATCGTCCTCGGTGTCCTGGTCGCCGTGATGCGGCTGTCCCGCAACCCGGTCACCTCGGGAGTCGGCTGGCTGTACGTGTGGGTGTTCCGCGGTACTCCGGTCTATCTGCAGCTGCTCGCCTGGTTCAACATCGGGCTGCTCTTCCCGTACGTGTCGCTGCCCGGCCTCGGTGGCGCCCGCACCGTCGACCTCGTCACCCCGTTCGTCGCCGCCGCCATCGGTCTCGGCCTCAACCAGGGTGCGTACACCTCCGAAGTGGTGCGCGCCGGCATCCTCTCCATCGACGAGGGGCAGACCGAGGCGGCCCAGGCACTCGGTATGTCACGCCTGCGGACCATGGGCCAGATCGTCCTGCCGCAGGCGATGCGGGTGATCCTGCCGCCGATCGGCAACGAGACCATCGGCATGCTGAAGACGACCTCGCTCGCCTCGGCCATCGGCGTCAGCGAGATCCTCTCCGAGGCGCAGCACATCTACTTCGTCAACAACCGGATCATGGAACTGCTGATCGTGTGTGCCATCTGGTACCTCGCCGCGGTCTCCATCCTCTCGGTCGTCCAGTACTACCTGGAACGGCACTTCGCCAGGGGCAGTAGCAGCCGCGCGCTGCCCGCGACGCCCCTGCAGCGGCTGCGCAAGACCCTCCAGCAGAAGAAGGCGGTCTCCTGATGAGCGTCACCACGAGCACCGAACGCGCACTGGTGCGAGCCGAGTCGGTGCACAAGAGTTACGGGGACCTCCAGGTACTCAGGGGCATCGACCTCGATGTGCGCAGCGGCGAGGTGGTGTGCCTGCTCGGCCCGTCCGGATCGGGCAAGAGCACCTTCCTGCGCTGCATCAACCACCTGGAGCAGGTCAACTCGGGCCGCATCTGGGTGGGCGACGAGGTGATCGGCTACCGGCAGCAGGGCACCAAGCTGCACGAGCTGAACGAGCGCGCCATCGCCCGGCAGCGGCAACGCATCGGCATGGTCTTCCAGCGGTTCAATCTGTTCCCGCACATGACGGCCCTGGAGAACGTGGTCGCGGCGCCCGTCGGAGTCAAGCGCGTGGCCCGCGCCGCCGCCCGCGAGCGCGCCGCCGAACTGCTGGCCCGGGTGGGCCTCAAGGACAAGGCGGACGCCTACCCTCGCCAGCTGTCCGGCGGTCAGCAGCAGCGCGTCGCGATCGCCCGCGCGCTGGCCATGGAACCTGACCTGATGCTCTTCGACGAGCCGACCTCCGCGCTCGACCCCGAGCTGGTCGGTGAGGTCCTGGAGGTGATGAAGGACCTGGCGAGCAGCGGCCTGACGATGATGGTCGTCACGCACGAGATCTCCTTCGCGCGCGAGGTCGCCGACCGCGTGGCGTTCATGGACGGCGGCGAGATCCTGGAGGTCGGCCCGCCGTCCGAGGTGCTCGTCAACCCGCGACACCCGCGCACCCAGTCGTTCCTGGCCCGCGTCCTGTGAGCCCCGAGTCCGCAGGAGAAGCCATGTCCCGCCCGCTCCGCGCGCTCACAGCCGTCGCGGCCTGCCTTGCCGCGACGGCCGCGCTCACCGGCTGTGTCAGCACGAGCATGCCCGCATCGGCGGCAGGCAAGGGCGGGCTGCCGCCCTCCATCAGCAAGGACAAGCAGCTCAAGGTCGGCCTGTCGCCGGACTTCCCGCCGATGGAGTACCGCGACGAGAAGACCAACCGCGTGGTGGGAGTCGATGTCGACCTCGCGCGGGCGCTCGGCGCCGAACTCGGTCTCAAGGTCACGTTCCAGGAGCAGAAGTTCGACCAGCTCATGAACTCCGTGACCACCTCCCGCGTCGACATGGTGATGTCAGGGATCTCCGACACCGTCGACCGCCAGGAGACCGTGGACTTCGTCGACTACTTCGACACCGTCGGCCGCTTCTACACTCTGCCGAGCCGCGCCGACGACTTCCGCGACGGCGACGACGTGTGTGGCCGCAAGCTCGCCGTCAGCAAGACGACCGACTACTACGGCCAGGCGCTCGACTACAACAAGCGGTACTGCACCGGAAAGGGAAAGCCCGCTATCCGGGTCCTGCCCACCGATTCCGGCGCGGCGGCCCGCTTGCAACTGGAGCAGAAGCGCGCGGACGTCGCCATCCAGGGCGGCGAGAACCTGGCCTTCTTCGGCCGCACCGAACCCGGACGGTTCAAGACGGTGCTCGACCCGATCCCGGCGAAGCCGTTCGCCGCCGTGGTGAAGAAGGACGACAAGCCCATGGCGCGACTCGTACTCAAGGGCTTCCGTCAGATCCGCGCCGACGGAACGTACCAGCGGATCCTGAAGAAGGCCGGCATGGCCTACGGATCAATGGCGCCCACGTTCAACGGAGTTGAGGACTGACTCATGCACACCCCTGTCGATCCGCGGCCGCCGCGCTGGCCGAACGGGCACCGCGCCGCGGTCGCCCTCGCCTTCGACCTGGACGGACCCACCGGTGGCGCCATGCTCGACGGCTCCCTGTGGGACCGGCCCGGCTACTTCGCCCTCGGCGGCTACGGACCTCACCGGGCGCTGCCCCGGCTGCTGGACCTCCTCGACGACGCCGGGGTCCCCGCCACCTTCTTCGCCCCGGCCTGGGTGGTGGAGCACTGGCCCGAGGCCTGCCGCACCATCGTCGAGCGCGGTCACGAGGTCGCCCACCACGGTTACCGGCACGAGTGCTATTACGACCTGACCGTCGACGAACAGCACGCCGTGATCCGACGCAGCCAGCGGGTGTTCCGCGACGTCCTCGGCGTCGAGGCCACCGGCTTCCGCTCCCCGTCGGGCGACTGGCACCCCGAGACCCCGCGCGTCCTGCGCGAGCACGGCTTCCGCTACTCGAGCTCGATGCGCGGCGACGACCGCCCGTACCGGCACACCCTCGACGGCGTCACGTCCGACCTCGTGGAAATACCCGCTCGCTGGGACATGGACGACTACGCCTTCCTCGCCTACCACCGCAACCCGGACTACCCCGGCGGCCAGGACCGGATCGCGAGCTACGCCCTGACGCTCGACAACTGGAAGCGCGAGTTCGACGGATACCGCGCCGAAGGGCTCTGCCTGACGACCCTCTTCCACCCGAAGGTCTCGGGCCGCCCCGGCCGCCTGCTGCTCCTGGAGGAACTCATCTCCCACATGCGTGCACACGACGACGTCTGGTTCGCGACCTGCCACGACGTGGCCGACTGGTGGATCGAAAGCGGGCAGGGGACGGAGGTGGCTGCCGCGTGAACGACATCCACGGCCGGTGGCCGAACGGCGCCCGCGCCGCCGTCATGATCACCGTCGATCACGATGCCGACCTCGCGCTCCTGAGCGGCTCTCCCGCCATCGCCGACCGCGGCAAGACCCTGTCCGTCGGCCGCTACGGAACCGACCGCGGCATCGACCGACTGCTCGGCCTGTTTGCCGAACTCTCCGTTCCCACCACGTGGTTCGTGCCGGGACGCAACGCGGAACGGCATCCCGAAGCGGTGCGACGCATCGTGGCCGCCGGACACGAGCCGGCCTGCCACGGAGACGCGCACGAGGACTTCCAGCCCTTGACGCTCGACGAGCAGATACGCGCCGTCCGTGACGGAGCCGACCGGCTGCGGCAGGTCACCGGTGCACCCGTGCGCGGCTTCCGCACCCCTGCCGGAGAGTGGAAGCCGGGGCTCGGCGCCCACCTCGCCGACTCGGGACTCGACTGGTCCTCCTCGTCACCCGGCGACGACCTGCCCTACCTCCACCCCGGTATGGGCGGTGTCGTGGAGATCCCGGTCCAGTACGAACTGGAGGATCACCAGTACTTCTTCTTCAACCTGGAACCGCCGTTCCCGACGGGCCAGTCGCGCATCGCGTCGTACGCCCACGTCCTCGGCAACTGGACGCAGGAATTCACGGCGCACCACCGCTACGGCCTGTGCTACGTGCTGCGGCTGCACCCGGAGGTCACGGGAACACCGGGCAGGATCGGGCTCGTCCGGGACCTGATCACCCACATCCAGGCGCACCCCGACGTGTGGATCACGACCGGTTCGCGGATCGCCGACTGGTGGCGGACGAACCACCCGGACAACGGCCCAGGCCACCCGGCGGACCTGTTCGCCCGGCTCCGGGCGGAACGGGAGCCCGCCGTATGACGCCGAGCCCGCTCACCCGGCTCGCCGGCCTGGTTTCCGACACCAGGTACGAGCACCTGCCGAAAGCCACTACGCGGAAGGCGACGCTGCACGTCCTGGACACCCTCGGAGCCGGCCTCGCGGGCGCGCACAGCGAGGAGACCGGGATCGCTGTGTCGGTGCTCGGCGGGGAGCGTGGCGAAACCCCGGTGTGGGGGACGCGTGAGCGGCTGACACCGCGGGCGGCGGCCCTGGTGAACGGTGTCTCCAGCCACGCCTACGAGGTCGACGACACCGGCGGATGCGACCACTCGGGCGCGGTCGTCGTCCCCGCCGCGCTCGCGGCCGCCGCGGTCGGTGCCGCCCCGGTGAGCGGCGCCCGGCTGCTCACCGCGATCGTCCTCGGCTATGACGTGGGGCGCCGGATGCTCGAAGCGTTCGGTGGCTACGAGGCGCACAACGGAGCCGGTTGGCACTCCACCGGAACCTGTGGCCCCTTCGGGGCGGCGGCCGCGGCCGCCCACGTCCTCGGCCTCACCACCCGCCAGACGGAGGCGGCCCTCGGCCTGGCGTCCAGTGGCAGCGCGGGCCTGTGGGCCTTCGTTCACGACGGAGCCATGACCAAGCGGCTGCACGCGGGCCGGGCGGCCGAGAGCGGCCTGCTCGCGGCGCGCATGGCGGCAGCGGGGATGACGGGGCCATCGGCGGTCTTCGACGACACCTGGGGCGGTGCGCTTGCCACGTACGCGGGAAAGGAGGCCGAGCCGGGCGCGCTCACCGAGGGGTTGGGGCGGAATTGGAAGATCATGCGCAGCTCCCTCAAACCGTACGCATCATGCCGGGGCACCCACTCATCGGTTGACGCCCTGCTGTCCATCATGGGCGACCGAAACCTGGACGCGGACGACATCGCCACCGTGCACGTGAGCATGAGCCCGTTCCTGCACGGCATGTGCGGGGGACGGGGAACCGCGACGCTGGCGGCGGCGCAGCTCAGCCTTCCGCGCGCGCTGGCCGCCGTAATCACCCATGGCCATGCGGGACTTGAGGCCTATATCGGCGACAGCGGGTACGGGGCTTCGCTGCGCGCCGCCATGGCGCGTATCGAGCTCGAGGTGGACGAGGCGATCCCGGCGGACGAGGAGCCGGTCGTCACCGTCACCAGCTCCGACGGGCGACGCTGGTCACTTCGGGTCGACGAACCCAGCGGCTCGCCGGGGAACCCGCTCACCGAAGCGGCCGTCCGGGAGAAGTTTCGCGGGCTTGCCGGCCGGGTGCTCACCGCGGATCGGACCCGGGAGCTGGAGCAGGCCGTGCTCGGCCTGGCAGAGGCGGGGGATGCGGGGGCGCTGGGATCGGCACTCGCTCCGTAGCATCCCGGCGGACAATCCTGCGCACTCGCTGGCGCGTCGCGAAGAAGCGTGCTCAACTATGCGCACGTTCTTGCAAGTTGGTGAGCGAGTCTGCGCAGCTCGGGTGATCGCCGGGGACGGTGGCGCTCGTGGTGCGCTTGAAGGAGGCCGGGTGAGCAGCCGCCGTGTTCTGCGGGAGACCCGCACCATCGACCCCGCGTCGATCACGGAGCAGTATCTGGACCGTGTCCTCGCCCTCCCGGAGGGCGTCGGCACGCTCCGGGTCGAGCTGGACTTCGAGAAGGTCACCGACTGCTTCCAGCTCTACGCGGCCGCCCTCGACCCCGACGGGTTCCTGCGCGGTCACGTGCAGTGCCCCGGTGATCCCGGGCCGCGCCGGCTGTCCTTCGAGGTGGGAGAGGACCACGCCGATCTCGGGTGCCATCCGGGGCCGCTGCCCGCCGGGGAGTGGACCATTCGCATCGACCTCGACCGGTTCGCGCAGGGCGGGAGTTACGAGCTGCGGGTGTACGTGGCCGATGCGGATGACGTCGCTCTCGCACCCGTCGCACCCGTCGCACCCGCCATTCGTACGCGAGGTGCGCGGGCGGCACCGGCACCGCAGTCACCTCCCACCTGGCTCCGCGGCGAGCTCCACTCGCACTCCCTGCACAGCGACGGCTCCGCCGAACTGTCCGCCCTGCTCGACGCCGCGCGCGCCGCAGGACTCGACTTCCTCGCCGTCAGCGACCACTTCACGTCGAGCCACTGGGCGGAACTCACGCGCCTGGAGGAGGACGGGGCCGCCGACGGGATCGTGCTTCTCCGCTCCATCGAGCTGACCTCCCACTTCGGCCACGCCAACCTGCACGGCCTGTCCCGGTGGCCCGGCACCTACGTCGACGCCGACGGCTGGGACTTCGCCGACGCCGCCCGCGACGTGCATGCCCAGGACGGGCTCGTGGGTGTCAACCACCCCTTCAGCGGTCGCCAGGCGTGGCGCAGGGACGACCACACCTGGGACGACGTCGACCTTCTCGAGATCGACAACTTCGGTCAGGGGGCCAATAACGACGCGGCCGTCGGACTGTGGGACCGGCTGCTCGCCTCGGGCCACCGCATCACCGGCGTCGCCGGAACCGACTGCCACCACCCCCAGAAGCCCGAACACCGGCTCGGCCAAGTCACCACCGTCGTACGGGCGGAGCGCAGCCGCGAGGGCATCCTCGGCGCGCTGCGGGCGGGCGAGGCGTATGTGTCGCGCGGGGCCGGGCTGCGGCTCTCCGCCCGGACCGACAGCGCGGAGTGCGGGATGGGCGGGACCGTGTCCGTGTCTCCGGGCGGGCCCGTCCACCTCGACGTGGAGATCGACACACCGCGCCCCGCCGTGCTGTTCATCCTGCGCGGCGGACTGCTCTGGCACATGGAGCCGGTAGCGGCCGAAGGGCCTGCGCGCATCCGCGTGAGCGACCCGCGCCCGCTCCCCGGCCCCTACCGCGCCGAGCTGCACACCTCCAGCGACGACCCCTACTTCTGGGCCTCGTGCAACCGCTCGCACGCCTCCTCGCTCGCCGTCTCCAACCCCGTGTGGGTAGCCGCCACGTCCCCGCGGGAAGCAGAAAGGCACTCCGCATGAGATCCGTACGTGTCTGTGTCCTCGCCGTCACCGCGCTCGCCCTCACCGCGTGCAGCTCCGTCGTCGGCGGGCAGAAATCCGGTGACAGCAAGGGACTTGTCGTCTATACCTCCTCCGGGCCGGAGGTGACGGGTCCCATCGTGAAGGCCTTCGAGAAGGCCCACCCCGACATCAAGGTGACGCTCACCGCGATCTCCGGTACCGGCCCGCTGATGAGCCGTATCCAGGGCGAGAAGGCCAACCCGCTCGGTGACGTCGCGTGGGGCGGCTCCATCGAGAACTACAAGGCCGTCGCGGCCAAGGGGATCTGGGCACCGGACGAACTCGGCCAGGACAAGCACATGGTGGCCACCGACCCCAAGCACCAGTGGCACGCCACCGACCTGCTCTACCAAGCCATCGCCGTCAACACCGACCGCGTCAAGGACCCGGCCGACTACCCGAAGACGATGAACGACCTCGCCGACCCGAAGTGGAAGAAGCAGGGTGGCATCGGCTTCGCCAACCCCCGTTCCTCCGGCACCGGTTACTCCGTTCTCGCCGCCATGGTGAGCAAGTACGGCTGGGACTACGTCGACAGGTTCCTCCCCAACGCCAAGGTCACCGACAGCAGCGACGCCATGTTCAAGGGCGTACGCAATGGCGAGTTCCCCCTGGCCTTCATCAATGAGGATCTCGGAAACGCCTGGGTGAAGGCGAAGGCGCCGCTCAAGCTCGTCTATCCGACCGATGTGGTCTCCAACCAGATCGGCGCCGCCGCCGTCATCAAGGACGCGCCCCACACCGCCAACGCGAAGACCTTCGTGGACTACCTCATGTCCGCCAAGGGGCAGAAGGTCATGAGCGACGCCGTCGGCCGCCGCTCCGCCCGCACCGACCTGCCCGCGCCCGCCGGACTCGCCGGGGGTAAAAGCCTCCATCTGGCCAAGTCCCCTGAGGAGTTCGTGAGCGAGCAGTCGAAGGTGCTCGACAAGTTCGACGCCGCCTCGGGCGCCAAGTAGCGGGCCGGGCGCGGAACTTCACATGACCACGACCGACACCCCGCCCGAGGAACGGAAGCGAACCATGGCCGCCGCCGGGCGGCCGCGCCGCCGCCCCGGCATCTGGGTCCTCATCGCCGTCCTGCTCGCCCTGCTGCTGCTCGCCATCATCGTGCTGCCCCAACTGCGCATCGTGACGGCGGCGTTCAGCGACGGCCACGGCGGGGCGACCCTCGCGCACTTCGCCGAGTTCTTCACCACCGCCCGCTTCACCGAGGCCCTTTGGCACTCGGTCGTGGTGTCCCTCGCGGCCGGACTGCTGTCCTGCCTCGTGGGGATCCCGACGGCGTATCTGCTCGCCCAGTACGACCTGCCGCGGCGCAGCCTCTTCCTCACCCTCGCGACGATGGCGACGGTCTCGCCGCCGTTCCTCGGCGCCTACGCCTGGGTCATGCTGCTGGGGCGCGGTGGCATTCTCACCGATGTCCTCCCGCTGCCGTTCGACACCATCATCGGGCCGGGCGGCATCATCTGGGTGACCATCTGGGCCACCCAGTCGATGACGTTCCTGATCGCCTACGACACCTTCCGGTCCATCGACCCGAGCCTCGACGAGGCCGCCGCCAGTGTGGGCAGCAACCCGTGGCGCACCCGGCTGCGCATCGTCCTGCCGCTCGCCGTTCCGGCCCTCGTCACCGGCTTCTACACCGCCGCGATGAAGATCTTCGCCGACTTCGGCACCCCGCTCATCATCGGCGGTGGCTACCGCATGCTCCCGGTGGAGGTCTACAACGAGTTCCTCAGCGAGGTCAGCACCAACCCCGCTCTCGCCTCCTCCGCCAGCCTCGTCATGCTCGCGGTCGCCGGAGCCACCCTCGCCGTGCAGCAGTGGGCGCTGCGGCGCAGGACCTACGCGTCGGTGGGTGTGCGCACCCGGCCGCTCCAGCCGGTCGGCCGAGCCCAGAAGCTCCTCATGACCGGCTGGCTCTGCCTCGTGTTCTTCCTGTCCTTCGTGCCTCACCTCGTCGTCATCGGAACCAGCTTCCTGACGTGGCAGACGGGCATCCTGACCTGGACGCCCACGCTCGCCAACTACCGGCAGCTGTTCGCCGAGGACCTGGGCACGATCCTCACCAGCTTCGTCCTCGCCGGCATCGGCTGCGTGCTGTGCATCCTCGTCGGCGTCCTCACCGCCTACATCACGGTGCGCCGCCGCTACCGGGTCCTCGCCCCGGCGCTGAACATCATGGTGATGATCCCGTACATCCTGCCGGGCACCGTCCTCGCCATCGGCCTCATCCTCAGCTTCAACAGCGCGCCGCTCATCCTCACCGGGACGGCGACCATCATCGTGCTCGTCTATCTGACCCGACGCCTGCCGTACTTCATGAAGTCGGTCGAGGCCGCCATGACCCAGGTGCACCCGGCCCTCGAAGAAGCCGCGATCAGCGTCGGCGCCAAGCCGCTGCGGGCGTTCCGGCAGGCGACGCTGCCCGCGATCCGGCCGGCCGTGGTCTCCGGCGGCACCGTCGCGTTCCTCCAGATGATCACCGAACTGAGCGCCACCATCATGGTCTACGCGGTCCCCTTCGTCACGATGACCGTCGTGATCTTCAACAACGCGGTGCAGCCCGGCAGCCCGTTCGGTGTCGCCTCCGCGATGACCGTCGTCCTGATGGTCAGCGTCTACGTGCCCCTGTACTTCGTCCGGCGCCGCTTCTCCGACCTCAGAACCTCGTGACGGGATCCCACCCACCATGGCCACAGACCTGCCCGCTTCCGGCGCCTCCGTGAGCGTCACCATCTCCGGTGTCCGCAAGCAGTTCGCCAAGCACCTGGCCCTTGACGGCATCGACCTGTCCGTCCCCGCCGGTTCGTTCACCACGCTCCTCGGGCCCTCCGGCTGCGGAAAGACGACGCTGCTGCGGATTCTGGCGGGGTTCGAGACCGCGACCAGCGGCGCCGTCAGCTTCGGCGACCGCGACGTGGCGACCGTTCCGCCGTGGAAGCGGGACGTCGGATTCGTGTTCCAGAACTACGCGCTGTGGCCGCAGATGCGGGTGAGCGAGAACGTCGCGTACGGCCTGAAGCTCCGCAAGCTGTCCAAGGCCGAGATCGCCCGCCGCGTGCACGAGACCCTCGATCAGGTCGGCCTCGCCCAGCGCGCCGACGCCTTCCCCGGCCAGCTCTCCGGAGGCCAGCAGCAGCGCGTGGCGATGGCCCGCGCCCTGGCCCTGCGCCCGACCGTGCTGCTGCTCGACGAGCCGTTGTCCAACCTCGACGCGAAGATGCGCGTCGACATGCGCCACGAACTGCTCACCCTGCAGCGCGAGGCCGGGATCACCGCCGTCTACGTCACCCATGACCAGGAGGAGGCGCTGGAGATGTCCGACGTCGTCGCGGTCCTGAACAACGGCCGCATCGAACAGGTCGGTTCGCCGTCCGACATCTACGAGCGTCCCGCGACCTCCTTCGTGGCGTCCTTCGTCGGCCAGGTCACGCTGATCGCGGGCCGGTGCACACCGACGGGCTTCGTGCCCGACCTGCCGTCCGCCCAGCCCCTGGCCGGGATCGTGGAGGGCGCACACGAGCACGACTCCGGCCGCTGTCAACTGGCCCTGCGCCCGGAGGACATCACCGTGGTCGAGCCCGGGCACACCGACTGCCACTGGGAGGGCACCCTCCAGCGCACCACGTACCACGGCAGGGGCCGCACCAGCTCGGTCCGTCTCGCCGACGGCACCCGCTGCCTGGTCGCCCACCGTGCGCCGCTGACGGCCCGCCCCGGGGACACGGTCGGCATCCGCGCACTCGGAGGCTGCCTCGTTCCCCTGGACGACCGCGTCAGCCCGGTTCCGGCGCAGGGCGCAGCTGCCGCAGCCACCTCTCCGTCCGGGTGAGGTGCGCGCCCGCCGCCGCTGCCGCCGCGGTGGGGTCGTGGGAGGCCAGCGCGTCGATGAGCGCCTCGTGGCCCTGGTCGCTCGCGGCGCGGACCGCCGTGCCCTGAGCGGAGCCATACACGTTGTAGTGCCGGCCCCGGGAGCGCAGGACACCGGCGAGCGCGGCCAGGGTCTCGTTGCCGGAGGCCGCGCAGATTATGGTGTGGAACTCGTGGTCCAGGTCGTGGAGTTCCTGCTCGTCCTCGGTCGCGCTCAGGCGCGCCTGCAGGTCCCGCAGCCGCGCGATCACCCGCCCGTCGGCGCGGGCCGCCGCCAGTGCGGCGGCCTGGCACTCCACGGCGCGGCGGGTGTCGAAGAGTTCCAGGATGCCGTCGAGGGGGAGTACGTCGACCATCGCGGCGAAGCCCGCCAGCATGTGGGCCGGGCGCAGCGCCGAGACGAACGTGCCCGCGCCGTGCCGGGGTTCGAGCATCCCGAGCGCCGCGAGCGAGCGCACCGCCTCGCGCAGCGAACCGCGTGACACCCCGAGCCGGGCACACAGGTCGGGCTCCGGCGGCAGCTGCGCGCCCGGAGCCAGTTCACCGCTCGCGATCATCGCCCGCAGCCCGGCTGCCGCCGTGTCGGTGGCTGTCATCGACCTACCCCCTGCGTCCTCGCGTCACCCGAGAAGTCATCCGATGAATTCGACAGTAGGGCATGAGGAAGATTCTCACGTTTCACAACTGCCCCTGTTCAGCGAGCAATTTACCGCCTACGGTCCTGCGAGTACGACTCGACCGGACACAGTCATCGGATGACTCTCGGAGTGACATGTCTTCCCACCCCCTCGACGCCTGGGCGCTCGACCCCGACGTACGCCACCTCAACCACGGCTCCTTCGGCGCCGTGCCCCGTGTCACCCTCGACGAGCTGCGAGTGCTGCGCACGGAGATGGAGACCAACCCGTGCCGGTGGTTCCGCGAACTCCCGGAGCGCGTGGCGCGGGCCCGCACCGACATCGCCCGGCACCTGCGCGTCGCCCCGGACACCGTCGCGCTCGTGCCCAACGCCAGCGCCGGTATCAGTACGGTGCTGGGATCGCTCGAACTGCCGCCGGGCAGCGAGGTGTTGCTGACGGACCACTCCTACGGCGCCGTCACCATGGGAGTGACACGGGCCGCCGAGCGGGCGGGCGCACACGTACGGACCCTGCACATCCCGCTCGACGCGACACCCGCGGAGATCGCCGCGCTCTTCGCCGATGCCCTCGGCGGTACCGGTGCGCCGACCTCCCTCGTGGTCGTCGACCAGATCACGTCGGCCACCGCCCGCCTCTTCCCGGTCGCCGACATCACCGCGCATGCCCACGCGGCGGGCGCCCTCGTGCTCGTCGACGGGGCGCACGCGCCGGGCATGCTCGCCGACCCCCTCGCCGACGCGGGCGAGGCCGACTTCTGGGTGGGCAACCTGCACAAGTGGCCCTGCGCGCCCCGCGGCACGGCGGCCCTCGTGGCGCGCGGCGACCGGGCGCAGCGGCTGTACCCGCTGACCGACTCCTGGGGCGCGCCCTACCCGTTCCCCGAGCGCTTCGACCAGCAGGGCACGGTGGACCTCGCCCCCTGGCTCGCGGCGCCGCGCTCTCTGGAGTTCGTCGAGGAGCGCTTCGGCTGGGACGCCGCGCGCCGCCACATGGCCGAACTGGCGGGGGAGGCCCAGCAGTTGCTCGCGGACGCCCTGGACGTGGACACGGCCCCGGTCGGAGGCAGCCCGGCACCTGCCATGCGCCTCGTGCCGCTCCCCGAGGGCGCGGCGGCCGACCAGGACGCCGCACACGCGCTGCAACGCCACCTCGCCGACACGATCGCCTGCGAGACGGCCGTCACGACGTGGCACGGCCGCGGCTTCCTCCGCCTGTCCGCCCACCTCTACAACGACCGCAAGGACTACGCGTACCTGGCCGACCAGCTGCCGACGGCGCTGGCCGAGGCCGCGTCGTGATCACACCCAAGGAGGCGGGCCGGCTGCTCGTCTCGCGGCTCGGCGAACGCGCAGGAGCGGGTGGCGGACAGGGCGGCACCCCGGCCGCCGCGCGGCGCGCCGTGGTGCCCACGGCCCTGGTCCACTACGGCTAGGGTCGAAAGCCCGTACCACCTCGCAGGAGTCCGCCACCGATGTCCGACACCCCGCAGGCCCCCGTCATCCACGGCAACGTCCCCGGCTCGTTCGCCCGCAGCGTCCTCGCCGAGCGGCACCCCGCGCTCATCGAGAAGGTGCGTGCCGCCTTCCCGTACGGGCCCGAGCAGCACCGCGCCCTGGACGCGCTGCTGCGGAACACGGCGGAGGGTGTGATCGAGCCGCTGGGCGAAGGGGCGCACGACCGCGAGCGCTGGGATTCGTGGGGGAGCGAATGGTTCGGGGCGTCGTGGTTCGACGCGCCGTTCCTGTGGGCGGAGAGCTACTTCTACCGCCAACTCCTCGGAGCCGTCGGGTACTTCGGCGAGGGAGACGGCGCCTGGCAGGGCATCGATCCCTTCCGGCCGTTCAAGCAGGCCGAGCTCGACACCCCCGAGACCGACGCCGAGCTGGACGCGGTCGACCGCCTGGCCTCGGCGACCGTGGCGGAGCGGGAGCGCGGGCTGCTCCTCGGAGCGCTCTGGGGCAACCGCGCCGACCTCGGCTTCCGCGTCACCGCCGACGGCTCCGAACCCGGCGCGGACACGCAGCTCGTCGCCGACGACTCCGAGGCCTTTTGGGCCGCAGTGCCGCAGGGCGGCGGCGCCACGGTGAGCCTCGTCGCGGACAACGCCGGGCGTGAACTCCTCGCCGACCTGCTGCTCGTCGACCACCTGCTGGACGACGAACGCGCCGCACGCGTCATCTTGCAGCTCAAGCCGTACCCGTACTACGTCTCCGACGCCATGACCGCCGACGTCGTCGACTGCGTGCGGCGGCTGACGCGGGCGGGCGGCGCGGCGGCCGAGGCCGGTGGGCGGATCCGGGCGGCGATGGGGGACGGGCGGCTCGCGGTCCGCGCCCACTCCTTCTCCTGCGCGCCGCTCCCGTACACCGAGATGCCCGACGACCTGCGCGCCGAGTTCGCCGCGACGACGCTCACCGTGCTCAAGGGGGACCTCAACTACCGGCGCCTGGTGGGGGACCGCCTGTGGGAGCCCACCACGCCGTTCGCCGAGCGGACCGCGTACTGGCCGACTCCCGTGGTCGCGCTGCGCACACTCAAGTGCGACGTGATCACGGGCATCGAACCGTCCACCCGAGACGCGCTGGACGCCGCCGAACCGCACCAGAAGTGGCGGATCAGCGGCGCCCACGCGCTCGTACAGGCCAGGACGTGAACCGTCAGGCCGTCGCGCGCTCCAGCGTTTCCAGCGACCTGCCCGCCGTCTCCCGGATGAACGCCGCCGTGAACGCGAACGCGAGGACGCAGATCCCCGCGAAGAGCGCGAACGCGACGCCCGCCCCGGCCGTGAGCAGTACAGGGAAGACCAGCGAGACGGCGAAGTTGGCGGCCCAGTTCGTGCCCGAGCCGACACTCACGCCGACGCTGCGGACCCGCAGCGGGAAGAGCTCGGGGAGCATCACCCACAGCAGCGGCGCCCAGCTCAGCGAGTAGGCCACCTTGAATACGGCGAGGCTCGCGACGGCCGCGACCTGGCCGAGCGTCTGGTGCAGCATGCCGAGCGAGAACACCGCGCACAGCGTGCTCATGCTGAGGATCATCAGGACGAGCCCGGTGAGCAGCAGCGGCTTGCGGCCGACCCGGTCGACCAGACGGCCCGTCACGAACGTCGTGACGATCGAGAGGACACCGAGCCCGACGCTGTTGAGCAGCGCCGCGGAGTCCCCGAAACCGGCCGCCTTCAGGATCGTCGGCGCGTAGAAGACGATCGTGTTGGAGCCGATGATCTGCTGGATGACCGCCATCGCCACCGCGATGCAGAGCCCGCGCCGCACGCGGAGGTCGGTGAACAGCTCCCGGAGGCGGCCCCGACTCTCGTGCGAGCTGTTCGCGGCGGCGCGGATGTCCGCGAGCTCGGCATCGGCCTCTTCCTCGGTGTGCAGGCGCAGCAGCACCGTGCGGGCCTCGTCCTCGCGGCCGTGCGCGACGAGCCAGCGCGGCGTCTCCGGCTGCGTCCACATCCCCGCGAACAGCACGGCGGCCGGCACGATCGCGAGCCCCAGCATCCAGCGCCAGGCGCCCGCGTCGGACAGCAGGTAGGAGATGAGGTACGACACGAAGATGCCGACCGCGATCATCATCTGGTTGAGCGTCGACACCCGGCCACGGATGGCGGTCGGGGCCAGCTCGGAGAGGTAGCTGGGGATCACGGACGAGGAGAGGCCGACGGCCACACCCGTGATGATGCGGAACGCGATGAGCGGCCAGGGCCCCGTGGCGAGCGCCATGCCGAGCGCCCCCGCGCCGAAGACCACGGCCGTGCAGAGCATGACCGGGCGGCGTCCCCAGCGGTCCGTCGCGGGCCCCGCCGCGAAGCAGCCGGCGATGGCGCCGATCATCAGCGAGCTGACGAACGCGCCCTGCATCCAGGCGCTCAGGCCCAGGTCGCGGGTGAGGAACAGCTGGGCACCCGCCACGATCCCCATGTCGTACCCGGACAGCAGACCACCGAAGGCGCCGCAGAGATAGAGCAGAAGCGTGCGGCGCGAACGGACGTCCGCACCCGGTGCGTCGGACACCGGGGTCCGGGTGACGGCAGGCATGACGAGCTCCCTTGCTGGTCGGCTCCGCATCATTAGCGTCAAGACTCCGACGAAAATCAAGGGGGTAGCGACCAGCACTTTTGATTTCTGTCGCCAGTCTTGACGAAAATGCGCGAGGCGAGGGAGTATCCGACCCATGGCAGTGGTCAACGCAGCGGACAAGAACCCCACCGTGCTGCGCCAGTTGCGGTACGGGAACGTGGAGCGGGTCCTCCAGGTGCTGCGCAGGCAGGGCCCCAGCAGCAGGGCCGATGTGGCCACCGCCACCGGACTCTCCCGCACCACGCTCTCCGGCATCGTCGGACAGCTGCTCGCCGACGGCGTCGTGACCGAGGAACCCGCGGGCCCGCCCTCGGGCCGCGGCCGCCCGGTGCACCGGCTCACGCTCAACCCGCGCTCCGCCCAGGCGATCGGCATCGAGGTGGGCCGCGAGCGCATCACCGTCGCGATCGCCAACGCGGCGCACGAGGTCACCGCCTTCGCCGGCACCCACCACGCGCAGCGCTCCGGAGCCCGCGAACAGGCGGGAGCCGCACTGGAGTTGCTGCGCGAACTCGCCGCGCGCGAAGGCATCGACCTCGCCGGACTCGGCGGCGTCGGCATCGGCACACCAGGTCCCGGTGACACCACGGGCGGGCCCGGTGACGCCACTGGCGGTCCCGAAGACACCACCCGCGGGCCGGCTGACACCACTGGCGCCACCTCACCCGCCGCCGGTGTGCCCCGGCACCGCCAGACCGTCGCCGACGCGGTTGCCGAAGCCCTCGACGTGCCCGTCCTCGCCGACAACAACACGCGGCTCGCGGCCCTCGGCGAGGCCATCTGGGGCGCGGCCCGCGGTGCGGGCGACGCCCTGCACCTCACGCTCTCGTACGGCATCGGTGGCGGGCTCGTCGCCGGCGGCCTGCTCTTCCGGGGCGCGCAGGGTGCGGCGGGCGAGCTCGGACACATCAGCGTCGACGTCGACGGGCCGCGGTGCTGGTGCGGCGGGCACGGCTGCCTGGAGCAGGTCGCCGCCGTGCCCGCGCTGCTGCGGGCGGCCGGGCGGCGCAGCTGGGGCCGGTTCACGCAGGCCCTCGCCGCCGGCGGGGAGACCGAGCGCGCCGCCGTCGAACGCGCGGCCCTCGCCGTGGGCCGGGCCCTCGCCGCCGCCTCCAGCACCGCCAACCCGCGCCGCATCGTGCTCGGCGGCGAGGTCGCCGAGCTGGGCCCGGTCTTCCTCGGCCCCGTCGAGGACGCCTTCCGCCGGTACACCGCGACCCGCGTCCAACACGGCGTGGAACTTGTTCCGGCCGCACTCGGCGAACGCTCCGGCGCGCTCGGCGCGCTCGCCCTCGTCTTCCACGAGTCGCCGCTGCTCGCGGGGTACGCGACGGCGGCCGCGGCGGCACCGGAGGAGTCCGCCGGGGAAGCCGCCACCCACGCCTCGTAGTACCTGTCCTGAACCGAACCACCCCCCTCGTACGATCCGAAAGGCACCGCCGTGCGCCACAACATGCTCTTCCTGATGACCGACCAGCACCGGGTCGACACCCTCGGTGCCTACGGCAATCCGCACGTGCGCACCCCGAACCTCGACCGGATCGCCGACGAGGGCACCCGCTTCGACAGTTGCTACACACCCACCGCGATCTGCACCCCGGCCCGCGCCAGCCTCCTGACCGGCGCGGCGCCCTTCCGGCACAAGCTGCTCGCCAACTACGAGCGCAACGTGGGCTACTTGGAGGACCTCTCCGACGGCCAGTTCACGTTCGCCGAGCAGCTCAAGGGCGACGGCTACAACCTCGGACTCATGGGCAAGTGGCACGGAGGTGTGCAGCGCACCGCCGCCGACTACGGCTTCGAGGGCCCGAACCTGGAGGGCTGGCACAACCCCGTCGACCACCCCGACTACCTCGACTACCTCAAGGAGCGGGGCCTGCCCGCGTACGCGATATCCGACCGGATGCGCGGCACGACACCCAACGGCAGCCCCGGCAACCTCCTCGCGGCCCGCCTCCACCAGCCCGTCGAGGCCACCTTCGAGTACTACCTCGCGACCCGCACCATCGAGATGCTCCGCCGGTTCGCCGAGGACGAGCGCGGGGGAGAGGGCAACCCGTTCTTCCTCGCCACCCACTTCTTCGGCCCCCACCTGCCGTACATCCTGCCGAACGAGTACTTCGACATGTACGACCCGGAGCTCGTCGAACTGCCCGCCTCCATGGCTGAGACGTTCGCGAACAAGCCGCCGGTGCAGAGCAACTACAGCCAACTGTGGGCCTTCGACACCATGCCGCTCGAAGACAGCCGCAAGCTGATCGCCGCCTACTGGGGCTATGTCACCCTCATCGACGAGCAGATCGGCCGCATCATGCGGGCCGTCCGCGACCTCGGCCTCGACGAGCGCACCGCCGTCTGCTTCACCGCCGACCACGGCGAGTTCACCGGCGCCCACCGCCTGCACGACAAGGGCCCCGCCATGTACGAGGACATCTACCGCATCCCCGGACTGCTCCGCGTCCCCGGCGGCGAGGCGGGCCAGGTCCGCGACGAATTCGTCTCCCTCACCGACTACACGGCGACCATCCTGGAGCTGGCCGGCGCCGACGCCGCTCCGGCCGTCGACAGCCGCAGCCTGCTCCCGCTGGCCCACGGCGAGCACCCCGAGTGGGACGAACACCACCTCGCCGAGTACCACGGCCACCACTTCCCGTACCCTCAGCGCATGCTGCGCACCCGCCGCTACAAGCTCGTCGTGAACCCCGAGTCCCACAACGAGCTGTACGACCTCCAGGCCGACCCGGACGAGCTCCAGAACCGCTACGAGCACCCCGAACTGCGGGAGGTGCGCACGCAGTTGATGCACCGCCTGTACCACCTGCTGCGCGACCGCGGCGACAACTTCTACCACTGGATGACGCCGATGTACGACGTGCCGACCGACTACGACACGACGCTGTCCGCGTTCGAGTCGGAGGGCGTGGCGCGGTGAGCGGCTGCACTCCCGATCCGGCCCCCTCCTGCTGCGCGCCGTCCCGCGAGGGCGGGGCGCGGGCCACGGACGCCGGGCCGGTCGCTCTCACCCTCGCGCCCCGCGACGAACCGGCCCACGACACCCGCGTCGACCTGCCCGGCGGCACCTTCCGCATGGGCAGCGAGGACTCCGACGCGAACCCCGGGGACGCGGAGGGGCCGGTGCGCGAGGTACGGGTGAAGGCCTTCGCCATCGACGCGTACGCCGTCACCACCGCCCGGTTCGCCGCGTTCGTCGAGGCGACCGGACACCGCACCGAGGCCGAACGCTTCGGCTGGAGCTACGTGTTCGCCAAGTTCCTGCCCGGTCACCTGCGCAAGATCTCACCGCGCCCGGATGCCACCCCGTGGTGGTGCGGGGTGGAGGGCGCGACCTGGCAGACACCGGAAGGTCCCGGTAGCGACCTCGAAGGCCGCTGGGACCACCCGGTCACCCATGTCGGCTGGTCCGACGCCGCCGCCTTCGCGAGGTGGGCCGGCGGCCGGCTGCCCACCGAGGCCGAGTTCGAGTACGCCGCACGCGGAGGCCTCGACCAGAAGCGCTACGCCTGGGGCGACGAACTGACCCCCGGCGGCGCGCACATGTGCAACATCTGGCAGGGCACCTTCCCCACCAAGAACACCGCCGAGGACGGCTACGCGGGCACGGCCCCCGTCCACGCCTTCCAGCCGAACGGCTACGGCCTCCACAACGTCGCCGGCAACGTGTGGGAGTGGAACGCCGACCTGTGGGAGCCGGGCGGCGATCCGAGCACCCGCGTCATGCGCGGAGGCTCGTACCTCTGCCACCACTCGTACTGCAACCGCTACCGCGTGGCCGCCCGCACCTCCAACACGGCGGACAGCACATCGGGCAACACGGGGTTCCGGGTGGCCTACTCGGCCTGAGCGCCGTCTGCGGAGACGTACTCCACCGTGACCTGCTCGGCGTGCGCGGCGAGCAGGTCACGCAGTTCCTCGGCCGCCGCCTTCAGCAGATGTCCGTCGCGGTCCGCGCGCACGGTCTCCATGAGGAACGCGACGCGGGTGGAGTCCTCGGTGACGCAGGTGCGGTGCGCGTCGCGGTGGTTCCAGTGCCGGGTCAGTACGCCGCTGGTGTCGGCGTAGATGACCTCGCCGGGCTTGGGGTGCTCGACGGTGTCCGGCTCGCCGAGCGGGGTGAACTCCTCGGTGCCGTCCGCGTAGCGGATCTCCACGACATCGCCGGTGACGTGGTCGAGGTCGAAGGCTCCGGCGGGCAGGCCGTGCCGCACGGAGACGGCGTTGTAGGAGTCGACCGCCGGATTGATGCGCGGCAGCGAGCCCTTCTTGGCCATGCGGCGGCCGAGCGCGTCGACGCTGGGCCGGATGCGGCGCGGGTTGGTGCCGAAGGAGCGGTACGCGGTGTGCCACGCCTCGATGCGGGGGTCGGACTCGTCGGCGGGCTGCCAGGAGCCGTCGGCGAGCTCCCGTTCCAGGTCGTCGACGGCGGTGACGGTTGCCGGCCAGGGCTCACGCCCGCGCAATCCGGTGGCCGTGACCACGGCGATCCGGGTGTCGGGGAAGGCGTCGGCAACGGCGGCGGTGAGGTGGAAGGCGGGCATCGGGGGCTCCATATCTGGGGGTGGGAAGAGGGGTTCAGGTGAGGGCGAGGAGGCTGACGGCGACGGCGGCCGTGCCCAGGCCGACCAGCTGCCCCCGGTGGATCCGCTCCGCCAGCACGCCGCGCGCGAGCAGCACCGTACCGGCCGGGTAGAGGGCGGTGATCACGGCGACGACGGTGAGATCGCCGCTGCGCGCGGCCAGCAGGAACAGCAGGTTGGCGATCGAGTCGAGCACGCCCGCGGCCGCCGAGATCCCGTACGCGGGCTTCTCCGCACCGAGCCGCCGGCGCAACAGACCGGCCGCGCCCAGCGTGACGGCCGACGACACCGCCCTGCCGACGATCAGCGGCGCTACACCACTGTCCGACGGCGCCTGGTGCAGGCAGACCAGCTGCAGCGCGATGGCCGCGCCCGCACCGAGGGCGAGCAGCAGCGCCGTGCGCGAGGGGCGGGACGAGCCGGCGCCGCTCCCCGCGCTGACCAGGACCACGGCGACGAGCGCCAGCGGCAGACCGATGAGACCGGCGAGGGAGAGGTGCTCGCCCTGCAGCAGGCCCACGGTGACCGGCAGCGCGGCGGACACCAGCGCCGTCACGGGGGACAGGACGTTCATCGGACCGATGGCGAGGGTCTTGTAGAGCAGCGCGAACGCGGCGGCCGACGCGATACCGGAGGCCACGCCCCAGCCCACGGCGGCGGAACTGAACGAGGCGCCGAGGAACGGCCACAGCAGCAGCTCGACGGCGAGGCTGGCGGGCGCGGCGACCATCACGGTGCGCAGCACGTGGGCCTTCCGGGCGCCGAGGCCGCCGAGGAAGTCGGCGCATCCATAGGCGAGAGAGCTGCCCAGGGCCAGCAGCAGAGCGATCACGAGACTTTCCTTGCCATCTTCGAGCTTCAGTGGAACGACCAAACCGTACAATGAACCGACCGTGATGTGTCAACCGAACGACCGCGCGGTACATTCCACTGTCCAGTCGGTGGTGAAGCGGAAGGTGGTCAGGTGACCGAGACAGAGGCAGCCCTGCGCACACTCGCGCACAACGTCAGGACGGCCCGCACCCGCGCGGGCCTCTCCCTCGACGAGCTCGGCCGCCGCGCCAAGGTCAGCAAGGGCGCCCTGGTCGGCCTGGAGAGGGCGCAGGGCAATCCGAATTTCGCCACCCTGGTCCGGCTCGCCGACACCCTCGGTGTCTCGGTGTCGGCCCTGCTGGAGGGCCCGGCCGAAGGGCGCGTGCGGGTCGTGTCCTCGGACCAGGTCATGCCCTTGTGGGCGGGCGAGCGGGGCGGCGAGGCCCGGCTCATGCTGACGACCACGGGACCTGCCCCGGTCGAGGTGTGGCGCTGGCGGCTCGAATCGGGCGAGGAGTATCCGAGCCACCCCCACCAGGCCGGCGTCATCGAGACGGTGAGTGTCACCAGCGGCCGTATGACCCTGGTCGTCGACGGCACCGAACACCCGGTGGCGGCCGGCCAGACCGCCACCTTCGACGGGGACGCCGCGCACACCTACCGGGGTGCGGGCGAGGAAACCTGCCAACTGATCATGACGGTGCAGCTGCCGCCGGGGTCATAGGCGCCACCTATCCGGGGCATCGATTTTTGGTCGTGGACCTCCGCGCACGCAAACCGCTTCACTGACGCGGTAGTTGGGGCGGCGCCGGACGGGCCCGGAGCCGCAGCTCCCAGCCGTGCCCGGATGGAGGTTGCAATGACGCATGCCCCGGACGCCGCCGCAGGCGCCACCACCACGGTGAAGGCCAAACCGTGGTACCGGCAGCTCTATGCGCAGGTACTGGCGGCGATCGTCGTCGGCATCGTGCTCGGCTGGCGGTGGCCCGACCTGGGCACGGCGATGGAACCGGTCGGCACGACCTTCGTCACGGCGATGAAGATGCTGATCGGCCCGATCGTCTTCCTGACCATCATCGGCGGCATCGCGGGCGTGGCCGACCTCAAGAAGGTGGGACGCACAGGCGTCAAGGCGCTCGTCTACTTCCAGGTCGGCACCATCGTGGCGCTCGGCTTCGGGCTCCTCGCCATCAACCTGTTCCCTCTCGGCGAGGGTGTGCACGCGGACGTCGGCTCCCTGCACACCTCGGGAGAGGCGAGCCAGTACGTCCAGGAGGGCGAGGCCCAGCACTGGTGGGAGTTCCTCACCCACCTGGTCCCGGACAGCTTCTTCGGCGCGTTCGTCGAAGGTGACATCCTCCAGGTGATCTTCCTCGCCGTGATCTTCGGGATCGCCCTGAAGATGGTCGGCCCGGTCGGCGAGCCGATCATCGCGTCCGTCAACCGCCTCACCGAGGTGGTCTTCAAGGTCCTGTCGTTCGTGATGAAGGCGGCCCCGGTGGGTGCCTTCGGCGCGATGGCCTTCGCGATCGGCAAGTTCGGCCTGTCCACGCTGGCCAGCCTCGGCTCGCTGATCCTGCTGTTCTACGTCACGTCCATCGTGTTCGTCGTCGTGGTCCTCGGCGCCGTGCTGTCCCTGTACGTGAAGCTGAACCTCTTCCAACTCCTGCGCCACTTCAAGGAGGAGCTGCTCCTCGTCCTCGGCACCTCCACGGCCGAGCCCGCGCTGCCGGGACTGATGCGCAAACTTCAGTTCATGGGCGTCGACCGCTCGACGGTCGGCCTGGTGGTGCCGACCGGCTACAGCTTCAACCTCGACGGCGCGGCGATCTACCTCTCCCTCGCCACGCTCTACATCGCCCAGGCCACCGACACCACCCTCACCATCGGTCAGCAACTCGGCCTGCTGGCCGTCATGTTGCTGACCTCCAAGGGGGCGGCAGGGGTCGCGGGAGGCGGGTTCATCGCCCTGACGGCGACCCTGTCGACCGTGGGACATGTGCCAGTCGCGGGCATCATGCTGATCTTCGGCATCGACAAGTTCATGTCCGAGTGCCGGGCCCTGGTCAACTTCTGCGGAAACGCCGTCGCCACCCTCGTCGTCGCCCGCTGGGAGAACGCGCTGGACCTGGAGCGGGCGCGGCGGGTGCTCGCGGGGGAGGAGGTCGAGGCGCTCCCCGCGGCCCCGGCCGAGGCGGCGACGGTGCCCGCGCAGAAGGCGGTGCCGGCGCCCGCCCCGCCGGCCTGAGCCAAGGCGCCCGTCTCGCCCCTCCCTGCGGAAACGCCCTGTCGACCTGTCGATAGGTTGCCCTGATGGCAGCAGGCGGAGGAGGCAGGATGGACGCGCGGCAACTGCAGTACTTTCTCGCCATCGTGGAGCACGGCGGCTTCAGCAGGGCCGCCGCCGCGCTCCACGTGGCGCAGCCTTCGTTGTCGCAGGCGATGGCCAACCTGGAGGCGGACCTCGGTGTCTCGCTCTTCCACCGGATGGGCCGCGGCGTCGTCCTCAGCGAGGCGGGCGCCGAACTCCTGGAGCCCAGCCGCCGAGTACTGCGCGACCTGGCCGCCGTACGCGAGCGGGCCGCCGCCCTGACCGGACTCGGCAGCGGCACCGTCGAAGTGGCCACCATGCCCTCACCCGGCATCGAGCCCATGGCCACACTGATCCACCGCTTCGCCCAACTGCACCCCGACGTCACGATCAGCACCCGCGCCGCGTTCACCCCCGAGGAGACCGTCGAACTGGTCCGCAGCGGCGCCTGCGAGCTGGGGCTGCTCGGCGCCGACAAGCCGGTGACCGCGCCCGGCATCGACATGCTGCCGGTCGAGGAGCAGCCGTTCGTCGTCGTGGGCGCGGCCGACGGGCCCTTCGCCGACGGCGCCGTGCTGCACCCCCAGGACCTGGCCGGACACAAGCTGATCGCCTCAAGGACCGGCAGCCTGATGCGCAGCATCGTCGACGACATCACCGCCCGTGGCGGGGACACCGAGATCGTCGCCGTCGTCGACCACCGCACGTCGATACTTCCACTCGTCCTCACCGGCGTGGGCGTCGCCGTGCTGCCCGCCGCCTGGACCCGGCTCGCCCGCCGCTGCGGCCTCGCGGTCGCCTCGCTCGTACCGACGGCACACCTGCACGTCGCCATGATCAGCCTGCCCGCGCATCTGACTCCGGGGGCGCGCGCCTTCCTCGAACTCACCCGCTCGCTGGCCGAACGCCGGGCGCGGACCCCGTCGACGTAACGCCCCACCCCGGGCGCGGCACCTATCAGCCGCGCCTATGTGTCGCATCGGAACCATGTCTTGGACGCCCCGCGAACAGGCCTGTTGACTCGGGAACACACCAACCGCCGCCCGGCCAGGCGCTCTTGAGCACCCCCTTGAGCACGGGCGTTTCCCGTACCTCTGGAGGCCCTCGTGTCCGAGTCGTCCGAGCCCCGCACCTTCCGCATCGCAGCCATCCCCGCCGACGGTGTCGGCACCGAGGTCGTGGCGGCGGGCCGCGCCGTCCTCGACGCCCTCGCCGCCGGCTCCGACGGGGCCTTCGCCTTCGACTGGCAGGAGTTCGACTGGGGCTGCGAGTACTACGCCCGTACGGGCAAGATGATGGCGGACGACGGACTGGACCAGCTCAAGGACTTCGACGCCCTCTACTTCGGCGCGGTCGGCTGGCCCACCGTCCCCGACGACGTCAGCCTGTGGGGCCTGCGCCTGAAGATCTGCCAGAACTTCGACCAGTGGGCCAACGTCCGGCCCGTGCACTTCCTGCCGGGCGTGCTCAGCCCGCTGCGCAAGGCCGATGACACCGAACTCGACTGGGTCGTCGTCCGCGAGAACAGCGAGGGCGAGTACGCCGGTCTCGGCGGCCGCAACCTCTCCGGGCGTGGTCCGGGCGGCGAAGTGGCCGTCCAGTCCTCGCTGTTCACCGAGGTGGGCTGCGAGCGCATCATCCGCTTCGCCTTCGACCTGGCCCGGACCCGCAGCCGCCGCAAGGTCTCCTCGGTCACCAAGTCCAATGCCCAGCAGTACGGGATGGTGCTGTGGGACGACGTGTTCAAGCGGGTGGCCGCCGAGTATCCGGACGTGGAGACGGAGAGCGTGCTGGTCGACGCGATGTCGGCGAAGTTCGTGCTCAAGCCGGAGGACCTGTCGGTCGTCGTTGCCTCCAACCTCAACGCCGACATCCTGTCCGACCTCGGCAGCGCCCTGGCCGGCAGCCTGGGCCTGGCGGCCAGCGCCAACCTCAACCCCGAGCGCCGCTTCCCGAGCATGTTCGAGCCGGTGCACGGCTCGGCTCCGGACATCGCCGGTCAGGGCCTCGCCAACCCGATCGGCGCGGTGGGCAGCGCCGCGCTGATGCTGGAGCACTTCGGCCTGCCCGACCAGGCGGCCCGCCTGAACAAGGCCATCGAAACGGTCACCGGAGCCGGAACCCTCACCCGCGATGTCGGCGGCACCGCCACGACCGAGGACGTCACCAAGGCACTGATCGACGCGCTGGCCAACTGACCCTCGCAGGGCGACTGGCCATCTGGCGCCGGCCGACCCTCGTACGTCGACACGATCGTCCCGGCCGGTCCCCGGGTCGCGCCGACAGGCCGGGACGGCCGCTCCGAAGCGGCCACACATGTGCCGGGTCCCGCACACCGCGGGACCCGGCACCGGCTACCAGCTGATGCCCGTCGCCACCGGCCGGTGGTCGCTGCCGGTCGCGGGCAGCACCCAGGAACTGTCCGCCGTGACGCCCCGGAGCAGGATCTGGTCGATCCGCACCACCGGGAAGTCCGCCGGATAACTGAAGCCGAAGCCGCCACCCGCCTCCTCCTGAGCCGACCGCAACTGCGAGGTGAGCCCGTCGAAGGCGCGGTCGTCCGTGCTGCCGTTGAGGTCGCCGAGCAGCACCACCCGCTCGCTGTCCTCGGCCGCGAGCGCCTCGGCGAGAGCCTGTGCGTTGCGGTCCCGGCTGTCCGTCCAGAAGCCGCCCCTGGGCATCACGCGTACGGAGCCCAGATGCGCCACGTACACCGCCACCGGCCCTTCGTCGGTGGTCACGGTGGTGCGCAGCGCCCGGTTGGAGGGCAGCTTCTCGGCGGCCGACTTGGCGGCGCCCAGCGGCCCGACGTCCTGTTGGAGGTCGACCGGCTCGGTGTCCGACAACGGCAGCTTGCTCCACAGCCCGACCGTGCCCAGCACCGTGTGGTGCGGATACGCCTCGGCCAGCTGCTTCTCGTACGTGCCCCGGGCCTGCGCCGTGATCTCCTCGAGCGCGAGCACATCGGCTCCGGAGGCCGCCAGATCGTGGGCCGTGCCCGCGGGATCGCGGTTGTCGGCGCCGATGTTGTGGCTGACGACGGTGAGGTCACTGGCGTCCGCCTCGGCCTTGCCGCCGAGCACGCCGCCGAAGAGCCCCGCCCACACGAGGGCAGGCAGCAGCACCGCCACCACCGCGGAAGCGGACCGCCGCCACAGCGCCCCGGCGAGCAGCACCGGCACGAAGAGGCCGAACCACGGCAGGAACGTGTCCACCAGACTGCCGAGGCCCCCGCGGTCCGTGACCCGCGCGTGCAGCAGCAGAAGCAGCCCGAGCAGCAGGGCGAGAGCCGCGAGCACCCGGCCGCGCTTCCAGGGGCCCGGCCGGGAGAGGGCGTGGAGGAGAGCACGGGAGAGGGCGCGGATCGACCGGATCATCCGTACGCGCTTGCTGTCGGTCACTTCTGCATCCTCGGGTCCTCGGTGGGGTTGGCGTACAGATCCGGACAGCCGTGATCGACGGCCTCCGGGCGGAGTTTGACGTAGAACGTGACTCCCGCCCGCGAGGCGTCCGCCGCCGCCTGGCGGAGGGCCTTGAGGAGACCCGGGGCGAGCTTGCCGACGGCCGGGGTCGTGTCGTCGAAGACCGTCACGCCGTCGGGGACCACACCGTCGGCCTCGTCCGCCGGGGAGGTCGGGGAGGTTTCTGTCGGCGGTGAGGCCGAGGCGGGTGGACTGGGTGACTGAAGGCCGAGGACCGTGGCGATCACGGCCGCGACGGCGATGAAACCGACGACCAGGAGCAGTGGACACTTCCGGCGAATCATAGCGATGCGAGTCATGCCGCCAGTCAAGGCAGCGCGATGTTGCCCAGACGTCTGCGCTTTTCGATATGCCGCCAATACGCGCCGACTCGTAGCGTGAAGGGCATGCGTGTGCTGATTGTCGAGGACGAGCGGTATCTGGCGGAGGCCGTGCGCGACGGGCTGCGCCTGGAGGCGATCGCCGCCGACATCGCGGGCGACGGCGACACCGCCTGGGAGCTGCTGAGCGTCAATACGTACGACATCGCCGTCCTCGACCGCGACATCCCCGGTCCCTCAGGCGACGAGATCGCGGGCCGCATCGTCGCCTCCGGCAGCGGGATGCCGATCCTCATGCTGACCGCGGCCGACCGCATCGACGACAAGGCCTCGGGGTTCGAACTCGGCGCCGACGACTACCTCACCAAGCCGTTCGAACTCCAGGAACTCGTACTCAGGCTCCGGGCGCTCGACCGCAGGCGCGCGCACAGCCGGCCACCCGTCCGGGAGATCGCGGGCGTACGTCTCGACCCGTTCCGCAGGGAGGTCTACCGGGACGGCCGCTTCGTCGCGCTGACCAGGAAGCAGTTCGCCGTGCTCGAAGTGCTCGTCGCCGCCGAGGGCGGGGTCGTCAGCGCCGAGGAACTCCTGGAACGTGCGTGGGACGCGCACGCCGACCCGTTCACCAACGCGGTGCGCATCACGGTTTCCGCGCTCCGCAAGCGGCTCGGCGAGCCGTGGATCATCGTCACCGTGCCGGGCGTCGGCTACCGCATCGAGGCGCGGCCGGAGGCCGGGGGAGCGGGCCGTGGATAGCGCCGTGGACAGGGAGCGTGGGCTCAGCGTCCGGCTCAAACTCACCCTGAGCTACGCCGGTTTCCTCATGCTCGCCGGTGTCCTGATGCTCGCGTCGGTGTGGTTCTTCCTGCTGAGGGACCTGCCCGACGTCAAAGCCGGCATCGGCGGACTCCAGGTCCGCAGGGAGCTCGCGCTGAACTTCGCGTCGGGGGCAGCCGTCGTCATGGCGTGCCTGCTGGTGTTCGGCCTCCTGGGCGGCTGGCTGCTCGCCGGCCGGGTGCTCGCCCCCTTGAACCGCATCACCGAAGCCACCCGCACCGCCGCGACCGGCTCTCTCTCCCACCGCATCCGACTTCCGGGCCGCCAGGACGAGTTCCGTGAACTCGCCGACGGGTTCGACGTCATGCTCGCGCAGCTCGAAGCACACGTCGCCGAACAGCGCCGCTTCGCGGCCAACGCCTCCCACGAACTGCGCACCCCGCTCGCCGTCTCCAAGTCGCTCCTCGACGTGGCCCGCGCCGATCCGCACCGCGACACCGGCGAACTCATCGACCGGCTCAGCGCCGTCAACACCCGCGCGATCGACCTCACCGAAGCGCTGCTCCTGCTCAGCCGCGCCGAACAACGCACCTTCACCAGCGAGGACGTCGACCTCTCCCTCGTGGCGGAGGAAGCCACCGAAACGCTCCTCCCGCTCGCGGAGAAGAGCGGCGTCGCCCTCGAAACCCGCGGCGACATCACCCACGCGTCCGGATCGCCGCCGCTGCTGCTGCAACTGGCCACGAACCTCGTGCACAACGCGATCGTCCACAACCTGCCCGAGCGGGGAACCGTGTGGATCACCACCGACGTCCGTCCCAGCGCGGTGCTGCTCACCGTCGAGAACACCGGCGAGACGCTGGCCCCGGCTCTGGTCGCCACCCTCACCGAACCCTTCCAGCGCGGCACCGAACGCATCCGCGGCGACCACGCAGGCGTGGGCCTCGGCCTCGCCATCGTCCAGTCCATCACCCGCGCCCACGACGGCACGCTCACCCTCACCCCACGCGCCTCCGGCGGCCTCCGCGTCACCGTGCGACTCCCGGCGGCCGTCATGTGAGGTAGGCCACCGAAGGTGTTCCAAGGGTCAAGAATCCCAGGTCACCGTGTCATCATGCGATGACATCGCTTGATGACATGAACGGGAAGAACGTGCAGCCCTCCATACCGATGCCCGCCCCGGCCCCTGCCCCGCTCCGCCATCCCCGCGCCCTGGTACCGGTGCTGGTCGGCCTCGGGATGCTCGTCGCCGTCGTCAGCAGCCTCGGCGCGCCGCTGATCCCCACCATCGCCGCCGAGGACCACGTCGCCGTCTCCACCGCGCAGTGGGCGCTGACCGTCACGATGCTGGTCGGCGCCATCGCGACGCCCGTCATGGGGCGCCTCGGCGACGGGCCGCACCGCAAGCGCGTCATCCTCGGCGGGCTCGCCGCCGTCTTCGTCGGCAGCCTGCTCGCGGCGCTGCCGGCCGGATTCGCCTGCCTCCTGGTGGGCAGGGCGCTGCAGGGCGTCGGCATGGGTCTGGTGCCGCTGGCCATCGCCACCGCGCGTGACGCGCTGCCGCCGGAGAAGGCGCGCGGCGCGGTGACGACGCTGTCGCTGACCACCGCGGCGGGCATCGGTCTCGGCTACCCGATCACCGGGCTCTTCGCGGAGTACCTCGGCATGTACGCCGGATTCTGGTTCGCGCTCGCCACGGCGGCCGCCGCGTTCCTCGCCACCCTCATCGTCGTGCCCAAGCCTCCGCACCGGCCCAGCACCCCGATGGACGTACCCGGAGCGCTGCTCCTCGCCGGAGGCATGGCGGCGCTGCTCCTCGCACTCGCCGAGGGAGAGCGATGGGGCTGGCTCTCCGCACGCCTCCTGGCCCTCGCAGTCGCGGCGGTCGTCCTCCTCGGCGGGTGGATCGGGCACTCGATGCGCTCCACGCACCCCCTCGTACGCGTCAAGCTCGTCAAGGACCGCGGCGTCCTCGTCGCCAACCTGACCACCATGGTCGGCGGCGTCGGCACGTACCTGCTGATCTCCCTGGTGACCCGGTACGTGCAGACGCCCGAGTCGGCTGGCTACGGCTTCGGCGCCTCGATCGTCGTCACCGGCCTGCTGCTCGTGCCGTTCTCGGCGGCCAGTCTCGTTACCGGGCGTCTGGTACGGGCGATGGGCCGGGCCGCGACGCCCGGCCGCATGCTGCCGCTCGGCTGCCTGCTCTCGCTCGGCTCGCTCGTCTGCTTCCTGCTCGCCCGCTCCAGCCTCTGGGGCATCGGCGCGATGATGGCGCTCGCCGGACTCGGCGTGGGCGTCACGTTCGCCGTCACGCCGGGCCTCATCGTCGGCGGCGTGCCCGCGGCGGAGACCGGCAGCGCGATGAGTTTCAATCAGGTCGTGAAGTACATCGGTTACTCGACCGGCAGCGCGCTCAGCGCCGTCGTCCTGCAGGCCTCCACCGCGCCGGGCACCTCGCTCCCCACCGACGACGGCTACCACAACGCAGGGCTCGTCGGCTGCGCCGCCTTCCTCACCACCGGTGTCATCGCCGTGGCCCTCACCCGCGCGGGCGCCCGCCCGCGCCCCTCTCTCGTCGCGGCGGGCGCGACCGCCGAGGCCCGCACCGAACCGAGCCGTACATGACCGGCACGGCCCCCGACCGGCGCCGCAACAGCGCCCGCAGTCGTGAGGCGCTGCTGCTGGCTGCCACCGAACTGTTCTCCGAGCGTGGCTACGACCGCACCACCATCCGCGAGATCGGCGAACGGGCCGGCGTCGACGCCGCCCTCATCTCCCGCTACTTCGGCAGCAAGGCGCTGCTGTACGTGGAGGTGCTGCGCGCCGAACACGGCGACACCGCCCCGGACGACCTCCTCACCGGTCCCCGCCTGCGCGAGGTGGCGCAGCGCGCGGAGCGCCGCGGCCCGGTGCCGCTGCTGCGCGTCGCCGTGCAGCCCTCGAGCGACCAGGCCGCGCAGGACGCCGCACGCGCCGCCCTCCAGGCCCGGCTCGTCGAGCCGCTGCGCGCCCGTTTCACCCGTGAGGGCCGCGACCGGCCGGGCCTGCGCGCCGACGTCCTGGTCGCCTCGGTCGCCGGAGTGCTGCTCGCCCGCCACTCCGGCGCCTTCGACGACCTGGCGGACGCCGACCTCGACACGATCGTCGACGTACTCCTGGAGGCGTGGGGCGGCGACTGACACCGCACCTTTCATCCGAGTGGCGGTATTCAAACCGTCTCGCTCTGCGCCCGCCGCCCCGGCACGTGAGCCTCGCAAGTAAGTGACCGTACTTTCGAGGTGGTGGAGATGCAGGAGATGCAGACGAGAGCTGTCATTTCGGAATTTCTCGGCACGTTGCTGCTGGTGTTCTTCGCTGTTGGGTCAGCGGTCCTGGGAGCCCAGTTCATCGGCACCCTCGGCATCGCGCTCGCCTTCGGCTTCACACTGCTCGCCCTGGCGTACGCCCTCGGCCCGATCTCCGGGTGCCACGTCAACCCGGCCGTGACGCTGGGCATGCTCTGCGCCCGTCGCATCGACGTGGCGACCGCCGTCCGCTACTGGATCGCCCAGTTCGTCGGCGGCATCGTCGGCGCGGCCCTGCTGTTCCTGCTCGCCAAGCAGGTGCCCGGCCTCAAAACCGACGGGGCCTTCGGCTCCAACGGCTACGGAGACCGCTCCGACGTGCACATCAACATGGGCGGCGCGTTCCTCGCCGAGGTCGTGCTGACCTTCCTCCTCGTGTTCGTGGTGCTCGCCGTGACCCACCGCGTGGCAGTGGTCGGCTTCGACGGCCTTCCCATCGGCATCGCCCTCGCCGTGATCCACCTGGTCGGTATCCCGCTCACGGGCACGTCCGTCAACCCGGCGCGCAGTCTCGGCCCGGCGATCTTCGCCGGCGGCGACGCACTGTCCCAGCTCTGGCTGTTCATCGTGGCGCCCCTGGTCGGCGGCGTGATCGCGGCCCTCGTCCACCAGCTCACCCACCCCTCGGGCGAGGAGCGCACCATCGCCGATGAGGCGTCCGCGGCCTGAACGATCACGGCGGCCGTGTGCCCGTGATGTCACGGGTACCCGGCCCCGGCGGAGCCCACATGACAGGCATCCTCGACACGCTCCCGTCCGCACTGGAGAACCGCGTCGCCGAACGCACCGCGCACTGGGCGCGCCCACGGCTCGTCGCACAGATCGAGTTCTCCGAATGGACCCGCGACGGCATGCTGCGCCACCCCCGCTACCAGGGACTGCGGGACGACAAGGACCCGACCGACGTCGTCAGGGAGCACACGTCACCGGGCCGCCTGAAGGCGGGGAGTGGGGGGCATAGATACAAGCTTGTATCTATGCCTGCTAGGGTCCGGGCATGCCTCGGACCCAGCCTCAGCAGACGAAACCGACGTCGGCGGCCACCACGGTCTATGCCGTCACCAAAGAGCTGATCCTCACCGGTGAGCTCCCCGGTGGCAGCCTCATCAGTGAGGGAGAGATCGCCGAGCGCGTGCGGGTGAGTCGGACACCCGTGCGGGAGGCGTTCCTGCGGCTCGAGTCCGAGGAGCTGCTGACGCTGCACCCCAAGCGCGGCGCCGTCGTCGTGCCCGTCCCGCCGGGGGAGGCGGCGGACGTGCTGGAGATGCGGCAGGCCGTCGAGCAGTCCGCCGCCGAACGCATCGCGCGCGCCGGCCTCGCCCCCGAGCACGAGGAGCGGCTGCGTGAACTCATCGCCCGCCAGCGGGAGTTGGCGGAAGTGGGTGACGTGCGGGCCTTCGCCGTCGCGGACGAGGCCTTTCATCGCGGCGTCGTAGAAGCCTCGGGGAACGCGATCGCCGCCCGCTTCTACGAGACCCTCGGCGACCGGCAGCGCCGCATGAGCGTCTCCGCGCTCGGCCACCGCCCCGAGCGGCTGCCCGGCCTCGCCGACGAGCACGAGGCGCTGCTCGGCCACCTCGGCGCCCGGGACGGCGCCGCGTTCGCCGAGGCCCTGCGCGCCCACCTGGCCGCCACACACGGCCACCAGCACTGAACAACCCCGCACCCCCACCCCTGAAAGAGCCCTGCCCTCACGATGCTCGACACGCACACCACCCAGCAGCAGGCCGAATCAACGGCTGCATACGTACGCCCCGGCCAGTGGCGGACCGTCGCCGCGGCGATGTTCCTCTGTGGCTGGGGCGGCAACCAGTTCACGCCGCTCCTGCTCATGTACCGCGAGCTGGGCGGCTATTCGACGCTCAGCGTCGACGCCTTCCTCGGCGCCTACGTCGTCGGCCTGGTCCCCGGCCTGCTGCTCGCCGGGCCGATATCCGACCGGCGCGGACGACGACCGGTGATGATCGCCGGGACCGTCGCCTCCATCCTCGCGAGCCTCGTCCTGTGCTTCGGCGAACAGAGCGCCTGGCCCATCTACGTGGGCCGTCTGATGACCGGCGTCGCCGTCGGCATCGCCATGGCCGTGGGCAGCAGCTGGGTCAAGGAACTGTCGACCGGGGCGGACAGCGGGGCCGCCGCGCGCCGCGCCTCGCTGTGCCAGACGGCCGGCTTCGGCCTCGGTGCGGGCGTCGCCGGCGCCCTGGCCCAGTGGGGCCCCTGGCCGATGGTGACGCCGTACGTCGTCCACATCGTGCTCACCGCCGCGGTCCCTGTGCTCCTGCTGCGCATCCCGGAGACGCGGACCGCGGTGCGCGGCGCGGCGGGCTCGCTCCGGGCGCTGCTCGGTGAACTCGCCGCCGACCTGTGCATCCCCGCCGCCGCCCGCCGCCGCTTCCGCTGGGTGGTACTCCCGATGGCGCCGTGGGTGTTCGGCGCCGCCGGTCTCGCCTACGCGGTCATGCCCCAGCTCGTCGACAACCGCGTCGGACACTGGGGCCTCGCCTACGCGACCGCGCTCACGGTGCTGACCCTGGGCACCGGCGCCGCCGTACAGCCACTGGCCAAGAAGCTCGACGGCCGCAAGGGATCCCGCGGCGGCCGCGCGCCGGTCGCGGCCATGTCGGTCATGCTGCTCGGCACCGTGCTGTGCGCCGTCAACTCCGCCGTGCTGTCGCCGTGGCTGGCGGGCGCCGCGGCCGTCGCGCTCGGCGCCGGATACGGCATCGCCGTCGTCTCCGGGCTCCTGGAGATCCAGCGGATGGCGGGCCCCGACGACCTCGCGGGCCTGACAGGCATCTACTACACGCTCGCCTACGCCGGGTTCCTGCTGCCCACCGTCCTCGCGACGCTCTCGGCGTGGCTGCCCTACTCGGTGATGCTCAGTGCGATCGCCGTCGTGGCCCTCGCCTGCCTCGTGCTGGTCACCGTCGGCGGGCGCGCCACGCAGGAGGTCAGCGGCCCGGCTCGTACGTGAGCTGCTTGACCTGTCGTACGAAGAGGGCGCTCTCCACGGACTGCACGCCGGGGAGCGCCCCGATGCCCTCGCTCACGTACGTGTACAGCTCGCGGGTGTCGCGGTGCACGGTCGCGGCGAACACCCCGGCCACCCCGGTCACCGCCGCGGCGAACCTGACCTCAGGGTGGGCCGCGAGGGATTCGCCCACGGAGGCGAGCGCGGACGGGGCGACGGTCAGCCACAGCGCCGCCATGACCGAGCGGCCGAGCAGTTCGTGGGTGTGCTGCACGTCGAGGTAGAGGACGCCGCTCGAACGCAGCCGGTCGAGCCGGCGCTTGACGACCGACTCCGACTGGCCCGTGGCCGCCTGGAGCTCGGTGAACGCCACCCGGCCGTCCCGGCGGAGCAGGGCCAGGAGCGTCTCGTCGACCTCGTCGAGGGCCGGCGGCGGAGCGGACGGTTCGACGGCCGGCACCCGCAGAGCCGCCTCTTGGTCCGCGTCGAGCGCGTTGATCTTGTTGAGCCAGCCGACCGGGCCACCGTAGAACGGGTGCAGCACGCACTGCGCGGTCGCCGACGTGACGAGAGGCGTGCGCTGGAGTCGGGCCAGGAGCAGTTCGTCCTCTTGGCCGCCGCGCGGTCTGATCGAGCACAGCACTTCCGTGCCGCCGGAGAGCAGTCCCACGTACGACGTGTCGGTGCGCCGGGCGAGGGCGCCCGCCAGTTGCTCCGCGCCGTCCGGGGCGCAGCCCAGCCGGACCAGCCAACTGCTGCGCCCGAGCAGCGCCTCGTCGGTGACGCCGATGACCCGCAGGCCCACGCTCCCGCGCAACTTTCGGAAACGGCGGGCGACGGTCTGGTCGGAGACGCCGAGGACGGCCGCGATCCGGCTGAACGGTGCCCGGCCGTCCAGCTGCAACGCCTGCAGCAATTGCAGGTCGAGTGCGTCGAGCACGTGCGGCTCCGGTGGGCGTTGTCGTGACGTGTGGGCCTACGCGTGATCGTAAAGGAGCCGGAAGGGTTGGCGGACGGTGGCACCTTCGCGAAACGCGTGAGCCCGGGACCGCCTGACGCGGTCCCGGGCTCATCGCCTCACCTCAGCCGTGCGGGTGCGCCAGGTCAAGGTCGAGGGCCTCCACCGCGCGGCCGTTCACGGACACCGTCCGGGTCGAGGCCGGGTAGCCGGTGGCGACCAGCGCGTACTCGCCCGTGTCCAGATCACCGAAGGCGTACGCGCCGTCGGAGCCGGTGGTCGAGGTGCCCACCACGTTCCCGGCAGCGTCCAGGAGAGTCACGCGCGCGTCGGACAGCGGCCGAAGCTCCGCCTTCGTACGGATCCGGCCCTGCAGGCGGACGCCCGGCCGGAGCGCGATGTCCGGCTGGACCGTGGTGGACTTGGCGGCCCGCGCCGCGACGGCGGTGGGCCGGAACCCCTCGGCGGTCACGGAGATCGTGATCTCGCCCTCGGCGATGTCCCCGAAGACGTAGCTCCCGGAGGCGTCGGTGGTGCCGGTCGCCAGGACGTCGCCGCGGGCGTCCGTCACCGTGACGACGGCGTCGGCGAGGGGGAGTCCGTCGTCGGCGCCGAGGACCTTGCCGGTCATGCTGCCCGCGCCGGAGAGCCGGATGTCGTGCTCGGTCGGACGGTCGGCGAGGACGAGGTTCGTCGCGTGCGGGTGATGGCCGTCCGCCGTCGTGATCAGCACGTGGGCGCCGGGACCGGGAACGGGCACGCGGTAGTGCCCTTCGGCCCCGGCGACGGTGCGCGCGAGCTGCTGACCCGCGGGCGAGATGAGGGTGAGCACGGCGCCCGCGAGGCCCGCGCCCGCCGCGTCGCGCACGGCGCCGGACAGGGCGGGCTCAGCGGCGTCCACCGCTGCGACCGGCTCGGCTGCGGGCGCCGTCCGGGGCGCCGGCTTCGGGCGGCGCAGCAGCACCGCACCGACCAGCGCCGCGAGCACGGCCAGCGAACCGGCCACGATCAGGCACAGCTGCATCCCGTCGAGGAACGACTCGGACAGCGCGCCGAGTGCCCGCCCCCGGTCCGCCCCGAGATCCAGCTGGGCGACCGCCCCGAGCCCCTGCGCCTCGGCCGCACCGACCACCCGCTCAGCCGTAGACCCGGTCACCCCGGCATCGGCCAGGTGCTCGCCCAGCGACCTCGTGGACTTCGACGTGAGCAGCGCGCCGAGGATCGCGGGACCGAGCGCGCCGCCCACCTGCCGCAGCGCGTTGTTGCCCGCCGCGGCCATGCCCGCCAGATGGTGCGGCACGGAGGAGACAGCGGTCGCCGTCATCGGGGTGACGACGAGCCCCATGCCGAGCCCCAGCAGGGCAAGCCGCCAGGCCATCGGGCCGAACGAGGTGTCGGCGGTCAGCGACGTCAGCGAGAACAGCGCGCCCGCCGCGCACAGCAGACCGACGCTGATCAGCACCCGCGGGGAGATCCGGTGCATCACACGCCCGGCCACCGGGCCGACGAAGAAGCACACCCCGGTCACCATCAGCAGCCGGTACCCGGCGTCGAGGGTGTCGAGCTGCTGCACCATCCCGAAGTAGAGGCTGAGCACGAAGAAGAACCCGATGAGCCCCATAAAGGTGATCATCGCGATCAGGCTCGTCGCGCTGAATCCCGCGCTGCGGAAGAGCTTCAGGTCGAGCATCGGGCTGGCGCTGCGCCGTTCGAAGACGACGAAGGCGATCAGGCCGACCACGGCGAGCCCGAGCGCGACCAGCACCCGGGTGTCCGTGAAGGAGCCCGCGCCGCCCTCGATCACTCCGTACACGAGCGCCGTGACGGCGACCGTGGCGGTGATCTGCCCCGGCCAGTCGAGCGCCCGGGCATGCGGGGCACGGGAGTCCGTCACGAGGCGGGCGGCGACCCCCATGGCGATCAGCGCCACGGGTATCGACGGCAGATAGATCCAGCGCCACTCCTGGTGGGCCAGGATCACGCCCGAGATCAGCGGGCCGACCGCCAGCGCCGCCATCAGGGACGAGGCCCACAGGCCGACGAACTTGCCGCGTTCCCGCGGGTCGGGCACCGCCTGGCTGATCATCGCCAGCGTCGTCGGCAGCAGGGCGGCCGCGCCGATACCGGCCAGCGCCTGCCCGGCCCACACCACCTGGACCGACTGTGCGCACAGCGCCGTCGCGGCGCCGATGGCGGTGAAAGCCAGACCCGCCTGGAACACCTTCTTGCGCCCGTGCACATCGCCGAACACGCCCGCCGTCAGGATGAGCGCCGCCATCGGCAGGACGAACGCGTCGGACACCCAGGACAGCTCGGATGTGGACGCGCCGAGCGCGCGCTGGATCGCCGGGAGACTCACCGACACGGAGGTCACCGGCAGATAGGCGACGAACACCCCGACACAGGCCATGACGAGGGTGACGGCCCGCCGCTCCTGTGTTCCGTTCGCCGTTGTCGCCACGTTCACGAAGACCCTCTCCTGCGGCGCCGTGCGCCGCGCTCGACCAATCCGACCTCAGGCACCCTCCGTCCTCGGGTGGCATCGAGGCCAGCCAGGGTCGCCGAACCCCGGAAAACCGATGCCGGGGTGCCCGTATTCACGGATTTCCGACAAGCGGCCGGACATGCGTGTGCACCTACGAGGAGGGCCCCGGCGACACATCGCCGGGGCCCTCCTCGTATGACGTCCCGCGGGTCAGCCCGCCACCGCGTCCGGTTCGGCCGCCGCCTGCACGGCCCCGCCGGTGAGCCGGGTGACCGCGTCCTGCATGTGCGCGTCGAGGAGCGTGAGCAGGCGCTCCTCGTCCTCGTCGCGCATCGCCTCGATCAGCTCAGCGTGCTCCTCGACCAGCGCGTCGGGATCGGGGTGGTCGTCGGTGAGGACCGACAGGCACATCCGCGTCTCCACGAACAGGGTCTGCGCGATGCGCTGCAGCCGCGGGCTGCCGGACTCCTCGACGAGCACCTGGTGGAAGTCCATGTCGGCGGCGCTCAGCGCCGCCTCGTTGCCGCGCCGCGCCGCCGACTCCATCCTGCGGTGCGCCTTCTCCAGGTGGTTCGCCGTGGCCTGCGGGTCCTGCTGCAGTACGAGACGGCAGGCCGCGGACTCCATGGCGGTGCGCGCCAGATAGATGTCGCGCACGTCGTCCTCGTCGAGGCGGGTCACGAAGACGCCGCGATGCGGTGCGCTGACGGCGATGCCCTGCTGCACGAGTCGTTGCAGCGCCTCTCGCAGCGGGCCCCGGCTCACGCCGAGCTGGCCCGCCAGCTCGGCCTCGCCCAGCTGGGTGCCGGGCGCCAGGGTGCCGTCCATGATCGCTTCGGTGAGCCGGGCGGCGATGACGGTCGCCGCGGGTTCACGCTTGACCGGTCGCAGCGTTTTCGCAGTGGCCATATTCAGTTCGGTCCTCTAATCGGCGCGGCCGCCGCTTCACACAGCCGCGGGTGTCGGGGAATGGGGAGTGCGGGAGAGCCGGAACAGCGAGCCGAGGCCCTCGCGCGGCGCCTCGTCGCCCGCGAGCCGCAGGCCTTCCCAGGCGGTGACCTGGTTGGCCGTCAGGACGGGCTTGCCGACGGCCTCCTCCAGGTCGTCAAGCCAGGCGGCGCTGTGCAGCGCCGTGTCCGGCAGCAGGATCGCCTCGGCGTCCGGGTGGTCGTTCTCCCGCGCCAGTTCGATGACCTGCTCGCGGCCCAGCGTGCCGACCTCGGCGGCGGTGATGATGCCCTGACCCGACACCGAGACGACCTCGGCGCCGTGGTGCTCCAGGAACCGTACGAAGTAGCCCGCCACGTCGTCCGGGTACGTCGCGGCGATGGCCAGGCGGCGCACCCCGAGCGCCTGTACGGCGTGCGCGAAGGCGAAGGACGTCGAGGAGGCCCGCTCGACCGGAAGGCCCGCCGCCTCGGCGAGTTCGGCGACCTGCTTGCGGGCGCCGTCGGGGCCGAAGATGAAGCTGGCGCTGGTGCACGCCCAGATCACCACGTCCTGCGGCTGGGCGAGCAGCTCACCGAGCGCCGCCTTGAGACGGTGCGTGGAACCCATCTCCAGGAGGTCGTCCACCCGGTGCGCGTCCACGCCGATGTCCGTGTGGACGAGCGTGAGCCGGGCGCCACCGCCGATCATCCGCTCGAGGCGCGGGTAGTCGTCCTCTGCGGAGTATCCGGGGTACAGGAACCCGACTCGGGTGGTCTTCTCGCTCATACGTCTGACGTCCTTTCGTGCAGGCAGTGTACCGGGAATCCGGTCGAATGTAGATTGTTGACAGTGTGAAGAGCGGCAGCGCCACGGTGTGGCGCTGCTCAGTAGCTCAGGGCTCAGCCGAGATCGAGGTCCACGGTCGGCTCGTCCGGGGGAGCGGCCGCCGTCGCCTCGGGCGCGGCGATCTGCTCCCAGTCGGCGGCGGCCTCCCGCACGACGGCCGCCGCGGCCGCGGGCGGCGCGGGAGTACCGCCCCGCCCGCGGTACGGCGCGAGTGCCGCGCGCGCCGCCGGGTCGATCAGCGACTGGTAGTCACCCGCCGCGCCGGCTCCCGCGTGGCGCAGCGCGGCCCACATCGTGACCTGGTTCGCGGAGATCACCGGGATCCTGAGCTCCGCCTCCAACTGGGGGATCACGTCGTACGTCGCCAGGTTGGTGCAGCTGATGAAGAGGCAGTCCGCGTGCGTGAGGTCCGCCGAGCGGGCCAGTTCCACCACGTTGCGGTAGCCGACCTTCCAGATCTCCCCGGTCAGGCCCATGTACTGGCGCCCGACCACCTCCACGCCCGCCTCGCCCATGAAGTCGGCGAGCGAGTCGGTCAGGGACGCCGTGTACGGCGTGATGACGCTGACCCGGCGCGCCCCCAGCTCGCCGAGGGCATCGAGGAGCGCCCCGGACGTGGTCACGGACGGCGCGCCACGGCCCGCTCCGCTCATGGACACGCACATCGCGCGTTCGTGCGCGGTGCCGCCGACGAAGCTGCCGGATGTGCAGGCGTAGGCGAAGGACGCGGGCTGTACGGCGTCCAGCGCCATGACGGCGTTGTGCAGGGTTTCGTGCTCGCTGATCAAGCGAGCCATGTCCACGCTGACCTCCACGGGAACGTACGGGGTGCGGGTCAGGTGGAGGGAGATCTCCTCGGGGGTCCAACGCCACAGTTCGCGGTCGAGCGCGAAGTCGAACGGGGCGACTACGCCGATGCCGCGCTGCGGGACGGGTCCGCCGAAGGTCGTGATGTCCAATGCAGTGCCCCTTCGTGGCTGCACGCGTACGGGGTTCTGTCGTACGCCTGAGGTGGACGTGTGATGGCAGGTGGTGCGGAGGGGAGGGTTGTTTTGCCGGGTGGGCCACGGGTAGGGGAGTGGGTCCGCGGTTCGCCTGTAGATTGTTGACAACGTAAAGATCGGCTGCTTAGCGTGTCAATCCCCTACGGGGGGTGGCTCGTTCGTCGTGATGAAAGCCTCGGTAAAGAGCCGGGGAAATCAGCCCAGGGGATGGCCCTTCCCCAGCCCCCACGGGGGCTTCGTTTCTCCATGGTCAACCCTCGAACCGCACCTCGCATACCGTCCGCTCCAACCGTCGCCGCATCCGTCGCGCGACCCGAAGGACCGCCGTGCCGAAGACCGAGAAAGCCCGCGTTCTGGTGCTCGCCGACCACCGGCCGACCGGCCTGGAGGAGGTGGCCGCCCACGCCGAGCTCGTCTGCATCCGCGAGGACCGTCTCGCCGCGGAACTGCCGCACGCCGACGCGCTGTTGGTGTGGGAGTTCGGCACCGAGGCGCTGCCCGGCGCCTGGCCCGAACGGGGCGGACCGCGCTGGGTGCACACCGCGAGCGCCGGTGTCGACCGGCTGATGTTCCCGGCCCTGCGCGACTCCGACGCGATCCTGACCAATTCGCGCGGCGTCTTCGAACAGCCCATCGCCGAGTACGTCGCGGGCCAGATCATCGCCCTCGCGAAGGACTTCGCCGGCACCTACGACCGCCAGCGCGACCACGTCTGGCGGCACCGGGTCACCCAGCGGGTCTGGGGGACCCGCGCCGTCGTGCTCGGCGGCGGGCCCATCGGCCGGGCCGTCGTCCGCACCCTGCGGGCGCTCGGCATCGACACCGGCCTGGTCGGACGCACCCGCAGGGAGGGCGACCCCGAGGTCGGCACGGTGCACGCCTTCGACGAGCTCGACGCGCTGCTCGCGCGCGCCGACTGGGTGGTCTGCGCGGCGCCGCTCACCGAGCAGACGCAGGATCTGTTCGACGCCGCCACGTTCGGCCGCATGAAGCGCGGCGCCCGCTTCGTCAACGTGGGGCGTGGCCCCATGGTCGTCGAGAAGGACCTCCTCGCGGCCCTCGATGAAGGTCAGCTGGGCGGCGCGGCGCTGGACGTGTTCCGGGAGGAACCGCTGCCCGCCGACAACCCGCTGTGGGAGGCCCCGAACCTGCTGGTCTCCCCGCACATGTCGGCCGACACCGACACCTGGCTCGACGATCTCGCCGAGGTCTTCGCCGACAACTTCACGCGGTGGCGCGCGGGCCGCCCGTTGCGCAACGTCGTGGACAAGGAACTGGGTTACGTACCGGTCGCGGACGCCCCGCGGGCCGCAGCAGAGGAGGGCTCCCGATGACCAGCACGACGAGTGCGACCAGCGCGACCGCCACGGCCGGAGCGAGCACCCCGGCCCCCCAGGAGCCCTACGCGCTGACCGCCACCGAACTGCTCGCCGCCTACGAGAGCGGCGACCTGTCACCGGTGGAGGCCACGGTCTCCGTGCTCGACCGCATCGAGTCCGTCGACAGCAGGCTCAACGCGTTCTGCCTGGTCGACCGGGACGAGGCGCTCGCCCAGGCGCGGGCGAGCGAGGAGCGGCGCCGGCGCGGTGAGCCCCTCGGCCTCCTCGACGGCGTGCCCACGTCCATCAAGGATCTGATGCTCACCAAGGGCCACCCCACGCTGCGCGGCTCGCTGAGCATCTCGCCCGACCGCGAGTGGGACGAGGACGCGCCCTGCGTTGCCCGGATGCGGGACCAGGGCGCCGTGTTCGTCGGCAAGACGACGACGCCGGAGTTCGGCTGGAAGGGCGTCACCGACAACCCGCTGACCGGTGTGACCCGCAATCCGTGGGACCCGTCGACCACGGCCGGCGGATCGTCGGGCGGCAGCGCGTCGGCCGTCGCCGCGGGCATGGCCCCGCTGTCCATCGGCACCGATGGCGGCGGCTCCGTGCGGATCCCGGCCGCGTTCTGCGGCATCTTCGGCATGAAGCCCACGTACGGGCGGATCCCGCTCTACCCGGCCAGTCCTTTCGGCACGCTGGCGCACGCGGGCCCCATGAGCCGCACCGTGGAGGACGCCGCCCTCCTGATGGACGTCGTCACGGGCTTCGACAGCCGCGACTGGTCGGCCCTCGAAGCGCCGCGCGGCGGCTACCGGGGAGCCGTCATCGAGGCCCTCGCCGACGGCTCGCTGCGCGGACTGCGCATCGCCTACGCGCCGACCCTCGCGAACGCCCCCGTGGACCCGCAGGTCGCCGAGCGCGTCGCCGCCGTCGCCCGGCTCCTGGCCGACCTCGGAGCCGACGTCGAAGAGGCCGACCCCGGCTTCACCGACCCCGTGGAGGCGTACCACACGCTGTGGTTCTCCGGTGCGGCGAAGGTCGTCGAGCACCTGGGCGCCGAGCAGTTCGCCCAGCTGGACGCCGGGCTCCAGGAGGCGTGCCGAGAGGGCGCCGCGAAGAGCGCGCTCGACTACCTGAGCGCCGTCGACACGCGCATGGCGCTCGGCGTGCGCATGGGGCGCTTCCACGAGACGTACGACCTGCTGCTCACGCCCGCCGTGCCGATCGCCGCGTTCGAGGCGGGCGTCGAGGTGCCGGCCGGTAGCGGACACAAGCGGTGGACGGGCTGGACCCCCTTCACGTATCCCTTCAACCTCACGCAGCAGCCCGCCTCCACGGTGCCCTGCGGCGTCACGAGCGCGGGCCTGCCGGTGGGCGCGCAGCTGGTCGCCGCGCGCCACGGCGACGAGCTGGTGCTGCGCGCGTCGGCGGTGCTGCACGCCGCGCTGCGCGGGTCCGGGGTGGTGGACACGGCGCCGGTCGGCTGACGGGCCACTGCCGCCAGGGAGTTGCGAGCCATACACGTGAGCGACGCCCCACCGCCCGCGACGTCGTGTCCTGACCCGCACCGTCAGGACGGCACGCCCGACGCACCCTTGGACTCCAGGCGGCCCAACGGGTGTGTTCCCTCCGCGAGTTCGGACCGGACCGCCGTCCAGCCGGATCCACCGAGGCCGAGCGCGTCGCGCAGATAGGCCGTCGTGACGTCCTGGACCAGGGCGACGTGCGGCGGGTTCTCGTCGGTCGTCTCCGCGGCCCCGTACCCGGAGATGCCGCCGAGGAAGTGCTCGGCCCCGAACAGCGTGAGCAGACTCTTGTCGCCCGGGCCGAGCCTGTACGGGTCCGTCGTCCACTCCGCGCCCCGGACGGTCATCGGCAGCTCGTCCTTGTCTCCCGCGACGACCAGCGCGGGAGCGGACATCAGCGTGAAGTCGGGATGCCGCAGCCAGGGGAGGTTCTCCGCCGCGTAAGGCGTCAGGGAGTCGCCGCCGCTCCCCGCCGTGGCCAGCAGTACGCCCGCCCGGACGCGTGGATCGGACAGGTCCTCCGCCACCCCGGTGTCCGGATCGCCGACCCGCAGCCCGAGCAGCATGCCTGCCGTCTGCCCGCCGAAGGAGTGCCCGGCCACGGCGATACGTTCCCGGTCCACGCGTCCGCGCAGACCGGGAACGGCGGCTTCGAGCACCTCCAGGTGGTCGAGCGCGATCCGCATGTCCTCGACGCGGTGCCGCCATATGCGGGGCCCGCGCCGATCGTCCGCCGCGAGGCCGAGCGTCCGGGAGTCGAGATGAGTGGGCTGGACGATGACGAAGCCGTGCGCGGCCCAGTGGTCGGCCAGCGGACCGTAGCCCTCCAGCGACGAGCCGAAGCCGTGCGAGAGGAGTACGACAGGCAGGTCCCGTCCGCTCACCGGCGCGGTGACGCGTACGCGCAGCCCACCGTCGTGATGCGGCGCCGGCAGCACGATCGGCTTGACGGAGACGATGCGGCAGGGCGCGGTGCCGGAGAAACGCGAGGTGTCCAAGGCGTTCAAGGTGTCCATGCGCGTACGCTAAAACCTGACGTCGACGTCAGAGGCAAGGCCTGGCGTCGGACCGGCCAGGGAGGCACACGGTGCGTATCGGAGAGCTCGCCACCAGGACCGGCGTCAGCGTCCGGGCGCTGCGCTACTACGAAGAGAACGAACTGCTCGCCGCGGAGCGCAGCCCCAGTGGGCAACGGCTGTACGGGCGGGACGCGGTCGACCGGGTCCGACTGATCCAGCAGCTCTACGCCGCCGGCCTGTCGAGCCGCACCATCGTCGAACTCCTGCCGTGCGTCGTCGACGGTGACGCCACCCCCGAACTGCTCAAGCGCCTTTCGGCCGAGCGGGACCGCGTCGACCACAAGATCGCCGAACTCGCCGACACCCGGGACCGCCTCGACTCCGTCATCGCCGGAGCGACGAAGAACCTGCGCACCGGCCGGTCCTGCCGCGCACCGGCGTCGTAACGTTGCCCCGTGATCCTGCCCAAGATCCGCGACCCCCGCTTCATCACGCTGCGCCGCGGGGGGACGCTCACGGACGACGACCATCACCTCCTGGCCCTGTGGGCGGCCGACTGCGCCGAGGCCGTGCTGCCGCTGTTCGAGGCGGTGGAACCCGCCGACCGGCGTCCTCGTGAGGCGGTCGAGCAGGTGCGGGCGTGGGCGCGCGGCGAGATCCGGATGTCCGACTCCCGCTCGGCGGGCGGTCATGCCATGGCCGCGGCGCGCGTGCTGAGCGGCGCGGCCCGGCACGCCGCCTTCGCGGCGGGCCAGGCGGCGGTGGTCGCGCACGTCGCCGCGCATGAGCTGGGCGCGGCGGCGTACGCGATCAAGGCCGTGCGTGCGGCGGCACCCAAGGACGAGGCCGAGGAGGCGGGCCGGGCCGAGTGCCGCCGACAGCGGGCCGCGCTCCCGGACGCCATTCGCGAACTCGTTCTGGACGACCAGAGGCTGCGCAACGACATCTGCTGGTCGGTCTTCGACTGCTGACCGGATGTCGCGTCCTGCGTAAGGGAGTTCGCGGAGGTCGGGTCAGCAGCAGCTGCTCACCGCGTGCTCCGGCCTGTGCCACCAGTGCCGTTCGAGGGCAGGGCCCTGCGGAACGTCCGTCGCCGACGCGGTGTGCACCGACGGGCGGGTGCCGGAGGCGTTCGCTTTGGTGGTCGCGGTCGCGTCCGCCACCAGGTCGGACACCTTGTGCACGACACCTCCCGCGATGACGGTGCGCACCGCCGCGGCGGCAGTGACGTCCTTGAGCGGATCGCCCTCCACCAGCACCAGGTCGGCCAGCTTGCCCTCCTCAACGGTGCCCAGGTGCCGCGTCATGCCGAGCGTGCGCGCGCCCTCGACGGTCGCCGAGCGCAGCGCGTCGGCCGGGGAGACCCCGTGGCGGACCATCGTCTGCACGTTGAGGTGGTAGTAGATCGCCGGAGGGACCAGCGGGCTGTCCGTGCCGACGTGAACGTGCGCCCCCGCCTCGATCAGGCGCCGCACCGTCGCCCCGTGCCGGGCGACGAAGCCCAGCTCGGCGGTGGGCTCCTCGGCGCGTGCCGCGCGCACGCCGTCGCGGAACTCCGCGTACGTCTCAGGAGGCAGCAGAGCCGTCAGCCGCGGATCGTCCAGGGCCCACTCCGCGTATCGGTAGAGCGCTGCCCGCACTTCCGGCAGGCCGAGCCCGGACAGGCCGAACGTCGGGGTGAGGCCCATGCCGGACGCGATCAGTGGGGCGGTGACGTCGTCGTAGGAGTGTCCGAGGTGGGTCTCCTTCTGGCGGCGGCCGTAACGGCTGGTGCCGCCCAGGTGCTCGACGCCGTCGGCGCCGCGCACCAGCGGACCGAACAGATAGTGCGAGGTGGCGCGCAGGCCGAGCCGGTGGCCGCCCTCGACGGCCGCGGCCTGCATGTCGTACGGCAGCCGGACGTACGTCTTGACGAGGTCGTGCCCGAGCGCCTCGTGCTTGTCCAGCTCGCGGCGCAGCTGCTCGCGGTCGGTGACGGGCCGCGCGGACGAGTAGTACACCCGCGAGCCGTCGATCAACTCCCCGGCCGTGAACACCCGCGGGCCCACCCGACGCCCGGACTCCACGGCCTCCTTCGCCTCCACCAGGTGGTAGTGGCCGCTGCCCGGCGAACGCACCGACGTGATGCCGAACGCCAGCCACAGCCGGGAGGTGGCGTCCAGCTCCCACGGACCGTGCTCGTGCGCGGCGACCATGCCGGGGATGGCGGTCAGCCCGCCCGCGTCCACCACCCGGTCACCGCTTTGCACGGTCGTCGCGCCACGCGCCGAGATCGCGGCGATGCGGCCGCCTTCGAGGACGATGTCGACGTCGCGGCGGAGCCGGTTGCCGGTGCCGTCCCAGAGCGCACCCGCCCGCACCACGGTGCGCCCGGTCGGCTTGGCCGGACGCCACGTCAGGCCTGTGGGCACGGTGGTGGCCCGTCCGCCGCGCGCGTCCGCGATCCGCAGCCGGGCGGCCGAGAGGTAGAGCAGCGAGCGTGCATCGCCGCTGAAGGAGGGGAAGTCGGCGCTGTCGCCGTTGACCGTGCGGGCCGTACCGGAGGGCGCCCCGGCCTTGTCCACCGGCACCACGCGCAGCGTGCCGTCGACGACGCACGCCATCAGCTTGCCGTCAGGGGAGTACACCGGGCCCGCGTACTCCCGGTTGGCCAGCGAGGAACCCGGCACCGGGTTGCTGTAGTGGGTCTCGCCGGTGGCGAGTTCGACGGTCAGGATGCGGTTGTGCCCCTCCCGGAAGCGCGGGGTGACGGGCGCGAGCGCGGCCAGCGAGAGGTGTGTGCCGTCGGCGGTGAAGGCGGGACGGCCGGGTGCGTTCAGCGGGCCGACGACCTTGCGCACAGTGCCACTTGACACGTTGATCGTGTGCACACTGGACGCGGCGACGAAGGCGACTGCCGCACCGTCGTGGCTGAACGCGGGCAGCGTCGCGCCGCCCACGTCCGTGAGCCGGCGGGCGTCGTCGTCCGCGAGGGTGCGCAGCCACAGCTCCTGCGTGCCGGAGCGGTCACTGACGTACACGATCGAGTCGCCGTCGGGGGACCACGTCGGCGAGGTGTTGTGGTGCCCGTCGGAGACGAGGGCCTCGGGCCGGCCGCCGCGGCGCAGCACCCAGATGTCACCGAGCGCCGCGAACGCCACGCGCCCGCCGTCCGGGGAGAGTTCGGGCCCGACGATGCCGCGCACCGGACGGGCGGCCGTGGAGTCGAAGTCCCTCGCCGAGGGGCGTTCCTCGACGGCGGGTACGTGGACGGAGGCCCGGAACGGAATGTCCTCGGCCTTCCCGGGGCCGAGCGCCCGGCGGCGGATCTTTCCGTCCGCCGTGTACAGCAGCTCGTCCTTCCCGGTCCAGCGCACCGGCAGCGGGAAGACGTCCTCCTCCGCGTCGGAGACGACCTTGCCGTCGACGACCACGAACGTGCCGGTGCTCGTCAGGTGTACGTAGGCCAGTCGGTCGCCGTCGGGGGAGAGGGAGGGGCCTGCGACGAATCCGGAGTCCACCTCCGCGAGGACCTTGCGGCCACCGTCGGCCCCGACCCGCTCGACGGTCCGCGGCGCGCTGTTGGTGCCGGACGTGAACACGATGGCCTCGCCGTCGGGTGCCCAAGCGGGTTGCGCCTCTTGCGAGTTGCCCTCGGTCCACACCGTGCGCTCGCGGCCGTCGGCCGACAGGACATGGACGGCGTAGCGGCTGCCGGTCTCGACGGCGCAGGCGATGCGGGTGCCGTCGGGGGACCAGCGGGGCTCGCGGTGGTCGTCGGTGCCGTGGGTGAGCCGGCGCAGGCCGCGGCCGTCCGCGCCGACGACCCACAGGTGAAAGTTGCCTTCGGTGTACGCGGAGAACACCACGTGCCGCCCGTCCGGCGAGTAGTCCGGCTCGACGGCCTCCAGCGCGCCACCCGTGAGCCGCTCGGCCTCACCGCCCTTGGCGGACACGGTCCACAGCGTGTTCAGGAGGTCGAACACGACGGTGGCACCGTCCGGCGAGAGCGCGGCGGACCCGTTGGTCATCCCGGTCACCGTGACCGCCGCACCGCTCCCGACGGCCGCGGCACTCGGCTCGGCGACGACCGCGCCACCCGTCCCGGCCAGCGCGGTCCCGGCGGCGACGAGTCCGCTCCGTTTGACGAACGTACGGCGTGTGAAGGCCACGAGCGTCCAACCTCCTGAAGATCGGGAACAGTTGGCCGGAGGCTACGTACACCACGGGTCACCGCACCCACACGCGCAGTAGATGTGACGGGAAAGTAATACGCCGAGGTTCCGGTTCGCCGGGACACCCGCATCGGCCCCGAAATCTCTTCCGCCCGGCGGAAGTCCTGCTGACGAACCGGTCCGGCCACGGCACAATGCGGCGTCCATGACCCACCGCCAGTCCGTCCCCGCACACCTCGCCAACCTCGACCTCAATCTGCTGGTGACACTTCGCGCGCTGCTGCGTGAGCGCAACGTCACGCGCGCCGCCCGCCACCTCGGTGTCACCCAGCCGGCCGTCAGCGCCACGCTGTCCCGGCTGCGCCGGCACTTCGGGGACGAGCTCCTCGTGCGGGTCCAGGGCGCCTACGTACTGTCGCCGCTCGCCGCGCAGTTGGCCGGGCAGACGGAGGCGGTGTGCGCGGCGGCCGAACGGCTCTTCGCGACGGGCCGGGCCTTCGATCCGGCCGCCACGGAGCGGGAGTTCACGCTGCTCATGGCCGACTATCCGGCGACCGTCCTCGGGCCCGAGCTGTCCCGCCTCTTCGACCGCGAGGCACCCCACGCGGCGCTGCACCTGCAACTCGTCAGGGAGACCCTCGGCAGCGGCGCCGGGGAGACGATCCGGCTCGTCGACGGCATGGTCTCACCGCCGCTGGGCCACTTCCGCACACCAGGAGTGGCGTCCGCACCCCTGTTCACCGACCGCTGGGTCTGCCTCGTCTCGGCGGCCAACCCGCTGTGCGCGACAACGTCGTTCGGCATCGAGGACCTCGCACGGCAGCCGTGGGTCGTGCCCTACCACCGCGACGACGGCTACCCGTCCGCCGCCCCGGCGACCCGGCAACTGAGCGCGCTCGGCATCCGGCCCCGGATCGCCGTACGGGTGGAGAGCTACCGGGCGGTGCCCGACTTCGTCGCCGGCACCCGGCGGGTGGCGCTCGTGCCCGAGCGGCTCGCCGCGCCCCTGACCTCCGCGCACGGACTGCGCACGCTCGACTGCCCGGTCCCGCTCGACCCGCTGGACGAGCACCTGTGGTGGGACGCGAGCCACGACGAGGATCCGGCGCACACCTGGCTGCGTGACCTGGTGACTCGGGCGGCGGCCGGGCTCGCACCATAACCGCCGTTGATGGTGGCCAGTCGAACGCTCTATTGACCTGGGCGTTCCCACGGGCGGCGGGGTCTCCCTACGGTGCGCAAGAGCCGTAAGAGCCGCACCCTTTCGCGGCATCCCCGTACCTGGAGACCTCCATGCCCCATGCCCTGACCGAGCTGAAGGTCCGCACCGTCACCAAGCCCGCGGGACCCGTACGCCATGAACTCGACGCCGACGTCTGCGTGGTCGGGGCGGGCGTCGCCGGTGTCTCGGCCGCCATCGAGAGCGCCAGGATCGGCCGTGACGTCGTCCTCGTCGATAGCCTGCCCGTGCTCGGAGGCCAGATGGTGAACTCGCTGATCGGCCTGTTCTGCGGGGTGTACGGCAACGGGCCGGACTACCGGCAGCTCACCCACGGCATCTTCGACGGGATCCTCGCCGACCTGGGCGCATCCGGCGATCTGCACCACAACCGCAGCCACACCATGACCGTCAGCTACGACGAGGTGGCCCTCGGCCGGTGGGTGGAGCGGCGCATCCGCGAACTCGGCGTCCGCGTCGTCCTCGGCGCCTCGCTCACGGACGTCGAGCGCGACGGCCGCCGCATCAACTCGGCGTCCTTCGCGACCCGTTACGGCCCCGTACGGGTCACCGCCCCCGGCTTCGTCGATGCCTCCGGTGACGCGGCACTCGCCTGGGAGGCCGGGCTGCCCTGCCGGGTGCCGGAGCGGACGATCTACGGATCGCAGCAGATCGTCCTGGAGCACTTGGACGAGGAGCACAAGCCGGGCCGCGAGGAACTCGCCGAGCGCGTCCACGGCCAGGCCGCCGAGTGGGGCCTGATCCGCCGCGACGGACTCGCGTTCTTCTTCCCCGGCCGGGGCACCGCCGTGCTCAACATGACCCACGTCCCGGCCCCGCTCGACCCGGTCGAGGCGTCGTCCGCCCAGCTCGACGGGCGCGAACAGGCCGACCGGGTGGTGGAGTTCCTGCGCGCGGAGTTCCCCAAGGCGTTCGGCGAGGCGAAGGTCCGCTCGTACGGCTTCCCGGGGCGGCGGCAGACCCGCTGGATCAAGGGCGTTCACCAACTGTCCCTGGAAGAGGTCCGGGCCGGGACCCGCTTCGACGACGCCGTCGCCCGCACCGCCTGGCCCGTCGAACTCCACGACCGTGCAGACGGCTACGTCTGGGAGACCTTCGGCCCCGACCACGTCCACTACGTGCCGCTGCGCGCCCTGCTCTCGCCCGACTGCGACAACCTCGCCGCCGCCGGACGCTGCGCCGACGGCGACGCCGCCGCGCTGTCCAGCGTCCGCGTCATGGGGCCCTGCGCCGCCATGGGGCAGGGCGCCGCGCACGCCCTGGACCTCGCAGGACCCGAGGGCAGCGTGCACGCGATCGACCTCGCGGAACTCCGCACCCGCCTTGCCGCCAACGTCGACGACTGAGGGAGCCCGCCCGTGACCGACCTCCGCAGCAACTACACCGTAGGAACCTCCCCATGGGCCGTCCGCAGAGCCCAGTGGCGCGCCCTCGGCCTCACCGACGAGGACATGGCCAAGCCGAAGATCGCCATCGTCAACTCCTCGTCCCAGCTGGCCACGTGCTACAGCCATCTCGACGACATCGCCGCGGCCGCCAAGGAGGCCATCGCTGATGCGGGCGGCATCGGCTTCGAGATCCGCACCGTCGCCCCCAGCGACTTCATCCACAGCGCGGGCGGCCGCGGCGGCTACATCCTCTCCGCCCGCGACCTCATCAGCCACGACATCGAAGCGGCCGTCGAGGGCGCCCAGCTCGACGGCATGCTCACCCTCGCCTCCTGCGACAAGACCGCCCCCGGCCAGCTGATGGCGGCTGCCAGGCTCGACCTGCCGACCGTCGTCGTCGGCTGCGGCTACCAGCCCTGCGGCACCTTCGCCGGACGCCACTGCGACATCGAGGACGTCTTCCTCGGCGCCGGACACCACGCCCAGGGCCGCATCACCCTCGACGAGCTGACCGGCATGAGCGAGAACGCCGTGGCCGGGCCGGGCGTCTGCGCCGGAATGGGCACCGCCAACTCCATGCACATCGCCTGCGAAGCCCTCGGCATGGCACTGCCCGGCTCCACGCCCGTGCTCGCCAACAGCCCCAAGATGTGGGACGACGTGCGGGCAGCGGGCCACCGGATCGTCGACCTCGTACGGCAGGACCTCCGGCCGCGCGCCCTGCTCACCCCGGAGGCCTTCGAGAACGCGGTCACCGCCATGCTCTCCGTCAGCGCCTCCATCAACTCCGTCAAACACCTTCAGGCGGTCGCCGAGGAGACGGGGAACGGCGTCGACGTGTACGCACTGTACGAGCGCCTCGCCGACCGCGTGCCGCTGCTCGCCGCCGTGCGGCCCAACGGCCCTGTTTCCATCGAGGAGTTCGAGGCGGCGGGCGGCGCGGCCGGGCTGCTGTGGCAGCTGCGGGACCTGCTGCACACCGGCGCCCGCACCGTCACCGGACGCACCCTCGGCAAGGACCTCGACGGCCGCAGCCCCGCCGACCCCGAGGTGATCCGCCCGCTCGACCGGCCGCACGGCCGCCGCCCCACGATCGTCCTGGTCCGTGGCTCGCTCGCGCCGGCCACCGGCATCGTCAAACTCGCCGTCGACGAGGAACGCCCACCGTCCTTCACCGGACCCGCCAAGGTGTACGACTCGCCGCAGGACGCGCTCGACGGGCTGAAGGCCGGCGACGTGCAACCGGGCCAGGTGCTCGTCCTGCGGGGCCTCGGGCCCACCGGCACCCCCGGCATGGGCATGGCCTCCCGGCCCGTCTTCGCGCTCGACGGTGCAGGGCTCACGGGCAAGGTCGCCGTCGTCACCGACGGGCAGCTCTCCGGCCTCGTCAACAAGGGCATCGTCGTCGGCGAAGTGTCCCCGGAAGCCGCGGCGGGCGGCCCGCTGGCCCTGGTCCGCGACGGCGACACGATCTCCGTCGACCTCACCACCCGCCGCGCCGACCTCCTCGTACCGGACGAGGAGTTGGCCACCCGAACCCCCCTCACCGCGTACGCGGACGGCGGGCGCGGCTGGCTGTCCGTCTACCGCCGCACGGTGCGGCCCCTGCAGCAGGGCGCGGTCACCACCGAGGAACTCAAGGAAGGAAGCACGCGCGCGTGAAGCTCAACGACACCGACAAGGCCCTGCTCGACGGCGCCGAAGGCCCCGCCGCCGCGGCCGCCATGGACCTCCTGGTCCGCTACGGACAGGCCCTGGACGCCGAGAAGTTGTGCGACGTGCGCAACGTCGCCGGCACCATGACCCAGCCCTCACCCGCCAAGACCCGCCTCGTCGAGGAGGGCGGCTGGAACAAGGCCTTCGCCGTGCTCAACCTCGACAGCGACGGAGACTTCGCCGTCCCCGACATGAAGGTGCCCACCTGCCAGCTCCAGCAGAGCTTCGGCCCCGACGCCCAGGGCATCGCGCCCTACCCGAAGGAGCTCGTCGAACTCCAGTCGGACGCCGAGGCCTTCTACAGCCGCAAGGGCGTCAGCATCCTCGCCACCTGCACGCCGTACCAGGTCGGCAACATCCCCGTACGCGGCGAACACGTGGCCTGGATGGAGTCCTCCGCGGTCGTCTACGCCAACTCCGTGCTCGGCGCCCGCACCAACTGCGAGGGCACCGCCTCCACCGGCGCCGCATCGCTCACCGGACGCATCCCCTGCTGGGGCAACCACCGCCCCGAGAACCGGCACGGCACCCACCACATCGACGCCCGCACCCCGATCGCCGGACCACTTGACTGGGGCATGCTCGGCTACTTCGCGGGTGGCCTCGTCCAGGAGGAACGGCCCGTCGTCACCGGCGAGTTGGCCCACCCCGACCTGCTCGACCTCAAGCACTTCGGAGCGGCCGCCGCGTCCTCCGGTGGCGTCGAGATCTACCACATCCCCGGTATCACCCCCGAAGCCCCGGACCTCCGGACCGCCTTCGGGGGGAGGGCCGCCCCCGAGGCCGTGCCGTACGGGGAGCGTGAGCGCCGCGCCGTCTACGAGGACCTCAACTCCCAGGGCGACAGTACCGACGTGGACTTCGTCCTCCTCGGCTGCCCGCACGCCTCACTCGACCAAGTGCGCGACACCGCCAGGCTGTTGGAGGGGCGACGGCTCAACTCCGGGACCCAGCTGTGGCTGATGGTGCCGCGCGCCCTGCGCACCGTCGCCGACCGCAACGGCTGGACGGCGACCATCGAGCGAGCGGGCGCCCGCGTCCTGACCGACTCCTGCCCCGCCATGTCCCGTTCGGCGCCTCCCGGCACCCGCGTCTTCGCCACCGACTCGGCGAAGCAGGCCCACTACCTGCCCGCGATCCTCGGCATCGAGGCCTGGTTCGGCACGCTCGCCGACTGCGTCGACGCCGCCGTCACCGGCACCTGGAAGGGAGAGCTGCGATGAGCGGCCCGAGCATCGTCCTGCACGGCAGGACCGTCGTCCCCGGCGTCGTGGAGGGCGAGGCCCTGGTGTCGCCCGAGACGATCTCCGGCTGGGGCGGCATCGACCCGGCTCGCGGCGTCGTGATCGAACGCCGGCACGCCCTGTACGGAGTGTCGTTCGCCGGGAAGATCCTCGTGTTCCCCGGCGCCAAGGGATCCTCGGGCTGGTCGGGCTTCTTCCAGGCCACCCGTCTCGCCGGCACCGCCCCCCTCGGCATGATCTTCGTGACGACGACCAGCAAGGCCGCGCTCGGCGCGGTCGTCACGCGCGTCCCCACCGTGACCGATCTGGACCGGGATCCCCTCGTCGCCATCCGCACCGGCGACCGCGTCCGCATCGACGCCGAGCACGGCACCGTCACGGTGTACCCCGCCGCACCACCTTCCCCCGAGGAGTCCGGATGAGCGACCAGTCGAGAACCTCACCACCCGTCGTGGAACTTGCCCCGGTCATCGAGCGCCAGCACGCGAGCCGCCGCTGGATCCTGATGTACGCCGTCTGCTTCGTGATCACATTCCTCGACGGATTCGACTTCCAGATCCTGTCGTTCGCCGCCACCTACATCCGCGAGGACTTCGACCTCACCGGGACCCAACTGGGCACCCTGGGCACGGTCGGGCTGTTCGGCACGATGATCGGCGCGCTGATCATGGGCTACCTGGCGGACCGCCTCGGTCGGCGCCCCACCATCACGGTGTCCGTCGCGGGCTTCGGCATCTTCATGATCGCCTTCGCCTTCGCGGACACGTACGGGCACCTGTTCCTGCTGCGCTTCGTCTCCGGGCTGTTCCTCGGCGGCGTACTTCCGCTGACCTGGGCCCTGGCGGCCGAGTTCGCGCCGAAGCGGTTCCGGGTGACGTCCGTCGCGATCATCATGGTCGGCTACACGCTCGGCGGGGCGGCCGGCGGACCGGTCTCCAACTGGCTGATCCCCGAGCACGGTTGGCGCACGGTGTTCGTCGTCGGCGGTGTCTGCTCCCTGCTCACGCTCGCCGGAGTGCTGACGCTGGTGCCCGAGTCGGTGCGGTTCCTGGCGCTGAAGTCCCGCCCCGGCAGCGACGAGCGCATCGCGCGCATCCTCGTCCGCTTCCAGCCGGGCCTGTCCTTCGAGCCGGGTACGCGCTTCACCGCCGAGACCCCGGGGAAGGCGTTCGCGGGGAAGCGGTTCACGCCCGCGCAGCTCTTCCGCGGTCACCTCGCCGCCATCACCCCGCTGCTGTGGCTGGTCTACCTGCTGTCGTCCGCGCTGATCTACTTCCTGGTCTTCTGGACGCCGATGATCAACGAGCAGATGGGCTTCAGCGTCAGCGCCGCCGCCACCATCGCCGCCCTGGCGAGCGTCGCGGGCGCCGTCGGTCAGCTGTTCATCAGCCGGTTCGTCGACAAGAAGGGCGCGGGCACGATCCTGTGGATGCCGCTCGCCGCCGTCGTCTGCATGGTGGTGCTCGGCAGCGGCGCGCTCGCCCCTGCGGTGTACGTCGGGTTCGTCATCGGCGCCAAGATGTTCGTCAACGGCGGGCACGGCGGCATCACCAGCATCGCGGGCACCTTCTACCCGACCGAGATCCGCGCCAACGGCGCCGGCTGGGCGTCCTCGGTCGCCAAGGCCGGTGCCATGCTCGGCCCCTGGCTCGGCGGCGTCATCCTCGATGCCGGCCTCGGGGCGGGCGGCGCGTTCAGCATCTTCGCGATCTGCCCCGCCGTGATGGTCGTGGTGCTGTTCCTGCTCGGCCGGGTGCAGCGCAGGATGCCGGCCGACGCGGAGGGCGCGCTGAACGGGGCGGTGGACGCGACGCCAGCTCCGGCCACCCCGGAGTCTCGTCACGTGCGGTCCCGCGTGCTTTAATAAATGCACGAGCATTTATTAATGGAGGATGGCGGAGATGGCACGTCCCCGGGGCGTCGAGGACGCGGCGATTCTGCGGGCGACGGTCGAGGTCATGGGCCGTGAGGGGCCCGCCGGTCTCACGTTGGCGGCCGTGGCGCGCGAGGTCGGTGTCGTACCGGGAACGTTGGTGCAGCGCTTCGGGTCCAAGCGCGGCCTGCTCCTGGCGCTCGCCGACCGGTCAGAGAGGGGCGCGGGCGAGCGGGCCGAGCGGGTGCGGACCTCGCGCACATCGGCGCTCGGGGCGCTGTCGGCGCTGACGGCGGAGTCGGCGGCCGTGCTGGCCACACCGGAGCGTTTCGCCAACCATCTGGCGTTCCTGTGCATGGACCTCGGCGATCCCCAGCTGTACGACCGTGCGCTGGCCGTTCACCGCACGCAGCGGGGGCTGATCGAGGAACTGCTGACGGAGGCGGCAGACACGGGCGAACTCCGGGCCTCGACCGACACCGCCGCACTCGCCCGCACGATCCAGGCGATCACCGCGGGCGCGGGCCTGACCTGGGCGCTCGAGCGCGAAGGCAGCCTTGAAGCACGGCTGCGGCAGGAACTCGACGTCGTTCTGTCCCCGCACCTTCCACCCGGCGCAGCCTCGACCGATCCGGAGGAGTCATGACCACCGACACACGCTCACTGACCGGAAGGGTGGCCCTGGTCGCCGGCGCCACGCGCGGCGGCGGACGGGGCGTCGCCGTCCAACTCGGCGCCGCGGGCGCGACGGTGTACGTCACCGGCCGCAGCAGCAAGGAGGGGCGCTCCGACCTGGACCGCCCGGAGACCATCGAGCAGACCGCCGAGCAGGTCGACGCCGCGGGCGGCCACGGCATCCCCGTCCGCACCGACCACAGCCGCCCCGAAGAGGTCCGGGCCCTCGTCGACAGGATCGCCGCCGAACAGGACGGGCGGCTCGACATCCTGGTCAACTCCGTGTGGGGCGGCGACTCGTTGACCGACTGGGAACACCCCCTGTGGGAGCAGGACCTGGACACCGGCCTGCGACTGCTGCGGCGGGCCGTGGACACTCACATCATCACCAGCCGGTACGCGCTTCCCCTCATGGTCGCCCGCAAGAGCGGCCTCGTCGTGGAGGTCACCGACGGCAACACCGCCCGCTACCGGGGCACGCTCTTCTACGACCTGGCGAAGTCCGCGGTCATCCGCCTCGCCGTCGCCCAGGCCGAGGAGCTCCGGCCCCATGGCATCGCGGCCGTCGCCATCACGCCGGGATTCCTGCGCTCGGAGGCCATGCTGGAGGGCTTCGGAGTCACCGAGGCGAACTGGCGGGACGGCGTTGCCAAGGACCCGCACTTCGCCCACTCCGAGACCCCGGCCTACCTCGGCCGGGCAGTCGCCGCACTGGCCGCCGACCCCGGCGTCATGGCCAAGTCCGGTCGGGCGCTGGCCACATGGGGCCTCTACCAGGAGTACGGGTTCACCGACGCCGACGGGACGCAACCGGACTGGGCGGCACACTGGGCCGAGAGCATCGAGGCGGAGCACGGGCTCCTCGGGGACCCGCTGTAACTCGGACCCACAATGAAGGGGCGGGCCGGTCGACCGGCCCGCCCCCTCGCGCTCCTACTCGCTCACTCCGCCCGCTTGAACTGCAACGACTCCCCGACGGCGCCCGTCCGCCACAGGTCCTGACAGGCCTCGGCGAGCCGGTCGAGGCCGTCGACGACCGTGCCCCAGACGATGCCGGGGACCCAGCCCTGGTCGCCGTTGATGAGGAGGTTGTTGCGCTCGTAGAAGAGGGCGAGGTCGACGACGATGTCGCGCTCGGCGTGCGCGGCCTGGTTGCCCTGCTGCTCGGCGGCGGCCTCGTAGCCGTAGGAAGCCGTGCTCATCTGCGTGTTGGAGAAAGTGAAGTAGCACAGGTCGCCGGGGATCGGCGTGATCGTCGGGTTCTCCAGCGGGGGCTCCTGCGGGGCGAAGGCCGGTACGAGCGTGTAGATCTCGTTGCGCGCGTACTTCGCGTGGTAGACGTCGCTGCCCAGCGGCAGGGCGTTCCAGATCGCTTCGCAGGTGATCGGGGCGCGGTCGTCGAGCAGCTTGGCGGTGGCGGTGACGCCGCGCTTGGGCAGGGAGACCTCGATGAAACGGTCCATGGGTGCAGTCGCTCCGGTCTGGTCGGTGATCAACGTACGTGGACGGTAGGTCGGTTGGCGCCCGCCTGTCAGCCGAGCGGCATCGCCAGGTAGCGCGTCTCCAGGAACTCGTCGATGCCGACCCGGCCGCCCTCACGGCCGAGGCCCGAGGCCTTGACACCGCCGAAGGGGGCCGCGGGGTTGGAGACGACGCCCTTGTTGAGGCCGACCATGCCGGTCTCCAGGCGCTCGGAGAGCCGGAAGGCGCGCTCAAGGTTCTCTGTGAACAGGTAGGAGACCAGTCCGTACTCGGTGTCGTTGGCCGCGGCGACGACCTCGTCCTCGTCCGTGAAGGTGAGGATCGGGGCCACCGGGCCGAAGATCTCCTGGCTCATCAGGGCGGACTCGGGGGAGACGCCGGTGAGGACGGTCGGGGTGTAGAAGTAGCCCTCGCCCTCCGCGCGGTCACCGCCGGTGAGGACCTTCGCGCCGCGCTCGACGGCGTCGGCGACCAGCTCCTCGACCTTGCCGCGGCCGTCCTCGTCGATCAACGGGCCGACCGTGACGCCGTCCTCGGTGCCGCGCCCGACCGCGAGCGCGGCCATCCGGGCGGAGAGCTTCTCGGCGAACTCGGCGGCGACGGACTCGTGCACGTACAGGCGGTTCGCGGCCGTGCACGCCTCGCCGATGTTGCGCATCTTGGCGGCCATCGCGCCCTCGACGGCCTTGTCGAGGTCGGCGTCCTCGCACACGATGAACGGTGCGTTGCCGCCCAGCTCCAGCGAGACGCGCAGGACGTGCTCGGCGCTCTGCTCGATGAGCAGGCGGCCCACCGCCGTGGAGCCGGTGAAGGACAGCTTGCGGATGGTCCCGCCGCGCATGAGCGGCTCGACGACCTCGGCGGGGCGGGACGTGGTCAGCACGTTCAGGACGCCCGCGGGCACGCCCGCCTCGGTCATGATCTCGGCGAGCTTCAGCATCGTCAGCGGCGTCTGCTCGGCGGGCTTGATGATCATCGTGCAGCCCGCCGCGATCGCCGGACCGATCTTGCGGGTGCCCATGGCGAGGGGAAAGTTCCACGGCGTGATCAACAGGACCGGGCCGACCGGGCGCTTCATCACGACGAAGCGGTCCTTGCCGTCGGGGGAGGCCTGGTAGCCGCCCTCGATCCGGACGGCCTCCTCGGCGAACCAGCGGAAGAACTCGGCGGCGTACGCCACCTCGCCGCGCGCCTCGGAGAGGGGCTTGCCCATTTCGAGTGTCATCAGCAGGGCCAGCTCGTCCTGGCGCTGCATGAGGAGTTCGTAGCCGCGGCGCAGGATCTCGCTGCGCTCGCGCGGCGCGGTGGCCGCCCAGGACTCCTGCGCGGCGGCCGCGGCCTCGGCGGCGGCGCGCGCGTCCTCGGCGCCCGCGTCGGCGACGGTGCGCAGCTCACGGGCGACCGAGGGGTCCTCGACGCCGAAGGTCGCGCCGGAGGCCGCCGGGCGCCAGCTGCCGCCGATGAACAGTCCGTCGGGCACGGACGCGACGACGGTCCGCTCGCGGTCTGTCTGCTGTTCGGTCACTGCACTCACTTCGACTCCCGTGGTTTTGGAACTCCCGGCCAGGCTCACTCGTGGACAGCCGCGGAATTGCATGCTTGCATGAGTGTAGGTTGTTGACAATCCTACGACGCAGTCCGATGTTGATCTCCGTAGAAGATCCGTGAAGTACCACGGTCACCGAGCGAGGAGCCGTCCATGAGTGCCTTGTCCCCCGTCCTCAAGCAGGCCACCCCCGTCCTGGCCGAACGCGGCGAGGGCGTCCATCTCTACGACGAGACCGGCCGCGCCCACCTGGACTTCACCGCCGGCATCGGCGTCACGTCCACCGGGCACTGCCACCCCAAGGTGGTCGCCGCGGCCCAGGAGCAGGTCGGCAAGCTCATCCACGGCCAGTACACGACGGTGATGCACAAGCCGCTGCAAACCCTCAGCGCGCGCCTCGGCGAGGTGCTGCCGAACGGCCTCGACTCGCTCTTCTTCGTCAACTCTGGTTCGGAGGCCGTCGAGGCCGCGATGCGCCTCGCCAAGCAGGCCACCGGTCGGCCGAACATCGTCGCCTTCCAGGGTGGCTTCCACGGCCGTACGCTCGCCGCCGCGTCGATGACCACGTCGGCCACCAAGTTCCGCTCCGGATACGGCCCGCTGATGTCGGGCGTCGCGCTCGCCCCGTTCCCCAACTGCTTCTACTACGGCTGGGACGAGGAGACCGCGACCAAGTTCGCGCTGCGCGAGCTGGACCAGCTGCTCGCCACCGTCACCACGCCCGCCGACACCGCCGCGTTCATCGTGGAGCCGGTCCTCGGCGAGGGCGGCTACGTTCCCGCGAACACGGCCTTCCTGCGGGGCTTGCGCGAGCGCGCCGACCGGCACGGCATCCTGCTGATCATCGACGAGGTGCAGACCGGGTTCGGGCGCACGGGCAAGTTCTGGGGCCACGACCACTTCGACGGCAAGCCCGACATCATCGTCACCGCCAAGGGCCTGGCCAGCGGCTTCCCGCTGTCCGCGATCGCCGCGTCCAAGGAGCTGATGTCGCGGGCATGGCCCGGCTCGCAGGGCGGCACGTACGGCGGCAACGCGGTGTCGTGTGCCGCCGCCATCGCCACGCTCGACGTCATCCAGGAGGAGAAGCTCGTCGAGAACGCCGCCGAGCGTGGCGAGCAGCTCTTCGCCGGCCTGCGCGAAGTCGCCGAGAGCTACCCGGTCGGCGGCCAGGGCGGCATCGGTGACGTCCGCGGCCTCGGCCTGATGGCGGGCATCGAGTTCGTCACCGCCGACGGCGAGCCGGACGGCGCCACCGCCGCCCGCGTGCACGCCGCCGCGTCCGAGCGCGGTCTGCTGCTGCTCACCTGCGGGACGCAGGGTCAGGTCGTCCGGATGATCCCGCCGCTCGTCGTGAACGGCGAGCAGATCGACGAGGGCCTGCGGCTGTGGCGCGAGTCCGTCGCGGCGGTCCTCGGCTGACGCCTCCGGCAGATTGCGGTGCGGTGTGAGCGCCGCCCCGCCACCGCATCGCGCCCCGGCCGGCCCCTGCCGCGTCGGGGCGCGGGCGCGTTCGGGCGGGCCGGCCGTCGTCGTCGCCGCGCCCGGGGGACTGTGCGTCACGAGCCGGGCGCCACACACCGGTTCGTGATGCACCGCCCTCGGACCTGGCCGCCGCCACCCCGTGATCCCGCAATTCCGCCACCCCGCCGCAGCGATCTTGAGACCCTCACCTCCAGCAGCAGCACTCCGCCCGCCCGAAGGAGCCACCATGTCCGCCCCCGTCGCCACGACCGGATCCGCCGCGCCCCGCCCGGACGCGCCCGACCCGGCGACGCTGCAGAAGCTGGAGCGCGCGCTGCGGGACGCCGTGCCGCACGGCGAGGTCGCGTTCGGGAAGCGGCGGCGCGCCGAGTACGCGCAGGACGCCTCCGTGTACCGGCAGGTGCCCGCGGCCGTCGTGCTGCCCGCCGACACGGACGAGTTGGCGGCGGCGCTCGCCGCGTGCCACGGACTCGACGTCGCCGTCACCCTGCGCGGCGCGGGCACCTCCATCGCCGGACAGGCCGTCGGCGACGGCGTCGTCATCGACACCTCCCGCAGCCTCAACCGGATCGTCGAGATCGACGCCGAGGCACACACCGCCCGCGTCGAACCCGGCGTCGTACTCGACCGCCTCCAGGACGCCTGCAAACCGCACGGCCTGCGCTTCGGCCCCGACCCCTCCACGCACGCCCGCTGCACCATCGGCGGCATGATCGGCAACAACGCGTGCGGTACCCACTCGGTGGCCTGGGGCCGCACCGCCGACAACATCGTCGAACTGGAGGTCCTCACCTACGACGGCGAGCGCATCCGGCTGCGCTCCCTCGACGCCGACGAGCTCCAGCACGTCATAGACGAGGGAGGGCGCACCGGCGAGATCCACGCCCGCCTGCGCGACCTGCGCGACCGCCATCTGGCCATGCTCCGCACCGAGTTCGGCCGATTCCGCCGCCAGGTCTCCGGCTACAGCCTCGAACACCTGCTGCCGGAGAGGGGCTTCGACCTCGCGGCGGCGATGGTGGGCACCGAAGGCACGTGCGCAGTCATCGTCTCGGCCGCCGTCAAGCTCGTCGACCTCCCCGCCCGCCGCACCCTCGTGGCGCTCGGCTTCTCCGACCTCCCCGCCGCGGGCGACGCCGCACGGCACGTCCTGCGCCACGAACCCATCGCCTGCGAGGGACTCGGGGGCGACCAGGTCGCGGCGCTGCGCCGCAACGTCCCCGACGCCCGCCCCGAGGAGATGCTCCCCGAGGGAGCCGGCTGGCTGCTGTGCGAGTTCGGCCACGCGGACGCGACCCCCGACCCGGAGGCCGAACGGGCCCGTGCCGAGGCCCTGTTGAAGGACACCGGCGCCGTCGACGTACGCCTCGTGCAGAGCCCCGCCGAACAGGCCGCCCTGTGGCGCATCCGCGAGGACAGCTCGGGCCTCGCCACCCGCGCCCCCGACGGCTCCGAGGCGTGGCCCGGCTGGGAGGACTCCGCGGTCCCCGTCGAGCACCTCGGCGACTACCTGCGCGACCTGGCGGCGCTCCTGGAGAGCCACGGCCTCCAGGGCACCCCGTACGGCCACTTCGGCGAAGGCTGCGTGCACATCCGCATCGACTTCGACCACGAGACGGCCGAAGGGGTGCGGATCTTCCGTACGTTCATGAAGGACGCGGCCGAACTGGTCGCCCGGCACGGAGGAACCCTCTCCGGCGAGCACGGCGACGGGCAGGCCCGCGCCGAATTCCTGCCGCTCGTCTACAGCGAGCAGGCGATGGAGGCGTTCGGCGAGTTCAAGGCCGTCTGGGACCCGCAGAACCGGCTGAACCCCGGCATCCTCGTCCACCCGCGTCCCGCCGACGAACGCCTGCGCATCACGCCGGGCCACCGCCCCACGCTCTCCCTGACGACGACGCTCGCCCTCGAGGAGGACGGCGGCGACCTGTCCAAGGCGCTGCGCCGCTGCGTCGGCATCGCCAAGTGCCGCACCCAGTCCGGCGGTGTGATGTGCCCCAGCTACCGCGCCACCGGAGACGAGAAGGACTCCACGCGCGGGCGCGCACGCGTGCTCTACGAAATGGTGCAGGGCGACGTCATCACCGACGGCTGGCAGTCCGAGGAGGCCGCCGAGGCCCTCGACCTGTGCCTGTCCTGCAAGGGCTGCAAGAGCGACTGCCCCGTAGGCGTCGACATGGCCTCCTACAAGGCGGAGTTCCTGCACCACCACTACAAGGGAAAGCGCCGCCCGGCCTCCCACTACGCGCTCGGCTGGCTGCCGGTGTGGTCCCACCTGGCGGGCCTGGCGCCGCGTCTCGTCAACACGGTGACACGCAACAAGAAGGCGGCCGCACTTCTTAAGAAGGCGGGCGGTATCGCGCCGGAGCGCCCGGTCCCGCCGTTCGCCGCGCGCCGCTTCCGTACGAGCTTCAAGAAGCGCCGCAACGCGCCGGCCCCCGGCAGCCGGGGCAAGGTCCTCCTCTGGCCCGACACCTTCACCGAGTTCATGTCCCCCGAGGTGGGCCGCGCGGCCGTCGTCGTCCTGGAACACGCGGGCTTCGAGGTGGTCCTGCCGCCCGACCGTCTGTGCTGCGGCCTGACCTGGCACACCACGGGCCAACTCGACATGGCCAAGAGGGTGTTGGACCGCACCCTCAAGGCCGTCGACCCCTACCTCCAGGAAGGCATGCCGCTGGTCGGCCTGGAGCCCAGCTGCACCTCCCTGTTCCGCACGGACGCCACGGAGCTGTTCCCCGGCGACCCGCGCGCGAAGCGCCTCGCCGAGCAGACCGTGACCCTCGCCGAACTCCTCGACCAGCGCGCCCCCGACGTCGACTTCGGCCACCTCGACGACGTCACCGCCCTGACCCAGACCCACTGCCACCAGCACGCCACGCTCGGTAGCAAGGCGGACGACCGGGTGCTCGCCCGCGTCGGCGTGGACAGCGGCCGCCTCGACTCCGGTTGCTGCGGCCTGGCCGGCAACTTCGGCTTCGAGGACGGCCATTACGACGTGTCGGTCGCGGTCGGCGAACAGGCCCTCCTCCCGGCCCTGCGCGAGGCGGCCGACGACACGGTGGTCCTCGCGGACGGCTACAGCTGCCGCACCCAGATCACCCAGCTCTCCGACCGCCGCCCACGCCACCTCGCGGAACTGCTCAGGGACGCGCTGAGGACGCGCCGCGAGAAGCGGCTGAAGTCCTGAGCGGCGGCGGAGGACGGGGCGCCGACCGCGTAGTCGAGCGCGCCGCCCGCGACATCGATACCGACGGTGAGGAGGGTGCCCCACTGTTCGTGCGGGGGCTTCGCGGCGTCCGGCCGCATGCACACGACGGCGACCCGGGTGACCGATTCGCCTCCGCGACCCGCCGTATACCGATGAGTTCTGCCACGCCCGCCGGTCCAAGAGTGTTAGTTGGTGCGTAGCCGACCGATACCGAGTGAAGAACCAGGGAGATCCGACATGCGTACGCTGATCAGTACGGCCTTCGTGTCCCTCGACGGAGTCATGGAGGCGCCGGGCGGCGAGCCCGGGTACCGCAACTCCGGGTGGACGTTCAAGGGCGTCGACTTCGTGCCCGAGGCGTTCGAGATCAAAGGCCGGGAGCAGACCGAGGCCACGGCGATGCTGTTCGGCCGGGTCAGCTACGAGGCGTTCAGCCCGGTGTGGCCGGGCATGGAGGAGTTCGCCGCGTACAAGCCGATGCCCAAGTACGTCGTGTCCAGCACGCTCAAGTCCGGCGACCTGGTGGCCGGTTGGGGTGAGACGACGATCCTGCGCTCGCTCGACGAGGTCGCCGCGCTGAAGGAGACCGAGGGCGGCCCGATCATCATGCACGGCAGCGCCACCCTCAACCAGAACCTGTCGGACGCGGGCCTCATCGACCGCTACCACCTGCTGGTGTTCCCGCTGCTGCTCGGCGCGGGCAAGCGACTGTTCAGCGCCACCGACAAGGACACACAACACCTCAAGCTCGTCGAGCACGAGGCGTACGCGAACGGGCTGCAGAAGAACGTCTTCGACGTCGTGCACTGAGGCCCCTGTCGGCGCGCCGCGTCACCCGTCGAAGTCGGTGGAGCGGGCGAGCTTCTCCCAGGTGCTCAACTCGGCCCGGGTACCGTCGAGCTGTGCGGTGATCGCGTCGACCGCGTCATTGCCGAGCGGCAGGCGCAGCGGAGGCTTCTCGGCGTCCACGGCGGTCAGGATCGCGGCCGCGGCCCTCGCCGGATCGCCCGGCTCCTGGCCGCTGCCGCCCGGCAGCGCGGACAGGACGGGCCCCACGGTGTCCTGGTACGCGTCCAGCGTCGATACGGGGGTCAGATCGGCGGAGCCGGCGAAGCCCGTCCGGAACGCACCGGGCTCGACGATCAGTACCCGGATGCCGAGCGGCGCGACCTCGGCGGCCAGTGCCTCGGAGAGCCCTTCCAGGGCGAACTTGGTGGCGCAGTAGGCGCCGACCCCGGCGAACGCGAACCGGCCGCCCATGCTGGTGAGTTGGACGATCGTGCCCGAGCCGCGGCGGCGCATGTGCGGCAGTACGGCCCGGGTGAGCGCGGCCGGTCCGAAGAAGTGCAGATCCATCAGGTCCCGCAGCTCCGTGTCCGTGGCCTCCTCGACCGCCCCGACCATGCCGCGCCCGGCGTTGTTGACCAGCACGTCGATCCGGCCGTGCCGGGCGGCCACCCCGTCGACCGCGGCCTGCACGTCGTCGATCGCGGTGACATCCAGCGCCAGCGCCTCGACCTGGTCCGGGTGCGCGGCGACCAGATCGTCCAGCGGCGCGGTACGCCGCGCGGCGGCCACCACGACATCGCCCGCGGCCACCGCCGCCTCGGTGATGGCCCGGCCGAACCCGCTGCTCGCTCCCGTGACCAGCCAAACTCTGTTCATGGTGTGCTCCTCGATCCGGGGGAGCCGCCGCTGTCGGGGCCCCGCTGTGAACCACCTTGCGGTGCAAGCCAGTTGCCCGTCCAAGATCTGCTGTGATAGCCGATGGTTATGGACGTTCACGGGCGGGACCTCAGGTACTTCACCGCGGTGGCCGAGGAGCTGCACTTCACGCGTGCGGCCGAGCGGCTATACGTTTCGCAGCCCGCGTTGAGCAAGCAGATCCGGATGCTGGAGAAGCAGGTGGGGGCCGCGCTGTTCGAGCGCGACCGGCGTGCGGTCCGGCTGACCGAGGTCGGTGCCGCGCTGCTGCCGCACGCCCGGCGGATGGTTGCCGAGTGGGAGGCGGCCCGCGAGACGGTCGCCAAGGTGCTGGCCGAGCGGGCGACGGCCCTCGTGGTGGGGATGAGCACGAGCCCGGGGCGCGGTGGCATGCTGCCGGCGATCCGCTCCCGGTTCACCGCCGAGCATCCCGGCACCAGGCTGAGGGTCCGGCAGGTGACCTGGGACGACTCGACCGCGGGGCTCGCCGACGGCACGAGCGACGTCGCGTTCGTCTGGCTGCCGCTCCCCGAGCAGGAGCGCTACCGGTGGGTGCCGGTCGCCGAGGAACCCCGCCTGGTCGCCATGGCCGAGACGCACCCGCTGGCCGACCGCGGGAGCATCGACTTCACCGACCTCCTCGACGAGCCGTTCCTCGCCCTGCCCGACAGCGCCGGGCCGCTGCGGGACTACTGGCTCGCCACCGAATCCCGCGGCGGGAAACCCGCGGTCATCGGTGCGGAGGTGGCCAGCACCGAGGAGACGTACGAGGCGCTCGCCGCGGAACTGGGCGTCGTGCTGCTCGCGGCGGGCAACGCGCCGCTGGTCTCCCTCGGTGGCGTCGTCACCCGCCCCGTCCACGGCGTCTCGCCCAGCCGCTTCGTCCTGGCCCGGCGCGCCGACGACCGGCGCCCGCTGGTGCACGCGTACGCGCGCGCGGCCGAGTCCCTCAGCGCAGGAATCCGTACTCCGTCCACTTCTCCACCACGCTCCGCCGCACGTCCTCGGGGTACGAATTCCGGAACGACGCGGTGATCCCCGGTGTGGTGCCGGCCAGTTGGGAGGGGAGCAGGCAGCTGATGACGGCCTTGCCGCCGCGGCCCGTTCGCACCTCCTCGGCGGTGAGGTAGGGCACCATGGGGATGCCCGAGGCCTGCGGGTACACGTACTCGCCGGTGCCGGGGTGGTAGCGCGTCGCCATCGCCCACACCAGTTGGTCGATGTCGGTGACGTCGATGTCGTCGGCGACCAGGATCACCTTCGGGACCAGCCACCCGGTGTGCGAGCCGAACAGCACCTCGGCGACGGCGTCGGCCAGTTGGCGCTCGCTCATCCGCGCATCGGCCAGCCGCCCGATGTCGACCGAGACGGCGATCCAGCAGGTCGCGGCCTCGTACGAGCACCAGGCCATGGAGACGGGCAGCCCGCTCGACCGCAGCAGGTCCAGGCTGGTCGCCGAGATCATCGTGCCCCAGATGGTGTGGTTCTCCTCCGGCGGCAGACCCGCCACGCACACCGGCAGGATGGGATCGTCGCGGTGGGTAATGGTCTCCACGTGGAAGACGGGCTGTTGCTTGCTCTCGGCGAACGAGTACCCGTGGTACTCGCCCATCGGTCCCTCGGGGGCGGTCTCGTCCGGACTGATCCAACCCTCAAGGACGATCTCGGAGTTGGCGGGCACGTGCAGGTCGTGAAGTTCGGTCTTGACGACGTCGACGGGGCTGCCGGCGAGTGCGCCCACGTACCCGTCCTCGTTCACCTCTGCGGGCAGCGGCATGCCGGCGGCCGCCAGCGCGGCGGGCGGGGCGCCGAGGACCATCGCCCAGGGGGTGGGCTCGCCCCGCTCCCGCCACATCTGGTGGATCATGCCGAGGTGCTGCTGCGGCATGGCGGGACCGACGAGTGTGCGCGGCCCGTGCAGCATCGTGCGGCTGACGGACCAGCTCGTCCACTCGCCGTCGGGTGTGCGCACCACATGGAAGCCGTACGTCCCGAAGTACCGCCCGCCGTCCTCGGCGTGCAGCAACGGCACGGGGAAGCGGGTGAGGTCGATGTCCTCGCCCGTCAGGACGTTCTCCTTGCAGGGGCCGCCGTCGACGACGCGCGGCTCGAGGGGATCGGTGTGCATCGCGGAGATGAGGCGTTCGAGCAACTCGCGCGGCGTGGTCTCGCGGGGGAGCCCGAAGTGCGCGGCGAGCCGCCCGTACGCGCCGTCCGCACGGCCGGTCAGTCCTGCCGGCGCGCCGAGGACGCGATGCCCGGGATCACCCTCGGTGAGGTTGCTGAACAAGGGGGCGGGGCCGCGCGTCTCGTACACGCGTCGCGTGATGGCGCCGACTTCAAGAGTGGGGCTGACCGGTTGACGGATGTCGACCGCGTCGCCCACCTCGATCAACTCCGCCACGAAATCCCGGAAGTTGAGCGCGCTGCCGCGTTGCGTCATGACAGACCCCTTCCTGCGGCGAGCACCGGCACGGTCGCTCTCCGCAGACATTACACACAGTTATTACGTACACGTCCTACCCGCCTCACGGTAAAGTACGTGTACGTCCTGATCAAGCGAGGGGTCCCGTCCGATGTCCCGTCCGTCGTCCCGCAAGAGCGAGCACGCCGAGGCCCTCCAGGCAGCACTCGACGGGCTGGGGCCGCTCGCCCGCCAGCTGAACCAGCTGCACACGCGCCTCTGGTACGAGCAGGTCCACCAGGATCTGACCGGCCCGCAGTTCACCGTCCTGAGCCTGCTCGACCTGCACGGCGACCTGGACCAGGGCACGCTCGGCACCCTCGCCCACCTCGACAAGTCGACCGCCGCCCCGCTCCTGGAGCGACTGCGCCGACGTGGCCTGCTGGACCTCGAGAAGGACGAACGCGATCGCCGCCGCAAGATCGCCCGCATCACGGAGAGCGGCCGTCACCTGGTGGCGCGCCTGGCGCCCGGCGTCACGGACGTGAGCGACCAGGTGCTGGACGTGCTCACGGCGGAGGAACGGGAGGAGTTCCTGCGGATGCTGCGGCAGGTGACGACACGTCAACAGCAGCCGTGAACCGGCACGGCGTCACTTCGACGCCGAGGAGTTCGCCGGGTTCTCCCGCTGGTCGTGCACGATCGACGACGGGATGGCCCGGTCGTTCTTGAGCGCGTTCCAGACCTGGCCCGCGTCCGGGTCCTTGGGGGCGACGCGGTTGGGGTCGCTGGGGGCGGTCTCGGTCGGCAGGGTCACCTGGGTGACGTCGCCCGCCCCGATGCCGGTGAGGCTCTTGCCGAGGCCCAGAAGAGAGCTCACGGAGTCCAGGCCGGTGTCCGTGGTCAGGGACTTCGTCAGGTCGGACGCGAGGTCGTAGGCCTGCTTGGGGTGGGTGACCAGGTCGCGGCTCGTCACCTGGTCGATGACGGCGGTGGCCATCTGCTGTTCCAGGGTGATGCGGTCCAGGTCCGAGCCGTCCCCGACACCGTGCCGGGTGCGGACGAAGGCGAGGGCCTCGTCGCCGTCGAGGTGGTGGGTGCCGGCCGGCTCGTCGAAGCCGCTGTCGGGGTCGTCGATGTCCTCGCTCGTGGTGATGGTGACACCGCCGATGTCGTCGATGAAGTCCACGAAGCCGGAGAAGTCGAGCTCCACGTAGTGGTTCAGGTCGAGACCCGACATCTGCTCCACGGTCTTCACCGTGCACTCCGGGCCGCCCTCGCTGTACGCCGAGTTGAACATGGCGTCCTGCTGCGCGGGAACCGTGTCGCCGTCGCCGTCGGTGCACGCGGGGATGTCGACGAGGGTGTCCCGAGGGATCCATACGGTCTCGGCCTTGGTGTGGTCCTCGTTGATGTGCACGACGGCCGTGGTGTCCGAGCGCGAGGTGCCGCCGGTGTCGCCGCCCGCGAGGTCGCCGTTGTCGCCGGAGCGGGAGTCCGAGCCCATCACGAGGATGTTCAGCTCGCCGGAGTCGTCGGCGTCGGTCAGCACCTTGGACAGGTCGATGCCGGACACGTTGTGGTCGAGGCGCCAGTATGCGCAGCCGGCCGTGCCGAGACAGGCGACCAGGAGCAGCGCGACGATCCAGACGGCCCGGCGGACGACGCGCTGCTTACGGGTGCGTTCGTCCTTGCGGCGCCGGGTGTCGGGGGCCGGCCCGTCCGGGTTCCGCTGGGGCAGGCGGAACCGTCGTCCTTCACGCGTGGCCATCGGTGGGAAACCTTTCGGAGGGCGGCGTTCTGCCGGACGCGACGGCGCCGGGCGGCCTCGGGAAGGCGGGCGCGCGCTGCGGTGCACGTGGACACTCCACTCCCGACCCTCATACCGTCGCCCACGCGGCCGGGCGGCGAACAGGGGCGAAGGGCCCGAACCCGCCGGGGCTTGTGGACCTGACGCGGCGCGGTGAGAGGATCGGGCCATGGCGACGACGACCGTGACCGGGGACTTCGACCTGACCATGGACGAGCTGCGCGCGGTCGCGCGGTACGCCGCGCAGAGCGCCCAGCAGGTCCTCCCCGTGTTCGAGACCGCGGTGCCGGACGACCCGCGGCCCCGCGCGGCCGTCGACGCCGCGTGGGAGTTCGTGGGCGGCGCGAAGCGGAGCCGGTTGCAGCGGGGTACCGCGCTCGACGCGCACCGGGCCGCCGCGGAGGCGGACACCGAAGCCGTACGGCTCGCCGCCCGCGCCGCGGGTGACGCCGCCTCCGCCGCGTATCTGCACCCGATCGCGAAGGCCACCCAGGTCGGCCACATCCTGCGTGCTGCCGCCTGCGCGGCCCGCGTGGCGGAACTGGCCGTCGGCGGCGATCCGGAGGCGGGGGAGCGGTCCGTCGAGCAGGCCCGGCGGCGCGCCACCCCCGTCGTGGTCGACGTGTTGGGCCGGTACCCCGCGGCGCCTCGGGGGAAGGGACGCGTGGCGCATCTGATGAGCGCGCTCGACGCGTCGTTGCGGGACCCGCGCCCGTAGCGGGCGTCCCGGACCTCAGCCGTCGCCGAACCGCGGATCCGTCTCCACGAGCCGGGCGAGGTTCTCCAGCGCCATCCGCGTGCCCGTCTCGTTCTGGTCGGCGGGCACGGCGTCGGGGATCGCCTCGTGCAGCATCCGCACCTCGGTGCCGCCGTCCGCGTCGGTGAGCGTGGTGGTCATCGTCATCGTGTCGCGCAGCGCGGGATCGGCGGACTCGAAGGCGAGCACCTCGACCACCTGCTCGTCCGGCACGAGCCTGGCGAAGTGTCCGTGGTACGTGTCGGTGTGCGACGCCGACTTACCGCTCTCGGTCGGCGCGTCGTAGGTGAGCGAGACGCGGAACCTGCCGCCCTCCCGGGCGTCGAACTCGTGCACATGACTGGTCATACCGGCAGGCACCCGCCAGTGCGCGATCGCGTCCGCGTCGATGAGCGCCCGATAGACGGCGGCACGTGGGGCGTTCACATGCCGGGAGAGCTCGGTCGAGTACATCGGCCGAGCGTAACGGTGGCGCCGTCGGCGAGCCCGCGGGGACGCTTCGGCCGGTCCCGAAGTGTTACGCGCCTAGCGTCGGTGGCATGAACCGAACCGTGCATGAGATCTCCCGCTACGAGGACGCGCGCGCGGCGCTGGCCAACCCGGACCTGGTGCCGGAGTTGCCCGCGGCCCCCGAGGGGAAGGAGGGCGCGTCCATGGCCTGGTTGCGCGCCTCGGTGCCCCGGTTCAGCTCCGGCCCGGCGCATGCGCGGCGCCGGGCGCTGGTGGAGGCCGAGCTGGCCCGCCTCGACGTGGCGCGGCTGCGGAACGCGGCCACCCGGTGGCCCGAGGCCGATGACGTGGCCCCGCACGTGGTGTGCACCCTTGCCGAGGCCCTCGGATACCGCGAACCCGGCGCGGTGGCGGAGGCGGTCGGGATCGTGGCGCGCGTCTACTTCGGTGGCGAGGACCCGGAGGCCGACGCGGCGGTGACGCGCCTGGTGGAACTGCTCTCCCCGCCGGGGCAGCGGCAGGGCGCGGACCTGGGGTGGGCGGATCCCGGCGGTCTGGGGCGGGCGGATCCCAGCGGTCTGGGGCGGCTGGACCCCGGCGGTCTGGGGCGGCTGGACCTCGGCGGTCTGGGGTGGGCGGACCTCGGCGGTCTGGGGCGGGCGGATCCCAGCGGTCTGGGGCGGCTGGACCCCGGCGGTCTGGGGCGGCCGCACCCGCGCGGCGCCGCCGGGCAGTCGTACCCGGACGGCCTCAAGCAGGCGCCGTCCGACGGCCTCCGGCAATCGGACGGCGCCGAGCTCGCGGCGGCCCGCATCTGCCTCCTGGTACAGGCCCGTGATGCGACCGCAACCCTTGTGCGGCATGCCGGGACGGAGTCCGTCGATACCGGCGCCGTCGGCACTGCGCCTGTCGGCACCGCGGCCGCCGGCACCCGCGCCGTCGGCACTGCGCCCGTCGGCACTGCGCCTGTCGGCACCCGTGCGGCCGACACCGCGCCCGTCGGCACTGCGCCTGTCGGCACCCGTGCGGCCGACACCGCGCCCGTCGGCACTGCGCCTGTCGGCACCCGTGCGGCCGACACCGCGCCCGTCGACACCGCGCCCACCGGCACCCGTGCGGCCGACACCGCGCC